>CAWDXE010000001.1:0-1099733 GCA_963806185.1 uncultured candidate division Zixibacteria bacterium
TCGTTGGGCTGTCGCGCGACGATCTGAATGGGATAAGACATCTTGGTGAAGACGGTGGCGTATTGATAGCCCTTGTCGATCTGGACCATCGCAGAATCCATCATATTGTATTGATAGAACTGAGCGGCGAGCGCACCGTACGCACTGTACGCATAGTTGCTATCCTTGGTCTTCTGAGCGATCTCGATCAACTTGTGACCAGACTGCAAGGCGGCCCGGAACTGACCGCGCCACTGGCTCAGGCTGACTTTGGCCGAATAGTACTCATACATTTCGTATGTATTGTCTTTGAACCGCTTGCCTATTTGATCGAGATATTGTTCGGCCTGTTCGAAGTCGCGGCGGATGATCGCAAGGCGGTACATCCCCCAGAGGCCGTCGGACATACTCGGGAAGCGGCGATCGTATTCCTGGTAGGCGGCCAGAGCGTCGTCGTAGCGCTGAAGCCGTCGATATAGCCGCCCAAGCGTCGAGTAAACCGATGCGCTCTCCGAATGATATTTGCGCATGGTTTCAATCCACTTGACGGCCTGATCGTATTTCCCGAGCTGTTCATAAACCGACGATTTTTGACCGAGCGCAAACTGGTAGGCGGGGTCAAGCGACAGCGAGGAGTCGTACATTTTGAAGGCGAGTGTGGAATCCTGATTAAACGCCCACACGAGCAGTCCGTCGACCGCCAGAATCTCCTTATCATCGGGATAGTTATTGGCCAGCGCCTGCAGCTTGGTGAAGGCATCGTCGTACTTCTGGTTCAGCCAGAGATCGGCATAAACGTCGAGCAGTCCCCGCTCGCGAATCGGCAGTTTCTGTTCGTGTTTCTTGGCCAGGGCGAAGTACTGCGCCCCCTCGCGGATGCGGGACTGAAATGCATTCGCCATGCCGATGCGCATGTAGGGAAGGGCAAAAGTGGAATCTACAGCGATGGACTGCTGGAATTCGCGAATCGACTCGTCGTACTTCTCGTCGAGAAACAACTCGAGTCCGACAATATAGTGCTTGTACGCTTCGGGGGACGACGTGGTCACGTCGGCTACCGTACTGCTGCCGCCCGGATCGGTAACATTCAGCGACGCCGACATTTTGTGCGTGAGGCTGTCGATGAGAGCAACGGGATCGGCGCCGATCACCTTTTCGGCCAGCATGATTTTGCCGCTCGAAAGATCCTCCAGCCGGGCGTCGATGCGAATAATCTTCTCCCCCATTCTGAAGAAGGAACCGGACAGGAGCGTCGAGGCACCGAGGGCGTGCGCGGCCTCGACAAACGACTCGCGCGATTTCTCACCACCCTCCTTGGCGACATAATCCTGAAGCCGGGTGGGATTGATGATCTCCATCGAGTGATGCTGCGACAGATCGGTGGCCAGGATTTCGGGAAGTCCCGACTCAAGCCAGTTCAGTGTCGTATCGTTGGTCTTGTTGTCGAAGCTGAGAATGGCGACAGCCCGGGTTCCGGCGAGGAGGCCGCCCGAGCGGGCATCCGTGACGTTGGCCGCGATTCTCTCCGCCAGGCGGAGTTTGTCCGCCTTGTCCTCGTCACTGGTGAAGGCGTCAAAGAGCATCGCGACCAAGGCGACGATCGTCAGCGCGCCAACCGGTATTGCACAGCCCATCAGGGCTACCCATTTCCAAGTGAGCTGGAATTTCTTCTTTTCCTTCGCCGGGCGGAGCGCCGTCGTGGAGACGGTGTCGGTAACGCCGCTGTCGACCTGTTTGCGCAGGTTGCGAAGATCGACAACCAGATCGCGCGTATCCTGATACCGGTCGTTGGGATCCTTCTGCAGGCACTTATCGATAATTCGTTCCAACTCGGCGGGGATATTCTCGTTCTTGACGTGCGGGGCTTCGTGCGCGGCCTCGAGGATTTTGGCCAATGTCGATACCTGAGTAGTACCGGAGAACGGGAGGATGCCCGTAGCCATGCGGTAGAGCACGATGCCAAAGGCAAACGTATCACTCCGCTGGTCGACCGGTTCGCCGCGCACCTGCTCGGGCGACATGTATGAAACGGTGCCGAGAATCTTGCCTACTTTGGTCAATTCCTGGGAGACCGTGTGGGTCGAGTCGCCTTCCATCTGCACCGGATTGACCGGTTTGGCCAGTCCGAAATCGAGAATCTTCGGTTCGCCGTCTTCGTCGACAAAGATATTCTCCGGTTTGATGTCGCGATGGACGATGCCAAGCTTATGCGCGGCAGCCAAACCGGCGGCGATCTTTTCGGCGAGACGGAGAGTGCGAGTCATTTCGACCTTGCCGTCTTTGAGCAACGCCGACAGCGACTCGCCCTTGATGTATTCCATGACGATGTAACTTAGGTCGCGGCCGCCGCTGTCCTTGGCGATGCCAAAGTCATGAATGGCCATGATATTGGGATGATTGATCTGTGCGGCCGTTCGCGCCTCACGCTGGAATCGCTCCTTGCCTTCAGCGTCATCGAAGAATTCCGCCGTCAGCGTCTTAAGCGCCACCTCGCGATGCAGCTTCTGATCCTCGGCCAGGTAGACGGTTCCCATACCACCTTCGCCGAGTTTCCGGATAATCTTGAAGTGTGCGAAAATCTGTCCTGCATCCAGCATGATCACCCTCGCTTTACAACCAGCATCGTGATATCGTCAGATCGCGGCGTGTCCGCGATGAAGGTTTCCAAACGTTTCATCATCGCTCCGGCCAGTTCCCTGGCAGTGGAGTGGCGATTTTGCGCGAGAAAATCGTACATCCGCGGCTCACCAAACTGTTCGGTGCCGTTTTCCGCTTCGGTGACACCGTCGGTGTAGACATAAATGAGATCACCCGGCTTCACGGAGACGGTCTGTTCTTCCCAGACGATGAAGTCAAAGGCGCCGATCATACAGCCTGACGGTTCCAGCGTCTCGCGCGAACCATCGGGATGCATCAGCACCGGCGGGTTGTGGCCGGCGTTGACAAACCTGAGGGTGTTGTCGCGCGGATCAAGTATGGCGATAAACAAGGTGGCAAAGTCGTTTGGGGCGCTATAGCTGCAAAGCTGCCGCGACACCTGGACAACGGCCTTGGCCAGATCAAACTGCGGGTCGTTGTACAGAATCCGGAAAGACGCCAGAATATTGGACATCAACAGGGCGGCGCCCATCCCCTTGCCGGAGACGTCGCCAACCATGAGCAGCATGCGACCGTCGGGCAGAGAGGCGACATCATACAGATCGCCGCCCACCACGCGGCACTGCTCCTGAAAAGCGAATATTTCATACCCTTCCAGTGCCGGACTGTCTTTCACCAGCAGATTCTTCTGAATCTGCGATGCCCGGCGGATCTCGGCGTCGAGCAGTTGTTTTTCCTGGCGTTCCAGCAACAATTCGTAGTTGACCAGCCGTGAGGCGATAATGTTGCCGAATACTGCCATGAGGCGGAGATAGTCGTCATTGTACCGATGCATCGGGTTAGTAGTATCCGCGTACAGAATGCCGAGCACGCGGCCGGCGTCAAAAAGCGGGACGGCCATGGCTGATTTCATATCGGACAGGATGATCGACTGCTGAGCGGCAAAACGGGGATCATCCATCGGGTTGCCGATCAAAATCGCATTCTTCTCGGTCAAAATGTCATTAATAATGGTTCGCGAAAGTCGAAATGACCCCGGGTCTTTGCCCTGCGGCAGGACCGAAGCCGCCGTGTAGATTTCCTTCTGGTCCTCGGACGTAAACAACACTGCGAGGCGCTCGGCAGGAATGACTTTGGCGACGAGCTGAAGAGTGCGTTCGAGCATCGTCTCCTTGGGTTCGGTCAGCACCGGCACGCGCGCCAGTTCGGAGAGAGCGGGCAGCAGACCGGGGAGGTCGGTCACTTTCTGCGGCAGCGGTTTAAGGGCCTCGCGAATATCCAGAAAGACGGATTTTTCCGGCTCATTGATGGCCAATTGGGCCGTAGGCGGCTTGTTGATACTGGAGGATGCGTCCTTATCCCCGGTGATCCGAAAATCGGCCTGCCCAAAACTGATGGTATCGCCTGCTTTGATCTCAATCCGGCCGGTCACGCGATTCCCGTTCACGGCTGTACCATTATGACTTTCGAGATCCGTGAGAAACGCGATCTCGCTACCTTCGACGACCTCGATCTCGGCGTGTTTGCGGGACACGGTCTTATCGGTGATCTGGCAGGCAACGTCCGGATTGCGGCCGATGGTGTAATTCCCCGGGACCAGATCCCAGGCATAATAGCGGGTACCGTCGGTACCGATCAGTCTGAGCATAGGATACGTACTTGCGCTAAGTGTATGTCAGAATTCCGTTTTGTTGGGAGAATATCGCATGTGCAATCATGAGATTCAAGCCAATTCGTGCGGCCGGACGCTTCAGTCAGGACGAGATTACCGGGCAACGTACTCGCGGACGACTGTAGTCTGAATGCCGCCACGATTATTAAAAATGCCTTCGAGCCGAGCGCGGCGCGGCCTGACTGTACGAATGATGTCGTCCAACACCTTGTTAACCACATTCTCGTGGAAAATGCCTTTGTCGCGATAGGCCAGGAGGTACTCCTTGAAGCTCTTTAACTCAAGGCAGAGATTGCTGGGCACATAGCAGAGGCGGAGTTCCGCGAAGTCGGGCAGCCCGGTTTTGGGACAGACGCAGGTGAACTCGCCGATCGTCATCCGGATTTCATAATCGCGGTCGGTGTAGATATTGGCAAAGGACTCGATCTGGGGCGTTTGCCAGGCCCGGATTTCGTCCTGCCGACCCTCGTATTCAGATTCAGTCATCCTGTAATATATGGAGTACGCGGACTCATGGCAATGTCGCAGAGAGCTTTTGCCCGGCCCGCCGTCATTGGTTATATTCGACCCGCCCGGCAGCGGGTCACTTATATGACTGATACTACGCGCACAAACAATTCCGCCCCCGATCGAGCCGTCGTGCTCCTGAGTGGAGGGCTCGATTCGGCGACCGCCCTGGCCATCGCGAAGGCCGAAGGATACGCCGTCTGGGCCGTTTCCTTTGATTACGGCCAGCGCCACCGAGTGGAACTGGAGGCGGCCCGGCGGGTTGCGATTTCCCAGGGGGTGAGGGAACACCGAATTGTCGCGTGCGATTTGCGCAGCATCGGTGGCTCCGCTCTCACCGATGAAATTGCCGTGCCCAAAGATAGTCTCCAACCCGGCGTGATTCCGACAACGTACGTGCCGGCGCGGAATACGATCTTCCTGTCGCTTGCGTTGGGGTACGCCGAGGTGGTTGGTGCCAGAACGATCATCATCGGCGCCAATGCCATCGATTACTCCGGCTACCCCGATTGTCGGCCGGATTACCTGAAGGCTTTTGAGACGATGGCTAATCTGGCGACCAAGGCGGGTGTAGAAGGTCGAACGATTCAGATCTACGCCCCGTTGATTCACCTGACAAAAGCTGAGATCATTCGTAAGGGCATTGAACTGGCCGTTGACTACCGACTCACTTTCAGTTGCTATGATCCCGATTCCCTGGGGCGTGCCTGCGGTCATTGCGATAGTTGTCTATTGAGAAAGAAGGGGTTTGCCGAGGCCGGCGTCACGGATCCAACTGTTTACTCTGGCTCAGCCGAGGCGCAAAAGTGAGCCATACCCCCGGAGTCGTGCCGTGGCCTTCTTCCTTCGGCGACAAACTGGCCATCAGCGAGGTTTTCTATTCCATTCAGGGTGAAGGTCGCTTTGCGGGGAGGCCGTCGATCTTCATTCGCCTGGCCTACTGTAATCTGGGCTGTGTCTGGTGTGACACGCGGTTCACGTGGGATCCTGCCAAATTCACGCCGGAGATGCTCCGCACGCCGGTCGAGGCAGTCCAATTGGCCTTGTCGGTACTTCCGAAGGGAGCGGCAGCCGGGGAGGTGGACGTCGTGATCACCGGCGGAGAACCAATGCTCCAGCAGGAGCGCATTCCTGCCCTCATTGACGAAATGGCCAAGGAGGGTTTTGCGTTTTTTGAGATCGAGACCAACGGCATGTATCGGCCGAGTCAAGATATGCTCAGCCGAATCTCCTGGTTCAACGGTTCACCTAAACTGTCGAACAACAGCCTGGCGATGGATGTCAACTGCGTGCCCGACGTCTTGCGAATACTCGATGCCACCAACCGGGCCGATTTCAAATTCGTCGTGCAAAGCGAGGACGATATAACGGAGATCGTCACTTGGTATCTCCCCCACATCCGGCGGGAGCATGTATACCTTATGCCGGAAGGGGTGACTGCCCAGCGTCAGTTGTCCGCGATGCCTTGGGTGCTGGAAGCGTGCCGCAAATATCGGTTTCGGTTCAGCCCGCGCCTGCATGTCATGGCCTGGGGAAACGAACGCGGCAGATAAAGGACCGGTATGAAAGCTCGATTGACACACGAATTTCGGTTTGAAGCGTCCCATCAACTGAATCACCTGTCATCCGATCACCCCTGCTATCGGCTGCACGGCCATTCTTATGCTGTCGTGATTGAGGTGACGGGAGACGTAAACGAGGCGACCGGTTTTCTCGTCGACTACGCCGACATTGTAAAGGCTGTGCAACCGGTGATCGACCGACTTGATCACAATCATCTGAACGACGTTCCGGGACTGCGGATAGCCTCGGCCGAGTTCATCGCCGCCTGGCTGTGGAAGGAGATCAAGCCGCATCTGCCGATCCTCTTCCGTATCTCCGTGGCCGAGACGGCTCTGACAAGATGCGAGTACTCGGGCGACTGACGTGACCACGTCAGGGTGGAAAGCACACGGGGGTCGTCCGCCGTCAATACATTGGCAACCAATCCGTTATGCTGAGCGGGCAGTTTCATGGCCCCAGCCTCATCCGAACCGAAAGCTGAAGAAAGCGAGCAATTACTTCGATCCGAAAAGACCATTTTTAGTTCCAAAGAGGGCTTGACAAGCAGACCGATTTTGTTATCTTTTTCACAAGTTTTGGTAAGTTTAGGACATTTAACGGGTTCGAGGGTCACACCATGAAGCTCCGGCACGTTTTCTCAGTGACGTTGGCTATCCTTTTAATATTGAACGGGTTACTGTTTGGTCAGGCGATGGACTCCGCAAAAGCGGCGGCCCATATGAACATGATGGGGGCTCACCCGGGCTCAGATGCGAAACCACCCGATTCGTCCAAAATCCGCAGTTTCATGTCCGACGGAACCGACACTCTTTTTGCTCCCGAGGATTTCATCGTGGTTGAAACCCATCACCAGCTGTACCCCGATTTTCTTCAGATCGACACGGTGAAGTTTCACCAGCGCTTTCAACTTGGCGAGGAGAATATCTACGCCGAAGCGTTTCGATTTGTCCCGGACCTTAAGATTACGATGAAGGGTGAGAAGATCAAGACGTCGGATACATTATATAACCCGGCAGTGCAACTCCGGGTATTTGTCGTCGATACGACAACGCAGAAGGATTCTCTGGTACAAGAGAGCTGGGCGTTCTCAGTTGGGGGTTCGCCCCACTTCTCCCGTCACTCCTTTTTCGCCTTTTCGCTGAAGAACTACCAAGTCGCTAATCCCAAGTACATTAAGCCGACCGAAGGAAAGTAGCAACGGATCATGCGCACCTTCACCTTGCTCCCCGCCATTCGCCGAGTCATCATAATTCTTGGCTTGCTCACTCTTGCTGTTCCGGCTTACGCCGCCAAACAATGCCTCGATTGCCACAAGAAAGCGCAAGCGGAGTTCTTCGCAAAGAAGATCGTCCACGATCCGGTGAAGCAGCAGAATTGCGAATCGTGCCATAAGCGGCACGGCTTTGCCAACAAGTTGGTCCTGACCGACAATACGTCAGAACTCTGCTACACGTGTCATAAGGATTTGAAGGCACAGTTTTCCGGCGGCAAGGTACACTTCCCGGTGGAAAAGGGAGCCTGCTGGGATTGCCACGACCCTCACTCATCGGACAAAAAGGGGCTGATTCGCAAGGGACCTGAGGACGCCGATGATCCGGGTGGCTGTTTAAGCTGCCACAAGGACGATATCCAGGCGTTCGGTGCGGCCAAGTTCAGGCATACGCCGTACGAAAAGCAAGACTGCCTCGTCTGCCACAATCCGCACAATAGCACCGAAGCCGGTTTACTGCGAAGCGAAGCCGCCACGCTTTGCGCCACCTGCCACAAGCCGGACGACAAGAAGACGCTTGCCGCTCACGAAGGCAAGTTCATTGCCGGACTTAAGTGTTCGGATTGTCACACCGGTCACTCGACTGACAAAAAGGGATTGCTCTCCTCCAACACGCACACACCGTTTGCTGAAGGAAGCTGCGATGGGTGTCATGCTCTGCCCGACGCTGAAGGGAAGATTTCGTTTGCCGAAGGAGTGACGGCCGGAAATGTCTGCGCCAATTGCCACGCCGATCAAGCCGACGGGCCCAATCAACCGTTTCCGCATCCTGCGGTGGAAGCAGACAACTGCGACAACTGCCACCAGCCGCATTCATCCACTTATGGAAAACTGCTCAAGGATGAAGAAGGAAAGATGTGCCGGGAGTGTCACGCGGACATTGGCGCTGACACCACGCAACTGGTTCACGTTCCGGTGGTCTTAAACGAGTGCAGTTCGTGCCACGAAGTACACGGCTCGAAAGTCGAGCATCTTCTGAAAAAGACCGGCAGTGAACTCTGCCTGGGCTGTCACACCGAGTACACCGCGCTGCGCGATTCCGCCAAGTCGGTCCATGCCGGGGCTGAGGACTGCCTGCAGTGTCACGATCCACATCAGGGGAAAACCGGGCCGCTGCTCAAGGCTCCGCCCGCTGAACTCTGCAGCACCTGTCACGAGCCGGAGAAAACGGCGGTGACGGCCAAGTCGAGTCATTCGCCGTATCTCGATGGCGATTGTGCTGCCTGTCACTCGCCGCATTTTTCCAAATCGGAGCATCTGATCCGCGTCGACGGTTCGAAGCTCTGCCTCGCCTGTCACCCGCAAATCGAATTGCGCATCAATGCGAGCACGCCGCATCCACCGGCGACGGAAGATTGTCGCACCTGTCATACGCCGCACTTCTCGGACCAGCCAAAGCTCATGGTCTCCAACCCGAAAGAGATGTGCACGAGTTGTCATGACCTGAAGGATCTCGGAGCGAGCGGCAGCCATGTGCACACGCCCGTAGCCGACGGCGACTGCACGGGATGCCACGATCCTCATGGTGCGGACGCAAAGAAATTGCTGTCCGGGCGGGCAAAGCCGTTGACGGTGGGCGGCGTGACGATACTCCGCAGTCCGAAAATCGGCGAGAAGCGCGCCGACCTCTGTTACACCTGCCACGAAACCCTCGAAGACAAATTCAAAGCTGGCAAAATGCATGCGCCGGTGGCCACCGGCGATTGTGACGCCTGCCATGCGTCGCACGGTTCCGATAACCCTGGATTCATTAAAGACACGCCCGCAAAATTGTGCGGTAATTGCCATGCGCCGGATCAGGCGCTGACAGCCAAGCACTCCGGCTACGACCTGACTACGGCCGACTGTACCGATTGTCACAACCCGCATTCGTCGACCAAGGAAAAGCTCCTGCGGACCAATGACCACCCGCCGTTTGCCGACAAAGCCTGTGACAATTGCCATACGGTCGGTCCCGATGGTAAACCACAACTTTCGGCGACATTATCAGAGGTGTGTGCATCCTGCCACGACATGGTCGCCACCGAAAACGCCAAAGCAGTTCACCACGCCCCCTTCGAGGGCGGTCAATGCACCGATTGCCACAGTGCGCACGCGTCAGATTACACCCACTTGTTGCGCTCCGACGGCAACGATCTGTGCCTCAAGTGTCATACCGATATCAAAGACCTTCAACATTCGCCGGTCCAGCACAAACCATTTGCCACCGGCAAGTGCCTGGACTGTCACGCTCCTCATGCGTCACAATACCCCAAACTCACGACGAAGCCGGCCGAGAGTTTCTGTCTGAGCTGCCACACGCAACTGAAAGAAGACATGGGTAAGGGGGTCGTGCACACGCCGGCCAAGAACGGCAAATGTCTCGAATGTCATCTCCCCCACGCCGGCGCGAATGCCTCGCTTCTCGTCTCAGAAAGAAGCCAACTTTGCGCTCGCTGTCACAATCTAAACAGCCCCGTGCTGACCGCGGCACATCACGGCTTTGATATGACCAATGTCAATTGCCAGAGCTGCCACGCCGCACATGTCGGACAAAAGGGGAGCAAAGGGCTTCTGTTACCGAAAACGCACCAGCCGTTCCTTTCGCGCGACTGCAGCCAGTGCCACGAGGCCACGGGCAAGCATGCCTTGAAAGCTCCCGGTAAAGAGCTCTGTCTGACCTGTCATAAACAATTCCAACACAGTATGACCAAGGCTGTGGCGCACCCGCCGATCACCGACGACAACGGTTGTGTCAAATGCCATTCGCCGCACGTGGGATTCACGAAGAATCTGCTCATCAAGGACGGGGCGGCCACCTGTTTGACGTGCCACGCGGATAGAGAATTCACCGGCTCGGTGAAACATAAGATCGCGTACGACGATTGCGGCAATTGCCATCAGCCGCATTCAGCGGACTATAAGTCGCTGTTGAGCACACCGGACATTATGGCGCTATGCCTCCAGTGTCACAAGGATGCCACCAAAACACACTACCACCCGATGACAAAGGAAATCATCGACCCACGCACCAAAAAGCCGATCAACTGCGTGAGTTGCCATTCGCCGCATTCCTCCGATTTTGAGTCTATCCTGGTGGGCGACAAAAACCGTAAGCTGTGCGTGAGTTGTCACGATGTCAGCCAACACTGAGACCGAGAGTGGTGGTGAAGAGAATACTGATCCCGTGCCTTATGGCGCTCGCCTCTTTGTCTTTCCGGATCGACCTGTCCGGCCAGACGATCGATCGGATTATCGAATTGACGGCCGGCGGTCAGCGGCTTGTTCGTCCAGTGCAATTGGCCCTCTCGCCTTCCGGCAGCAGTCTGGCCGTTTGCGACCAGAACGCCAATCGCATCTTCGTGCTCGATCCGGACGGCACCCTGCTCTGGACGATCGGTGAATCGGGTTCGATCGGCCAACCGGCGGCAGTCTGTTTTGACGGCGAGGACGCCGTCCTGTTCGCTCTCAAGAGTCAGCGCCTGATCTTCCGGACTACCAAGGCAGAACCGACCAAAATTGATACCATCGCCGATCTGGCGGCAGTGCTCCCGAAGGGGGCGACGGTCGATCAATTGATCGGCATCGCCGGCAATAAGCATCTCATCCTCGATCGCCACGGTTGTGCGATCTATCGCCTGAAGGCTAACTGGGAACTGGACAGGAAATTGATTTCACACGGTGATCGCAAAGGTGAGCTGTGGGCGCCGGCGGCAATGGCGGTTGATCTCTCCGGCGATATCATCGTCGCCGATGAGGGCACCTATCCTGTCCAGACGTTTTCGTCTGACGGGAGGTTTCTCTTTGTCGGCTCGTGGAATGCTCCGCAGTCGAAGCAGATCTGGAGCGCCGGTGCCGTCGCGGTGTCAAGGGATGAGACGGTATGGGTCGCCGACGTAGCAGGGTCACAGTGGCGCGTATTTGATCGCAGCGGGAATGAACTGGGCCAATACCGGTTTACCCCGCCGATTTTCCGTCCCAACGCCATGATAATTACTCCGGATAATCGATTGGTCGTCGCCGAAGAACGCGGTTCGGTGGTTGTGCTTCGCCTTCCGTGAAAGTGAGTGAGGACAGTGAGACTACGCAATATCATCTGCACGTTTGGGTTGCTTTTGCCGGCGACGGTGACGGCGGGAGACTATCATGTGCCCGGTACGCTGCAGTGCGGTGACTGTCACCTCCAGCATGGCACCGACCCACAGAATCCGGCCTTTGCCGGGCCGTTCACTTATCTTCTGAAAAAGAACTCCGTCAACGAACTATGCTTGTCTTGTCACGATGGCACGGACGCCGCGGCGCCGGACGTTCAGGACCCGGTCGTGATGTACAATTCGACATCGGCACAGGAAAGCGGCGCCGGATTTATCGTCCCGGCAGGCCTGGATAATCCGAACGGACATGCTCTCGGCCTGCCAATGACGACTCCCCTGCAAGGCGCAAGTAGCCTCAGTGAACTAAACTGCACCAGTTGTCACGCGCCGCACGGCAATGGGAACTATCGCAATCTGAATCAGGATCCGGCCGGTACCGGCGTGACGATAAGCGTGATCGAGGGAGTTCAGGTCTTTACCCAGATCAAACCGGACATCCCTCCGTCGTCCAATACTTCGGTGATCGCGTATAGCCGGGATAATATTGGGTATGCCCGAGGTCTCTCCACCTGGTGCGTTGCCTGCCACGATCAATTATCCGCGAATAATACGGCGGCCTTGCCGGCCCATTTCAATACGCACCCCAGTGATATTCCGCTCAACGAGTTCGGGATTTCCGCGCATACCGACGGCGCCCATTGGACGTCGGGCGCGGGAGAAGGATTCGCGGCCGGCGGCGGTCTGGCCGGCGGACCCCGAGTACCATTTCAGGTACCCAACGCCGACGATTTCATTTCTGCACGGGAGGCGAAGTCGACCAATGAAGTGTCCTGCGTGAGCTGCCACAAGGCCCACGGCTCCAGTTATCGAAAAGGGCTGATCTGGCCGTACCTGGAAGGGGGCGATGCTTACCTCTCAGGATGCCAGCAGTGTCACAACAAGTAGGAAAGTGAACGTATGCGGCGACGGACAATGGTGAGAAATCTGGCGATTGGCACACTGCCGATACTGATTGTGTTCAGTGCCGCGCTCCTGCAGGCGGACGGCGGCCAATATCGGCAATCGCCTCACGGTTCGCCGAATTCCGGCGTGTTGCGCAGCAGTGCGTATCCGCGCGCGAGCTGTGTGCAGTGCCACACCACTCATGAACCAACCAATACCTACCCCTTTGGACTGTTTCGGGAGAATTCCAACGAGCTGTGCATGACGGCGTCTGAGGGAGGGTGCCATGCCGATCAGCCTACTGGTGCGACGGCGGGTTACCCGGCCCAGGAATCGGACCGAATGCCACAAGGCTCGAGTGATCCCGGATATTTTGAATACAGCGGAGGCGGAGTCAGAATCGCCGGCCTTAATAATCAGGTGCGCTGGCCGGGGCAGCAGGTTTGGGCCGACCTTCAATACTCACCTCACAATTCCGATCCTGACATGCCGATCAAAGACGCATTCGGCAATGGCTCATGTGACAACTGCCACGCCGTCCACGGCGGCGCGTCGCTTCATGATATGCTCGATACCACGTATGGCGGCATTGTTGGTTCGCAGAACGGCCTTCAGACGGACAACTACCGACTCTGTCTCTCCTGTCACAATCAAACCGGGCCGCTCGGCATGATCGACAGTTCTCGCTACATCGCCGATTACTACGACCGATCCATCAATCCGAGCAACCGCAGCGGTCATGGCATTTCTTCGTCCGGAGGATATGTAAACGCCGGTGACCGTCTCCCCTGTTACGACTGTCATAACCCGCACGGCTCACAGGGGAACGGACGACAGGGCGCCAATCGGTATCTGCTCAGCGACCAGCGCCCCGGATGGTATGGGTTGACCGATATCAAGACCGATACTGCGCAGGTACGACGCTTCTGTTTTGGCTGCCACAAATCGTCGGACGGCCTGGGGGGCGGCGTGGTAGAGGGACTGACTCTGTCCCCACTGCCGGGCGACGTGCCCGATCACACATATGGGGCCACCACGCACTGCTATGATTGCCACGGCCGTGACTATAGTTCGTCTACCGCCAATAATGTTCACAACCCGGCCGAAGGTGACTGATAATGAGATGGCTGACTCCCATATGCGTCGTCTTGGTAGTTGGCCAGTTCTACAGTACCTGTGAGGCTACGGGCAGGTTCTACGGAACGCTAAACGCGACCTATCAGCATACGACGAGGGAAAACACTTCCCGCGTGGTAACCGACACCACCGGTGATTCGCTGCGAACGACGGAGACGACGTCGAAATACGGCCAGTCGGAGTTGCTGATCAACTATGAAGACGTTTTGTTCTCCAAGAACTACCTTCGACTGGCGAGCAGCATTTACGGCCGACAAGTGAACGACGCAGGTAGATGGGAAGTCCGATCCATCTACTATCTCGACCTCAAGAGCACCGGGTATGCGTATAGCAGCAGCTACTCCCCGTACAGCCAGACATTTCAACTCCGACTGCCCGATGGTACGCTGGCGACCTCGAAATTGTTCTACCGAGATTGGCGAAACACCATAAATCTCAATTACAGCCGGTGGCCTACGCTGAATATTACCTACAACTTTGGGAAATCGTTTGATAAACTAGACGTGCGGCGACTCGACACCCGCAACCGCAACGTCATTCTGGAATCGAATTATGCGCTTGGCCCGGTTGCGGTGCGGGGCAATTACACACAGTCGAGATCAGAAAACCGTCTGGTCTCACCCCGAAACATCACCTCGTTTCGGACGATGAACGGGACCACGAGTTTCGCGCAGGACTTCCCTCGCCTGGGATATCTTTCGGCCACATACTCTTTGTTGGATTCGAGGATGCAGACGCAATCAATCGAGACCGTCGTTCCGTTGCAGTCAAAAGTGCATTCGGTGACCGGATTCTATAACACGCGGTCGTATCATGGCGTGTCGGGCTCGGCCGGTTATTCCGGGCGGTTCACCAGATCGCGCACACCGCAGGACAAGTTCACCAACCGGGATGAGAGCTTTTCGGGACAGATCGGCTACGCGCCGTTCAGCTTCCTGTCGTTTGACGTCACCAAGATATACCAGATCGCTTCGCGCGTCGGCGGACACCGAATCTCCGAGTATCTGACCGTATCTTCGACCGTCAACCGTTACCTGCGTCGAGGGGTGGATACACGATTCAGCTGGGCGAGAACGTTCTACCAGCAAGTCGAGGGAAGCGAAGATTCCACGACTACGCGGGGCGGCGGCTACAGCACCGACAGTTATTATGCATCACTGGCGGCCGTCCCCTACCCGCATACCCGCCTGTTATGTGATCTTTCGATTGCACGCTCCAATGCACCCGAGACTACAGCGCGCCGGTATTTGATTACACGATCTTTGAACCTGCTCTTAAATGCATCGCGGAAACTGGAGGGGCGGCTGGGCGCGTCCTTCTCTTATCAGGGGCCGGAATTCACCTTGAATCGAAGCTACTCGCGCAATGTCAACGCGGGTGCCTCGTACTTCCCGGGCGGAAATATCAATATGAATCTGACCTACGTACGGTCCGTCCTGAATTCTACACCCAGACTCGCCAACAGCTCACTCAACACGTATATCGGGTATACCTTTCGACAAGTGCTCACCCTCTACCTGAGCCTCAACCGACAGCTTCAGGAAATACCGGAACAAACGGAGGGCGGCATTGAGAGAGCAACCGTGAAGCCGTATACCGTCAACGCCCAGGCACAGTTACGCTTAACCGCGCGATCCACGTTCACGCTTGGTTACATACATACTGACGGCTCGTCCACAGCCGGACCGTCCAACAAGTCCGGTATCCTCCAGGCGGTTTACAACGGACAATTCTAACTATAGGATAGATGCTATGTCGTATTACTCGAAACTCCTCCTCATCCCCCTGCTGGCGCTGACGCTGGTTTCCTGTGGGGGGTATCGCCAGTATCTGAACGAGGAGGCCGATTTTGGCTATTATCAACGAATCGGCATTCTCCCCTTCTCCAATCTGAGCAATGACAAAGCCGCCTCAGAAAAGGTAACAGCCAGCTTTCTGACCGAGATGATGATCGGCGGCAGCGTTGAGATCGCCACCATGGGTGATCTGCTGACCACCTATCGAACCGTCATCAAGGACGAACGTTTCAACCTCCCGGAGCAACTGACGGCCGAAGAAGCGATGGCGATCGGCAAAGGGGCCGAGATTCAGGGCCTGATAGTCGGCGCCGTGCGCGATTACGGCATGGTGCGTTCCGGCCAGACGGATTTCCCGCTGGTCTCCTTGGTCGTGAGGTTCATTGATTGTCAGTCCGGCAAGATAATCTGGAGCTACGAAATCACGCGCAAAGGCGGGCCGAAATTCCCGATCTTCTCGTTTGGCGAGACGCATACGCTGGGCGACCTGACGACCAAAGTGTGCCGCAAGACAGCGCAATCGCTTATAGGGACACTCAAATGACAAGGTCAGAAGCTCTCTTCCGTAGCTGGGGTCTGCTGCCGGCGCTAACTTTGATCATCGCCCTGTCGACAGGCTGCGGCGGCCACTATCTGACCAGGAAGGCGCACGACGCTGCCTTTACCGCTGAGCCGCGCATCGCCGTACTGCCGTTCGACAACTTCACGAACAAAGATCAGGTAGCAGCGAAAGTAACCGAGTATTTCCAGACCCTCATGACCAACCGGCCGCCGTTTGTCATCGTCGAGGCCGGCACAACGTTCGAATCACTGCGCCGACATCGCATCAGATCGTCAATCCTGCTGAGCGAAGCACAGATGGATACCCTGGCCCTGGAACTGGGCATTCAGTACGTGCTTACCGGATCGGTGTTCGAATACAGCGAGGTTGACAACACCTATCTGGGAAAGATACCGCAGATTTCGTTCGACGCCCGATTGGTGGATTGTCGCTCCAAGAAGACGGTTTGGACCGGCGTCTCAAATGACAGTGGTGATCGTAAGGAATTGCTCTTCGGGATCGGCGTGACAAGATCGGCCGACGAGCTGGCCCGCAAGATGGCCGAGACACTCGTGAGTGATCTGCAGGGAGTATTCCAGAAGTAATGAGAATGATAGCGTTACATTCTCATCTATTCGGACTAGTCTGCGGCATTCTGCTTGTCGCGTCGACATTGACCGGTCAAGCTTTGACCGGCGAGGCTGAGTTCACGGCGCTCACCTACGACAATGGCGCCGACGGTTCTCTGATTTCACCCGGTCAGGCCTTCTTTGACCGAACGGCCAACGAATTGTTTGTCGCCTCACCGGGGAACAATCGCATTATTGTGTACGCTCCCGACCTCACTCCCAAATACTCGTTTCCCCATTACGTAACCGATCCCCGCACCAAGGAACAGAAATTCGGCGAACCTAAGGCGGTCGTGGTGAACAGCCAAGGTGATCTGCTGATTGTCGATAATCTGGCGGACTATCTTGACGTCCTCGATTTTCGCGGCAAGCCGTTGACTCGCATCTATCCCAATCGGCTGCTGAAGGACACGACCCTGCGGGTAAAGGCCGACCTGGTAGCGATGGACGAACGCGGTAATGTGTATCTATCCGTCACCGGCGACATCCAGTCGATCTTGGTCCTTGACCAGTTTCTGGAATTGAAGCGACAAATCGTCAAAAAGGGCGATCCGGACGCTGTTTCGCTCCCGTTGTCAATGGCGGTCGAAGACAGCCTGCTTATTATCAGTGACCTTCGCGGCATTCCTGTGATCCGGGTATATGATACACTGGGACAGTATTTGTTTGGTTTTGGCGGTCGCGAGATTGAGAGATCGGATTTCTCGTTGCCCATCGCCATCTCCATGATGGCAGATTCAAGCGGGCAGCGATATTTCCTCGTGGCCGACGCACTCCGACAAGTCATTAAGTTCTTGGATTTCACGGGCAAACAGATTTCGAACATCGGCGGGTACGGCATTGCCGCTGGTGCCTTTCGGTATCCGTCGGGCTTAACATTCGACGGAAATAGGACGTTTTATGTCGTCGAAAGGGTCTCCGCCCGCATCCAGAAATTCGAACTTCACTGATCTTGTATTCCATTATCTCTAAGTTTACCAACAAGTTAATTGCGCATAAAAAATGCAGATATTATCGCAATTAATCCTTGACAAAATCGAGGTATTTGCTATCTTTTTCACAAACCGGAGTGAAATGGAACAGAATCTATTGAGTTCCTGTTTCGGACGGCCGGTTCAGAATGTTGAGTTTGCAAATGCGTGTTAGTGAAAAGAATCACAAGGCCTACGGGGCTGGCAGGTTTCTCTCGTTGGCTTCCGCGGCCAATCATCTCCCCTATTCTCGCAATCAAATCACTAATAATAAACAACTTAACCGATCAAGATTCTCTTTTGAGACGATGAAAGGAGGCTTGGGACAGAGCGACTCTTCTGATTGTACGTATTCGGAAAAGAAACCAACAATTCGAATTGGTATGGTAACAACTAAGGAATCAAACATGAAGAAACTCATTTTCCTCGGTCTTGCCGTGATAGCATTGCTTGCCGCTACTGCTATGGCCGGCGACTACCACAAAGGTGCGGATCTGGTCTGCAACGAATGCCACGTCATGCACTACAGCCAATCCCACGACTACGCGGGCGACCCGCATCAGGCTCCTCTGGCCAACGGCCCGAACGAGTACCTGCTTCGCAACAAGGTCAACGAACTCTGTCTGTCATGTCATGATGGAAGCTCGCATGTTCCGGACGTTCTTGGTGAGAACGCTGGTACGGCGGTCCGTCTGGCCGGCGCCCTGAATAAGGAAGACGGTTCAGTGACCGGCTACACGCCGCAATCCGGCCACTCGCTGGGTTATGCCCAGGCGACCTATCCGGGCAAGGGCACTGCGACCTTCACGCCGAATGCGACTGAAGGTTTGGAATGCACCGACTGCCACGGCCCGCACGGCAGCCAGACTGGCTATCGCAACCTGAGCAAGGCCACTATCACGTATGCTATCGGAACCAACGATGCTACGAAGGACGTGTTTGAGCGCAGCGCGGCCCACCAGTACGCCGGTGGCGACAACCACTACGACCTGAGCAACGTTGATTACAACGAGCCGAACGGTACCGGCTCGAAGTATGCTGATATGTGCAAGGCTTGCCATGCTGATTTCCACGGCGCCCTTGGTGGCACGGAAATCGGTGGTCGTGGCCAACTACCAGCGGCCTGTATGAAGAGTTCCATCGTCACCCGGCGTCCGACGTCAACATCGGCGCTCTGGGCGGCGGCCACTCGGCCATGCGTCGCGCGGCCAGCGGCAGCACCCCGATTGATCGCGGCTTCGCCATGAAAGCCTACCGCGTGAAAGTCCTGAGCACCAGTGGTGCCTGGGGCGACCAGGGTACCCCGTTGTATCCGCCGGCGAGCGGCACGCTCCCGACCGACTTGACGCCGAGCTGCATGTCGTGCCACAAGTCGCACGGCAACCAGAATCCGTTTGGTCTGATCTATGCTACCGGCAGTGCTCCGATCGGCGAAAATGGCGACGGCTCGTTTGCTGATCTTTGCAAGCAGTGCCATATCCAGGGCTACGTCTACTAAGATTACGCCCGCTTGGTGCTAATAAATGGTAGGGGAGGCAATTTGCCTCCCTACTTGCGTTGGAAGCAATCTCGGACCGAGGGGAATTTCGGGTATGAAAGCAATCCTCAGCGTTGTTCTCCTGCTATTGATCGCGACGGCGGCGCTCGCCGGCGACCCGACTGATGTCAGGGGACGACTCGGTTTCATTCATCCGGGCGGTGGAATCCGGGATCAATCCGGAATGCCCAGGCAATGCGGCGGCTGCATTTGACCTGGCCCAGTATCATACGGCTCGAGCCTCTATTGTTCGCAGTGCCACGTGATGCACGCCAGCGAGACGCATGCAGTGTCCACAACCGTTCCTGATCCATTCGGACCGTTTCCGCGCACGTTCACACCGACCAAGTATCTTCTCAAAGCCTCCGATCCGGTCACGCTTTGCCTGACCTGTCACGACAATCAGGCGGGAATTCCGGATGTCGTCGGCGCCGACGTGAATGGTCTGTCTGATCGCTCAGCAGGTCGCTTTGAGGCGGTTGGGATCGACAATCCGACTGGCCATAAACTGGCGTTGGGCGATCGGACCGGAGTCCGGCGGCTGGGAACTTTGCTTACGTTGCCATATGGCGCGGCGGAGTTCGCACGGCGGCCGTCACCTGCATCGACTGTCACAATCCGCATGGCAACGATCGTGTCGCGCAATCTGCAGTGGGCAAGCGATCCGGCGGAACGAGCGTCCGTTTGGCATGTACATCCGGCCCGGCAGCGCCGGGATGTCTCGCTATGAAACGGACAATATCGGCTTTCCGTCGCCGACGTTGAACGAATTCCGCGAGGTTTCCAATATGTGCAAGGACTGCCATCACGTCTTGTCGGGACAAATGTATGTCGACTCGATGACAATGGCATACACGAGAAGCACCCGTCATACGATTCCGAATTTGGGTCCAACGGCACGAATACGATCTCCCAGGGCGATGCGCACGGTTCGACGTCGTCCGCTCATTGGGTTGACGGTACGGGTGGTGGCTTTGTTAATACGCCGCGACTGCGTTATCTGGTCCGAGGTGCGACGACTTTGCGCATCGCGAACCGTCTCCGCAGATAACGGCGTGTTCTGTCTGACCTGCCACAAGGCACACGGCAGTGATCGTTCCTTCTCCCTGACCTTTGCTCCTTCCGGAGAACAGGGCGGCGGTGAAGGATGCGACCAATGCCACAATATGACGGGACTCTAGGCCGCAAGTCCAGAGCACGAGCAACTTACGATTTCGAAGGAGAGCACCGAGAAGTGTTCTCCTTATTTTTTGTGGTTAAGAAATCAATCGAATTGGTGGCAGGCGCGACACAGTTCATTGCGATCGCTGAACCCGGCGAGATGAAACTGTGTCTGTGCCGATAGCGAGTGACAGGTCTGGCACTCGATCTTCCCCTCGAAGAGCTGCACGCGAGCATCAACTATCGGTTTGATCCGAGAACCTTCGTTAGGAGCCGAGGTGACCATAGTCACGCCGGTAGGATGAGTGTGGCGACCGTCAAATTGCGGTATCTCTCCATAGCCGTCCAGGTTCTGCCGGCTCCGCTCTGAGTGACAGAGCAGGCATGCCTCCGATGGAGACAATCCTCCTGAACCCACGAGCTCGGAATGGAATAGCCGCGCGGCCGCCTTATGGCCGGGTGAAAGAGCCAGCAGATCCTGCCCTAATCCATGACACGAGGCACAGATGGACTCGAGTTGAGGACGTCTGGCAGCTATCTGGAACTCTCTTCCGGCGGCGTAGATTGAATCGGGCCGGTGAAAAAAGTGGCAGTCACTGCAGGCTCGAGAGAGGTCTTCGTGAAAGGTGAGCAGACTGGTACGCTGCAAGACCTGCGCCGTGTGGCACTCGCGACACTGCGCGTCGATGACCGGAATGGACGTCGGGGCGTTGAGATCGGCCAGGAGCGGGTGACAGCGGGAGCAGTCGATCCCCTTATGGCTCTGAGGCAATACGGGCGCGCGAGGTATGTCGTCGCTTCCGCCCGGAAAATAGCCGAGCATCGAAGCCAGAATGACCACTGTCCAAACGGCCATCCACTCAGTTTTTTTCAGGAATCTTCCCATTACTCAGCAGTATCGACGACCCGACCGTAGCTCTAAAGCCTTGCCGTGCAGTCTGTTGAATTTTGGAACAGACGGCCTACGATTGAGTCCGATCGGAGCCGCCGAGGGCACCCGGACAAACCTCTCCTTCATTGATCTCGAGCCATTAATTGGTATATTGGCTGTCTTGGGCATTGACTGGCTCCACCATCCAGCGAAGAAATAGGGAGTCGAAATTGAGATTATCCAGCATTGTCGGCATATACGCAAAGAGGGCGGCGGTAGTCGGACCAGTCGTCTGGATCATCTTCGCATCGACCCTCCAGGGTCAAACGGTTGCTGTCAACGACACGACAATCGCGAAACCGAGGCTCGCGGTCGTCATGTTTGTCGACCAGATGCGAGCGGACTATCTGACCCGATGGGCGTCCTTGTACACCGGGGGATTGCGTCGTCTGTGCACACAGGGGGCCGTGTTTACCAATGTTCGCCATGATCATGCCACGACACAAACGGCAGTCGGTCATGCTACGATCGCTACCGGGACTATTCCGGCCCGACATGGAATCGTGGGTAACTCGTTTTTCGACCGACATTCCGGGAGAGTGATTAGTGCCACGACTGATGCTGAAACCCAGCTTGTCGGAGGCACGGCAGGCACGGGGGCATCCTCCAAGTATCTGTTGCGACCGGCGCTCGGCGATTGGATAAAGACGCAATCGTCAGAAACTCGGGTCTTCGCAGCTTCATTGAAGGATCGGGCCGCCGTAACGACGGGCGGGCTGTCACCCAACGGCGTGTTCTGGTACGATCCATCGACGGGCAATTTCGTAACTTCCACCTACTATGCTCAAGAGCTGCCAATCTGGGCGACACAATTCAATCAGTCAGGCGTCAAGGATACCTGGAGGGATTCGATCTGGATCAAATCTGATTCGGCGCTGACTTATCAGGGGGACGACGGTGTGCCGGTCGAGTATGACGGCGTACATAGTGTGTTTCCCCATGCGGTCAAGGACCTGGTGGAAAGCACGGACACCAACTACTATGATGCGTTGTATGGGACTCCGTTTGCCGACGCCATGTTGCTCCAGTTTTGCAGCGAACTGGTACTCCACGAGCAGCTGGGGGCCGATTCGGTACCGGATGTATTGTTCATGTCCTTGTCGGCGGCCGATCTGATAGGGCATTCCTTTGGGCCGGATAGTCACGAGATTCAGGATTATTATCTTCGACTCGATAAGTATCTTCTCCCCTTTCTCAGGATGCTGGATGCAAATGTGGGGTCGGGGAAATATCTGTTCGTCCTCACCGCGGATCACGGCGTATGTCCGCTCCCGGAGGTGGAGGCGGCTCGAGGCAATACCGCCGCACGGCGGATTCGGAGCGATGTCTATCAATCGGACGTTCGGAACGCAATTGCGCGAGCTTTTCCCAATTGCCAGAGACCTGAATCGTTGATAGTCTTTCTGGGTCCATCCATCATTATTAATGAGCCGTATGCGGCCGCGTGCAGTCTCCAAACCGAGTTGACCCGGTTTCGCATCGCCGCGGCCGTGCAGCGCATCGGCTACGTTGCCGACGTTTTCACGCTTGACCAGCTGTCGTCCGATACGGTCGATTACCGACCCTATGCCCAGCAGTTCAAGAATAGTTTCCGGCCGGATCGTTCGCCCGATCTGTTCGTGAATTTCTATCAATGGATCCTGGTAACCGGGTCATCGTTCGGCACGAGCCACGGCACGCCATACCATTACGACACGGATGTTCCGTTGGTGTTTTATGGCGACGGCGTTGAGGCGGAGATCTACGAGGACTCCATGCGGACAGTGGATATCGCTCCGACGGTGACGGCGCTCCTCGGTTTCACTCCGCCTTCGGACCTCGATGGACAGGTGCTGCTGATGGCCCGATGACCCGGCGGTGAGGGAACTTGCTTGAGTCGATCAGTCTGGATCATAGGCGTCGAGTAGATTGAGTCCGGAAGCCAGTACCTGGTAGTTCTCCCACACCCGGCGATTCAGCACGCGTCCGTTGGCGTCGAGAAACTCGACTTCGAGACGATGATTGCCCGGCGGGACGACAAAGTCGCCGACATATACTTGTCCCGGCAGAAACTGCGCACAACGAAGGTCAGGGTTCTCGGAAAGGTCGACGGTCACATCAACCGCTGCTTTGGCCAGCCATCCGCCAATCCCGCCCTTGTCGACTTTTGTTTTCAACTTGTGGGTTGACAGTCCCTTGGCCAGGGCGCGGGCTACCGTACGGACGTAGATGAGCGACCGCTTGGCCTCGAAGGTTTCGACGGCAATCTTGCCGACGTCTTCCAGCAGCGATAGTTTCCCGATCTGCACTGAATCGACGTACACTTTTATGTCAGCGACTCTTGACGGTCGTCGCGCGAGCGTGGGTATGGCAAACTTGAAGTAGTAATCCTGGCTTATCGGCAGGATGAAGTGACCATACTCTGATTCGGCACCGTCGGTATTGGTATAGAGCACCTGAACGAGGTTCAGATCCTTGTCGGTACGGAGCCTGAGGGCCTGTGCCTCTTTGCGCGGCGCCAGGCCGCAGAGTCCGACAAAGCTGAGAATGGCTCCCGAGTCGTTCACATATTGCACCGGCGGCATGCCGAAATCATAAATATGCGGTTGCGTCTCAAACGCCTGGCGAAGAAAGTCATAGTCGATCCGGGCGTCGTCGAACTTGCCGTCGGCGGCGTACATGTGCATGCTCAGATATCGCGCCAGCGCCGAAGAGTGGAAACGGATGTTCTTTGCGTCATATGTAATGCGGACGGCTTCGCTGTCGTCAGGATTTCCGGTCTGCAATTGTTTGGCGGCTTCGCCGTATTTCTGGTTTAGCTGCTCGAGACGCAAGTTGGCCCGGCGAATCTCCACAAAGGCCTCGTCAAACTGATCCATCGCCATGTAGTTGAGCGCCTTAATCAGATTGACATAGAGCACCTCGTGATCCTCACCGGCGTATTCCAGGACGTTGTCATTGAGCAGCAGCGAAGCTGCGGCCCGCGAAATGCTCTTTGTATACAACTCGTCGGCTGCCGCTTCGGCCAGCATAAGCCGACTGTTGCTCGAATCATAGCGCTGAGCGTAATGATTCACCATACCGGCGTCGATGAAATACAACAGCCTGTCCTTGTCGCCGAATCTGCCCTTGGTGCGAGCAACTTCCAATGAATCGATGGCAGTCGTGAATTTGCCGGCACGGAGTTCGACTGCGACCGGATCATAGAAGCCGCGGCGGGTCGCCATCGATCCGCACCCCGCAGCCATAAGAATAGCGAGCACACACCCAAGCAGGCCAAAGTGTGCTCTGAGGACGGCTGTCACCATTTCCGATCGCCCTGAGAGATGCCTTTCTTGATCTTCTTGGTGCCGATCCAGACTTTTTCCATCGTCTCAATGTTGACCAGTTCGAGATCGGTCTGGTAATACATCACCCGGTTATTGCCTTCCTGGTCGGCAATAGTCTTGACAGCCCCCTGAAGCATGAAATCGGCGCCGGTCTCCTCGCGAATCTTCTTGGCCGTCTCGCGCGAGGCAAACTCCTGTTGTTCCTGGCGTTCCTCGCGGATTTCATCGCGCTGCGGCTTGCTGGCCACAAAGCGTACCTGATTTGAATTCAGCAGCTCGCGCTCGAAATCGGTGGTAAACGTTTCGGTATTGATGTGCTCGCTCGAAAGATTCCGGATAGTACCCACCGTCACCACGGGCTTCTGCCCTTTTGATGTGCTATAGGCGGTCAGCCACGGGCGGGCCAGAGCGTCTTTGACCATGTCTTCGGCCACCAACCGTGAGTCGGTGTCGTTCCATGCGCCGCTGAGATCAGTGACGGTGTTGGGATCCAGTCGCGTGACCTTCTTGGAACTTCCGCAGCCAGCCGCTACGACAATCAACAGTACGAAAACGACGAATTGTTTGAGCACAAGAGACCTCCATGAATGTGTACTTACGAGAATGATTATTGATTTTCACCTGTACCATGCACTACTACCCGGGTCGATTCAAGTTTTTTGTGCGGAGAGGACCGAGAGAGATCAAGGTTTCGGAGTCAGAACGAAGTTGACGTCTTTGACGGAGTCGCCGTTTTCGGTCGCTTTGACTTCAAATTCAATTGACTCGGGCGCCGCTACATAGCCGTACTGGGCCAGTTGCGCGGGATCGAGATAGGCACGGTACTTACCCGGAAGGAGCCCTAGGTAATAGAATTCGCCGCTGTTGAAGGTGATAATCTCCGTGATCACATCCTGGGTCATGTTGAACGCTTTGATACGGATACCACCCAGCCCGACGGCGCCGGCGACAGTCTGGCGCACCACGGTGCCGGTGATGTCAGCGGCCATTACGACCGGGACGTCAATGGCCGTAACGACATTTGGCGCCACCGCCACCTTGAAGTTTTCGTAGGCCGGGCGAAGCAACGGGTTATCCAGACTCGCGTCATCGATCTGCACCAGGTAGGGGTCATACGGGCGAAGGCCGTCGTACAGGAAAATACGATCCTTGCCGATTGGTCGACCGCCGACGCCGGTCATGCGCGCGCGCAGCCCGGGGAGGAATTCCTCTCCCTCGTCCACCGAGCCGTCATTGTTTTTGTCCAGAAATGGGCGGACGACGGCGGAACCCAATCCGACGCCGTTGCGGCGATCGAATCGAACGGCACCGTCGGTACGGTCATACCGGATCGAACCGCGCTGGATCTGACTCATCGACATCTGGCCGTCGGTCCACAGACCGCGGGTCGCAAAGTTGGCAAAGCTGCTGAAGAAACTGAGCGACAGCATGATCGAATTTGATTTCGCCTGCGGATTGTATTCGTATGACATTGTCACCTGGCCGGTCCGGAGAAAACGCTTCGTGATATACGTGCCGATGCGGGTGAACGTGTTTACGGTGTGATCATAGTCCAGGCGGATTTGCGGCCGGAACCACTGGACGAATTCGGCCGATATCAATGCCTGGCTGGAGAGGTTTTGAGCCGTGAAGTTGGGAAAGCTGGAGCGTTTGAATTTCCCGAAATAGTTGACATACATGCGGCTCACCGAGGCGTTAAAACCATAATTTACGGTCAGGGCGTCGGACGCGGCGAATTTGTCGAGCATGGCGTGTACACGCACGCCGAAGTATCGGGAGCCAATCGAAAATGGAAGGGTGGCCGAAACCGTGATATTATGTTTCTGTTTGGCAATGTTGTTCTGCGCCCGTTCGTCGTACTTGGTAAAGGCGGCTCCGGCCACAACTGACGACGGCACGGAATAAGAAACGTCCGCTCGTACAAAGTTGCGGGGCGAGAACGCGGCATTGGCCGTCAAGTCGCCGGTCACCTGAACTGTTGCATCAGCCGAGAAGCGGGCGATATCGGAATCATTCGCGGCGGTGGGCAGGTCGGCACTCACTCCGGCGGTCACCCGTTCGACGACGCCGTAATAGCCGGACAAGTTTGTGCGGAATTTGTCGCCTGACGTGGTCTGCACAGTGCCCAAAGCGGCGCTATACTGAAAGGTGCGGGCCGGAACGAGGTTGTAGGGCACGCGACGTTCCTGCTCTTCGGTCTCGATTTCACCATTGGGGCCGTATTTTTTCAGGGTGATGATCGATGACCCGTAGTTTATAGCGACGGCGAAGTTGTATTCACCCGTTTGATCAGCGGTGGCGTAGTCGATCAGTCGGTTGTCAATGTACAGCTCAACTTCCCAGCCGGGATCGAGCTTGCCGGTGAGATTGATCGTTTGGTAATAGGTTCGCTGCACCAACGGGGCATTGTTGACCGCCACTCCTTTGAGTGATCGTGACAGCGGCCCGCCCGTATAGATGTTGCCGACCTCCGCCTGCGTTATCATACCCAGCGAGTCAAACGTATAATGCCAGCGGTAGCGCAGTGCCTTGGCATCGAAACCGACGGCCGTGTTTCCTGAAGCGGACAACGAGAAATCGCCGCCGAGGAGCATCGAGCCGGCGGTGATGTCGGCGTACTGTCCGCCCCCGCCTATCGGGCTTGTGGACAGGGTCCAATCGGCTACGCCGCCGGAGAGATAGTCGTGTCGTCGCGGCAGCGATTTCACATTGCGAAGTTCAACGGCGCTCCGTTTGAGTTTGGCGCGGGCTGCCTTGCGTTCCAGCTTCTGCCACGAGGGAAATTGCTCGTTGAGCGGCAGGGCTACGCGCAGGTTCGAGAAGTCGAACTGCATGGGCAGGCCGAACACCTTCTGGAACAGATCAATTTTGAGATAGATTTCCTGTCCTTCGAGCATGAAATCCGACGGCAGCAGTTCCATGGAACGGCCGTCCAGCGTGGCGCGGAATCCGACGGGGTCAATCTCGTATCGCTTGTCTTTCGCCAGAAAGAAGCCGGAGATTTTCTTGGTAGCCGGATCGCGCTCGAAATTGATGTCGAGCAGTACGAATACGTCGGTGAACGGCAGATAGAGAGTCGTGCCGTCGTAGCGCACGAAGATGTCCTTCGACATCAATCGTGGTACGTCGAAACTGACCGCAATCTCCTCATAACCGGCGATTGTCTGGGCGTCGGCGAGAGTCGCCGTCGCACAGACCAGCGCCAACAACAGGGATGCTGCGGTGGCCAGGATGCATTTCTGCGGCACGAATCCATATGCCACGTTGCTCCAATTGTACTGAATCGCCGTCCCGGCGTCAGTCTACCGACACAAGTTCCTGAATTTTGTTCCCCTTGATCATGTCAGCCGGGGCAATATCGGTTCTCCCGTCGGACGACACGAGAATCTCCACGGAGAGCGGTCCCTTCGCGACGACATTCTTCACCGGAATTTCCATGCGTCGGCGCAGGTCACGATAGACGGCCAGATCGGATGTTGCCACGGCCACCTGCTTCTTGTCCGCGTCGAGCAGTCGACAGGTCAAATTTCCCACGTACGAAGCCGTGCCGGTGTTTTTCAAATCGAGCATGACGACCACCTGAGAATCGTTCTTCGCAGCATGAGCGTTGGTCATCTCAAGGGCGGTGGCAACGTCTCCCTGACGGTACTTAAGCATGATGGCCGTCTGCATGATCATGTTGAGTTTGGTCGAAATGCTGGTGCTGTCAGAACCCGAGGGCAGAGTGGTCTGGCCTTCCTGCGACCGTACGACGATACGCGACCAATACTCACCCGTGGTCAGTCCGGCGGGCGGGTTGGCAACGAATCTCACCACCTGTGTCTGGTTCGGCGGAATGATCATCTTGCGCGGAAAGACCTTGATCCAGTCCATCGCTGACCTCGGGTCGGTGACGTTGGAATCCTGAAGCGAGACCGTCACGTTGCCCAGGCTGTCGGAGATCGGCAGTCCATACGAGAGGTGAATCGTGACTTCGCGAGGTTCGTTGGTCGGATTCTGAACATCCATGCGTGCCGTGCGATTCTTGTCGTTGATGAAGATGACGGTAGGCGCTACCAGCACACCGGCGATGAGATTGGAGGAAAGGGCCAGAAAGAGAATCAGGGCCAATAGAAAACCCCATCCAGATGATTTGACATCCGTCGATGGGGTTTGCGTTTTCTTACTCATGATTAGACATCCTATGTTATTCTGTTGTCGATCGATTGGCGTCCGCTATCGTCCTGCGCAGACGGACCAATCGGTGCGAAATTCGCTCATGCTCCGGTGTATGCCACCGTGAGAATGATGTCGGCCGAGTAGGCACCGGGCTTCTGATTGACCGACGGGGTCACGCGACCACCGAGGAAAATCGAGGCCTGGCCGCCGCCGCCGAGCATGGTGGCCGCCGGGAACGAGTGCGGATCGATATTCTGCCAGCCGGCGCCGAAGGAGGTAGGATCGACGTTGACTGTCGAGTCCACCGAACCGTCAGTCGGGCTGAAACGAATGGTCATCCGATCGTCGCCTGACGCCGTCGCCATGAATTCCGGCAACTGCATGTAGATCGAGATCGTCGCGCTGGCCGCACCGGTAATGGTGAACACGCCGGCGCTGGCGGTGGTGTTGGCCACGGTTTTGGCGACGCCCTGATAGACGTTGCCAAACGCGAGGGCGTTAGGAGCGGTCACGACGAGCGCTGCCAGTACGGTAGCTGTCGCTGAGCCGTTGGCGACATCCTGGGCCGCAACCGGCGTGACAAACATCGCCAGTGCTACGGCGGTTGCCGCCGCGAATTTCACTCCTTTTGATGTGTAACGAAACATAACCTTCCTCCAAAGAGAGTATAGAGTACGTTAATCGATTTCAGCTTCCTATATACGCGACCGTCAGAATGACGTCCGCGGTGTAGGCGCCCGCCTTTTGGTTAATCGACGGAGTCACCCTACCGCCGATGAAAATATGTACTGTACCGTTAGCTTGTCGAAGGGTCACCGTCGGGAAGCTCCGCGGATTCACATTGGGATACCCGGCTCCCGGCGTGTTCGGCGCCGCGTTGGCCGTCGTGTCGACGTGGGCGTCCTGAGTACCAAACCCCAGACGACATCCGGTCGTCGCCCGAGGCTGTCGCCATGAATTCCGGCATCTGCATGTAGATGGAAACCTGCGACAGAGACTGGCCCGCGATGGTGAAGACACCCGCGCTGGCGTCATTCTTCGCCACCGATTTGGCCACCCCCTGGTAGACGTTTCCGAAATCCAGCGCCTGTCCGGCGGTTACTTGCAGGGCGGCCAGGACAGTTGCTGTCGCGGTACCCACGGCCACATCCTGGGCCATTAAGCCAGCTGGAGTGAGCACCATCGTCATGGCGATCACCGTCAGTACTGCTGCCATCCCTTTCAGGCATGTGGGAATCTGTTTCATATCGTCGTTCACTCCTATGCGTAAAGCATACGGATTGTGTTCACTCGTTAACCAGTTCGGCTACTGTGTTTATTCGTCAACCAGTTCAGAATCTTGACAGGCAAAATGCAAAAAAGGTGAAAAAGGAGGTTTACGTCCTATAATGTGAAGGCTGACCGCCATAGGGATACGGCATAGACGACCCGAAGCCAACCGTGCCGGTTGAATGCTAACACATTGCCAATGATTGACTTAAAAACAAGAAAGGGGCCAGAGGCCCCTCAGGAAGTGATGTTGGTCAGCGGGGCTCAGACGCCCGTGTATGCAACACTGCAGATAATATCACCGGTATACGCGCCGGACTTCTGGTTGACAGCCGGCACTACTCGACCGCCCAGGTAGATCCGCGTTTCACCGCCGGGTCCCACGATCGTGGCTGCGGGAAGATTTCGCGGGTTTTGATCGATCCAACCCTTGGTGCCATTGAATGTCGCTGGTGTTGGAGCGGTGAGCGTCGTATCGATGTTGGCATCGGTGGTAGAAAACCAGATAATCAGCCGGTCCGAACCGTCAGCCAGAGCCATGTAATCCGGCAGCGTGAGATAGATCGAAATTCCGGCGCTGGCGGCGCCGCTGATGAGAAACTGGCCGGACGAGTCATCGATGTTTTTTCCCATCATCTTGGCGACGCCCTGGAAGATGTTGCCGAAATCGAGATTATGGATGGCGGTCACGGCGAGCGAGGCCAGTACGTTGGCCGTTGCCTGCCCCACTGCCACGTCCTGACCGTTGGCCGTACTGTTCATACCGGCGAACACCAGTAGCAGCAGGAACGTGCCGATCGCGAAATTCTTCAGATGTTTAGCCAGCATGATCCACCCCTCCAACAGCCCTCGAAAGCGGGCGCGAGTATTCATTCTCTACCGATGGGATCGTCGTTTGGAGTCAGCGCTGGAGTACTGGGTTGGTGAAAGGGTGAAGAGCGGAGGATATTGCTGTGACCCTGCACAGCGAAACGGCAAAGTGCAATGCTCAGTTGCCGGTATAGTCGACGCGAACCTGTATTGAGCCGGAATAGCTGCCCGGTTTTTGACCAAGATTGGGGATGGCCGTCCCCCCCAGCCAGATGGTGAGGCCGGTAAAACCGAGCCGGTAGACATTCGGTTGCCAGGGATTGAGATCGTCATAGCCGGGATTGGACTGATTCGGCGTGGCCGACGAGTCCATGGCACAGTCGTTATCGGAAATCATGACCTGCATCGAGAATCCGCCCTGGTTGATATAGGTCGGCAGGATGAGAAAGGTGATTCGCACCTCGGCGCCGGCCGTACCGGTCACATGAAACTCTGCTGCTCCGCCGGGTGTCGTCTTGGAGACTACTTTCGGGATGCCGGGATATACAGCACCGAAGGACAGGTCGTTAATCTTGACAATGTCCTGGGCCAACGTCGAAGAGAAAAACAGGAGAAGTCCGAGCAGGATGAACGCTGAGAGTCGCATGGCAATCCTTTGCTAATGCGACATGTTACGTCACGGGCGCTCGGGAATCAATTAAAACTCACCCTCAGTCGCAGGTGGGGATCAGCGTGACGGTCGGCGAAGTGGAGTCAGACTGGACAACCATGAAACTCCCCGAATTCCCTGTCCAGCGGTATATCTCGAACGCCTCGGCGGTCAGTGGGAACTCTCTGCCAGGCCGCTGACGCAAAATAGCGTGCACCAATAGCAGACACGAGACATACGTACAACTAATGCCGGCTGATTGCTGACATCGGTAACTTACTGCCTCGATCGCTGCCGTCAAGACACGATCAGTCTGAGATTCACCGGTGATTGGTCAACTTCCGGTATATGCGACCGTCAGCTGAATCTCCGCGGTATAGTCACCACCGGTCTGCGAGATTCGCGGAAAGACCGTGCCACCAATCCAGACAACCATTTCGCCGCCCGGTCCAAGGCGTCGACTGGATGGCCCGTTGGGATCCAGAATCCCGGTGGGCGCTGTCTGCAGGTCGGTGCCATCGCTGTACGACGCGTCGCTGCTGACAAAGTCGATTCGCATGGTACCCAGGCTGTCGGCCGTGTACATCGTGTCCGGCAGATTGAATTGAAGGGCGAGCTCGAGGTTGGCGGTTCCCGTCACGGTCCATTCACCGGCGAACCCGATGGTCGCTTTGTCGACCGACTTGTTCACGCCCGGCGTGACGGTACCAAACTGCAAGTTGTTGGTTCCGACGATCGACAGGCTCGAGACGACAGTGGCGGTGGCGAGAATGATTGCCCGCTCCTGTGCCCTAGGGGTCACAGGCAGAAGACAGATGATCGCCAGCACTGCCGCCAACAGGTATCGAAGTTTCTGATACACCATAATGGCTCCCAGTTACTGTTTCAGGTTTCTCCGAAAGACAGAAATGCAAAGGGGATGCCGCCCATAGCGACACGATTAACCATCTGCCCACCAATTGGTTGCGTCGATAAGAGTCGTGTTGTAGACAGTGGATCACTAAAGAAATAGGGGGCGCCGCCGATAGATTGGATAAGCAACTGTTCAAAAACCGAACAGTCGGAAGGATAATGACAGTGACAATTGGATGGTCATATTGTCGACGTACCGCGCTAATCGCACTCGTATTGACGGGTTCGGTTTCAGCTCAGAGCGTGCTCTGGTCCTCGCACTACGGCGGGGTATACAACGAGGGTGGTTATGCGGTCGCGCCGAAAGCAGACGGCAGTTATTTCGCCTGCGGATCAACTTACTCCTACGGCTGGGGTGACTTTGACGTCTACCTGCTGAAGTTCAACAACAACGGTGACACACTCTGGTGGCGCACGTACGGCGGAACCAAGGCGGATGTGGGACACGACGTTGTCGCCTTGGCTGACGGCGGTTGTATTTTAGTCGGAAGCACCTTCTCATACGGAAATGGCAAAGACGACATCTATGTGTTGCGTGTAGATTCCGCCGGACAGGCGATGTGGAGCAGAAGTTTCGGCGGCGCCGAGAGCGAAGAAGGATGGACAATTCGACCATGTGAGGACGGCGGATATATTGTCGGCGGATCGACCGCTTCAAGCGGAGCCGGGTACGGCGATATGTACCTGCTGCGCCTGAGTGACAACGGTGATTCGCTCTGGGCGAAAACTTTCGGCGGGGCGGGCGGCGAATTCGGATATGCCGCTCGACAGACACCCGATTCCGGCTTTGTCATTGTGGGGGTCACCGGGTCGTTTGGTGAAGGGTATAGCTCACTTTATGCAGCCAGGACCAACAAGAACGGCGACTCGCTCTGGGCGACCACTTTTGGCGGAAGCAAAGCGGACTATGGCCAATCGGTGGAAATCGCGGCCGACGGCGGCATACTTTTGCTGGGAGGGACAGCGTCGTTTGGACTTGGTTACTATGACATGTACCTGGTGCGGCTGGCTCCCGATGGTCAATTTGAATGGGAGCGAACCTACGGCGGCGCCAAGGAAGATCGTGCCTATTCCCTCTGTGCGATGCGCGACGGCGGCAATCTGATTGCCGGTACGACTGAGTCGTTCGGATCCGGCGGCACCGATGTTTACTATGTGCGAACCGACCCCGACGGGAATCAACTCTGGTGGCGGACTCTTGGCGGAAGCCAGAACGATTACTGTCGCATGATCAGCAAAGCCGGCTCGGGGCAGATACTCGTGGCAGGATATACCTATTCATACTCGGCCGGCGGCTCCGATCTCTACCTCGCGGCACTGCAGGGTGACGACGCCACGCCGGTGGAGATTGATGATCCCTGGCATTTACCCGACGGTTTCGCGCTGGAGCAGAATTATCCGAACCCGTTCAACCTGACCACCACTATTCAGTTCAGCCTGCCGCAACGCGTGTCGGTGACGGTGAAGGTCTTCAACGTTCTGGGTCAAATGGTTTGGCAGAAAGACCTGGAACAAGTGAGCGCCGGTGTTCACTCAGTCGAGTGGGACGGACGGTTGCCGCTGGGCGGGATTGCCGCCTCGGGCATTTATTTCTATCAGATTAATGCAGGTGATCGCACGTTGTCGCGAAAGATGGCGGTCGTAAAGTAGCGGCTCAACAGATTCTCGGCAGCAATTCGCCGATCGGCATGTCGACTACCCGCCATCCGCCGAGTCCGGTACGCAATGAGACCAGACCGGCTTGTTCAGATTCGATTGACCCAATGATCGCAGCACGCCTCCCCAGCGGATGCGCCTGCATCGCCGCAAGCACCGCGGATGATTTCGACTTCTCCACTACTGCAATCAGTTTTCCTTCATTGGCGACATACAGGGGGTCGAAGCCGAGCATCTCACACGCGCCGCGAACCGCCGGTTGAACCGGGATGGCGGCCTCGTTGAGGACTATACCAACGCGCGCGGCCTGGGCGAATTCGTTGAGGGTTGCGGCGACTCCTCCCCTGGTCGGGTCGCGCATGGCGTGAACCCCGTCGCCGCCGGCCGCAATAATATCAGCCACCAGGCCATGCAACGCGGCGCAGTCGCTCTTAACCGTCGTTTCGAACGACATCCCCTCGCGGCAGGAAAGGATGGCGATGCCGTGATCGGCGATGGTGCCGTTGACGATGACCACGTCGCCGGGCCGAATCTGCGCGACAGATATCGTATGAGGATGATCAATCCGCCCAATGCCGGCCGTATTGATGAACACCTTGTCCCCTTTGCCGCGATTGACCACCTTGGTGTCCCCCGTCACAATAGGCACGCCGGCGGCCGCAGCGGCTAAGCGCATCGTCTCAACCACAGTCTGCAACTGTGCGATCGGCAATCCTTCCTCAAGAATAAAGCCGCAGGAGAGAACGAGTGGGCGGGCGCCGCACATCGCCAGATCGTTGATCGTGCCATTGACGGCCAGATCGCCGATATTGCCACCCGGAAAGAAAATCGGATCGACAACGTAGGAATCGGTCGTGAAAGCCATCCGCACACCATTCACGTCGAAAACGGCCTGGTCGTTTTGATCGCGAAGAGCTGGATTGTCGAAGGCGTTGACAAACAATTGCGTGATCAGGTCGTGCATCATCTTGCCGCCGCTGCCATGACTCATCTGAATGGTTTCGTGCGTCGACAGTGGCATCGGACAGTTGCCGAAGATCAATTCGCGGTCGTCGTCCATATCACGTGCTTTCCGTTGGCAGTTGGCGGCGATGTCGATGATAGGTATAGTAGGCGGCGCACGCCCCTTCCGACGATACCATAGTGGCGCCGAGCGGCGTCTGCGGCGTACAACGCACGCCGAAGGCGGCGCATTCGATCGGTTTTTTCAATCCCTGCAGTACCAATCCGGTAATACACTCCGGCGGTTCCTCCGCGTGGATATCTCCAGTCGCAAACCGGCGTTCGGCGTCAAAAGCTGCATACTCGTCGCGCAGGCTCAGACCGCTCATAGGAATGTTACCAATGCCCCGCCACTTGCGATCGCACGACTCATATACTTTGTGTACCGCCGCCTGAGCCGCGGGGTTTCCTTCTCTCGTGACCACGCGAGGATACTGGTTCTCGACTCCTGCCGTGCCGGATTCAAGCTGCCTGATCACACCAAGGATGCCGGCGAGAATATCGATCGGCTCGAAGCCGGTTACCACCATCGGTGTTTTCATCTCACTGGCCAGCGGCTCGTAATCCTTCCACCCCACAATAGAGCATACATGCCCGGCCAGAAGATACCCATTGACGCGGTTCAGCGGCGATCTGGCCAGCGTGCGCAAGGCCGGCGGCACCAATACGTGTGCGACGAGGACAGAGAAATTGGTCAGCGCCTCGCGCTCGGCCTGAAGCACGGCCATAGCCGAGTGTGGTGTAGTCGTCTCAAAGCCGACGGCGAAGAAGACGACCTGCCGGGTGGGATTGTCGCGAGCTATCGCTAACGCATCGAGCGGTGACAAAACCACGCGAACATCTCCCCCCTTTGACCGCACGCCAAACAGATCACCGTGCGAACCGGGGACCCGCAGCATATCGCCAAACGATGTGAAAGTGACATCCGGACGAGCCGCAATGGCCAATCCTTTATCGATCATCTCCAGCGATGTCACGCAGACGGGGCATCCGGGACCGTGCACCAGTTCGACGCCGCGAGGAAGCAGCTGGTCAATCCCATTTCGCACGATGGAGTGCGTCTGGCCACCGCAAATTTCCATGATTACCCATGGACGAGTAGTCGCCTTATGAATTTCGTCGAGAATTTTGCGCGCCAACACCGGGTCGCGGAATTCGTCGAGATACTTCACTCTGACTCCTCATTCTCCTCGACCGCCCGATACTCACGCCATACCTCAAGGGTGCGTTGCGCCTCGACTTCGTCGAGCAGACTAATGGCAAAGCCGGCATGCACAATGACATACTGCCCGATCTTCGCTTCGGGCACATAGACAAGGCAAGCGGTGGTGACTGTGCCGTCGAAGTCCACCCGGCCCATGGGCGCGCCGTTCTCCTCCAGCAGCTCTATCACTTTTCCAGGTATCGCCAGACACATACGTAGTTCTCTAACCTTTCCATTGGGCGTCGGCAATGACCGCCTGCCCGAGCGCCAGCCCACCGTCGTTAGGTGGGACCTGACGAGCCAATAACACTTCAAATCGTTCGCGGTGCAAGCGTCTGCAAATCAACCGAGTCAGTATGGCATTGTGGAGGACACCGCCACCGAGAGCGACAACGGCTACGCCCGAGTGCGTGCGAGCCGCGATTGCAGCCGACACAAACAGGTCGGCTACCGCAGCGTGAAACCAACGGGCGATGTCGCCGCTTGAGTCGCCATTCATCCTCCGCGTTGCGACTGACCGGATAATCGGCCGAATATCAAGAGCACCTCGCGCCGCGTCGACTTGCTCCGTATCGGTATCGCCCGACTCTGTTGCTGCCATTTCAAGTTCAATCGCCGCCTGTGCGTCGTACGTAATTTCAGTTCGCAACCCCAACATGGCCGACACACCGTCGAACAGCCGCCCGCAACTGGAAGTGCGCGGGCTATTTATATTGTGCGAAATCATATCGACCAACATCCGGCGCTGCTCGATGGAGACTCCCGGCAGTAGTCTGGTTGCGACCGCATCATATTCCTCGCCGAAAGCGTGATGAAGATAGCTCACGGCCATCCGCCATGGCGAGCGAATCGCCGCCGTCCCGCCCGGCATCGGCACCGGTTCGAGCCAGGCAAATCTATCGAAAGTGGCCGCGTCGCCGATCAGGACTTCCCCGCCCCAAATCGTCCCGTCACTGCCATACCCGGTCCCGTCCAGAATGATGCCAATAGCGCGGCCGGTTACACCATTGTCCCCCAGCACGCTTGCCAGGTGGGCATGGTGGTGTTGGATTCCGACCACCGGAAGTTCGGATTGCCCTCTTGCCCACTTAGTCGACAGGTATTCAGGATGCAGATCGCAGGCGATCAAATCCGGCTGCACCTGCATAACTGATTGCAGGTGGGAGACCGACTGCACAAAGAACTTCAAGGCTGAGGGGTTGTCCAGATCACCGATATGCTGGCTGAGCACAACGGCGTCGCCTCGGCCGAGCCCGACGACACTCTTTAATTCACCCCCCACTGCCAGCACGCGATGCTTCAGCGGGATTCTGAGCATGACCGGACGCGGCACGAAACCACGCGAGCGGCGAACAATTTGCGGGAATCCGTCGATCATCCGCACGACCGAATCGTCGCAGCGCTGGACGATGTCGCGATCGTGCACCAGAATATAATCGGCCAGTGAAGACAGTCGGGCGAAGGCTTCATCGTTGTCGATGACAATTGGCTCTTCGGCGAAGTTGGCGGATGTCATCACGAGTGCGTCGAAGCTCCCGCGCAAAAGCAGGTGATGCAACGGCGAATAGGCCAGCATGAATCCGAGAAACTTCTGGGCAGGGGCGACCGATGGAGTAATGCTCGTTCCAGACAGGGCGCGAAGCAGGACAATCGGACGGCGCATGTCTGAAAGCAATTCGACTTCGGCGGGTGAGATATCACAATAGCGCCGCACCGCTTCTATCGATTCAGCCATTAAGGCAAACGGCTTCTGCGCGCGTCCTTTGCGACGGCGCAATTCTGCGACCGCGGTATCGTTGAAGGGATCGACCGCGAGGTGAAACCCGCCGACGCCCTTGATCGCGACAATCCTCCCTGCCTTGAGGTGCGCGACTGTCTCCCGAATCGGATCATCCGATTCAACCGCCGTACCGTCAGACCGATGCAAGGTCAGGTGCGGACCGCAAGTCGGGCAGGCATTCGGCTGCGCATGAAACCGTCGATCCGCCGGATTATGATACTCCCGCTCGCATTCCGGGCAGAGCGAAAACCGGCACATCGAGGTGAACGGCCGATCGTACGGGATCCGGTTGACGATCGTATACCGCGGACCACAGTTGGTGCAATTGATAAACGGATAGCGGTGGCGGCGATTGTCGCGAGCAAACAACTCGGAGAGACAATCGTCACAGGTGGCGATGTCGGGTGGAATGAACGTGTCGGCCGAGTGCGAGTGATCGGAAGGAATGATCGTAAACGAAGTACGGCCAGTCGGCGGAAGTTCCGCCGTGGTGAGCGACGTAATCTGCGCCAGCGGCGGTAGTTCTCGTTTCAACCGGGGCAAAAACTGTTCAATGGAGCCGGTCTCCCCCTCCACGACAATGGTTACGCCGTCGCCGGCATTATGCACTGAACCGGCGAGTGCCAGTTCGGTGGCCAGACGATAAACAAAGGGCCGGAAACCCACCCCCTGGACAGTGCCACGCACCACGAATTGACGGCAAATTCGACTGCCGACTGTCGTCCGGTCATCAGACATAGTGCTTTACGTTGCCGTTACCTGCCCTGCTTTTTTTGCGGCAATCCGATGCTCCAGCCAGGCGTACCAGCTATCCAGGCCTTCACCGGTACGGCACGAAGTCTGGAGGACGTCGATACTGCCATTGATCGACCGGGCGTTCGCGATGACGCGATTGATATCAAAATCGCAGTAGGGAGCCAGATCGGTCTTATTGATCACCATGAGCGATGACCGGCGAAACATGCCGGGATATTTCAACGGTTTGTCGTCGCCTTCCGTCACACTGATGATCACAACTTTCGCATCTTCACCCAGATCATAGCTTGACGGGCAGACGAGATTACCGACATTTTCGATAAACAGCACATCGAGATCGGCGAAGCGCATATCCGCCGTAACGGCGGTCACCATGCGAGCGTCGAGATGACAGGCACCCCTCGTGATGATCGGGTAGACCACCTTTCCCCCGGCTCTGATCAGCCTCTGAGCATCGTTATCAGTCTGAACGTCGCCGGCAATCAACGCCAATTTGAATTTATCATTGAGCGCGCGCAAAGTGTGCTCCAGCAGGCTTGTCTTTCCGGATCCCGGAGAGCTGACCAGATTGAGCGAAACGGTTCGTGCGGCCGCGAGGATTTGCCGTAACTCGCCGGCCAGACGATCATTTTCCGAGAGGACTTTCTCCTGGACGGTAACCTTCTCCGTCATGTATTCTCCTTGTTGTCACAGGCATCCTCAGCGGCATGACCCGACACGGACGAGTCGTCAATTTCCAACCAGGCGATGTCGAGTTCAAGGCCACTGGTGATATTCAGATCGGTCGACGAGCAATTCGGGCAGGTGAATCGAAAGTCTGCAACTTCCACGGAGGACCCACAACTCCGACAGATGCCGGCGATCGGGACCCGCTCGATAGCGAGACGGCTGCCTGCCAGAGGCGAATCGAGAATGGCATTGGCGAAGCCGAATTCGAGCGCCTCGGTGACGACGTCGGTCAGGTTGCCAATCCTCAGGCCAACCGTTATGATGCGGCCAAGGTGATCGGCTTGCTGCTTTTTCAGTACCGCATCTATTATATTCTCGGCGATAGCCAGTTCGTGCACGGCGAATTCATTGCCCCTTTCGGCCTAATATACTCTCAATTTCAAGGGTCGGAGAGCAAAAGGATGACACCATATCCCTGTATGTATTAACAATATAGACCACAACAAGTTGCTTGAATTGGAGGGCAGCCGTGATTAGTGATCCCCGGAATCTGAAATCATTGTACGCCTACAACACGTGGGCCAATCGTGAGCTACTGTCGTTCTTCCGGAAGGAGCCGCTCTTACCGCAGAGATCACAGAATCTGTTTAGTCATATCCTGAGCGCCGAGCGACTCTGGTTGGACCGGCTGCACGGGCGCCGGCAATCGTTGGCGGTCTGGCCGATCCTGACCATTGACCAGATGGGATCACTGCTCGAGGAAGTGGCCAGTCAGTGGGTGGAGGTGCTGGACGACGACTGGCGCTTGCGCGAGAATCTTCCGGTCAGTTATACAAACTCAAAGGGCGAATCCTTTCAGAGTCGCCCTTGGGAAATTCTCACCCATGTGCCGCTACACAGCACGTATCATCGCGGCCAGATTGCGACTGACCTGCGCGCGGCAGGGATCACTCCTCCCTACACCGATTACATCCACGCCGTGCGAACACGCGCGTTCGACGAGTAATTTGCTACAGGCACTTGTCGCACATATCGTCAAAAGTGATGAACAGGTAGTCGATAAGCACAGTCAAGTCGACAATGTCAATGTTGACGTCACAATTGGTATCGCCCGACGCCGGCGGGTCCGGCGGTCCAACATTAAGTATAAACAAGTAGTCGATCAAGTAGGTGAGGTCACCGATATCAATTCGATTATCGGCATTGACGTCACCCACAAATCGGCAGACTCTCGCCCAGGCGTTGACGATATTGGCGTCAATCGGCTGGTTTTGATTGTTGCGGATTCGAAATGTGTCGATTGCGATATCCGATTGGCCGAACCAGACGGTCTTGAACGGAATGTGCACGATCTCACCCGGGCCGCTCACGGTATTGGTGTCGCCCAGCACCGCTATGTCGATCGTCAACCGGCCGTTCGCCGTCGGAGTATACGTGAAGAAGTACGTAATCGAATCGTTGTCCACAAACATGTTGCCGACCCCAAGCGGAACCGGCAGAGTACTCGATGTATCGGCCAGCAGCACTGCGGGATTGACGTCGACGTTCAACTGTATTGCCTTCACGCCAACCAGTTGCGGGTCGGCGGTCACCGTGATCATAAAGAATGTATCGCGTTGGAAATACGTCGTATCGGCGCTGACGGTAATAGTCCCCGGTGCGGCCTGAGCGGATATCGCCAGAGCGAGCACAAACACAATTATGAGAAACTTTCGGTGCATGGTGTTCTCCTATGGGCAGTGGTTACACAACGGGGAAAACGAGATGAACAGGTGATCGATCAAGGCCGTGAGATCGCCGATATCGACGCCGTCGTCGCACGTGACGTCGGCAGCCAGGATAATCGGCTGCGGCTCCGGACCCAGCAGGAATAGAAAGTTGATCATGAACGTCAGGTCGCCGATATCGATGTTGCCGGTACGGTCAAGATCGCCGAAATATACGTACCCCGGAGGTAACGGGCAGACTAAGATCAGGGCGTTTTTCGAAGAATTGGCGACAAATTGCAAGAGACTGTTTTGAACGACAAACTGCCGGAATTGCAGTGGTGAGATTCCCGGCTGCGCCGAATGAAACCAGATCGTCGCCACATCGACATAGCCATTAATTTGATACTGACTGCCGAGAAAGGCGCTGAACAGATCGATATACCAGACGGGCGTGCCGAGACTGTCGACATCAGTAGAGTCCTGATAGTAAAAGAACGGAGGCGTCAGCCCCGTGACGGCGCGCCATTCGGGACTCATGACAATCGAATCAAGACGGATCACCGTGGTATCGAAAGCGAAGGTGACCCGATAGGCATGTGCCCCCACGACGCCGGAGTCCAGCGCCAGTTTCATCCCGAAGGATTGCCCGATTCCCGCGATAATTCGTTCTTCAGGTGTGAACAGGACCGCCTGGTTCACGGCCTTAACTGACGACCCGAAACCCAGCAGTAGTACAATCGCAATTGTCCAAATTCTCTTCACTCGCTGCCCTCAATCTTTTCCGGAACAGGAGAGGCCGGGCGGCCTCTCCTTCGAGCTCCGGTATGAAAGGTGGTGGGGAATCTATTTGAGGAGCATCATCTTCCTCGTTTCGATGAAGGCTCCTGACGTAAGACGATACAAGTAAACGCCGCTGGCGACACGATTGCCGAACGCATCGGTACCGGTCCAATCGACGGTATACCGGCCGGCCGGCTGGATCTCATCGACCAGAGTCGTCACCTTACGACCGAGAAGATCGTAAATCTCCAGATGCACTTGTCCCGGCTCGGGCAGCGCATAGGCGATTACCGTCGTCGGGTTGAACGGGTTCGGGTAGTTCTGCGCCAGTTCGTATACCGCCGGCAGCAACCCCGCTGACGTTGAATTGAGCGCGACAGTGAGCGGCTGGTTGTCCAAATCTCGCATCTGTCCCGTCGACAATGTTACCTGCGGCAGATCGCCCTGCTTGGCGACGAATGTGAAGCTGGCCAATTCACCCGAACCGATCATGGCCCTGCCCTCACCGAGCAGCGCCAGATCGAGTGTCACCGAATTGCCGTCAGTACGCACTTTGCTGAACATCAGCTCGGTGGTCGTCTGCAGCGGACTCGAAAGCGCCGAACCGATGAAGTTGGCGTTGGCAAACGTGAGCACAGCCTGCACGGCTTTCAGATCGCCCGTGTTGTTCGCCAGCGAAAGGTGGTAGATCACCTGTCCATCACTTGGCTCGGCAGTCAAGTTCAAACCGAGCGGCCCATTTACCTCAGCATTGGCAAATAGCGGACTGACCTTTCCAGTCGGTGTTACTGCATTGAAATTGATGGCGAAGATCGCCAGGTCTTCAAAGTTCACCGAATCATCGGGCAGCGGTATCCCCTTCGGGCTCATGTTGTGCGTGGGTCCGAAGTCGGCATGCTTGACGTACCCGCCATCTATGTATGACTTGCCATACGTCACCGAGAAGATCACGAGATCTTCGTAATAGACCTTGCCGTCATAATTGGTGGTCGAAACACCATTGTTGGAAATATCGCCCAACCAATACGAGGTAGCCCGATCCTGTGCGCTGACGGCGGCAACGGAGTAGTTGCCGGCAGCGTCATAGGCAAACGCACCGTAGTAGTAGATGTCCCGAGCAGCATCAGTCAGCGTGTACGTGTCGACGTGGCTGGTCGGCGCTGAGGCCGACGCGGCTGTGTCGAGGATGGTCGTTCCTATGGTCTGATCCGCCGGATATGCCGGGGCTGCCGTCGGCGTTGGCTGACTGCCGTACTCCGGCGAATCCGTCCACGGCACACGTTGAATCTTCACCCCGATGGCATCGCTGGTCGGTGAGTTGACCCAGGTCAATTTCACTTTGTTGTGACCCGGTTTTGCCAGCAGCGCCGTCGGCGGGGTCGGCGCGGTTACGTCTTTCGTGAAACACCAGAAGACAGTGCACGAATCGGCATTGCCGCGGCCGTTGTCGTCTGTTGTCTTGAAGTACACACAGTGCGCGCCCTCGGTCAGAGCACCAAAGCCCGGCAGCGTCCACGCAGCGTTGGTATAGGTCGTCCCGCCGAGAGCGGTGCCGATTGCCACCCAGGCGCCGGTGCAGCCATCGATTTGATAGTACACGGCATCGAGGCCGCAGTCATCCGACGCGCCGATATTCAACACCGGAGCGACATTGTAGTATCCACCCGCTACCGGCGAATTCACTGCAATGGTCGGATCGATGCAATCGGCCACGAAGGTGCTTGCCGTAGCCAGCGGCACAACAATCTGCGTATTGGTGCTGTCACGTAAATCCCGATAAATCATCGAAATGTCGTTGGCCGTACAGAAGCTGGTCGCACCGTTCATGGTAACCGTGAAGAGCGTTGCGGGACCATCGATGACATTCGGCACCAGAATGCCGATGTCAACTTTTAGTGTGTCCTTGCCTCCGGGCGGATTGGATGTTTGAGTTGCAACAAACACCTGATAGGCGCTGTTGACGGTGACGACGTTCAATTCCGACGGGAATTCAAGACGGACCGCCGCCGCATCGAGTGCGGTTACGGCCTCACCGATATTCACACTGATTGTGAAGTTTCCGGCGCAATTGTAGGCGACGTCATCCGGCGTTATATCGAGACCGCAATCCGTAACGGGATTGTTGTCGACATTGGCGCCCGTGCCCCCGACCGCATACGAACCGGTGCCGGAATAGTCGTTCCAGCAATTCTGGTTGTAGTAATTCGCCGCCGTGTTGTCGTCGGCATTGACCGTGTTGGCGAACGTATTATTCTGTGCGTTCACCGTGCCGTTCTCATTATAGAGACCAAGCCCGTTGAAAAGCACGTCGTTGCCGCTCAATACGCCGGTCAGCGTACCGCCGGCTTCCTCCCACATCACTATGCCATTGGCAAAGTTGGTGAGCCGGTTGCCGATCGCTGTGAAATTAAGAATTTCGGGTGAGTAATCGTCCGCCTCCAAACCGACGCCTCCTCCACCGCCGTCGAGCTGGTTCCCCGTTGCCGACGTAGTGATGATCGCCACATTGGCTGAAGCTCTGACCGATGAACGCAGGCCACTAGCTTCACCATCGAACGGTGACGGTTTTGGCTGACGAGAGGGCTGGTTCTTGTACGGGTCGATGACAATGTTCCAGTACGACGTCAAGCCAGTGCCGGCCGGCGTCGCTGTCACAGTATTGCTGTCGATCTGGCCACCCACATTGATGTACCAGATACCGACCATACACTCGTCGACGAGATTATTCTTCGTCAGGATCGGACCGGTGGCGCCCGTCAACAAAATGCCGGTAGCGGACCAGCCGGCGCCCGTGTACGAAGAGCCGTAGACCTGATTGCCGATAAGGCTGCCGGTCGCACTGTAGCCGATCTGGATACCATTCATGGCGTTGAACGATGCCGGACCGTAGCCATCGATATCACAATACGAGATGTTGCCCGTGGCATACGGACCGTTGACGACGATAGCACCCTTCTGGAATCCCACCACGTGCGTGTGACTGACCGCAATCGTCCGCATCGGCGCAGAGCTGTTGTACCCGTACACGCCAATGCCGTGCTGGCCGCCGTCAATCGGGTTGTTGCGAACGTCTTTAACTTCGCAGCTATCAATGCCACCGCCGGCATTGAAGAAGCCGACACCGACGAAGCGGTAATTGATATTCCCTTTGGCGAGACCGTCAAGCGTCAGCTTGGAGATATTGACGCCATCTGAGTTCTCGACCGATATGACCGCAAAGTTGTTTGCGCCAGTCGCATAATAATGCGTCATGGGGGCAGTCGGCGGCGTGACAAAGGTCGTGCCGATGCCGCTACCGATGATGTTCAGGCCGGTGAATCCGTTGATGACCACCTGGCCGGCATACGTTCCGGGCATCAGGTAGATCGTACTGCCGTCAACCAGGTCCACGGCCTCCTGGACGCGCACCACCGAACCACTCTGCGCATTGTCGTCGTCGACATAGAGAACTGAGAGACTGCCCTGGAAACCGACAGTCCCGGTGCCGTTGTCGACATCGGCGTCGATCCCGGAGCCGAGCCACGGGGTATAGTCCATGTCACCGATGCCGGCGCCTCGGACCGAAAGAGCTCCACCCGGAGGCACAGCCGCGCCGCCATAAGCGACCGGAATCAACGATGTGTATCCCGGTTCTGCGCCGTTGGTGTTGGCCGTCGTCAACGCGGTCGAACCGAGCCAGTTGCCGGAGAAGTTCTTCACGCCTCCAGTCAGGCTTCGATTCTCGATCTGAGCGTACCAGTTGCCCTCAATCTTGTTATTGAAAAACGTGGTCCCGGTAGCATCTTCAGTGCTGGCCGCCAGCCAGAGAATGCCGACCGTCCAGTTGTTGGTGACCTCGTTTTCTTCAAAGCGATTATTGGTGCACTGGTTTCTGAGAATGAGACCGGACCGGTTGAAATCCAGCACGCAATTGTGAATGTAGTTCCCGGACGTGTAGTTGAGATCAATACCGGTTCTGTTCCCGATGAACTTACATTCGGCCACCTCGGCGTTGGCCGCCATTCCTTGAACAGCCAAGCCGGCCAACTTGACGTTTGTGACCCAGTCGGTCACGTTGTTGCCATCGCGTGTAATGGTGAATCCTTTGATCACCACGCCGGCGTTGGTCGTCACGCGAACTGTTGCTGAGTTCGCTCCCGTTTTTAAGCCGATGATAGTTGCTTGGTCGATGCCGGAACCGATGAGCGACACGGCCTTGCCGACTGTCACGTCCTCAAGGTAGGCGCCGTCGAGCACGTTCACCGTACCGCCGGTACCTACGGCTGTGAGACCAGTCATGATGGTCGCAAATGCATCGTATCCATAGATATGCCCGCCGACAACATTCCCCTCGGCGCTGCCGGTCCAGTCGTCATCGACCCATACCACCATCGGCGGATTGGTCAGAGTACAATTCGTGTGCGTTGCGTCGGAGCACCACGGATCGAAGTCGATCGTCCCTGGCACCTGAGCAAGGTGACTGAGAATGGTCGCGTAATTGACACTGCACCAGAAATTGGCTTCGGCATTGACCGGCGCGGTGGTAGCGTTTACCAGATCGCCGTACGATGACCCGTCAACGCCCACGTAGGTCTGGACATTGTTGCAGATATCGGCGCCGTGGATGGTCACGCCGGTCGGACCGGAATTGCTCTTGGCAGGCTCGCCGAACCGTATGCCGCGTTCATTGCCGGTGTAACTGCCACCGGTGATGCTCACCCCGGTGAGAGTCGCCGGATACCCGCCGTAGGTGGCGCCGTCACTGCGCGCCTTGATCATGAAACCGGCGCCGTGCTGCACGAACTTACCGTTGTTGGTGACGGTCATGTTCGTGAAACTCAAATTGGCGTACGGTTCCATTCCTTTCAGGTTCACATCAAAGCCGCCGTTCCAGGCTTTATTATAGAAGGACAGGTTGAGACCGTTATTGTTGACGACACAGCCGGTGAAGGCCGCGTCGGACAGCTTCTCAACGTAAATCCCCTTTGCGTCGTTATTGCTGAAGCTGGTGTTGCTGACGGCGACATAGCGCACCAAGCTGCCGCCTGGTCCCCAGTCGCCGTGCTTTGCAAAATACCAGCCGTAGGTGAGATGGTCGAAAGCGCTGTTGGTAATGTCCAGATTGAAGAGACTGGCGAGCGTCGACACTTTCAGGCCGACTTCACTCTCGATATCGTTGGTCTCATTGGTGCCGATGATCTGGACGTTGTCCATGGACACATATGAGACACTCCCTGTCGGAACATTAAATCCATACAATTGAACGGGAAGCACGCGCAAATCCTTGAATAATACCGGACTGCTCGAGGAGAGTCCCGACGCACTCAACTGTACGACGGAACTGGTCGGCGCGCTTGCAGGCGACGACTGCATCAGGTGCGTGTTGAGCAACGAATCCGCACCGCTTCCGGCTCCCACGAGGGAGATCCGCTTGTTGATGTCGATTCCCCCGCGGAACACGCCGGGTCGCAAATTGACCGCGTCGCCGGCCGTGGCGAAGCCTATGGCCTCCTGAATGGTCGAACCATTCGAGGTGTTGGCATACCACTGCCAGGGGTGAGCGGTGGTTCGATAATCCGCACCCCACCAGGGCGAGTAGTCGATGCCGTTGTCGATCGAATTCCCGGCGCCGGAAGGATTGGAAGAGGCATTCTGCGGGCCGGACGTGGCGCCCCAGAAATTGGAGGTCATAGTAAGGTCAAAGGTGCCCGCGCCGAGAGATCCTGTTCCCTTGACCACACCGGTATTGCTGTTGCCGCTGATGACGTTGCCGGTGGCAGTCAATTTCGCCGTGTACCCGGATTCGGTTTCGATATAGATGCCATCTGCGTTGTTGATGATCGCATTGCCGGTCAATTCGATCGTCGGACTCGAAGAGCCCCAGCCCCACAATGATGTGGTCAGATAGAATCCGGTGGCCAGCGGGTTTCCAGCACCGTCTATCGTGTTGTCGATGAACCTGGTGGTAATCCCCGTGCTGTTCGCCCCCGCACTCGCTATACCGACGGCAAGATTGGTAAGCGTGTTGTTGCGCACGATCGGCGCGATGTACGGTTGGAATACGAAGATGCCATACCCGGCGGTTGGGTTGTTGGAAACGTTGTTGGCTATAATCGTGTCGGCGAACAGACCACCGCTGCCCGCATTATCGGTGTGCACGCCCGTGCCGCTATTGGTCACGGTGTTGCCGCGGAACACCACGCCCGTCGACCAGTTCGAGGCGATGGCGTCGTTGCAGTTGGATACCGTGTTGTATTCAATTTTGCCCGAACCGTAGAAGTTGAACAGTCCAATCGACTGGGATTCACCTGCCACGTTGTCGATAATACAATGATGGAAATTGAACGTGCCGCCTGAAGAGGCATAGATGCCGCGCAGGTAGATGTTCTTCACTGTTACATAGCGAACTTCCAGACCGGCAAACATACCCAGCGGATGATTCGTTATTATCCCGTTGCGGGCGTCGAGGTCGGCACCGCCGACGACAAGGCCGCTGGTCAATCCGGGATTGTCACCGTCCAGTGTCATGCCTTCGATTAACACACTGTTGGCCTGAACCAGCATGATCGTGCTGTGGCCGGCAGGCAATGACCCTGTCCCAGTGTTAGGTGCCGAGGAGGCCGGATAGACAGTCACCAAACTTGCCCCCACACCTATGAGACTCAGCGATTTGTTGATGATTATGTTATCTGTGTAGGTCCCGGCCAGAATGCTGATCGTATCCCCGGGAGATGCCGCGGTCACGGCGGCGCTGATAGTGGTGTAGTCTGTTGGCACAGTGATTGTGACGGCCAGACTCATGACCGGTAGCACACAGACCATCACTGCAAAAAGTACCAGTTTCCTCACGTCTGCTCCTCCCCGGGAGGTGTGCGTCGCACGAGCTCACTGAATCAGCCGGATCCGTGGCAAGCCTGGCGATCTCACCCGGTTCTTGAATTAATAAGTCGATAAGAAATTTAGTCGGGGAGTCCGAAGCCGTCGGCCTCGAACGCGAGAGTAGCGCGAACGTGTGTGTCGCTCGAACCACATTGTCTCTGCTGTGTCTCACCTCCCTTCGTCCAAGGTAGTGTGACCGCACGTCCTGCACATCGCCGGAGGGTTACTCCGTGACGCATGTCGCCCCAGCCCGTGCAGACCGACAATGCATGGCCAATTGATCTTCTGTTCTACTGCTGAACTGCCCCTGTGTGCTCCAACCGGTGGGACAACCGGCACCAAGTTAACTATAGCAGCCTGGTGCGCATTGTCAAGGGAAATCTCCACTTCGATCCGTTTAGAAGCGAAAGATTGGCTCCCCGCAAGTCAGTGACAGAGGCGGCCCCGTTCCTCCCAGCGAGGACGGACCATCAGCCCGCACCGAATTGGTTACTCGGTCGGCTGAATGGCACAGCCCGGTTTGAGCGGCGTGTAACTCACGAAGAGGTGGTCGATAAGAATCGTGAGGTCGAGTATATCAACTGAGCAGTCGTCGTTGAGATCACCAATATTCATCGGATTGAGTGGTTGCATTTCGATAAATAGATAGCTCACCATCCGCGTCAGGTCGGAGATGTCAGTGCTGAAATCATTGGTCAGGTCGCCCAAGGCGTAAATTCGGAATGATGCCGTGACCGAGAGCGCCGATCTGCCGGTCTTGTCCATGGCCCGGGTGCGCCACCAGTACTGGTCTCCGTACACCAGATCCTCGGGAAGCGCAAAAGTGGTTTGACTGACCCACTCCTCATACTTGACCACAAAACCTGTATCGCTGGCTATCTGAATCAGGTACCTGACAGTATCGAGCGGATCGGGATCGACTGACCGATTCCACACGCAGGTAGGCCGCACCGTGTAGAGAGGCACGGCCGGGTTTCGAGGTGACAGCGGCGCCCCCGTCGGGGGCACCTCCTCCCTGCAATTAATGTAGTACTTCCGCACTTCTGTCCAATCCGAATACTCCCATCGATCAGTGGATCGCAAGCGAATGAAGAACGCCTTGTTTTCCCATCGCAGTGCAGGCTTCCACGTAGTCTCCCACAGGTCGTAGACATAGCGGGCGAGTTGTGTCAACGCGGAATCCGCATATACTTCTACGTCGAAGCGCACCCCGTCTCCATCCGGATCCGGTTGGAGCGACCAATACAACTGGTATTGTGAGTCGGCCACAATCGCCCCCGGCGGCGGCCATTCCAACGTCGGCAAGGGCGGTGCGCTGTTCACGCGAATCATAGCATAATACCACGGCGACCAGATTGCGCCATCGGAGACCCGAATGCGCACGCCATACGTCTGTCCGCGCTGCAACGCCGGGCCGTCGTACATCATCGCTGTGTCGGTGCTCGGAGCCGACGTGCGCTGCCATAGCGGCGAAGTTGGGCACGGGCCTTCGTGCAGTTCGATTTCGAACCCGGTCTGCCGCGCACGATCCTCAGCACGTACATAGCTCCAATCGATCGTCAGGTCTCCCGGGATCACATGTGAGTTTCCAGAGATTCCGTTGAAAAGCAGGTCGGCCAGGAATATTCCCTCAGCCGAATACGGAACCGCTCCCATGTCGCTGCGTGAACCGTCCGGGTCGTAGAAATCGCTGGACGGGTCACCCGAATCCAGACAGGGCGAAGCGCTGTCAAGGATGAAACTGCCGAGATGCCGGCTCGGCAGCAGCGGATCGAGCGCGAGACTCCCGGGGCCGATCGGCGCGTCCGGGTATCGGTCCTGACCGTTTTGCCAGAAACAATTGTACGTCTCTTCACTGCCCGTGTAGTTTGAAATGGCCACGGTGCAATACTGGAAGATGTTGTTCTTGATCACTGAGGCGGCGTTGGCAATGTAAAGGGCGTTAGTGGTCACGCTGTCCACAGTATTATTGACAAACGTAAGCTCCGTGTAAATGTCGGCGAATATGAGGTTGCCGGTTGTCTGTAAATTGCTGAAGGTGCAACGGCTGATCTGGCATCGGCTTGCTCCAGTCAGTGAAATCAGATTAGCCTTGATTTTCAGTCTTTCGAAAGACATGCCCATCAACTCCAGCGACGCACTAGGCGCATATATTTGGCCCACGTCGCTCGACCCGCGCATAGTCATTCCGCTCAACGACAGCCGAGCACCTGCCTGCAACCGAAAGAGATATCCCGAAGTAGCGGCCTTCGGCATGAGAATCGTCTCGTTGGGACCCTCGGCCGATCTGATCACCACTCGATCGGTTATCGAGGTTTCAGCAATCTCGTAGCAGCCCGGCATCACCACAATTGTATCACTGTTGCCGCACGTGGCAATGGCCTCCGCCAGCGTGGCAAATGTGCCCGGGACATATATTAAGGTCGAGAAGTCGACGTGAAACATGAACTTGGTCCAGCCGCCCCATACGGTGCCGTTGAAAACGCGAATCCGGAGGACATACGTGGTGTTATCCTGAAGTGGGGAACCACCATAGACCATTGACGTATCGCCGGTGATGATCTGACCCGACTGCCATTGCTCGGCGACGACCCAGTCTGTGTCATTGCCAACCTCAATTTCGACGCCCTGCTGCACCCCGGGCAAGGTATCGAGAAAATGCCAGTTGAACTGCGGTACGGAGCCACTCGCTCCGGCTGACTCCGGATCTCCACAATTAATATTCCGTGCCACCGGATACTCGGTGCGATCAAACTCGGCGATAAAGCCGTTCAGAGCAGTAGTTCGGCGTACGTCATTCCACCGTCCACCAAAACCAAAATACATCGCGGCAAAATCCTCGTTGTCGGCATTGTTGGGTTCCCCCGAAATCCAATTGGTAAATACCCAGGGCTCACCGGATATCCATTCCCACTTCCCTTCAACCAGCGAGTCGGTTCCGCCGATGAAGTACGACTCCAGGTAGCTGTTTCTGAAGGCAGCGTAAACGAACGCCTGCTCTTCGGCCGACGTGATAGAAGCCAGTTGGCCCCCCATCTTGAACGCCGAGTCGGCGGCAAACGGCCACGTGCAGGACTTCGCCACGATTTGGTATTGTTTGCCCGTGGCCGGATCCGTTACGGCCTGGGCCGACACTTCGACAACTCCCGCCAGGACTAGCGCTATCGCCAGGCCGACGGTCAGCTGAAGGGACAGCGACAATAACCTTCTCATCGCCGAGACCGAACGCTTCGAGGAATGCTGCTGAATCTTCCCGCACGAGTTGTTCATGGCTGTACTCCGGAATCTTCCTCCACGGAATCACCGCAGGCCATGTCCAGCGGCTGCATAGACATGAACAGGTAATCGATCAGCCGGGTCAGATCGACGATATCCACCTGGCAGTCGCCGTTTACATCGCCGATGAGCGGCTCGTCAAAAGGCGCGGGAGAAATAAAGAGTCTCGAAATGAATTCCGACAAATCCCCGATATCGATATTGGCATTGCCGTCGATATCCCCCGGCACATACGTACGGAAACTGGTTGGCGCCGACACGACCTGCATCCCCTCCGGGTCCGTTGCGAAGACCCGCCAGTAATAGGTCTTGTTAGGGGCCAACTTCTGCTTGAACCCTACCGTTGTATCCATCATCAACACACTGTCAGTGTGGAGGAGAAAGCTCGGGACAGTAGAAAATTGCCACTGATACGTGATCACCTGGAAGGGATCGGGATCAACGGCCGGGTGCCAGGAGAACTGCGGATGTAAGTTCACGACCGGATGGTCACTCTCCACTGGATGGGCCAGGAACGGGGGAAGCGGCGCCTCGTGGACTCGGTCGATCCCGAAATACCGGGGACTTGACCAATCTGAAAACATGTACCCGTCCCACGAGCGTACCTGCCAGGCGGCAATGCTGTTCTCCGCCATGTTGAGCGGGATGGCACACGACGGGAGGACTCCGGGAGTAAACGGCCCGACGGTAAGCACCAGGTACTCATCGGTCATGGCCATGTCTTTGTAGAACCGGAATTGATACTTGACGGTGTCACCGTCGGCGTCCGACGACGACCTGGTTTGAAAAGTGGTCGAGAAGGCGCTGAATACCGACTGGTCGGGCGGCGAATTGAGGACCGGGATCGACGGTGCGCGATCGATGCGAAACGCGGTGAAGTGCCACTGCGACCAGCCGCTTCCGGCCGAGGCACGCATGCGCAAGTAATAGACTCTGCCCCTTTGCAGTTCGCTCCCATAGTAGACCAAGGTAGTGGCGGTCTGAGAGATTTCTCCGCTGTCCCACGTATCCACAAGTAGCCAGTCGTTGCCGGTGTTCACCTGAAACTGCAGCTTCACTTGGCGCCCGCGATCGCGCGGATCAGCATAATTCCAGTTGAATGCAGGCTGCAGATTGAACGCGTGAAGGTTACCGGGGCTGCCGTCGACGAAGATATTGACCACATTCATCGGCACGGAAAAATACGGCAGGAAGCCCATGTCGTTGGGCGACCCATCCGGATCATTGTAGGCGGGATCGGGATTGCCGGAATTTATGCACGGCGATCCGGTCAGCAGATGGTAGGCCTGCAAATCGTTGCTTGCCACCCGCGGGTCGATATTCTTGCTGGTGCTGCTGAGCGCATGGACCGAGCCGCCGGACCCAACATCATGCGAGTTGTTCCAAAAGCAATTGTACATTTCGCTGACATTACCGGACGTCCCGCTGATCGCCCACCCCGCACACTCAGCAAAGATATTGTTCTCAAAGTGGCTGTCAGCGTGAAAGCCGTTCAACATGGAACTGGTGATGTGATAGACGGTATTGTTCGAGAAGTGCACAACACATCCCGCGGCGGCAATCGCACCGCCGGGGGCGGTCACATTGGAAAACAACGAGCGTGTGATGGAAATCGTTGATCCTGCTCCCCCGGTAATGCACGACGCGCTGAAAGTACAATCGCGAATTCGCATATTCCTGAACGTCACCGATGACTTGGTAACAATGAATGCCGACGATGCCTTCTGCTCAATCAGTGTGAAGCCATCGACGACCGCATCGACGGCATTGAAGAACTGCATCACATAGCCGGTCGCGTCGGACATGATCAGGAAGGTCGAGTCCGGCCCACCGTGTGCGACTATGATTGCCCCCGTCGCCACCGGGGCTCGATCGAGCACGTAGGTTCCGGGAGACACCAGGATCGAGTCCCCACCGGCTGCCGCATACAGTGCCTCGTGGAGTGCAAACGGCTCGGGAACCGTGTACGTTTTGGGAAGGTGAACCCGGAAAGCCGATTCCCGCATTCCTCCCCAGTGATCGCCGTCATGAAGTCGAATCTGTATTTGATACTCTGTCTCATCGACTAACGGCGGCCCCAGGTACGCAAGCGTCGTGTCCGAAGTGTAGACTTCACCGCTGGCCCATCGCGGCGACCAGGTTGAGTCTGAAAATTCCAGGATGGTGACTTCTACCCGTTGCTGGAGGGCGGCCGACGAGTTGCGGTAGCCCCAGTAGATCGTCGGCGACAGCGTCCGGCAAATACCTTTCTCGACGCCAAAATTGATGTCGACCGGAATGGGCTGAGTGGTGGTGTCAATCTCAATGATATACCCATGCCGTTTATCCAGGGCGACATCGTTCCATCGGTAGCCGAGCTCTGAGGAGAGGACGGCGACGTTTTCGCGACTCCCGCCGTTATTCGGTTCACCCGAGAACCAGTTGCTGTAGGCCCACGGCTCACCAGTCACCCATTGCCAGACCCCTTCGTGACCTTCATCGGTCGCCCCGATGAACAAGACACCCCCAGCCGACGCGGCGTGCGAGGCGATGAAATCCTGCTCGTGTTGAGAGGTGATGGTCGCCAGCGTACCTCCGCGCGATTCGGCGTCCGCCTCAGCCTCCGGCCAAGTTGTGGCGGCGGTAACAATGATGTACATGTGGCCGGTTGAAGAATCCACGACCTGCGAATGTGACGAATGGCACAAGAGGAGAGATGCGAAGAACGCTAGCCCGGTGAACAGGCAAGTGCGGTGCTGCATTCCGGTGTGGCCCTTCCAAGTGGTGTGACGTAGTAATTGCCGGAATGTACACCGAAATGTCGACTATGTCAATAGGAGTTACCGGGTTAACTGCGACAAAATACCCGGGGGTTGATGCTCTACGCGTTAGTAGGGCATGGCGGAATAAAGAAAATAGCGGTGCAGGGACTCGAACCCCGGACACGTGGATTATGATTCCACTGCTCTAACCAACTGAGCTACACCGCCATTACCATTCAATTGAACCGACAAAATACACCCTTTGCTCCCGTCGTCAAGCGACAATCTGCGGCTTTTCCGCCGGGCCGGAGCCAGCCTCGACCCCGAGTTCCCTCAAAGGATCAGTGAGTCTGCCGATAATATGACCTATGAGCACACATTCCGCGTCCGGAGAATCCCCATGGCCAAGATTCTGGTGGTCGACGACGACCCGGCAATCCTTGGGTTGATCCAACAGATTCTCGAAAAGCACGATTACGACATTGTGTCCGCGGCCTCGGTCCGCGTTGCACTGAAGATGCTGGACAACGATCCAGCCATCGATCTCGTACTCAGCGACGTGCATATGCCGAAAGCCTCCGCCTTCGACCTTCTCCGGGCAGTCGCGCAGACCCCTCGCCTGCACTCACTTCCGATTATCCTGCTGTCCGCCAAGGGAGACGAACCGACACTTCGCGAGGGCCTGAAAGCGGGCGCCAAGGATTTTATCGTCAAGCCATTTACCGCCGACACGCTCACTTCAAAAATCGAACGCATCCTGCGCCAGGGTAAACCGTGCGTGCTCCTGATCGAGGATGAGAAGCTGATCCGGGATAAGCTCCGACACACCATTGAACGGCAGGGGTTCACTGTCCTCACCGAAAAAAGCGCCGAGGACGGCCTGGCTCGCCTCAACAGCGACCGGGTGGAAATCGTCATTGCTGACATCGGTCTGCCGGGCATGAACGGCATGGAATTGACCCGGCTGGTCAAGGAGAGGTATCCGGGCATCGCTGTCGTCATCATTACCGGCCTGTCGGCCAGCCAGACCAAGGGGACCACGATACGGTGCGGGGCGGATGCTTACCTGAGCAAACCGTTCCGGAACACGGAGATTATTCTCAAGCTGAGAGGCGTGCTGCAGAATCAGGCAGCTGGGACGACCAATCAATAAAAGAACCGGCCAATCATCCTGATCGACCGGTTCTCGTAATTAAAAAGGAGTTCCCCCTCACTAGGAACTCCTTCATCCCCACCTCTTAAATACCCTTCACCGCCATACTGCGTAATATTTAAGAGTAACTAACTACGCGACTTATATACACAATCGGTGTGCCAATTCTGGCACAATTTCCAAAATGCAAGGTAATCTATTGTTTAATATGCACTTGAAGGGCTGCCTGCAGTGTGCAGTTAACAAATAGAGATCATCGACGCATTATCTGCGCCAGTCTTTCCACACCAAGCGGGGTGATGGTGCAATGTTTACATTGCACATCAACAACTTACAAATCGCACGATCTGCGCCAGGCAATGCCGCTTTGCTGAGGAACTGACGCTAATGAGCAGCTTTTGCGCCAGTGGCTGGCCGTTTTGCGGCTAAATGCACGGAAAGCCCATGCACATCATGCGCCGCTTCCATAATCGATTCGGAAATCACCGGATGGCCAAAGATCAACTTGCCGAGGTCAGTAGCGGTCATGCCTTGATTGATTGCCAGCGCGGCGACATGGATTGCCTCCGTCGCGTGAACACCGACCATATGAACACCCAGCAGTTTGTCAGTCTTCTTGTCCGCGATCACTTTGACTTCACCGGCAATCTCGTTTTCGGCGTGAGCTTTCCCCAGCACGCGGAGCGGGAATCTGCCGATCGCCAGTTCGTGCTCTTTGGCGGCATCCGGTTCGTTCATCCCCACTGAGGCGACCTCAGGATGCGTGAAGATGACCGATGGCACGCCGGAGTAATTCTTTTTCGCCTTAAGCCCGAGTGCGTTGTCGACGGCCACCGCGCCGTCATGAGTCGCCGTGTAGGCCAGCAGAATTTCGCCGCGGACGTCGCCAATCGCGAAGATGTTCTTCACGCTGGCGCGCATGTCGGCGCCCGTCTTGATCGAACCATTGGGATTCAGCTCGACGCCGACGTCTTCCAGTCCGAGGTCCTGTGTATTGTACGCCCTCCCGACCGAAACCAGCGCCTGATTGGCGTCGATCGTCTTGCCGTTCGACAATCTTGCCTGAATGCCGGCCGGTCCGCCGGTGATACCTTCTACTTTGGTTTTGGTATAGATCTGCACCTTGTGCTTCTTGAGTTCACGCTCGAGAATCTGCGACGAACCCGGGTCTTCCATCGGCAGCGGGCGATCCAGCATTTCGACCATCTCGACCTTGACCTCAAGCATCGACAGCATCGCCGCCCATTCGCAGCCAATGACGCCGGCGCCGATTATGAGCATCGACTCCGGCAAGTGATCCAGCTCGAGCAGATGGTCGGAAGTCAGAATTCTCTTTCCGTCGATCGGAAAGGCGGGAATGTTGACGGCCCGCGACCCAGTGGCGATGATGATATTCTCCGCTTTAAGTCGGGTTTCATTGCCATTCTCGTCGGTGACCACTACCTGGTTTGGCCCGCTGATTCGTCCCCAGCCCTGGTAGTGCGCGACGCCATGGGACTTGAAAAGCTGGCCTATTCCGCCCACCAGCATCGACACAATCTTGTCCTTTCGCTGACGCATGGCGGTCCAATCGTACACCGGAGGCGTGGCCAGGCGTATACCGAACGCCTCGGCGTTCTTCATATTGTAGTATTGAGTGGCGGAGGCGATAAGCGCTTTGGACGGGATGCAGCCACGGTTGAGGCAGACGCCGCCCAGTTCCCGGTACTCGACTACCGCTACCTTGGCGCCTTTGAGGGCAGCGCGGATGCCGGCTGTATAGCCTCCCGGGCCACCTCCGATTATGACAATCTGATACTGTTCTATGGCGAACTCCTTACTTGGTCGACGGCTTACACGGGCGGTAATTTAGCCGATTTTGGCATACCCGCAAGCCCACGACCTAACAAAAAAACCGGCGCAGAGGCGCGCCGGTTTCGGAAAATCTGTCATACCGAAGGTTATTCGGACGCCGAGAAGGTGACAATCACCTTGCCGGAATCGACCTTGAATGAGGTCCCTTCATTGCCTGAGCTGGTCGCGTAGTAGTCGAATTTCCCCGTTTTGACGAGCGCTTTCAACGCGTCAAGATTCTTCAAGTACCCCAGCGATTGCGCGTAGGTGATGTGAGTTGTCCCGGGCGCCACGTCAAGGTCTTCCAGAATGACCTTGGCTGACGATGGTACGGCGCTTGGATTGGCCGAGCCGCTGTAGCTATCGACGAAGACGTTGAAGGTGACGTTGCCGGACTCGGTAGAGGTAATGAAAAATTCCGCTCCGACAGCGTCAATCGCATCGATCTGGTCCTTGTGATCCTCCCAGTCCGACTGATTGGTCAGGTCGATTTCATAGTAGTAGAAGCCACTCTGCGCCGTGAACGAAAACGACTCCACTATGACGAAGGTCCCGGAGATGAGGCAGCCTGCTACCAGAATGCCGATGGCCGCCAATCCCCAAATGCCGAATGTACTATTAAGCTTACGCATATTGCCCCTTTCAGAAATTGAGGATCAGCCCGCCGGTCACCGAGGCGGATTTCTTTGAACCGCCACCGTCGAGCGGGATGACGTGAAGTTTACCTCGAACACTCAGATCAAGTTTTGGCGAGAAGCCAAACAGGAAACCGAGACCGCCGGAATAGCCGATTCGCGACTCGTCGTACTGGGTATCGTCGTTCTTCATCTTGTATGAAGCAATGCCTCCGACAAATATCGGCTTGAAGCCGGGAACCCCTGGCCCTCCGCCGAGGACGGCGTCGACGCCGTAGCTGGTGACCTTGGAACCGTCGATCCCCAAATCTATGCCTTCAACCGGATCCGGCTCGCCATACTTGGCGAACGCAACGTTCGGTTCCAGGGAGAGAAAGCCTAATTTGAAGCGGGCCATGAAGCCGAAAATCTTGCCGCTTCCCTGGTCATCCTGAATAATCGGGATGGTGAGGCCGCCAAAGGCGCCAACGCCCATCTTCGGAGTCTGAGCCGCTGCGACCGTGGATATGAATATTCCACAGAGCAGCAATAGTATTGTCCTTCTCATGGGACCTCCTTTTGATTCATCTGTCGCGAGTATTGCCTGAAGTGACAACAATTTATCAGTCGTCCATCGCGCTGTCAAGGTTTTACGTAATATTCGACCGTGCATTCGCCGCACCTCCCGCCTCGTCCGCAATCCGGCGACGCCATCGTCACGGCGACGTCCGGCGACCGGAGCATCCGTCTTTCGAGCGGCGATTGATCACGGAGGGGCGATGGACAACTCCTCACTCGACGATGACGTGATGAGGTCACTGGATACCACGGAAGCCGGCACGATAGAGAGAGCGGCGACGGCTCAACTATTTTGTTAACTGCTGTTCGCTTTGGCCGACATATCAGTCAGATAGCGTCGTAATCTCTGGCCAAGAGGGGACGGCGAAACCGAGGCAATTCTTGACGGTCCGGTGAAAGTGGACGGAGGGACTCCATCTGAAGCTGTCTCTGCTCAAGCTCAAGCCCCCGGTGGAGTTATCCACAGTCGGCCGACGCAAAAAAAATCCGCTTTGGCGTAAAAAATCCTTGACAGATTTTCGGAACTCTATATACTCACTCGTGTTTATTAAACAAAAAAGGTTAGTATATTAAACCCAGGAGCGTCATAACCCGAGTTGGACATCAACATCGCGAAGAAAGTCAAGACCCTACGGCTGGCGGCCGGATTAACGCAGGCGGAGCTAGCGGATCGAGCCAAGCTGACCAAAGGGTTTATCTCCCAACTCGAGAATGAACAGTCCTCCATCTCCGTGGATTCTCTCGCTGACATTCTGGATGCGCTGGGAATTCCACTCGCCGAGTTCTTCTCCGACAAAAGGCAGGCCAAGGTCGTCTACTCACCCTCCGAGCGGGTGGCGGTCGAAGGCAAAGGGGCCGGACGGTTTGAGCTGCTCGTCCCCGGCTCAACCAACAACCTCATGGATCCGATCTTTGTCGAGCTGGCTCCGGGCGAGAAGCTGGAGCGTCAGGGACCGCATCCCGGTGAGCAGTTCGGGTACATCTTTAAAGGTACCGCCACGTTGAAAATTGATCGTGCTGTCTATAGGGTGCCGAGCAAACATTGCTTCTATTTTGAGTCCGATCGGACTCATCAGGTTGTCAATGCTTCAAACTCGGTGGTGCAGTTTTTGTGGATTACGACACCGCCACAGATGTGACGGTAACCTGTTTCCGGTAAGAAGGAGGAACCAACTAGTGAAAATGCTCGGTCGCCATCTGATTGTCGAGTATACGGACTGCAACAACGGTCTGCTTGACAACATTCGGTTGCTGGAGGAGCATATGAATGAAGCGGTGCGTCGGTCCGGTGCTACGGTCGTACGCTCGGTCTTCCATCGCTACATGCCGCAGGGCGTCTCGGGAGTGATCGTCATTGCCGAGTCGCATATCTCTATCCACACGTGGCCGGAATACGGCTACGCGGCGGTCGATTTCTTCACTTGTGGCCAGTCGGTTGATCCGTGGAAGGCCCACGAGTACATGAAGGAGGCGCTCGACTGCCGGCAGTCCTTTGTCCAGGAACTCAAACGGGGTATCCCGTCTGAGATCGACGAAGTCATCAACCACAAACCGGTACAGATGCCAGCCAACCTGGCGTCCCGGGCCAGCTAACCTTAGGGGAAGGCGAAATGACCCGTTCCGTTAATTTTGCTGCGATGGAGGACACCGCCCTCTTCCGGGGCGTCGACACCGCGCTCATCCGCGAGATGTTTGAAAAGCGTCGTCTCGAGACGCCGCTTCTTCTCCTGTCCCGCCAGGAGGTGCGGCGCAATTACGACGCGCTCAAAGCGGCCCTGCCGCGGGTGGCCATCCACTACGCCGTGAAATCGAATAACCACCCGGTTATTCTGCAGGAGGTCTGGGACCGCGGCGGCAATTTCGACGTCTGCTCGGCTGGTGAAATCGACGACGTTCTCAAGACGCGCGTCGATGCTTCCACCATCATCCACACCCACCCGGTGAAATCCATTCCGGAGTTCGACCGGGCCGTGGGCGCCGGCGTCGATACGTTTGTGGTGGATAATCCTGAAGAAGTTCAGAAATTCCGCCGGTACACAAATAAGAAGCTGAAAGTCATCATTCGGTATAAGATCGGCCTGGAAAAGGCTGCGGTGGTCAATTTGCAGTACAAGTTCGGCTGCAACGTGAAAGAAGTCCTGCCGCTGGCCCAGATGATCCAGGACGCCGGCCACGAATTCTACGGCCTGAGCTTCCATATCGGCTCTCAGTGCATCTACGTCGAGAACTATCTTAAGGCGATCGACGGCGCCAAGAAGCTGATTGCCCAGCTCGACCAGGCCGGGTTCAATATGCGCGTACTCGATATCGGCGGCGGCTTCCCCGTCCAGTATCTTGACCCGGTGCCGTCCATCGAGGAGTTCTGCGAGCCGATCACGAAGGCGCTGGACAAGAAGATCCGCCCCGGCATCAAGGTCATCTGCGAACCGGGTCGTTTTATCTCGGCCAGCCCGGTCACTCTGGTCTGCTCGGTTATCGGCAAGGCCTTCCGTGACGGCAAGGTCTGGTATTATCTCGACGACGGCCTCTACTCCAGCTTCAGCGGCATCCTCTACGACCATTGTGTTTACCCGGTCGTGGCGGATCGCGAGGGCGACGAGAAGCTGTCCGTGCTGTCGGGCCCGACCTGTGACTCGTTTGACGTCATGTACGACGGCCTGATGATTCCGGAACACAATATCGGCGACATGTTCGTTTTCCCGTGCACCGGGGCCTACTGCTCGGTGTCCGGCTCGAACTTTAACTCTCTCCGCCGGGCGGAGTACAAGGTGATAGACTAAGAGAGGTCATGGCGACGACTAAGAAATCAGCACAGCGGGATGTCGCTGTAACCGGTATGGAGGACCTGTGGAATGTCTGGTACTCCGAATTGCAGGATCACTCGTGCGGCCTGACGGTCAAGGTGGATGAGCTGGTCGAATCGACCAACTCGAAATTCCAGCGTATTGACATCATCCGCAACGGGTTTTTCGGCAAGATTCTGGTGCTCTACGGCTCGCTCATGGCGGCCGAGAACGACAACAACGTGTACAACGAGATGATCACGCATGTGCCGTTGTTTGTCCACCCGAATCCGAAAAAGGTCCTCATTATTGGCGGCGGCGACTGCGGCGCGCTCACCGAGGTGCTCAAACACCCGGAGGTGAAGCAGTGCACCATGTGCGAAATCGACAAGATGGTGGTTGAGGTGTCCAAGAAGCATCTCCCCCACCTCACCACCGGCACGAAGGACAAACGGGCCAAGCTGGTGTTTGCCGACGGCAAGGATTTCATCGCCAGGACCAAAGAGAAGTTCGATATCATCATTCTCGACCTGTCCGACCCGGTGGGGCCGGCCGCCGACCTGTTCCAGAAGCCGTTCCATCAGAAGGTGTTTGACACACTGACGGACGACGGCATCATGCTGGCGCAGTCGGAGTCGCCGTTTTTCCACAAGACGGCGGTGAAGTCGATGTACAAAAACGTCCGGGACATCTTCCCGATTGTCGAGATGTACATCGCTCACATGCCGATCTACCCGTCGGCGCTCTGGTCGTTTGCGTTCTGTTCCAAGAAGTACCATCCGTTGCGGGATTTTGACCGTAACCGGTACGACAAGCAGAAACCGAAAACCCGGTATTACAACGGCGACATCCATACGGCGTCGTTTGCCTTGCCGGAGTTTGCGAAAGAACTGATCAAGTAATTTTCCATTTGCGAGCCCCCGTGAAGCCGCCGGATTGCGAAACCCGGCGGCTTTTTGTTTATTGTACCGGTCCGGGCTGAAACGCATAATCTGGTGAAAGGTCTGATCCAATGACGTCTATTAATCTTATCGAAATCCCGGAGATTGAACTGGCTCCCGGGTACATGTCTCGACTGGTGCATTCTGAGTCAATGACCATCTCGAATGTGCATGCAAAGGCTCATTCTCCACTGCCGGAACATTATCACCCGCAGGAGCAGGTGGTGAACGTCATCGACGGCATTATAGAGCTGACCATGGAAGGAACCAAACACCTGCTTGGGCCGGGCTCGGTGCTGGTGATACCGCCTAACGTGCCGCACAGCGCCTACACCCAGACGGACTGCCATATTATCGATGTGTTTCATCCGGTGAGGAAGTTTACGAAATAGGAATGCACGGCGCGTGTCGCACGAAGACGTACGCCAAGCATCTGACGAGCCAGCGGCCCCTCATGTTCCCTCTCCCTCCGGGGAAGGGCTAGGGTGAGGGCCGAAGGGAATACTACCCATGACCACCATCATCCAGCTCTGCGATATCGAAGGACCTGGGACCATCCTCGACTACCTCAACCAACGAGGCGAGTCGTATCAGGTCATCCACCTCTATCGCGACAATCCACTGCCCCGTCTTGACGATGTCACCCGCGTCATCTGTACCGGCTGTCCCCTGTCGGTCGTCGAATACCAACAGCACGAGTTTCTCAAGCGCATGTACGCATTCCTGAGTGAAATCGCTCGGCGCAACACTCCATATCTTGGCATTTGCTTCGGCTCCCAGATTCTGGCCAGAGTGCTCGGCGCCAAGGTCGAACGGCATACGCATAAAGAGATCGGCGCGTACAAAGTGACGCTCACGAGCGACGGCGCGGCCGATCCACTTTTTGCCGGTTTTGCGCCCGAGTTCGACGTCTTTCACTGGCATGGCGATACGTTCCGCGTGCCGTTTGGCCTCCCGCTTCTGGTCACCAGTGAGAGCTGTAAGAACCAGGCTTTCCGTCAGGGGAATCTGGTGGGTGTGCAGTTCCATATTGAGACGACCGCCGCGGAAGCCACCGTCTGGTGTAATCGGTATGCCTCGGAACTGGCCGAGATCGGCAAGAGCAAGGACGAGGTACTCGCAGAGTACGCTTCAATCGAGTCCGCCATTCGGGAAAGCAATTTCAAGCTGCTGGAGAACTGGTTTAAGCTGGGGTGAAACGGTTGTCGGGTTTCTCTGCGAATCCGGCTCGCCTCGGAACTCGCCTGACGTTACTGGCGCACGAGACGTACGCCAGCCATTGGAAGTTGAAGGCGTACGGGGCAAACTTACTTGTCAGGCTTCTTGATCAATTGGACATAGAAGCCTGACCTACGGAAGAGTCCTGACTTCTCCCCAATGTCATTCCCGCCGCCCCAATGTCATCCCCGCCGCCCCAATGTCATCCCCGCCTTGAGCGGGGATCCAGCCCTGACATGTTTCCAACAATCGTCCTACGGGCCCCCACCCCCGCCCCTCTCCCTGAAGGGCGAGGGAGAAGAAAAGAGAACTGAAAGATCGCCACGGCGCGAAGCGCGCCTCGCGATGACCTTCAACAAGACTGTTCGACGACCCTCCAAACAAACACCGCCGGCTGCTTGCGCAACCGGCGGTCATTTGAACTATCCTTGTCCCCCTGGGTGGTTACTCACCCTCCCCGGATTCTCCCTTCCCTGGCAGAAGCTCTTTCAATTTGTACCGCTCCAGCTTGCGATAGAGTGTCGAGCTATCGATACCCAAAAGCTTGGCCGCCTCGGCCTTCTTCCCCTTCGTCTGCGTCATGACGTAGTGGATGTACGCCTTCTCGATCAATTCCAGCGACGGCGTCTTGGGGTCCTCTTCACTGACCACGGTCGTCGGCTCCGGCGTCCTGAGTTTCTCCGGGAAATCGGAGACATCAATCAAGTCGGACCGATTGAGCAACACTGCCCGTTCGAGCGTATTCTCCAGCTCGCGCACGTTGCCCGGCCATTGATAGCTTTTCAACAGACGCATCGACTCGGCCGACAGCCGCTTGGTAGATGACGATGTCCGCGCTGCGAATTTCTTCAGGAAATGCTCGCACAGGAGTTCGATATCTTCGATCCGCTCCCGAAGCGCCGGGATATAAATCGGAATGACATTGAGCCGGTAGAACAGGTCGGCCCGGAACCGGTTGGCTTGAACGTCCTTCTCCAGATCGGCGTTGGTGGCGGCAATGAGGCGGACATCGACTTCGATCGGCTGGGTATCGCCCACCGGCGTGATCTTCTTGTCTTCGAGCACGCGCAGAAGTTTGACCTGAATCGATAGCGAGGTGTTGCCTACTTCGTCGAGGAAGAACGTCCCGTTGCTCGCGACGGCGAACAGGCCTTCCTTGTCCTTAATCGCGCCGGTAAAGGACCCTTTCCGATGGCCAAAGAGCTCCGACTCCAGCAGGGTTTCCGGCAGGGCGGCGCAGTTGATCGTCACAAACGGTCCGCCGCAACGGGTCGAGTGATGGTGAATGGCGCGGGCAATCAGGTCCTTGCCAGTGCCCGACTCACCACGAATGAGCACGGTGGAATCGGTCCCCGCCACCCGCTGAGCCAGCTTTTTCAGTTTGACGATGGCGTCGGACGCGCCGATGAATTTGTCGAACGAGTTGTCGTCCTGCAACTGGCGCTTGAGGGTCGAATTCTCCTGAATGAGCTGACGGCGATTGATGGATTTCTCGATCGCCAGCTTGATTTCGTCGACCTTAAACGGCTTGGTGATGTAGTCAGCCGCGCCCTGTTTCATCGCCTCGATAGCGGTATCCACCGACGCAAAGGCGGTCATCACGATAAACTCCTGGCCGCTCTTGAATGACTTGACCTGCTTGAGAACGTCGATACCGGTCATCTCCGGCATCTGCAGATCGGCGATCACCAGATCGTAATTCTTGTCCTTCAGGCGAACGACGCCATCCTTGGCCGAAGTCGTGGTGTCCACGCTGTACCCTTCCTTGGCCAGCATGATCTCCATGAAATTGCACATGGAATCTTCGTCGTCGATGACCAGAATTTTCGACGTCATGAGTCCCTTTCGGACAGAGTTACAGAGCCACCGTATCCTCCTATATTTTCGGCTCTGTAGAGTCCGGATGTAGAGGGGAAAACGAAGATGATCATTCTTTACACAGGTGGTTGACCAACCCGGTCGACGACAATATATTCGCTCTGTGGCGGCACGCCCATACTCTGAACCAATGCCCCTGCCGCAGCGTTACATATCGAAACCGAGGAAACATTTCGTGACGAGCAGTTCCGCCAGTTCACCACTACGGCTCTTGCCGGCGTTGGACAACGCCCTCACCCAGCATGTCCGCCCGGGAACCTTCCCCCTGGCGGTGCGCATGGTAGCGGACGGTGAGGCTTTGCCCGAACGGACCCGCCGCCCGAAACAGGATTTCGGTCACGACGTGGCGATCTGCCAGACGTTCTCCATCGCCCGGCGTTACGGCTGGCAATTGGCTGTCGGCGCTGACGATGTCGGCTGCCCGCTGGCTCTGACCGCCTTCGGATTCAAGCTGGAGACGACTGCCTTCTCTTGTGGCGAAATGTGCGGCGGCATGTTCACCGAGACGAACGAAATCGGCGCCACCACCGAGGCCCAGGTACCCAAATTCTCCTTTCAGCAATACAAATATCTGCTCACCGCCCCAATTAGCCGGGCAGCGTTTCGACCCCATCTCTACTTGATCTACGGCAATTCAGCCCAGGTCATGCGGATGATGACTGCTTACCTGTGGAAATCGGGCGGCTACCTGTCGTCGCGGTTTTCGGGACGGCTGGATTGTGCTGACATCTGCATTGAAACAATGCTCACCGGCAAAGCGCAGGTGATCCTCCCCTGCTACGGGGATAGGGTGTTTGGCCAGACACAGGACGATGAGATGGCGTTTACGATACCGGCAGGCGACGAACAGCGGATGATCGACGGCTTCGAGGGAACTCACGAGGGAGGAATACGCTACCCGACGCCATCATTCCTCAGGTATCAGCCTCTCTTTCCTAAACATTACTACAAACTCTTTGACGAATGGAACCGGGAGAAGCAGTGATCGATATCAAGGGTGGGGCTGTACACTTCTCCGCAATCCGGACCTGATTATGGCAAGAGACAAACTCTCTCATCGGGAACGAATACTCACGATTTGCCGGGGGGACCAACCCGATCGATATGCCGCCTCATTCTGGCGTCATTTTTATCACCTGGAGAGCACGGCCGAGGGTACCGCCGAAGCGATGCTGAACTGGCAACGGCTCTTCGACTGGGACTTCATGAAGATCAACCCGCGCGCCGACTACCATATCGAGGACTGGGGGCTGAAACAGAGCTACTCCCGGGACGAGTTCACCAAACACGTTAAGACAAGCTATCCAATCCGGAAGCCGGAAGACTGGATCAAGATCAATCCTCTGCCGATGACCGCACCATCGCTGGCTGAGCATCTCAAAGTCGTCACTCTGATCCGGAAACGTTCGGATAGGGAGTTACCAATCCTAATGACTGTCTTCACCCCGCTGGCCATCGCCGGCCGGATGGTGCAGGACAATCAGATGTTGGCCGACCACATGCGCGCCCATCCCGAGCTGATTCACAGCGCTCTCCGGGCCATTGCACAGACGTTCCAGGCGTTTGTCGCCGAACTTCGCAACGCCGGCGCTGATGGCATCTTCTTCGCCACCACCCAATGGGCATCGAGCGATCTGATTACCTGGCAGGAGTACGAGGCCTTTGGAATTCCTTATGATCGCGAGGTTATCGAGGCTTCCGAGGGGGACTCGCTCAATCTGCTTCATGTTTGCGCGAGCAATAATTTCCTGGAGCCGATGGTGCAACTCAACTACCCGGCTCAGATGATAAATTGGGATGGCAGCGATCCGACCAACTTGCCGTTGGATCTAGCCTACGAAGTCATCACCGATCAGGCTATGGTCGGTGGTGTCGACTACAACGGCTGGCTTCTGAAGGGCAATCCCGACGAAGTCGCCTACCTGACCGATCAACTCAAAGAAAACAACCAGCCCTCGCGGGTGATCATCGGACCCGGTTGCTCCATTGCGCCGGAGACACCGCTCGCAAACCTGCAGGCTATACGGGACAGATTATGATGGACGATACTCGCCGACAGCTCGTTGACAACATCCGCATTGCCATTGCACACCAGAAATCCGAGCGTGACGTCCTCAAGACGACCGCCGAGATGATCGATTCCTATTCCGAGGATTTCAACTGGACCGGCTTTTACATGATGAAGGGTGATATTCTCGAGGTCGGACCGTACGTCGGGCCAAAGACCGATCATGTGCGAATTGAGTTGAATCGGGGTATTTGTGGCGCCGCGGCGTCTCAGAAGAAGACCATCATTGTGGACGATGTTCAGGCCGACCCCCGGTTTCTCGCCTGTTCGATTTCAACGCGGTCGGAAATCGTTGTGCCGCTGCTTGACGGCGAGTCTGTGCTGGGCGAGATCGACATCGATTCAAACCGGCCGTCAAATTTCACCTCCACCGATCGCCAGATGCTGGAGGAGATTGCCGACTTGGTCGTGAATCGACTGAAAGAGGTTCGTTAACCGTCGAGTGACTGCCATCCGACCGGGCAAATCTTTTGTTTACACTCCGTTGTTGATTCTGCATTATTTCCGGTGGAGGAAGTACAATGCAGCGGATCAATCTCCAAGCTTCGCAGTCACTGGCGTGGATTCAACCACGAGCGTTATGCCACTCGTGGGAACTGACGCAAAACGGCCAGGTCGTCGGTACGATGGCGTTGAAAAGTAGATTCAGCTCCCGCGCGGTCGCCGAATCTGCCGAAGGAAGCTGGCGCATGGGCCAACCTCGGTTTTTTAGTTCAGACATTCATGTCGAGAAGGACGGCGTCCCCGGTGATGTCGCCCTGGCTCATCAGAGCTGGCGTGGCAACGGGATGATCAAATTCGCTGACGGTAAGCAATACGCCTGGAAACGAACGGGTTTCTTTCGGGGCACTTGGCACGTGACCGATGAAATCGGCCAGGAGTTTCTTACGATAACGGAGCGCGGTCGCTTCTTTCGAGCCGAATCAGATGTACAAATTTCTCCGTTTGCAGGGAATAACAGTCATCTTCCGGTCATAGTCGCTCTCATGTGGTACCTGGTGCAGATACAACGTCGTCGAGGTGCGGCCGTCGCGGCTTCCGTGTGATCGGCTGAAAAGGAGGAATGAAATATGTTCATGGGGATTCTGCTCCTGTTGCTGGGGTTGCTCATACTCCTGCAGCGACTGGGGGTCATTCACGGCGGCTTCTGGGGCTTTTTGTGGCCGGCCGTGCTGGTAGCGGTAGGTGTCTACCTGATTACGAAAAATCGCAGCAAGCCCAATCAGTTGTAAACGTGCCCATAAGCAATTTCTATTTCGATCCGGACGGCGAGGGGACGTCTGTCTTTCTCGGTCCTACAGAGTCCCGGCTCATGGACCTGGCGTGGAAGTACAAGTCACTCTCCGTGAAGAAGGCGATGACCCTCATGGGAGATGAAAGTGATCTGGCTTACACCACGATCATGACCGTGTTGCAGCGGCTCACCGACAAGGGCCTGCTGCGAAGGGAGAAACAGGGACGGAATTTTGTGTATCACGCGGTTGGTGATCGAGAAACGTTCCTGCGCCTGCGGATCGAACGAATCCAGTTCTGCCTGAAACGAAATTTCGAAGTCTGAGCGCTACGCCTTCCGCTCCTCCAATTCGATCAGCACCCCCCCCGCGCTCGACGGGTGCAAGAAGGCGATTCGATTTCCCTCCGCCCCAATTCGCGGTGACTGGTCGATCAGCTTCATGCCGGCAGACTTGAATTCCATCAGCTTTGCTTCGATGTCATCCACATATATGCAGATGTGATGTAACCCCTCTCCTCGATTCGCAATGAAACGAGCAATCGGGCTGGTTGGATCAGTTGCGGAGATCAGTTCGATATTGCCGCCGGTCCCCCCGTGAGACTCATCCGTGGCCGAGAACACCGCCACTTTCACTTTCTGATCCGGCACGTCCTGAATAAGGACAGGCGGTCGTCCCAGCAATCTCTCATAATTCCTGATCCCCACCTGCAGATCAGCCACCGCAATACCGATGTGGGAAAGGATATTCCGCATCAGGAACCGCTCCCGCCTTCATTTTCGGCTTCCGCCGCTGAGTCGGCTACTCGCTTAAGCGAATCGTATTGCCACTGCTGCGCCGGTATGGCCATGGTCGGCCGTATCCACCGACCCCGATGGAAATACATGGTGAATTCATCAGGGTAATGATACTCTGTACCGGTCACGCCAACCAGATAGGCATCAATACTGACTCGCGCCGAGTCACGACTAAATAATGTCACCTTCTTGGCTGTCAGCGATACCACCGAATCCGCTTCTATCTTACGGATCATTTCCTGCTGAAGGTACTCGTCAAACGATATCTTGTCCTGGAAGTACTCGAACTCCTGATCGTACAGCACGGCCATGTCGCGTCGCTTCCATCGCGCGAGGGTCTCATCCAGCACCTGCTGGATCTGCGCACTGTCCGTGACGACTCCGCCCGTCGTCGTGTCGGACCGCGTGTTCGTTTCCTTCTTGTCCCCTCCGCAGCCTATCAACGAAGCTGCGCCGAACATTACCAGAATGAAGCTGAATCGCCCGATCTTACCTATTGTCATGGTATTCACCCCACACCTTTCGGAAAATATCTGCTATCTCACCTACGGTGACGTATGCCTCGACCGCTTCGAGTACCGGATACACGACGTTGCCGTTGCTCCGGCAGGTCCGTTCCAGATTCTTCATGGCGATGTCAACCTGGTCCGCCTTGCGCACCGCCCTGACGTTTCTCACCGCGGTAATTTGCTGCGTCTCCAGTTGCGGGTCAACTTTGAGCACCTGCGGCACACTCGCTCCGGCCTGCACAAATCTGTTGACCCCCACAATGATCCGCTCCTGCCGCTCGATCTCCATCTGATGTTCGTAGGCCGCCCGGGCGATTTCCTCCTTGAAGTATCCAGTCTCGACGCATCGAATTGATCCACCCAAATGCTCGATCCGTCCCATGATCTCAAGCGCTTTCTTCTCAATCCCGTCTGTCAGAAATTCTATGAAATATGATCCGGCGAGAGGATCAACGGTATTGGTCGCACCCGACTCATGGGCCACAATCTGCTGGGTGCGAAGGGCGATTTCAGCTGATTTCTCAGTCGGCAGGGCCAGGGCCTCGTCATAGGCATTGGTGTGCAGCGACTGCGTCCCGCCCAGAACCGCCGCCAGCGCCTGGATGGTCGTGCGGACGATATTGTTCTCCGGCTGCTGGGCCGTCAGGGTCACGCCACCAGTCTGGGTATGGAATCGCAATAGCATCGATCTCTCGTCTTTCACCGCAAACTGATCTCTCATGATACCCGCCCAGATTCGACGTGCCGCCCGGAATTTGGCGACTTCTTCAAAGAGGTCACTGTGGCAGGCGAAGAAGAACGACAAACGGGGTGCGAATTCATCGATCGCCAGACCGGCTTCGAGAGCCGCCTTAACATACGCCTTCGCGTTGGCGAGCGTAAAGGCAATCTCCTGCGCAGCAGTGGCGCCGGCCTCGCGAATATGATACCCCGAAATCGAAATCGTATTGTACTTCGGCAGGTGTTCGTTGGCGTAGGCGAATATATCGGTGATGATTTTCATCGACGGTCCGGGTGGGAGTATATATGTCCCGCGAGCGATGAATTCTTTTAGAATGTCATTCTGAACGGTACCGCTGATTTGATCAGCCGGCACTCCCTGCTTCTTCGCCACTGTCACGTACATCGCCAGCAGGATGACCGCGGTCGAATTGATTGTCATCGAGGTCGATACCTTGTCGAGCGGGATACCGTCGAAAAGCTGCTCCATGTCGGCCAGGGAATCGATTGCCACACCGGTGCGACCGACCTCGCCACGAGCCATCGGGTGATCGGAGTCGTACCCGATCTGCGTCGCCAGATCGAAGGCGACCGACAGACCGGTTTGACCGCGTTCCAGCAGATACTTGAACCGTTGATTGGTTTCAGCTGCTGTGCCGAATCCGGCATATTGGCGCATCGTCCAGAGTCGACTGCGGTACATGTCGGGATAGACGCCGCGCGTATACGGGAATTCGCCCGGCTTGCCCAACTGCGCGAGATCGACCTTGTGGTCGTCTGCGCCAATAACGACCGGGATTTCAATTCCCGACGATGTCTTCACCGGCTTGGCCATCAGGATAGCTCCAGCAGAGTGTCACCCTTTTCGACCGACTTCCCCTGATCGGCGATGATCGTCTTGACCGTGGCGTCCGCCTTGGCTTTGATGATATTTTCCATCTTCATCGCCTCGATCACCACCAGCGGCTGACCTTTGACTATTTTGTCCCCCGGGGCGACTTTGATCGTGACCACCATTCCCGGCATGGGCGCCCTGACATACCGCTCGGCGCTCGGCCCGACGGCCGTCGCCGCCCGCTTGCGAATCTGCGCCAGATGATAATCCTCGACCGTCACCGGAATTTCCATCCCCCGCATGAACACGATCTTTTCGCCGTCGCCGCTGATTGTCCGCACATCTACCTCGTGCGATTCCTTGTTCACCAGCAACAGGAACCGGCTCTCGCCAAGCGAGTGTGCTTCGATGTCGAACTCCTTGCCGTCGACTTTCACCCGGTAGCGCTCGGATTGGTACTCCAGTTCAATATCAAAATCGCGACCCTCGACTGTCACGTGATAGCGCGGCATCAGGCCTTTCCCCCGAAAGTGCGCAAACCTCGCTTGCGGTGAAAGCCGATCCAGTTAGATTGACCGTTTGAGGGAGTGGTTGAGGCGACCGTGATCTTTCGCTCATGCAGATATTTTTCAAGCGCCCCCGCTATGGCGGCCATGCGAGCATCATCCGGCTCGACCACGCGATACCGATTCTCTGGGTATTCTTCCTGAAGAAACCGCGTCGACAGGTCACCGGCGACAAAACGCGGATGGCGCAAGACCGTCTCGTGAAAACCAATAGTCGTTTTGACCCCCGAAACACGATACTCCTGCAAAGCGCGCAGACAGCGACTGATCGCCTCTTCGCGCGTTGTCCCCCAGACACACAATTTTGCGATCATCGGGTCGTAATAAATGGGAATCTCTGAGAATATGACCACACCCGAATCGACCCGCACGCCGGGTCCGGCGGGGATCCGGTAGTTCTTGAGCACACCGGTTGAAGGGATGAATCCTTCCTCGGGGTCCTCCGCATAGATGCGGCACTCGATAGCGTGGCCGCGCAGTACGATATCTTCCTGCTTGTACGGCAGTCTCTTCCCCTCGGCAATGAACATCTGTTCTTTCACCAGGTCGAGACCGGTTACCATTTCTGTCACCGGATGTTCCACCTGAAGGCGGGTATTCACTTCGAGGAAATAGAAATTGCGGTTTTCATCGACGAGAAATTCGCAGGTCCCCGCGCCGATATACCCGGACGACCGGGCGATATTTACCGCCGCCTGACCCATCTTAGCGCGCAGTTCTTCGGTCATGATCGGCGACGGCGATTCTTCGATGACCTTCTGGTGCCGCCGCTGAATCGAACATTCGCGCTCGCCCAGATAGAGGCAGTTGCCATGCTGGTCGCAGAGGATCTGAATTTCAATATGACGCGGCTTGAGCAGGTATTTTTCGATGAATACGCGGCCGTCGCCAAAAGCGGAGCGCGCCTCGTTGCCGGCCGACGTTACCGCCTCGCTGAACCCCTCCGGTGATTCGACCACCCGCATCCCTTTGCCGCCGCCGCCGGCCGCCGCTTTGACCAGAACGGGGAACCCGATCTTCCTGGAGAACTCCAGCGCCATGTCCAAGTGGCCGTCGGCAATTTCAATACCCGGCACAATCGGCAGACCGGCCTTGACCGCCATTGCGCGCGCCTGAAGTTTGTCGCCAAGCGCCGTGATCGTCTCCGGCTTGGGGCCGATGAAGATCAATCCGGCGTCGATCACTTTTTTGGCGAAGACGGCATTCTCGGACAGAAAGCCGTATCCCGGATGGATTGCTTCTGCGCCGGTCTCTTTGGCGGCGTCGATGATTTTTTCGTGGACGAGATAGCTTTGCGACGATGGTGACGGCCCGATATGCACCGCCTCGTCGGCCATGCGGACATGGTAGGCGGTCTTGTCGCAGTCGGAATAGACGGCCACCGATCGGATGCCGAGATCGCGGCAGGCGCGCACAATGCGCACGGCAATCTCGCCCCGATTGGCGATGAGGAGTTTGGTGATGGAGGTGGTCACGTTCGTGATGGTCACTCTAAATTATATGTGGTCATGCGCCGGATCAACGCATCCGGTCGCCCCTACAACGGTATGTTCCCGTGCTTCTTCGGCGGGTTCTGATCCTTCTTCGACTCCAGCATTTCAAACGCCCGAATCAGGCGCGGGCGGGTTGTCTTCGGTTCGATAATATCATCCACATACCCGCGCGCCGCCGCCATAAACGGATTGGCGAACTTTTCGCGATATTCGTCCGTCAACTTCTGCGTCGCCGCCTCGCTGTCTTTCGCCTTGGCGATTTCTCTCTTGAAAATGATCTCCACCGCCCCCTTCGGTCCCATCACCGCAATCTCGGCGGTCGGCCAGGCATAATTCATGTCGCCGCGTACATGCTTGGAATTCATGACGTCGTACGCGCCGCCATATGCCTTGCGCGTGATGACTGTCACTTTCGGCACGGTCGCTTCACAGTAGGCATACAGCAATTTCGCGCCGTTGCGAATAATGCCGCCATGCTCCTGATCGACTCCCGGCATAAATCCCGGCACATCCTCGAATGTGAGCAATGGAATATTAAACGCATCGCAGAATCGGATAAACCGCGCCCCCTTGATCGACGAGTTGATATCCAGCACGCCGGCCAACACGGCCGGCTGATTGGCGATAATACCGATCGACCGCCCCGCCAGCCGCGCAAAGCCGACGACGATATTCTGTGCGAAATCCTCGTGCACCTCGAAAAACGACCCGGTGTCCACCACCAGATTGATGACATCTTTGATATCGTACGGCTGGTTCGGATTTTCGGGGATGATATGATTCAGTTTCTGTTCTTCGCGGTCGGGCGGATCATTGATCACGATGGTCGGCGCCTCCTCGCAGTTGTTCTGCGGGATATATTCGATCAATCGCTTCACTCGCGCCATAGCGTCGGCCTCGTTTTCGCAGGCGAAATGCGCGACACCTGACTTGGAGGCATGAACGTTCGCGCCGCCCAGATCCTCGGAGGTCACCACTTCGTGCGTCACGGTCTTGACCACGTTGGGACCGGTCACGAACATGTACGACGTCCCTTTGGTCATCACGACAAAATCGGTGATCGCCGGGCTGTATACCGCGCCGCCCGCACACGGACCGAGAATGACCGAAATCTGCGGCACCACGCCCGACGCCAGCGTATTGAGCAGGAAGATGTCGGCATACCCGCCCGAGCGAGACGACGCCTTCCTGAATGCGCGCGCCGCCGGAGTCGTTGAGCCCGATCACCGGCGCTCCGACCTTCATCGCCATTTCCATGATTTTGCAGATTTTTTCGGCGTGCGCTTCCGACAGCGAGCCGCCGAAGACGGTGAAATCCTGCGAGAAGATGAACACCATCCGGCCATGGATCTTGCCGCAACCGGTGATGACCCCGTCACCAAGGACATTCTGCTCGTCCAGACCGAAGTCGGTCGACCGGTGGGTGACGAACATATCGAATTCTTCGAAGGAATTCGGGTCGACCAGCAGCTCGATCCGTTCGCGCGCGGTCAACTTCCCTTTTTTGTGCTGAGCGTCGATCCGGTCCTGTCCGCCGCCCAATTTCGCTTCGGACCGCATCGCTTCAAGATGGTTCAGTTTCTTTTCCAGCGACACGAGGTACCTCAGCGATGTGCTTAGGGTGAGCGCCGAATCCGACAGGCTCGGCGACCAGTTTCTTGGCAGTTTCCTTTATCCGCGCAAACGGCATGGTGGTGTCATGATCGAACAGCAGAACGATCTCCTCCTGCAACACTCGCGGCAGAAGCGCGCGCTTGGCCTCCATTGAATCGAGCGGGAAAATATCGGTAGCCGGCACAAACGGCGTCCGCAGATGGTGAATGGTCGGATAGGTGTCGGCCGCATACAAGCGCCGTCACCCCTTCCGACGTCATCTCGATCACGTAGTGTCCCACCGAATGGCCACCGGTGAAAATCGCCCTGTATCCCGGGAAACAGCTCGAGTCGACCCTTCGATAAACTCCACCTGCCCCGCTTCATGCAACGGATGCAGACGCTCGGGGATATAGACGGCGCTGGTTCGTTCGTCCGGATGCATGGCCGTCTCCCACTCTTTCTTCTCGATGATGTACTTGGCGCTGAGGAAAGCGCGGCACATAGTGGCCGTCGACCATCTTCACCGCCCCGCCGCAGTGATCGGTGTGCAGATGCGTAAAGTATGACGTAGTCGATATCCGTCGGCTTCAAGCCGAGCGCCAATAAGCCGTCGATCCAGGTGTGACACGCCGTCGGTCCCGTAGATTTTCTTCTCGCGATCCGACAGCGTATCACCCAGGCCGATATCAAAGATCATATTCTTGCCGTGGGCTTTCAGGACAAAGAGGTTGACGGTCATCGGAATGAGATTGTTCTCATCGGCCGGCAGCATCTTGCCCCAGATCGATTTCGGTATCACCCCGAACATGGTACCGCCGTCGAGCCGGAACGGCTGCTCGACAAACGTCTGAATTTCGAACTGACCGAATTTCATCTCCCGCCCAGAACATTCGCCGCGATAACCAGACGCTGGACCTCCGAGGTTCCCTCGTAGATTTCCAGGACGCGCTGGTCGCGGTACAGTTTCTCGATCGGTGAGAATTCGCCGATATACCCGTACCCGCCGTGAATCTGCATGGCGCGGTCGACACAGAAGCGGGCGGTTTCGGAGGCGTACAGCTTGGCCATGCGAGGCTTCCAGCGAAAACTTCTCGCCGCGATCCTGCATCAGGGCCGCCTTGTAGGTGAGACAGCGGGCCGCTTCGACACGGGTCGCCATGTCGGCGATCATCCACTGAATCGCCTGAAGTTTGGCGATCGGCTGGCCGAACGCATGACGCTTGTTGGCGTACCTGACTGATTCGTCGAGCGCCCGCTGGGCGACGCCGACACCCTGGGCGGCCACACCGACGCGGGCGCAGTCGAGCGTCGCCATCGCATACCGGAACCCCTTGCCGATCTTCGCCGAGCAGATTTCTTCTTCGGGACTTTGACATCCTTGATGATAGATGCCGCCGGTCGTCGCCGCACGCATACCCATCTTGTTCTTGAGCGTCCGCTTATCCCAGCCGGGCTGTTTGGTGTCGACAATCATGCGCCGACATCTTCGGCTTACCTTCGATCTTGCAGAACAGAACCGCCAGGTCGGCGACGTCGCCGTGCATGATGAAAATCTTCTCGCCGTTGACGATGGTAGTGATCGCCGTTTTCAGCCGCCACCGTCTTCTGGTTGGCGGCATCGGACCCGGCTTCCGGTTCGGTCAGCACAAAGGCCGGCACCCGCTTGCCGCTGGCGCAATCCGGGACATATTTCTTCTTCTGCTCTTCGTGGCCGAAATTGATAATCGGTGAGGTCGCCAGTTCCGCCACGGCGCACAACAAGCCGATCGCCGCGTCGTGGTAGCAGAGTTCTTCGATCAGCGTAATATATTCGAGATGGCTCTTGCCGCTGCCGCCGTATTCCTTCGGCATGGCGTAGCCGATAAACCCGGCCTGGCCGATCTTGCGATACAGTTCAATCGGGAACTTGCGGGGTTCGGGCATCCGATCCCAATTCTCGGAGACCGGATAGATTTCTTTCTCGGCGAAAACGGCGCACCTCGTCGCGCACCGCTTGCTGTTTCGGATCAACATTGTACGACATAATTCCTCAACCACTCCATTGTATGTAAAAACGCAATGAATCGACTATCATAATCTTTGCGTCGTCCGGCTTACGGCTGGCAACCGCCTCGTTTCAGAAACGCAATCGCCTCTTCGGTCGGTGCGCCGGGGGTAAATATTTTGGCGACCCCCATTTTCTCCAACTGCTCTTTGTCGTCCTCGGGAATGATCCCGCCGCCGAACAGAAGGATGTCCGACGACTTTCCGTTTTTTCATCTCGTCGAGGATCGCCGGAAAGAGCGTCATGTGCGCGCCGGAGAGAATCGACACGCCGATGGCGTCGACATCTTCCTGAATGGCGGCATCGACGATCATTTCCGGGGTCTGGCGAAGACCGGTGTAGATGACTTCCATGCCGGCATCGCGAAACGCGGCGGCGATGACTTTGATCCCCCGGTCATGGCCGTCGAGTCCGGGTTTGGCAAGAAGTACACGAATTTTGCGTTGCATAGAGCCTATATTTCCAAATATCTCAAATCCACAGCCTAACGACGAACGAACTTACTCCCCCTACGACACCTGCATCGCGGCCTGGCTCTCGACATGCTCGCCCCACGTCTCGCGCAGAACATCGCACATCTCACCCACCGTCACATACACCCGCGACACAATCGAGAATCGCCTCAAACGTATTCCCCTTGCCGGCGGCTACTTTGCGAAGATGCTCAAGCGTCACCTGCACCTTGCCGTTGTCGCGCTCCGCCTTGATCTTCTTCAGAAACGCCACCTGGTCGCGCTCGACCGTTCGGGTCGATCTTGAGCACCGGAATTTCAATCTTCTCGTCGTCCATCACGAAATCATTCACGCCGACCATGATCCGTTCCTTCGCCTCCAGCTCCTGCTGGTGACGATACGCCGACCGCGCCAGTCTCGCGCTGGAAATACCCGTCGTCGATACACGGCAGCACGCCGCCGCGCCGTTCGATTTCGGCAAAAATCTTCTCCGCCTCGGCTTCCATCTGGTCGGTGAGCGCTTCGACGAAAGTACGATCCGGCCAGCGGATCGATCGTGTTGGCCACGCCGGTTTCATAGGCGATCACCTGCTGGGTGCGCAGGGCGATCAGGGCCGCCTTCTCCGACGGCAGCGCCAGCGTTTCATCCATCGAATTGGTGTGCAGGGACTGCGTCCCGCCTATCACGCCCGACAGCGCCTGAATGGCGGTTCGGACGATATTGTTCTCCGGCTGCTGAGCCGTAAGCGAACACCCGGCGGTCTGCGTGTGAAAACGGAGCATCCACGACCGCGGGTCTTTGGCCTTGTATTTGTCTCTCATCCGCTTGGCGTAAATCCGCCGCGCGGCACGATACTTGGCGATTTCTTCGAAGAAATCCGAATGCGCGTTGAAGAAGTACGACAGGCGCGGCGCGAAATCATCGACATTCTGCCCCGCCTCAATGGCCGACTCGACATACTGGAACCCGTCGGCCAGCGTAAACGCCAGTTCCTGCACGGCGGTGGCGCCCGCTTCGCGGATATGGTAGCCGGAGATCGAAATCGTGTTAAACTGCGGCACATGTTTGGTGCAGTAATCCATCATGTCGGTGATGAGCCGAATCGACGGCCGCGGCGGGAAGATGAATTCCTTCTGTGCGATATACTCTTTCAGAATGTCGTTCTGGAGTGTGCCGCGCACCTGGTCGAACGGTACTCCCTGCTTTTCGGCGACCGCCAGGTACATGGCCAGCAGAATCGATGCCGGCGAGTTGATGGTCATCGAGGTCGACACTTTGGCCAGATCGATACCGCCGAAGATGATCTCCATGTCGGCCAGCGTGTCGACCGCCACGCCGCACTTGCCGACCTCGCCGAGCGACCGCGGATGGTCGGAATCGTACCCCATCAGGGTCGGCAGGTCAAAGGCGGTGGAAAGTCCGGTGCCGCCCTGTGCGAGGATGTATTTGAACCGTTCGTTGGTCTGTTTCGGATTCCCCATTCCGGCAAACTGGCGCATGGTCCAGAGTTTGGTCCGGTACATGGTGTGATGGAGGCCTCGGGTGTACGGAAATTCACCCGGTAGACCGATGTTGTCCCAATAGTACTGTTCGCGATCACTGTTCCTTAACCGACAACGGGGTATAGAGTTCGTCGATATCCACCCCGGAGACGGTGAAGAATCGGGGAAGGGACTTTTTGGCCCGGCTTTTGGCGGCCGTCTTATCCCAAACAGCCAACCGTTCTTTGAGTCTGGTCAAAAAGGACTTCTCAAACATTGCGTGTATTCTCCCTTCGATATTAACCGTAATAGATAATAAAGGGTTGCCCCGAAAGCAAGTAAGCCGCCGCATCGCGGATCGTCCGCCCCCCTATCTTAACCAGCCAAAACCGCCTCGCGATTCGCGCCAATTTCATTGATATGCGTTACCCATTGATGATATACTGGAACCGATATGATCCTGTTCCCACCCAAGATGACAAAACAGACACGGCATGTCCTCGTCGGCCTCGGACTCTTGCTCCTGCTCGTCCTCCTCCGTACCGCCTGGGTGGGCGATGATGCCTACATCACCTTTCGGGTCGTCGACAACGTCATTCACGGGTACGGTCCGGTTTGGAACGTGGTCGAGCGGGTCCAGGCGTACACTCATCCGCTCTGGATGTGGTTGATGGCCGCGCTCGCTTTCATCACGCGCGACGTTTTCTACACCAGCATTTTCCTATCAATCGTGCTTACGCTGGCCACGGCGACCGTCCTGGCGGTTAAGATTTCCCGCTCGCCGTTCGCAGCGATTGCGGGTGTCGCACTCCTGATTGTCTCGAAGGCGTTTGTCGATTATTCCACTTCCGGTCTGGAGAACCCGCTCGCCCACCTGTTGGTGGCGATCTTCTTCTGGGTCTATCTCGATCCGGAGCGGGACAAGCCATCGCTCTTCTGGCCCGCCTTCTGGGCCTCGCTTGTCATGTTGACCAGATTCGATCTTGGCGCTCTCCTTTTGCCTCCTCTTGCCTACTTGTACTTCCGCCGCCCGAGCTGGAAGGCGTTTGGCACGCTGGTCCTCGGACTACTCCCTCTGGTCATCTGGCACCTCTGGTCAACCTGGTATTACGGCTTTCCCTTCCCCAACACCGGCTACGCCAAGCTAAATACCGGAATCAGTGCGGATCCGATGGTCAGGCAGGGTGTGGCATACCTGGAGAATCTCCTTCGTCGTTCACCAAACAGCGCCATGACCATTCTCTGGACAGTGATTGCGGTCATCTGGGTACGAGACAAGAAATACCTCGCGGCGGTCGCCGGCCTGATTCTCTACGGCCTCTACCTCGTGCGCATCGGGGGCGACTTTATGACCGGACGGCTCTTATCAGTGCCGTTCCTGGTGGCGGTGATACTCGTGTGCCGGTACTCACTCGATCGAGTACGCTGGGCCGTGTTGGTACCTGTGATGACGATAATCGCGCTTGGCGTAGTCTACCCGCGCTCGCCGCTCTGGGCGGGCAGCTCGTTTGGTGTTGGAGAGGAAACGGAGGATTGGGACAGGGGCGTATCCGACGAGCGCGCCGGGTATTTCCAGTACACCGGCCTGTTCAGTCAGCGAGCGGGCCATTCCGCGCCCAATCACCCGTGGCAGCAACGAGGACTGCAGCTTCGGGCCGCAGGTGACACGGTCGTGGTCGCCTCCGGAATCGGGATGCTCGGCTATTTCGCGGGGCCGTCCGTTTACATTGTCGACCAGCATGCCCTGACCGACCCTCTGTTGGCCCGATTACCGGCCGCGGATCCCAATAAGTGGCGGATTGGGCACTTCGAACGCCGCATTCCGGTCGGATACGTGGAAACTCTCAAGTCCGATACGAATCGGATTAAGGACCCCAGCCTGGCCGCCTTTTACGACACTCTGACCCTTGTCACGCGTGGTGACCTGTGGAGTTCTGAACGTCTGCGCGCGATCGGTCGCATGAATTGCGGCACATACCATTACCTGCTGTCGCGTTTTCTCGAGCGCCCCGAACGTGTGGTCGGGTACGCCGAGGCCAGCCGGCCCAAAGCAACTGGCATGGCCTATGACTGCGATGACTGTTTCGTGTTGACACCGACCGGCATGACTGTTCAACTCGATTCAATGGTTCATGCCAAATTGGTGGAGACCAGCACGGACAACAACGACAATTACGAGTTCATCTTTCTCCGTCGGGATATAGTAATCGGGCGACTGGTCAAGCCAAGCCACTGGATTGCGCAAGGGGGGCTGGTGATCGATAGCATAAATATTCCCGAATCGATCCGGAAGCCGGGGTACGATGTGATCGAGATTGTCCCGCGCGACGGCGATGGACAGTATGGTGTCGGCCACATCCGCATCCTCGAGCCTTAGGCAGGCCTCGCTTTGGCGATAAGTGCCAATAGGTTAACCGAATGGTCAAATTGGGGCTCGAGAGCAAAAAAAACGACCAACACTTGACAGTGGGGTCGGGAAGTGTATATTCGACAGCCTTGGCAGGCAACTGCCGAGCCAGATTGAGCTACTGGGAGATCGTCCAACGGTAGGACATGCGGCTCTGGACCGTAGAATCGGGGTTCGAATCCCTGTCTCCCAGCTTATTCCTTCCCCTACCAAATCCCGCTTCCAGATGCTCTCCAAACTGAGAAAAAACATCCGGCCAGGGTTCTTGCCCCCCGGCCGGACTGCTGCTGAAGGCGCTTTACAGCGCCGTCACTTTGAGACAGATATCTATCGCATGCCCCCGCGCCGGCGGCTTGTTCGGCACTATCGTTATCGTAACATGCCGGCCGAGTACCTGCTCGACCATGAATTCCGGATTGGCCACCGGATCCCACTCGTGAGCCACACCGTCAATGGTCACCGCCAGTGTCTGATTCGGCTGATCCTTCTCCACCGTCGCCGCGAACTCCAGGCGGAAACTCCCCGCCGCGTTCTGCAACATCCAGACGATCTCTTGCTGATTGCAGGCGATCCGCGAACAAAGAGGACGACAACTCCCCGTATCCGGCACAACAATGATCACCGTGTCGATATGGATGACCGTGTCGGTCACTGTGTCGATGATCGTGACGGTGTCGGTGTTGGTGATCGTATCGGCGTCCGTGATCGTATCAATGATCGTCAACGTATCAACGTCGTGAATCGTGTCGTTCTGAGTCAGCGTATCGGTGAGCACGACGGTATCCGTCACCACAACCGTGTCGGTCACCTGGGTCGAGCCCCCGACCGGGTTAAGCGCGTCGCGCTCGAGTGGATCAGCGCAGTTCAGGAACCCGACCATCCCGGACACGGCAACCACCCCTATGATCAGAAATGCCAATCGGTTCATCGAGCACCTCCAAAGGCAACGTGCACGGCAGCGTTCACCAAAAACTGATCATTATCCATATTGGCGGCATCGCGCCCGGCCAGGCGGTGCTTGGACGGATTATATACGCCGGTAACCGACAGAAAATCAAGCGGCGTCACCCGAAGCCCCACCATCGGTCCCTCCGAGAGCTTGACATACTCGTAATAGTGCTGGGAAATCTCCTCGATCCGCACCCAGCCGCCAACGATACCGATCGGCAGCTTCGGCGAGGGATAGGCAATCGCTTGTATGCCTATCATTCGACGCTTCGTGGTCAGTTCCTGACTTTCGAAGGTGAAGTCTCCATTCCAGAATGTATGTCCGAAGATCCCCTCGATGAAGATCACCCGCTTCCAGGTGACGGCTCCGGTCAGCATGGGCATGAACCCGTACGGCGACGATGATCCGCCGACGCCGAGTTCCAGCCCAAGGAATTCAAGACCGCCGGTTGCTGTCGTCTGTTCGCTATGCACCGGCTGAACTTCCGTTACTACTCGCTCTACCGGCGGACGTTGTTCTACTGCTTTCAACCGGTTTTCCAGATCCACGAGAGTGCGGTCAACGCGGACACTGGCAAAGCGGCGATCCGCTCCGGCAATTTTCGAATCCTCCGACTGTATGATGATCTGGCTCGAATCAACCCCGAATTCCTTTACGAGCAGATTGCGAAGCACGTGTGCGCGCCCAACCGCCAGTCCGGGATTGAGCGCATCGTGGTTGCGCTGGAATCGCTCTCCGTCCGCGCCGCCGGTTACAACAGCCCGCGCCAGTGGAAATGCCTTAAGCGTGTCGGCGACTGACTGCAGCTGGGCACGATACGGCGTGAACTGATTGCCTTCGATACTGCCGCCGACCCCCAGTGGGAAATCGGCGATAATGACCTGCTGGGCCGATGCGTTACCGGCGAGCAGGCAAAGTAAGAAGCCAATCGCGAATAGTGATCTTGTCATAGACGACCTCAGAGTCAATTATCGAGCATCAAATGGTGCCGCTCGCGTGCAGTCAATTCATGCGGCAATGCTTCAATGCTCCTTGTTTACCTGTTCGCCACCACTTGATTCTAAACGTCCGTGATTCATAAAAACTCGTGCAGGGATCTTCCGTGATGGCTGCAGACAATTGCAGATTCTGATCCTTGGTCGTGACCGGGATAAGGCATAGCAAGCCTCGCCCCACCAAAGTACTGGTCCAGGCACCAGTTACAAATTATCTATGAAGGTAAGATGCAAAAACCGTTCCCATTTCCAGGAACGGTAGAGTTCAGATAGTCATTTGCCGACGTCGACCCCAATAGGCCAGAATCGCCAGCACCGGGATTAGAATTGCGAAGATCGAGGTATTGGCCGGAGTCGTCGCGACTGATGCCCCCATGAAATCGAGCAACGGCACCTGATTCATCGGCCCGATATACCAGAGCGCCACGTAGACTGATTCGAAAAGCACCGCACTGCCCGACCAGGCACCAAGTACCAGTGCCAGCGTCGGAATGAACACCGCCCCCACAACGCACGCAGCCGTTCCGGCCAAATCGCCGGTTACCAGAAGTCGGAGTATCGTCCCCATCCCGGTGATAAAAGCGACCGTGATTCCGGCCAGCCAGATCGCCGGGAACTGGCGCGTTAACGCCATCGGACACGAGAACACGATCTGCTCGACGCCAAACTTCTTTTCCCGCGTCCCCATCGACGACCAGATGGCCAACGGCCAGATCCAGGCGATAGGAAAAATGAACTGACGCACCGCCGCCATCGGCGCGAGCAGCGTCGCCAAGACCAGCCCGATGGCTCCTATCATCCACCACCGGTTCACCGATCGGAACATGAGTCGCAACTCTACCCGCGTCATGGCTACGAGCGAAGGCTTGATCTGCCCGGTGTACGGACCAAGGTGCGCCACGTGAGTCGGCCTTGTCCCTTCGCCTGCAGCTTCCTCTTCGCTCTGCGTTTGCGCCTTGCGGTGAGCCTGCACCTCCACCGAATCAAAGCGACGGAAAATGGGCGTCGCCACCAACACGATGCCGATGGCTGCCAACACCCAGAGAAGTCTCTGCAATATCAACTCCGCCGACCAATTGACCCCGGACCAGACGAAAGTCGATTGGGGCGCCGTCTTCTCAACGATCTGGATACCCAGGGAAATATTGTTGTTCAGATTGGTAAATGCAGCGTGGGCCGCGTGCGAGATCTGCGCCAGTATTTGCGACAACCCGGCGACATCGTTCACGCCCCCGGAACGTATCGCCTCGGCTCTGTCGGAGGATAACGCAGAGATGATCAGAAGTACATTCCACGTGAAGAAGTAGATCACATTTCCCATCGCACCACGCAGGACTGGTGTCACCTCGAACAGGACGGCGAGTGCCGCGATAATCAGGAGGTAGGGCATGGCAAACAAGAGTGTCGGACCGACCAGCTGCCAGAGGTTGATCGACGTATCCTCGCCGCGAATTAACTGCATCACTCCCGCGCTGGCGAGCACCGCCAGCACGATAGCCGCGAAGACCGCAAAGTTGCTCAGCGTCTTTCCCAGAAGATAATTGAACTTGCCGAGCGGCGTCGCGGCCAGAATCTGTCCAACGCGCGTCTGGTAGTCTCGCGTTACGGCGTTTTTGACCAGATAGAATCCAATCAGCGAAACAAACACCGAGCTCATCAGCGAACAGACCGCCCCGATCCAGGCGGAGTTGTACACCCCGCGCACATTGTCGATGGCGACCGTCATGTACCCGGCGTCACTGGTCGGCAAGTAGATGTAACCGAGATACAACGCCCCCACCAGCGTAACCAGAAAGCTGGATCGACGCACCCGCTCCAGGAAATCGGCGCGCGCCAGATGATACAGGATGCGGACGGTTTTCACGCCGGCACTCGCTCCCGACCGGTGGTGACATGCCAGAGGTACACATCTTCCAGCGTGGGCGCCACGGCCCGGGCGGAAGCATGTGTCGCCGATTCCATCACGACTCTCACGCGCATGCCATCGGCTCGCCGGGAAACACCCGTGACAAGGTGCCGCTCCTTGAACGTCACCAACTGATCGCCGGACAGATCAACTTCCCATACCAGACCCGCGAGCCGCGCCAGAAGGTCGTCGGCCGATGCGTGCACCAACAGCCGGCCGCCCGCGATCATCGCAATGCTGCTGGCCGTAGCCTCGACATCCGACACGATGTGCGTCGACAGAATCACAATCCGCTCGCCTGATAGATCGGCCAGCAGATTGCGAAACCGCACTCGTTCCTCCGGATCGAGCCCGGCTGTCGGTTCGTCAACAATCAGTAGTTTGGGATCATTCAACAGGGCTGCCGCAATCCCCACGCGCTGGCGCATGCCGCCCGAAAAGCCGCCCACCGGTCGATTCCGCGCTGCAAACAGGTTGACAAGCTGCAGCAATTCGTCGAGCCGTTGGGTGGCCGCTGTTCCACTCATCCCTTTGGCGGCCGCTAGATATTGAAGAAATTCCTTCGCGGTTAGGTGGGGATACACACCAAAATCCTGTGGCAGATAACCCAGAGTGCGGCGCAAGTTGTCGGGGTGCGCGGCGACATCCTCGCCGTTCCAACGGATTGCACCCTCAGTCGGTTTGGTAACGGTTGCCAGCATGCGCATCAACGTCGACTTGCCGGCGCCGTTCGGACCGAGCAGACCCAATATCCCCGGACCAAGCGTCAGGCTGAATTCCTTCAGTCCCCAAACGTTTCCTTTGTACTGTTTCGAGAGTCCCGCGATGGACAGTTCCATGTTAACTCCGTCTCGGCAAGTTCCGCTCGAACGCTTCAATGTCCTCGCGATATCGGCGCGCGATTTCGACCGACGCAGGATTGGTGTAGATCTCCGCTTTCGGATGCTCGATCAAAGCCGCAATCGCTTCAGCCACTTCTTCGGCCGACTGCGCCGCCGCCCCGCCCGCGGGACTTCCCGATCGATGCCCCGGCGTGCCGCCAATCGCATTCTGATGGAAATCCGTCGCCACGACTCCCGGCATGACCAACGATACGTGGATATCCGGGTATGCATCGCGGAGATCCATCCGCAGGTTTGCCGTCAGCACGTTCAACGCCGCCTTCGCCGCGCTGTACGCCGACCGAAACGGTACCAATGGCACTCGACCGAGGAATGATGATACGTTGATCAGATGACCTCTCCCCTGCTGCTGAAAGTACGGAATGATTGTCTGCATGCCGTATAACGACGACTTCACATTGATACTTATCATCTGATCGATATCGTCATCAGAAAGTTGCAGCACTGTCCGGCTTATCCCGCGACCGACATTGTTCACCCAAACGTCAATCCGCCCCGCCTCCGTCAACGCCCGCTCTCGGACTGCCATCACCTCATCCCGCCGGGTCACATCGGCCACGGTCACTATCGTTTTTGTCTCGACTGTCCCAGCTACCGCTTTCAGTTCTGCTTCACGCCGCGCGACTAGAACCAACCGGTGGCCCAATCGGCCAAGTTCCCGAGCCAGCGCCGCGCCAATCCCGCTGCTGGCGCCTGTAATCACAATGACTTTATTTTCCACTTTTGCAACTCCTCGTTCTTGCCTGGAGCAAGCTAGTGCATTACTTATGGTGAGAACAAACGAAATTGAACCAGCGAGGTTTCCATGTCCAGGTCCTTCGTCGTCGCTATCCTGATGATGCTTGCCGTCGCCTCTCCCACCGCCCTCACTCAGCCCGAGGGCGGCCAGACGGTCATCAGTAGACCCGAACTCGCCAACCGCGTCGTTCAGGAGTTTCTGCACGCCTGGAATGGCTACAAACAATACGCCTGGGGACACGATGATCTGAAACCTCTATCCAGGAGCTATCACGACTGGCATGCCGCTCCGCTGTATATGACGGCGGTCGACGCACTCGACGTCATGATCCTCATGGGACTGACTTCGGAAGCCGATTCCACCCGCGAATTCGTTGCCACTCATCTCAATTTCGACAAGGACATCGATGTCAAGAATTTCGAAATCACCATTAGAATCCTCGGGGGACTCCTGAGCAGCTACCAGCTTTCCGGTGATAAACGGCTTCTTGCGCTGGCTGAAGATCTTGGCAATCGCCTTCTCCCGGTGTTCAACTCCCCCACCGGCATGCCGTACATGTACGTGAATCTCAAAACCGGCGCGGTAAAGGGAGCCGTCACCAATCCGGCTGAAATCGGCACGTTATTGATCGAATTCGGCTCGCTCTCAAAGTTTTCCGGCAACCCGATTTACTTCGAGAAGGCAAAGAAAGCGGTCGTGGCCCTCTACGCCCGCCGTTCGCCGATCGGTCTGGTCGGAACCTGGATAAACATTGAAACCGGCGTCTGGACCGATTCCACCAGCCACATCAGCGGAGCCATTGACTCCTATTATGAATACCTCCTCAAATCGGCCCGCCTGTTCGACGACCACGATTGCGATACCATGTTCCAGCACAGCCTCGCGGCGATCAATAAATATCTTGCCGACACGGTCAACGGCGGGCTCTGGTACGGCAGCGCCGATATGTTCACCGGAAAACGCAATGGCACGAGTTTTGGTGCGCTCGACGCCTTCTTCCCGGCGGTACTCGCCCTGGCGGGTGATCTCGATCGCGCCAAACGGCTGCAGGAATCTTCCTACAAAATGTGGAACACCTTCGGTATTGAACCCGAACAAATAGACTACACCACGATGCAATCAACGTATCCCGGCTATCCACTGCGTCCGGAAATCATCGAGTCGGCGTACTACCTCTATTCGTTTACCAAGGACCCCCGCTATCTGACCATGGGGAAGAACTTCCTTGATAGCCTCGTCAAGTACTGTCGTGCCGATGTTGGTTATGCTTCGCTTAAGGATGTCCGAACAAAGGAACAGAAAGATGAGATGGAGAGCTTCTTTTTGGCCGAGACGCTGAAATATCTCTACCTGCTTTTTGCGCCGGACGATAAGATCGATCTGAAGACGACGGTCTTCAACACCGAGGCCCATCCTATTCGAAAGACATGGTAGCTACGCCTTAACAAGCCGGTGTACGGTTATCTCCGAGGGCGCCCCGATCCGCAGTTGCGGCCCCCAGTACCCGGTGCCACGGCTGACATAAATGCGCGACCGGCCGTGTTGATGCATGCCGGCCACATACGGCTGAAAAAGCGACACCAGATAATGGTATGGGAAGTACTGCCCGCCGTGGGTATGGCCGGACAACACGTAGTCAAAGCCCGCTTTCTCGGCCTCAAAGATACTCTTCGGCTGATGTGCCAGCAGAATCGAGAAATCGGTTTGCGGCGCATTCGCCATCGCTTTGAACGGATCAGTCCGATGCGCCGGCGAATAATTCCCGCCGGACAGATCAGTCACGCCTGCCATGAGCAGCCGCCCGTTGCCTCGTTCGATCACCTCATGCTCATTCAACAGCACCCGGAAGCCGAGCCGTTTCACCTCAGCCAGCCACGATTCTATTCCGGAATAGTAATCATGATTGCCGGTGATGAAGTACTTACCGTGCACCGCCGTCAGGTCCGCCAGGGGACTCGCGTCGTCGCTAAGGTCATCAACTGACCCGTCGACCAAATCCCCCGTCAGTACGATGGCGTCCCCCTTCAATTCATTAACCCGGTTCACAACTCGCTGCACAAACGGGCGCTTGATCGTATGGCTGACGTGGATGTCGGAAATTTGGACGACGGTGAAACCGTCCAGATCGGACGGAAGATTTGTTACTGGCACGTCGACCGTTATCACTCTCGGTTCTCGGGTCGCCTCGAGGAATCCGTACCCGGTAAAACCGGCCGCGGTCGCCACCACGCTGAGATTCACGGCATTCACCAGCAACTTGCGCCGATCCGGATCGACTACATCGGCGACCGTGGGGGAGGATGAGAACAGGTGGCTGACTCCAGACCAGAGATAGACAGCCAGAAAAACCAGGTCCTTGGCCAGCACAAAGGCAAAAAGCAGTGTCACAAAGCCAAAACTGAGATAGGTGATCGAGGCCAGTGGGTCGAGCCAGTCCCCTTGCTTTCCCTTGAATTGGAGCAGCACTAGAATGAAAGGCAGGACATACAGGATGAACAGAACCGTCCAGAGCAAAACTGACACCGGCAAACTGAAAGCCACCGGGACAATCAGCCGCCAGCCGACATATCCGTACATCAATGCTATTACGACAACTGCAACGAGTAGAAAAATACGACTACCTCCTACCACTAAACCGATAACTCGCCGAGCCGGTTCCGGAATTCCCCTGCTTACACCAAAACGAATTAACGGATACCCTGGTCCACTCGGAAGCAAGAACTGACGTCTGTCAGAGAAAAAATCCAACTTCTCTTATCGGAAAACGCGCCGCGCAACAAACACCGGATTCATCGAAATCTCTACCGCTATGCAAGAACATTCAGTAGGTTTGTTACGTATGGAAAGTTGACCGCGCGACCCACGACTTGGGCGATCGGAACGGAGGTACAGCTTGCGACGAATCAACTATCTGGTCATTGCCCTCATTTCCCTCACTCTCATCCCTCTCGAACTTTCCTGGACTCGTATCTTTTCCGCCGAATTCTTCTATGCGTTTGCGTTTCTTGTCCTTTCGCTTGCTATCCTCGGCCTCGGGCTCGGCGGGCTGGCCCTTCGTCTGTGGCAGCGACTGGCCAACCTGCATCTTCTCGGGATCTACCTCGCCCTTGCAGGTCTCTGCGCCCTGCTCGGTCCCATCCTGGTATTCAAACTGCAACCCGACTTCTCAGCCCTGTTCTCAAGTTGGCTTATGGTCGGCAAATTAGCGCTCACCGTGTTGATACTCATGTCGACGTACTTCTTTGGCGGCCTGGCCCTCTCTCTCCTCTTCAGGGAAAATCATGCTGACATGCCCCGTCTCTATATGGCCGACCTTCTGGGTGCCGGCGTCGGCGTGCTGATCGCTATTTGGGGGATGAATCAGTTCGGAACCCCGCAAGCGTCCTTCTTGATCGCCTTGCCGATTCTTGCCGCCTCGTTCGTCACCTCCCGTGACGGGCTCAAGGTGATTCCAGTCCTCATCGCCGTCCTTGTGTTCACTTTCCTGCCCAGGGCCGATGATCTGTTGCGGCTCGAGCGCGAAGAGCGCGCCCCGGTCATCTACACGCACTGGGACGCCATGTCCAAGATCAAAGTCTACCAGTACGATTCGGAATATCGGGGCATCAATATCGACAACGTGGCCAATACGCCGGTCAGTTATTTCGATGGCAACTGGGCCGACGTCAAACCGGAGTCCACCTCCTGGCCGATCGACGTTTCCTACTTGATCAACCGGTTCGATTCGTGCGTCTTTCTCTCCCTCGGTGCGGGTGGCGGCGGTGACGTCCTTCAGGCGCTGGTCGAGGGCGCTACCGAGATTCACGCCGTCGAGGTAAATCCGCATATCAATTGGATGATGTTGGTCGACGACACCGCCGGCTACGTTGCCCCTCCCCCTCCACCTCCCGATTCATCGAAAGACACTGCGCAGTCGGCTCAGGTCGACACCATCGCCAAGCCAATGATGTCGATCGCCGAATTTTCCGGTGGAATATATCACGATCCACGCGTGCGCGTCGTCACCGAAGACGCCCGCTCGTATGTCCGGCGCCATCCGGGCAAGTTCGACGTGATCTATTCGCTGAGTTCCAACTCCTGGGCCGCGCTTGCCTCCGGCGCCTTCGCTCTCGCGGAAAACTACCTCTTTACGACCGATGCTTACATCGATTACTGGCGCGCCATGTCCGACTCAGGTTTTCTGATGATGGAACATCAGATGTACACCCCCCGCCTGGTGGCTGAAGTGGTCGACGCCTTGACTGAATTGGACGTCGCCAAACCGACCGAACACTTTGCCGTCTATGATCTGCCGCAAATGCGACGAAAGATCCTGCTCTTGTCGAAGCAACCGCTCACCGACTCACTTCGCTACTACGCTCTGGGCCCGCTCACCGCCGAGCGATTCGGCGAGATTCACTTGATCTATCCGCCCGCCAATGATTCGGTGGCGAACCACCTTATCAACAAGATCATCGCGCAAGGGTGGCGACGGGTCGCTGATTCTGCCGCAATAGATATCTCGCCCGTCACCGACAATCGTCCATTCGTCGCACAACTGGGCAAGTGGAAAAATCTGAATGCCGAAAATCTGAAGAAGGTATCTGCGTACGCCGAATTCACCGGCTTTCCGCTCTCGAAGATCACCATGCTCATCGTCAGCTTCGTCGTGTTACTGATCGTGCTGCCGATTAACCTGATTCCCTATGCCGTCAAGGGGCCGCACCTGCGCGCCGCACCCTGGTTGTATTTCTTCTGCATTGGGGTCGCGTTCATGGGTGTCGAGATCATTCTGATCCAGAAATACGCCCTCCTACTGGGCACGTCGCTCTATAGCATGGCGACCGTGTTGTTGACGCTCCTCATCGCGTCAGGAATTGGAAGCCGTTTTGCCGACCACTTTTCCGACCGGGCAGTCTTCCCGGCAATTGTCGGTTGGTTGTGTCTCGAGGCTCTGGCCTTCGGATTTCTCGCCGATGTCGCGGGCGGCCAATCGCTCGCTTTTCGATCATTGCTCGCCGTGGTGCTCATCGCACCGGTCGGCTTCTTCATGGGAATGCCCTTCCCGAAAGGGGCACTGAAAGTCGGCGCACTTATCGACTGGGGCTTCGCGGTCAACGGCGCAGCATCCGTGCTCGGCTCGGTGCTGATCCTCGTGCTCGCCTTCGCCTGGGGGTTCACGATTGCCCTTTTGGTCGCAGCTCTTTTCTATCTGGCGGCGTTTGTGCTGATACGGACGAGATTGGCCTGGTAGGTAAAGGCATCACGTCTGGCGGAAGGCTCGCTCTCGCTCATTCGTTTCCGGACATTCGGCCGGTACCGGAGGGAAAATCCGAGGTTCCCGATACCGGAACGATTCCCTTCTGCTGGTAGATCGGCCGCATCAGCGCGCGCATCGTTCCGAGATTCCTGGCAAACAGCAAGCCGCCCAGTATACAGCAGAGTCCGCCGATCAGGATGGTGTTGGGCGCTCCGAGAGTTGCCGCCAACCCGCCCGCCAACAGGCCGCCAAACGGCGCCATACCTCGGATGGATAGGGTATACAGACTCATCACCCGCCCCCGCTTGTCGTCCTCGACGATTGTTTGCAGAACCGTATTCGACGCCGCCATCTGCACGATCATCCCGAATCCCGTGACCACCATGATGCATAGCGATAACCACATCACCCGCGACAACGAGAGAAATATCAGCCCGACACCAAATGTCACCGCCGCAATGGCGACGATTCGAATCAACCCGCGCACACTTCTGCGCGAGGCCAGGTAAATGGCGCCGATCAGGGCGCCGATACCGGATGCTCCGACAAGAAATCCGAAGGCGTCCGATCCCCCGTGCAATATATCGCGGGCAAACACCGGCATCAGTACCGAATACGGAATACCAATGATACTCACCAGCGCCAGAAGAAGCAGCAACGATCGTATTGGCACAAAGCCAAACGAGTATCGAAATCCCTCTTTCAATCCCTCTACGATGCGCCCCGGGCGCTTGTCAATGATCTGCGGCACCGGTTTCATCGCCATCAATGCGATGATCACCGGAATATAACTTAGGCCATTGAGCAGCAGACACCATCCCTCACCCACTGCCGCTATCAGGATGCCGGCGATCGACGGTCCCAGAAGCCGGGCGACGTTGAAGATCGACGAATTGAGCGCAATCGCGTTACTCAGATCATCACGATCCTCAATCATCTCCACCACGAACGACTGACGGATAGGCATGTCGAAGGCATTGATGATCCCCAGCATGACGCCCAGCACCATCACTTGCCAGACGGTTATCCAATTTCCCAGCACCAGCAGTCCGAATACAAGCGCCTGGAGCATAGATAGTGTTTGGACAATGACGAGCAGACGATGCCGATTGACCCGGTCGGCCAGGATACCACCGAGCGGCGCCATGAGAAAAATAGGCAGGTTGGTGGCAAAACTCACCATCCCCAGCAGGAAAGCCGAATCGGTCATTCGGTAGACGAGCCAGCTCACCGCGATCTGCTGCATCCAGGTTCCTATCAGCGATATTCCCTGACCGGCGAAAAACAGACGGAAGTTGCGATGCCGCAGCGACCGGACCGTGTGGTTCAAACTTCCACCATGGAGAAACGGATTGATCATAGCTCTCTAACAAAAACGGCAGGAACGCTCGTTCCTGCCGGTACAACTCATCTTTCACTGCGGTATCACGAGGCACGGACAATAGTATAGTCCACCATCTCGACCAGCGAATCATAATACTCCGACGGCTGCAGAAGATTAATGGCCTCCAACCCCTGCTGACTCAATTCCTTTGCCCGACGATACGCGTAGTCGATGCCGCCGCTCTCTTCCACAAACCGGTGCACCTTGCCGAATGACTCGTTGTCACCTTCATTCTTCAGCAGCGACACGATTTCGCGCCCGCTGCTCTCCGACACTTTGCGCAACGAGTAGATGAGCGGGAGCGTCACTTTGCCGGTCAGGACGTCATTGCCCGGCTCCTTGCCGGTCGTTTCCGCGTCACCTACAAAATCAAGCAGGTCGTCGGCAATCTGAAAGGCGATCCCGATCTTCTCGCCGAACTCCGCGAAACGGCTGCGGTCCTGTACGCTGCGTCGCGACAGGATCGGCCCCACCTCGCAGGAGACGTTAAACAACGATGCCGTCTTGTCGGCTATAATTTCCAGATACTCATCTTCCGAAAGCGCATAGTTGCCGGTCTCTTCTATCTGCCGCAGCTCGCCGATCGACACTCTCTCAGTCGCCCGGGCTATTGCCTGGATAAGATCAATCGACCCCGTTTCTACCATGATGCGAAACGCCTTGGCGAACAGGTAATCGCCCATCAGCACCGAAATCAGATTCGTCCATTTACTGTTGACCGTTGCCAATCCCCGCCGCATGTCGGAATTATCCACCACGTCGTCATGGAGCAACGTCGCCGTGTGGATCAGTTCGATGGACAAGGAGGCGTCAACAGAATATTCCGAGAAATTGTCCGCCGCCCGCGACGATAGAAAAAGGAATGCCGGCCGAATGCGCTTGCCCCGCGATTTCAGCAAGTGACGGGCAATAGAGGTGATCAAGGGAGAGTCACCCCGCAAATAGTCCGTCAGCTTCTTGTCAAAAAGCTCCAGATCGGGTTGTACCGGTTTGACATATTCCGCCATCCGGTTCGTATCAAGCAGGCCCTTCACGGTCGAACAGTCCTTTCATCGTCAACAGCGCTGCCCCAAAAATGGGTTTTTGCCCGGAAATGTCAAACGAATTAAGTACCCTTTGCGCTTCTCGGCAGTTGACCCGCCAGCCATTGCAACCCATTGATATATTGCGGGTTGCTGACATACTCTCGATCGTTGTGCCCCCCGCTCAACTCCACAAACAGCTTCGGCTCCGGCGCGAGGGCAAAGAGAGTTCGCCCCATCTCATATGGCACAATCTCGTCGACGGGGGAGTGTGTCACCAACACCGGCACACCCAGCTTCCCTATCCTGCCGACATTGTCGAAATTTACGCGAAGAAGCAGCCCGACGGGCAAATACCGGAACATCAATCGTCCCATGTCACGTGCCGACGTCAACGTCGATTCCAGCACCAGTCCTCCGACCGGCACTTCCGTCGCCGTGTGCAGCGCGACCGCCCCGCCGATAGACTCGCCAAAGACTATGATCCGCTTCGGATCAATCTTCTTGACCTCCACCAGCCACTCGTACGCCGCCCGTGCGTCTTCGTATACTTTCGTTTCCGATGGTGACCCCTCAGACTTCCCGTATCCACGGTAGTCAAACAGAAGGGTACTCCATCCCAGTTTTCGAAACAGCTCTACATGTTCCATCCGATAGGAAATATTCCCGGCGTTGCCGTGGCAAAACAGCACGACCGGTGCACTGTCGGATGCCGGGAAGTACCACGCATGTATGCGCTCCGCCGTCCCGACCGGAATGTACATGTCGTCGGCCGGAATCGGCAATTGGGCCGACTCAAACAACATCTCAGTCGAGGGCATGAACACCAGTCGGTTCTGGAGCAGGAAGACCAGCAGGCACAAAAAGACGTACCCGGCGATAGCCAGGAGCACGGCAATCAACAGCACGCGAGCGAAATTCACCATATCTGTAATATATGTGACCCGGCCGGCAGAAAAAAGCCCGACTGCGCGGCAGCCGGGCTCTGAATTTCATCCGAATTCACGGTGCGACGGAAGTTACTCCCACTCAATCGTCGCCGGCGGCTTTGACGAGATATCGTACACCACCCGATTTACCCCTTTCACGTTGCGGATAATCCGGTTCGAAATATGCGCCAAAACTGTGTGATCGATCCGCGCCCAGTCGGCCGTCATGCCGTCGACCGACGTCACCGCCCGCAAAGCTACCACATTCTCATAGGTCCGCTCGTCACCCATCACGCCTACCGCGCTCACCGGCAGGAGCACCGCAAACGCCTGCCAAATATCATTATAGATATTGTGCCGATGCAATTCGTCGATGAAAACCGCGTCCACTTCCCGAAGCGTATCACACCGTTCCCTCGTGACTTCACCCAGCACGCGCACCGCCAGCCCCGGACCCGGGAACGGATGACGCATGATGAATTTCTCCGGCAAACCGAGCGCCCGACCCAGCGTGCGAACCTCATCTTTGAACAATTCGCGCAGAGGCTCTACCAGTTTCAGGCTCATCTTCTCTTTCAAGCCGCCGACGTTATGGTGCGATTTGATGGTAACCGACGGCCCCCCTCGGAAGGACACCGATTCTATCACATCCGGGTACAGCGTTCCCTGCGCCAGGAAGTCAATCCCGCCGATCTTCTGGGCCTCAGCCTCAAACACGTCGATGAATGTCGACCCGATGATTTTTCGCTTCTTCTCAGGATCCTCTACTCCCGCCATCCGCTGCATAAACATGTCCGACGCATCGACCGCGTGCAGATTGAGCCCCAGTGTGCGCAACATCGTCGTTACATCCTCGAACTCGTTCTTCCGCAGCATGCCCGTGTTGACGAACACCGCATGCAGGCGGTCGCCGATCGCCCTGTTGAGCAGGACTCCGGCTACGGTGGAATCGACGCCGCCTGAAATCCCCAGGACAATCTTGCCGTCGCCCACCTGCTCGCGAATCTTTCGTACCGATTCGTCGAGGAACGACTGCGTCGTCCAGTCCCCTTTGAGTTTACAGATGTCGAAGAGGAAATTGTTGATGACCGTCTTCCCGGCGTCCGTGTGATGTACCTCCGGATGAAACTGAACGCCATAAATGCGTCTTGCTTCATGCGCTACCGCGGCCACCCGCAGCGTCTCGGTCGACGCGATCACATGAAAACCGGGCGGCATCTGCGCCACCGAATCTCCGTGCGACATCCAGACCTGGCTGCCGCTGGGAACGCCTTTGAGTATGGGGCTCTCACCAAGAATCGACAGATGCGACCGCCCGTACTCACGAGTGTCGCTTCGCTTGAGTTGTCCGCCATACACGTCCGCCAGCAGCTGCAACCCGTAGCAGATGCCCAGTATCGGCTTGTCCGTTTCAAAAAAGGACTTGGGCAGTCGAGGTGAATCGGCATCGGCCAGCGAGGCCGGCCCGCCCGACAGAATATACCCGGCTATTTTGGCGTTGGCATACTTCGACAAGTCGGCGTTGAACGGAAGGATCTCGCAGTAGACGTTGGCCTCTCTGACCCGGCGCGCAATCAGCTGCGTGTACTGCGAACCGAAATCAAAGATGAGAATCATGTCATGGCCGGTGACCACGGACGGCCTCCTGCCGGAGTTTTCCTTCGATGACGGTGTCTGAGCGGTAGGCATCGTTTTCAAGCGGTCTATCCTCCAAATAGTGCAGCCCGCGCGACTCCAGCCGGCGGCGGGCGCACTGAATAATGAGCTCGGCGACAGTCGCCAGATTTCTCAACTCGACCACCGGATACGTCGCCGGCGTCGCCATATAGTACTGATCTATCGCCGTTCGAATCTGCTGTACCTTTTCCTGCGCCAGTTGCAGTCGTTCTTCGGTCCGTACGATACCCACAAAATCGGACATGACCCGCTTGAGTTCCCGGCGATCGTGCGCAATCAGGATTTTTTCCCGGGGAAATTTGAGCGATGAGTACATCGGCGCGTCAACCGGCACGTTTTCCGGAAAATGCGCCTGGCGAAAATAGTCATACGAGGCCTTGGCCGACAGCTTCGCCATGACCACCGCCTCAAGGAGAGAATTCGACGCCAGTCGGTTGGCCCCGTGCAGTCCGGTCATCGCCACTTCGCCCGCCACATACAGCCCCGCGAGCTCCGTTTCCCCGTCGATGGTCGAAACCACCCCCCCGCAGGCATAATGAGCCGCCGGCACTACCGGGATGGGACGCTGGGTCAGGTCAAAGCCGTACTTAAGACATTCTCTGTAAATATTAGGGAATCGATTCTTGACATGCACCGGATCAAGATGAGTGAGATCGAGCAGAACATATTCCTCACCGCTGGACTTGAGCTCCTGATCTATCTGCCGCGCCACCACGTCGCGGGGCGCGAGATCTTTCAACGGGTGAACCTTCTCCATGATAAACCGGCCGTCGACTGATTTCAGCCGTCCCCCTTCGCCGCGCACGGCCTCCGAAATGAGAAACGGCCAGCGGCTCGGTGCATAGAGAGTCGTCGGATGAAATTGAATGAACTCGAGATTGGCAATTGAGATTCCCGCCCGGTAGGCAATCGCCACGCCGTCACCGGTCGCGATTAGCGGATTCGACGTGTGAAAATAGACTTGCCCCAGTCCTCCCGTGGCCAGCATCGTGACCGGCGCGTAGAACGACGAAAAGACCCGGTTAGCTTCGCTGAAAACAACGACCCCTGCGCAAAACGCCTGACCACTCGTCGTGTAGGTAATCAGGTCAAGGGCAATATGGTCGCGCAGGATGGTGATCCGACTGCCCTTTTCACGGCACGCGGCGAGCAGGGCGCGCTCGATCTCCCGTCCGGTGAGGTCGGACGCATGCACCACCCGATTGGTGGAATGGCCGCCTTCGCGCCCCAGGTCGAAGTTGCCGTCCCGCTTCGTGAACTCAACACCGTATCGCATGAGCTCTTCGATGACCGACGGACCCTCCTCGACTACTTTCTCGACGACTTCAGGATGACACAGCCCGCAACCAACCCGAAGCGTATCCTGAATGTGTGCATCAAAGGAATCGGTTCCGGCAAGAACCGCCGCGATCCCTCCCTGCGCTCGATTGGTGTTGGAGTCTGACTCTGCCTTCTTCGTGACCAGGGCAATCCTCAGTCGTGAGTCCGTCTCGGCCAGTCGAAGAGCGTAAAACAGACCGGCAATACCGCTTCCTACTACTACCGCGTCGAACCGTCTATCCATGTGCTCCTGCCTGGCGTTTCAGAGTCAGCTTCTGTTCGATGATTTCGAGAAGTTCACGATCCTTGTCAATCTTAACCGTCAGCCCAAGATAATACGTTTCCCGCCCGAAATCAAAGTCGCCCAATTTGACCCAATCTTTGGCCGTCGTCAAGAGCAGATCGGCCTTCTGCCGCTCAGCCGCCGCACGGATTCGCTCCAGCAGCGCCGCACTGAATGACTGGTGATCCTCCAGCTCCATCGTCCCCGCCACCTTCCCGGCGAGCCGTTTTACCTGTTCCGCCAGCCCACCGAAATGCCCGATTCCCGCAAACAGAAACACCGAGCGTGATCTGAGATACGTAATCGGCAGCCGATTCACGAAATCAGCATGAATATCATTCGCCACAAAGCGCGCCTCAAACGCCTCCGCCTCACCCGGCGCCCGACTGATCTGGTCGCGCACCCACTCCACATGGCGACCCAGATTCGCCCGGGTAATGATTATCAGATCAGCGCGACCCAGCGCGCGAAATCCTTCGCGCAGCATACCCCGGGGAAAAGGGAGCGCCAGCTTCGGGTCCATCGAGGCATCGAGAGCGACTATGTCAACATCACGATGCAGCGCCCAATGCTGGAAGCCGTCGTCAACGACTATCACGTCGGCCGCCGAACTCGCGGCCAGTACCCGCGCGGCTCTTGCTTTTGTCTTGTGAATCGAGAACATGACGTCCGGCAGCATCTGCGCCAATAGCTTTACTTCGTCACCGGTCGCTTCAACATCCATCTTCTGAATCTCATCTCCCCGCGCCAGCAACGGTTCGTCGCTGTCCCGCTTGTAGCCACGCGCCACTATGCCGACCCGGTACCCGCGATGAGCCAGTTCCTCCGCCAGCCATCCCACTAATGGCGTCTTCCCCGCTCCCCCGACGGTGATATTACCCACCGATATGACGGGGATCCCAAGGCGCACCGACGGCCGACGTACTGCCTTGACCAAGGCGAATCCCATCCGGTACACGACCGAAGCGAGCCACAACGGAACGGCCGCCGCCCCTCCTCGCGCCATCATCGCTTTCCACTTCTGCTCAGCCACGTCCCAGCTTTCCGAGGATATACTGCCCCGCCGCCGCCACCGACGAGCGGCTCACGTCTTCAACTGTCTTCACCTTGAAGATTCTGATTCCTGAGATGACTTTGGAAATCAACTGAACCATCTCAGCCGCGCTCTGCACGCAGGCGCCGAATTGGTGTGTTTCGATATACGCTGCGGCTTCTCGGACATTTGAGAGATTGGTTCCATAGATCACCGGCGTCTGTGCCCAGACCGGTTCGAGAAGGTTGTGGCCTCCGATATCTACCAGAGTACCGCCCACAAAGGCAAGATCAGCCGCGCCGTACAGCCCGCTCAAAATTCCCATCTGCTCGACCAGTAGTACGGCCTCGCCGTTCATCAAAGGACTGCCTACCGGATGTACGGCCAGCCCCGACTGACCGATCAACTCCCTCACTTCGTCAAGACGTTCCAGGTGCCGGGGTGCAAGAAGCATCCTGAAATTGCCGTGGCTCTGCCTGATGGCTTGATACACTCCCAAAAGGATGGCCTCTTCACCCGGTCTTGTCGACCCACAAACAAACAGAAATTCATGATCACCGATACCGAGTGACTGCCGCAACCCGCGTACGCCGGGGGCCGTCTTCTCTATCAACGGTGCATCAAACTTCATATCTCCACCAAGGACGGCCTGACTTGCTGTCGCCCCCAGTTCGCGATACCGCGTGAGATCATCTGCCGTTTTGCAAATGATCCGGTCATATCTCGCGATTAGCCCGCCAATCGTTCTCCGCACCCAGAGATACTTTCTGAACGCCTTCGGTGATATACGCCCGTTTACTTTGGCCATGCCGATCTCTCGCCGCCCGCATTCCAGAATCAGATTCGGCCAGATCTCGGTTTCGGCGATTACCACCATTTTCGGCTTCAGCTTGGCCAGAGTGCGGCGCATCAGCGATCTCTTGTCGATTGGGAAGTACGAGATCGTCGCCTGCCCGCTCAGCCGCTTCTTCGCCGTCGCGAAACCGCTGGCGGTCATCGTCGTCACGTGAAGCCGGAGTGCCGACCGCTCCGACTTCAGCCACGAGGCCAGGTAGCTGATAATGGTCACTTCACCCACCGACGATGCGTGCAGCCAGATATCGCACGGCTGCAAGTCCGCCTTCCCCAACCGGTCCCGCCACATCTCGCTCCCCGTAACCATCTTGTACCAGGCATACGGATACAAGACGCCATAGATGATGTTTACGGTCAGTCGATAGATAAAAATCATATATACGACGCAACCCGTTCGGCGGCCCGCCGACTGGCGCCGCCCCCGCCGAGAATCCCCGGCAACCGGTGCAGCGCTTCGATGACACCGCGCCGATAAGGCTCGTCGGCCAGATATTGTTCCAACGCCTCCGCCATCCGCTCACCCGTGACCTCACCCTGAATCAACTCCGGCACGAACTTCCTGCTGAGAACCAAATTGACCAGACCGATGCTGTCAAGCGTGACCAGTCGCTTCGCAATCTGATACGTGACGAAGCCTGTTCGATAAACAATTACCATCGGCCGGCCTATGATTCCGGCCTCCAGCGTCGCCGTCCCGGAAGCCGTCAACACCAGGTCCGACTCGAATACCACCCGCCTCGCGTTATCGTGCACGAGTCGAACGAAATCCCCATCACCCGCTCTCAGGTGCCCTTCGTAGTCATACGTTCCCCTTACCGCGGCGACTTCCGATGTGTAGCCGTGCCGCTCGTGCATGATCCGCGCCGCATCCAACATCGGCGCCAGCATCCGCTCAACCTCCTGAGGCCGTGACCCCGGCAAAAGGGCGAGTCGCCTTCGATTGGGCAAGGGCGAGGCGACGTACTCTGCGGGGATATCCTCCAACAGATAGTGCCCGACAAACGAATGCGCAATCCCTGTCGGGCCGAAAAACTCACGCTCAAAGGGAAGGATGATCATCAGGTGGTCAACCAGCTCCCGCATCTGCGCCAGCCTCGCCTTCCCCCACGCCCACAACTGCGGCGAGATGTAATAAATGATCGGGATGCCGAGATGTTTGACCCGCTTGGCCAGACGTAAATTGAAGCCGGGGTAGTCAACCAGCAGTATTGCCGACGGTTGGCGGCGCGTGATTTCATCCACGCACCGATGCATCAACCTCCGAAAAAAACAGAATTGCTTGGCTACTTCCCAGAAGCCGATGACGGCCAGTCGCTCCGCCGGTACGAATTGCTCCTGACCGAGCGCCGCCAGTCGCGGCCCGCCCAGACCGAAAAGCGCAATCTCAGGTTTGATTGCTTTGAGCTCGGTGATCAGTCGCGCGGTCGCGTTATCGCCGGATCGATCACCGGCCGAAATGAATAACATCGGCTGGCTCATTCACGCCGACGCCGTCGCCATGCTGCGACTTATCGAATCCTTGCCGATACGCTCGATCTCCAGCGCAATATGCAGTGCCTCGGCCGCCTGCCGTACGGTAACCGCTACCGGCGAATCACTTATGACCGACGTAAGAAATGTCTCGATTTCCAATCCCAGCATATCCTTCCCGTTGTCGGGACGCATCAGGTACGAAATATCCCGCCCCGATTTCCCCAGCGGCACCCGCATCCCTTCACTCGCCTCACCCGGCTTCGCCAGTCGATAAATATCGGCCTGCTTCGTCGCCAGATCGAGCGAGTAATACCCCGAGGGTTGGAAGATGCGCAGCTTGCGCATTGCCTTCAGCGATATGCGCGAGGCCGTCAGGTTGGCCACGGCGCCATTCTTGAACGTCAGGCGTGCATTAGCAATGTCCGCATGTTCGGATATCACTGCCACCGCTGACGCCTGGATGTCGGCGATCGGCGACTTGATGAACGTGAGCACAAGGTCGATGTCATGAATCATCAGGTCGAGCACGACAGCTACGTCGGTACCGCGCGGGTCAAACGCCGCCAGCCGGTGCGCTTCGATAAATCTCGGATCGATATCATGCCCGGCCAACGCCATCACTGCCGGATTAAACCGCTCGATTTGCCCGACGGTCACCTTGACAGTTTTTCGGTCGGCCAGCGCCTGAAGTTCCTGTGCTTCCGCCAGCGTCGTCGTGATCGGCTTTTCGATCAGACAGTGCACGCCGCGACCGATCAGGTCCGACGCTACGTCAAAGTGCGCCGTGGTAGGTACCACGATCGAGACTGCTCTGGCCTTCTGCGCTACCTCGTCGAGCGACTTGAACGCGGAGATATTGTACTGCTGGGCGTATTGCTCGGCCTTGGCTGTATCGATGTCGTACACACCGACCAGATTGGATTGCGGAAGCTGCGACAGCCAGCGCAGGTGATGTCGGCCCAAAGCGCCGACCCCGACTACGGCGGTGGGAATCTGTTGCATAGGACTAACCTCGCGGATAGCAACCGGTCGATCTATTTCACTAAGCCGCGATCCGACCGGGCCACAAAATCGACTATCGTCTTCACTTCGGGAATCTTCTCAATCTCGCCGTCGATCTTCGCCAACGCCTGCGTCGTATTCATCCCCGAGAAGAATAGTATCTTGAACGTCTGCTCCAGCGTATGGATCACTTTCGCATCGAATCCGCGACGACGCAGACCGATCGAGTTGATGCCCACGACTTTGAGCGGATACCCACCCACCAGGGCAAACGGACAGATGTCCTGCTGCACGCGGAAGCCGCCCCCGACCATGCAGTGCGCGCCGATCTTCACGAACTGGTGCACCGGAAGTACTCCGCCCAGAATGGCGAAATCGTCTACCTCTACGTGACCGGCCAGATTCACCGAGTTGGCCATGATCACGTTATTCCCGACCACGCAATCGTGCGCGACGTGCGTGTAAGCCATCAGGAAGCAATTCTTTCCGATCGAGGCTTCGCCGTGCGCCTTCGTCCCCCGATTGATTGTGACAAACTCCCGGATCACCGTATTGTCACCGACTACCGCGCGCGTAATCTCACCGCCGAATTTCAAGTCCTGCGGCAGGGTGCCGATCACTGCACCGTGCGATACACTCACATTCTGTCCGATCACCGCGCCGCTGGCCAGAAGCACGTGTGAGGCAACCCTGGTGCCCCGCCCGATCTTCACGTTTTCTTCAATAACCGTGTACGGCCCGACCGAAACGTCATCGGCCAACTCAGCCTTCGCTGACACAATTGCTGTGGGGTGAATATTGCTCATCGATCAACTACCATCGCCATGAAATCGGCGTTTGCGACCAGGGTATCATCCACAAACGCCTGCCCGGTCATTTTGCAGGTGTTGCGTCGGAACGTCTGCATTTCCAACTCAAAGCGAAGCTGATCGCCCGGCATCACCGGCTTGCGAAACTTCGCGTTATCTATCGACATGAAATAGACGACTTTCGTCTCCGGATGCGGAATCGCATTCAAAAGCAGAATCCCGCCCGCCTGCGCCATCGCCTCAAGGATCAACACCCCCGGCATAATCGGATGACCCGGGAAGTGCCCCTGGAAAAACGGCTCGTTGATGGTCACGTTTTTCAGCGCTACCACCCGCTTGTCCGGCTCCAGGTCGAGAATTCGATCGATCAGCAGAAACGGATACCGGTGCGGCATAATCTTGAGAATGGCATTGATATCGAAAAAGGCATGTCCGCTTGCGCGAGGCATAGCGGCCGCGATCCTCTTCTTCTTGTACAACTCGCGCATCTTCTTCGCGAGCGCCACGTTGGCCTTGTGCCCCGAACGCGCCGCCAGCACATGCCCCTTGAACGGCACGCCGATCAAAAACAGATCACCGAGCAAGATCGAGTGTCTTGTGGCGCACCGGCTCGTTGTAGAAGCGAAGCGGCACATCGTTGATAATCCCCGTCTTGCCGACAAACGCTTCTTCTTTGAGATTCAGCGCCGCGCGAATCCGATCCACTTCGATCTGGCCCAGGTCGGAGTCATAGATGACCACGGCGTTGTCCAGCCCGCCCCCTTTGATCAGCCCATTCTTCTTGAGCATCTCGACTTCGGACAGAAAGCAAAACGTCCGGGCTGGCGCAAATTCTTCGACAAACTCCGTCTCCAGGTCCTGCAGGGTCGTGTACTGCGTACCCAACGCCGGGCTCTTGTAATCAATCATGAAGGTGATGCGCAGATCATCTGACGGCGTCACCACCAGGTCGACCCCGCGATCTTTCTCGCTGTACGACATCGGCCCGTCAATTTCGAGATAGACCTTGTCACTGATCCTGATTCTCGATTCCCGCTTCGAGCAATCGCATCGACATACGGCTTCGCCGAACCATCACCGACCGGCGGCTCGTTGTTGTCCAGCTCGACCATCATGTTGTCCAGCTGGAGTCCGGCAAATGCGGCCAGTACATGCTCAACCGTGTATACTTTGGCTTCACCGTTTTGCAGTGTCGTGCCACGGGAGATATCAACCACGTGGTCGATATCGGCGATGACCGACGGCGCACCGGGAAGATCGACTCGAACGAACCGGATTCCGTGGTCAGGGGGAGCCGGCTTGAAGGTCATGGTGCAGGTGTTTCCCGTATGCAAGCCTATGCCGGTCATTGAGATACTGCGTTTGATAGTGCGCTGTTTTTCTACCATTGACTATTCCCTGCCGAGTAGATTGCCGGAGTATATGGCTTCCGGCTACCTGACTCAAGCGGTTTTTTCCCGCCTGATCTGACGCAACCCCTTGTCGTCACACGAAAAAGGCGCCGACAGGAGTCGGCGCCTTTGTATCTGCATCACGGTGAATATGTCACGTACGTTGTGTTGCCACCGCTTCGTCCGCACTCGCTTTGCTCAAAACCTCACTCTGTTCTCCGGCAAAAACCGTAAACCTGAGCACCGTGGGTTCCCGACGTACCGGCAGATGGAGTCGGTGAACAATCGTCGTCCCCTGGTATACTTTCTCGAATCCTCCCTCCGAAAGCGACACCGTGAAGATCGGTAGATGCCAGATGTCCGCCGCGTCCTGCGACCGCACCGCCACCGCCAGTTGTCGCCATTCGTCGACCAGCGCAATCGCTCTGGCGTTGGAGAATGCTCCCTCCGAATCCAGGAAGCTGTTCTCGCTCCGGCGATTATCAATCACGATGTACCGGTCGGGCGCATGGCCGGCCTGGAAATTGAAGTTATTCTCCACGGCGAAATTGATCCACTGCTCCTGATCTGACCGGCTGCTCAACTCGTAGGTCACTTTCAACACATTTCCGCCCGAAACGTCAAATGTCTTCCGAATTCTCAGCGGGAACTCGCTGTTTGGCTGACGCACCCACCCGTCGCGAACCACCGTCGCCCGGCCTTCACCCATGAATGGCTCGAGTTGATATGGTTCGAGAATAAAATCACCGTCTTCGCCATACTTCCCTGACGCGAACGACTCGAAAGACACATCACGCGCGAACACGTGATCGATAAAACACCGCTTCAAATACCAATCGTCGACCAGGAACTTCTGCAGTCCCGGCTCCTTGGTAAGAACCAAGTCGTGAATTGACGCTGTGCCACTCTCCTGATCATCGGCCGTCACCGCTTTGTCGAGTTTCAGATGGTACCCTTCCTTGCGGCGCGTCAACGTATCGATCAACTCGAAGTTGTGTTCAAGCAATCCCAGATTGAGCAGTGTTCCACCCCGGCTCGGCTTAATAGCCGCAGAAAGCGAATCCGTCACGAGCAGTACTTCGTCAAATCCATCAGCGTCGTAATCCACTGCCGCTCGCGTGATTCTGCCCTTATCCGTGAGTTGGTGCAGCTTTGCCTCGGCCGCGATCATCGCGCCGTAAACTGCCTGGCGAAGGTGGGGCAGATACAACCCGCCGAAGACGCCGTGCCAGTAGGGGCAATTCACCTGTGATGCATACAGACGATCGGTAATCTCTGCGGTCTCCTGAATTCGCCGCGGATCGCCCTGCTGATAGGCTGCCAGATTCGAAGACACATACAGCATCTTCTTATGCATCAGGTTCGCCTCTTCATACTTGGTCAGAAAGCCTCGCCAGTGGCCGCCCCGGACAAACCGCCCGTATCGGTCCCAACTGGCATGCTGCTTCATGAACTGTTCCAGCCCTTCATATTCGACAAAGGCCTTCGCCGGCAGCGACCAGTGCAGCATCTCTTCGTATGACGCCGACGGCAAATAGACCCGCCCGGCTGCCGGACGTCGGGACGCCTCTCCCAGCGGGATGATATCCAGCCATGCCTCAGCTTCGCTCAAGGCCGCAAAGAAATCCGCCAACCAACTGTCGACATAACAATGCTTGTGCGTGTTCGGCCAGACGCCAAACTTCTCGCCGTCGTCCGCATACACGGCCAGCGCCTGCGGATTGTACTCCGCCTGCCGGCGCAATTCGAGCATCGCCTCATCAACCGTCCCGAATGGAATCAGGTACCGCAGTTGTTTCTGGATCGGCAACAGCGTGACCGTCGCCCCTTCGTCTTCGGTGATAAACGGTCCCGTAAGCTGAATATGCTCCAGCCCGGCATAGAGAAAGTGCGTGTCATCAACGGGGAGAAACGTCACCCCGGCTTCCGCCAGTATCTTGGGCAGATGCGGCTCCCATACTCGTTCCGTAAGCCAGGCGCCCGTGGCCTCAGTGCCGAAATGTTTTCTGAGATACTCAGTCAGCATGGCGATCTGACCTTTTACATCCCGGGCCGGAATGGAGGTCAGAATCGGTTCGTAGAATCCGCCGGTCAATAAATCGATCTGACCCAGGTCGAGCATCGATTTCACCAGCGTGAAGTACTCCGGATGGTGCCGCTCCTGCCAATCCCACAGGATACCCGACTGATGGAGCGATAGCCGTACGCGCGGATATTGCTTCAGAACATCGAGAAACGGAGCGTAGGCATCCTGGTGCGCCTGCTCGAACACCGATTCGAAATTGCCCACCGGCTGGTGGTTGTGTATGCCGAGCGCCAGGGTGAATTTTGACATATCGTTAGAACAGCTCCACCTTGAGGTTTATATACTTGCTGGGATTGGCGCGAATGTCGCCGATCAGAGCATCCAGATCATCCGCCGCCCGCCGAAGATCGTCATACAACGTCCGGTCGTCGATCATCGCCTGAAGCGTCCCATCGTTGTTCTCCAGCCGATCCGCAAAGCGCCGCGCCGATAGGGCCAGCGTGTCCAGTTGATACGTAAAGGATTCCAGCTCGCGGCTGGATCGCTCGAATCGCCGCATAGTCGTATCGGCCAGCACGACGTTGCGATGAATCGCGGCGTTCAACTGCTCCGAGGACATCGCGAAATTCTCGGTCATCTGGTCAAGCCGCTTTTCATTGCGGGTCATGTACTGGCTGAGTCGGCTCGACACTGATTCAAAATTCGAGATCGTGTTGTTGAACTTGTTCAGCGTGCTGTCCGAGGCAATCGTCTTCTTGAGCGAAACCACGATCTCCCGCAATTCGCCCACCATCTCGCCCATCATCCCCATCACTTCCGGCAGACCGGTGTTGTACTCTCCCTCGATTTCCTTGCTCAGGTCGAGCGGAATCTCCGACTTGCCCGGCGCTATAGCTATGAACCGTTCCCCCATCACACCCATATTCCGTATGGTGAAATGTGCATCGCTCTTGAGCGCGACGTCGCGGTACACCAACAGCTCCACCAGTACGCCCGTGTTCGTCAACTCCAGCCCATTCACCTTTCCCTTGTGAACCCCGGAAACCGTCACCCGGTCACCTACCGCCAGCGATCCGACATCATCGAAACGAATCATGATCCGCTGCGCGTTCCGCTCCAGTTTGTACCCCTGGAGCCAATAGATCGAAACGAGCAAAACGAGCATGGCGAGTAGAATCACTACGCCAACGCGAAACTCTATGTTGTGCTGGGACGCCATATTCTCTGATTAGTATCGGTAAGTGGCGACCGTACCTTAACTTACCACTCGTTGTCTATCGAGTCAAAAATGGCCGTATAGTTCTCATACCGGAACCGGGTAATCGCTCCCTCCTCCACCGCCGCCTTAACCGCACAGTCCGGTTCACGATAGTGTCGGCAGGGCTGAAATCGACAATTTCCCGCCCACTGGGCAAACTCCGGCCAATGATCTGCCAACTCCTCCCGCTCGACCTCCCAGAGCCCCATCACTTTCAACCCCGGAGAATCTGCCGCATACCCGCCAAACGGCATTTCGTACAACTCCACCCCGGTCGTCGTGTGTCGCCCCCGGTCAGAATACTCCGATATACTCTTGGTCCGCAGGTTGAGCCCCGGCGACAACCCATTCAAAAGCGTCGATTTCCCCACGCCGGAATGACCGATAAATAATGTCCGGTGATCCTTCAAATGCGTCTGGAGATGATCCATCCCTTCCCCCGTCACGTTTGACACGCAACAGACCGGCACGCCAATCTCACGGTACGTCTGCACGATCAGCGGATGATCCTCCGACCTCCCCATATCGACTTTCGTGATTACCAGAAGCGGCTTCAGGTGGCCGATGTCGGCAGCCACGAGGAATCGATCGATCAATCCCGTTCGAAGCGGCGGCGACTGCACCGACACGATGATAGCCAGTTGATCCAGATTGGAGGCGATAATCTGCTTCCGCGTGTCGCTCCCTTTGGCGGGACGAAAGAACGCCGTTCGCCGCGGCAGGACTTTCTCAATCGACCCCACGTCTCCGCCCCCCAGTGACACAACGACATCGTCGCCCACGACCACCAGCGACTCGAGCCGCTCACCGCGTTTCACTTTTTGGCGAAGTTCGCACGACAGACGTTGCCCCTCCAAGGTCAATACTTCAAAGAATCGACCCCTGGCTGCAACGACCACTCCCTGGCTCGGCTGATCCATATCTAATGAAGGTATGCTAGTCATCCCCGTACCGCAAGTGTGTGACCCTTTCGGCACGTGCAGTGCCAATCCTGCCAATTTGGCCGACTTTGATGCATCAAGCCTCAATCCATTTTTCGCCGCCATCGGGCAACACCGTGAACTCTAACGCGCATTTAACGTTACAAGCTGAGTGAGAATCGCCCGGCGATGAACCCGATGGTTGCCCTTCTGCGTACAAATCACTATGTTAGGCCGGCTGTAACCACCACTACGAAAGCGAAAACATGAAAGCCCTGATTTATAAGCTCTTTGGGACCAAACACGAACGCGACACCAAAAAACTTCTCCCTTTCGTCGACCAGATCAACGCCCACTTCGACGAGCTGCAGTCGCTCTCTGAAGACCAGCTCAAAGCCAAGACGGCCGACTTCAGACAGCGCCTCTCCGCCGGCGAAACGCTTGACGATATCACGTGCGAAGCGTTTGCCGTTGTCAAAGAGGCCTGCCGCCGTCATGTCGGCACAACCTGGGACGTAGTCGGCCAGCCCACCGAATGGAACATGGTTCATTTCGACGTTCAGCTCATCGGCGGTATCGCGCTGCATCAGGGTAAGATCGCTGAAATGGCCACGGGCGAAGGAAAAACGCTCGTCGCCACCCTGCCGACTTATCTCAACGCCCTTACCGGTAACGGCGTTCACATCGTCACCGTCAACGACTACCTTGCCCGCCGCGACCGCGAATGGATGGGCAAGATCTACGAATATCTCGGCCTCACTGTCGGCGTCATCCAGAATCAGATGACCAACGCCGAGCGCCGCGTCCAGTACTTATGCGACATCACCTTCGGCACAGCCAACGAATTCGGCTTCGACTACCTGCGCGACAACATGGCCCAGCAGCTCGAGGACCGCGTCCATCGCAATTATTTCTACGCCATCATCGACGAGGTCGACTCGATCCTCATCGACGAGGCCCGTACACCGCTCATCATCTCCGGCCAGGTCGATTCCAAAGTGCACGACCGCTATCGCGAAATGAAGCCGACCGTCGATAACCTCGTCCGCCGCCAGACCAATTTGATCAACGACATGATCTCCCGGGCCGAAAAGATCCTGGAGGGTGGGAAGTCGGACGATGAATTCGAAGCCGGCACACTGCTCCTCGCCGCCCGCCGCGGCGCTCCCAAGAACAAGCGCCTGATGAAACTGATCAAAGAGCAGGGCATGAGGAAACTCGTCACCGACGTCGAATCGTCCTATATGCGCGACAAGAAGCTGCACGAGATCGACGACCGACTCTACTACTACATCGACGAACGAGAACACTCCATCTCTCTCACCGACCTCGGCAACAAGCAGTTCTCGCGCGAGGAACAGGAACTGTTCGAAATCCCCGACCTCTCCACCATGCTTTCCGAAATAGAGGGCGATACGACCCTATCTGTCGAGCAGCGGCAGAAAAAGACCGAGGAAATCTACACCCTCCACGGCGAACGCACGGAAAAGATCCACGCCATCAACCAGCTCCTGCGCGCCTACTCACTCTATGAAAAGGATGTCGAGTACGTCCTGCAGGAAGACAAGGTGATGATCGTCGACGAGTTCACCGGCCGTATCCTCCCCGGCCGACGGTACTCCGACGGTCTGCATCAGGCGATCGAGGCCAAAGAAGGAGTCAAGATCGAGGCGGAGAGCCAGACCCTCGCCACCATCACCCTGCAAAATTACTTCCGTATGTATTCGAAACTGGCCGGCATGACCGGTACCGCCGAGACGGAAGCCGGCGAATTCTTTGACATCTACAAACTCGACGTCATGGTCGTCCCCACCAACCGGGAAGTCATTCGTGACGACATCGACGATCAGATCTTTCGCACCCGCCGCGAAAAATACAACGCTATCATCGAGGAGATCACCGAAAATTACCACAAGGGACGCCCCGTCCTCGTCGGTACTGTTTCGGTCGAGGTTTCCGAGACCCTCTCGCGCATGCTCAAGCGATCCGGCATTCCGCACAACGTGCTGAACGCCAAACAGCACCAGCGTGAGGCCGAGATCGTCGCCAACGCCGGCCACTCCGGAGCCATCACTATCGCCACCAACATGGCCGGTCGCGGTACCGATATCAAGCTCGGCCCCGGCGTCGTCGATAAGGGCGGCCTCCACATCGTCGGCACCGAACGGCACGAAGCACGCCGGATCGACCGCCAGCTCCGCGGCCGCGCCGGTCGTCAGGGTGACCCCGGGTCATCCATTTTCTTCCTCTCACTGGAAGACGACCTGATGCGCCTTTTCGGCGGCGAACGCCTCGCCACCGTGATGGACAAACTCGGCGTCAAGGAAGGTGAAGTCATCGCCCACGGCATGGTCACCAAGGCCATCGAGCGGGCGCAGAAGAAGGTCGAATTACAGAACTTCGCCATCCGTAAACATACGCTCGAATACGACGATGTCATGAACGTCCAGCGTAAATGGATTTACGAACGCCGCCTCGCCGCCCTCGAACGACCGTCGATCAAAGACGAAGTGGTGGAGCTGATCGAAGAGGTCCTCGACACGATCATGGCGACCCATTGCCCGGAGAAAGAGTTCTCCGACAATTGGAACTGGAACGGCTTCACCGAAGACTTGCGCAACGTCTACCTGTTCAACCTGCGCGTCGACGACAAGGAAATCTCCGGCCTCACTCATCAGGGCCTGCGCGAGAAAGTGCTTGCCGCCGTCATGAATTTCTACACGCAAAAGGAAGCCGCCTACGGCGAACATATCATGCGCCAGTTGGAACGGTACGCCGTCCTGTCGACCATCGACCGGTACTGGCGCGACCATCTGGCCGATATGGACGAACTCCGCACCGGCATCGGCCTGCGCGCCTATCACGGCGCCATGGGAAAACCGATTGATATCTACAAACGTGAAGCCTTTGGCATGTTCGAGAAGATGATCACGACCGTCGACCGCGAAATCGTCAATATGGTATACAAACTGCAGATCAAGGTGCCCGATCAGGCGCAGGCGGCCCGCCGCCAGCCGGCCATGGTCGCCCAGCACGCCGACTCCACCGGCATGGGGTATTCCACGGCTGCAGCAACTGCCCAATCGGCTGTCGAGGCCCCTTCCTCTGGGACCGGCATGGTTGCCGACGAAGCCAACGCACGGGCCTCGCAGTCCGGCACTCGTGCCGCGACAGTCAGGCGAACGATGCCCAAGGTCGGCCGCAATGATCCCTGCCCCTGCGGCTCAGGTAAGAAATACAAAAAGTGCCATGGGGTGGGGGAAGAGTGAGCGCCGATCGGTGCTGACCAAAACACGAAGGCCGTCGAGGATACCTCGACGGCCTTATCTTCATCTGCCCCCCACCGGCAGCACTGATTTCAACTTCGTTCGCCCCGGGTGCTTCGGCGACGGTATGAAAAAGTCCGGCCCCTCTCTGCGGCGCATCCGCACTGTCAAATCCTGACAACCCTGACACCGACGAATTTTCCCCAGCGCTTCCGGCTTGATGCGACGACGTTTCGTGTGCGTCGGCGCAAATACCTGCTTGCCGACCACCTCGTACCCTTTGCTCGGATCATCTTCGTCGAGAAACTTCACCCCTTCAACCACCCGATCACTCCCGTCTTCGTAGAGCGTCGCGCCGGGACACTCAATAAATATCAGGCCGTCTTCTGATGGTTCGATAAACGGCGATGCTTCAAGTACCTGCTCGCTATTGCAGTGCCCACAGACGCGTACGTGGCCGCGAAGCTCCAATTCTCGCCCGCAGTTAATACACGTTTCATTCCCTGACATGGTCTCCCCCTGCATAAACAAAGCACGCCATAGTCCGTCACCCCTTGAACAGAAGGACAAGCGTGCAAATAGTCACTGTTACCGGAAGCAGTGTCGTGAACGGCACCGGGAAGAGCAGTGAACCGACAAAGGCCAGCGCCACCGACGGCACCACCAGGTACTTCAGCGTCGCCAGCGCCATCTTCACCAGCGCAATGAGCAGCATCACGACCAGTCCGGCCGCCGCCACGTAGGTCGCATACAGGCCGTTCTGCCCGAACGTCGCATAGATCCAGTCATGTATCTGGGCGACCGGCGCCGACAACGACGCCGCTCCGGCCCACATCTGGTCCAGCCACGCGGCTAAAGTGTTTAGTATCTCGGTCATACTTGACGGCTACTCTTCTTCGAGTGGTTCGATGGTGAGCGACGACTCGCCCACGCGGCTCAGGCCCACCATGCGTTTGGTCAGGAAGTTCTGCGTCGTGATCCACTTGTGGGAGACATCCATGATCTCAGTCTGCTCGACATCCGATACCCAGTCGAGAATCACCTGATCAATGGACTTGTCCTCTACGATCACGTTATCCATGGTCAGCGTAAACTTCACTTTCATGGCGACCTATCCCTTATGACAGTTCCGTTCGTCTCACCACGGAAAGTGCAAGGGGAGTGCCCACCCGGGGCTATGCCCCCGAGGCACCATCAATTCAATTGTGACACAATGAGTTACGCTGGAAAATGTGCAGGATATTGACAGCTCGGAAAATCCTTCCCGGGCCTCTTCCGCAGGTAGATGTGGGGGCTCCCCCATTCCCTATGGCATAACAAAAAGCCCGGCGAGAACTTGTCCCGCCGGGCCAGTCGTATTTGCAGAATTGGTATCGAGCGATTTCTCGCTCCAGCCGTCACTTTGCTTTCGGTCGCCGGCAACTCCTGTAGCCGGACCCATTTTAGGTCCGGTCGCCCAACCCTCAACGCTGAGCATGCAGTACGAAAAACAACCGAAATTGCGCCACGGCCAGGCGCCTCAGAATTACGCCTCCATCGTGTCACCCACGTTCCCGGCCGTCATCCTTCCCTGGCAGCCGTTGGGGCAACGTTCTTCCATACGTTTTCCTCCTCTGACAGTTGTTGCACGCCACGTACGGCATGAGGCGCATCAGAGTGGGGACATCTATAACTGTCGTCCGTGGTGATTGACGCCGAAGCTTGTGAGGGGCGAACCCTTCTGGCGTCGCGATTCATCTTATTTCATTCATCTACAGGATACGCGATCGCGGGTCGTCTGTCAAGGGGAAAATGGACTTCTCCACGCAGGGTTTGCTGTGTGACGGCTAGAAGGCAAACCCGACCGAACAATACCAACGGTCGAAATTGTCCTCCGTCGCCCCATACCCTATCTCCATCGGCCCGATCGGACTGCTGTACGCGACCGACCCGCCCCACCCCTGGCGCAGTCGCTTCAGGCGAATCTGCGCACTGCTCTCCCACACGTCGCCCAGGTCCCACTTGGCCAGCAGATACAGTCGGTTCACGAGAGTCACGCGAAATTCCTGATTGAAAACGAAGACCTTGTCGCCTACCCATTGATTGGACCGGTATCCGGTAAACGATCCCAGCCCGCCTATGTAGAATCGTTCCGACGGCGGCAGGCCGCGCCGCGACAAACCAATCGAAATCTTGGGATGATAATTCAGCCGCTTGCCCAGCGCGAAATACCCCTCCAACGACGAGAAGAAGCGGGTATACTCTACGTCACCGCCGAGATACTTTGCCCGCAAACCGAAGGTCGAGCAGACTCCGCTTTCCGCTATTCGGAAACGGTACCCGATCGAGGTTTTCCACCAGCGATTCAAACGTAAGCGTCCGCAGATTGAACGAGCCGAATTCCCCCACCTGGTCGCCGTCCAGGTTGATCTTGTCAAATTGCAGCCCAACCGTCACCGCCCCCAGGCGGTGGATCTGCTGCCCAATCCTCAGGTAGGCACCGGTTTCTCTCTCTTCGCGTATGCCGGTCGGTTCGCCCTTCGGCGTAAACGTCGTCCGGTCCAACATCGCATGGTATAGCCGCAACTGCGCCGTCAGGTATGTCTTGAATATTCGATCGGCTTTCAGTTCCGCGAAGTAGTGCTGGCGATCGTCGCTGTACCGCGCGTGCAGCAAATACTCCATACCGATACCCGCCACATTGTCGTCGAGGATTTCGATGAATTCCTCAGATTGATAGGTATCGTCCCAGTGCCAGCCCACCCGAGCCTGCGTGTACTTGCGTTCCCGTACACCGATATCGACAATCGCCCCACTGTCATGCGGCAATAAGCTCACCGTCACACGATCAAAGAGATCCGTTCCGTACAGGTCGTTGAGACCTCGATTGGCCTGCAAAGTCGAATACGGCGCTCCCGCCTTAAGCGGAAAATAGGATCGAACCAGCCAATCCCGGCTCCGCTGATTAAACGAAACATCGATCCGCCGGACAATCGCTTCATCCAAATCGACGGTCACCACCTGGTGATCAAAATCGATGCTCGTCGCGCGAATATCCGCGAGATCGTAGTTCTCGACCTGGTAGAGATTGACGATCCGGTCAAGACGGCGCCGTAACGCCTCCGGCGTGACAATTGAATCGTGTCCCTGCACTTGCGCCATCAGGGTCGAATCATCAAATACCGTATTCCCATTCACCACCCAGCGCAACGTGCGATCGTCAAGATTGGCCCGCGGCGTGAGCGTCAACACAACCGCCTGCACCGACTTCGTCGCGGAGACGGGATATATAGTGTCCGGAACGATTCCCGCGTCCAACTGAAACAGGTTGTTGTCCCGGCACAGTTGTTGCAGCGCTTCGGTCAGCGCCCTTCGGCCAAACTTCCGGCCGGAGAGCGCGCTTTGTGCCGACGAAGTGAAGCGATCGTCGTCACCGACCACCGAGACCCGTTGGATTGCCATTTCGGTCGTATCCAGTTGACGGCGAATCATCAGTTTGAGGCTGTCCATGACCGCCACCGCCGCGGCATACCCCCTATCGATAATCGAGTCGCGCTCCGCGAAGTCGCCCGACATGATCGAACCAAGCGTCGGCTGAATCACAAAATCGGCGTGCGAAAGCTGGGTCATCAGTTTGTCGACCGTCATAATGGTCGTCACCTGATCCGCTAGGTCGACCGGCGAAATGATCTCGTCGCGCGTTCGCAGAGCGCTGGCACAATTGACGGCCAGCACGAATTTGACTGAATCTGTCATGGCGCGGACAATGTCCACCGGAACCGGCACCAGCATCCCGCCATCCATGAGCCACCGGTCCTCCCGATCCACCCCCGTGAATGCCAGAGGGAAAGCCATCGTGGCGCGCAACGCGTCCGCCAGCGATCCGTCGGACAGGACCACCTCTTCGCCCGACACGATGTCCGTACAGACAGTTTTGAAGGGAATGGTAAATCGCGAGAAATCGCCGCCGGCACGATACGTCGCCTTGTTGGTGAGCGAGGTGAGCAGCGAGGCCAGTTCCTGGCCCGAGGTCAGCGCGTGCGGAATCTGAGGCCGAAATCCGTCAAAGCGCATGGAGAGCAGATGGCGGTCCCGGTCGCGCCGCCGCGTGAGCAGCATCGATCGGCGCGATGGCTCATTTCGGAACAGCGTTGAATAATCTATCTCGCGTACGATCTGTTTGATGGCGTCAGCGCGATACCCACACGCGTACAAGCCACCGACAATGCCGCCGATCGACGTGCCCGCCACGGCAGCGACGGAAATATTGTTCTCCTCCAGCGCCTTCAACACCCCAATGGCCGCCAGCCCACGAGCGCCGCCACCGGATAGAGCCAGCGCGACAGGTATCGATTGCTCGGTCCCGTGAGGGTCAAGACCATCCACCCCACCAATGCGTATCGACTCTGCGGATGCGGTAACTGCCAGCGCGATTACTACTGTCGCGATCAGGGGAATTTTAGCTTGTGGTCTCACCCCACTCTCCGTTCCTTATTCGCAGGCAATAAACCACTGTTGAGTTACTGTGTCAATTTCTCGTGCAAAAACCAAGCATCTGCGAGCCACGGCGAGCAAAAAGGGACGAAGAGAATCCGGTGTCTTCACCGCCGAGGGTGTACGCGTCCTCGAAGAAGCCGTCCGCGCCCGCACTATGCCTGCCGAAGTCTACTACGCACCCTCTCAATTGAATGACCGCGGACGTTCGCTGATCGGTACGTTCGAACGGTTTGGCGTATCCTGCCAGGAGATCCGGGCCTCGGAACTTGAAAAACTGAGCAATACCCGCGCTCCCCAGGGCATCGTTGCCCTCTTTCCTGCCCACCGTGCCCCCCTTTCGGAATCTTTTGCCGCCGGTTCGCGTAGACTACTCTGGTGTGACGGCATTTCTGACCCGGGCAATCTCGGAACGCTCATTCGGTCGGCGGCAGCCTTTGGCTTCGGACCGATAGTAGTGAGCGGAGCTTCTGCCGATCCCTATAATCCGAAAGTGGTCCGAGGAACGGCGGGAGCGCTCTTCGGACTGAAGATCAGTCATGCCGAGCCGGATGCAATGTTGCGCGAATTGGCCGCCCGTAAATGGACGCTGATTGCAACTGACATCGAAGGCGAAGAGGCACCCCTGATCGTGCCCAGTTTAAAAGGACGAACGGTCGTTCTGGCCGTCGGCTCGGAAGCACGGGGACTGAGCGAACAGATCCTCGCGGCCGCCGACCACCGGATCAGAATTCCGCACGAACCGAAGGTCGAATCCCTCAATGCCGCGGTGGCCGGGTCGATACTGATGAAAGACATTTACGAGGTGCTGCGATGAAATATATGCCGCAATTCGCCCTGACGACACTGGCCGTTTGCGTCTCCCTGGTCACTTCCGGCTTTGGGCAGGATATTTTTGAGAAAGACAAGGGGCTGTATGAAACCGCGCAGATCACAAACACTATTGCGATCGGCCCGCAGAACAAACTGATCATCAAGTCAGCCGAAAGTCTCAGCGGATCGCTCACGATCACTAGTGCCAAGGTAAAACAGATCACTGTCAAGAGCACCAAGTCCGCTAAAACCGGCAGCCGATCTCAGGCCATCGACTACATCGATCTTATCACCGTCAGCCTCGACAAACAGGGCGAAATGACGCGGCTGGAACTGCGCGCGCCGAACCCGTCGCCCTGGAACGAGGATGCCGAGGCCGGTATGGTGGATGCACAGATTGTCGTACCTGAGAAATGCGCTCTCGATATCGATGCCGGTCGGTTCGCCGTGGAAGCCACCGGCCCGTTCGCGGCCGTGGTCATTTCATCCTCACTGGAAAGAGTGTCGGTACAAAATGTCAATGGACTCGTCGACATCTCGACGGCCAATCAACCGGTCATACTCAAACAGGCCCGGGGCGAAATCGCCGTCGCCACGACCAATGCCCCCATCAACGCTTCCGAGATCCGTGTCGATGGTACACCTGCGCGCTTTCGTAATGACGGAGGCGAGACGGTACTCGATGACGTTTTCGGAGCCGTCAACATCCGCGCCGACTACGGGCGCATTGACGTTCGGCGATTCAACCCCGCCACTGGCAACAGCGTCATTCGCGGCACCGGCGCGCCGGTACTGCTCCAAATCGATTCGATGTCCGACGGTCAGTTGGTGGTGAGCAACAGTGACGAAGACATTGATCTTACCGTCCCCGAATCCATCTCGGCCTTCTTCTCGCTCTCAGTAGATCCCGATGGCTCCATCGAGGCGCGCGGGATGCCCTTCAAGACGGATCTGGTCCAGCCCACTCGCCTCAATATCCGCACGGGCGAAAGCGATGCAAACATCCGTGGCACGGTGAGCGGGAAGGGAAGTATCTTCATTCGCGGAACCAGGGGTGAATGAGCCGCCATGAAAACCTGCACGTCGATCAAAACAGCTCTCTATACGTTCATCTTCAGCACGATCGCACTATCCTCCGCCTGCGCGGATAGAATCGCCGAACCGAACGGCATCTTCTACTATCAGCCGGCCGCTTCAGTGTTCGGCGGCGAAGCTGCCTGGATCAATCCCGCCGCGCTGGGGAGATTTTATGCCTCCGGCTCACAAGCGATGGCCGACTACTATGACGGCAAATTTATCAAGAGCTGGGGCCTCGCCGCGCAGGGCGACCGCTTCGCCACGGCTTATCGCCATCTGGATAATCCGGCCGGAACCGATTTCAGCGAATTCCTCGCCGGCGGTGGATTCAGCGTCGGCTCGGACATGAGCCTGGGCCTGTCCTATCGGTACTATAGCAACGGCCCGGATTACTTTCACAAGTTACATACCTGGAACGTCGGCATGCAGTCCGGCGGCGATGGCCCGTACCGGTTTGGCTTTGTCGCCGGCAATCTCAACCGCGCCCGTCGTGACGGCGAGCGCACGGAGGTCGAATTGCGCTACTCGGTGGCCTATCGGCCGCTGGACGATCGTTTCACCCTGGCCGCCGACATACTCACCTCGACCCACACCAAGTGGCGCAACGCCGAGGTCGTTTATCACGCCGAGTACACTCCCTATCCCGGACTTTTCGTTAACGCCTTCATCGACTCGCACAAGAATTTTCAATTCGGTCTCCGCGCCAACCTGTTGAAGTATTTCGTCGGTAGCAGGAGTACATTCAATCGTTCCGGTGACGGTCGCGGCACCACCGTCTTCGTCGGCCAGACCAACATGCGCCAGAAATCGATCCTGAAAGAGCCTCAGATACGCCTTACCGCTCAACTACCGGCGGACGTCTCCGAGAATCCGCCGCAACCGGTCTTCGGACGACGATCCCTGCCGTACACGGTGCTGTTATCCGGGCTTTACCGGGCCGCCGAAGATCCGGCCGTCAAAGAAGTCGTGATTGACGTGTGCGGCTCGTCGCTCGGCTTTGGCCAGGCCCAGGAATTTCGCGACGCTGTTCTCTACTTGAAAGAAAACGGCAAGCACGTCACCTGCTACCTGCAATCCCAGTCGAACAAGGCCTACTACATGGCCTCCGCCGCCGATCGCATTGTCCTTCCTCCGGTTTGCCAGTTGAATCTGGTCGGCCTTCGCTCTGAACTTACCTTCTACGGCGGAACATTGGAAAAAATCGGTGTAAAGCTGGATATGGTCCGGATCGGCGACTTCAAGTCCGCGACCGAGGCCTATACCTCCACCCAATCAAGCGAGCTGAATCGACAAGAGGTGAATAACCTCCTCGATGACGTCTATGACCAGTTCGTTGAGGGCATTGCCGACGGTCGCCGCCTGCCGCCCGACTCCGTCAAGGCCTTGATTGACCGGGGCCCCTTTACATCGCAAGAGGCAATCGACTGTGGGCTGGTCGACGATCTGGTTTATCGCGACCTGCTTTTTGAGAAGGGCTTGCCTCTCCGGCGAACCGTATCCTTCAGCAGCTATTTGGCCGATACGCTGATTAATAACGCCTGGTCGCCCCGCCCCGTGCTGGCCGTGATGGTCGCTGACGGCGAGATTAAGGGCGATCCCGGTTCTCCCACCGACAACGACGGCGTTACCCCTGCTCCCTTTCAGAAAGCTTTCGAGGCCGTGCGCCGTGACCCCGGCGTCCGCGGTGTCCTGTTTCGAGTCAACTCCCCCGGCGGCTTCGCTCTGGCCGCCGACGACATCTATCACTTCGCCAGCCGTGCTCGCGAAGTGAAGCCGGTGGTCATCTCCATGGCCAGCATTGCCGCCTCGGGAGGGTACGAACTGAGCATGACCGGCCGACGAATCTTCGCCCTGCCGGCCACCATCACCGGATCGATCGGTATCTTCGGCGGCAAGGCCGATTTCAGCGAATTTTACCGCAAAATCAATTTGGGGAAAGAGCTGTACACACGAGGCAAATTTGCCGGACTGCTGACGACTACCCGCCCTTTCACTCCGCAAGAGCGAGCTAAGTACTACTCTCAGCTGGCGGCTTTCTACGACCATTTCGTGACCCTCGTGGCGGAAAACCGCTCCTTGAGCAAGGATTCAGTCGACGCTCTCGGCCAGGGACGAGTATGGACCGGCCGTGCCGCTTTGAAGCACGGCTTGATTGATGAATTGGGCGGCTTTCGCCAGGCTATCGCCTACACCGCCGACGCCGCCGGAGTCAAAGACTATACCCTGGTGACTTATCCAAAAAAACGACCGCTCTTTCTCTTTCCCGGCTTGAAGCTCTGGCGCTTCGCCAGCCGTGTGCTGGCCGGCGGCCGTGCGTCGGATCAGACCTTTCGTGACGCGGCCGGCATCCCCGACGACGGTATCTACTCCCGGATGCCGTTCGACCTCGCCATCGACTGACCATGTTTTCCCATTTAAAACAGAAAGACCCGCGGTGTCGCGGGTCTTTCTGTTTCTTGGTCAGCTTATTCGCCGACAAATTCCTGCTTCCAGCCGGTCCGCTGGAACACACGCACCATTGGCGTTTCCGGCGGAAGCTTGTTCGGGTCATCAAGATCCGTATCGTACACCCAGCTTCGCGACGGCGGATCGTAATACGTGCCGTTCCATTTCCCGACTGCCTGTCGCGAATTCCAGAGGTTCACGGCCGACCCCAGCCAGTTCAGCGTCTTGCCCGACCAGGTCTCCAAAAACCGCGGAAGATTCTCAAACCCGCCATTGTAATTGGTCGGGGTGGTTTCTGTGTTTCCGGTCACATAAGATGCATTGATCGTCGTAGTCTGGGCGACGCGTTTGGTCTTAGAACTATCACCGTAAATATCATTCCAGCTCGCCGACAGGAACGTAATCGCATCGGAAATGATCGCCGCCGGCTTCTTGTTCACAGTATTGTAATTGCCCAGCGTATAGACTGGGTTCTGCGAGGCTACTGTAAGACCGGAGCCAAGCGTCGCAGCATTCTTCAGGCGCAGCGCCGGCCATTCGGTACTGCCGCCAATATCGTCGGAGAAGTAAACTACTCCATTCGACGGCCCGTACCCGTTGGCGTACAGCTTACCCACATCGAGATCAGTGACGTCTACTTTCTTTCCCTCACGCTGGTCTTTGAACTTGTCAGCCGTATAGGTCAATATGCCCAAGGTGGTGAAAGTCGCAGTGACATTCGTCCACACACCGCCGACCTTGTTATAGGCCTGGCCGTTTACGATCTTCACCGTCGATTTCAATTCATATGAGTCGGCGTTGCCACCGGCGGCCGGCTCAATGATCTTATGCGGATCACTGCTGCCGTTGAGCGGTAGGTTGAGTTCACCCTGGCCGTGAGCGGCATCCTGCACGCGGCCGCCCCAGCGGGAGATCGAGGAATCAAACCACTCGGCGTCGGTGTGCTCCAGCCAGCCTGATCCCTGCTTCATAGAGACATAGTTGCCGCTCGCGTTCTTGATGAGCACGTCGCCGTTGGACACCGGCTCCGGTCCCTTACGGCCGTGCAGCATCGAACCCGAACAGGTCACATAACTGTCCATGCGCAGCGTGTTGTTCGCCTGCACCCAGAGATTGCCGTTGGAATGCACGCGACCTACCAGGTTCATGTCGGCGCCTGGCGCGATCTCCAGATCGTTCCCGTAGAACACGGCGAACTGAAAGAGCGGAATGAGCGCCGTCTCAAACGACTGCGACATGTCCACGCGACCCTTTTCGCCCAGGCTTACGCCCGTCGAATTGATCGAAAACGACTTCACCAGCGCGTGCAGGCCCGCCAGCGTCCCCTGAGTCAGCTCACGCGTCGTCGGGGCGCCGTCGTCAGACGTGTTGTACGCTACCACGCAGTGATTGATCGTATCATTGCCCGCCGGCATGGTGGTCGGCGGCGCATTGGTTGCCTCGTATTCCTCCTGCAGGGTGGCTGCCGCTTGCTCCAACCCCGCTTCGGCGGCATAAAAGGCCTTCATCTCCTGCATTTCGTTGCCGGCGATCGACACCTCATCGTCCGATGTCTGCAACGCGGCAATACCCAGCAGCGTCAATAACCCGACCATGATGATCGCGATCAACGATGCCATACCGCGTTCGTTAGTCAATCCTGTAGTGCGCATTTTATTCTCCTCTCTTGCGCGCTCCTGCGTCTCACCGTCACCGGCTATTCCGTTTGCCAGGCTATATACTGCTGTGACCAGCCGGATCGCTCGAAAATGAGAATCTTCGGCACTTCCGGTGGTTGCTTTGACGGATCGTTCAAATCTGTATCAAATGACCAGTCGCGAACCGGTGGCTCATAGTAATTCAGAGACCACTTGCCCGTCGCCTGGGTGGAATTCCACAGGTTTACCATGGAACCGCAAATCGTCGAGGTCTTGCTGCTTCCCCAGTACTCGAGGTATCGGGGCAGGCTCGCCAGACCGCCATTGTAGTTGCTGCTCGAACACGGCGTATCCCCCGTGATGAACGAAGCGTTAATCACCGTGCTCGCCGCCTGGCGCGTATTCATCGACCCCGCCGACTTGCTGTCATCCCAGCTCGAGGACAGAATCGTATACGCATCAGTCAGAATCGCCGCCGGCTGCTTGTTCGTCGTATTGAAGTTACCGACCGTGTACACCGGATTGGCGCTCGCCACCGTCAGCCCCGCGCCCAGCGTCGTCGCATTCTTGATCCGCAGGCCGGGAAATTCACTGCTGCCCGAGACATCGTCCGAGAAGTAAAGCACGCCGTTCGACGGCGCGTAACCCGACGAATACAACTTGCCAAGATCGATTTCCGTCGCGTCGACATACTTCTTCTCTCGGGCATCATAAAATTTGTCGGCCGCGTACGATAACACTCCCGCCGACTGCAGGGTGCTCGTTACATCGCTCCAAACGCCGCCGATCTTGCGATACGCCACGTTGTTGATGATCTTGAGCGTGGCCTTGTTCTCGTATGAATCGTCGTTCCCGCCGGCCGCCGGCTCTATAATCTTGTGCGGTTTCGCGGCATCGGACAGCGGGAGGTTCAGCTTCGGCTGCTCGAACGCGGCATCGCGTACTTTTCCGCCCCAACGGGCTGACGCCTGGGTGTACCAGTCCTTGTTGTCCGCGTCCAGCCATTCGCCGCTCTTGTACATATTTTGATAAAGCCCGACGGCGTCTTTGAAGCAGACGTCGCCGTTCGTCCCCGAATACAATCCGTCCGGAAAGCCGTGATGAATGTCGCCGGCCGCGGTCACACTGCCGTTCACGTACAACGCTTCCACCGCCTGCAGGTACATGTTGCCGTTACAATGAACCCGTCCGTTGATCGTCATCTTCTTCTGCGGCGTCGCCCACAAATCGTCGTCATAGAAAATGGCAAACTGAAATATCGGCACCATGTTCGCCTCGATGGCCTCGCTCAGTTGCACTTTGGCCTGTTCGCTCGGATTCACCGCCGTGGAAACCACCGTGTACGATTTCTTCATCGAGTGAAGCCCGGCAAACGGCCCCGACTCGAGCCGCGATTGCACATACGCGCCGGCGTCCGCGACCGAATACTCCATCGCCGAACCGTTGAGTTTCTCCGACCCGCTGGGCATCTCCGTCGGCGGCTGGCCGGTGGCGGTGTATTGCTCCTCGATCTTCGCCAGACCCAACTCGAGCCCGGCCTCGGCCGAGTAAAACGCCCGCATCTCCTGCAGCTCATTGCCGGCTATTGTGACCTCGTCGTTTGACGTCTTCAGTGCCGCCAAGCCCAGGAGCGTCAGCAAGCCAACCATGATCAATGCCACCAGTGTCGCCATCCCCCGTTCGTTGTGCCTGTACTTGCGCATTTTCTTGTCTCCCTTACCGACCGGAGTCTCGTCTGCCCGCGTGCTCCTGGACAGCTCCCGAGTGTTAGTAACCCAGATTTCTGACGTTCACCGACGACGCGTAGGTCCGCGTCCGGTACGGCTTTCCCGCCGCCAGATAATCCGGATTGTTCGACCGTCCCGTTACACTTATCAGTACTTCCCGTACGTCGTCAATCAACGGCGGGACATCCACGACCATCCCGTTTTTCAAACGATACGAGAATTGAAGATCGCTCATGTTCTCGGCATACACCGAGGCATCTTTGCCGATCGGCTTCACCATCAGCCGCGGATGATTTGCATCTGTCTTGCTGTCGATGTAGAACTTCAGACTCGTTATCACCATCAGCTCTGAGCTTGCCGGGTACTTGTGCCCGAGATCCATAGTGTTGTGCTGAAGGTGATTCGAGCCGGTCTGCACGTGCGTGAGCTCAAAGTACTCTCCCCAGGCGGAGTCCGGGGCCCAGATGTACACCCACTGTCCCTCGGTGAAACAGTCCACGGCCGACCCGCACTTGAGCTCCGACGATGGCTGCGGCATCGCTTCCGACAGCGTTGTATTGCACTCCGACGATCTATAGTTAATCGTGATCGTGTCCGGATTCGTGTTGGCGGCCACTATTGGCGCCAACCCCAGCGGAAGCGAATGCCCCGCCATGCGAATCTGGCGCGTCAGTTCATCAATTGACGCCCGGGAGTTCTGCTGAATGGTCGTGATGTCATCCTGGGCCGTATAGTGCTTCTCCTGCGTGGAAAAGGCCCGGAACACGGCCGTTGTGATGATTCCGGTAAGAAAGAGCGCGATCAGCATTTCCATAATGCTGAATCCCCGTTCCGATATGATTGCTGATCCGTTTCGTTTCATACCTTCATCCTTATCACTGCCACACTCACTTCGTGATTCGTAACGGCTCACTTCCGCTATTCCTCGTGTACATATCTTTTCCATATCCTTGGCCCCCTTCTCGGCCGTTCCACCGGACAACCTGTGCCCGCCAGACAGTCGAAATCCTTGCCGACTAATTCGACAGATTTCTGACGTTGACCGACGACGCGTAGGTGCGCGTCCGGTACGGTCTTCCGGTAGTCAGGTAATCGCGATTGTTCGATCGTCCCGTAATACTGATCTGGACTTCGCGAATGTCGGACACCAGGGCCGGGTCATCCACCACCGACCCGTTTTTCAAACGATACCGGAACTGCAGGTCGGTCATATTCTCGGCGTATACCGCCGCCGGTTTGCCGATCGATTTCACCATCAGACGCGGATGTTCAGCATCCGTCGTGTTGTCGACGTAGAACTTCATGTGTGCAATCACCATGACCTGAGAGTTGACCGGATATTTGTGCGACAGGTTCATGGTCACGTGCTGAAGCGTGTTGGACCCTGTTTCTACGCCGGTGATTTCGAAAAATTCACCCCAGGCCGAATCGGGCGCGAAAATGTATCCCCACTGACCTTCCGTGAAGCAATCGATGGCCGTGGCAAACTTCAGCTCCGAGGTCACCTCGGCCATGGCTACGGAAAGATTGGCCCCGCAATCCGAGGCACGGTAGTTAATCGTGATCGTGTCCGGATTGGCATTCGACACGGTTATCGCCGCCAATCCCATCGGCACCGCATGCCCCGCCATCCGGATCTGCCGGGTCAATTCGTCGATCGACGCTCGGGCATTCTGCTGGATGGTCGTAATATCGTCCTGGGCCGTATAGTGCTTCTCCTGGGTCATAAAGGCTCGAAAAACCGCCGTGGTAATAATCCCGGTGAGGGCAAGGGCTATCAGCATTTCCATAATGCTGAAGCCGCGCTGGGATATGCATCGCCGCATTAATCGTTTCATAATCTCACCTAACCTCATTGCTTTCAGGCACAGCCCCCTCAGCCTGAGATTACACCGAATCGGAGCGGACATACGCCGAAAGCGTATTCGTCTTGGTCCGCGAGCGAACGTCCTTCCAGGTCACGGTTACGTCGATACGTCGCAGGTGCGTGCCGGCGTCGGCCACTGTCCACGCGCGCGTTACCCCCAGCGACGTATCGTTGCCCGAGGCAGGAGCGGCATCGCTGCGCAGCTGCTCAAGCTTCTGCTGCATCATTTGCGTCGCCAGCGTGGTCTTGTTCGACCAGTCGTTGCCGTCCAGCGCCACCATCGCCATGTTGAGCAGCATGAGCAGTGATACGCTCAGGATCAGCCCGGCTACCATGACTTCGATTAGGGTGACGCCCTTCTGATTTTTCATTCGTGCTATTGTCATAGCGGAAATCCTCATACGTTTGGCCCCATGAGATGTAAACGGCGTGCCGCCATCGTCAAAAATCGCACCTTTACCCTTCTGGGAAGGCTAACCTTATGATCCATCACTGCTTGACTCACCGGTCCGCCCGAACAAACCGCCCGCCTTTCCCATTTCCCTTGCTCATGCGCTGAACAAACCATATGGCGTTGTCGCTATACTCCCTTAGGGTGTTGGAATATTCCAATACCCCCCGCTTCCCTTGCAACTTGAATTCCCCCCGCCTGCTTCCTATGTTGACTGCCAGAGAGGATTCCAACTATGCACATGAATTTGTATCTCGGCGGTCAGTGGGTCGAAACACGTCAGACCATTCACGTCTCATCCCCCTACGACGACTCCACCGTCGGCACCGTCGCGGCCGCTTCAGCCGCCGACTTCACCCAGGCCATCGAACTCGGTCGGCAAGCATTCGCTCAAACACGGAAGCTCTCCGCTTACGCCCGCGAAAGAGCCTGCCTGCAAATCGCCGACGGCATCCAGGCACACCACGAGGAGTTGTCCGTACTCATGTCTCGTGAACTGGGTAAAGCGCTCAAGGACTCGCGGGCCGAGGTCAGCCGTGCGGTCGGCGTCTTTCGCACCTCCGCGGAGGAAGCCAAACGGGTCGGCGGCGAAATTCTCGATCTCGATTGGAATCCGGGCAGCGAGGGCCGCCTCGGCCTGTTGCGCCGCTTCCCTAAGGGTGTCATCGCCGGGATTACGCCGTTTAACTTCCCATTAAATCTGATCGCCCATAAAATCGGCCCCGCCATCGCCTCCGGTAATGCCATCATCATCAAACCGGCCAGCAAGACTCCACTCATCGCCCTCAAACTGGCCGAGATCATCGACACGACCGATTACCCGAAAGGCGCCGTCTCCATTCTTCCCGCCGCATCATCGGAGACTATCCCCCTCCTTCAGGACGAACGGGTAAAGTTGATCACCTTCACCGGCTCCGACATTGTTGGCTGGTGGATAAAAGATCACGCCGGGCGCAAGCCGGTCGTCCTCGAACTCGGCGGTAATGCCGGTGTCGCCGTCGCCGATGATGCTGATCTCGACTGGGCCACCTCCCGCCTCGTCTTCGGCGCCTTCGCCTCCGCCGGTCAGTCGTGCATTTCCGTCCAGCGCATCTACCTGCACGAATCGATCTATGACCGCGCCCTGGCATCATTCGTCGCCAAGACGAAGACACTGAAAACCGGCGATCCTCTCGATCCGACCACTGACGTCGGCGCTCTTGTCGACACCGCCGCCGTAGAAAAAACTATGCAGTCGCTTGACGAAGCAAAACGATCCGGCGGAAAAATCCTGTGCGGTGGCACAGTTACGGGCCGTGTCATGGAACCGACCATCCTCACCGATGTCCCCCGGCACATTGGACTCTGCGTCACGGAAGCCTTTGCCCCCGTTGCCGTCGTCGCAAGGTATTCTGATTTCAAGCAAGTTGTCGCCGACATCAACGATTCCAACTTCGGCCTGCAGGCCGGCATCTTTACCAATCGGATGTCAGACATCATGTACGCCTGGCATCATATCGAAACCGGCGGCGTGGTCGTCAACGATGTCCCCACCTATCGCGCCGATCATATGCCCTACGGCGGCGTCAAAAGATCGGGCCTCGGCCGCGAGGGCATACGCTGGGCCATCGAGGATATGACCGAACCGAAATTGCTCGCCCTTAAGCCTTGACTAATTGATTGCCCCACAACGATTTGACTGTCCGGTGGCACTTTCTGTCACCGGACTGCTATGCTGTGTCAGCAAGAAATTTCTGGATGCGGCGAATCGCGCAAGGGAACTTTTCCACTCCCCGCCGTCGTTGCTCAAGTAGCGACACGTGCGGCGGATTCGTCGCATGGAAGCCCAACGACGAGCACACCCGCACACGAGCACACATGGTTCGGTCGTTATAAGGCGACCGGACCATATTTTTTGCCCCCGTTGTGTTTCTGCATCGTCGCCGGTATCTTTAGCCCCGACCGGGAAACGACATACTCCAAACTCTCGAGGATACCATGCTCTTCGGCGCTCACGAATCGATTGCCGGCGGCGTCTTCAACGCCATCTCCCGCGGCCAGAAAGCCACCTGCGACACCATTCAAATGTTCAACAAATCGTCCAACCAGTGGCGCGCCAAACCTTTGGAGACAAAAGAAGTCGACCAGTTCTTCAGAGCTGTTGAGGACACCAAGGTCACTGTCTCTGTCTCCCACACCAGCTACTTGATCAATATCGCCTCGCCCAAACCGGAACTTGCCGCCCAGTCGACCGCCGCGCTCAAAGACGAACTAGAGCGATGCAACCTGCTCAAGATTCCCAATCTCGTCTTTCACCCCGGCTCGCATGTCGGGTCGGGCGAAGAGGTCGGCATGAATACGATCGCCGACAACATCAATAAGATTTTCGGTGAGTTGAAGAACAACACGGTCTGCCTGTTGCTGGAGACAACCGCCGGTCAGGGCTCCAATCTCGGGTACACGTTCGAACAACTTGCGTACATTATTGAACGAGTGGAAAACAAGGCACAGATGGGTGTCTGTCTCGACACCTGTCATATCTTCGCCGCGGGCTACCCGATTTCCGATCCGGCCGATTATAAGAAGACGATGAAGTCGTTCGACGACGTCATAGGGCTGGACCGTCTGAAAATCATTCATTGTAATGATTCACTGAAGGAGTTCGGCTCGAAGCGCGACCGCCACGAACATATCGGGAAAGGTCACATCGGCCTCGAGGCATTCCGCAATATCGTCAACGACAAGCGGCTCGCCAACGTCCCCAAAATCCTCGAAACCCCCAAAACCGAGGACACCCTGGAAGAGGACATCGAGAATCTGAAGGTGCTGAGGGGCTTGGCGAAGAAGAAATAGTTGCGTCATTCTCCTATGGGATGTCTTTGGTTCCGGGCGCGAGAGAGGGAACAATCAGTGTCAATAGATACGAAAAAGGCGTGGGAGGATTTTCTTAATCCTGACGTATTGCGCCCAAGACTACTTGCAGCTTCGATTTATCTCATCGGATTCGAAGCATTAAAATACTCAATCATCGAACGGCTTCGAACTTTCTTCTGCCACGGCTTCAATGAATCGGGAGATGTTATCGACCCGAGGTACGAAGCCGATGTTCTCACCCGAAAGAGAAGCCCCGTTTACGCTAGCCTAGACTGGTTGCTGGAGATGGGAGCGATCAAAGAGTCCGATCTGGTGACATTCGAACGAGTAAAGGGGTGCCGTAATAAGATTGCCCACGAACTACTTTCCGCCGTTGGTTCCGACGGTCTACCTCAAGATTTCGGCAACTGTTTAGGTGAAATGGTGGCGCTTCTTAGGAAAATCGAAGTTTGGTGGATAATAAACGTTGATATGGCTGTGGATCCTGAAATCAACGCACATGAAGTTGATGAAGACAATATTGCTCCGGGACCGATAGTAAATCTGCATTTGCTCGTCAAAGTGGCGCTTGGCAACGACGTGGAAAATCGGCGATTCTATGAAGATTTCCTGAAGATGACGCGTGTCAGCTAGTTGTCGCGAATTGCCCACACTTCCCCCCTTGACCTCTCCGCCCATCTGCCGTAGCTTACCAATCTATGAAACTCGGTATTATCGGTACCCCCCAATCGGGCAAAACGACCATCTTCAACGCCGCCGCCGGTCAGCAAGAAGCTGTCGGCGACTACTCCCAGGCCACCCACCGCGCCGTCATCAAGGTCCCCGACCACCGGCTCGACGAACTGGCTAAGCTCGTCAATCCCAAAAAAATCACCCCGGCCGAAGTCGAATTCCTCGACGCCCCCGGCTTCTCCGGCAAAGGCAAGGAATCGTCCGGCCTCGAATTGAGCCAGGACCTCAAGCAGATGGACGCCTTCATGCTGGTGGTCGACGCCTTTTCGACTGATGCCAAGCCGGAACGCGATATCCAGAACGTCATCGATGAAATGATTTTCTACGATCAGGTGACGGTCGAATCCAACATCGAAAAGCGCGAGCGCAAAGCCAAACTCACCGGCGACAAAGCCGAACAACGCGAACTCGAACTCCTGCATCGCTGCCTCACCACGCTCGAGGCCACCAAGCCGCTCATCGATCTCCCGTTCACCGATGATGAAGCCAAAGCCCTGCGCGGCTACCAGTTTATGTCGCAGAAGCCATTACTGGTGACGCTTAACATTTCCGAGGATAAACTGACCGACGCCGATAAGATCTACCAGCAGTTCAGCCATTTCGTCCAGCCCGGCAAACGCGAACTGGTGGTCGCCTGTGGCAAGATCGAAATGGAGCTGGTCGGCCTGGGCGACGCCGAACGCAAGCAGTTCCTCCACGAACTCGGCATCCCCCACCCCGCCGTCGAGCAGGTGATCCAGAAATCGTACCAGCTTCTCGGCTTGATCTCGTTTCTCACCGCCGGCGAACCCGAGGTCCGCGCCTGGACCATCAAAAAAGGGACCAACGCCCAGCGCGCCGCCGGCGTCATTCACTCCGATATCGAACGCGGCTTCATCCGGGCCGAGGTGACCAAATACGACGATTACGTCGCGCTGAAGACCCATGCCGCCATCAAGGCGGCAGGCAAACAGCGGCTGGAAGGAAAAGAATACGTCGTCGTCGACGGCGACGTAATGCTGTTCCGGTTTAACGTGTAAGTGCCGAACCAGCCCGGCCGTTTCCCTGTTCAATGTTTGCACACAGCCGCCGATACTATCAGGGAACGATAAAAAGGAATTTGGAGTAATGGTACAAATAGCCCATCCGCCGAAAGCCGAACCGTCCACGGGCGTGCAGACCCTTCCCATCCTGCCTTTAAAAGGCACGGTCGTCTACCCGTTCCTGGTGGTACCGCTCATGATCCAGGACACCAATCAAACGCGCCTTATTGACGAAGCTCTCATGCGCGGCTCGCGCGTCGGCCTCATCCTCCAGCGGAACACCAAGACCGACCACCCCGGCCCCGACGACCTCTACACGATGGGCACATCGGGCAATATCCTGAAAATGCTCCGATTCCCCGACGGCACCATTCGCTTTCTCATACAGGGACTCGGCCGCATTCGCATCCGCCGCTTCACTGGTACGTCACCGCATTTGACTGCCGAAGTTGAGGATCTCCCGGAAGTCACCACCGAGTCGGTCAGCATGGAAGCGCTCCAGCGCAACTTGATCGACCGAATCAAGACTCTGGTCGACCTGGCCCCATATCTTAACGAGGAATTCCACGTATCGGCCATAAATCAGGACACGCCTTCCAAGCTCACCGATTTTGTCGCTTCAAACCTGAACCTGCCGATCGAGCAAAAGCAGGATTTGCTGGAGCAGCTCGACGTCTACAAGCGGATGCAGTCGCTTTATCACGCGATCAACAAAGAGATCGAGGTACTGGAGCTCTCGCAGAAAATCCAGGCGCAGGCCGCCAGTGAACTTGGCAAGTCCCAGCGCGACTATATCCTTCGCGAGCAACTCAAGGCCATCCGCCGCGAATTGGGCGAGGCCGACGATAAGGGCGATATCGAAGATTTCGAAAAACGGATCAAAGCCGCGCAAATGCCTGACGTCGCCGAGAAAGCCGCGCTCAAAGAAATCGAGCGCATGTCCCACATGCCTCCGTCGTCCGCCGAATATACGGTCTCGCGTACCTATCTCGACTGGCTCGTCCTGCTCCCCTGGGCCAAGTCGACCAAAGACCTGCTTGACCTAAAGAAGGCCAAGAAAGTACTCGACGAGGATCATTACGATCTCGAAAAAGTCAAAGACCGTATTCTGGAATACCTCGCCGTCCGCAAACTGAAATCCGACCTCAAGGGCCCGATTCTTTGCTTCATCGGCCCCCCCGGTGTCGGCAAAACTTCGCTCGGCAAATCAATCGCCCGCGCCATGGGTCGCCAGTTTGCCCGCGTCTCGCTCGGCGGTATGCGCGATGAGGCCGAAATCCGCGGCCACCGCCGCACCTATATCGGCGCCATGCCCGGCCGCATCATTCAGAGTCTGAAGCGCACCGGCTCCAACAACCCGATCATTATGCTCGATGAAATCGATAAACTCGGCGTCGACTTCCGCGGTGACCCCGCCTCGGCGCTGCTCGAGGTTCTCGATCCGGAACAGAACGATTCCTTCACTGATCACTACCTCGACCTCCCGTTCGACTTGTCCAAGGTGATGTTTATCACCACCGCCAACTGGGCCGAGCCGATTCCGCCCGTGCTGCGCGACCGTATGGAGATGATTGCTCTGCCTGGGTACACAGACATCGAGAAGACGCAAATTGCCCGGCGGCATCTTATCCCCAAGCAAATCGCCGCCCACGGTCTGCAGGCCAGCCAGCTGAATATCACCGATGCCGGCCTGCACTCGCTCATCGACGGCTACACGCGCGAGGCCGGCTTGCGCAATCTCGAGCGCGAAATCGCCACGCTGGCACGCAAGATCGCCCGCCGCGTCGCCAACGGTTACAAGGGGAAGATCACGATTGATGCGAAAGACATCCCCAAACTGCTTGGCCCGCAGCGCTTCCTTCGCGAAGCCCTCACCCGCTCCGGTCGAGTCGGCGTCGTCCCCGGCCTTGCCTACACCGCCGCCGGCGGCGAACTCCTCTTTGTCGAGGCTACCTCAATGCCCGGCAAGAATCACTTGACCCTCACCGGTCAACTTGGCAATGTCATGAAGGAGTCGGCCCAGGCCGCTCTTTCATTCATTCGCTCCAACGCGGCCGAAATAGGCATCACGCCGCAGCAGCTCGAGGGATTGGATGTGCATATTCACGTCCCGTCCGGCGCCGTCCCCAAAGACGGTCCCTCGGCCGGCATCACCATGGCTGTCGCACTTGCTTCCCTGTTTACGCATCGGCCGGTTAAACCGTGTCTCGCTATGACCGGCGAAATAACACTGCGCGGCGATCTCCTACCCATCGGCGGCCTGAAAGAAAAACTGCTCTCCGCCATGCGCTCCGGCGTCGATACGGTGATTCTGCCGGAAGAAAATCGTAAGGACGCTGTCGAAATTCCTGTCGAGATCAAAAAGAAGGTGAAACTTAAATATTTCTCGGACGTCGCCTCAGCCGTCAGGTTCGCCCTCGATACAGAGGCTGCCGGACGGAAGCCGGTCGCCCGAAAGAAATCAAGAACCGCCTGATCGGCGCACGTCGCACAGTAGCCATGAAGCTCGTTACTTCGGCGCAGATGCAGCAGATCGACCGCCTCGCGATCGATCACTACGGCATCCCCGGCCCCCAATTGATGGAAAACGCCGGTCGGGGCATCGCCGAACATCTCCTCACTCGCCACCTCCCCGTTGCAACAGGCGCCACCGTAGCCATCTTCTGCGGCAAAGGCAACAACGGCGGCGACGGTTTCGTCATCGCCCGATACCTGCATCGGGCCGGTGCTTCCGTTTCGGTCTACTTCCTCGGCCCGCCTGACGGCCTCTCCCCTGACGCCCAACTCAACTACAACCGTGCCCATGAAGCCGGGATCAAGACCCTCGACATCCGCTCTGCATCCGATTTGCCCTCAGACCTTGATTGCCAACTGATCGTCGACGCTATCTTCGGCACTGGCTTCTCCGGCGCCCCACGCGATCTTGCCGCCGACATGATCTCGTTTATCAATCGTCAAGCGGGTATTCCCGTTATTTCAGTCGATCTCCCGTCCGGACTCAATGCCGACAACGGCCAGCATGATGGCAAAGTCGTGCATGCCACTGCCACCTGCACACTGGCCCTGCCCAAATACGGTCTCTACCTCTCGCCCGGGCGCGAACTCGCGGGTGAAATTGCGATCATCGACATCGGCATTCCCGATGATGTTATCGCCAAGTCCCCGGCCGTCGCAGAATTGATCACCCTTGAGACGGTCACGACCTTGTTGCCCGCGCGCAAGCCCGACGGCCACAAGGGCGATTTCGGTAAGCTGTTCGTCCTCGCCGGTTCAATCGGCCTGACGGGCGCCGCAGCGCTTACGTCGCTTTCCGCGCTTCGTTCCGGATGCGGTCTGGTGAAACTCGGCTGCCCTGCCGGCACTCTACCCATTCTCGCGACCAAACTCACCGAGGTGACGACTCACCCGCTCCCGGATGTCCGTCGCAAAGGCGTTCTCGCCCTTCGTGCGCTCGGCGAGACTAGAACGCTCATCGACGAGCACGACGCCGTGGTCATCGGCCCCGGCATCGGTCGCCATCATGAAACATTTGAATTGATTCGTAGGCTGGTGAGCAAACTGGAGAAACCGTCAATAATTGATGCCGACGGTATCAACGCTCTGGCCGACCATCTTGAAATACTCCGGCAGTGTCCTTCGACTCCCGTGATCACGCCCCATCCCGGTGAATTCGCCCGCCTGACGGGCAAGTCCGTTCCGTCCGACATTCACGAGCGCATGGCGTTGACCGTCGCAACGGCAAGTGACCTAAAAGTCGTGTTGCTGCTCAAAGGCAGCCCGACCATCATCGCTTCGCCTGACGGCCGCACGTATTTGAATCCCACCGGCAATTCCGGCATGGCTACCGGCGGTTCGGGTGATGTTCTTTCTGGAATGATTGGCTGTTTTCTGACTCAGGGAATAAACCCCGTCGACGCCGCTGTCTGCGGCGCCTATTTGCACGGACTGGCAGGTGATGTCGCCGCAGACGATCGCTCCGAACGATCACTGATCGCCGGCGACCTCTTAGATTTCCTGCCCGAGGTCTTTAGAAATCTCGAGTCTCGAAAACCTCATCCTTAACCGGCCGTCACCAGCTCCTCAGCTTCCGCCACAACGCCAAAGGATGTCGCCTCCGCTGACGGCCTCTCGCCGCGCATCAGGCGCTCTGCCGATTGCAGGAGCAGCTCCAAATTCAATTTCGTGATATGCGCATCCGCTTTCAAAAATGAAGCTCGCGCTTTCATGCCGATATCGCCTATCGACGAATAAACGATTACCGGCGTGTTCGGCCGGTTCGACTGACGAATCTGCAGGGTCAGCGCCAAACCGTCCATCTGTGGCATCTCGACGTCGGTAACAACCAGGTCAAAATTGTCCTTCTGGAACGCCTGCCAGGCCTCGCGACCATCATTACTCTCCGTCACCGACAACCCGCGATCACTCAGTTCCGACACGAGCATCGCTCGCACTGCCGGAGAATCCTCCACCACCAATACCCGCTTTCCCTGCATCTGAGGATTCAGTTCTCCTACCGACTCATGTTGTTCGGTGCAAAGATGAGGGCAAAGATCGAGCAGGATGTTCTCGTAGTCCAGGAGCTGGACCATACGTTCCTCGGTGGGTCGGACGATACCGATCAGGTACTTGTGCGTGATATCTGAGAATACGTCCTTGGGATCTACCACATTCGCCCAATTGAAATGGTGTATCCAATCCACCCGTTCAACATAGAAACCCAGGAGCATACCGAAAAACTCGGTGATGATGATCTTCGGATAGGCGCGCGACGACTCCGCCAGGCCCAGGAATACCGCCAGATCGATCACCGGCACCACTCGATCCATATCGCGGAAAATCCCGCCGATCGCCCGGTGCGACTCCGGCATCCGGAGCTGATTCTGCTCGTTATTCACAATCTTGGCCACCTTCAGAATATTGATCCCAAAGGCCATTCCGGCCGCCCGATATTCCAGCACTCGCAACTCATTTGAGCCGGTCTTCAAGTATGATTCCGCGTCAAGTTTCATCGCTTATTCTCCCAGACGTTCATCGTCACCGAAAATTCCGCGCCGCCCTCGCTACGGTTGGTGGCGCTAATGCCACCCCCCATCCCTTCCATTGCCAACTTGCAGAAATGCAGCCCCAGCCCCACACCTCGATGTTTTCCCTCGGCACGAAGTTGAACCTGCCCGTATTTCGAAAAAAGAAATTCCGGCTCAGTGTCACCCAATCCGGGACCGGAATCCCTGATCCGTATCCGCGCTACTCCGGACGCCGACTCAGCCGATACGGTCACTTTGCCCCCGCCCGGCGTGTGCCGTATCGCATTGAACAACAGATTATCGATTACTCGCTTCAGCAGACTCGCGTCGGCAAGCACGGCGATTGCCGTCTCTGCGGCCGGCAGGATCACCTCGACATTGTGCTCGTGAGCCGAATTCATCACCATCTCCGTCGCCTCACGAATGATCGTGTCCAAGGGCACGCGTTCAATATGCACGGGTATCCCAACCTCGCCCGCGCGCGCTACCGCCATCACGTCGAACAAAACTGATTCGGCCCGCTCCAGAGCAATTTTCGACGAATGCACGATCCGCTGGTGCTGCGGTTTCGACGGGTCGAATTTCCCGTCCTTAATGAGTTTGAGCAGATACTTAACTGAGGCGATCGGCGACTCCAGATCGTGCACAAATAGAGAAAAGATCTCGAGCCATTCGTCACCCTCCGGTGCTTTGGCCGCGGATCCGCGCAGGGAAATGAGTTCAGTCGATTGTTTGCTCATGCCGGTCATGAATCTCCCCCAAGCCACCCTTTCCCCCCTGTTATCGGCCAATAGAGTGGAAAGGTGAGTCCCGGAGACTCGCCTCAAGGGGCACGTTTCCGGCCAATAACTGAATGATGCACTTGATAGATGAAAGGAACTCCGGCGGAATCGACCGACTAGTCGTCGGTCCGGTCGGCCAGCAGTTGGGGACAGGAGATAGTAAGCTCTTTGCGCAGTCGCGCTCGGGCGCGGTGTACATACCAGCGAACAGTCGCCTCGGGCACTCTCATGGTCGCCGCGATATGGTTGATCTCATGCCCTTCGACATCCCGCATGTGAAACGCTGACCGCTCTTTCGACGACAACAGCTTCGTCGCCGCCACCACGTGCTTCGCGAGGCGGCGACGATAGTACAACCGGTCGGGCGTCGGCCCTGAATCGATGAACATTTCTTCGCAGGAGTCGAGCGATTCGTGTGACGTTCGGCGTGACCGCCGAAGCTGATCGATGGCGGCGTTAAGCGTAATGCGATGAAGCCAGGTGGAAAACTTCCGCTCCGTGTCGTAACGCCAGAAATTCAGCGCCATCTTCAGAAAAACCGTCTGGGCAATATCAGCAGCCTGGTCCGAGTCTCTGACCACCCGATACGCTACATTCACCACCTGCCGATAGTGCCGGCGTATCAACTCGGCCAGGTGGGCCCGCTGATCCGGTGAAAGGACCGGCCGGGCAGTCGCCGGGATATCATAGGGGACTGCCATTGTCGATTCGCCTCCGACAGTTTCTGCTGGACGACAGCTTCGAGCGACCTCCGCTCGATTCCGTTAACATTGGTAATGTCGCTCGTTATTGTCCTGAATATACGGCACTGGATGACCGGCGCCAAGTCGTTTCTCGTAGCCTGTCCACCAATAAAAAAGCCCGCCGATCGGCGGGCTTGATAATACGTCTCGAGGCTTACATCTCGTTCAGGATGTAACTCCGGGGGTTCTGTGCCCTACCATTCTTGTAGACTTCATAGTGAAGATGCGGGCCGGTCGAATATCCGGTCGAACCCATCAACGCGATCTTGTCGCCCCGTTCCACTGACTGGCCCACCCGAACCAGCGCCTTGGACAGGTGCCCGTACCGCGTCTTCAGACCAAAACCATGATCGATTTCAATCATCATGCCCATCCCGGCGAACGGACCCACATACGCCACTCGGCCGTTGGCCGGTGAGATAACCGTCGTCCCGGTCTTGTTGGCTATATCCAGACCATTGTGCATCTGCTCGTAACCGGTAAAAGGATCGTACTGCATCCCGAAGCCGCGCGATTGCCAGCCGTCAGTCGGCCAAATCGACGGGGTATGATCTAATTGACCCTTTAGGTCAGTCAACGAACGCTCGATTTCATTAAACTTCTGGAGTTCGAAATCGGATAGGCGCAACAGGCGGTCGACTTCGGTTTCCGTCCCGTAGGCCGCCTTTTCGCCCAAACTCAGCGCATTATAGTTGGTCGGACCGGGACCACCAACACCCAGCTGGCGCTCACCCTGGTTGATTTCCGGAAGCTTGAAGATGCCGCGTATGGCAATCTCCTTGTTCACCAAATCGACCAGTCGCGAATCTAGGGTGGTTATCTCGGACTTGAACTGATCATACTTGTCGGCCAGCGACTTATTCTCCGCCTTGAGCGTCTGCAATTCCTTGTCAGCCACTCGGTTCGTGAAAAATTCGGCGGCCATGTAGAAAGTCGACAGGAGCGACAGTACAATCACGATTCCCACGGCATAAAACGCCGCAATCGGAATCTTCAATTCCCTGGCGACTTGAGTACAATCCGGTACTATGATAAATGTTATTCTCTTCTTCAATCTTTTCATAGGTAGAACGTCCCGTATCTCCTGTTGTGATAACCTCATAGCGAGGTTCGCCCATCCTGGCGGGCACCTGAAAGCACAGAAGGTAGGAGCCTGGGAGGCTGCTGTCAAGCTTAAAAGGGATGCTTTTCCGAGAGCTACTTCACCAACATGTACTCGCGCTTGAGCACTTTGTTGACGATCTTCACCAGCTTGTCAGACTCCAGGTTCTGCAGACTGTACAGATGCCAGTAGGTTTTACGCGGCAGCGATACTTCCTTCTTCTTTCTGTCCGTCATGGCCGTTCCTTTCGTCCGTTTCATCAGCCCGAGAGGTGTCGGCCGTTGCCTATACCAAATCTATCGGGCCACCAAAGAAAACCTTAACCGACAGATCGCCTTATTGCACATCACGTGCCCGCGTAGAACATTCTGCCCTCCGCTCACACAATAATTGTTATGATGTTGTAGGACAACAATTTGCTTGCACGCCCGCCCGGCCAAACAGACGAAAGTTCTGCATAAATGGTGCAGCGGCCATAAGTTAGGCCATAGTTGCTGCTCATCGGCTGAGCAGTTGCCCAACACCTGGACACCAACCGTCTTGCCGCTCCGTGACTTATCGTCCCGGCTTTGTGGCAATTGACAGACCTTTCCCCCCGCCGTACTTTGTCCCTTCACCTTTTTTGAGAAGGAATAATTCGTGACCCTCACCAATAAGATCGTCCTCGTCACTGGTGCATCGTCCGGTATCGGCGAGGCCTGCGCTCGCAAATTTGCCGAATCCGGCGCCAAAGTCATCATGGTCGCTCGCCGAATTGACCGCCTCCAGAAACTGGCCAAAGCACTCTCCACACCTACCCACGTGGGGAAGCTCGATGTCCGCAATCGGGCGGAGGTTGAGAAATTTGTCGGGAGTTTACCGGACGATTGGCGATCAATCGATATCCTGGTGAACAACGCCGGCCTGAGTCGCGACCTGAAGAAAGTCCAGGAGGCCAATGTCGACGGCTGGGACGAGATGATCGACACCAACGTCAAGGGCCTGCTCTACGTCACCCGGGCCGTCCTTCCCGGCATGATTCAGCGCAACCAGGGACATATCATTAATATTGGCTCGATTGCCGGTACCGACGTCTACCCCGGCGGCCACGTCTACTGCGCCACCAAGTTTGCCGTCCATGCCCTGACTCGGGGGATCATGATGGACGTGGTCGATACGCCCATCCGCGTTTCAAGCGTCGACCCCGGCCTTGTCGAGACCGAGTTTTCTGAGGTTCGCTTTTGGGGGAAAGAAACCGACCGGGCGAAAAACGTCTATAAAGGGTACATGCCGTTGACCGGCGATGATATCGCCGACGCGGTTGTCTGGACGGCCACTCGTCCGGCTCACGTTCAGGTCGCCCAACTGGTGATCCTCCCCACTGCCCAGGCTGGCGCCATGGTCGTGCACAAGAATCTGTAGGTCAAAACCCTTGTGGGTTTGACCTATTCTCGGCAATTGACTTTGACCTAGTCCTCCGCGTAGGTCAGGCTTCCTTTTCCATTTGAACAAGAAGCCTGACACGCAGAGACTCATTGTACGCTGGCGCACGAGACGTACGCCCTCCAAAGTACCTTCTCCGTCGCACTGACCGAAGTCGAAGTGCGACGACGCCACGTCTCCAAGCCTCACCCCCGCCTTGAGCGGGTGCCCATTCCTCCGTCCATGCGCAAACTTCAGATTAACAGAGTCGACCGGAATCGGCCGCGTACGATATCTCCTATCTTCAAGATTCCCAATTGCCTGAGCCGGTGAATTTCACCTATACTAACTCTATAAATTCGCCAACTGAGTCCAATATGAGGTGTTCGTGAAGATCACGAGAAGCCTTGGATCAACACTGGCCCTGCTGGTCATAGTCCCATTGGTCGTTTGGCTCCTTGAGTTCATGTCGACTGATCCGCGAAGCCCTCTGCGGAAGTCGGTGCCACACTTCCGCATCTATTTTACAGAATCGTGGAATCATCTCGATACCCTGAAGGTAGCCCATGTTTTCGATAGCGAATTGGGCAAAGTGGCTGACGTACCGTATGACGCCACGCTCACACATCAATATCAAGTGGACAATGCCAGGGCGGTCAACAAACGGCTATTCACGAATTTCTGGGATAACGATATACCGTTTCATTTCTGTAACGATTTGTCGCCCTTGATCCCTTCGCCGACATCGCCGAGTCGTACACCGATAGAGGGATTCATCGAGGACTGTTACAAGCAAGATGGATTGCTCGCCATAATTCTGTACATTTCACCGTGGCTCAAGGAGGATTCGTCAGCCCCGGGATTTCAGACCTATATGAATCGCCGTGGAGCGTTGCTGGTGCATTACGCTCAAGAAGATACGGTTGTCCTCGTGGACAGCATATCCATCGTGGAGGGTTCCGATTCGCTTAACTCCGTCTCACTCTCCGGGACTTTCGCTCGAGACGGGAGACAACTCTATTACCGACGGCAAAATCAGGCCCGGGCATATGATTTGCGGATGCATCAACGGGTTGACATCCCTGGCCTCCGCAAACTGCTCGTACCACTCAACGATGATCGCCTCTTGGGGATCTCGACGAACGGCAAACAATTGTGCCTGCTGGACAGCGCGCTGCTCGTGGAATCCTCTATGGATATTCCGCGCGACAACGTGGATTGTATGGCACGAGTAACGGATAAGCTGTACATAGTCTCGTTCCCGGTCCATCGCAATGGGTTTGAGAAGTTTGCGGACACTGACATATGCCTCTGCAACTTTGCAACGAATACCTGCAAGCTGCTGATATCCGCTCCCCTCTCGAAAATTCTGGAGGTGAGTGTAGCGCCATAGGTCGGGTTCCGGAGCGAGCCCTGCTCGCGGAGAAACCCGACATCTCAAGTAGGTCAGGCTTCCATTTCAATTTGAACAAGAAGCCTGACATGTAGTGATTACCTATCGGCCGACGCTATAGACGTACGCCATCCAAAGTACCTTCTCCGTCGCACTGAGCGAAGTCGAAGTGCGACGATCCTTTCGCCCCCCCTTGCGCCCACAGCCCCCCTCTCCTATCTTCCCTTTTTCACTCGAATCCAAACGAAGGAATCGCCCCATGTCCCGTGCACTACCGTTCATTTCGCTCATCTGTCTCGCGGCTACTCTATCCGCCCAACCTAACGATAAACCGCTCCTCATCCTCTACGCCTTTCCCGCCGAGGGTGTCGAGCTGTCTCAGCAGATGACCGTCACCCAAACCGATACGCTCCTCGGTCACGCCGTCTGGTTCGGCCAACTGTCGGGCAAGAAAGTGATCGTCGCCGAATCGGGCGTCGGCATGACCAACGCCGCCATGACCACGCAATTCCTAATCGACAAATTCTCTCCGCGTGGCTTGCTCTTCACCGGCATCGCCGGCGCCATCGACACGTCCGTTCACGTGGGCGATATTGCTGTCTGTCGGCGGTGGGCAACGCATGACTTCGTCTATGCCGGCCCCGACAAAACCGTCAAGGAGCCGCTCGAGACGTATGTCGCCGCCAGCGATTCCATCGTGGAAACCATGTTCTTTCAGGTCGACAGCACATACTTCACGATCGCCACAAAAGTCAGTACAGAGCAGCTTCCATTCATGAGCATCGGTGACCGCAAACCGAAGGTGATAGTCAACAGCAACGGGGTCAGCGGCAATGCCTTCATCGACAACGCTGACAAACGCAATTGGCTGCACACCGAATTCGATGCCCAGATAACCGACATGGAATCGGCTGCGGTGGCGCAGGTCTGCACGGCGAACGGCGTGCCGTATATCATCTTTCGCTCATCGTCGGATCTGGCGGGTGGCTCGAAGAAGGAAACGGCCAAGGAGCAGCTGAAGCGTTTCTTCGAGGTCGCCGCTTTCAACTCCGCCACGCTGGTGAAGGCGTTTGTGGGGAAAATGTAGGTTTGGCTTGCCCGGCTGTTTGCCGGCCCGCAATCCCCAACTGCCACACACCAACACTCATTGCGAGGAGTTCGCCGAAGGCGGACGACGCGGCAATCTCAAACCATCCGATGAATACCGAGTGTGCGCCATCGCTCAAATCAATCAATGTCGAAATCGTCGGGCTGAGCGAGGTCGAAGCCAAATTGACTGCCGGCTGGCGCACGAGACCTACGCCAGCAACCGAATCACCCTGCTTCTGGCTACCCGCTTTCGCGGGTATGACATTGATGCAGAACCCAGGCATGGGTTTTGCGCTCCCCCCCAACCTCTTTCCCCACTTTTCCTTGCGCCAAAAATCGACCTCGGGCGTATATTATGTATTATGCTCACTCTTCGCCTGACACCCCTCACCGTCATTTTGCTCGTTTGGGCTACCTCAGCGTTTGCCCAGGTCAACGTCACCCCCGTCCCGCGCAACAGGGCCATACCAGTCAACAGGTTACAACAGGATCAGGCCAATCCCAATCCTTCCTCCATCAAGGTCGCCCGCCTTCACTACTCCGGCGGCGGCGACTGGTACTGGGGAAGCTCCGCCATTCCCAACTTCCTTGCGTATATCAGGTCCAGTACCGACTTCCCGGTCGACACCCTCGAAAAGACCGTCACGCTCACCGACCCCGACCTGTTCAAGTATCCATTCCTCTTCGCCACCGGTCACGGCGTGATGAGCTTCACCCCCGAGGAAAAGGAACGCCTCCGCACCTATCTCGGCGCCGGCGGCTTCCTCTTCGTCAACGATTCGTACGGCATGAAAGAAACGTTCCTCAAGGAAATGGCGCAGATCTTCCCCGAACGTCAGGTCACCGAACTCCCCTTCGATCACCCGATCTACCACTCATTTTATCATTTCCCCGGCGGCCCGCCCAAGATTCATGAACATGACAACAAACCGCCCCGGGGGTATGCCGTGATCGTCAACGGACGCGTGGTCGTCTACTTCCTTGTGGAATCGGACATCGGCGACGGTTGGGAGGATCCGCAGGTGCACAACGATCCACCCGAAAAACGGCAGGAAGCCCTCAAGATGGGGGTTAACCTTCTCACCTACGCTTTGTTATATTGAAGTACCCACGCTGAACTACTCGCGCGATAGAGACTACCGGCAATCGGCCGATAATTGACAGAGGAAATCGATTATGACCCGGAACGATACAAGCACTCAATTGATCGAAAGACTGCGCTCGGTCCTCGTCCGTCAGCGTCTGGTGATGTTCGCCGCCGGTACGCTCTGACGACCATTGCCGCGCTCATCGGCGCCTGGATTCTGCTTTCGCTTCTGGCGAATGTCATGGTCCTTCCGGTCTGGTTCAAGATCATCATCCTGCTTGCCGTCGCCGCGTCCGCAGTCTACCTCTTCGGCAGGTTTGCGATCCGTCGTCTTTTCGACGGCGACATCGATCAAGTAGCCGTCGGTCTCGAACAGAAGCACGCCGACCTCAAGGGACGTCTCATCGCCGCGATCCAATTCTCCCGCATGCCCAAGCCGGAAGGATTCTCGCAGGAACTGATCGACTACACCGAACGCCAGGCCTACGAACGCACCGCCCATGTCGATTTCAACGAAATCGTCACCTTCAATCCGGTGCTCAAAACCTCGCGCTACTTCGCGGTCTCGGCAGTCATTGCTGTCGCGATGTTGCTCCTGTTCCCCGGCCTGTTCAGCTATTCGTACAAAGTGTATTCCAATCCGACCACCGAGGTCGCCCCACCGCTCGGCTACTCGCTGACCGCCGTGCCCGGTGCCACCGAGTGGGTGAAATATCGCGATATCCAGATCGGCGGTCTGCTTACCGGCCGCAATTTGCCGGCCACGGCCGACGTATACCATCGCTTTGCCGGCGGCAACTGGCAGAAGACCCGTCTCGATCTCACCGCACAAAAACCATCACCTGCGTCCATGGGCGACTCCCTGCCATTCGGCCTGACCCTTCGCCAGGTTGCCAAGTCGTTCGACTACTATGTCGAGGCCGGCGATCTCAAAACCGAGGTTCAGAAAATCGACGTGGTCGATCGCCCCCGCATCACCGGCATCGCGCTCAACATTTTCTACCCCGACTACACCGGCCTGAAGCCGCAGACCATCGACGAAAACAACGGCTCCTTCTCCGCCGTCGTCGGCAGCCGAGTCAATATGAAGATCGAAGCGAATTTGCCCGTGCAGAAAGCCGAACTTGTTTTCGACGACTCCAGCCGTACGCCGATTGAAGTCAACAGCAAGACTGGCGACGTCTCCCTGCGAGTCGACAAATCGCGCGGTTACTACATTCACCTGGTCGATCACCTCGGCGAATTCAATCCCGATCCGATCCAGTACTACATTACCGCCGTCCCCGACGAGTATCCCTCCATCGACGTTGTCCGCCCCGGTTTCGACGCCAATTTAACCGACGAGATGATTCTCCCGCTCAAAGTGCGCATTCTCGACGATTACGGTTTCACATCGCTCGTCATGAAATACACCATCACCTCTCGGGGGACAACCTCTCAGGAGAATGTCGCCATCCTCCATTTCTCCGATAAGATCAAGACTGAGGGCGACGTCGAATTCAACTGGGACATGGACAAGCTGAATCTCTACCCCGGCGATTTTGTCACGTACCAGTTCGAGATCGCCGACAACGACCGGATCACCGGCCCCAAGGTCACCAAGTCCCGGCCGTTCATCGCCCGCCTCCCCTCGCTCGACGAAATCATCACCGAGCAGCAGCAGGAGGGCGAGGTCCGTATCGCCAAGACTGAGGATGTCATCAAGTCGGGCCAGGATCTTGTCCAGCGCCTGAAGCAGATTTCGCGCAAGATCGACGCGCAGTCGAAAACTTCTCAAACGACCGATTGGCAACAACAGAAGGAGATCGAGTCGCTGGCGGAAAAGAATCAGGAGATGATGCGTCAACTTGAACAATTGTCCCAGCAGATGGACTCCAGCGTCCAGAAAATGCAGGACAATGCTCTGACCAGCCGTGAAATCATGGAGAAGATGCAGCAGATCCAGAAGCTGTTTGAGGAAGTCGCCAGTCCGGAAATGCGCGAAGCACAGAAGAAACTGATGGAAGCCCTGCAGAAGATGGATCGCCAGCAGCTTCAGGAAGCTATGAAGAAATTCGAAATGTCGCAGAAAGAACTGCTCGACCGTCTCGAACGCACCCTCGCCCTGCTCAAAAAAATGCAGCTCGAACAGAAGATGGAAGCGATGATTCGCAAAGCCGAGGAACTGGCCCGCCGCCAGGAGCAGATGAACCAGAAGGCTGACGCGTCAAAATCCAATCTACTGCCGTCAATGAGTAAGCAGGAAGATGAGATCAAGCAGGGGCTCGACGAACTGAAGAAGGAAATCGCTGACCTGGACAAACTCGCCGAAGAAGCGAAAATGAAAGACTCGCCCGAAGCGCAGAAATTCGCCGAGGCCGTCAAGAAGACCGACGCCGACCAGGATATGAGCAACATGTCCCAATCGTTGCAGAAACAGCAGAAAGACTCGGCCTCGAAGGAAGGCAAGTCGGCTCACTCCAAGCTCCTCAAAATGATCGATGAAATGCAGACCCAGCAAATGGCCATGCAGGGCGGCGACAGCGAGAAAATCCGCCAGGCGATGCGCCGCGCCATCGACGATGCCAACACGCTTTCGCAGAATCAGGAAGACTTGATGAAAGAAGCGGGTACCATGGATCAGAAGTCGCTTGTCCTGCACGACATGGCCGCCTCGGAACAGGACATCCTCTCGGCCGCCGCCGGCCTGAAAAATACCATCGATCAGCTCGGCAAACAGTCTCCGTTCATCGCGGCCGAACTCAATCAGCTGCTCAATCAGGCCGCGCAGAATATGGATATGGCCACCCAGCAGTTTGAGGCCAAAAACGGCGTCGCCGCCTCCACTCATCAGCGCGAAGCCATGGTCAATCTCAATAAAGCCTCCACTCGCCTGCTCGAATCGCTCGACGCCCAGAAGCAATGCGACAAGGGCGGCGCCTGCAACAAGCCGATGGCTAGTCTCGAATCGCTCAGCCAACGGCAAAAGCAACTCAACCAGAAAACCTCCGGCCAATGCAACAATCCCCAGGAGGGTCCCGGCGGCAAACCGTTTATGGGTGATGAGGCCTCCGGCGGCCAACGCGCCGAACTCCAGCGCCTCGCCGGCGAACAGGGAGCCATTCGTCAATCCATGCAGGAGCTCGAGGCACAGTTCGGAGATTCGCGCCAGGTCCTCGGACGACTGAGCGACATCGCGAGTGAGATGAAGAAAGTTGAAGAAGATATGGCCAAGGGTGACGTCGGCCCGGAGACCACCGAGCGCCAGCTAAAAATCTATTCGCGCATGCTCGAAGCCAGCCGTACGCTTCAGCGCAAAGATTTCACTGAACAGCGCAAAGCCACAACCGCCACCGAGCAGCAGGTGTACGCTCCGCCGACCATCCCGCAGGAACTGCTCAACGACAAGCTTCATTTCGAGGATCGTCTGCGGCAATTCCTCGGCAAAGACCTGCCCCCGCAGTACGAGGAACAGATCAGGGCCTATTTCCGCATTCTACTGAATGGCGAAACTGCCCCAACCCCGACCAGCGGAACCGTGGCCCCTCAGCAATGAAAACCATGCGCATCTCTTCCGGGCTCATAATCATCGTCGCGACCTTCGCCGCCTTCATGCCCGCCCTGGCTCAATCCAACCAGCCGGTGCAAGTGGAAAAACCGGTGACAGTGCAGCCGGCCGACGGCGATGAACGGCTCAATACGGCCCGAACGCTCATGCGCCAGACCCAATGGCAGGCGGCCTCCGCCCTTCTCGAAGAACTATACCAGCAGGATCCGGACAATAATCTCGTCCAGAATCTTCTCAAACAGTGCTACGATCAATTGAAGTATTACGGCAAATCCGAAATCCTGACCCGCCGTCTCATCGAAAAGAACTCACAGAACTACTACCTCTTCATTGATCTGGCCGAATTGCTCGTCAAACAGGGTCAATCTGATTCCGCCCTCACCGTGTATCGCTACGCCTTCAAAATCCTCAGCGACATGAATCCGGAACTGGCCAACAGCGTCATCTTGTCGCTTATGGACAACGGGCTCGATCAGCCGGCCCTGAAAATGATCGATTCCCTGCGCCTGGCTCGGAATAATCCTACTCTCTTCGCTATCGAGCGCGCCCAATCATTCGAACGTCAACGCCTTTATGCCGATGCCGTCAAAGAGTACCTGCCCCTGCTCGACGTGGATACCAGCGGCAAGAGCATAGAGGCCGAACGCCGCCTGCTCGCCCTGCTCGATTTCCCTGAATCGGCCGCCCCGGTCGAGAAGGCGTTGCTCGCCCAGGTCTCATCAATATCCGGACGAAAAGTGCTGGGCCTTCTTTCTGCCCAATACATCAAATCCGGTCGCTATGACGAGGCTTTTACCTTTGCCGTCCGCCAGGATTCGGTGGAACAATCCAAGGGGCTTGCGCTCCTCCAGTATATGCGGCAATGCCAGGATCGCCACGCTTGGCCTCAGGTCGTGAAAATGGGCAAATACCTGACCACGGCTTACCCCAACGCCCCGTTCGCGACCGAAGCTGCGTTTCGCTACGGCGACGCGCTGGCCGAAAGCGGGAGCTGGGATGACGCTATCGACGCCTATCATGAAGTCATCGCGAAATCTCCCATCGACGCCGACAAGTCCGAAGCGCTCTACAAAATCGCCGCGATCTTCGCCGATCGGATGCACAATTGCGAAGTCGCGCTTGTTTACTACGACTCAGTGCTGGCGGTCCCCACCCGGACGATGAGTTTCATTCAAGCGCAGATGGGCAAGCCGTACTGCTACCTGCAACTGGGTCGGCTGGACGAAGCTGAAACTGGCTTCTCCGCGCTTATCGGCTCCACGGGCAGTGACGAATCCGAAGAAGAAATCGCCTATAATCTGGCCATGCTCAAGCTGTACACCGGCCAATACGATTCCGCCGACGTCGCCCTCCGTCGATTGATGGTCAACTATCCGCGCGGGTTTTATGTCAATGACGCCCTGCAATTGGTCGCTTTGCTGGGCGACGCCAAAGGCCAGACAGATTTGATCGGGGATTTCGCGGCTGCTCTGCTCTATATGGAAAGACAAATGCCCGATTCGGCCCGGGCCCAACTCCAGCGCCTGGTCGACAATCCGTCCCCCACGCTGGCCGATATCGCTTTGTATCGCCTCGCCGGCCTGCAGCTGACGACGGGCGATTCAACCTCGGCACTCGGCTACTTGGATAAACTGACATCCGAACACGCCGATTCGTATTTTGCACCTTGGGGAATGAAAATAAAAGCGGACATCCTGATTCGGCGCCCGGCTACTTTCGAACAGGGAAAAACTCTGTACCGCACCCTGCTCGAATCGTTTCCGAACTATCCGTTCATTTCGGACGTCCGCAAAAGACTCCGCCAACTGGAAGAGGGGTCCCGAATCGGTTAATATTCCTGCAGTTTCTGGTGGGCCTGCTTCAGAACGTTAACCTGCTGCTCGAGATTGAATATCCGATTCTCGTATGATTCCAGCTTCCGCTGTCTTTGCTTGGTCGTGGTTCGAACCAACAACCCCAGTGATATAAGTAAAAAGAGAACCGAGTTGAGCTGGCGAAAGATCTCGCCCATGTTGACAATGGAATCCCAGAATGCCAACAAACCCAGACCAAAGAGTACCGCGCACCATACAAACATTGGATCATCTCCTTATCATCCAGCCGGTTTGAGGGCTGTTTCACTCCAACAAATGGGCTTGCCGGGAACCTAACGATGCTGTTTATTCGCTTGGTCAGAGACCTCCCGGTTTCTGTATATATCGGAGTTGATAGTTAATTATTTAGGAGGACTCAGTGCCCGCTTTTGGACAATTTCGCAATACCTCCATCGATAGATGGCACATCTTCACCGCCGCCGTCGTCTTTGTCGTCTCGTTCATCGTCTACCTGATGACCGTCCAACAAACGCTGTCGTTTTGGGATTGCGGCGAATTCCTGGCCTGTTCCAATATCCTGGGCATCCCTCATCCCCCGGGCACTCCGCTCTTCGTCCTCATCGGCCGGCTCTTCACTTTCTATCCGTTTGTGACCGATCTCTGCCACCGCCTCAACATGATCTCGGTCATCACGTCGACCTTCACCGCCCTCTTCAGCTACCTGCTGGGCGCTCGCCTGATTCGGTACATGTTTAACGGCGACGTGAACAGCGGCCTTTCGCGTTTCATCACCTATGTCGGAGCCGCCGCCGGCGCGTTTTTTGTCGCTTTCGGCTACACCAACTGGGGCAACGCGATCGAAGCGGAAGTGTACGGACTCGCCCTCGCCCTGTCAGTCCTCATAATTTATCTGGCGGTGCTCTTTTATGAACAGCGCGGTACTCCTCAGGCGGCCGTCTATATGAACCTCGCCATGTACCTCGCCATGCTCGGTATCGGGGTCCACATGACCGTCTATCTGGTCGTCCCTGCCGCCGCAATTATCTTCATGCTCAACGCCGACGCCACCCGACGCGACTTCATCTACATCTGCAGTTTCATCATCATGGAACTCCTGCTGATTCTCGCTTTTGCCAACGGCCGCGGCGGCTCCGGCATGTTCTATCTCGTGAGTACCGTACTCGGTTTTGTCCTGCTGATCCTTCTCTTTCGTAAAATCAATTGGCCGATCGCCCTGGCCATCGGCATTTTGTCGGTAGTCATGATCGCCTTTTCGGACTTTCTGAAGATTCTCCCCTTCGGTGTCCTGGCTCTCCTCGTGCTCGGCTATTTCTCTCACAAATACAATCTGCGACTCCAGTGGAAATCCGCGCTGGCCATGGTCATCATTTGCGTCATCGGCTTCTCGGTACACCTCTACTTGCCGATTCGCTCGGAGCACAGCCCGCGCATCGATGAAAACCATCCCGCGCGCGATTACCGCACCTTCATCAACTTCCTCGATCGCAAGCAATACGGCTCAGAATCGATGGTTGATCGCATGTTTCATCGACGCGGTGAACTTTCCAACCAGTTCGGCCGTCACGCCAACATGGGCTTCTGGTCATACTTCGAATTCCAGTGGTCCCCAGGGTACTGGAGCTTCGTTCCCTTCCTCCTGCTCGGACTATACGGCCTCTACGTCGCCATTCGCAAACGCCTGGAACTGGGGCTCCCTTTTCTTGTCCTGATCTTACTCGCTTCCGTCGGCCTTATTCTCTACATGAATTTCGCCGACGGCACGCAATACGATCCCCGCACCACCGACGCTTATCTCGAAGTGCGCAATCGTGACTACTTCTTCACACCGGCTTTCGTGTTTTTCGGTATCGCCATGGGACTCGGCGTGGCCGGGGTGATGCAGACCCTGCGCGAGTACTTCGGCAAGTCGGGCGAGAAGACTCAGAAAGCAGCCGTCTTTGCCGCCGGCATTCTTGTGTTCCTCCCCTGCGTCTCGCTCGGCCACAATTGGTATTTCAACGACCGGTCCAACAACAAGCTCCCCTACCTGTACGCGAAGAATCTGCTCGACACTTGCGAGCCAAACGCGATTCTCTTCACCTCCGGCGACAACGACACCTTCCCCGTCTGGTGCGTGCAGGAAGTCTACAACTATCGTAAGGACGTTCGCGTTGTCAATCTATCCCTGCTCAACACCGACTGGTACGTCCTCCAGATGAAAGAGCAGTACAACGTCCCCATCTCGCTCACCCCGGAACAGATTCTCTGGGTTCCCCTGGGCGAAAACGAAGAGGATGGCGTCCGTCCCGTCAAACCCTTCGATGATCGCCCGCGCCGACGGTCAGCGTATCTGATCCCCAACGGCTGGAATGGCAAGTTGTGCAAAGTCCAGGATATGATGGTTGACGAAATCGTGATCGAAAACGCCGCCGCCGGCTGGCGCGACCCGATCTATTTCAGCGCTCCGCCTTACGGCGATTCGCCGCTCAAATTGCGCGAGCGCGCGCAGATGGTCGGCATGGCCTATAAGCTCGAGAAGGATATCGTCGCCAAACCGGTGAACACCAGCCGCGGGTACGATCTGTTCATGAACACCTACAGCCTCGAAGGACTGCAAAATCCGGGTGTCTATCGCGATGATAACGCCACCGGCGTCTTTCAGGGTATCGGCGTCGCTTCCACGCGAGTGGCCGAGGAACTGCTCGGCGAAAATCTCCCCGCCGCCACCGATTCGGGGCTGGCGATTCTGAATCACATGGTCAAGGTCTATCCCGAGTACTGGCAGAGCTACCTGGTCCTCGCCGAGCACTATGAAAAGCTCGGTGACACCACCAGAGCCGATTCGGTCCAGCAACTCCTGCATTCGACCCTCGCCGCCTTCCGGCAAAAAGATCCGACCAACCTCATCTGGATGCAGGATTTTGGCCTCGCCAAGCTGGATATCAGCCGGCGCACCAAGAATGCGGCTATGGCTGACGACGCCATCGCGCTGCTCTGGGAGTCGTTTAACGCCAATCCCAATAACTCTATTTCGTTCCGCAAGCTGATTTCCGGCCTCTCTCAGGTGGGACGAAACAGCGAGTTGGTGCGCGCCGCACAAATGCACGCTCAGTATAAGATCAACGCCAACGATCCGTATCTGAACAGCATCCTCGGTCGCCAGCCGACGGGACCGCAAGCCAATCCTGACGACCTGTAACCGGGCCGCCAAATGAAACAAAGGCTCGGTGACTTTCCGGTCACCGAGCCTCTTATTTTCCAGCGCAGGATCTAATGTCACCCGTGAAGGCGATACCCCTGACGACGACGGTAGGAACCGTCGACCATATCCATCATCTTCTCCTCCACAAAATCGCTGCGCACCGCTTCGAAATCCGCGTTGAACCGACCAATAATCCGGTCGACCTCCTGCTGCGAATACGACCGGTTTGGCTCAAACTGCGCCAGGATGTACTCAAGCAGATACTTCCGCTTGGTCCGCGCTGCCGGTCGAAGCGCGTGCAGCTCTTCGCCGTCCCCCGGAACAGCGGCCTCGATCGCCCGCGGCCCGCCCAACAGCGTCAACCGCGTCAACCCGCCGTTCCGTTTATTGGAATTGCGCTCCAGCCAATCGACTACCGACTGCTCCGGAATGCGCCACTCCTTCCCGATCTTGTACGCGGCGATTTCACCCGCCTGTACTTTGCGCGTAATAACCTGAACGTTCATTTTGAGCTTTTCCGCCAATTCCGAGGTGGTAAAAAACTCCGTTTGACGAATCGTTGTATCGTGTCCTTCCATGGATCAGCCTCAAATAAGCAGTGATGCTAAAACAGTAAGGCGAAGGTATAGCGTACTGTTGAGGAGAATCAACTATTTGTTATGCGCTTGTCATATTTTTCTGTATCCGGCGACTCAATGTTGACAGCTTGTATGGCACACTACTTATTGCCGCCCTATGACTGCCCTCCTCTACGTCCTCCTCTGTCTCATCTGGGGTTCAACCTGGCTCGCCATCAAGATCGGCCTCGAAGCCGCCCCGCCGCTCTGGACAGCCAGCCTCCGTTTTGCCCTCTCCGTGGCGGTTCTTGCGGTCATCGTGGCGGTTCGACACAGCAAGTACCCGGCCACCTGGCGTGAACGACTCCGCCTGGGCTACCCTGGACTTTTCATGTACGGCGGCTCGTACGCGCTTGTCTACTTCGCCGAACAGCGCATCAATTCCGCGCTCGCCGCCGTCCTGTTCGGCTCCTTTCCCTTCTTCGTCGCCATTCTGTCGCTTGTTTACCTCAAACACGAGCGAATGTCCTGGCGCGCCTGGCTGGGTATGGTGATCGGCTTCGCCGGAGTCGTGGTCATTTCTCTCGATTCCATGCAGACCTCGGACGATATGTTCCTCGGCTCGTTGCTATTGCTCTGCGGCGTCACGTTTTCAGCATACGGCCTGGTCATACACAAGCGCCATCACGCGCAGAAGGATGTCTTTGTTTCGGCCACCGTTCAGATGACCCTCGGGGGAACGGCGCTTCTGACCGCGGCCTTTCTCTTTGAAGACTTCTCATCCTTCACTCTGTCCCGCGAGGCGATTGGCTCGATCCTGTTTCTCTCGCTCTTCGGGACTGTCTTCGCCTTCAGTGCCTACTATTACCTTCTGCAGCGAATGTCGGCCTTTGCCACGTCGCTCATCGCGCTGGTGACACCTCTCGTGGCTATTGTGCTCGGCCTCTATTTCGCGGGTGAGTCGTTGACCATCCCTATCTACGCCGGGGCCGGCCTGATTTTGACCGGCGTGGCGCTCGGAAATACCAAATAAAAAGCGCCCCGCCGGGGGCGCTCACATACATCCCTGATTGAAAAATCAAACCGCGGCGTCGTTGATCGTGTTGATGAGATTTCCTGCTTCGTTGATCGTCCAGGTATCGAGGGTCGCGTCTTCGTCCAGATTGGCCGTCGCCGTCGCCGTGAAAGCGCATTGGCATTACCGGCAATGCTGTAGGTGTAACGAGCGCCGCTCTGAAGCTTCAACACCCAGCTGTGGCAGGAATTGGGTGCCGTTACCGTCGCGCCCAGATCGCCGTAAACCTGGTTGGCTTGAAAGTAACTATGCTCCATCGTGTAAATTTGCTTCAGCAGTTGTTTGGCTTCTGACTGCTTGGACCGCGACGTTGCGCTCCAGAACCGCGGTATGGCCAGTGCAGCCAGAATACCTATGATGACTACCACAATCATCAATTCTATGAGCGTAAATCCCCTTTGATTGAGTGTACGGTTGGACATCGTGACCTCCTCTATGACGCTGGAAGAACTGATTGACGTACTGCTCAACTCCGTCGGAGTATTCAATCGCAATCCTGATGCCATATCGGTGCGAAGATGCATCGGGACACCCACTTTCAAGCCGTTTGTTCTCAGGGGGTTATGGAATATCCGATGCCGTTCGTCAGCTTTCAACCCCGCCAATCAATAATGCCGCAGGCAGAATCGCCGCATTTTGCCTCGGCTCGTCTCGATTTGCAATAGAGTCCTGACCGCATCTTCGATCAATCGTCGCGCTTCATTCCCAGACAAGGAATTGAAGACAAAAAAAAGCGCCCAAGGAAGGGCGCTTTGTATCACATGATGTTTCGCTACATCAAGCAGTGGCATCGTTGATCGTGCAGATCAGAGCACCGGCCTCATTGATGGTCCAGGTGTCGACCGTTGCGTCGTCGTCAAGGTTCGCAGTAGCCGTCGCGGTAAACGTATTCGCGTTGCCGGCAATGGCTATACGAATAGCGGGCGCCAGTCGAGATCTCGACGCCGATCAGCGGGAAGGACCCGGAGCCGACCAACGGTCACACCAAGATCACCATAAGTGTCTTGGCCTGCTTGTAGCTGTGTTCCATGGTATAGATCTGCTTCAAAAGCTGCTTCGCTTCCGACTGCTTCGAACGAGTCGACGCGGTCATGAAACGCGGAATGGCCAAAGAAGCCAGAATACCAATGATGACCACAACGATCATCAACTCGATAAGGGTGAAGCCCTTGCGGTTGTGCATACGATTGAACATGAGAGACCTCCTCTACGCGTTACCTGTTAGGTTCTAGTTTTCGTTTTCAGTTCCGTCCGGCTAGGTAATCGCAAGCCCAATGCCAACCCGGTACGCAGGTTTCGAACAGCCCACGCCGCAGCCTAAATCGCTGTGAAACAACAGGTTAGAGAGCTCCATGAAAATCCCCGCGCCCGGCGCCCACCCAACCGGGAAATATTTGCTCCCCCGAATTTTCAGGGCGATTTGCCCGCACTCTTGCATTTTGCAATATGCAATCTCCCCTGCCCCGCTCCGCCGGACATTTATCCTTTTGACCGATTACCCCCCGTGCTATATTCGCGACGCTTATGTCAACTCACCACCAGCCTAAACTCGATTTTGCCGCCGGGCTCGATTTCAGCCAGATTCTCACCAACCCGATTCTGGATATCGCTGCCCGGGTCTGGGCCGATGATCGCTATCTGGCGTTCCAGACCTTCTATCGTTCCATGCGCCGAATCGACGATCTGGTCGACCACCGCAAGGCCGGCGGCCAGCCCCTTTCCCCGGTCGAGGCCGATCAATTTGAACGGGTCGTAGTCGGCTGGCTCGATTCAGTTGAGCGACATCAGGCCGAAGACCTGTTCCAGAAAGAGTTCCTCACGACTCTGGAGCAATTCGCCGTCCCCGTTTGGCCCTGGCAACGACTCTGCACGGCGATGATCTACGACCTCCGTCATAACGGCTTCACCACCTTCCATCGGTTCCTGCGCTACGCCGAGGGTGCCTCGATCGCCCCGGCCGCCGTCTTTATGCACTTGTGTGGTTTGCGGCAGAACCGCTGATGGCGCCAAACCGCCAACTTTTGACATCAGGGCGGCCGCTCGACCGCTGGCCATATTCTCTTATCTGGTACATATCCTGCGGGATTGGCGGAAGGACCACCGCCAACGGCTTAATTATTTCAGCGACGACATCCTGGACGCCTGCCACATTACTGTCGACGAAATCCGGACAATCGCGGATACGGGCGCCGTCACGCCCGAGTTTCGGCCAGCTTGTCTCCGGCTATCGTGCACCTTGGCCGAACAGTATCGCCAGACGGGCGCGCGCTACGCTCGACCTCACCCTACCTCTCGTCGAGCCTCGGTATCAGCTCAGCCTGGAACTCATCTACCAACTCTATCTGCAGATTTTGAAGGAATTGCACCCGACAGCGCTTCCCTGGCCGGCGAGAACCTCGGTCCTTCGCCGGAGGACGTGCAAGGCCGTATCAGCCAAACGATTGCCCAGTTCCGGTCCTTTCGAGAGTCCCACGGGAAGAAAATGAAGCGGCCGGGGTACTTTGACGTGAGAGACATAAGCGAGATCAGTACAAGTTATGTGTATAAATGAGAAAGGCTGTACTACCTATGAGACAGATAATCCTGACCACTTGCCTGACTCTGGGGCTGGTTGCTGGCAGCCACGGCCAATGAGATCGCCGTGACTATTTACAACAGCAACCTCGGCGTCGTCAGCGAGGTCCGCTCGCTCGACTTCAAGAAGGGCATCAACCGCCTTGCGTTCACTGACGTGCCCTCGTTAATCGACGCCGCCTCAGTCGGCTTTGAATTGACCACCCCCGGTCATCGCGTCGTTATCCTCGAACAAAATTATCTCTACGACCTGGTCTCGCCCGAGCAGATGTACTCGCGCTACGTTGACAAGCAGATCGAACTGATCGACGAGAACGGCAAAGTGTATCGGGGAATACTGCTCAGTTACAGCGGCGGCGCGGTGGTCATTCGCGAGGATAATGGCCGAACCAAAATCGTCCGCCTCGACAAAGTCACCGAAGTGAATTTCCCGGACCTGCCTGAAGGTCTGGTCACTCGCCCGACCCTCTTCTGGAATTACAATTCTGACGCCGAGGGCAAACTCGACGGCCGGATCAGCTACCAGACCGGCGGCCTCAACTGGAATGCTGAGTATGTCGGCATGCTCGACGCCGGCGAAAACAATCTCGACCTCTCCGGCTGGGCCAGCATTAATCAACGAGTCAGGCAAGACCTACGACAACGCCAGACTCAAGCTGATCGCCGGCGACATCTCCCGCATTCAGCCCCCCATGACGCCCATGATGCGCGCAAAGGGCGTGCTCGAGATGGCGGCCGAAGCGAGTCAGGGATTCGAAGAAAAGGCGTTCTTCGATTATCATCTGTACACCCTGCCGCGTCCGGCTACCATTGCCAATCACGAGACCAAACAGATTTCCCTCTTCGACCCCGCCTCTACCGCCGTGACCAAGAAGTATCTCTTCCGTCCCGAATCTAAACCGGGTGCGGTCGACGTGATCATCAAGTTCACCAATTCCACCAAGGCCGGCCTCGGCATGCCGTTACCCAGCGGGCGGGTACGGATGTTCAAGTCCGACACCGACGGCTCGGCTGTACTCCTCGGCGAATCGCAAATCGAACATACGCCGAAGGATGAAGAAATCAGCCTCACTGTCGGCACTGCCTTTGACATTGTCGCCGAGGACAAGATCGCCGACGCCCGGCGTATTTCCAGCCAGGTCGAAGAACGCGACATCGAAATTGAATTGCGCAATCGCAAGGATACCGACGTCTCCGTGTCGATTGAAAAGAAACTCTGGGGCTTCTGGGAAGTGCTCAGCTCCAGCGTGAAATATGAGAAGAAAGATGCCAACACGATTGAGATGAATGTCCCCGTAAAGGCGGGCGAAAAGCAGACCGTGAAACTCACTGTCCGCTTCACCAATCGCTGAGGCAATGCCGGTTGACAACTCCATATCCCATCCCTTAAATTGGGCGCTGCGAATGGGTTGTTGAAATGAATCTAGGAGGTTATGTGAGAATGTTGCAACGATGTCTGGTAGTCGCTCTGGTGGCCCTGATCGCCACCGGGTCGGTCTTCGCGCGCAAGCTGCCCGAAGGCGCCTATATCAAGACTGCCAAGATCGAAGTCCTCTCCGGTGATCTGGAACGGTATAAAACCGCCCAAGCCATGTTGGACTCGCTGTTCATCAACTACGGCCCCCACGCCGAAGGCATGTACTGGCAGTGCCAGATCATGGTCGATATATTGGATAAAGCGCCGGGTCTTGAGGCCAAACGCCAGTACGCGACGACACTCGTAAAACTCATCGATTCCCTCGCCTGGATCTGCGGTAATGAAGCCATCAAGCCGAACTATCGCAAAGGCTGCGACAAGTTTCTTAAGGGTATGGATACCACACGCGAGAGTATCTGGCGTGAATTCTATAACGCCGGCGTCGCTCAAGTGAGCGAGATTCAGAAAGTCTCAGAGGAAATGAAGGGCGTGACTGACTCCGTCGCCCTCGCCTTCTACCAAAATCGTCTCCCAGCCCTTTCCGATTCCTGCACCCAGAACATGACTCTGGCCATCCTTGTCGATCCTTCCGACTCGCGTTCCTACATCGGCCTCGGCACCATCTATGAGAGCCAGGGGAAATTCGATTCCTCCAACACCTGGCTGAAAATGGGACTCGAACGCATCAAGGAAAAAGGGCCGATCCTCTCCCAGGTTGCCTATAACTACATTCAATTAAACGACTATTGCGGTGCGATTCCCTACTTCAAGGAAATGATCGCCCTCAATCCCGGCGACACCAGCTCGGTCCCAACGATGCTCAACCTGGCCATATGCTACAACAACTGCAAGCAATTCGATTCCGCCCTGTTGGTCCAGCGCCAGATTCTGGAAATCTCGCCTACCAATACCGACGCCCTCACCGGCATCGGACGCTACTTCAATACTCAGGCCCGGCTCGCCAATGACTCCGTCAATGCCCTGACCGACGAGGCCGGCAAGAAAAAGTGGTCGACCGCACGCGACAACGCCTTTGACTCCTCGAAGGCATATTTCAAAAAGGTCTACGATCTGAAGACCGACGATCAGTTCGCTGCCGAGGAATATGCCCTCGTCTGCGCCCTGCGTTCCGATTACAAATCGGCCGCCGAGGCGTTCAAACGCGCTTCCGACCTCGATCCGAAAATTGCCGAGAACTGGACCTCCCTTGGTGACTGCTACCTCAACCTCAAGCAGTTCAAGGATGCCATCGTCGCCTATGAGAAGGTAGTCGAGCTGGAACCGTCCAACCGCGAAATCTGGGAACGCCTCAGAGACCTTTACCAGCAGGAGAAGCTGCCGGTCAAGCAGGCCGAAGCCGACAAGAAACTTAAGGAAATCTAAGAACGTGACACTGATCGTTCGAAAAAGGCTGGCGTTACGCCGGCCTTTTTTTATCGTACCCCTATGGCCGACAACTCCAGAACCATTCAAGTAGCGATCGCCGGACCGCTCCGTCGCTCGTTTACCTACTCTGTCCCGACCGGAATGCCGATTCCGCACGCCGGTCAGCGAGTAGTCGTCAGCTTCGGCCGCGCGCAAAAAATCGGCTACTCCCTGGGTCCGTGCTCACCGCCCGCCGGCGTCACTCTCAAACCGATCGTGAAATCACTGGACGGCCAGTCACTCTTCCCTCCCGATCTCCTCAAATTTTGTCTCTGGATGGCCGACTACTACTTCGCCAACCCGGCCGACTGCCTCACCGCCGCTCTTCCACCAGTCCTCAAAGCGGGGAAAGAACGCGTCTGGCAGTGGACTGTCAACGCGCGGGACATCGCACCATCGTCCATTCACAGCTTGATCCGCGCCGGACGGCGACTAACGCCCAGGACAGTTCAGAGAATCAACTCCGTCTCCAAAGCACTCTTCTCCGACCTGCAACAAAACGGCGCGATCATCGAAACCCACGCCGAGGCCGACCAGCCCAAACGCCGCATCCTCGTCGGTTACCAGGCCGTCCGAATCGACGAGTGGCCGACCGGCTTCGCGAAAAAAAAATTCACGCCGCTCCCCTTTGACGGTATCCGCTCACGCAACGAAATGATCTCCGATCATTGGACATCGCATCATCTTCATTGGGCTGTGAAGGCAGGACTTCTTGAACCGGTCTACGACCAGGCGCACGACGACATTTTCAGTTTTATCACGCCGCGCAAAGACGTCGACCGCCTCCCCCTTACCGACGAACAACAGGTCGTCATCGACAACGTGAGTACCGCCTTCGGCAAGGGCTTCTCCACCCTCCTTCTGCACGGCGTTACCGGCTCCGGCAAAACACTGGTGTACTGCCATCTCGCTCGTGAGGTTTTGGCGGCCGGAAAGACGGTGCTTGTGCTGACTCCCGAAATCACCCTGTCTGGCACGACGCTGGCGTATCTGCGCGGCTTCTTCGGCGACACCGTCACCGTCATTCACTCCGCCATGACCGAACGTGAACGCCTCGCCAGTTGGGAGGGCATTCGCTCAGGCAAATATCCAATCGTCGTCGGCCCCCGCTCGGCGATCTTCGCCCCGCTCGAAAATCTGGGTTTGATCGTCGTCGATGAAGAGCACGACGGCTCGTACAAGCAGGACGAACCCTCGCCCCGCTTCCAAGGGCGCGACGCCGCCATCATGCGCGCAAAATTGAACGGAATTCCTGTCCTGCTCGGCTCGGCGTCGCCGTCAGTCGAATCATATCACCACGCCGCCACCGGTCGTTATCAGTTGCTTACTCTGACTCATCGCCCGGCCGGCGCCACGTTGCCGCGTATCGAAGTCATTGACATGCGCTCCCAGCAGGTGAAAGGCGACCTCCCTTTTCTTTCTCTGAAATTGAAGAAGGCGGTCGAGGATCGGCTCCGGCGCGGCGAACAGGCCATTCTCTTCCTCAATCGTCGCGGCTATTCCCCCATGGTAAAATGTGGCGCCTGTGGTTTTGTGCCGCAATGTCCGCAATGTGAAGTGAACCTGACCTTCCACAAGGCCGGCCGCAAACTGATCTGCCATTACTGTGGCTACCTGCACCAACGGTACGACGCGTGTACCAAGTGCGGAAGCACCACGGCTCTCTATCTGGGCGCGGGCACTCAGAAGGTCGAGGAGAGCATCCCGCGCCTGTTTGACGGCGCCAAACCGTTGCGCTTCGATTCCGACTCCGCCTCCGGCCGCCTCAACGCCCATCGCCTGCTCGATGAATTCGCCCAGCAAAAATTCAACCTCCTGCTCGGCACCCAGATGGTTACCAAGGGACTGGATCTGCCCGAGGTATCCCTCGTCGGCGTACTATCGGCCGACATGGGCCTCGACATGCCCGATTTCCGCGCTTCAGAGAAGACATTCGCCAAGCTCCTGCAGGTCGCCGGACGATCCGGCCGCGCCGACAAACCGGGCGAGGTGTTGATCCAGACGTTCTATCCGGAACACCACGTCATCATCGACGCCGAGCATCAGGATTACCCTTCGTTTTTTGCGCGGGAAATCAAGAAGCGAGAATTGCACCAGTTCCCGCCTTTCTCTCGCTTGGTGAGAATCCTGCTGAGTGGGAAAGAAGAAAAGAATCTGGTGAAGGTGACCGCCACGTTCCGTGAGTCACTCGAACGCCGTCTAGGTGATGCCGGCATCACCGCCGAATTGCTCGGCCCCGCGCCCGCGCCGATGGCGCTGCTCAAGGGATTATTCCGCCGTCATCTGTTGGTGAAAACCCGGCAGATGACCCGCGTGACCAATACACTCACTGAGTGGGAAAATCAGGAGGCCCGCTTCGGCCTCCCCGCCAACTGTCAAGATTGTCGTCGACGTCGACGCCGACGATATGATGTAATCGCTCTCCTACCGACCGTGAGTCTCTTTCCTCTGCTCCTCCGCCGATGCTGTTTCCAATTCGAAAGTAATCAGTCTTGCCCCGCGATTGCGTGTGATGTAACTCCACCCCCACTGGAGAAACACCAGCAGTCGATTTTCAAACTCGACCAGGTACATCAGATGTACAAACAGCCAGAGCAGCCAGGCCGGATACCCCCAGACTTTGAGCCACCCGAAATCCGCTACCGCCTTCGCCCGCCCGATCGTCGCCAGCACACCCTTATTGAAATACCGATACGGCTTCACCGGCTGGCCGGCCAGACGATTCTTTATCGCCCGCGCTACATACCGCCCTTCGGACATTGCCACCGGCGCTATCCCCGGCAGCGGCTGCTTGCCCTGATGCGTGAACAGCGCGAGATCACCGATGACATATATCGACGGCCGCCCCGGAACCGTCAGATCCGGTTCAACCACTATTCTCCCCGCCCGATCGACATGCGTGTGGCTCACCGCCACCATTCTTCCCAGTTTCGATGCCTGCACGCCCGCCGCCCACAGCACCGTCTTCGCCTCAATTCGCTGCGCCTTCTCTCCCTGTCCCAGGATCACGCCTTCTTCATCAACCTGCGACGCATACTCGCCCGTGATCACCCGCACCCCCATCCGCTCCAGCGCCTCACGTACTTTTCGCGAGAGCAACGGTGGGTAGGTGCCCAAGCAGCCGATCCGATCCTTCGATCAAGAATGATCTCTGCATCTCCCGTGTGAATGCGCCGGAAATCCTGCTTGAGCGTCTCAAACGCGATCTCCGCGATCGCCCCGGCCAGCTCGACACCGGTCGGACCGCCCCCGACTATGACGAAAGTCATGTGCTTCTTCCGCTCGTCCGCTCGTTCAATCCACTCCGCATGCTCAAAAGCATGAAAGATGCGCGACCGTATATCTATCGCATCCTCGATCGACTTCAGACCGGGTGCGTGGCCGGACCACTCCGGATGACCGAAATAATCGTGCGTCGATCCGGTCGCCAGAACCAGCAGGTCGTACGATATATTGGCCGAATCCACCCGCACCGTTTGACGATCCGGATCTATCGACGAAACCTCGCCCATGAGCACGGTGGTATTGTTCTGATGTTTGAGAATATGTCGAAGCGGCGACGAAATGTCTCCCGGCGATAATCCGCCCGTCGCCACTTGATAGAGCAGAGGTTGGAAAAGATGAAAGTTCCGTCGATCGACAAGTGTCACCAGCGCCGGCGCATCTTTCAGGTGCTTGGCCACTTCGATGCCGCCAAAACCTCCCCCGACGATCACGATCTGCGGAACCGACGTCATGACTCCTCCTTGAAAACGCAGCCGACTGTAAAGCGGCCACCTTTGAGTGTTCCCAAAGGTGGCCAACTTATATAACCGCGTCGACGCGGGCTAGTTCATGTATTCTCGATGCCTGGCTTAACCTTGACTTTCAGCCGCTTTCTTCAGCTTGTCGTTGGCAAAGATAGCGATTTCCACACGACGGTTCGCCTGACGGCCGTCAGTCGTCGCGTTATCCGCAATCGGCTGATCTTCGCCGTATCCCATCGTTGAGAATCTCGTCGGCAACACTTGAAGTCCGCTCAGATAACCCGACACCGACTGCGCCCGACGCTGCGACAACGCCAGATTGTGATCGGCCGACCCGGTCGAATCGGTGTGACCTTCGATCAGAATCTTGGTATCCGGATATTTGTTCAATATTGTCGCGAGCTTTTCCAGATTCGTTTTCGCCTCTGGTCGAAGCTCGGCTTTGTCGATATCGAAGAGAATACCCGAGTCAAACGTTATCTTGATCCCTTCGCCTACGCGCTCGATCTGCGCACCTTCCAGGTCGGCCCGCATCTCTTCCGCCTGTTTATCCATATAGTTGCCGATGTAGGCACCGGCAACGCCGCCGACCATCGCCCCGAGAATCGCCCCGGCCGCCGTGTTTCCGGCCTTGTTGCCGATGACGCCACCGAGCACTGCGCCAGCCGTGGCGCCGATTGCCGCACCCTTATCCCGTTTCTTCCAGTTGCTGCACCCTATGCCCCCGGCTACTACTGCGAGAGCTAGCGTTATGATCAGAACTTTCCGTAGCATATTGGTTCTCCTCTGTTACTGTTCAGACAGTTTGATTAATGCTCTTACGATAGACTTTGTCAACCCTAAACGCGAACTGCTCGCCTTCACGAAAGTCTGAGTCCCCCTATTCTCGCTTCTTGTTGACCGATCGTGTGTGCCCTATTACGTTTAGCGTGAGTGTCCCATTTGGTACACACTGTAAACCAATGACAGAGAGGAAAGTGAGAGGAGCTCGAACATGCGGTTTCGCTTTAGCCGTTGTATTGCCATCCAGACGCCTCACCACGATCAGGCTGTCGATTTCTACCACCGCGTGCTCGGGTTTCCCGTGATCGACGTCCAGCCCGGCTGCACCGAACTCAACGGCGATCCCTATCGAATCTTCATTCAGAAAGGTGAACCCAAGGGGCCGATTCTGGAGTTTCAGGTTGACGACCTGATCGCCGCCCGCAAAACTCTCGAATCGCACGGCTGCACCGTCATTCGCTGGGAAGGCAAAGGCAAGGACTGTTACATGCGAGACCCCTACGGCCTGGTTTTCAACCTGTGGGAAGAACCGGCTGCCGCGAAATAACTCTACCGCCGTCGAAAGGCCGTGACATGGATTACTATCAAATCTGGTGCAATCTCATCGACAGCTCCAAAGACCTGCAGTTCGCCCGCGACGTTCGCGCGTATATGGACTATCTGCAGGGCAAAGGTCTGATCGCCCACTACACCCTGACCCGCCGAAAATTCGGCTTCGGTCCGCAGGAATTGGGCGAGTTCAGTATTACCATCGCCACCGATAACCTCGCCCAGCTCGAGGCTGCGTTTCAGGAAGTGGCAACGCGATCAGGCGACGTTGAGAAACGTCACCACCCCGTCTACTCCGCCGTCAAGGATTTCCGCTCCGGACTCTATCGCGATTTCCCTGACCAGGTCCGCATCGAAAACAGATGATTGATTGATTGGCAGAAGGAGGGGGAACGAGAGAGTTCTCGTTCCCCGCTCTGAGCTTTAGAAATGAAGACCGATGGTCAGCGGAATGAACGTGGAGCTTGATCCTTCGGTCGAAATCGACACGAAACGGACTTTGCCGAACCACTTGCCCATATCGGCGCCGGCGCCAAGTGAGAAGAAAATGTCCGAGCTGGACTCACCACCGTAGCTGGAGAAAGCCATGCCGAGACCACCCAGCAGGAACGGCATCATCTTCTTCGCGGTTGCGTCCGCCGGTGACAGTTTGAACTTGATGTCGCCGCCGGCCAGGAAGGAACCGAACGATTCGTCAAATTCCGTTCCGAAATGATGATAGGACACAGCCGGACCGACTTCGATCTTCGGTGACAGCGGCCACATCAGCGTGCCGTCGCCGTGAAATCCCATATTGGCAAAATCACCGAAATCCCCCATCGGCAGTGACAATCCGGCGCCGACATTAATCGAGAACTTGCGTGCGCTTTGCGCCGACGCAACCGAAGCCACGACCAGCACCAGACCGAGCACTACGAGTACTTTCTTCATCTTGTCTCTCCTCAGCTAAAATATCCGACTCTCCCGAGCTGCCCCGGGATTTTCTTTGGTTCAACTTCACCTGCAACTATTGATCAATACGTTGATTATTGCCCGCCAAGCTACGCCCCTAAATCCCTCCGGTCAATAAAAAAAAATGGCCCGCTTCGGTCCATCTCATATGCCGAAGCGGGCAAATAGCCGATTGATGATTGTCTATTGACAGGCGGGCAGCGCTTCAAAGGTCACAAAAAGATTATTAATCAGCGCTGTCAAATCGCCGATATCCGGCGCCTCCGCACTGCCCGCTCCGTCGCAGTTCGACTCCACGGCACAGCAGAGCGGAGTGAAGGTGATAAAAAGATTGTCTATCAGAGTCGTCAGATCGCCGATGTCAACCCCATCACTCGCGTCGCAATCTACATTGCCCACCGAACTGAGGCAGCAACAGGCATCCCCGCGACCGTCATCATCCAAATCCGCCTGATCCGGATTGAACACCGTCGGGCAGTTATCCACATTAGCGCAGAAACCGTCCTGATCGGCATCGTTGTTCGCGTCCAGCACGCACGCATCACATGCGTCGCCAATTCCATCCTCGTCGGTGTCGAGCTGCGACGCGTTAGCCACCGTGGGACAATTATCCACATTGGCGCAGAATCCGTCGCTGTCGATGTCGTTTTGCGCATCAGTCGGACAAGCGTCGCAGGCATCGGCGATGCCATCGCTGTCGCTATCCACCGTCGGAATGAATATGTAGGCGTACAACCGGTCGTTGACCAGCGAATCGACCCGCACGATTACCCCGCTCGGACCGGTGTGGCCATCACTGCTTGGCGTGGTCGTCGGTGACAATAGATTCTGCCCCGCTACATCAGGCGAAAACAACGCCCCCTTGCGCGACTCATACGGATACCACCATTGCGCCGAATCTGATACATTCCCGCCGGGATTCATCGTGTAGTCGTACCCTGGATTGTAACCCGCATCTACCACCTGAACATGATAAAACGGCTCATCCGGCGTCCCATTGTTCCCCCAGTACGCTACGTTGTCATCGACATGAGTAATCAACAAGCCGCGATCCAGCGAATCACACCCCAGGTGCAGAAGAGGGTAAAAGTAACAGCTGAAGTCCGAATCCGTCTTGTCAAACTTGCCTGGCGCACGACGGTTGCGGTACTCCAACAGAAAATACTCCGACCCGTCCGGCCGCAGCGGTATCTTGTACAGTGAGCTGTCCGAATAGGTCTCGATCTCCTTAAGCGGAAGGGCGGCATACGTCCCGCCGCACAATGTTATCGGCGCCACCCATCCCAGCGCCGCCTTACTCCAACCGCATAGATGCGACGTTACCGCCGATCGAATCGACAAAACGCCATACCCGCCGTACCCCATGGTGCACCAATCATACAGGGGATGATCGTTATCATCATTGGGCGTGTAGAATGTGGAGACGACCAGCTTGGAGTCATAGTCATATAAATCCGGCAATCCCAGGTTATGCCCCAGTTCATGAGCAAATACGCGAATGTTGTTGATCACCACCTGGCCGCTGAATCCGGACGGATTGGTCGCGCTGTGCAACGGAAACATTTCCGGACACGTGTTCCAGGCGTCAACCGTGACCCCGTCGAATGGCCCCACGCCGTCGCCCGGGCCATACGTCATCGCCGCCGACCAGATGTCTTCGGGGTTGTGAGAGTCTTCCTGTCCGAGCCTTGAGCGAATGAATACGACCGCATCGACCGAGCCGTCATGATTGCCGTCAAATTGACTGTAATCGATTAGCGGATCGAGCTGATACAGCAACGGCTCGAACTGCCAGATGTTCCTCGTGTACATGCCGTTCTCTACCCAGTCAATCACCTGCCCCTGAATCACGACACGCCCGTACGAAACTTCGCTGTAATAATCCGCCAGTGAACCATTCGGCCAGACATTCCTCGAAAAAAGCAGACTGTCGAATCTGGCTTTGGGATACGTACCCTCCCGATCATACCAATCCACCAGAATCGCCAGCACCTTCACCGTATCTCCGGTACGGCGAACCGTCGCCATGGCCATACTGTCTTCCCGGGTCAGTGCGGACCCCGGCATTCGGCCAAATTGCGGCACCAGTTCCTCCCGAGGAATATCGAAGATAAGCGCTTTGGAGATATCGGCCGCAGACACTGCGCCCGAAGCCAGCATCAGTCCGAATAGGACTGCCAGAAAGCGTGACCGGATGAGCATATCCACCTCCTGAAATACGTCGAAAAGACGGCTGTCGTGAAGTAGTGAGGACCACCTGAAAATAGGACCGACTGCTCTTCTTTCCAAATACTTTCTTCCGCCCCGCCCCCAAGGTTGCAGTTGACCTCCCGCTCGCCAGTCCCTTTATTTCGCCATGCTGCCACCCGCTCTGTTCGTCACCCTCGCCCGGATGGAATTCCCTGGCGACGCCATTACCTTTCAAAAATCGGTGCCTACCTTCCATCCCAATAATTCCGACGAGACGGCCCGCTTCCTAAAATTGGCCAACGAGCACAGACAACCCATTTTTGTCACCGGCTTTGGCAACAATATCGATCCGATTGGCGAACCATTTGTCAATATGACCGCCATCCGCACCGACCGCCTCAATGACCTGATCGAAATCAACCCCGGCGACCTCTTCGTCACCGTCGGCGCCGGCTACCCGTTGCGCGAGCTCAATCTCCAACTGGAACGTGAAGGCCTCTTTCTCCCGCACGCCGACCTGCCGTACGTCGGTTCCGTCGGCGGCGCTGTGGCGGTTAACCTGTCGGCCGATCTCAACGGCCACGATTGGCCAATCAAGAAGTACCTGATCAAGGCCGAGGTGGTCACGCCGGAGGGTGACATAATCAAACCCGGCTCGGTCTGCTTCAAATCGGTCTCCGGGTACGACGTCGTCAAAATCTTCGCCCCCTCGTGGGGACTGCTCGGACTGATCGTCAACGCCACCTTCCGCGTCCTGCCGATCACCGCAAAACACGAGTATTCTGCCCTGAAAATGAAAGCAATCGACCGCTTGCACTTTCTGTCCGGCCTGTCCCCGGAAAACACCGCCGTCGATGCGGTTTACTCGCGCAAAATCAAAGAAAAATTCGACCCGAACGGAATCTTGCCGGTTGTCTGAGCGGTTGTAGAGGTTGAATTTGGAAGACGAAGGAGAGGTGACCTCGTATGTCAAACACGCGCGCAGCCAAAGGCTCTACCGTCGCCGTCCTCGGCGCCTCGCCAAAAGAAGATAGATATTCCTATAAGGCAGTTGTCATGCTCGGTGAACATGGCCACCACCCCATTCCTGTGCACCCGGCAGGACACGCCGTCAACGGTATCCCCGGCAAAACATCGCTCGACGAGATCACCGGCCCCATCGATACCCTGACTATCTATGTGAACGCCGACATCTCTTCTCTAGGAGTACGACCGGATCATCCGTCTCAAGCCGCGTCGCGTCATTTTCAACCCCGGTGCGGAAAACGAGGCTCTGGCCGCCAAACTGGAGGCCGCCGGTATTGAGGTCGTCCGCGCCTGCACGCTGGTTTTGCTGCACACGGGGCAGTTCTAAGACGGGGATACCCGGTCCCACTCTTGAGGACCGGGACGTATCACGGATTCGAAAGCGGCCCAAACCTTAGTAATCGCTTTTCTCAAACGCACAGTCGAAATATATTCATCCATTCCATGAATCTCTCGCCCCGCAAAGCCCTGTACGTCTTCCTCGCCATGGTCGTCTTCATTTTCGCCCAGGCCGTCTGGTGGGTCATCTTTATGGCCCAACTGACCGGCGAAAAAGTCGACATGGCTCGCGAACTCTCCGGCGATCCCGAATTCGTTGCCCGTATCCACGACCAGGAAATCCAGCGCCAGATCATGCTCGGCTTCGAGGGCACCTTCTTCCTTCTCGTCTTTCTCGCCGGTATCTGGCTCATTTACCGCTCGCTCGTGAAAGCCGAAGAACTCAAATTCCATCAGCAGAATTTCCTCATGGCCGTCACTCACGAATTGAAAACGCCCCTCGCTTCCATGCGTATCTATCTCGACACGCTCCTGTCGTCAAAAATCGCGCCGGAGAAAAAGGAAGCCATTGTCCCCAAACTGAAAGAGGATGTCGGCCGCCTCGAAAAACTGGTTGAGGATATTCTCGAGGCAGGCCGCTTCGAACGCAGCGGCTACAAATTGCAGGGAGATAACTTCGATTTCTCAGCCTTGATCGCTGAACGCGCCCGGGCGCTCACCAATCTGCCCAGCCAGATCACCAAGCATGTCGAGTCTGACATTGAACCGGAGATCATAGTCTGGGGCGACCAGTCCGCCTTGCGGCGGGCCATCGACGCCATCATGGAAAACAGCCTGAAGTATCACGATGGCGACCGTATCGACGTCGCCATGACTCTGCGCGCCGACGGCGACAAGGTGCACTTGAAAATTGCCGACAAGGGAGTCGGCTTCGATCGCAAAGAAGCCCACGCCCTGTTCGAACGATTTTATCGCGCCGGCAGTGAAATGACCCGCCAGGCCCAGGGCAGCGGCCTCGGATTGTATCTCTGCCGGGAGATCATCAAGGCTCACGGCGGCACGGTAATCGCCCATTCGGACGGCCACGGCAAAGGAGCCGCCTTTCTCGTAACGCTCAAACGCGGATCGAAATATGAAAACAATTCTGCTCGTCGAGGATGATCAGCATCTCGCTGACGGCCTCCAGATGAATCTCGAGGCCGAAGGGTACCAGGTCGTGCACGCCGCCGACGGCCTGCACGTGCTCGATATCTATGGTAAGGGGAACTTCGATCTCATTCTGCTGGATATCATGCTCCCCGGTAAAGACGGCCTCACGATCTGCAAGCGAAATCCGCGCCGAGGGCGGCATCCTGCCGATACTCTTCCTCACCGCGCGCGGCCAGACGGAAGAGCGCATCGAGGGTCTGCTGGCCGGCGGCGACGACTATATCGTCAAGCCGTTTGACGTTCAGGAACTGATGGCCCGCATTCAGGGCATCTTCCGCCGTCAGGCCTGGCTCGCCTCCGAAGAGACGCTCACCGGCGCCTACGAATGGGACGACCGCAAGGTCGATTTCAAAACGTTCGTGGCTTCGGGACCGAACGGTCGTCCACCAACTCACTCGCAAAGAATGTATGGTCGTCAAATATCTGGTCGAACGCGCCGGCCAGGTCGTCAGTCGCGATCAGTTGCTCGACGCCGTCTGGGGATACCACATCTACCCCACCAATCGCACGATCGACAACTTCATTCTCAAACTGCGGAAGATCTTCGAGGACGACCCAAAGGAACCCGAAATATTTCGAGACCATTCGCGGCGTCGGCTATCGCTTCACCCGGAGTCAGCCATGATCGGCAATTCGCCGAACAAATCTCCTCGTTATCAAGCCACATGTTCGGTCGTACGAGGAATCGCTCAGCGCGCCAAGGGCGTGACGCTGGTAATCACGCCGAAGGAATCCGAATGGCCCGGCTGGCTCTGGTGCACGGCGCCTGACGGCCGCTCCGGCTGGGTACCGCAGGCGTTCGTGAATACAGGAAGATCAATCGCGCGATCCTGCTCCGCGATTACGACGCCGTCGAGTTGACCGTCAGTCCCGGTGAAATGCTCACCGTGCTCGAACGAGTCGCCGGCTGGGCCTGGTGCCGCAACGCCAAAGGCGAACTCGGATGGGTTCCGAACGATTGTATCAACGGTTGATTGTTTCCAATTATGATTTCACTGATCTTCGGCCTCGGTAACCCCGGCAAAAAATACGCCGGCACTCGCCATAACGTCGGCTACGATGTCGTCTCGACGGTCGCTTCCCGCCTTCGTGCCACTCCGCAACCTCCGCACGATCTCTATCAATGGTCAACTTTCGAGCGACCAGCCTCACGCATTGTGCTCGCCTGGCCCACCACCTTTATGAATCTCTCCGGCCATGCCGTGACCGAGCTTCTGGCGGAGACTCAGATCGATCTGGCCAATATTCTGGTCGTCGTGGATGATTTTAATCTCTCCTTGGGTACGACGCGGATACGCTCGGAGGGTTCCGACGGCGGTCACAATGGCCTCGCGTCGATTATTGAATCTATTGGCAGCCAACAGTTTGCCCGCGTCCGGGTCGGCCTTGGCCCCCTCTTGCCTGACTTCAGTGTCATCGATTTCGTGCTAAGCCGCTTTTCTGAGGCAGAACGCGTAGAAATCGATAAGGCGGTTGACTTTGCCGCCGAGGCCTGTATATTCGCACTGGACAATCCGCTGGAAACAACGATGTCCAAGTACAACAGAAACCCTGCCCTGCCGGAAAATTCCTGAAATCCACGACGGGGCCGTTTGACCTTTAACCAACGTCCGTAGGGAGGATTTGTAGTGAATCGCTACGAAACTACCTTTATTCTCAATTCCCAGGCCGACGATGCTACCATCGATCGTCAGGTCAAGGCTGTCTCCGATATCATCACCACGAATGGCGGCGCCATTTTGCATGAGGATCGGATGGGCACCCGCCGACTGGCGTATGAAATTGCCGGTCTGACTCAGGGATACTACATGAGCTTCATCTTCGAAGCCCCGGCTGGCGTCCTGCCGTTGCTCGAGCGCCATTACAAGCTCGAGGAACCGTATGTCCGCCACCTCACCGTTATCTTCGACGCCGACCTCGAGGCCGTCAAGAAGGGCCCGTCTCTGTTTGAGTCGGTCTTCGAGCGTCCCGACCGTGGCGAGGCCGATGGCGGCCGTCGCGACGGCCGTCGTGGCCACTGGGGTGATCGTGACAATCGCGGTGGTGGCGACCGCTGGGATCGCGGCGACCGTGGCGGCCGCGATGATCGTGGCGATCATCGCCCGCATGACCGTGGCCCGCGTCGCTTTGACTCCGCCCCCTCGGCTCCTCAGCCGCCGCGGAGTAATCCCGGTGAATCGTCATCGGGGAGCAACTCCTGATGTGGCCCCGCCCAAAGCGAAGAAACTGATTGAAAGGATAGATCCATGGCCTATTATCGCAATAACGAAGAACGCGGCGACGGCGAAAAGAAACGCAAAAAGATCTGCCGGTTCTGCGAGAATAAAATCAACTATATCGACCACAAGAACGAACGTCTCCTCCGTCGGTTCTGCACCGAACGTGGCAAGATTGTTCCCCGCCGGATTTCCGGTAACTGCGCCATACATCAGCGCAAGCTGACCGTGGCTATTAAACGTGGTCGTCATCTGGCAATTATGCCGTTTGTCGCCGAATCGTACCGCTAGTCGGACGATTCAGGAAAACTGTTGCTTCGATTTTACCGTGAGGTTACCATGAAAGTGATTTTGCGCGAAGATATTCCGGATCTCGGTACGGCGGGACAGACGATTGAAGTCAAGGCCGGCTACGGCCGCAACTTCCTCATCCCCCGCAACCTGGCCATTCCCGCGACCAAGGGCAATCTCCGCTCGGTCGACGAGATTCAGCGCCAGAAAGACATCCGGACCAAAAAACGCCGTCGAGCGGCCGAGGTCGTCAAAGACAAAGTCGAGAAGATCTCGCTCGAGATCGAAGTGCTGGTCGGCGAAGAAGACCGCCTGTTCGGGTCGGTCACCAGCAATGACATCGCCGAGCTGATCGGCGCCAACGGTGTTACGGTCGACAAGCGGGCCATCCAGCTCGAAGAACCCATCAAGGCGCTCGGCTGGTACACCGTGCCGATCAAGATAGACAAGGATGTAACCGCGAGTATTCGGGTGTTCGTAAAAAAGAAACTGTAACACATGAATATGCTTGAGGTCAAACTGGAAGGTCTGGCCCTCGATATGACCACCAATTCTCCGGTGGTCATCCTCTCGCCGGCCGGTCTCGAAAAGGTGCTGCCCATCTGGATCGGCCACGCCGAAGCCTGGGCCATCGCCATGGAACTCTCCGGCGTCGGCTCGCGCCGCCCGATGACCCACGATCTGATCAAACACGTCATCGAAGCCATGCACGGCCACGTCGAACGAGTCGAGATTACCGAACTCCGCGAGCAGACCTTCTTTGCTTTGATCCATCTCCGTTGCGACGGGCAAACGATGACCGTCGATGCCCGTCCGTCCGATTCCATTGCCCTGGCCCTCAAATGCGGGGTCAGCATCTATGTCAACGAGGAGCTGTTCAACCTGGCCGCGTCGGCAACCATGGGCGACGCATCCGAACCGGATGCCCCCAATGATACGCCGCCGATGGGTCCAATCGACCGCGAGACGTTGCGCGAACGGCTCCGTAAGATCAACCCGGAAGATTTCGGCAAATTCTCACTCTGATGCGCACTCATCGCGTATGGCTGGCGCTGCTTTTGCTCGTGTTCGCCGCCGTCGGCGTACGCGGCGATGATATTACGGATGAACCGGACGCCGTCTCGGCCTACACCCGCGGCCTCCGCCTCATGCGCGAAAGCAATTATCTCGACGCCGCTCGCACCTTCCACGATCTCGCGGACAAGTTCGCAAACTCTCCCAATCGCGACCTGTTCCTCTTCAACGCCGCCAAAGCCGAGTACCACCTCGGTGACCTCCCCAAGGCGAACGCGACCTTCGACGAACTGCTCACTCAGTTCCCCGACAACTCGCTTCGCCCCTTCGTAAAATTCTTCCAGGGCAACATCCTCTACGCACAGGGTCGCATTCAACGCGCGCTCGACACCTGGACCACCGCCTACCCGCTGGCACAGATCGACGATCGCCTCCGTAGCCTGACTCGCGCGTCGATCACCGCCGCCGTCCTGGCCGACGAGACCCGACTCAATCTGCTGCGCATCGACTCACTGCCAAGGGATCTGCGCTGTGAGCTCGCGCGTCATATTGCCGACGCTTTTTCCGAAGAGAAACGCCTCACCGCCGCCCAACAGGCGCTCGCGCTCTGTTCCGACATGGATCGGGCGGTGAAGTCGCAACTCGATTCGAGCATCGCCAGGCAGAATATCGAGATCGCCATCGTCCTCCCGTTTTCCGGCGAACTCGCCGATTACGCCGATGAAATCTTCCAGGGGGCGGTGATCGCCGCCGAAGAGCAGTCGGCCGCCATCGGCCGCACCATCCATCTCACGACCTATGATACCAAGGGTGAGCCGCTCGAGGCCGCACGCATCATCAAAGACCTCGCCCGCTCTCAGGTCCTGGCCGCCGTCGGTCCGTTGACCTCCGAAGAAGCCGGCGTCGTCTCTGCCGCCAACGGCTGTGACCCGCTGCCCATCGTCATACCCGCCGCCACCGAGGCCGGCCTGACTCGACTCAGCCAGACGACCTTTCAACTCTCACCCAATATCGAACTGCAGGGTATCGCCGCCGCAGATTACGCCGTCTCCGTCCTCAAAGCCGACTCCGCCGCCATCATCAGTCCTACGACTTCCGAATGCACTCGGCTTACCGACGCTTTCAGCCGCCGCTTCAAACAGCTCGGCGGGAAAATACTGGCGGTGGAATATTACCGACCCCGGGACAAAGACTTCGGCCCCTATTTGCGCGATTTGAAACTGGCCGTCCGCGGCCGCCCCCTTGATTCTGCCGTCTACATCAACCAGCGCGGCGACACGCTTGAATCGGACGGCTACCCCGCGGCAGTGGATTGCCTCTTCCTCCCCGGCGACGTCGAACACCTCCGCCAACTACTGCCGCAACTCAATTTCTACGGCATCACCGCGCAGTATCTGGGTTCCGATGCCTGGGGCGATGAAATGATCTGTCGCCTCGGCGCTGACAACACGAAACAGGCAGTCTTCCCTTCCCCGTTCATGGTTGATGAGAACTCCGAGTCTTTCGTCAAACTCAGATCGGCCTTCGACGCCCGTCTCGGCCGCCGCCCCCAGCGCCTGGCTTCACTCGGTTATGATGCCGTCACCGTGATCGCCCGTGCCATCGGCAAGGATACCCCCAATCGCGATCACCTTGTCGACCGGTTGATTCACCTGCCGCCGCTCGCGGGCGCCGCCGGCCGCATCGTCTTTGGCCTCCACCGGGAGAATGTCGCCATGCCGATGTACCGCATCCGCGATGGTGTCGCCGTCCCGCTGGGCGTGCAGACCATTTCCGAGTTTCCAACGGCCCGGTGAGCCGCGCGATGTGGGCCGACGATCAGTTGTTTTCACGCCGCCCGTCCTCTATATTCCATGAAAAGAAGCTAAAGGAGTTCCGGTGACGGATAACAAAATAGCCATCAAGATGGTCATCGACGGTAAAGAGCGCGACGTCTCGTTTGAGGAGCTGGCTCTCTCCAATAATCTCGCCCAGGAAGCGCTCGTGCGCTTGCTTATTGACAAGAAGCTCTTCACCCCGAAAGAATTGCTCGACATGATGGAAACCGTCAAACGCGAACGCTACCGCCACCCGGACGAAAAGTAATCGGCCATGACTGATCCCCGGATACAGGACGCCGCCGACTCAACTGTCATACCCGACGAGGGCGCGGTGCTAACTTGGACCGTCCATCCGATGAAACGGCGACCGCTCGTCGCCGTCGCGGTCACGCTCTTCATCATGTTGATTGGCGCCATTGTCTTCTATTCCACCGAATCGCGCCTCTTTGCCGTGCTGGCCCTGGTCATCCTCTTTGCGTCGGTGGCAAAATATTATTTTCCCACCAGCTACCGCCTGACCGACCGCAAAATCACGGTCAAGTCCACCACGCAGACTCTCCACAAAGAGTGGTCGCTCTATCGCAGCTGCTGGCCCGACAAAAACGGTATCCTGCTCTCACCCTTCGCCGAACAGTCGCGCCTGGAGAATTTCCGGGGCATCTATCTTCTCTTCAACGACAACAAGGAGGCGGTTACCGCTTTCGTCAAGGCACGCCTCAACCGCGACTTCGAAACCCCATCGTCAGGAGACAAGGCGTGAACTATTTCGGCGGCTCCTCCCAGCTTCCTCCCGGCGGATCGCGCCTGGCCGAAGACGAAGACTTGGTACTCGCTAAACTCGCCGGCAAAGTCGTCGATCGCGGCTTCACCGTCCCGGCCATTCTCTTCCTCGAATCGGTCAAACCGCTCAATTACATCGGCTCGCAAGCCCTGGTCTTTTTCGAACCGATCGTGCAAAGCTTGTTCAATTTCAAGGAATACGACACCTTCCGCACCGCCCTTGAAAAACGTGAATCCATCGAGGTACTCATCCAGAAGATCGAAGCCATGGACGCCGTTGCGCTCGTCAAAGAAAAACGCCTGAAAGCATATATTAAAGAGCAGAAGAAAAGCTGGCGATGGTATCAGCGCTGGCTCGGCGTCTTCACGCCGAAAGTCGATCCGCCCGACTCGGTCCTTAATCCGCCCGACGAAAAGAAGTAATCCCAAGCGCTATGCCGACCGCCGCCGACATCAAGCAGCTCGCCTATGATGCCGGCTTTGATCTGTGCGGCATTGTCTCTCCCGAGGTTGTCCCGGAGGCGCGCGAACGATACCTCCGCTGGCTCGAACGAGGCTACCATGGCGACATGACCTATCTCGCGAAAGAACACGATCGGCGCACCGACCCCGCTCGGCTCGCCGATAACGTTCGCTCCGTCATCATGCTCGGCCTCAACTATTACCAGAAGAATTCACCGAATACACCCCCCGGCCACGGTGTCGTCGCCCGTTATGCCAGGGGACGCGACTATCACAAAGTGATGGAGTCAAAACTCAAGAAGTTGGTGCGGCTCATCCGCAAGTCGGCTGGCGATGAAGCCGCTGCTCAAAGCGTATGTCGACTACGGCCCCCTGCTCGAACGCACCTACGCCGCCAAAGCGGGACTGGGGTTTCTCGGCAAAAATTCAATGCTGATCAACCACCGCTTCGGCTCCTGGATTCTGCTTTCCGAGATTGTCACCAGCCTCGATCTCGCGCCCGATGACCAGTTCGCAGTCAATCACGGCACCTGCGGAAAATGCAAACGATGTATGACCTTCTGCCCCACCGGCGCTATCATCAAGCCGGGCGTGGTCGATGCTACCCGGTGCATTTCCTACCTCACTATTGAACGCCCGTCGGCGATCCCGCCCGACCTCGCCGCCTTGATGGGCGATGCCCTGTTCGGCTGTGACATTTGCCAGGAAGTCTGCCCGTACAACCTGAAGTCAATCGTCACGCCGCACCCCGAGTTTCTCCCGGAAAACGGCGTGGGCGAATCGGTCAACCTCGGGAAACTGTTGAAGCTGCAATCGCGGGAGGAATTTCTCAAACTGACTGCGGGTACTCCGCTGACGCGGGCCAAACTCGAGGGCCTGCAGCGCACTGCCCGCATCGCCCTTGAAAACGAAAAGCGGCAGGAGAAACTCCCGCCGCCCGACAAGCCGAAAAAGACGTCCTGATCACCACTGCATTTTGTATACCCGCTGTCCCCCGGCCGGCGTCGACCCGCTTCCGCGCATCCTGTAAATCGCTTTGATCGCCACCCAGCCGAAGACAAATCCGCCGACGTGCGCCAGCCAGGCCGTGCCTCCGCCCGACGAAATATCGGCTACCGACATGACCAGTTGGATCGCAAACCAGATCCCCAGCACAACCTTCGCGGGCAACGTGACAAACTGAATGAAGAAAAACACGATAAGACAGGTGATTTCCGCCCTCGGATGCAGCACCAGATACGCTCCCATCACGCCGGCTATCGCTCCCGATGCACCCACCAACGGCACGGCGGAATGGGGATTGAACAACGTATACATCGCAATCGCCAACAGCCCCGCGGCCAGGTAGAAGAGCAGATATTTGACCGGGCCGAAATAGTCCTCCACATTGTTGCCGAAAATCCAGAGAAACAGCATGTTGCCGATCAAATGCCACCACCCCCCATGCATGAACATCGAACTGAACGGCGTCACGTAGAGCGTGCCGGCGTCCAGGTACGGACTCTGGGCATTCAGGAAATAACCCGGCGTGAACCCGTACGACACGATGAGAAACTGAAATCGCTCCAATCCGCCCATCCACGTAAACAGGAATATCAGGCTGTTCACCGCGATCAGCCCGATCGTGACGACCGGCGTGCGCATGGTCGGATTGTCATCTCGAAGGGGAAAAAACACTCGCGTTCCTCTACTTGTGACCGGACCCGGCTTTGGTCTTCTTAACCGCCCCGACCGCAGGTTTCTTGCCTTCTATGACACTGAAAATGGAAAACTGCTCCGTGCGGTTGCCGGCTCGATCGGTCACCGTCACTGCAAGGTGATGATCCCCCACCGCCAGCGAATCCGGGGGCTGGAACCGACATTGTTTTGCCTCCGGATCATACTCCGGTATCATCCACTTGTTGTCCAGTTTGATGTCAATCGACCGATCATCGGCCAATCCGGACAGCGTGTCGCGTACCGTAAAAGTAATCTTCGGCAATCGATCGGTTATGACCGAACGCGGCGGAATACTGAAATCCCCGACATACGGCCGCTCAACATCCATGACCGCGGCAAACGACCCGCTCCCGGTTGTCGTCGCTGTCAGCGTATCGTTACGAAAGACATTGTCACCCAGCCAGACCCAGCGATCAGCCGCCTTGTCCAGCCAGCAAATTCCCGAAATCGCATTGGTGGCCGACCCGGGCGGCAACGTGACTTGCAGAGTGTACCCCCGCTTCGCAACGAATTCTTCCGGGAGTACTTCATAGTAGCTCGAATTCAGTTTCATCAATCCCGGATTCATGAGCTTGTTCGCGCGTACGCCGACAAAGCGCGGGAAAAACAGATCGTCCTTTTCAAATATCACACGCGCCTTCTCATCCAGAACGAGCGTATCGGCACCCCGTATTCCCGCCACGGCCAGGTTAACCTCCTCCGTGTCCAGCAGGGGATAGAGACTGTCCGGCACCGTCACGAGACCGATCTTGTCGACCCGGACATACTGTTCGCGCGCCGGGATCAGCACGTAGTACGCGCTCATACTGAAATACTGCGCCGGCTTTTCAATACCGAGGAGCTGACCTCGGTAATACAACTGCACCCGAGGTACCATCGCAAACCGCTCGTCCGAAAGAACTTTCACCAGCACGCCGTCGTGTGTCAATTCCCATTCCAGCCTGGCGCGCACCCCTTGCTTGTCGCGAATGCCGCTAAACGGTTGATCGAGGTGCACTATCTGATTCCCCGTATAATAACCCAGCGCCATGACAACGTTTTCCGGATTGCGCGCGACCACCGTGAGAACCGGATGGCGCTTGTCCCGCCGGGAGATGATCGCATTGTTCCCGCGACCCCATCTGTCCGATTTGTTCACGCAGACCGCAATCGAGTCAAACGCCAATCGATCATAATCGGTACACGTGGTCAGGAAATATCTCGTGGTGTCTGCAGCCCCGGTGACAGCCGAGTCCACGACCATCGCGTTCCCCGTCGGTCCCTGCCGATAGGTGAATGTCAAGGTCGCCGTGTTGCCGGCGAAATCGCCCGCCTCAATTCTCACCCGGCGCATGCCGACGTGGCGGTCTGCGTCCATGCCAATGATACCCCTGTATTCATTGGTGGCGCGACTCCCGGCAAATTCATCACCCGGCGACTGATACAGCCGCCTCACCCTGTTCTTTCCGACTGACACCTGGCCAAAGCTGTATTCAAAGTACGACGCCTGGCCGGTCGCGAAATCCAGCGTGTCAAACTTTGACTCGTACCAGAGACTGTCATCCACGTAGACCCGCAGACTGTACACCGCCTGCTCCATCCCGTCTGCTCGCATCCGATCGGAACACTCAACCAGCAGGCCGAACGGTCGATCAAGGTAGGGAATCGTATCGACCACCGCCTGCCCCGCCTTGCCTGCTCCTTTCACTGAGAAGAACCACTGACGTTTGCCATCGGGAAGAAGCGACCGCTCGTCCGTCAACTCGATCCCCAGTCGCGTGAAGCTCGGCCGCACCTTGTCTTTGAGCGGGAAACCGTGACGTAGCGGATTGATAGGTTTGTCCTCGGCGGTTCTCGATTCAAAATGCAAATGCGGCGCCCCCGAGCCGGTTTGTCCGGACAGGGCGATCAACTCGCCCTGGCGTACGCGCAGTGAATCCTTCGGGAAAAAGAGATCCTCGTAATACCGCTGGTCACGGTACTGAGCCGCTTTAAGCGCCCGGTCCACGGTCGGTGCATATTGATCGAGATGACCGAATACATACGTCCGACCGTCATCCCCGGCGACGTAGAGCCCCTTGCCGTAGCCAAAGTAAGACGTCTTAACTCGCTTGACGTACCCGTCTACCGGCGCAAATACTTTGGCTCCGATCCGACCCCCAGTCCGAATATCCAGTCCGGCATGAAAGCGGCCCGAGCGATAATCTCCAAAGCCCGAGGCAAGATCAATAGCATTGTCTACCGGCCATCTCACCGAACTGGCATAAGATGTTGTAAGACAGGCAATTAAAAAAGTACAGCACGTGGCGACCAAAAAGCGAAATATCTGCATCAATTACCTTTTCCCATCCGAGTTTGTCTCCTGTATACAAGTATATCGGCTCACTGTTTCGGCACCAACTTTTTTGTCGGTCAAATAGACCCCAAACCTTGCCGAAACCGCCGATTATAGTATATTTGGGATTCTTGTTAACCGACGGGCGCACCCCGCTCTAACTGGCAACGGGCAGACATAGCGGCTGTCCAGAGGAGTCTTGCAGATGTTTGAGACCTTACGCAAATTGATCTTCCCCATAATCATCGTCGTTTTGTTGTTCTTCGTGGCCATGATCATTCTCGAGTGGGGTCTGAATTTCACCGGTCGCGGCAAATACACTACGGTTTCCTACGCCGCTAAGATCAACGGCGAGGAGATTCCTTTCGATTACTACCAGCGCATCTACAACAACATGTATCAGGCAGAGTCCCAGCAGGCTGAGGGCGAAGTCACGGAAGAACGCTCCCGCCAGTTGGAAACAGAGGCCTGGAACCAGCTCCTTCAGGATCGCCTCCTCCAACAACAGGCCAAGAAGCATAACATCGTCGTGACCGACGAAGACATCTTCTTCTACCTCCGCAACAACCCGCCGGAATATGTGCGTCAGCAGCCCAGCTTCCAGACCAACGGCCAGTTTGACTACCAGAAATACGTGCAGGCGATGGTTGATCCGCAGAACGCTCCGTTCTGGACGGCTGTCGAGACCAACGTTCGCGCCGATCTGACTAAAATGAAGATGCAGCAGCTGGTCATCGACGCCGTTACCGTCACCGACCCCGAGGTTCAGCAGGCTGAACTTGATCAGCTCGAACAGGTCCGCGTCAACGCCATTAACGCGACCTGGACCAAGTACTATGCGACTGCGCAGCAGCCGACCGCCGACGAAGTTGCGTCATATTTCGAAAGCCACAAAGAAGACTACAAGCAGCCCGAGCGGGCGATATTCAATATCGTGTTTCTGCAAAAGCAGCCGAGCGATCTCGATCGTGAATCGGCCCGTCAACAAATCGCCGCAATTTACGATTCGGTCAAGGCAGGCGCTGATTTTGCCGAAATGGCCAGGAGTTACTCCAGCGACGGCAGCGCCTCGCAGGGCGGCGACCTGGGCTGGCTCAGCGCAGGGCAAACGATCAAGGAGTTTGACACCCACGCCTTCAGCATGAAGTCCGGGGAAATCTCCGAGCCGTTTCTGACCCAGTTCGGATGGCACATCATCAAACACGAAGGATACCGTGACACGACGATGGCCGTGGAGGCCAACAAGGCCCCCGAGAAGGTTCGTCAGGCCAAGGTCGCCCATATCCTGATCAAAGTCGAGTCGTCCCAGGCAACCCTCGACGGCATATTCCAGAAGCTGCAAGAGTTCCAGACCGAGGCGCCCAAAACCGGCTTCGAGGCCGCCGCTAAGGAACTCGGCCTTACGGTTCAGAAGACCCCGCCGTTTGCCAAGGGTGGTCCGATTCAGACTCTGGGCAATCTCCCCAGCGCCCATGACTTCGCCTTTTCCGCCAAACCGGGCGAAATCTCCCAGGTCTTTGACCTCAGTTCAGGCTACGCCGTCGCCCAACTGGATAAGCGACTGGAAGCCGGTCTGCCCACGCTTGACGACGTTCGGGATCGGGTGAAAAACGATGCCCTCCGCGTTCAGGTCGCCAAGATATGCGACGACGTCATGGCTAGTGTCTACAAGGCGATGAAAAGCGGAGTACCTGCCGAACAGGCCGCCAAAAGTCAAGGACTCACCTACGACACAATCCCGGCCTTCTCCCGCACCGGCTTCATCCCAGGGCTCGGTCGCCCGTCACGAGCCATTGGCGAGGCCTTCTCGCTGAAAAAACCCGGCGAATTTACCCCGCCAGTCAATCATGACGTCGGCACGATCATCTTCGTCCTGCGTGAACGTATTTCCCCGGACCTGACCCAGCTTAATGACAAGCGCGACTCTGTGTACAACTCCGTCCTGTACGCCAAACAGCAGGAAGTCTACACGCGCTGGTTCGAAAATCTGATTAAGAACTCGAATATCGAGAACAATATCGAGCAGCTGAATCGCGGCACCGTCACGACTCAGTGAGCGACGATCAGCAGTGAATATTGCCAGGACTCCCGTCAACCACGGGAGTCTTTTCTTTTGGCGGTGAATAACTGTACCAGCGAGACCACGGCCCACGCCCCCTCCAGGATCACGAAGGGCACGTTGCCTCCCGCCCAGGCATACCACGCCGCCATCCCGGATCCGACCAGGTTCATCGACAAATACCCCCCACCCGTCTGCGCCATCTTGCCAAATTGGTTCAGCGCGTATGCCGCCAGCAGTATTGCGACACCCGCCGATCCGATGATCGTTGGATTCATGCGTGATTTCTCCCTCGTTGATGCGCCGCCCAGACCTGGAGTAGGCCGACGGAAGTAATAGGACAGTGTGTAATCTTACAGGAGAAGCTTGGAGGCTTGCCTGCTCCGACGAGCTGTCCGCCGGGGCAACTTCTGCCGGAAATCGCGGACTTCGACAATATCGAGTGTGGCGGTCACCAGACGCTTGTGCTGCTCTCCTCCGATATCAACTCGCTCCATCACCCCCCACGGCGCCGCCACGAGCGACCGCCCCTGCAATGGGTGGGAAAATATTGTCCCCACACCACAGACCTTGATGACGTACGCGCCGGCGGTCGATGCCCCGGCGACAAAATAACGCTCATCCCGCTCGTGTTTCTCTTGCAGCGTGTCGGCCGGCCGATAGGGTGATGTCGTCGGAATGAAGATAACGTCCGCTCCCTCGTCAGCCAGCTCGTCAAATCGCTCCGGAAAGAAAACGTCTCCACAGATCATGACACCGACACGCACACCGTCACAGTCCAGAACGAGATTTTCCGAACCCGGTGCTATCCCGCGCGCCGCCTCGCGCTCGACCGGATGGCGCTTTCGATACGAGCCCAGGACCTGCCCGCGATCAAACACGTAGGCAACATTGAACAGCCGGTCCCCGACTGCCTCCACCACCGTCCCCCCAATCAGCACCGTGTGCAGTTCATCACTGAGACGGCCGAGGTAGCTGAGCCACTCCCTTCGCTGGAGCGCCGCCCGGGAATAGTCGGTTATCGATCCGTCGACCAGGGAGTACTCGGGCAGACAGACAAAGTCCGGCTGCTGCTTGAAGATATGAATCTTCTCTTCCAGCGTCAGCCGTTCGCCCATCCGGGCCTGTACCGCAATGACCTTAATTAACATTTAGCGACAATCCGCCACTGTCACACCCTTGTACGACGCCGCCACGCGCGTTGTTCGCACGGCCGCAAAAAAACATCGGGTCGACCGCGAGGATCGACCCATAGTCGACAGTTGTCTCAGAGATTCGTGTAGTTGGGTCCCTCGCCCCCCTGGGGCGTCACCCAGCGGATGATCTGGTAAGGATCCGCTATGTCGCACGTCTTGCAGTGCACGCAATTTGACGGCGTGAGCTGAAGTTTCGTCTTGCCCGGCCGGGTCTCGTCCTCAACCATATTGTACACCGTGGCCGGACAGAAATGCTGGCACGGGTTGCCGTACTCCAGCGTACACCGATTGTTGCAGATATCATAGTCGGCAATCACCAGGTGCGAAGGCTGGTGCTCCTCGTGCATCGTCCCCGACTTGTAAACGTCGGTCACCTTGTCGAAGGTCAACTTGGCGTCAAACTTGACTTCCACTTTCTTCGGTTCGTGCCCAAACCGGCGCGCGTAGTCCGCGATCGGCAGCATGTATTCGTGATCGCTCTTGTGACCCTGTCGATCGAACAGCCCGCGTCCCCCCGTCACCGTCTGCATGCCCGCATGGAACACGCCCGACCATATGCCACCGTGGAAAGCGGCGTGGAAATTGCGCGACTTCCATAACTCCGCTTTGGCCCAGCTCGCTTCGAACCGTCGACCGTATTCCGCCAGCCTGTCGGTGGAGAAATCGCCCGCTTTCGCGCAGGCAAACAACGTCTCGGCCGCCATCATCCCCGATTTGATTGCCAGATGAATACCCTTCAAACGGCTCGCATCGAGAAACCCGCCCGAATCGCCGCACAAGAGCAAGCCGTCATGGTACAATTTGGGCATCGAGTAGTACCCGCCCACCGGAATCGTCTTCGCTCCGTAGTGAAGCATCGTCCCGCCGTCGAGTATCCCGCGAACCAGCTTGTGCGTCTTGTACCGCTGAAACTTCATGTGCGGATCATTGGTCGGATCGGGTGAATCCAGCCCGACGCAGTACCCCACCGACACCATCGTGTCGCTCATACCATAAACCCAACCACCGCCGTATTCGTTGCTCGGCTGCGGCCAACCGGCCGTATGAATGACTTCGCCCGCGACAATTCGCCCGGCGGGCACGTCCCAAACTTCCTTGACGCCGGTCAGATACTGCTGCGGCAGACTGTCGCGCCGGAGCTCCGGTATCTTCTCGAACGCATGTTTCGTCAGCGACCCGTGAACGCCTTCGCACAGTACCGTTACTTTCGGTTTAATGAGCGAACCCGGTTCAAAATTACCCTTTGGACTGCCGTCCTTATCCAGCCCCATATCGACCGTCTGCACGCCCGTCACCCGTCCGTCTTCGACCAGCAGGTCAAACCCGGCCATCCCGGCGTAAATGTCCACCCCTTCACCTTCCACCTGCTGGGCCAGCCAGCCGGTCAGCTTGTTGAGCGAGACAATATAGTTGCCGTGATTCTGTAATGTGGGTGGATTGAATGGTGCTTTGATCGAACCCGATTCGGTGAGCAGATGGAACGCGTCCTTGCTCACAGCCGCTTCCAGCGGTGCCCCCTTCTCGCGAAAATCGGACATCAGTTCCGTTAGACCGCGCGGATCCATGACGGCGCCCGATAGTGAATGAGCACCGACATACGACCCCTTATCCATGAGAAGGATCTCCGGCATCGTCACCGACCCGTCGGCCTTCACCAATTTGGCCAGATGATAAGCAAGCGCCAGACCCGCCGGGCCGGCGCCAACGATCAGAATGTCTGTCTCGAGAATTTCGCGCTCAATATCCATAGGTCTCCCGCTATTCACGCTTCGGCGAATAGGGGAATATACGACGGGAGAATGTGGGAAAACAAGAGGGGGCTACGATCGATCTACTTGGAAGTACTCGAAGGTACAGCTTCGCTCTGGCCCTCTTTTTCGGAATCGCCACCCTTGCCATTGCCGTTCTGATTGATCTGCAACATCTCGGATATCTTGCGACGATCACAGCCCACCGTCATCAGCCGGGCCGTCTTGATGATCGGCCGACGAAGCAGCGTCTGATCCTCAAGAATCATCTTTACGATCTCCGCCCGCTCCGGAGTCGACTTGTCCAGGCCGTTCTTTTCGAACGCCGGAGATCCGGGATTCAGAAAATGGGTTATTTCAAAATACCCCAGCAGGCGCTTCAGCTCATCTTCGTTTAGTGGATTCTTCTTAATGTCACGAATATCCATGTCAATGCCGGCATCTTCGATGAATCGGCGCGTGTCACTGCACCGTTCCTCGTCACCATAAGTTATATATACGGCCCGTTTTGGCGCCATAAGACCTCCTCGAAACCACACCTTGGCGTGGCCCATCATATTGAACCGGGGTCAAGGTCCAGACACTCGTCTTTGTCGTGAATCTTCAGCAGACCTGCACGTGTGCTCACCGTGAGAACCGCGACCTAACTAATCCGACTGGATTCTTGAGCCGGTATAAAAACATCTTGTCACTGCATCTGTCAATAAAAAAGTACGTCGAACTTCCTCTGCATACCTGACCATCGTCGCGACTTCTGCGCCAACTGGCCTCGCCCCCCTCATGTTGTCTCGTATTCATGGGCACCGAACTCGGCTATCCTCAAGCTCTTACAGCTTCAACGGCGTTTATCTGAGGATCCCGGGAGCGATGCGCCCCCATGGACAGTATCGGAAAAAGATGCGACAACTTGATTAGCTTGTCTACTCGGTATAACGAAATTCCCTGAGATTGGTTCCAATCAGCAGTAAATTTCTCGCCCGACCGTGACCTTGCCCACCGAACTCACCTGCGGACGGCAACGGCTACACCGTCGCGCAACGGCATGATCGTGGTAAAGAAGCGATCATCAGCGTACAGCCGCTCCGTGAACTGCACAATCGCCTTCGTGGTGGCGTCGCGGTTTCTGCGACAAACTTTGCCCGACCAGATGACGTTATCGGTGATGAACAAGCCGCCGGGGCGCAGTCGCTCTGCAACCAGATCAATCGTCCTGGGGTAGTCCTTTTTGTCGATATCGTTTAGAATGATATCGAACGGCCCCCTCTCCGATTTCGCGATGCGCAGCGCGTCTCCCAGCCGATAATCAAAGGTCGTCTTCAGCCCCGCCTCGGCCAGATACGCTGCCGCCAGCTTTTTGTTCTTCGCCGACGAATCGGTCATGATGATCTTCCCCTTCGCCCCCATCGCCATCGCAAACCAATACGCCGAATACCCGTATCCTGAGCCAAGCTCCAGCACCTTCTTCGCCTTGATCAACTCGGCCATCTGATAAAGAAATCGCCCCACGAGTGGTCCGATGATGGGAAACCCGTTTTCCGCCGCGTATGCCTCCATCCGCGTCATGACTTCCGGGCGCTCCGGCGTGACTTTGTGCAAATACTTATGAATGTCCTGAAACATCGGCATCTCTTACTCCCAAATCAGATAGATTTCGTCCCCTTCAACTTCCACTTCGTACAGTTTGAGCTTGAAGCCTTCGGTTGTCAGGCACTTCCCCGTGCGCAGATCGTATTTCCAGCCGTGCCAATTGCAGGTCAACACGCCATGTTCAACTCCACCCTTGGCCAGCGATGCCCGCATATGCTTGCAGTCCGACTCCACGCCATACAATGTACCGTTTTCGTTAAACACCGCAATGCGCCGGGCCATAATGCTCTTCTCGATCGCCTGCCCGGGCGAAAGCGAGGACATCTTCCCCATCAGAATACGCTTGGCCATACACCAACGGTACCCGACGCGGGTACAATTTAACACAACAATTTTTGGATTGCCGTTGTGACGACGGCCCTCAAACATGCACCCGATCAACCTACCCAGCGCAACTCCTGCGATCAGGATGCTACCGATACCGCTGCCGTAGGATCGGTGGAAAGCGGAGTGGTCGATATTGCCGGATCGTTGCGACGACGGCGGAACTGCCGCATGCTCAAGAGCCCGCCCGAGAACGTAATCAAGGCGCCGAGCCAGAACATGATGATGAGCGGCTTCTTGGACAATTCCACTACCAGCGACGCCGCTCCCTGGGAACCCGGCGGCACAAAACTGCCCGCCACCTTTAGCAACACCCCGCCCTCTTCGGGACGAACTCCGGAGATGAATATCTGGCCCGCATTCGAATCAAATGACGCCATGACCGGCGTGATCTCGCTGTTCTTCACCCGGAGCACCGGCCGGATCTCTTCGCTCTTGCCGTCATACGCGACCGTCACGATTGCGGCCGCCGTCATACCGTTGCTGTCGGCGGCGTCATGGCCGCCCATCTCGAAGCGTTGAAACGTGAACTGATATTTGTCGAGTGACTTCGACTCACCCTTCTTGATCATCATTTCGCCCGGGTCGTTCCCCTGCGCCGGTTCGAATGATGCCGGCGAAAGGTACAGATCGTAAGCCAGATGACTCTCCACGTGCGGCTTCTTCATCACGCCGTCCTGGTTCTTCGGGAACTCGTGCGCCAACACCGCCGTGTAACTCGAGTTGTCGTGGGAGACGACGACGTGACAGTCAAACCCCTTCGGCTTGGGCATCACCTGTGTGAAGTTCAGCGTGTACCCCATTACATTCACCGGTACGTTCTGTATTAGCTTGATTGTCTCTTTCGTCTCAAACCCATTAGCCGTAGCCGCGCCGATCAGGGCAATCGAAAGACCCACGTGCGACAAATACCCTGGCTTCAACTGCTTGTCGCGCCACGACTGCAGGAAAACATACCCGTTCACTATCAGGGCCGACGATGCGAACGCGTACAACAGAAGGTACATGGGATTGTACGTGTACCCCGTCCCAATCATGGTGATGACCGTCGCCATCGCCACTCCGCCGCCGATCATCAGCAGCCTCGGCTTGGCCATCCCCTGATTCCAGCGATAGACGGGAAACAACGTAATCAACAGTAGGATCGCTATGGCAATCGGCGTCATGGTCGCGAAATAATAGGGCAGACCGACATTCGACGGATTCGCCGAGAACCGCGTCAACAGCGGCGCCGACGTTCCCAGCAGCACCAGCACGCCGCCGACAAACAGGATCACCACACCCAGCGTCACCAGGTATGATCGTGAATTTACTTTGGAGAACGACGGTTCCGGCCTGATTTCCCGCCACCGTACGGCCAGGAGGGTCGCCCCGAGTATGACAAACGTCGCCAAGCCCCCCACCAGGAAGTTGTTGATCCCCAGGTCGACGAACGAATGTACCGAAAAATCGGCCAGCACCCCCGAACGGGTCAGAAACGTCCCGTAGAGCACCGACCAGAAGGTCAGGCAGACCACAAACATCGAAAACCGCATCAGGCCGCGCCGCTGACGTTTGATAAACAGCGAGTGCACCTGCGCGGTCAGGAAGATCCACGGAATGAACGACGAATTTTCCACCGGATCCCATGCCCAGAAACCGCCCCAGCCGAGCGTCTCATACGCCCAGTAGCCGCCCATCACCAGCGATACACCCAGTGATGCCCAGGCAAACATCGTCCACCGCCGGGCCGCTTCCGACCAGGTCTGGAACTTGCGCTCCACCAGCGCCGTCATCGCGAAACAAAACGGGAACACCGCGCCGGAGAAACCGATGAACATGATCGGCGGATGAATCTGCATCCAGAAATTCTGCAACAGCGGATTGAGTCCCGCCCCGTCTTCGCGGAATACCGGCGACAACTCGAACGGCGATTTCTTGATGAGGATGAGCAAGAGCGATATCAGGAAGAGATTCAGAAAGAACATATTCCCTTTTTCGAACTCGCGCGCGGTTCGCATCATGATGATGCCGAGCACCGAGGTGAAAAAGAGCCAGAGCAGGAAGGTCCCTTCCTGTCCCCCCCAGAGACTGGAGATCAGGTACCCAAACGGCAGATCATTCGATGAATACGAATACACGTAGGCCACCGTGTAGTCGTGAGTGAGAATAAGGTACAGAAGCAATCCGAGCGCACCCACGACGAACGTGGCCGTCGCCAGGTAGAAGCCGCGGGCCAGCGTCTGAAATTGATCTCGCCCCCGCCACCACAAGAAGTACGACACCAACGACGCCAACGCCGAAAATGCCGCAGCTATGATGAAGTAGTCACCGTAATGAGACATGCGATCAACTCCGTGTCAGGGGTTTATGACAGCTTGACACTGTCTTCAGACTGGCCGATTTGCTTCGGCGCGCGTTTCGCCCGCTTCTCCTGTTCGGCAACCGTTGCCGTGCCCCCGGAAATATCTACGAGCTTCGCCAGGACGGCGTCGACGAGGAAGTCAGGCGTCGACGCACCGGCCGACACGCCGACAGAACGAATCTGCTGATCCGCCGCAAACCACTCGCGCCGGATATCCAGCGCCGATCCGATCAACTGCGCCTTCCCGCAGATCGACTTCGCGATCTTTGTCAGACGCTGCGAGTTGGCCGACGATTGCGAGCCGACCACCAGCACCATATCCACCTGCGGCGCCAAATCCATAATGGCTGTCTGCCGTTTGTTGGTGGCATTACAAATCGTATCAAACACCTCTATATGCGGCCACCGCTTCGCCGCCTCCTGGCGGCAGGTGATAAATTCTTCGAGCGACGACGTCGTCTGCACCGTCAACGCCAGCTTGCGCTCTTTCCAGTCCGGCAGTGCCCACATATCTTCGATCTTCTTGAGTACCGTTATCCGCTCCGGCGCATGACCAACCACCCCGGCTGTCTCATCATGATCCGGATCGCCGAAATGCACGATATAATACCCCTCGGCCACTACCTTCTTGATGATGTCGTAAATCACCGTCACCAACGGACACGTCGCATCGACGACATTCAGTCCCTTGGCGCGCGCATTCTCGATAACCGCCGGCGCAATCCCGTGGGCCGAAATGATCAATGTCCCACCCTTGACGTCGTCGAGCGAAAACGCCTGCCCGACCCCCTCACTGCGGAACCTTTCCACCACCGCCTCGTTGTGCACGATCTCATTGAGAATCGTCACCGGCTCGGTGGCGGTCTTCGAAGTCTCTTCTGCTATCTGGATTGCCCGTTTCACGCCCATGCAGAAACCGTATGAGCGCGCCACGATGACTTTCTCGAGCATCAACTACTCCAGCAATGCCTGTGATTGATGAAACGCCTTGTAGGAACTACGGACCAGCGGCCCCGACTCGACATGACGATATCCCATCTCCTTGCCGATCCGCGCTAACTCGGCGAATTCTTCGGGACGATAAAACCGTTCCACCGGAAGATGCGCCAGCGACGGCCGCAGGTACTGACCGATCGTCATAATATCCACTCCCGCCGCATAACACTGGTGCAGGAGTTCTACGCACTCGTCCATCGTCTCGCCCAGTCCCACCATCATCCCCGTCTTGACCACCGGGCGCGGCCGGTAGTCGTTCATCCACCGCAATACCTGCAGCGAACGGTCCAGCTTGGCGGCGCCGCGCACGCGCTTGTGCAGGCGGCCGACGGTCTCGACATTGTGCGCCAAGACGTCGACGCCGGCATCGAGCACGATTTTCAGGGATTCATACTTACCGGCGAAGTCCGGCACCAGGAATTCGACTTTGACATTTTTATCCTGCCGTCGGAGGAGTTCTATAGTCCGGGCAAATATAGAAGCTCCCCCATCGGGCAGGTCATCTCGTGTTACGCTCGTAATCACAACTTGTTTGAGCTGAAGTTCAGCTACTGCGTCCGCCAGGCGTTGCGGCTCCTCTAAGTCCAGACCAACCGGCTGTGCCTTAATGACATCACAAAAATTACAGCCGCGCGTGCAATGACTCCCCAGAATCATGAACGTCGCCGTGCCGCCGTCCCAGCATTCCCGAATATTCGGGCAGGCTGCCTCCTGGCAGACCGAATGCAGGCCGTTCCCTTTGACGATGCCGCGCACTCGGTTGAAATTCGGTCCGGACGTTGCCGTGATCTTCATCCACCCCGGCAGCCGCATATGCGGCACCGCCATCCGGTCCTTCACTGTCGGCGCTTTCGGATTCGGCCCGTGCGCACTGGTCTCCCCAACTGATTGGGTAAAAAAGACTTTGTTCATCTACTTTAATATACGTCAGGTATCGGCGTTCTCAAGCAAAAATCGTAAGAAAAATATCGCAGCAACGTAAAATCCTGTGTCAGTTCGTTGTGGAACGAAACGGCCAATACGTTGCCCGCTTGCACCGCCACGACTTCATTGCGATAGGTGCCTAATACCTCGACGCCCTTTCCCACGTGGGCAATCTTGGGAGCCCGGATAAATTCCGCTGGTACGGAATATTTCTGATTATTCAATGTAATGGTCAATTCATCTTCAAACGAGAATATCTGTCGTCCCCAGCCGTTGCGAATGACATCTATATCAATACAGTCCAATGGTTTAACATTCGCTTGGTTATTGACGATGTTTTTTGCCAGAAGGATCATCCCCGCGCACGTACCGTAGACCGGTTTTGTCCGACAGAACTTCGTCAACGGCTCACGAAGCCCAAACCGATCAATCAACTTGTCCATCGTAGTGGACTCGCCACCCGGCAGAACCAGCGCATCGACTTGAAGCAGGTCGGACGGGAGTTTGACCAGACGGCAGTCGACCTGTAGTTCGGTGAGTTGCCTGACATGTTGTTCGAAATCCCCTTGAAGTGCCAGGACACCGACTCGGGGGGTAACCTGAGATTTCATACCCGCTTAAACACTTATGGTCCGCTTTATGTGCCGGAGAATATAGGGAATTGGTGGGCTGGGGGAAATGCCATATATCGGCAGCTATTTCAATTTGCCATCGTCAATCTGAGCCCCATTAGATTGTCATTCTGGGCCGAAGGCCCAGAATCCATGGGGTCGCTTCTCGTCTGCGCTCGAAGCGGCGGTCTGCGCGTGGTCATTCAATGGTTGGCGTACGTCCCGTGCGCCAACCAACCTGCACTCCCCCCTCTGTCATTCCGGGCCCCCGGCCCGGAACCCATGGGTCGCGACCAGCTCTCAGCTAACACCCACATCACCCGCAAAGCGTCGCCCTGAGCGGAGCCGAAGGGCGACCGTCTTACGGGGGCCTCAAATGCCGTTCGCCCGTACGCCGCAGGAACGGCCCCAGATACGCATTGACATTTTCCGATTATGGACTATGTTGTTGACAGAAACGTTCTCTGCCTGAAACTGGAATTGACAGTGAGACTGCTTCTTCTCGTAATTCGATCGGCCGTAATCACGACTCTTCTTTATCTTTCAGCAATTGCACAAACCTCCAACCCCGCTGATTGGACTACACGCTCATACAACGCCCAGCACATCGGGTACAATCCGGCCGTCACCGTTTCCTTCCCTCTCTCACTCCAGTGGAAGAAACAAATGCCGCAGGACGGCTGGGTAGCGTATCAGACCTCGACTATCGGAGACATCGTGCTCCTGTCGTCCTCCTTCTGGAACTGGCGAGATGGCACATATCGCGCTGGACAGGTGCTCTGTTGTAATGCCCTCACCGGCGATACCATCTGGAATCGCTGGTTTCTAGGCCTATATTACTTCAATCAGCCGACAGTCGCTGGCGATACAATATTCGTGCGTTGCGAACTATATGAGTCAATGTGGGCTTATGTCGAGGCACTCACGCTGGATAGCTGCCAGTCTATATGGGCGAGCGGATGGAACTCGCAGGGCAATGGTTTCCTTCCCCCAATCGTCTATGACGGATCTGTTTCAGCGTCTGGCGGCTACTACGGCGGCTTACACTGCTGGAATCGCTTTACGGGGCAGTCGCAGTGGTGGCAGGGGACGTTACAATACGATTGGTGGACTCCATCTGCCTACCTAGATCGAGTTTACACCTACATACAAAACAGTCTGCTGATCAGGGACCGGGCTACGGGGGTGTTACTGGGCGCGATCGGCGCCCCTAACCCCGGACAGCCGCCATATTGGTCGATGTACGCCGCGCCAATCATCGACACGACTACCATGCGCGCCTACGTGGCGAACGAGAATTGGCTATGCGCGGTGAGCTTAGTTGACAGTACGCTGTACTGGCAGCGAGAGGGTCAATACGGACGCATCGGGGATAACTTGTCGGGGGGTATCACGCCGGCACTCGCTTACGGCTATATCTACACGGTAGACTCGGATAATCTAGTAGTACTCGATACAGCTGACGGGTCGACTGCGTGGCAGTTTGATAAGCGAAGTGCATCCGAACCGCTCAACTATTCCCCTATTGTGGCCGACCATTACGTCTTCGTTGCTTCTGACTCCGCCACCTATGCCTTGGACGTCAATACGCACGAGATGGTTTGGTCCGCGCCCATCGGCGGGGAATTGAGCATTGGCCGCCATGGCCTATATATCTCGAGCAACACTGGCTGGTACGCCGCCTACGGCGGCATCACCACCGACGTCGCCGACCAACCCGACGATATCCTCCCCTCTGACCTAACCCTCACCAACTATCCCAACCCCTTCAACGCCTCCACCGTCATCAACTACTCTCTCCCGACTGCAGGCCGTGTCCAAATCGATATCTTCAACTCCCTCGGCCAGAGAGTCCGGCGCCTTCTCAATTCCGATGAATCCACAGGCGATCACTCAATCACTTGGAATGGACAGGACGCGCAGGGCAACGACCTTGCCTCCGGAAGTTATCTCTGTCGGGTGAAAACCGCTGATGCGACAGCCACGCGAAAGCTCCTCCTCCTTCGCTGACATACCCGCTCGTGCCCCCCTGCCTCTTCACCCCTCCCCGAATTACCATCACTCCACCCAACACGGAAAATCTGTTACCTCAGACACCGTACCGTCAGTCAAGTTGATCTCTGACCGCAGGCATTTGTTTGCCTTTTCATCTATCGTGCCCCACAGTTCCATCGTCAGATCGCCTTGGTAGGAAAGGCGCAGACCCCGGTTGACGTCAAACCCCAGCAACGGTGACGCACTCTCTACTGCTTTGATCACCTGGTCACGTGAGATGATGTGATCTACCGACCGAAGTTCTGGCACTGCGAAGTCACGGTACGCCAGGAGCTCTGGCGGCAACGCTGCGTTGAACGTCTCGAATGACTTTTCGTACGCCGACGTGTCCATCACGTCGCATAGCCGGTGTACGCCGTCGGAAATGAGCAACTCATTCATGAGTTCAATTCTCGCCCAATCGACGTGATAGTAGAAGTTGACTATAAAGTACTCGCAATGAAAGCTGTCTCGATCTAGTTCGCGAGTATAGGCGCTGAGAACCCTGACATGAGAGTCGAAATACTCCTCCGTCATGCCGTTCCTTGCCATGAGCAGTGCTCTCCACAAGGGAAGATAGGTCTTCGGTGCGTCGACCGAGAATACCGGGATCTCATAGTCCCCGAATGGCACCAGAAAGAATGCCTTGGCAAGATTTGGCAATGAATCGTTCCCCCAGTAGACCGCCGGGGTCGTCTTGGCCATATGCGCCTGCGCGAACAACCCGCCGGTCATCGGTGATACGCACACTTCGTACGCAAACGTCGGATACCCCATCGACACCACCATCTTCGCCCCTCTCCCTTGCAGACAGACCGGCTCGATTGTGCGGAATGGATGTTTCCCCACGTCCGTGCTGTCGCCCGTGCATAGCAGAGCTGCCAGAGTAGGGTCCTTCTCGAGTAGCTTGTCGAACGTGGTGGTTATCTTCGATGGGATCGCAACCACCCCCGAGCTGTCACCGCGCTGATACTTGAAATTGCGCTTCGGACCTTCCCTGCCCTCTGCCTTCCCTTCCCCCTGGGCCATGACAACGCCAGCCAGCGACGTCGTCACCAGTACGATTCGAATGAGTGTATTCATAGGCTCCAAACCTGATGCTCGCCGGACATACTCACGACACCCGCCACGGATTGCAGCAGGCTGCGAGTGATTCGGCTACACAACGATAATGGCGATTGTGCTCGAGTACAATGGAGTTCGAGTACAATAATATGACGTGAAACGTCCCGTCCCGGTGTAATTGAAAGACGAACCCGGTCGCCGCGGATTGTCATCCTGAGCCCGCTAGATTGTCATTCTGGGCCGAAGGCCCAGAATCTCGTCGTCCACTGAATCTCCCCCTCTGTCATTCCGGGCCGAAGGCCCGGAATCCATGGGGTCGCTTCTCGTCTGCGCTCGAAGCGGCGGTCTGCGCGTGGTCATTGTCAGATGAGGCGAATTGGGGAGGTCGTGGTGGACGGCGCGGGATTTGAGGTTGCTTCGTCCCCTTCGGCTCCGCTCAGGGTCCTCGCAATGAGTAGAACTCGTGCGGTGTCAGGCACGGGGGCCTGACACCACGTATTCACCCACATCGCTCGCAAATCCCCCCCCGCGCAGCGTCGCCCTGAGCGGCGTTGAACCTCGATCGCTAGACGATCGCCCCTAACTCCCCAAGAGGAGCCTTCGCTTGTGCTTTACGTGGAATCTCACGTGCTTGGTCTCTCGCGCAATCTCATTCCCGCTCGCTCTGTTCAGGAGTCGTGCAAAGAGCTCCACTGATAGTAACGAATCGGTACAAGCTTCTGGCAGTTTGAATGCGTTTCGGGTGATGTATCCGCCGGGAACTAGTCTCTTGTGGAAGTAATAGAGGTCGTCGTCATGTATGGGTCTTATGGCCTCTGCTCTTCCCCGTGTATAAGACTCGCGCCGCAATCGCCTTTCGTATCCGCCCAACTTCTGAGTCCGATACAGATGGCGCTATCCATGCAATGCCCCAGGACGCAGAGGCTGTCTATAACCAGATGGGCAGGGTATCAAGTGAGTTGGTATCGACCGCTTCGCCCAGGAAGGCCGGGTTGAAGTCAATTTCGTACGAGGCGACGCGAGTCCCTTAATGTCGAGTTGATACGTGCCGAACAGAACAACTGGCCGTTCTGACGCTTCCGGGCTGAAGTCTCGCCAAGTCATAGATCTGCAACCTGCACAAAGTGCGATAGTAACAACTGCAGATACGACAACCATCGCAGCAACAAGAGAGTGTTGCCGCATCATGAAATTGGATTGTTTCTTCATCTACCTCTTAGTATACGTTCCTTTGGTCTTCTTTCCTAGTTTTTTCGCTGTTTGTCCAGAGTACTTTGACATTGCTCAGGGTGACGATTTCGAGGGTGGTGGACACTGAGGTCCTGAACCTTTAAGAAAAGGTTCAGGATGACGAGGTGAAAGGAAGCGCGCCTCGCAATGGCCAGAATTCGTGCGGTGTCAGGCACGGGGGCCTGACACCACGTATTTGCGCTTACTTCGTCCTTCGACTGCGCTCAGGACGACGATTTCGAGGGCGGTGGAGTGATGCGGGGATGGTCGATCTGTGAGTGACGCGAGGTTTGAGATTGCCACGGCGCGAAGCGCTCCTCGCAATGGCGAGATCGAGAGTGCGGTGGACGAGGAGATCCTGAATCATAAGAATGCTTCAGGATGACGAGGAGTTGGAAGCGCGACTCGCAGTGACAGGAGGGGGAGAGAAGCGCGCCTTGCAATGGCGGGAAGGGGATTGTTCATATGTCCAGGCAAATGAGTCCTTACTACGCGCCCTTCGACTCCGCTCAGGACGACGATGCCGAGGACGGCGGTGTGGAGCGGGGATGGTCGATCTGTGAGTGACGTGAGACTTGAGATTGCCACGGCTCGTAGCGAGCCTCGCAATGACGGGGAGGGAGAGAAGGGCCCTCGCGATGAGTTTCAACGAGAATCGCGCGAGGATCAATCGGGGATGAGGAGAAAATTGACGTTGCCGACATTGGCATTGCGCGTCGGCGACGAAATTGTTCGCACCTGCGATTTGTAGCCGTGCTTGCGACAAGTCAAGTAGTACGGGCCGATTCCCTCGGTGTCAAAACGGAATTTCCCTTTGCTGTCGGTGTAGAGGAGCGGGAGGCGAAACGTGTCGAGCGGATATTTCAGGAAGTAGTCGATCTGCGCCGAGTCGATGGCGTATCCGTGCACGGAATCAGTGACAGTTCCTGACCAGATCACGCCCCATGAGGGGTCAGCCTCGTGGTCGCAGCCTGCAAAGGAATGCACAAGGAGAGCGATCGCGAGAAGCATAACGAGCCGCACAATGTGATATTTATTTTGGCGCATGGGGTAGTGTCCTTCGTGAATGCACAATAATGAGTCGAGGGCGCACGGTCAAGTGGGGAGATGAAGGAGCGGGGTTGTCATGTATTTGTTGGTGCAAGGTGTATGTCAAGATTTTCAGAGTGTATGTCAAACATCACACGAGGGTGGCAACACGGAAAGCGTCGATACCTGCCTGTCGAAAAACGACAGAGCACAACGCGAGTAGCTTCATAGTGAAAAAAAACGGGCGCGGGCGAAGCGGCAGCGGCTCAGTTTCTGGGTGATGATGCAGGCGGGTCCATGGGAAATGCTCCTCAAGATACCCCACCGCAAGACGGTGGGGTACGGAATGGTTGTTGGACAGTGTGTCCTCTATATAAGGGCCCCGATCCGCATACTGTAGCGATTTGGTAGTGCAAGGGAATGCAGTGGTGGTGCACGAGATATTTCACAGCCATGGCAAGCCCCTACTGCTCGCCCTTCGACTGCGCTCAGGACGACGTTCCGAAGCCGATGGAGTGGTACGGGGATGGTCGATCTGTGAGTGACGTGAGATTTGAGATTGCCACGGCGCGAAACGCGCCTCGCAATGACGAGATCGAGTATGCGGTGGACGACGAGATTCTGGGCCTTCGGCCCAGAATGACAATTGAGGGGACCCGGAATGACAATTGTCGTTTGTTATCTGCATTAGGGGAATCTCAAGAGCCCAAGCCCGGTCCAATTGACGAGGCTTGGGCCCTTGAAATCTGCCATCATCCCCCCTTCTTCCCTCTCCCTCCGGAAGAGGGCCAGGGTGAGGGCCGCCAGGGCACCTCTTTCACAAAAAAAGCCGCCAGGCGTTTCCACCTGACGGTATGATAAATCTCTACTCTTCGCGCTCTACCGCGTCTGCAACTGATGCTCCGTCGGAATCGACTCCGCCGCGATCCCCTTCATCGGCTCACCCAGTCCGTGCGAATGCTCGGCAATGATCGCGTAATCCTGCCAGTGCGTCGTCGCAGCGACAATCGCCTTCGCCCGCTTCTCCGGATTGCTCGACTTGAAAATACCGCACCCCACAAAGACCGCCTCGGCGCCCAGATGCATGCACAGCGAGGCATCGGCCGGCGTCGCCACACCACCCGCCGCAAAATTCGGCACCGGCAGCTTGCCGGTCTTGGCGACTATCTGCACCAGCTCGAGCGGGACGCGATGTTCCTTCGCGCATCCGTACAGCTCTTCCGTTGCGTCATGACCGTTAACGAACGCATCACCGACGTGATCTCGCGAAGATGCTTCACCGCCTGCGAAACGTCACCCGTGCCGGCCTCGCCCTTGGTGCGAATCATCGCCGCGCCTTCGCTGATGCGACGCAGTGCCTCGCCCAGATTGCGGCAGCCGCAGACGAACGGCACCTTGAATTCCCACTTGTCGACATGGTACTTGTTGTCGGCCGGCGTGAGTACTTCGGATTCGTCGATGAAATCGATTTCCATCGATTCCAGCACACGCGCCTCGACAATATGCCCGATACGGCACTTGGCCATCACCGGGATGGTAACTGTTCGCTTGATCTTCTCGATGACATCCAGGTCGGCCATCCGGGCGACGCCCCCTTCGGCGCGAATGTCCGATGGTACTCGTTCGAGCGCCATGACGCTGGCGGCCCCCGCCTGCTCGGCGATCTTCGCCTGCTCGGCGTTGGTGACGTCCATGATGACGCCTCCCTTGAGCATCTCGGCCAAGTCCGATTTTTACCCGGTGCCTTTTATCTTCGAATTTTGTCGTCCACATGGGGTTCCAGCTCCTTATCACTCTTTCACCATCTTGAACGCGCGAATCGGCGGTTCAGTTGCCGAAAATCTCCTGCCTGGATAACCTGTCTTGAGGAAACGGCCGAGATCGCGCGGGCAATCACATAATATACTACATGCGTCCAGCATGGACAACCCGTGTTGCCCCGTTCACCAATAAAAAAACCCGCCTGTGCGGCGGGTTTTACGGGCAAAGCATGCCTTAGTCGCGGACTTTTCTGTACCGCCCGAAGTTGTGCTTGGACAACTGCTTCTTGAACTGGTTCTCCTGCGTGATCCAGAACTGGTGCATCTCGCAGCTCCCCACCTGGTCGCACGCGCACTTGGCCGACTCGGTGCACAGATTAATATGTACCGGCCCTTCGATGGCCTCGATAACGTCAAGAAACGAAATTTCCTTCGCCCCACGGGCCAGACGGTACCCACCGGTAACCCCCTGGAAGGAGACGAGTATTCCGGCGCGGGTCAGGTCTTTCAGGATTTTCGCGAGAAATTCGCGCGGAATCGCTTCCGCCTCGGCAATGGAATTGATGGAGCCGAGCTTCCCCTTCGGCAGGTTCGAGACGTGGCGCACCGCACGGAGTGCGTAGTCAGCTTTGCGGGATAGTTGCATGGTCGTTCTTCCTCAATCGATATATTGCAGGTGCGTATTAAAAATGACTATTGCCGGTCCATGTACACATAGTGGAATTGTATTTCTTCTTTTCCATAATGCGCGGACATAATACCAAACCGGATGCACTTAGTCCATAAAATTCTTTCGATTTTGCCATTTTTTTGCCCCTTTTCCACCTCCGGAACCTCCGCCCCCTCGCCGCTGTTATCGCCAAAGCCGGCAAATCCGGATAATTATACTCAGGCGAAACTTGTCCCCGCCGATTATGTTATAGGATGGACACAATTTGTCGAGTATTTATATTGAGTGAAAATGGTAAGATTTTGTACGATAAGGAGTTGACTGATGACGGAAAATGCCAAATCTACCGCCGCGGAACAGGTTATCATCCTCACCCCCTCGGCCATCGAAGAAGTTAAGCGTCTTTTGGCCGAAGAAAAGGACCAAAACCTCTTTTTGCGCCTCGGTGTCGCCGCCGGCGGCTGCTCGGGAATGTCCTACTCGATGGCCTTTGACAATAACCCCTCCGAATTCGATCGCGAATTCGATTTCGACGGGGTCAAGGTCCGGGTCGACCTCAAGGCCCTTATGTACCTGGCCGGCACCACGATCGACTACAAAGGCGGCATGTTGGGTGGCGGCTTCTCGTTCGGCAATCCCAACGCCAAACGCTCCTGCGGCTGTGGCTCGTCGTTCACCTGCTAATTAATGCAAATTCGCCGACGTGGGATCAAAATCCCCGTCGGCTCCCTAGGCGATTCGTCTCATGGCCTTTGAAATTGTTGACCCAAAAGATTTCTTCACGGACGGCATGTTCCGCGAGGCGGAGTTGCTCAACGCCGTTGATCAATTCGATTGGAGTGCCTACTCAGGTAAGATGGTTCTGGTGCGGGGCTGTTCGACAGTCATGCCACCCTGGGTGTACATGCTTATTACGAGCAAATTGATCCCCTTCGTCAAGTCCATCCGGTACGGCAACGAGCACGACCACGTTGTCGTCTATCGCGCGAGCCGGACCGGGGAGGCGAAAAGCTCTTGAGTTTTGAGGGGAACTGTTCTACCTTAGGGACCGTTTTTCCGACGAAGCCCGACGAGAACAGGATAATGCCGAAGATAAAGTTTTTGCCTGCCGACATCGAAGTTGAAGTCCCCGAGGGAACTAATATTCTCGATGCCGCCCTTGATAATAATATCCAGATCGACCACAATTGCGGCGGCAACTGCGCCTGCTCCACCTGCCATGTCATCATCGAGCAAGGGTTCGAATCGCTCGCCCCTCGTTCGGAGGACGAAATCGACATGCTTGATGAGGCCGAAGGACTTACCGACAAGTCACGCCTCGCCTGCCAGTGCAAAATTAAAGCCGACCTGATTGTACTCATCCCGGACAAAGAATCGTCCTGGGATGACGACACGTTTTAACTCCCACGTTTAACGACGAATCTCCCCACAAGCTGTGGCTCTTGCCCCCATTCCCGTCTGCTCCCCGCCCCCCAAAGCCAATCTCCCTTCCTGCCGATAATACGTTAACCGGAATCGGGTTAAGGCGCAGGGGATTATGTTACGCATCCGCTCAACAAACGGGTACTCGCTTATCGAACTCATCGTCGTAATCGTCATTGTCGGCATCCTGGCCGGCGTGACGATGCGCTCGCTTAGATCAGCAAATGATACGTCGCGCACCGAAGAGACAAAGGCCGAACTGAACCGGCTCGCCGAGGCGATCGTCGGCACGCCCGATCAATCAGTCGGCGGCGTGCGCACCAGCTATGGGTATATCGGCGACAACGGTTCATTGCCGCCCAATCTAAGTGCACTCCTCACCAACCCCGGCTACAGCACGTGGAACGGTCCGTACATTCACGACCAGCTTTCCATTGGGGGAAACGACGAATTCACGCGTGACGCCTGGGGTGTCGCGTACGTCTACAACACCGCCACGGCCACGATCACGTCCACCGGCGGCGGCACGTCAATCTCCCGCAAGCTTGCGGCGAACCCCACCGATCTCACCATCAATCGGGTCACCGCGACGGTTGTTGATCTGAAAAAACACTGCCCCGGCGCAACCTACCGAGACTCCGTCAAATTTGTCCTGTCAGTACCAAATGGCAGCGGATCACTGGTCAACCGAATCAAGTACCCGTCGAATGATGGATACGTTCAATTCGATTCCATTCCGATCGGCCTGCATGAATTGCGCACCATCTACCTCCCGACCGGCGACACGTTGACCCGCCGAGTCAACGTCGAACCGGGAACCGGCTACCACGCCGAAATCACGCTTCCTCGGCAGGTATGGTGATATGAACAAGTTGCGCACAGCCGCCGGATTCGGACTCATCGAGATCACCATGTTGATCGTTGTGACCGGCATTATCGCCGGCATCGCCATGCAGTCGATGACGGTGGCGGTGAATGATATCCGTCGCGCCAAGACGGAACGTGAAATGGAATCGCTCTCTCACGCGATCGTCGGCGATCCTTCGGTATTGCAGGACGGTCAGCGCGCCGATTTCGGCTATGTCGGCGACGTCGGCGCCTTTCCCGCCAGTCTCAACGCGCTCTACACCAATCCGGGCGGCCTTCCAACATGGGACGGTCCGTATGTTGACGTTCCGTTTTCTCAGGACACGATTTCCTATCGCCTCGACGAATGGGGTACCGCGTACGCCTTCACAGGCGGGCTGACCATAACATCATCGGGCGGCGGAAGCACGATCACCAAGAAGATCGCCGACGCATCCTCAGACTACCTCTACAACAAGCTGCAGGGTCAGATCACCGACAAGAATGATTCCGTGCCGGGGCCCGTTTACAAGGATTCCATTCGCGTCGTGCTTACCTACCCAAGGGGTGCATCGGGCATTGTCAACACGACCGTCACGCCCAATGCCTCGGGTGAATTCACTGTCGATTCGCTCCCGGCGGGACGCCGCCTCGTGCGCGTTGTCTACACGCCGACCAATGATACGACTAAACGGTACGTGGCCATTCAACCGCGCCATCAGAACACCCCGCCGTTAAAAGTCGTATTGCCGGTGATGCTCTACTCCTCCTCCGGAACCACTCAGATTCTCCGTCCCAATGCCCCGGGGTACGTCGATGACTTGAACAACAGTGGGTGTGGAACCGACTGGCAGTGTGTCGATGACGTCAGTGCCGACGAGAATGTCTCGTACGTCTGGACTAACGATAACAACTGGAATGATGAAACCTATCAACTCACCAACGCCGTGGGCGGCACCGGCATCATCGACAGCATCGTTGTCTCGATCCGCGTGGTCGCTGCCGGCAGCGGGAATAACCGGATTGCGCGGACAATCATCCGCACCGACGGTCACTCGTATGACGGATCAAACATCGATCTCGATCCGGTCACGTCATACACGACGTTCTCGACCACGTACGCGACCAATCCGAGTACCGGCTCGGCCTGGACCTGGACGCAGATGGATGGTCTGGAGGCCGGCGTCGTGCTCAAAAAAGACAGTCGCTGCACGCAAGTCTATATAACGGTTTATTCGCATTGAGGACGCTTGAATGCATCGCCGCATGAACAGACAGCAGGGCTTCACTCTCGTCGAACTCGTGGTGGCCATCATGATCGCCGCCGTTCTGACGGCTGTGCTTATGCGCTCGGCCGGGCAGGTTTCCGACGCGGCCAATTTCAGTCAGACCGAAGCGGAACTCGACGCTCTGGCGATCGCCGTGGCGGGCAATCCGTCGCTCGAGAACGGCGGTATGCGGAGCGACTTCGGCTACGTGGGCGATATCGGCGCACTCCCGGCCAGTCTGGATAATCTCGTTTCCAATCCGGGCGGGTATGCAACCTGGAAGGGTCCGTACATCTCCAACCGGTTCACGCAAGCCACTGATGATTACAGGACCGACTCCTGGGGCGCGGCCTACACCTGGCAGCCCGATTCGGCGCGGATCATTTCTAATGGTTCGGGCAGTCCTCTGACCCGTCAGATTGAGGCGTCAAAGAGCGACTTGCTTATGAATCAATTCCGCGGCACTGTTCTCGACGCCGACAGAACCGCGCCCGGTCCGATATACAGAGATTCAGTGACCGTTCGCCTCACGGTGCCCAACGGTACCGGCGGCACCGTCACGAAGACAAGAACACCCGACCTCGGCGGCTCGTTTGTGTTTGATTCACTGCCGATCGGCAACCACTCCCTTCAAGTCATTTACAAACCGACCGCCGACACCATGACGCGGACTGTTGCAATCGAGCCGGGCACGTCCGAGTATGCCGAGTACAATTTCCACGCCGACTACTGGCGGCAATCGTCGGGCGAGGGTCTGGCTATGGTGCCCGAATCGGACACACTCTATACCAGCTGTACCAAGCTCCGTTTCTACATCCGCAACTCCACCGGCCGGTCCATCAGCGTATCATCGATACAGCTCTACTATCCCGGCACAACGGCGTATTGGACCGACGCCTTCTGGAACGGCACGCAAGTGGTGAATCTCGGCACCGGGATCGCCGGCGGCAGCTCCGCTACATTCTCTTCGGCGCAGGCGATTGGCGACGGTCAGAAAGTAAAAATCGAAATTGAACGATTTCGCACCGGCCCCAGTTCCGGCGGCTGGGTGGACATAAGCGATGTCGCATTTACGGTTCTATTCTCCGACGGTTCCCGCATACGCTTCACGGGGGATGTATGTCCGTAAAGATCAAGAGTGAACGCGCTTTCACGCTGATCGAGCTGGTTACGATCATTGTCGTGATCGGCATCATTGCGGCAGTCGCGACGCGTAAGATGTCAGCCACGCTCGACACCGCACGCTACGAGGCGACTAAGACCGAGCTTGATAATCTCGCGATGGCGGTGGTTGGCGACCCCGACTCGTACGGCGAGGGTGCGCGGGCGGTCTTTGGGTATGTCGGCGACGTGGGCGGTTTGCCGCCGAATCTCGATGCTCTGGCGACCAATCCGGGCGGGTACACGACCTGGCACGGCCCGTATATCGACAAAGGGAACGGTTCCGACTTCAAGAAGGACGCGTGGGGCACAACCTATTCGTATGCCGGCACGACGATCTCGTCGACCGGGTCGGGGAGCAGTATTGACAAGGTGTTTGCATCGGCATCGTCAAAACTTCTTCAGAACACGCTGCAGGGATCTGTTATTGATGCGAACGGAAGTTTACCTGGCTCGGTCTACAAAGATTCGCTTAGGATCAATCTCATCTATCCCAACGGTTCGGGTGGCACGACGACCGCCACGGTGTATCCGAATGTAAAGGGTGAGTTCTCGATTGCCAATCTGCCGATGGGGAATCGGCAGATGCAGATGATTTACTTACCGAAGACGGACACGATTACGATTCCGGTGACGATCTATCCCGGCCGCACGGCGACGATTGCCGCGATCTGGCCGGCGGATTTGTGGTGACAGGGCCGCTGAGTAGCTCGGGCTTCGACTCCGCTCAGCCCGGCGCTTCGCGCAACCTCGACAAGTACACCGCGACGTTTTGATTACTCATTGCGAGGAGCCTGAGCGGAGCCGAAGGGGACGAAGCAACCTCAAATCTCAATAGATAGAACAAATGGCCTTGGGCGCACGCAGCGACCGAAGGTGTCATCGCGAGGCCCGCTTCGGGCTGTGGCGATCTCTCAGTTCTCTTCCGGCTGGCGTACGTCTCGCGCGCCAACACCAACTTTCCGTGCCCGTGGCGCACGGGACGTACGCCACGCATGGAATGTCATCCCGCTAATCAATGTTGTCCTGGCCTTCCCCAATGTCATCCCCGCCTCCCCAATGTCATCCCCGCCGCACAAATGTCATCCCCGCCTTGAGCGGGGATCCAGTCCAGACATCCGCACTCCACACGACCATCTGTGCGCCGTAGACGCCACTTCTCAAGAGAAGAAAACTGAAAGATTGCCACGACTCGCTACGAAGCGAGTCTCGCAATGATTTCATGGGCGGATTCAATCTGTATGCGCGTATCACGGCGCCCACTCTTGCCCCTTCTCCCTCCGGGAGAGGGTAGAGGTAAGGGCAAGTGAGGCGAGATTCCCTACTTGTCAGGCTTCTTGATCAATTGGAAGTAGAAGCCTGACCTACAAGCGATGCTGCCTAATTGAATATCAAGCTCTGACTCACAATGACCCAGCCTGTATCCGTGGCTCTGTACGCAACGTCGCTAAACCAGCCGCTCGGTGGGTACCCCATTCGCATCCAGGCAGAATCGGCAAACAAGTCGATTCGATCGACGATGACGCAAGTGGAACACCGCTTTGGTTCCGTCACGATGGGAATAATCACACCATTACGAACAATCTTAATTCGTTCGGACATCCAAACGCCAGAGACGCACAATTTCAGCGTATCTTCTGGCCCAGGAAGTTCGTCTCGAACAATTTCCGTCGTTAGAGCTTTCTCAAGCAATTCTGAGATAACAATATCGGCCCTTGATTTTGCGTTGCCAGACGATTGTGTATCATTTTGGCAGCCTCCGTAGAGAAGGGCGAATAAAAGAAGTACCAATCCTGCCAGCACACGAACATTGTACGCGCAATATCGATTAAGCATATCCCACTCGCCCCCCCTACCTATCCACCCCCACGCCCAGCTCATACACTCCCCGCCCGTCCTCGTTCGACTTCGGGCCGATCCACTTCGTACCGTTTGTCGCCCACGGCTGATTGTAGGTGTCAGTCCCGCCACCGTCGATGAAGATCCCCATCACCGGCAACTTCCCTCGCGCACCCGCGATCTCTCCGTTCGCCTTGCCCAGCGTCGCGCCACCCTTCGACGTGTACACGTCATCACCGGAGTAATCATGAAAGATGCCAATCCCGTTCGCATTCCCGCCGCCGAGCGACAACGTCGGCGCGTTGTACGTATCATTGCCGGCTCGTTCGTTGAAGAAGCCGATCGTAAAATCGTGCCCCGCACCTTGCGCCATGTTCATGGTTGCAGTGTAGGTGTCATTGCCGGCGAAATCGTCGAGATACCCGACGCCAAAATGCGCCCCTGATCCCTGCACGTACCAAATGCCGTCGTACACATCGTCACCGGCGCCGTCGAGCAGCATGCCGACGGAGAACCAATAGGCACACCCCTGCGCAAACAGTCCGGCCGAGTAGCTGTCTTTCCCCTCAATGTCACAGAGAACGCCGAAACCGCCCGCCCAGCTGTGACCGTCGACATAGTCTGCCCTCTTGCCGAACCCGACCCCCTGCGCCAGCGATGAGTTGTGCTCGGCCGTCTGCGGCGACGGCGAGAAAACCGTGTCATCCTCGGCGACATACTTGTCGTCACCCGCTGCATTCACCAGAACGCCGCACCCGCGCGAATAGGCGTACCCTTGCGACGTGGTCAGGCAATACAACGAATCGTTACCGGACAGGTCGGACAAAATACCGAGACCAAAGACGCCCGCCCCCTGGCACAGATTCTTCCCGGTGTAGAGATCATTGCCGCCGCCGTCGAGTAACATGCCCGCGCCCAGCACGCCACACCCTTGCGAGGCGTTGAGGCCGATATATTTGTCGTCCCCGGATTTATCAATGAGAATAGAAATACCGAGCACGCCGCCGCCAAAGGCCGGCTGATCCTCGCTCTTCGCCAGGTATTGATCGTTCCCGGACGCATCGACGATGATCGACACCGGATACTCGTCGGGAAAACCGCCAAATTTGTAGGTGTCGTTCCCGCCGCCATCGATGATCAAGAGCGGTGCCTCGAGATACTCGTATTGATCGTCACCGGTCGTGCCGACCACGATCAGCCCTCTGCGTGATTTCAGTTCGAGTTTGATTTTTGGAAAAGTCGCAAACTCAAGCGAATCGGCGATCCGCTTGGCGACCTCAGCCAAATCCTGCGCGCTGGCCGCCAGCCGATCGTAATCCATCCGTTCGGCCAAATCCTCGACCATATCATTCAATTCTTGCTTCTCAGTGGTCAGGTAGTCGATCACCTGACTGCGGGTCTTCCCCTTGTTTTCATCGGCCAGCACTTTCGGCAACGGGAACGCATCGTCATCGATGACATTCCAGAGCACGTCAATCTTTGCGCGCAATTTGACATACTGGCTCCCCGCCAGAAAATTGTGGCCGCCGGTCATCGACGCTTTGTTCGCCGTGTCCTTCTTCTGATAGGCTTCCAGAGCATCGCCGATCAAGCCGCGCCGGACGGGATGATCCATCCATCGGGATGCCGCAGTCGCCAGGCCGGTTAGATTGCCCGCGTTGTCCTTGAGGGAGGCGAAAATCAGGTCGCCATACTTGGGGAGCTTGAGCGGATGTTTGTGGAACATCGTGAAGAAGCTGCCACGCCAGCGGTCGCCACCCCACGTCGCCATTTCGTCCTGATCGAAACCGATATCGGCGGCCGTCAGGCCGACCTGGCTCATGGCCGTATCGAACAGTTCCACCTGTGGGACCGCCATGCGATCGAACATCTCGGTGTTCTGGGCCGAGGCGGAAGATACGAGCAGACAAAGGGCTATGGCGAGCACGCGGTACATACGATCTCCTGTGGCAAAGGTTGGCGTAAGTATAGCCAACCTTCTGCCCCGCAACAGCTAAAAACTGGAACGACGAAACGCGGACTGGTTGCTCCGCGAGACGATGGTTTATCTTGCCCCAGAGCGCGCAAACGTGTACTTTATGCGCCGCTATTGTAATTGCCAATAAGTCTGGAGAGAATATGAATCTTGAACCTTTGGCCAAACTTGCTCGCGACCGCAAGGTCGAATTTCTCGATCTGAAATTTGGCGACTTGCTCGGCGTCTGGCATCATATGACAGTGCCGGCCGCCTCTCTAAAACCAGATCTGTTCAAAACCGGTATCGGTGTCGACGGCTCCTCGCTTCCCGGCTTTTCGTCGATTGAACGGGGTGACATGATTATGTTGCCCGACCCCTCGACGGCGTTTATCGATCCGTTTTTCGAACGCCCAACGTTGTCGTTTATCGGTGACATCATGGAGGCCGGCAAGGAGACCCGTCCATACTCCCGCAATCCGCGACGGGTGGCCGCGGACGCAGAGAAGTATCTACAAAAAGTACAGCCGGGTTCCACGTGCATTCTGGGACCGGAATTTGAATTCTACATTTTCGACAAGGTGAACTACTTCCAGGGGCCGGAGAGCGCCTTCTACTATCTGGATTCCGCCGAAGCGGCCTGGAGCGCCGGCAACGATCAGGAGAATCTTGGCTACAAGATCCCGTACAAAAAGGGATACCACGCCGCGCCGCCGCTCGATCGCACCTACAATCTTCGCTCGGAGATTACGTCGATGCTTTCCGAGGTCGGTGTCGGACTGAAATATCATCATCATGAAGTCGGGGGCGGCGGACAGCACGAAATCGAAGTGAGTTTTGCCCCTCTGCTCCAGATGGCCGATCAATCGATGCTGGTGAAGTATTTTGTGAAGAACCAATGTTTCCGGGTCGGCAAGTCAGCCACGTTCATGCCCAAGCCGTTGTTCAACGAACCGGGCTCCGGGCTGCATGTGCACCAGTATCTGTCTGACGGCAAGGGATCACTTTTCTTCGAGAAGGACGGCATCGCCTACTTCTCGCAGCTGGGCCTCTGGTATATCGGCGGGTTACTTAAACATGCCGGCGCCTTGCTGGCCTTCTCCAATCCGTCGACCAATTCGTTCAAGCGACTGATTCCCGGTTTCGAAGCGCCGGTGGCCGGGACATATTCGGTCGGCAATCGGACAGCCTGCATCCGTATACCGGGGTATCTCAAGGATCCCAAGACCATGCGCCTGGAGTTCCGTCCCGGCGACGGCACCATGAATCCGTATCTCGGGTACGCTTCCATGCTGATGGCCGGTCTGGACGGTATCACGAACAAGATTGACCCGGGTCTGCCATTCGACAAAAACCTGGATCATTTGTCACCTGAAGAGTTGGCCAAGATTCCGCAGCTTCCCACGTCACTCAACAAGGCGCTCAACGCTCTTGAGGAAGACAACGAGTTCCTCCTCGTTGACGGCGTGTTTACTCCGGATCTCATTCAGAGCTGGATAAATCTGAAGCGGAAGGAAGTGACGGAAATACGCGTCCGCCCTACGCCGTTCGAATTCGAGATGTATTACGATATGTAAGCTGTCAGACGCGCATGGCGCGGATCAACTCGATCTGCGCCAGCGCCGCCGTTACCGCCGATTCCACTCGCAACACCCACGGCCCCAGGTAAAACGGCGTGAAACCGAGCCGCATAAAATGCTCGATTTCAAACGGCACCCATCCCCCTTCGGGGCCTATCGCCAACACGCTATGACCCGGCGCACTATTCCAGATATCGGATATGTATGTTGACGACGACACTTCGCACAGCAATCGATTGGCGATGGGCGGAGCAGTTTTCTCGAGCGACGGCCAGGTATCTTCGGCAAACGGTCGAAACAGCAGGTGAATCGTCACCTTCGGCAGGCGGGTGAATTTCCCCTGACTCAGTCCCTCGAGCATGACGGGGCGCATCTTGTCAGCGGTGAGCATCGGCGAATCGAGATAGCTTCTCTCCGTCCGATTAGCGCGCACAAGATGCACCGCTCGCACTCCCATGGTGGCTGCAGTCAAGAGCACTTTGCGCACGGTGGGAGGCCGGGAGATGGCACATATCAGATTAATCTCACAGGGAGGCAGCGGCATGGGGCCACGCGGAGTAAAACGCAGTGTGGCGGTTCGTTCATCGATGGTGAGTATTTCAGCATCCCCCACGTCCCCGTCGAGCAGGCCCGCCTGGACCACCTCGCCGACCCCGCGCTTCAGCACCGCTCGAATATGTTCCACCCGGTGATCGGTGATTTCGTAATGCTCATTGCCGCGCGAGTCGTCGGTCGTCAGAATCAGCAAGTTCATGCCGGGCAGGATACGCCAGTTTCATTCGCTTCGCAACGGGCGATCTGATCGACGAATTCGATAACTATTCCCCCATTCGGAACTCCACCGAGTAGGTCACCCAGACCGGAATCGCAAGACCGTTTTGAATACCGGGCGAATAGACATTCAGATACGCTGCCGTCACGGCGGCCGAATCCAGTGCTTCGCACCCCGACGACGACACAATGTGCGCCTCCCCTACTTTTCCGCTGGCCAACACGAGCGCGCCAATGGTCGCTTTTCCCTCGAGACCAAGCCGTTTGGCCAGTGATGGGTATTCCGGCTTCACTTCGACTACCATCGCCGGTTCCTTCTCAACCTTCTGCCAAACGCCATATTCGGGCAGATCATCACCGATCGACGCCCCATGCAGCGGGGTAAGTCCGAAATCGCCGGTATCGCTGGTGCCGGTCCCCGTGCTGTCGAGGCCCACTCCCCGACCGGTCGCAATGACTCGGTCGTCAACGACCATCGTATCAGGGACGGGTGTGGGAATGCCGACGCGCTCATCCCGGGGCAGGGCCGGTCTGGCGCCCACACCATCGGAAACTACGTTTACTACCTGAAGTGGATCGATGACGACGCGCACTGAGTCAATGTCGTCCGGGAGAACCCTCGGTGGAATTATGACAATATCCGGGTTCCCCGCGAGTATCGAGACACTCACATAAGTCGCCGCAATGGCCAAGATCACGAGTATATTGGCGATCAGCATATTGCGCTGATAGGTCATCTTCAGCTCGATCGCCCCGTACGGTCGATAGCGGAAATCATCCCTGCTGGGAATCATACTCCACCCCTTGCGGCTCAGCCGCGTGTTTAAATCCCTGACCGGTCCGTGGTGACGGGCCGATTCACCAATGGCAATGAAGGATGAGGTGAGGACTCTACTAAATCTACATTAATGACGGCGGTCTCTTCCCGTCCGTCCAAAGAAAAGGCGGCGGAGACTCATCGTCGCCGCCACCTGGTTAGTCAAGGTGCTGCTGTGCGGGCTACTTGATCATGAGCATCTTGTTGGTTCGCTCATCACCGCCCGCTGTCAGGCGATAGAAATAGACGCCCGTCGCGACACTCTCGCCCCGGTCATCGCGGCCGTTCCATTCAATCCGGTGGCTGCCGGCGGAAAGATCACCGTCCACCAATTGGCGGACTTCTTGTCCGAGCATGTTGTACACGACCAGCGAGGTACGTGCCGGCGCGGGCAGGCTGAACTTGATCACCGTGCTCGGATTGCACGGATTGGGGTAGTTCTGATCAAGCGCAAACTTCAGCCCGCCATCGGGCTTTGAAACGACGGTCGGAGCAGCCGACAACGCCCCCATGTCGGCGCGTGAGCCGTCGGGATCATTGTAGATGCTGTTCGGATCTCCGGCGTCGATACAGGGCGAACCCGACTGCAACAGAAAATCAGGAATGGAGTAAACCGCCCCCGGCTCGATCACCGAGGCCAACATCGGGTCGGCCGATATCTCACCGATTCCGGGCTCCAGCAGGACGTAATCCTTCCCGTTGTTGTTCCAGACGTCGTTATACTCGTGCACAAGATTGACCGGCGCGCCGCAGTAGTCGTTGCGAATCAGTCCGCCGGCGAGGTTGTTCATGATGATGTTATTGCGCACGTCGACATTCTGGCTGTACACGATGGTCACGCCGCCGTCGTTGGTAACGATTGTGTTGTTGAGGATACGGCAATTGTCGGCTCGAATCGTCACGGCCCCCCACCCTTCAGTGTGGGGTGGGTCGACGTGATTGTCGTAAATCAGATTTCGCTCGATGATGGCACCTTCGCCCTCGATCGCGCAGATACCGCCGGCGTTGCCGCCGACATTTCCGTAAATCTGATTGCCGACGAAGCGCGGCGCATATCCGTACCCCAGTCGAATAAAGATACCGCCACCGGAAATGGGCGTGCGATTGAAGCGGATGATGTTGTTCTCAACCAAAGGCTCACAGAACTGGAACCAGAGGCCGCCGCCATCATACGATCCGACGCAATGCTCGATGATGCAGTTGCGAACTGTCGGATCGGACTCCGTGCAGTGAATGCCCTCGTTATTGTCCTGCCCGTCCAGCGTGAAGCCTTCAATGAGAGTGGATTTGTCGCTGCCGGCGACCAGGACGATGAGTGCGCCGGGCTTGCAGTCCCTGGGCATTTCTGCCGGCGTTGTCGCCTGATGGTCGTCAAACTCACCGGACTGCCCTGGCTTCTTCAATGCCGCCGGCGGGATAATTCGTGTCGCTTCAGGGCCATCAGTGGATTTCAGGACCAGCGACTTACTCATGAACTGGAGTTGTTCGGCGTATTCACCCGGACCGACCAGGATGGTATCCTGACAGCCGGCCGCGTCGATAGCCGCCTGGATAGTTGCGAATTCGGCCGGCACCCGGATGGTGCGAGAATCGTTCGGTACGGCCGGATCATACGGGATGGCGCCGATATCGTTTCGGGAACCATCGGGATCGTTATACACCGGATCCGGATCGCCGGCGTCGATGCAAGGAGATTCAGGTAACAGCGTGGAACCGCAGCGGTTGAACAACGGATCCACCGACAGGTCGGTCACTCCGGGTGGGATATTGAGGTAGTCACTCCCGTTATACCAGACGTCATTGTACGCCAGCGTCGCCGTTGACGGTCCGACGTAATCATTCGCGATGATGCCGCCGTTGGTGTTGAACACAATGAGGTTGTTTCTCACCTCGGCGTCGCTCGCGGCCGCCAGCGTGATACCAGCGCGATGGCCGGTGATCGTGTTGTTAATGACAGAACAGTCATCGGCGCGAATGAACACCGCCCCTTCCGCTTCTGTAACCAAAGAACCAATGCTATTGCGGTAAAACAGGTTTCGCTCAATGCGGGCGCCGCGCCCTTCGATGGCACAGATACCGCCGCTGTTGCCCGCCGAGTTACTGTAAATTGTGTTACCGATGAATTTGGCCGTGCCGCCGCCTTCACCCAGCCGGATGAAGATGCCGCCGCCGGAAACTCCCGTTTCGTTGTACCGAATGATATTGTTTTCAACCAGCGGGCGACATTCCTGCAGCCAAAAGCCACCGCCGTCCCAATTGGCGTGACCGTTTTCAACGATGCAATTGCGGATCACCGGATCTGACTGTATGCATGAAACACCATTGGTTCTCGTCATACCGTCAATGGTGAAGCCGTCTATCAGAGTCGCCTGAGTGCTTCCGGGAAAGAAATGGATCACGCCGCCGTCATAGATCGGATACGCTTCTGAAGGGAAGCTCAGAACAGTTTGCTTCGCCCCCTCAGTCGACTTCAGGACGAGACTCTTGCCGTCGAACTCAAGGCACTCCTCATAATCCCCCGGCCCGACCAGGATGGTATCGAAGTCCACGGCCTGCGCCAGCGCCTGGCTGATGGTCGCGAATTGCCCCGGCACATAGAAGGTCGCGGGCTGGCGCGGCTCCACCGGGAAATAGGTCAGGGCGCCGATATCGTTGCGGGACTCGTCGGGATCATTGTAAACAGGATCGGGGTCGCCGGAGTTGATACAAGGCGATTCGGCGGACAGATAGACCGTGCCGGACACAAAGCCCGGGATCTTCCAGACATCGGTGGCGCCGGGTGCAATGTTTTCGTAGTTGGTCGTGCCGTTCAACCAAACCAGGTTATACCCGAGCGTGACCGTGCTCGGACCGGCGTAATTGTTGACCCAAATGCCCCGAGTATTCCACGCGACGATATTGTTCAAGATGAGCGCGTTATCACTCGCAATAACCGTTATTCCGGCATAGTTTCTGACGATGGTATTGTTAATCAGGGAGCAGTCGGCGGCACGAATACTCACCGCACCCACACCCTCAGTATAGGTTGGCGACACGGTGTTGTTCTTGATGATGTTCCTGGCAATGTACGCACCGCGGCCTTCGATGGCACAAATACCGCCGGCATTTCCCGCCACGTTGCCGTAAATGGTGTTGCCGACTATTTTCGCTGCGCCTTCGGTGGTGTCCAGACGGATAAAAATCCCTCCGCCGGAGACCCACGTCCGATTGTGTCGAATGATATTGTTTTCGATTGTCGGACGGCAGTGCTGCAACCAGAAGCCGCCACCGTCGTAGGAGCCCAGACCGTTCTGCACGATACAATTCCTGATCTGCGGATCTGATTCCGTACAAGAAACACCGTTGCACCGGCTCATGGCGTCAATGGTGAAACCTTCGACGATTGTGGTCGCATCGCTGCCAGGCTCGAAGTAGATCACGCCGTCATTTTCGTCGACCAATCGTCCGGTCGGATACTGGATAATCGTCGCCTCCGGACCATCAGTCGATTTTAGCACCAGGCTCTTCCCTCCGAAATGAACCACCTCGGCATAGGTCCCGGGTCTGACCAGAACAGTGTCGCCTCCTGCGGATGCTACAACGCCTTCCTGGATGGTGCTGAAGTCATCCGGAACCACAAGTGTTGCCCCCCATGCCGACGTGGCCAGGCATACTACAGCCAGGGCAACGATCAGTTGATGCTGTGCGCGCATAGTTTCCTCCCGTGGGATATTCCCATACCCACGTTCCGATTACTTTGGTACTTATGTGTTCGCGAGCGGAGGCTCGCCTGCTGTTCCGTGCAGACTTGCGGATCGCAGATTAACTAGATTATGGATACTGAATGTCGATCTACTTGTCAATGCAAAAGTAGGGCGGACACAAAAAAGCCGCGCCATTTACTGACGCGGCCAGCATAGGAAACGAAAATGGTTCACTTTACCGGGAAGTAACCGACCTCGGTGACAATTTTCTGCCCCTCGTCGGAGAGCACGAAGTCAACCAACGATTTCATGTCCCCTTTCGGCTTATTGCGTACATACCAGAAAAGGAAGCGCGACAGCGGATAGTCGCCCGACCGGACAGTTTCCAGCGTCGGTTCGAACCCGGGCGTGGCGGCATCTTTCTTCAGCTTGGCATACTTCACACCCTTGGCGTAGGCGGCCCCGCCATAACCGATGCCGTGCTTGTCTTTGGCGACAGCGTTGACGATGGCTGCCGTACCCGGCAGTGTCTGAACCTGAGCGGCAAAGTCCTCTCCTTTAAGGACGACGTCCTTGAAGTAGCCGTAGGTGCCGGAACTGTTCTCGCGTCCGTAGACGATGATGCGGGCGTCGGGTCCGCCGACATCCTTCCAGTTCGTAAGTTCACCGGTATAGATCAGTTTGAGTTGATCAATCGTCAATTCGTGAACCGGATTTTCGTCGTTGAGATAGACCGCCAGACCATCGCGGGCGACCGGAATCTCGACGCCGGGCGTATTGAAGCGCTGCTTCAATTTGTCGATCTCACTCGCCTTGATCGGGCGAGAGGCTTCGCAAATGTCGGTCGTACCGTTGATCAGGGCGGCCAGACCCACACCCGACCCGCCGCCGGTGACCTGAATCACTGCGCCCGGGTGAGCTTTCATGAAGGCTTCGGCCCAGCGCTGTCCGAGCGGAAGCAGGGTGTCTGAACCCTTTACCGTGATTCCCTGTCCGGCAAAGAGGCCGCCGGCGATGCCGAGGCAGGACGCCACGACGGCCATGGTGATGATGTTCTTTAGTGCTTTCATACTTCTCCTCATAGTCACGTGTTAAAACACGAACTGGAATTGCAGGGTGAAGCGGTTATCCTTCACGTCCTTGTCCGATTTCGTGAAGATGCTGTTCCCGTCGAGCAGGTGGGCGACGTCGTACGCCGCAGTGACGCGCACATGAGCGTCCCAGAAGTAGTTGGCGGCCAGCGACAGTGTACCCGTAGCGTCATTCTGTTTGCTGCTCGCGGAGTTTGGGTCCCAGTAATCATAACGAACGGCGCCGCCGAGTTTGGTGCCGAGTGACTGCGACAGCCAAACATACCAGCCGCGCCCTTTGGCCAGCGAGTCGGCAGCCTTGGCATCGTAGTCTTTGGAGAGATACATTTCACCACGGATAGCCGAGCCGCCGAACGGCAGAACATCGAGATACACCTGCGCGTCAGCCCCATACCGGATCTTGTCCTTCTCGACACCGGGGATGGCGGCTTTGGCCGGTGTAGGCTGGGTCGTGGTGACTTCGCCGGCGTCAATCGCGTTATTGCCATTGGCATCAAACCAGGTCGAACTGCCCGGTTTGGCGGCGACAGCGGCCACACCGGCAGTGTTGGTCTTGCCCCAGTAGCCCGAGGCACCCAGATCAATCATCCCCAACTTCACCTTGGCGCGGGCGATGACGTCTTTGGCTTTGCTCGGATCGTACCAGGTGGGCGCCTTGCCTTCGGCTCCTTCGATCCCCCATCCCTGGAAGATACCCAGATTCAGTTGGAGCGTTTTGGAGCCACGCTCGTTGAGCGGTCCGGTGTAGGTGACGTTCATGCCGCGATCGCGTTCACCTTTGAAGAGTTTGTTCTCGGCCAGACTGCGTTCGGGGAAGTCGCGCTGTGACGAACTGTATTCGATTTCGTAGCCAAAGGGCCAGTTGAATTGCCCGGCCGTAAGCACAAACTGATGCAGGCCGATCGGTTTGATCAAGTCGACATAGGCTTCTTTCAGTGAAATCGACTGCTTGGAGGCATCGACGTAGAAGACGTAGCGGCTCGTCTGGCCGGGTTGTACGGCGAATTTCAGCCGACCGCGCCGGATGTAGATATTGTTCGCATTGCGATTGTCGGCGTAGCTGCCGGTGAGCAGGCCGCTCTTGGACGTGTCGTTGAACTCGTAGCGGGCCTGAAGATATCCGGAAACCTTCACCCACCTGAGAATGCCGACGTCGCTGTTGAGCGTGGCCAGGTTCTCTTCAATGCCGGCCAGCTTATCACTGACCGCGCCGGCCGATTGGTCGGAACTGTCTTTGGAATCCGCTTGAGCGTGGACGGATGCGGTTAGCGCCAGGCATAACCAGATCCATTTGCTGATGCGCATGTTTCCCTCCAACATATGTCGTTTCCATCCTGTTGTCGCGTTGGCGTCGTCATCCCCAAGTTCACGTGTTGAGGCGGCGATCGCGTTGTCCTGCGCCCAATTAAACCGGCTGATTATTAGGATAAAGTTAGGCCGACATTAGAAATTCTGACAAAGAGCTCCACGCGCCACTGTCATTCCTGGAGTGGAAGTACTTTTGTTGCACAGATATAACCAGAGCTGGCGATTCAACACTGACAGAATCTTAGTACGGAGGGCTGGGGCGACGATACCAAGGAGGAGGCCTTCGGCTATCCTTGATGGGTTAGAACCGCCGTGCCCTGGGCATGGCGACAGAGCATATACATGATTAGTTCCATACGACGTACGCAAACTAAGATCCTTCTGTTAATACTCATTCTGGGGGCAGGCTTCGCGATCGGCCTCGGGGTGGCTTTCCACGAGCAGTCACGACTCGAACAGAACATGCTCGTCGAGCGTCAGCGTGAAAAGGCCGACCTTCTCCGCGAGGTGGTGCGGCAGAAGTCCGAATCCCTGCATATGTTCACTGACGACTACAGTCGTTGGGACGACATGATTCGTTTTATCGATACCCACCCGGTCGATTCCCAATGGGCCAGGGAGAACCTGGATGTCGCTATCGCCAACTTCGGCGGCCAGACCGTGATGGTCTTCGACAGCAAATTCAATCCGATATTCGCCACCACGGGAAGCGTCCGAAGGGCCGATGAACAACTACCTATTGCGGCGGTCTGCCGCCAAGTTCTCTCCGGTGTTCCTTTTCAACACTTCTATCTACGACAACCGACCGGCGTATTCGAACTCTTCACCGCTCCGGTACAGCCAACGAAGGATATCGAGCGAAAGTCAACACCACGCGGATATTTCGTCACCGGCTACTTCTGGGAAGACTCGTTGCTGAATTGGCTGTCGTTGCGAACGGGGACGGTCACCACGCTGGCGGGAATTGACGACCACGGCGAATTTGCCGCGCTGTCCCTGGGTGAGAACGGCGCTTTGATAGCTTACACACCGCTGATCGGTCCGGATGGACGGCCGGTTGCGGCCCTGGAGAGCCGCTATCACTCGGAGGTGTTCGCTGAGCAGGTGGCCTTGATTCACCGGCAAGTGGCGGCCCTGGCCATGTTCGGTGCGGTGGTGGTCGCAGTGCTCTTACTATCCCTGTACGCCTGGGTCAGTCGCCCCCTGGAAATCATCAATACCGGTCTCAACACCCAATCGGGCGAACCGCTACTGCAGCTCACGTCACAAACGGACGAATTCGGCCAGATCGCCCGACTCATAACCACCTCGTTTTCCCAACGGCTGGCGCTGGTCGAGGAAATCGTGGAAAGGCGACAGGCCGAACGAAATGCCCATGAGAGCAAACGGGCGCTGAGTTCATTCATCAGTAATCTGCCCGGTATGGCTTACCGGTGCCGCAACGACGTCGAACGAACAGTCGAATATGTCAGCGATGGTTGTGTCGGCGTTACCGGTTTCACCGCCGATTACTTCACGCTCAAGCAGAGTCTCTCGCTCAATAAACTCATTCACATGGGTGATCGCGACCAGGTGCGACTGACGATCGAATCGGCCGTGGCCTCGCGCCAGAGTTATGCGCTGACCTATCGGATCAACGCAGCTGATAAATCCGAACGCTCGGTCCTCGAACAGGGTCGGGCCGTGTATGCGTCCGACGGAAAAGTGACGGCTTTGGAAGGGATCATTCTCGAAATCACTGATCGAGTCGAAGCGGAACGGGAACGGGCTTTCCTCCAGAACAAGCTCAACCGGGCCGAGCGGGTTCAGGCTCTCGGACTCCTGGCGGGAGGAGTTGCTCATGATCTCAACAACATGCTCGCGCCGGTGATGGCCTATCCCGATCTGATATTATCCAAACTACCCGAAAACGATCCCCTGCGACCCAAGCTCATGATTATCAGGGATGCAGCTCAACAGGCGGTGGATGTCGTTCAGGACCTCCTGACCATGGCCCGACGAGGCCGTATCGAGATGACGTCGGCCAATCTCAATGACGTTGTGGAAAGGTACACGCATTCCGCCAATTTCCTCCAACTGACAGCCAAGCATCCCGATGTGGCCGTAGTCATAGACCTCGCCCCCGACATGGATTCTATTGGCGGATCGGTGACGCACTTGAACAAGGCGCTCATGAACATCGTGGTAAACGCCTTTGACGCCATGAGTCGAGGGGGACAGCTCACTATTCGTACGCGCCAACGCAACGTCACGGAACTTGCCGACGGCCACCGCATTATCCCCGGCGAATATATCATCCTGTCCGTGTCCGACACCGGCGTAGGCATTCCACCCGAAGACATGAAAAAGATCTTCGAGCCCTATTTCTCGCGGAAGCAGATGGGCACCAGCGGCACGGGACTCGGACTTGCCGTGGTATACGGTACGGTGAAAGATCATCACGGATATTACGATATTATTTCGCAGGTTGGCGAAGGGACCGAGTTCATCCTGTACTTCCCAGCCGAGAATCAATCTACGGGCGTCGACGCCGACGGCTCACGAGTATCGACTTTGGCCACCCCTAAAGCAATTTAAGTCCCTCACCGACAATAGGTATGAGCGGGGCAACCGTCGGAAGGCAGCCTGGGCAGCTAGCCGTTTTTCTGTCTTCTAACAATGTCATCTGTTCCCGCAAGCAAACTTTGGACCGCCATGTACCGGGCGTCTGATCACCATGGCAGGAATCTGCCTGTCCAAATTGATCGGCGCTACTTGATTCAGGGCAGGTCCGTCGGAGAAGCAGCGTGATTCATCGTATCCGCACTCGTGTCATCGCAGTTGTTTGTCTTTTGGCAGCGATTGCCGTGGCGGGGGTTGTGGCTGTCCAGTTCGCCGTAACCGATGAGTTAAGAGCCCTCCTGCACGATCGCCGTATTGACATTGAGGCGTGGACCGATCGCGTTCTCAAATTGAACGGCAAGTCACTGGAGGCGATGGCCTATGATTACTCGTACTGGGACGAGATGGTCGATTTCCTCGGAAAGTCTGATTCCGCCTGGGCGCTTGACAATATCTCCGCGTCGTTAGGGACGTACAATGCAAACGTGGTGTGGTTAGTTCAGCTTGACGGAAGTTTGCATCACCTCTCGACCGATGAGAACTGCCCTTTGCTTACCGCGGAAATAGCGGCGAATCTCATCTCGGTACGCACGCTTGGCGCGGAGCCGTTCCGTCACTTCTTCACAACGATTCCAGATGGTCTTCTTGAGATCCGGACAGCACCCATCCAGCCGAGTAGCGATATCGAGCGCAAGACCACCCCTCGAGGATACCTGTTGGTCGGCAGGATATGGAATCGTGCCTGCCTCGACAATCTGGAGTCACTGCTGGAAGCCAAACTGGAGCTCTGTTCGCCCCAGAGTGATTCGGCACTTACTTCTGCTGCCAATGAAGATATTCGGGCCGGCATCCTTCGCACTGGATATGTACTGCGTGATATGGATGGCAAGCCGCTGGCGGTGTTAATGAGTCTGACAAAGACACCAATGATTTCGGAAGTGGCCCACGAGTCGGACCGAACGGTGTACAGTGTCGCGCTGCTGGCCGGACTGTTCTTGATCAGTTTGTGGTTTGCGATTACCCGCTGGGTGGTACGGCCGCTCGGGCATGTCTCAAGTGCTCTGCAGGGAGTGGAGCCCGAGTCATTGGCGCATCTGCACTCGTCCGGCGCGGAGTTTTCCGAAATTGGCACGCTCATTTCACGATACTCGGCATCCGAACGCGCCCTGCAGGAAAGCCAGCGGTCGCTGCAGACGCTCTTTTCAAACCTGCCGGGGATGGCCTACCGCTGTGCCAACGACAATTACTGGACTATGGAGATGGTGAGCGACGGCTGTACTGACCTTACCGGCTATCAAGTGTCGGACTTGACCGACAATCGTCAGGTGTCGTTCGGCGAGTTGATCGTCGCCGATGATCGGAAGATGGTGTGGGACTCGGTGCAGGCGGCCCTGGATTTGCATCGTCCGTTTCACTTGCTCTACGGAATCCGGCATCGCGATGGGACCATCAGGTTTGTCGAAGAGCACGGTCGGGGTGTATTTGACAACGAGGACAAACTCCTGGCGCTTGAGGGGTTCATTGCAGATATCACCGAGCGCCGGAAAGCGGAGTCGGAACAGGCGGAGCTTCGCGCCCAGCTCGAAACGGCGCGGCGCCTGGAATCACTGGGCATTCTCGCCGGCGGCGTGGCTCATGATCTGAACAACATGCTCGGCCCGCTGGTGGCGTATCCGGAAATGATTCTGGAATCGCTGCCGCCGGACAGTAATGTACGCGATTCAGTGGCCCAGCTCGGCCGCTCGGCCGAGATGGCGGCCAATGTCATCCAGGATCTGCTCACGCTGGCACGACGAGGTCGATACAAAATGTGTGCCACCGATGTGAATGAAATCGTAACCAGCTATATTTCATCGCCCAGCTTCCAAATGCTCAAGGGCAAACACCAGAACGTCCTGGTGCACACTGTTCTTGAGGAGAATCTGCCGGCAATAAACGGGTCAGCCACTCACTTGTTCAAGGTCCTCATGAATCTGGTGGTGAATGCCTTTGACGCAATGTCGGACGGAGGGGTACTGCGCATGACGACCGGGCGCCGCATCCTGACGGAGGCCCCGGCCGGCAACGAATCGCTGGCAGCAGGCGAATACGTCGTTCTGAGCATCTCGGATACCGGCGCCGGAATCGCCGAGGCAGACAGAGCACGGATCTTCGAACCGTATTTTTCGACCAAGAAGATGGGCGGCAGTGGGACAGGCCTTGGTCTGGCAATTGTCCATGGAATCGTCAAGGATCACAACGGGGCAGTTCTGATTATGTCCGAGGTAGGACACGGCACGGCAATGGAGATATTCCTGCCGGTTACGACCTGTCCAACCCGGACGGTCGCCGAAGCCAACGAGAGTTTACTCGGCACCGGGCACATACTGATTGTGGATGACATGGCGGAGCAACGCGCGCTGGCTTCGCACCTCCTCACCAGCCTGGGGTATACCACAGGGTCGGTGTCAACCGGGACTGCGGCGACGGAGTATGTCGCCCGGCACAAAGTTGATCTGGTCGTTCTGGATATGCTCCTGGAACCGGAGATGGACGGTCTGGACGCATTGCGCGAAATCCGCCGCGCCCAACCTGACGTTGCGGTTGTCCTTGTTTCGGGCTACGCCGCGACGGAGCGGGTACACCTGGCCCTGGAGGCCGGGGCATCCTCGCTCGTACCGAAGCCATTCACGCGCGATACACTGGGCAGAGCGGTTCTGGCTGCACGGCGTGGGCAACATCAGCCGACGGTCCAGGTCTGAGTTATCCGTTCAACTTCCCGCTTCCGGAAATACGGCACCCAGAATGTGCTTGTACGCACTGTCCGGATGCCGTAGATTTTTCCCAAACAACAAAATCAGTTCCACGGCGAGTGGTGGAGGTAGATCCTTTGCGTAGTGCTCGTTTCCTCGTGGCGGCGCTCTTTCTGGCGTTGCCCATATTCGTAAGTGCCGCCGATGAATTCGTTTCTCTTCAGCCAGACCAACCGATAGCCGATTTTCGCACGGAAGCGGTTTATGACAACGAATCCGGTCACGTGGTCGGCGCGAGATTCCGACATGTGCCCAGTGGCTTCGTGCTTGACCTGCTGCGCATTCAATCGCTCCCCCAGGCGTTCATGTGGGTGAACTCGCCGCCTCCTTCCGACCAGGGCGAACCTCACACGCTGGAGCATCTCCTGTTGGGCAAGGGCAACAAGGGGCGGTATGTCGCTTCGCTTGAGGATATGTCTCTGGGCTCCAGCTCGGCATTCACCATGCAGGTACAGACCTGTTACCACTTCAACGCGCCGACGCCGGAGATATTCTTCAATCTGCTCGAAGCCAAGATGGACGCAATGGTGCACCCGAATTACTCGGATGAAGAAATTCGGCGTGAGGTCGCCAACATGGGTGTGGCCGAGAACCAGTCGGACGGATCTCTCCGTCTGGAAGAAAAGGGAACGGTCTACAACGAGATGACCCGATCATTTGAAAGTCCCTGGGGTAATCTCAGTGTTACGATGGATCGGATGATTTGGGGCGCGGGGCATCCGCTATCATTTTCGTCAGGCGGGTATCCCGATTCAATTCGCAACATGACGCCGGACGACCTGCGCGCGTTTCACGGCGCCACCCACCATTTGAATAACATGGGTGCCGAAGTGGCTTTGCCGGACGCGATAAGTCTGGACGACGCGCTGACTCAAATCTCGTCGATTCTCAAGCGGATTGAACCGGAGGCGAAAACGGGCGATCATCCGTCAGCACTTTACGATCGCCTTCCGGCCGCCAAGTCGGCGCCGTACGGGACGATCGCTATCACTGAGTTCCCGCACGCCGATGAAAACGAGCCGGGTCTGCTGCTGATGTCCTGGCCGCCGATTGAGAAGGTGGACAATAACGAGCTGTACCTGCTCGAATTGCTTATGAACAACCTGGCCAACGGGCCGTCGTCCAACCTGTACAAGCGGTTTATCGATTCCCGTACGCGGACCATCGATATTGGCGCAAGTGGAACGTTTGTCTGGGTCGGCAATGAACCGGGACACCCGGTGCAGATGGGATTTGGCGATATCAACCGGGCTTCGAATAATGAAAAGATGATCGACTCCGTGCGCTCGGCGGTGATCAGTGAGATTGCCCAGATTGCGGCTCTGAAGGATGGCTCGCCGGAATTAAAGGATTTCAACGATCGAGCCCTGAATCGGATAGCGCAGCGGCGGCGGACGCTTCGCCAGTTCCTCAATTCACCGCCCGGCTGGGGCGCCCGGGGCACCGGGTCGGAGTGGATGGAGCATTTGCGTCGACTGCATTACAGCGGCGGCTTCCATCGTTCACTCGTGCTGGCAAACGAACTGGCCTTTGCGGATTCACTGGTCAATCAACCGGCGAATATATGGCGCGAATACATCAATCGGTGGCAACTGCTTACGGTGAAGCCGTATGCCGTAAGTGCCAAGGCCAGCCCGCAGCTTCTGGCCCGACAGGAAGCGGCGCGGCAGGCACGGATCGACGCCTACGCCGACAAGCTGATGAAGGAATACGGCGTGTCCGACCGGAGCGAGGCCATCAAGCGCTTCAGTGCCGACTACGATCGCAACACCGCGGCCATCGATGCGGAGGCCACCAGGATCACGATGCCGGCCTTTGCGCACAATCCGCCGATGACACTCGATGATCAGTTGAAATACCGGGTGGACACGCTTCCGGGCGGTGCTCCGCTGGTTGCCTCGACATTCGAAAACATGTCCGGCGCGACCATGGGGTTTGCGTTTCGGATGGACGTCGTCCCGGAATCGCTGCTGGTCTATGTGTCGGCGCTGCCGGATTTGCTGACGTCGATCGGCGGGACATATAAGGGGCAGCTTCTCGCCTACGACAAGATGTCGGAGGCAGTTCGAAAAGAGATCCTTCGCTTAAGCACGTATTATAGCGTCAATTACCGCAAGGAGCGGGTTGAACTGGTATGTCGTGCTGCGGGCAGCGACAGTGTCGAGGCCCAACGGGCGGTCGACTGGATTAACACGGCGTTGTTCGGCGCCAATTTCTCGGTGGAGAATCTCCCCCGCATTCGCGACGTGATCGATCAGACCCTCATGGATATCCGCAGCCGAACCGCCAGTGCGGAGGAAAGCTGGGTGGACGAGCCGGCGAACGGCTATTGGAAGCAGGACGACCCGCTTATCCTGGCGGCGGATAACTTCCTCACGCGCGCCCACGCGTTCCACCGTCTGCGCTGGCTGCTGAAGGAATCCGGTTCACCCACGCTGGGCGATCAATTCTCCAAGTTCATGGACGAACTTGCACCACTCGGCGCCAACTACACCCGGGACACGATTCTTCTGGTGCTCGGCTATCTGAAAACCGACACAACCGAAAAGGCGCTGTTGCCGGAAGCCGACCGTCTGCGGAAATTGATGGCGGCGGCGCGGGAAGACACGCGCGGTGTTATCGAGGACGCACTTTCGGACCTGGAGCGACTGCTGTCGGATATCCCCGACAATTCGTTGGGGGCCGACTGGCGGTATCTCTGCCGACAAATGACACTCGATTTCCTGACGCCGGCGCGCGAGGCGCTCGATCAACTGCAGGCTGTTCTGGCGTTGGTGCGTCGGTCGGACAACGTGCGCAGTTTTGTCGTGGGATCGACCGCCACGCAGAAGGCGCTGCGCCCCCGGCTCGATGAGATCGTCAGCCGACTGGACACGGCGCCCTCCAAGCGGGCAACGTACGCAGCAGGCGAACGAATCAATAATCGGCTGAAGGAACGGGCGAAAAACAGCACCCCGCCGATCTATGTTGGACTGGTGAATAACAGCACGCGTTCGGGGGTCATATTCAACACGGCCGACTGCGCTTCGTATGCGGACACGAGCAAAGACGTGCTCATTCGATTTCTCTCGGCCCGGCTGTACGGCGGTGGGGGCGCCCACAGCATGTTCATGAAGACCTGGGGCGCGGGTCTGGCCTACTCCAATGGCCTGAGAAGCAACGAAGCGTCGGGCCGGCTCATCTACTACGCTGAGCGGTGTCCTGATCTGTCGCAGACGATGCAATTTGTCGTCGATCAACTAAAAAACGCGCCGCGCGACACTGCGCTCGCTGAATACGCGGTTTCGCAGGCCTTCGTCATGCTCCGGGGCGGCGCCAGTTACGAGGCACGAGGGGAAGCCATGGCCAATGATCTGGCCGACGGCATTACCCCTGACGTGGTGAGATCATTCCGCCAGCGGATTCTCGATCTTCGGAAAGACCCGAAGCTATACGATAAACTGGCGGCCCAGATGGAATCGATTTATGGCCTGGTGCTGCCTGATTACGGCCCCAGCGGGGAGGAAGCAGCCAAGACGGCGCACGCCATGAACTTCATTATCGGCCCGGAGAAGCAGTTTCAGACCTACGAGCAGTATCTCGATAAGACGGAAGGTGATATAGAGTTGCAGCGATTGTACCCCCGCGATTATTGGCTGCCACGCACCTTGCCGAAGACGAGCCGATAGGCGCCGCTCCATTATAATTGCACATGCAACGGTCCCGAATGCAACTTTCGGGACCGTTTTTTGTTATGAGTGTCTAGCCTTGGTGATAGGAAGACAATGATAAAGGAGCGACCATGATCACTGCGAGGAAATCGTCCGAGCGCGGCCAGGCCGATCACGGCTGGCTGCAGACTTTTCACACTTTCTCCTTTGCGGATTACCATGATCCGGAGCACACCAGCTTTCGCCAGTTGAGAGTCATCAACGAAGATTGGGTGGCGCCGACGCGCGGGTTCGCGGCGCATCCTCATCGCGATATGGAAATCGTGACCTACATCCTTGAAGGGGAGTTGGAGCACAAGGATTCGATGGGCACGGGATCGGTAATTCGGCGGGGTGACGTGCAGCGGATGAGCGCCGGCAGCGGTGTCGTGCACAGCGAATTCAATCCCTCGACCGAGCAACCTGTTCATCTCTGGCAAATATGGTTGTTTCCTGACCAGCGTGGACGCCGGCCCGAATATGAGCAAAAGACTTTCGATGACCACACCAAGCTGAATCAGTTGCGACTGATTGTGTCGCCTGACGCAGCGGAAGGGGCGATCGGGATTCACCAGGATGTGCGCGTCTTCGCTTCCATTTTGGAAGCGGGTCATCAGGTTCAGCACGAATTTGTGTCCGGTCGCCATGGCTGGCTGCAGCTTGCCTCCGGTCGAGTGACGGTTAACGGTGTACCGCTGGCGTCAGGGGACGGAGCGAGGATTAGCGACGAGGCCGCGCTAACGATTGCGGCCAACGAGCGGGCTGAGTTTCTGCTTTTCGACCTCAACTGAGGGACGTTTGGCTTTGCACGGAGCCATGAGAGGTTCTGGCAGGTCTCCCTTATCGGGCACGGGGCGGGTCGATTTTCGAACGGCTAATCCCTTAGGTGAAATGGACTTCACCAGCGGCAGAAGTGGATTCCATCAGATCGACGTGACCACACCCGTGGCTCATCATCTTGGAACGTGAAATCGACTATATAGCCTTCCAATCGAGGCGTCGTTGTTGCGCGGCTAACCTCTCTGCCACCAGTAATTTACTGGTTGACAATCGTACGATTTCACGGTATACTTTTATGTGCCGGAGACTGTATAGATGTTTTTGTAAATAGACCAGTTATACGCGTTCGTGTCGGGGTTGGACGACTCCTGCCGATTCGCGCTTCGAAGCACATATTTGGGTAACCATTACCGGCGCTTCTGCGTCGCCGGAAAGAGTGACCGTGATTGCAGTGTTGACAAGCGGTAATCCCCATACCGCGATGGCAACGACCCTGAGCATTGGGGTCGTCGGGCCAGTTATTTATCTTTTGATTGTATTTGCAGTTCAGAATTACGTCCGATTACACGTGCAGAATTGGCATCGGAAACAGTGTTACTCCGCTCTGCCGGGCAGCGTCGTGATATCGCGCTGCAGGAAAGGAGGTATTTCGATGCAATGAGCCCGCTGATCGGCGTTGCGGGTGGCACGAACGCCGACCGAGCTGAGGCAAGATGTAAGCGCTGTGCTGCAGAGCGGAGCGCTGATCGAACATTCAGGAATCGAAAGGAATGAAAATGATCAGGAAGCTTACAGTGTTGCTCGTCCTTAGCCTGATTGCGATCGCGTTTATCGCGGTTTCCATCGACGCTAAGTCGGTTTTCGACAAAGGCAAGCGTGTCGTCGACGAGCGGACCAATAAAGTCACGACCTTCAGTTTCACGGGCAAACGTCCTCTCGTGGCCCGTGGCGACGTACCCGAGCTCCCCACGCCGACCACGTCGAGCGCCGTCCGCTCATCGCTGGGCGTTCCGGCGACTGCCGGACAGTCGGCGTCTCCGGGATTTACGGTTGACGTATCGTATAATGACGACCAGTACATTCCGTCGGCCGGTCACCAGGTCGAATGGCGGGGTACGTCGCCGTACGTGCAATTCGCGTATGGCAACGCCAATTCGAAGGGAGATATCAGCCGATTCGGCTATAACGTGTATGACCCGGTTCTGGGCAACTGGCCGCGCACGGCGGAAGTTGGCTGCGAGATTCAGGGTGCCGGCGATATCGGGACCCAGGTCGACATGTCGCTCAATTCGAGCGGATTTGTGGTGATTGGCGGCGTGGACGGAACGACCACGGCCACCCAGGACAACCACTTTTTCTTCCAGACGGCGAAGTTCAGCTGTACGTGGGGCACCGGCACGAAGATAGCGGCGAGCCAGTACAATGTGAACTTCCTGGCGTCGACAAACCTGCTGCACCACCCGCGCATAGAGTCGCAGACCTGGGCTGGTCAGACCTACACGCACGTGGTGGCGGTAGAGAGCAAAGTGCAGGATGTGACGACAGAGTTCCGTCGCAACACGCTGCATTATTTCCGCAAGGTAGGGACGGCACAGGCCGGGACCTGGACCGGTCCGGTCACGCTTGACACGATCGCGTCGGTGTCGAATTCCCAGCGGGTCAACGCAGCCAGCATCGTGTCCTCGCGGGTGTCGCCGAAAGTGGCCGTCGTGTATGTAGTACCGACGGCTGAGGGTTTAGCCCATCAGCAGCGGTATGACGCGGACATCTGGTACACCGAGTCTGACTCGGTGGGCGCCACCTGGGGACCGCGGGTCAACATGACCGGTTTCCATCATGACGTCGCCTCCAAAACATCTTTTATGGGATCGGTCGGTTTCTACGATACGCAGGGTTTCCTGCACATCATTTTTGATGCTACCGACGTTCCTGCCGGCGCGTATGACCCGGCGTCCTCGTACTTCTGGGGAGATTTCTCGAACAGCCTCTATCACTGGTCGAAGCGTGTGGCTGGGACGTACGCTGGCGGCACGATCGCCAAGATCCACAACTCTGAATGGGGCATTGATCTCAACACCGAGGTTTGCGGATTCGGCTCTCCGGGTACCGGATACACCGGGTTCTATTCGGTGGCCGAGTGCGACGGTCGTTTGTACGTCATATTCACCCAGTATCTTGACTATTTTGGTATTTTCACCGGCACGTCGCACATTGATGACTGCGCGGTGGGTGCGTCGGACCGTCTCTACGCCGCCAACGGCGAGGTGTGCGTCTGCGTCTCGTCCGATCGTGACGGTATGCTCTGGGATGCCGCACGTAACCTGACGAACACGTATACGCCTAACTGCGACTCGGCGGGCGGAACCGGCGGCGAATGCGCCAACGACACGCGGCCGACCGTATCGCGGTATGGAATGAACGTCAATTCGTTTGACACCAATGCGGTGCACGTGAACCTGACCTGGCCGGGGACGGATCTGATCGTTCCGGCGGGTGGTACGGCCGATTCGATGTTCCTGCATGTCTTCTATACGGCCGACAAGTTCCCGGCGCCGGGCTGGCGCGATACGACGACCTACAACCGGGCGACGCCGAACCCGCTCAAGTGGATGCGTCTGGCTTGTGTCGATCCTATCAGTGCGCCGCAGATTCGGGTGTCGCCGAACCTGATCGCCTATCCGGAGTACACCAAGCATAATACGCAGAAGAGCGTGACGGTCACGGTGACCAACGAAGGGAACGAAGATCTGCATGTGACCACGATCGGGACGGACAAGGTCAGTCCGATCACGCCGAACTGGCTGGCCACCTCGGTGGGAAGCCTGACGGTCGCGGCGGGTCAATCGAACACAGGAACGTTTAACGTCCTGCTTAACGGTCCCGGCCTGATCAACAGCCCGGGGACGGTAGTGGCGCTGAACGGTGAAGTGTATTTGTTATCGGATGCACCGGCGCCGCGCGACTCGGTATCGATCTTTATCGAGAACTTCCTGGTGGCCGACACGGTGGTGGGTCTGGACTTTGACACGGTGGTGACCTGCGGCGTGGAGTTGATGGTGGACAACCATGGGAACATGGGCAGCCAGGGTCAGGGCAAGGTCAATCTGGACTTTGTCGGCTCGGGTGAGTGCGACACGTCGGGGGCGAAAACCTACCTGTATGACGGTGGACCGATGTTGATTCGGAACCTGGGTGGTGGTTCGTTTGTGTACAGCAACGCGTTGTTTGAAGATGACTTCAGCACGGCCCAGTCGTTCAAGCCGTTGACGGGTCCGGTGCCGGCCAGTTTCGTGGGTCCGGCGGGCTCTGACGGTTATTTCACGGGCACTTTTGTGACTCGTGACACGGCGGTGGGCATGCAGTTGCGGTACTACGGTCCGACGGACGGTGGCGACAACTGCGACTTCGTCATTCAGCAGATGAAGGTGTTCAAGATGACGCCGGGGACGCTGACGGGAATCACGGTTGGTCAGGGGATCGACTGGGATATTCGTTCGGACAGCGGTGCGCAGAACTCGTTCAATCGTTCGGGGGTAGCGACCGACTCGTCGTTTGTGTACCAGCGTGGTGTGGACACGGGCGCGGTGACCGGTTGCAATCCTGATTCGGGTCGTTATGGCGCCCAGGCGGTGCTGGGGATGTACCTGAAGTCGGACAGTGTGGCCAACAATTGCGCCACGAGCAACATTTACGGTATGTACGCGCAGTACAATGACACGTTGTTCAAGTACGACACGTTGTCGGAGAATCTGGAAGCGAACTTCTACTGGAACGAGATGGGGATCGCCGGCTATCGCAGTCGTGCGGGGGTTCGCGATTTCCATATGATCACGACCTACAAGTACAACACGAGTTTGAGCAACACCGACACGTTGACCTGTTGGACGGTGATGACGTCCGTGCGGAACGGGACGTTGACCGATCTGGCGGCCAATGTGGCGGCGGCCAAGGCCTGGTTCTTTGCCAATCTGCGTCCGGGTTGCGGATCGTGTTGTGTCGGCAGCGTGGGTAATATTGATGGTGACATCACTGACGGCGTTGACGTTGGTGACCTGACCAAGTTGATCAACAACCTGTTCATCACCTTTGAAGCGATAGCCTGTCCGGCGGAAGCCAACTGTGATGGCGATCCGCTGAACAGTGTCGACGTAGGTGATTTGACGGCACTGATTAACAACCTGTTTATTACGTTCGCGCCGCTTCCTGCCTGTCAGTAAGCAGTCGAACCGATAGACGGTGACGATGAGATACGGCCACCTCCCCCCGGGGGGTGGCCGTACGTGTTTGCGGAAAAAATCCAGAGGATCGGCATGCTTCCGGGTCGACGGGGGTCGGGCGTTCCCGGGCTGGAAGCGGATTCAGGACAAAATCGGTCAAGGGGAATTCCTTAGGCCACTAGTTGCTTGCAGGACAAGGGCCCCGCTGAAATTGGCATTGACAAAATCCGTCGCTGCATATACATTTCGTATGCTGGAGAGGTTTGCCTTAGGGACAGAGTATCCGGGCCCGGGCCTTCAACGCTACTTCGTCTCGAAGATAGATTTCTACAATTTATTGATCGTGCATACGTGAGAACATAACCGACAATCGACCTTGGACGATAAGGTCGCCTCCGTCGTAGTCACGATATCGGCGGGACAAGGAAAGGAGGTAATCTCAGCAACGAGTAACACGGCGTTCGGCCCTCGGCTTTGGGCCATCGGACGCGCATGCTGTGCGTGTAGAAATGGACACGCAGAGCATTGCTAGCTTCTTCTTTGGGACAATTATTTGGGAATCGAAAGGAGCACGGGAATGATAAAGAGACTTCCCACGCTGTTTATTTGCGTTCTTGTTGCAGTGGCCTTCATTGCTGCTTCCGTGGATGCAAAATCGAATTTTGACAAAGGCAAGCGTGTCGTCGACGAGCGGACCAATAAAGTCACGACCTTCAGCTTCTCCGGTAAGCGCCACCTGGTTGCTCAGGATGACGTACCGGAGCTCCTCACGCCGACCACGTCGAGCGCCGTCCGCTCATCGTTGGGCGTTCCGGCGACTGCCGGACAGTCGGCGTCTCCGGGATTTACGGTTGACGTATCGTATAATGACGACCAGTACATTCCGTCGGCCGGTCACCAGGTCGAATGGCGGGGTACGTCGCCGTACGTGCAATTCGCGTATGGCAACGCCAATTCGAAGGGAGATATCAGCCGATTCGGCTATAACGTGTATGACCCGGTTCTGGGCAACTGGCCGCGCACGGCGGAAGTTGGCTGCGAGATTCAGGGTGCCGGCGATATCGGGACCCAGGTCGACATGTCGCTCAATTCGAGCGGATTTGTGGTGATTGGCGGCGTGGACGGAACGACCACGGCCACCCAGGACAACCACTTTTTCTTCCAGACGGCGAAGTTCAGCTGTACGTGGGGCACCGGCACGAAGATAGCGGCGAGCCAGTACAATGTGAACTTTTTGACCACGGCCAACCTGCTGCATCACCCGCGCATAGAGTCGCAGACCTGGGCTGGTCAGACCTACACGCACGTGGTGGCGGTAGAGAGCAAAGTGACGGACCTGACGACAGAGTTCCGTCGCAACACGCTGCATTATTTCCGCAAGGTAGGGACGGCACAGGCCGGGACCTGGACCGGTCCGGTCACGCTTGACACGATCGCGTCGTCGTCCAACTCTCAGCGCGTGAACTGCGCCAGTATCGTAGCCTCCCGCACCTCACCTAAGGTGGCGGTGGTCTATACCGTACCGACGGCCGAAGGTTTGGCGCATCTGCAACGGTACGACAACGATGTCTACTTTACGGAATCAGATTCCGTGGGCGCGACCTGGGGCGCGCGCGTCAATATGACCAACTACACGCACACGACAGCATCATTTACGGCAAACCTCGGTGCTTTTGGTCTGTACGATTCGCAGGGGTTCCTGCACATTTTGTTCAGCGCACAGCCGGTTGATGCTCTTCCGTATGCTCCCACGTCGTCCTTCTTCTGGGGAGATTTCTCCTGCTCGCTGTTCCACTGGTCGAAGCGTGTGGCCGGGTCGAATGCCGGCGGCACGATCGCCAAGGTACACAATGCCGAGTGGGGCATCGACGTTAACACCGAAGTCTGCGGATTCCCGAGCCCGGGTTCTTCTTATCTTGGGTTCTATTCGCTGGCCGAGTGCGACGGTCGTTTGTATGCGGTGTTCAGCCAGTACAACGACTACTATGGCAACTTCGGCACGTCGCACATTGACGACTGCGCGGTGGGTGCGTCGGACCGTCTCTACGCCGCCAACGGTGAAGTCTGCGTAACCGTATCATCCGATCGTGACGGTATGCTCTGGGATGCTGTTCGTAACCTGACGAACACGTATACGCCTAACTGCGACTCGGCGGGCGGAACCGGCGGCGAATGCGCCAACGACACGCGCGCCACGGTATCGCGGTACGGAATGAACGTCAATTCGTTTGACACCAATGCGGTGCACGTGAACCTGACCTGGCCGGGGACGGATCTGATCGTTCCGGCGGGTGGTACGGCCGATTCGATGTTCCTGCATGTCTTCTATACGGCCGACAAGTTCCCGGCGCCGGGCTGGCGCGATACGACGACCTACAACCGGGCGACGCCGAACCCGCTCAAGTGGATGCGTCTGGCTTGTGTCGATCCTATCAGTGCGCCGCAGATTCGGGTGTCGCCGAATCTGATCGCCTATCCGGAGTACACCAGGCACAATACGCAGAAGAGCGTGACGGTCACGGTGACCAACGAAGGGAACGAAGATCTGCATGTGACCACGATCGGGACGGACAAGGTCAGTCCGATCACGCCGAACTGGCTGGCCACCTCGGTGGGAAGCCTGACGGTCGCGGCGGGTCAATCGAACACAGGAACGTTTAACGTCCTGCTTAACGGTCCCGGCCTGATCAACAGCCCGGGGACGGTAGTGGCGCTGAACGGTGAAGTGTATTTGTTATCGGATGCACCGGCGCCGCGCGACTCGGTATCGATCTTTATCGAGAACTTCCTGGTGGCCGACACGGTGGTGGGTCTGGACTTTGACACGGTGGTGACCTGCGGCGTGGAGTTGATGGTGGACAACCATGGGAACATGGGCAGCCAGGGTCAGGGCAAGGTCAATCTGGACTTTGTCGGCTCGGGTGAGTGCGACACGTCGGGGGCGGACACCTACCTGTATGACGGTGGACCGATGTTGATTCGGAACCTGGGTGGTGGTTCGTTTGTGTACAGCAACGCGTTGTTTGAAGATGACTTCAGCACGGCCCAGTCGTTCAAGCCGTTGACGGGTCCGGTGCCGGCCAGTTTCGTGGGTCCGGCGGGCTCTGACGGTTATTTCACGGGCACCTTTGTGACTCGTGACACGGCGGTGGGCATGCAGTTGCGGTACTACGGTCCGACGGACGGTGGCGACAACTGCGACTTCGTCATTCAGCAGATGAAGGTGTTCAAGATGACGCCGGGGACGCTGACGGGAATCACGGTTGGTCAGGGGATCGACTGGGACATTCGTTCGGACAGCGGTGCGCAGAACTCGTTCAATCGTTCGGGGGTAGCGACCGACTCGTCGTTTGTGTACCAGCGTGGTGTGGACACGGGCGCGGTGACCGGTTGCAATCCTGATTCGGGTCGTTATGGCGCCCAGGCGGTGCTGGGGATGTACCTGAAGTCGGACAGTGTGGCCAACAATTGCGCCACGAGCAACATTTACGGTATGTACGCGCAGTACAATGACACGTTGTTCAAGTACGACACGTTGTCGGAGAATCTGGAAGCGAACTTCTACTGGAACGAGATGGGGATCGCCGGCTATCGCAGTCGTGCGGGGGTTCGCGATTTCCATATGATCACGACCTACAAGTACAACACGAGTTTGAGCAACACCGACACGTTGACCTGTTGGACGGTGATGACGTCCGTGCGGAACGGGACGTTGACCGATCTGGCGGCCAATGTGGCGGCGGCCAAGGCCTGGTTCTTTGCTAATCTGCGTCCGGGTTGCGGATCGTGTTGTGTCGGCAGCGTGGGTAATATTGATGGTGACATCACTGACGGCGTTGACGTTGGTGACCTGACCAAGTTGATCAACAACCTGTTCATCACCTTTGAAGCGATAGCCTGTCCGGCGGAAGCCAACTGTGATGGCGATCCGCTGAACAGTGTCGACGTAGGTGATTTGACGGCACTGATTAACAACCTGTTTATTACGTTCGCGCCGCTTCCTGCCTGTCAGTAAGCAGTCGAACCGATAGACGGTGACGATGAGATACGGCCACCTCCCCCCGGGGGTGGCCGTACGTGTTTGCGGGAAGAGCCCCGGGAGCGCTCTCAAACCCTCACAGCAGCGCGCTCGACGGTGACGGCCCCCACAAGGGAATCCACCCAGAAATAGCTTTCCTGGTGAAACGGCAGGTATACGAGTTGCCAAGCCGTGGGCATGAACTTGGCGGCCAATAACGTCGACTGTCTCTCGATGGCGGCCCGGGTGAGCAGGGCATCGGCCAGATTGATCGCCTCATCATATGACACCGTCACGGGCGGGAGCTTGGACGGTACCTCGTCGGAGAGTCCCCGCGAGATCAAGTCAGCGCCGGAGGCACGACGGACCAGTCGGAAGGCGGCTTCAACGTTGGGCATCTCGAAGGCCGGGAGCATCAGCCACTCCGGCGGATATTGATAGCCGAAGAATCGCATGATTTCCTTCCGATCGAGATCGCGAATCTGAAATGCCCAAAACGGGAGATACGAATCACCGGTGAAGCCCGGCAGGCAGTGAGCCGAAGTGACTGTGCCGGCACAGTTGCCGAGAAGAGTCCAGCGACCGCAGCTCGCGCAATGGTACACGAGTGAAACGGTTGATTCAAAATCGGTTCCGCAGGTAGCACAGCAAAGGGATTCAACAATGACAGTCTGGACCGGGGTATTCACGGTGGGCGGTTCCGGCCCGGATACATTTTGGTCAGGTTGTTCAGCGCACGAGACCACATTGCCGGTAACACCATCGACGATAAGTCGAAAGGCACTGGACGAATAGCACTCGGCCACCATATACGGAAAGTGGATTAGTGAAAAGACAGGATTGAGAAGTTCAGTCCGATTGACGCCGGAACCGGGCGAGTCCAGCGAATCGAGCCGATCCAGACCGGTTCGGATTCTCGTGGCCGCCTCCTCCCTCGGGCGAACGACCGACAAGACATCAAACGCGGCTTCCCGATACGGCTCCGCAAAGGGAAACAGCTTAAGGTATGCGGCGCGCAAACCGAGCGTATCAGGAAAGTCAGCCGATCCCGCACCGGCGGCTATGGCGTTTACGTAGGGAGTCAGGCTGACCGTGCGAACGTTTTGAGTCTCCTCCACGTCAGCGGATGGATCGATCTCGTTGGCGTGGATGCGCGTGACACTGGAGTTACGGATCTTGAGAAGCGAAGCGTCGATTTTCCAGTACGGGTAGTACACCCATTTCATCAGGAGGTCATGGCCCGTGAGGGGCAAGCCGTGTTCCTTGAGATAGCGATCAATCAGAAACCGGAGTTGTGATTCGGTCCTGGTGACGCGCGCCACCCAAGCCGCTGCCCCCTGGGGCATGACAATGCGCAGGGAGGCGCCACAATGGGCACAGCGGGTCGCGCGGATGGAATCCAGGAATTCCAATTCAGCGCCGCAGCCGGGGCAGGTGCAACCGAAAACGAGTCCGGCGTCAGGCCGACGTTGAATCGCCATTGTTCACCGACGTTGCCACAATTTCCACAGAACTTGGAGCCGGGGATCAACTCGGCTTTGCAATTGGGGCAATGCACCTTTTCATCCAGGCGATGACCGCAATAGAGGCAGAAATTCGCCTCGGTAGGAATTTCCCGCTGACAAGCGAGGCAGCGATTCTGAGCCACCATCGGGTGGCCGCAGCGGTAGCAATACCGTGATTGTTCCGGAGTATCGGTATGGCACTTGGGACAGGTGACGGTGGCTACCGGCTCGCGCCTGAGTTCTGTCTGATCGGGCGAGAAGACCTTGGTCATGAGACTAGGCAGCATGACACCGACTCCAGCCGCCATGCCGATACCCGCACCGGTGCCTGCGGCGCCACCGGTAGCCCCCAGTCCTTTCGCCATCTCGTATTTCATGAACTTGTCGAGGTCACCTACCGCCTCAATGCCGGAGCGCTGGTCGATCATCTGCCCTACTTCATCCGGCGGAGTGATCGAGGAGATGAAGAAATCGACGAGGGTCAGGCCGTACTTTTCGAATTCGACTCGAACGATGTCTTTGAAGTTTTCGGCCAGTTCAGTATACTTGGCCGGCAATTCGAGAAGGGTATCGAGCGTCTCGCCAAGCAGGTCGTTCATCCGGGCGACGATGACGTCGCGGAGGTAGTCCTGTATGTCCGACGTCGTGTACTTCGCCTGACGGCCGACGATGGAATTCAGGAACAGCATCGGTTGAGTGATGCGCATGGTGAAGGCTCCGTGGCCACGGAGACGAACCAGGCCGAGTTTACTGTCCTTGAAAGTGACAGGCAGTTTGGTCCCCCATTTGAGTTCGGTAAATGTCTTGAGGTTAACGAAGTAGACCTCGGCCCGAAAGGGCGAGGTGAAGCCAAAGGGGAACGAAAGCAAGCGAGTGAGTATTGGGATGTTCAAGGACGAAAGGGTATGGCGTCCAGTGGTGAAGGAATCGCAGGCGTGGCCGTCCTTGAAGAAGATCGCCATCTGACTGTCGCGGACGATGAGTTGTGCGCCGAGTTTGAAATCGGCTGATCCCTCCTGCGGCAGACGATAGATCATTTCTTTGCCGGTCGGATCGACCCATTCGATGACTTCGATCAAAAGTGACATGGCTGCTCCTTCAATACTGTAACTGCTTGCTATATGGCCGTTTTCGGCAATTCGCGGCGATATTAGACTTGCCTCGGCGACGGTCCGGGGGTGTCCTTTTCGCTTGTGGCATATGCAGGTTGGGCCTGTAGAATTGGGAAACTTCTGACCGAGGTAGCGGGTTAAGTGGGGAGTGAAAGCGTACAATCTTGTAACAGAAGATACTACGAATGGAACGATCAGATCGAGAATCTTCAGAAGATGTATCACGACCTCCTGGTCGGCGTCGGTGAGGATGTCAGTCGCGAAGGGCTGGTCAAGACCCCCGAACGGGCAGCCCGGGCAATAGAGTTTCTGACCCGTGGCTACACGCAAGATGTCGAAGAGATCATTAACGACGCCTATTTCCAGTCGGATACTGACGAGATGATCCTGGTAAAGGATATCGAATTGTACTCGTTGTGCGAACATCATCTTCTGCCCTTCATCGGAAAGTGTCATGTGGCGTACATGCCCATGGGGCGAATCATCGGTCTGTCGAAGATTGCGCGGATTGTGGACGTCTTCGCGCGACGTCTTCAGGTTCAGGAACGTCTGACCAAGCAGATAGCAGACACCTTGATGACCCATCTGGGGGCACGCGGCGTTGCCGTGGTGATCGAGGCTCAGCATTTGTGCATGATGATGCGAGGTGTGGAAAAACAGAATTCAGTGATGAAGACCTCGTGTTTGCTGGGCGCATTTCGCAATTCCCCGTCGACCCGAGCGGAGTTCCTCAGTCTGATCAAGTAGGAGTTCGACAACCGTCGCGTTGACACGAAAGCATCATGCTGTTTACACTGAGCAAGCGGTTCGAATTGTCCTCATCGCGGCGGCTATTTCTGCCTGATCGGTCGAGTGAACAAAACGCCCGCCTCTACGGCGGCAGCGCCGCCGGTCAATGGGGGCAAGGGTGCAATTACGTGGTCAGCCCGGTGTTCAGCGGACCGATCGATCAGGCGACGGGCATGTTGATGAACGTATCGGAGGTGAAGCAGCGAGTCAACAGCCTGCTGAACGAACGGTACGATCACCGGTATCTGAATATGGATACCACACCATTTGACAGCATCCCCCCCACGCCGGAACTGGTCGCGCGGCAGATTCTACAGGAGATTCAACCGATATTCGCCGACAGCCCGGCAAGGCCGGTAGCGGTACACCTGATGGAATCACCAGAGAGCGGGGCTACCGCCTATCTCGACGGGCGGATCGAGCGTGATATTTGGCTTGATTTCTCGGCGGCGCGGCGGACTTGGTCACCTCATTTGTCCAGAGAGGAAAATGAAAAGCTGTTCGGTATATCGGCCCGGCCCAATGGCCACGGTCACAACTATCGCCTCAGGATGGTGTTGAGCGGCACGTGGCACGAGGCGGAAGGAATCGTCATTGAGCAGCAGGAGATTGACAGTGCGGTGGCCTCGATCCGAGAGAAATTCGATCATCAACACTTGAATCTCGACGTACCGGAGTTGAAGGGGCAACCGGTGACGACGGAGACGCTGGCCCGACTGATCTATCGGCTGGCGCATTTTGCTCTGCCGGTGGTTCGCGTGCAATTGTACGAATTACCCTGGTTCTTTGTGGAGCATCGGTCGGACAACTCGTTCAGCCTGGGGTATGAGAATTCATTCAGTGCGGCACACCGACTTCACTCGAATTACCTGTCGGAGGAAGCTAACCGGACAGTGTACGGGAAGTGCAACAATCCGAACGGCCATGGGCATCACTATCGAGTGGAGATGACGATCGGCGGGCCGTTTGACGAACGGTCGGGGACACTTTTTGACCTGGGGCGGGCCGCGAGCGGCTTCGAGCGAGTGATTACACCATGGCGGAACAGACATCTCGACGTGGAGACCGAAGATTTCAAAAGTGTACCCTCAACGGGCGAGAACATCGCTGAACGGCTATGGGAGAAGCTGGACGGCGCATACGGTGGTCGGCTGACCCGGCTGCGGTTGTGGGAGACCATGAACAATCGATTCACGCTTCGGAATTACGGCCTGCCGGCGCCATCAATCATGCAAAATATCTAGCGGCCAAGGATATTCACACGTGCAGCGAATACTCATCACGGGAGCGAGCAAAGGGATCGGGAGGGCAATCGCCGAGCGACTGGCGTCGCCGGGACGGGAACTGCTGATCCACGGACGGGATGCAGGTCGTCTCGAGGAAACGGGACGCCTGGTTGAGAAGCACGGCGGGACGGCCACCATGATTCTGTGCGATTTGTCTCGTCCGAGCGAGACGGTCAGGTTGGTGGAAGCAGTTAACGGCCGACCGGTGCATTGCCTTGTCAATAATGCCGGTTTGGGTCATACCGGACCGCTTGAAAAGATAACTCCGGAGCAATGGCAGGCCATGTTTGACGTCAATGTCACGGGGCCATTCCTCCTGGCACAGGGGCTGGTGGGGCAGATGCCCAGAGGGAGCCTGATCATCAACATCATTTCGGCGGCGGCGAAGAACATCTTCCCGGGCTGGGGCGCGTATACCATGACCAAATGCGCGCTCGACGGTTTCGCCAAGGTGATGCGAGAGGAGCTTCGCCCGCGAGGTATACGGGTAGTCAATCTGTATCCGGGAGCCACTGACACCGACATCTGGCGGGACGTAGACGGGCCGTTTGTCCGAGACAAGATGATGGCAGCCCGCAACACGGCTGACGCGGTCGCGTTTGTGCTTGACCGGCCCGAAGGGGTACTGGTCGAGGACATTACACTTTCGAATCTTGGGGCGATTACGGAATAGCCGTACCACATAGCTTTCCCCTGCATGGATGAGCTGTAGTGACTACACCCGCGCTCTCTGGTCTCATCCTCCATCCGGGGATTCTTAAGAGAACTTCTCAAAATCAAATTCCGGGCGCCGGGCGTCAAGAATCCGGCACGGGATTCGGAGGTGGGCTAACTGCGTGAGTGGCTTGCTATTCGGCTTGACAAGACCGACGAATCTGTTCTATCTTCACGCGTGAACCAGCAACCCTGATTATAGGACTACCAGACATATGAAAAATCTCATCGGCTTTGTGCTTAGCGTTTGCCTGCTGGCATTGGCTTTCGGCTGTTCCGGAGGTGGGTCGGGTACGGACGCGAATGTAATCCCGGTCGGAGAATACTCATCGCTGACGGGGACCACGGCGACGTTTGGGCAGTCGACACACCGAGGGGTGGAGATGGCGGTCCAGGAAACGAATGCTTCCGGCGGAGTGCTCGGCAAGCAGGTGAAGTTGCTTACGGAGGACACGCAATCAAAGCCGGAAGAAGCGGCGCTGGCCGTGACCAAGTTGATTACACGCGATGGCGTGAAGGCGTTGATCGGGGAAGTGGCGTCGTCGCGGAGTCTGGCCGCGGCGCCGATTGCCCAGGCTAATAAGATTCCGATGATCTCCCCCGGGTCGACAAACCCTGAGGTGACCAAAAAGGGCGACTACATTTTCCGCGTCTGTTATATCGATCCGTTTCAGGGGCAGGTGATTGCCAAGTTCGTGGCCAACTCGCTCAACTTGAAGCAGGTGGGAATTCTGCGCGACGTCAAGAATGATTACTCCGTAGGGCTGGCCGATTACTTCACCCAGACATTCGCGGCATCGGGCGGCAAGGTGGTGGCAGACCAGGCATATAGTGAAGGCGATACTGACTTCAAGGCGCAGTTGACGGCGATCAAAGCGTCGAGTCCGGAAGCGGTAATCGTTCCCGGTTACTATCAGGAAGCGGCGCTCATTGTGAAACAAGCGCGTGAGTTGGGTATGACGATACCGTTTATCGGCGGCGACGGATGGGATTCGGAGAAGCTGATTGAAATCGGCGGCGAAGCGATGAACGGGACGTATTTCACCAATCATTACAGCCCGGACGATACCAGTCAGATCGTGCAGAATTTCGTGAAGAAATATGAGCAGCAATACGGCCAGCAGGTTCCCGACGCCATGGCGGCACTGGGGTACGACGCGGCGATGATTTTGTTTGACGCCATGCGTCGCGCGGGTACGGACGAACCGACCAAGGTGCGCGACGCGCTGGCAGTGACCAAGGATTTTCAGGGGGTGGCGGGCAAGACGACGATAGACGCCGAGCGGAACGCGAGCAAGTCGGCGGTCATCATCGCGATTGACAACGGTCAACAGCATTTCCGCGAATCGGTTCAACCCTAGACTCGACGACGGGCGTTTTTTGCGGGCGGAGCCGACGAGAACTGATTTCGTCGGCCGGACTATCACTTCAAGGACACAGACCACCACGGCATGACCGAATTTCTCCAGCAGATCATCAATGGCGTTTCGCTGGGCAGTATCTATGCCTTGATCGCGCTGGGGTACACGATGATCTACGGAATCCTCCGGTTCATCAATTTCGCCCATGGTGACGTATTCATGGTGGGGGCGTTCATCGGTTACTACCTGGGTCCGTATATTCTCCCCCTGGCCGGAAGCAATGTAGCGCTCGGCGCGATCATGGTGCTGTTGGTCGCGATGATCGGTTGCTCACTTCTGGGGGTGACGATCGAGAAACTGGCCTACCGGCCGTTGCGGAGTCGACCGAAGTTGACGGTGCTCATCACCGCGATCGGCGTTTCGCTTTTTCTGGAATTTGGCGGACAGCTGGTATTCGGGCCGGACCCCAAGCTCTTCCCGGCTGTCGTCCCGTTGACCACGAAGTACTACGTGGGTGATCTCATCATCGACGCAAAGTCAATCGTGGTGATTCTGACTGCCGTCATCCTGGTGCTGATGCTCAGGTTCATTGTCTTTCGCACCAAGATCGGGACGGCGATGCGGGCGGTGTCCCACAACCACCATGCCGCCAGCCTCATGGGAATAAACAATGACACGGTGATTTCGTTTACATTTGTTCTCGGTTCCAGTCTGGCCGCCGCCGCGGCGATTCTCTATGCCACGGTGTATCCGAGTATTAATCCGCTCATGGGTGTTTATACCGGCCTCAAAGCGTTTGTGGCCGCCGTGCTCGGCGGAATCGGCAACTTGATGGGCGCGGCGCTGGGCGGGCTGATTATCGGCGTGACCGAGACATTCGTGTCGGGGTATATCTCGTCGACTTTCCGCGACGCTATTGCGTTTATGATTCTGATCCTGATCCTGCTGATTAAGCCTTCGGGGTTGCTGGGCAAAGGGGAGGACGAGAAGATATGACGTCCGGGCTTACGCGCAAGGCTGAGCGCAATTCGGACGTGTTGCCGCTGTCCGCGTCAAGAGTCTGGCGTGAGCACAAGGCCAAGCTGGTACTCCTGGGTGTCGTCCTGTTAGCCCTCGGGATGACATTTGTGCAACCGTACATCAATCAGTACATCCTTCTCATCATCGTCTATGTCGGAATCAACATCACCCTGTCGGTGAGTCTTGGGTTGATCAATGGATTCACGGGGCAGTTCTCGCTGGGGCACGCCGGATTCATGGCGATCGGGGCGTACACGACCACGCAGTGTGCTGTGCTCTTCAATCTGGCGCCGGGCACCGTATCGGGGACAATCGGGTTTCTCGCGGCACTGGTTATCGGCGGCTCCGTGGCGGCTGTGTTCGGACTACTCGTTGGGGTACCCAGTCTTCGGCTTAAGGGGGATTACCTCGCCATTGTCACGCTCGGATTCGGGGAGATTATCCGCGTTATTATTCAGAATCTCGATTTTTTGGGCGGGGCGCGAGGCTTTACCGAGATTCCCAAGTTGTCAAATATGTTCTGGGTATTCGGCATCGCGGCGCTGACGGTGTTTGTGGTATGGAATCTTGTGCGATCGACCTATGGCAAGGGATTCCTCGCGGTGGCGGACGATGAAATCTCTGCGGAGGCCATGGGAATCAATTCCACGCGATATAAGGTCATTGCCTTTGTCACCGGCGCATTCTTTGCCGGGATTGCGGGAGGTTTGTACGCTCATTTTGTTGTCTATATCAATCCTTCGCAATTCGGCTTCGTTAAGTCGATTGAAATCGTGATCATGGTGATGGTGGGCGGCGTACACAGCATCATCGGCGTCATTCTGTCCGCCACGCTCCTGACGGTTCTGCGCGAAGTGCTTCGCACGGCCGCCGGTTACCGCGAAGTCATCTATTCCCTCGCCTTGATTCTCATCATGATTTGGCGCCCGCAGGGGCTATTCGGGGGCAGTGGGATATGGCTGAAGTCGCTCTGGCGGCGGCTTCATCCCCCCAAGCCTCGGGCGGTGGAGGAGTGATGGCGGACTCTATTCTCAGCATTCAGGATTGCACGATGCAATTCGGCGGCTTGACGGCGGTGTCGAATCTGACTTTGGAGATTCCGCAGAATGGACTAATCGGCCTGATCGGCCCGAACGGCGCCGGCAAGACGACGGTCTTCAATATGATCACCGGTTTCTACCAGCCGACCAGCGGCGATATTGTGTTTGACGACATATCGATTGTCGGGAAGAAACCCTACCAAATCGCCAAGCGCGGAATCGCCCGCACATTTCAGAACGTGCGGCTGTGCCCGTCGCTATCGGTTTACGAAAGCGCCCAGGTTGCTGTAACCAAGAGCGTTGGCTACGGTTTCGTCGACGCGGTGTTCGACTCGAAGAAGTGCCGCGACGAAGAAGCGGAAATTCGACGCAGCATTATGGAAGTACTGGGCATGTTCGATCTGGTGGACGTGGCCGAAGAGCAATCGACCTCTCTCCCCTACGGCGACCAGCGCCGGCTCGAAATCGTGCGCGCACTGGCGACCAAGCCGCGATTATTGCTGCTGGACGAACCGGCGGCGGGGATGAACCCGTCGGAGAAGCGCGAACTGATGAGCCTGATCCAGCAGATTCGCGAGAAGTTTCAGATTGCGATCTTCATGATTGAACACGACATGAAGGTGATCATGGGCGTCTGTGAGTACATCTCGGTGCTCGATTACGGCATCAAGATTTCCGAGGGGACGCCGGCAGAAATACAGCGCGATCCGAAGGTCATCGAAGCATACCTTGGCGAGCAGGTGCACTGATGCTGGCGATAACGAATCTTCAGGTGAAATACGGCGCCATCGCGGCGGTCAAGGGGATCTCGCTGGAGGTACCGGCGGGCAAGATTGTTACGTTGCTCGGCGCGAACGGCGCGGGCAAGAGCACGACGCTTCGGGCGATATCGGGATTGGTGAAAGTGGCGGGCGGGAGTATTCGGCTGTTCGGTCAGGAGATCGGCAATACGGCGCCGCACAAGATTGTGCGAGCGGGCATCTCTCAGGCGCCGGAAGGGCGCATGATTTTCGCCAATCTAACCGTGCGCGAAAATCTGGAGATGGGGGCGTATCAGCGCAAGGACCGGGCGGAGATTGCCCGCGATTTTGACTATGTTTTTGTGCTCTTTCCTCGCCTGAAGGAGCGCCTCCAGCAGCCGGGCGGGACTTTGTCGGGCGGCGAGCAGCAGATGCTGGCGATCGGCCGGGCACTGATGGCTCGTCCGAAAATGCTGCTGCTGGATGAACCCTCGCTGGGTATCGCGCCGATTCTGGTCAAGGCGATTTTTGAGCGGATCGTCGAGATTAATACCGAATTGAAGATGACGATTCTGCTGGTGGAACAAAACGCGCACTTCGCGCTCAAGATTGCCAACTATGCGTATGTGCTGGAGACCGGGCAGATCACTTTGGAAGGATCGGCCACGGAAATCGCGCAGAACGAGCAGGTTCGCAAAGCGTACCTGGGCGAGGCCTGAGCCGACGGCCTATTCTTTCTCTCTATCTTCCCTGACAATTGGCTGAAGGATGTCCTGAAGCGCGACACCGATGAGTCCATGGGTGAAGCGGAAGCCGCTGGCGAGTAATCGCTGCGGTCGAACGCGAGCGGAGTTGAGGATCATGTCCTGAGCTTTGCGATTGCCAAGGGCAAGACGGAGCGCAAGGGCAGGCACGGTGAAGTAGGTCGGACGGTGCAAGACGTTTCCAAGGGCAGTAGTGAATTCGGCCATGGTCACCGGTGTGGGGGATACGACGTTGACCGGACCGGACAGCTCCGGAGTCAGGACGATGTGTTCGACGGCGCGGTGAACATCTTCGAGGACAACCCAGCTCAGATATTGCCGGCCATCGCCAAGCTTACCCCCCAATCCAGCGCGAAACAGGGGCAGCATGCGCTGCAGCATCCCGCCACGGGGTGTGAGCACGACACCCATGCGCATCGTCACTACTCGCATACCGCGGGCGGCCATCGCAGCCGCTTCCCATTCTTTGACCAGATCGGCAAGGAATCCCTGCCCGGCGAGTGAATCCTCGGTTAACTGCTCCTCGCCACGGTCGCCGTAGTAACCGACGGCCGAAGCACAAATGAAGGTGTGCGGAGGTCGGCGCAGGGAACTGAGTCGATCGGCCAACAATTGAGTGGCATTGACTCGACTGGACCGAAACCGTTCGCGGCGGCGCTTCGTCCAGCGACCGACGCCGATATTCTCGCCGGCCAGATGGATGATGACGTCGTACCCGTCAAGCGCCTTGCCGTCAAGATCCCCAATGCCCGGATTCCAGACGAGGTGCGGCTTTTCGCCGAGAGAACGGCGGGTGAGCGCCGCCACCTTGTACCCTTTGGCGTCGAGATAGACAGCCAATGATCCGCCGATGAGTCCAGTGGCACCGGAGATGAGGAATTTCATGTAGAAATGATCGGCTTATTTTATCAATTCCGCCAGTTTGTTTCTCACTGCCTCGGCATGTCCGGCGGCCGTCACTTTCGCCCAGACATAGGCGATCTTGCCCAGGGGGTCGATCAGGAACGTACTGCGGATGACGCCCAGCGATTCCTTGCCGTACATCATCTTGGTCCCCCAGGCACCGTATTTTTCGAGCACTTCCCTCTCAGGGTCGGAAAGCAGTGTGACTTTCAATTTGAACTTCTCGACAAATTTCCGGTGGCTGGCGGTGGAGTCGGGGCTTACACCGAGCACAGTGGCACCGACTTTTTCAAACGCCTTAAGGCCGTCGGTAAATTCACACGCCTCGGTAGTGCAGCCGGGGGTATCGTCTTTGGGGTAGAAATAGAGCACCACCCATTGCCCCTTGAAATCCTTGAGGCTGGTTTTGGCGTCGTCCTGATTGAGCAGGTTGAAAGTCGGGGCTGTTTGGCCGGCATCCGGTCGTTTGGTATCAGTAGGCATCGTCCCTCCAATGGTTGGTATGGTGATGCCTACTGTAACAAGAATCAGCGTCGGAAGTTTTTACGGCCGCGCATTTCCGATCGGAAATTCAAGCTTCAGTTGGACAGCGCCGCTCACGTCGTCATATTCCGAATCCAGCGGCTTCTGGAAATACACGATGGGACGACCGACAAACCTCGGAAATTCGAATCCGACGGCAGCGAAGTGATCGATGCCATCGGAGGACTCGTTTCCATCCTTTGTCATCAGCCACAAACCCGAGAGCTCCAACGTGAGGAGTAATCTTCTCGATCCGATCCCTCCGGAAACGCCGTAATGGAGAATGGCTTCCGAATCTCTTTCGTCCCGACCAAGCAGTATGGTCGGACCCAGCTCGAACCCAAAGCGACAACTGTCGAAGGTGAACTGCTGTGAAAAGTTGCCGTAGAGACTCCAGTAACCAGAATTGAAGCGGGCGACGTCGTAGAGATCAGCGGCGTTGCCCGCAAATAGTGCGTAGTATTTGCCGTCGTCATACGGCCAGTACCATTCAGGACCATAATTTGAATATTGCGCAGCAGTCGGCAGTTGCGCCATAAGAGTGGCACTGGTCTGACGTTTTTCCGATCTGGCCAACAAGAAGTCAAGACCAATGCCGATGTTGCCGAGCACGGTACCATCGTCCGATTCGTATTTCTTGTCACTGTTGGCGATGGGGAGCTGGGTGGTGAAGGCGACACTGTGCGTCACTGGCACGCGAACGTCGAATTGGAGTGAACCTGTCAATCCCTTGTACCCCCAATCGTGGATAATCGGCCGGGAGAGTTGAAGACCAAAGGTAGTCGTATCTGATGCCGGTCGACGAAGCATAAGGTTGGCGGATGCGTCAACGGCGCACATGAGCAGGCAGGTCGACACAGGGAAAAGGATGCCCAGATGTTTCATTGCTGTTCTCCGGTGTAGAGAGGCTTGGTGAGACGCAGGCAAATTTGCTGATACACCAAGTAAGTTCCGCGAGTCATACACTCAATCGGGTAACGAGGATGCTTTGCTCAAATATAAAGCAAGCATCAAAGGATGCAAGCAATTCGGGGCTGACTATTTGACGGACCCGCATAAGCCATGCTACACCATGCGCTTATGGAAGCGGAGCGCGGCGGAGGTGAAGGCGATCAGGCCGATGATGGTCATGCCGATGATACTCTCCCAGAGATCAGCCACGCCGGAGCCTTTCATAATGATGCCGCGCACGATGTCGATGTAATAGCGCATCGGATTGATGATGGTGAGATGCTGAAGCCAGACGGGCATGTTGGCGACCGGCGTAAAATAGCCGGAGGTGAGCATGGTGAAGATGGACAGGAACCAGGCCAGAAACATCGCCTGCTGTTGAGTGTGAGTGAGCGTCGACACTAGCAACCCGAGGCCAAGCGAACTGAGCAAATAGATCAGTGAGAGCACGACGAGCAGAAGATGCGAGCCGACAAATGGGACGTTGAACCACCAGAGGCCTACTTGCAGGGTGAATCCCATAACGGCCATGGAAACGAGAGCAAAATACGAAAGCTTGCCGAACATGAGGGTGACGCTGTTGATCGGCGTGACCATGACCTGTTCCAGTGTGCCCAGTTCCCTTTCGCGGACAATAGCCATAGCGGTCATCATCAGAGTGAGCATGGTCAATAAAGTGGCCACAACTCCCGGGACCATAAACATGCGCGATTCGGCCTCCGGGTTAAACAGGTAGTCGTAGCGGAGTTCGATATTCTGCTTCCTGTTGAGTACATTGCTCGAGAAACTCTGTACGATGCGTTGTGCGTAGCCGGTCCCTATCCTTGCCGAGTTGGCATCCGAGCCGTCAGCTATCCAACCAAGCGTGACCGAATCACCATTTTCAAGTTGCTCGGAGAATTCTTTGGGGATAATAACAGCCATCTCCGACTTGCCGGCGCGGAAACGATCCTCGAGTTGCCAGATCGGGACACGGTCGTCGACCGCCTCTCGTTCGACCGGACGGAAGTAATCTCCGGCCTTAAACGCCTGAATCAATTGGCGTGAGTAGGCGGACTGGCTGTAGTCGTAGACATCGAGGGCAATCCGTTTGACGTCGGTATTAACAGCGTACCCCATAATCAACAACTGGAGTATCGGCATGACGAAGAAGAGCCTGAGGTTGGTCTTGTCGCGGAGGCTCTGGGTGAGTTCCTTTTTGAAAACGCCGGCAAAGGCACGCAACATATCAGCCCACCCTCGTGCTGAAACGCCGCACGGCCAGGAAGAGAAAGATCACCATTAACAGGAACAGAAAACCGGCTTGCGGGGCGAGAATGGCAAAATCGGATCCTTTCAGCATGATCCCCCGCACCATCTTGATGAAGTAAGTGGCCGGGACGAGTCGGCTGATAACCTGCAGGGCCACCGGCATGTTTTTGACGGCGAAAATAAAGCCAGAGAGCATGATCGACGGCAGCATGGTGATCAAAAGTGCCAGTTGCATGGCGAGCTGTTGAGTCGCGACACCGGTTGAAATGAGGATACCGATGCTGAGCGCCGTGCCGACGTAGAGCAGTTCAAAGAGCAGCAGCAGCGGGAATGAGCCGACGAACGGAACGTTGAACAAGAGCTTGGCGAAAACGATCACCAACAACCCGTCGAGAAAGGCAATGAGTATGTAGGGAACGATCTTCCCAATGAGTATCTGGGTCGGCGAAACCGGTGCGACCAGCAGTTGCTCCATGGTGCCGGTTTCCTTCTCTCGCGCGATAGTAATCGACGTCAAGAGTGCGGAAATCATGAGCAGGATAATCGAGACGATGCCGGGCACAAAGAAGTGCGACGAAAGCATGTCCGGGTTGTAGAGCATCTGTTGAGAAATCCTGACACCGGGCAGCGACGTGCCGGGCGGGAGGCGGTCGAGCAGGTACCTATTGAGCAGGGCGTTGGTGTAGGCCACGACCGCGGCGGCCTGGGACACCTCGGAGCCATCAAGCTCCAACCCCAATTCATACTGGGAGCCATTCTGTAAGGCTTCAGCAAAGCCCGGACGGATGAGCAGCACTCCGGCGGCATGTGAGGCACGCAGAAGCTGGGCCGGGTCGAAGATGTATGGCTCTTCGGCGGCACGATAGAAGTATCCTGATTCATAGAATCGTTCGACGAAGGCGCGTGATTCGGGGGTTTGATCCTGATCGATGACCGCGAGACCGATGTGCTCGATATCCATGTTGATGGCATAGCCATAGAGAAACGTCATCATGATCGGCATGATGAAGATGATGATGAGCGAGCGGAAGTCGCGCAGGATGTGATACAGCTCTTTTTGGGCGATGGCTTTAAGCTGACGCACTGGCGACTCCATTCGGCCGGATCAGATCGATGAACATATCTTCGAGGTTGGCCGCCTTGTGTTTCTTAACCAGTTCGTGCGGAGTGCCGAGCTCAATAAGTTTGCCGGCATGCATGATGGAAATTCGACCGCAGTATTCCGCCTCGTCCATATAGTGTGTAGTTACGAAAATCGTAACGCCTTCGTCGGCCAATTCATATAGAAGGCCCCAGAAGGTGCGGCGGAACACGGGATCCACGCCGCCGGTCGGTTCGTCGAGAAAGAGAATTTTCGGCTGGTGCAGAACGGCGACTGACAGCGCCAGGCGCTGCCGCCAGCCGACCGGAAGACGGCCCGAGACGCGGTCGATGAATTCGCCGAGCGAGAGTCGTTCGGTGAGTTCATCGATGCGCCGGCGGCGCGATTTCTTATCGAGATTGTAGGCGTGGCCGTAGAAATCAAGGTTCTCGCGGCCAGTCAGATCGGCGTATAACGAGAATTTCTGCGACATGTAGCCGATATTGCGTTTGATCTGTTCGGATTCCTTGAGAACATCAAACCCGCCGACCTGACCAGAGCCTGACGTGGGCAAGAGCAACCCGCACAGCATGCGAATGGCAGTAGTCTTCCCCGCTCCGTTGGCCCCGAGGAAACCAAAGATCTCACCCGTCTCGACGGTCAGCGAAAGATCGTCGACGGCCGTGAATTGGCCGAAGCGTTTGGTCAGATGGTCGATCTGCACGGCGTGGCTGTTCATCCGGTGGTCTCCATCAATTGGATGAAACGATCCTCGAGCTCGGGCGCAATGGTGTGGATCTGCGTGGAGGTCACTCCGGCTGAGGACAGACTCCCGGCGGATCGCTCAATAGTATCACCGGACTGAAGGTAGATATGGATGCCGGCGCCAAAGCGGCGGGCCGAGAGGCCGGAGATCTGATTAATTTGCTGAATCAATTCGGTAGTTGGGTTGGCATCCAGATAGTAGATCGTTCCCTCGAACTGGGCAGCCAGTTGCTGCGGCGTACCGACGGAGAGGCGACGGCTGTTGAAGATGAAGCAGGCGCGATCGGCGCGAGCAACCTCGTCCATATAGGGTGTGGAGACGAGGATGGTGGTGCCGCCTTTCTTCAGCTCAAGCAGTATCTCCCAGAACTGCCGTCGCGAAAGGGGATCAACGCCGGTGGTCGGCTCGTCGAGAATCAGTAACTCAGGATCATGCATGAGCGCGCAGGAAAGGGCCAGCTTCTGCTTCATGCCTCCTGACAGGGCCGACGCTCGGCGTTTGGCGAAAGGGCCGAGATTGGAGAAGGTGTAGAGAAAATCGCGCTTGTCACGATAAGTCTGCCCATATACGCCGTAGATGCCGGCGTAGAAGGTGAGATTCTCCTCGACGCTCAAATCCGGGTAGAGCGAAAAGACCTGCGGCATATAGCCGAGGATATGCTTCACGGCGTCGAAGTTCTTCGTGATGTCGTGGCCGGCGATAGTTACGTTGCCGGCGTCGGCGTCGATTAAACGGCAGAGGATACGGATCAACGTAGTCTTCCCCGCGCCATCCGGCCCGACCAGGGCAAAGATCTCCCCTTTTTCGACGGCGAGTGAAAATTCATGCAAGGCGACCACCTTGCCGTAGGAGCGGCTGATATTGTCGATAGTGATGAAGCTCATTTCAGTTCCAGAGTCACGAATACTGGCATGCCGATTTTCAGCCGCCCGTCGCTGTTCGGGATGGTTACTTTTACGGCATAGACGAGGTTGGCCCGGGATTTCTCAGTCTGCACGTTCTTGGGCGTGAACTCCGCTTCGGCGGAAGTCCAGGAGACGACGCCGGGATATTCGGTTTCGCCCGACTCGGTGCTGACCTTGGCGCGGTCGCCGACTTTCACTCCTGAGAACTCGCTGGAAGGGAGATAGACTTTGGCCCAGACGGTATCGAGCTGGGCAATTTTGATGATGGCCTTGCCGAGGCCGACCACTTCGCCGGCATCAACGAACTTCTCAGTGACGGTTCCGCTGATAGGCGCCAGTGGGCGCGTATCTTGAAGCACGCGACGGATGCGATTGAGATCGGCATTGATCTTTTCGATTTCCGCTTCAATTGTGCCGACGGTAGCTTCGGCGGACTTGCGGGCGATGGTTGCCTGAGTGAATTCGTTTTCCAACTGGTCGAGTTGTCGCTGGGTGGCCGAGCCGGAGCGAATGAGACGGGCGATGCGGTCGCGTTCGGACTTGGTGTATGATTCCTGCTGTTTGGCGCGGTCGACCTGGATACGGGCGACGCGAAGGTTGGCTTCGGCGGTCTGGTGGCCGGCCTCGGCCGAGGCGAGCTCGAGCTCAGTTCGACTGGGATCGATAACGGCGAGAGTGTCGCCGGCCTTGACCGATTGGCCCTCGTCGAAGCGCCGTTCAATCACTCGTCCACCTGTCTCGGCACTGACGAGAACCTCGTTGGCCTCGATGAAACCCGAACCACCCGCTGTTCCATTGTTTGACTTGCAGCCGATGACGGTTGCACCCAGGATTGAAAGCAGGATTATGGCCATTCGTTTCATATCAGTTTCCCTTCTCGATATCTGTTGAACCGATCGCGTACAAGTAGGCGCTACGAGCGATATAGTACTGCACCAGCGTGGCATGGCGCGAACCGTCAGCAACGGCGAGATCCGCCTCGGCTTCAAGCAGGCGATTGGCTGTCATGGTACCTTCTTTATGTTGCGCCGAGGCGAGGCGGAAGTGATCGGAGGTGATTCGGTACTCGGCCACCGCTGTCAGGTATTGGCGGTGGGCCAGGTGCATTTGTTCCAAACTGACGGCAGCGTCGCGAGTGAGATTCTCTTTTATCAAATCGCGATCAAATTCGGCGCCTGCCAGCGCCCAGTTGGCAGAACGAGCCCGGTTGGCCGTGCGGCCGCCGATATTAAACGACCAGGTGAGATTTCCTCCCACGGTGAAGTAGTCGTTCCAGCTGTTGTTGAACAGGTCCCGGTTAGGCTTGCCGTAGGAGTAGCCGCCATAGGCGGAGACAGTGGGGAGGTAATCCGTTTTAGACAGTCGTACGCGAGCGCGATTGACTGAGACTCCGGCCTCGGCGACGCGAAGCTCCGGCTTCTGGGCGTCGACAATCGCATCGCCATCCGGTTCGATCGGGTCGGGAATTACCTCGGCAAAACGGACGGAGTCCGATATCGGCAATCCGAGTAACGTGAGCAGAGAAAGTTCGGCTGTGCGTCGACTATTGCGGGCCTGTTCCAAACCAATTTGCGCTCGTGACAGAGCGAGCTGAGCATCAAGAATATCGACCGAGTCGGCCGAGCCGCCGTCAAACAGTGACTGAACATCCTGTGAAATAACTTCGGCCCGTTTGAGTTGTGCTTCGGATGTTCTGACGAGGCCGTCCGCTTTGTACAGGGTGTAGTACGCGACGCGAGTCTGGAAAGCGAGGCGCATGCGCTCGGCATCCAATTGCGCCTGACTCAGTTCGCGGGCCGCCTTGGAAGTAGCGATACTGTTGCTGATTCTTCCACCGGTATAGAGCGGCATGGATAGACGAAGGTCGAGTTGATAATTCTGTTCGCTGCCGAGTTCGCGGGAAAATGACGGTGCACCTGGAATCGGGAGGGCAATGTCGAATGATGGAACAGCACTGATGTACGACGCTGCGCCGTTGGCCGAAAGTGTGGGAAACCGCTCCGCTTGCAGAGCGCGTACGTCCGCTTCGGCACCGGCCAGCCCGGACTGCGCCCGTTTCAGACTTCGCGAATGTTCCTCGGCAAGGCTGAGCGCCTGAGTAAGAGTGAGATCGCGCGCTTGAGCGACACTGCACAGATACACTAGAACAAGGACTATAGCTTTCATGCTGGTTTAGCTCGCAAACCGTTAAGGAGTAAATCGACAATTACTTTCTTTCGTTCTTCAATAAACGCGTCGCGATCAGTGAGGGGTCCCATGGTGGCAAAAAGTGGTTCGAGAAAATAGAAACCGATGCTCAACGTGAGAAATGCGGTCATGATCTGGCGCGGATCAAAGCGCCGGAACTCACCGGTCTCCATAGAATTTCTGAGCCGAACGATCACGTCCTGCGGGAGTCCGGAGCCGAGAATATTCTTGGTCATCCGGTCGAGGAACTGACGGTCGGGGTTGGCCAATTCACGCATGAGAATGGAACGGACATCGGGCCGGTTTCCAATGAGGGTTGCATGGCGTTCGACGGCGGCGCGAAGGAACTCCTCAAAAGTGAATGATGCAGACAGATCCTGGCGAATGAGCGACATAGCGCGTTGCTGGAATTCATCGATGACGCAGCCGTAGAGCTCGTCCTTGGATTTGAAATGATAGTAGATCATCGCCTTATTGACGCCGGCGTGTTCGGCAATACGATCAACGCGGGCACCGGCAAGGCCGAGTTCGGCGAATTCCAGGCGGGCGGCTTCGAGGATCTTCTCGCGGGTGGTATCGCTAATGGAATGTTCGTGATCGTTCGCTTCTCTCATAACTAACCAGTCAGTTCAACTAAACTGTTAGTTATATACGAAAGAAGGGAGGAAAGTTGCAGGAAAATCTGCACTCCCCGTCAAGAATTTTCCTAAGCTATTATACAGCAATATCTTACTTTGTGATTATTCCGTCTATTTGAGCAGGAGCATCTTCTTTGCTTGGTCGAACCTGCCAGTCACCAGACGGTAGAAATATATCCCGCTGGCGGCTGGCTGGCCGTTGTCCCCGTAGCCGTCCCAGGTAATCTGATGGGTTCCCGCCGTGAGTTCCTGATCGCCAAAGATTCAGACAAGTTGTCCGAGGCTATTGTAGATGCGAAGAGAGACCCTTTCTTTCTGTGGCAGACTGAAGCTGATCACAGACTGGCTGTTGAAGGGGTTGGGGTAGTTTTGGGAGAGGCTGAAATCTGACGGCAGCGGCTCCGGGTCATCGTTGGTCACATCGGTTGGAATCGCTGCGGTCCCGGTCTGGACAAAGAGTCGGCGCTGGTTGTACGGTTCCGGGGCGACAGCGGTATAGCAAACGGCAAACGATGAAGAGCTTGGCATCGCTGCGATCCAGACATTCTGAACAGATTCGCCCGCATAGGTAATGTTGTCTGAGGTAAGGTGGCTCCACGAACGATCGTATAGTTCGAGGTGGTCCCCCGTGTGCGATCGAGTGGTTGCGAGAATAGCAAAGCCATTCTGCAGCGTTACGGGCAGGAGGTTTTCGGATCTCGCGGCCGGGACCGAGGCCACAAATTCGAACCCGTCCGTTTGTGTGTTTAGTTTGCGGATTTCACGAGCCCCTCTCAGGGCAAAAAACTGTCCGGAGTCGGTCGTTACATGGCGGACATCGTACCAGGTGGCATCATCCGCAAGATACACGCTGTCGATGACGACGCCAGAGTCGTTAACGCTGTCCAGCGCAATGGAATGGGTTCGGTAGTACACCTCGGGACGAAAACACCAAGGTTCCATATCCATGTAAAAATAGAGATGGCAAAACAGATCAGGATCGACGATGGATATACCCTGGGCGGTAGTGATAAATTCCGATCTTCCCCCGGAGGTATGCGCCGAGGGATAGGTATTTGCCCGGGGCAGGCGGAAGTTTTCCTTCTGCTTTGTTACCAGATTCGTCACGACGACGGAGTGAATATCGCGGATGGTTTCGAACCAATCACTACCGGTGGTATATTCGAGATACAAGAGCGAATCCAGAATCGCACTGCGAACATCCCAGGGCCAGACTGTTCTGTCGGATGTTTGCCATTTGCCCAGCAGAATACTCTGTGCGAGTTCATCAGTAGTTGGGACGCTCGATTGGAAAATCGTTTCAAGGAAGTAAACGGAGTCAACGGACGGCGTGGTAGTTGCGCCGACTGACCGGTCTGTTTTCCAAAGAAGAACGTTATGATTGCCGGCCTTTGTCAACCAGGCATCAAAAACCATGGCATCGGGAATAACTGATCCGAGAGGAACGCATGATTCGGGGTGGGTCGGATCGGCGATCTTGAATCCGACAAGCTCAGTGTCGGTAGTCGTCTGACGTATTGCATAAATCAGGATGCCGCTGGAGTCGACAATTATTGACGGCTGACCAAGCGTATGCCCAATTACGGTGTCGAGCATGACGGCGGGACCCAATTGGATATCTTGTCCGAACGCCGCGCCTTCACAAAGTACGGCAAGCACGAAAAGTGCCGAAATGAACGGCTGGCAAGATACACCGCGAGTCATAGATCCTCCAGAGGTATCATAGATAATATAGTCGAATTGCGGGAAGTCACAAGGTTGAAACAAGAAGATCGGCGCGATGGCGATGGAGACGCTAACCAATTGTGGATTAGCGCGTTATCTTGAGCTTCACCCGACCGTCGAGAGTGATCGCGGCGCCGGCCGAATTGGCGAACTGGGCGTTGACGGTGGCAAACAAGTGTCCCTTGCTGATCGAGTCGATCACCATCTCACCACTGGTCGGTCGATAGATCTTAGATTCGGCCGGCAAATCATAGCGTCCGACCAGATTTACAAATGAGTTCTCGGCCAGCGGTATGGTCTGAGGCGAAGGTTCACCGGGGAGGTGGACGTACAGGCGGTACCGGAGGCTTTCATCGTAGCCGAGCACTGAACCGTATTCGGTGGCGTGGCGCTGTCCCCGGCGGTTCATCGTGACAACGATGGTATTGCCGGTACCGGGCACAACTTTGACGTCGGCGTACGGATCGGCCAGTTGTGATCCGACGATAAATTCGCGCTGGAGTACTTTGGCATTGCCGCGACTGCCCTCATCGGTAACAAAAAGATCGAGGCGGTAGCGGCTGGTGCAGCCGAAGGTGAGAAAGAGAAGCAGCGAGACGACAAGTATTCGTCGCATGACAGCGGGCTCAAATCACTTAAAGGGGCATCTCCATGATGCGGTATTTCTTATACAACCTGGCGCCCATATCGGCGGCCGCGCGGTTCATCAATTCGTTCGTCTCGAGAATCCACGACAGCTCGGCCCAGTGGTACCCCTTCTCGCTGCCCTGACGAAAGGTATTGGTGTACAGCATAAGGTCGATCGCCCGCTTCTGAAATTTGGGGACGACGCCCATGGTGAGCATGCGGACACCGTTGATTTTGTTCCGCACCTTGGTGTGCCAGAGAAGTTTGAAGATGCCAACGGGGAGCAGGCGGCCGTGGAGGTGGATCAGGGCCTGATTGATATCGGGAAGCGCGAGCGAGAACGCCACCGGCTCGCCGTCGTGTTCGGCGATGAAGACCATGTCGGGATCGACAATCTGTTTCAGCTGTTTGGCCATGGCGAAGAATTCCTCTTCATCCATCGGCACAAAGCCCCAATTGGGCGCCCAGGCGGCGTTATAGATTTCCAATACCTTGCGGACTTCATTGTCGAAGTCTCGCATGCGCAGAGTTCGGATCTTAATCCCGCCGCGTTTTTGCAATGCCTCGGTGACGCGAGCGACCCGATCGGAAATGCCGGCGGTCTTGTCCAACCGATAGGCATTCAGGTCCATGACCTTCTTGAGTCCGAATTTCTCGGCCAGTTTCGGCTGGTAGGGATAGTTCCAGGGCATCATGACGGTAGGCGGCAGGTCGAAGCCATCGATCAAAAAACCGATCTCGTGATTGGTGGAGAAATTCATCGGGCCGCGCATCCGTTCCATCCCCTCTTTCTTGAGGGTGATCATCGCCACTTTGAGCAGCCGCTGGGCGACATCGAAATCATCAATCGAATCGAAGAAGCCAAAGAAGCCGGTCTTTTCAGCGTGATAATCATTGTGACGGTAGTTGACGCAGGTTGCGACGCGCCCGCACACTTCGCCATCCTTTACGGCCAGAAACAGGCGCGTGCGGGCAGACCGATAGAAGGGGTTTTTCTTCGTGTCGAAAAACTCGTTGCGTTCGCTCACGAGTGGGACGACGTATTGTGAGATACCCTTGTAGAGGGTGGTGGGAAAACGGATAAACTGTTTCAGTTGATCTTTCGACTCAACTTCAACAACATCGAGAGTGGCCATAAGAGATTTCTACGAGATAAGTCCTTTTTCGCGTCCGACTTTGGCCATGACCTCGACCACACGGTCCAGGTGCTTTTCGGTGTGGGTTGCGGTGTACGAGGTCCGGATCATGGCTTGTCCGGGGGGAACGGCGGGTGAGATCACCGGGTTGGTAAACACGCCGTTGTCATAGAGCGCTTTCCAGAAAGCGAAGCATTCCAGATCTTCGCCGACCACGATCGGTACGATGGGGGTCTGCGTGTGTCCGATGTTGAAGCCGAGGCTTCGGAATTCCCGCTGCATGCGCTGGGCGTTTTTCCAGAGCTGTTCGCGCCGCTGGGGTTCGCTTTCAATAATGTCCAGGGCAGCCAGCACGGCGGCGGCTGAGGAGGGTGTCATGGAAGCGGAGAAGATGAGCGCCCGGGCCGTGTGCTGGATGTAGTCGATAACGTCAGCCTCACCGGCGATAAACCCGCCCAGCGCGGCAAATGATTTGGAGAAGGTGCCCATGATGAGGTCGACTTCACTGGACAAGCCGAAATGTTCGGCGGTGCCGGCGCCGGTCTTGCCGAGGACACCGACCGCATGAGCGTCATCGACCATGACCTTAGCGTTGTACTTCTTGGCCACTTTCACCAGGTTCGGCAAATCGATGATGTCGCCTTCCATCGAGAAAACGCCATCCACGACCACAAGAATGCCGCCCCGACCGTTGTTGGCGCGCACATTCTTAATGACGCGTTCGAAATCTTCCATGTCGTTGTGCGCGAACTTGTAGACCTTGCCATATGAGAGGCGGCAGCCATCGACAATGCAGGCATGCACCTGGCGATCGATGATGATGGCGTCGTTCTTTCCAACCAGACAAGAAATGGTTCCCAGGTTGGTCTGGAAGCCGGTGGAAAAAACGAGTGCGCGCTCCTTGTGGACGAATTTAGCCAGACGTCGCTCAAGTTCCAGATGGAGATCGAGCGTGCCGTTCAGGAAGCGTGAACCGGTACATCCGGAGCCGAATTCCATGGCGGCCTTGGCGGCGGCTTCTCTGACTTTGGGATGATTGACCAAGCCGAGGTAGTTGTTGGAGCCGGCCATAACGCAGGGCTGGCCATCGACGATGACCTCATCGCCCGGGGCACTCTGGATGGGGTGAAAATAGGGATAGATGCCGAGCGCTTTGACATCGTCGGCGGCGGTGAATTTGTAGCACTTCTCAAAGAGGTCAGGAAATGTTACTTGCGGTGCGTCCTTGGCCTGCAATCCGACTCCTTCGTAGTGAGGTTCCGATTCTCGCTTAAGCCGCTCATAAAACCACTTTTGACCGCATTTGTCAAGAGGTTAGCCGGGGCTGCCAAGCGTAACACGGTCGCAAGACGGTCCATCGAGAGCCATTCAACCTCTTGCAGGACAACGGCAAAAAAACTCCCGACCAACCAGGGTGGGCAGCCAGCATCAAAACCGTGGCCGATTCTGGCCGAGGTAGCGTGTGACGCTGAAAGTTCAGCCTCTCCCCCGATGTCCGCCTCCCCTGGACTTCAGGCCCAACCCCATGACGGCTGCTGGAATGATGTCTCGGCGGTTGAGCCAATGGTAAAGAATGGCCAGGACCACGTAGGCGATGGCCACCTCAACGCGAATTTGTTCGACCAGCAATTGGGCGGCAAAAAGCACAAAGAGCAACAGGCCGTCAAGGCGACTCAGCCGCAGATTAACCAACAGGGCAACAGCAAACAATGACTGGGCGGCGGTGAGAATGAGCTCGTGATCCTGCAGAGTGTCGAGCATGAACGGCCTGATAGCGCCGCCCGAGATGGCATAGACGAGAGGAATGGTTCCGACCAGCAGGGTCCATTGATTGACTTTCGACGAAATGAGCGCTTTGAGCGCTGAGCCGGCAGCACCCCGAAGGGTCCAGGTGGCGGCGACGATAAATTCCGGTGACTCCGAGGCGATAGGGGCCAGCCACTGCACCAGCAGGAACTCCTTGATGCCGAGCACTTTGCCCATTGAGACGAGCGATTCGGCAAACGGTTCAGCGACAAAGAAGATAACGCCACCAGCGAAGAGAAACATCAAGCCGGTGGTCAGCCTTCGCGGCATCGTTTTCATATTCGCCACGATCTTAACGGGGCCGACTAGTTCTGGTTCATCGGATTCTATCTGAGCGGCACGTCGTGTATACAAGAAGAAGAGTGTCACCAAGATCAGCGTGTCGAACAGATTGAGGCTACCCTTGAGAGGAATGGTAAAGGAGTACAGGGTGGCCATAGCGAGATAGAAGATCTCGACACGTTGCGTCTCGTGCAGGATGATTTCTTTCTTCTTTTTGGCGATGACATAAAGCAGGAGAATAAACGGCCAGCCGAGCCCGACGAGCAGGCGATTGGCGCCAGTCATGTTGGCTATGGCATAATGGGCCTGGCTGGGATCGTGAGCCGCTTTCCAGGTGAAGACGAAGTCCACGGCATACTCAGGTAAGACGGCGATGAGCGCGAGGATGGCGACGGCGAGCGATTCCGATATATCGACCTGGGCCGCTTCGGCGGCCCAGGACAGGATGAAGGCGGCGCCGAAGATCGCGATACCAAAGGCGAACACGCCGATGATGGGCGAGAGCGGGACATGAAACAGGCCGCACAGCAGGCCGGGCAGAGTGACGACCAGGGCCACAATGAGAATCAAATAGAGATACGGATCGATATCATACTTTTTGTGTTGATGCTCCATGAGAAGTTGCCCCTATTTCACCAGAGACTTGATTAGCCTCGAATTACCATATTGACGATGTCCTTGCGCAGGAGTACGCCGACCAAGTTGTTGTCGTTGTCGGTGACGAAGACGCGGCGGACGTCCTTGAAGATCATGGCCGCAGCAACGTCAACGATTCGGGTGTTCGGCGAGGCGACCATTTGATCGGTGCGATAGAGTTGGGCCACCTTGATTTTATCCTCCTGCTTGAGAAGGTCTTCAAATGGTTCGCCGTCGATCGAATATCTCATATATTCAATTTCCCGGGCATCGGCCGGCAGAGCGGCGCGAATCAAATCTCGATCGCTGATTTGTCCCAGCAGTTTACGGTTATGGTCGACAACGGCGAGCGCCGACAGGCGATGACGAAACATCAGATTGGCAACATCCTTCAGTGAGTCCTCGGGGGTGACGGTCGCAACGCGGTGGCGCATCACGTCCTTGACCACCAGTTCCTTGTCAACTACCACGTTGGCGTCGGAGATCATCTTGACGATGTCGGGCGGGCCGGCGGCAGCCAGCAGGCGGGCGAGGGAATCCGGCCGACGAGCAAAGGTAGCCAAGCCGGAGAGCGTCTGTAAATACAGCTTCGCGATGTGTGACGGAGTCAGCAAGAGGCACACAACGTGCAGCATCTGACCATCACTGGTACGGCCGGCCATGCCGTGCTTTGAGACACCGATGAGGATAAACATCTCGGCCACAGCGTCAGTCCGCGCGTGGGGGAAGGCAAAGCCGTGGCCGTAACAGGTATCCTCGATTTCTTCGCGTTCGCGAATAGATCTGAGAACAGAATCGTAATCGAATGCCACGCCTTCGGCGACGATCATGTCGAGGAGTTCACGAATCGCCTCGTCTTTTGTCTGAGCGACGAGATCAATATTGATCCGGCGCTCCATCAGCAAATTAGCCAATTTCATATGTAGTCACCTGCCGGTTGTCGCGGGCCGCGACAAATGACGGGCATGAATCAGGTCGGGGGACGCGGCGCCACCCGATACCAGATACTTCACCCCTTGCTCGACGGTCATATCCAGGACATACGCTTTGTCGGCCGGGACGAGGGCGACGTTACCGGTCATCGGAGTAGGCGTCGAGGGAATGAACACGGCGATATAGGGGTCGCGAGATCCGTCGACAGCTATTTCCAGACGATGCGTAATGAATCCGATCGCGTAGATGCCGACGCGCGGATATTCGACCAGAGCAACCTCTTTGAAGGAAGTCGAGGACGAGCCGGCCATCGCTTCCAGAAGCTGCTTGGCGGCGGAATACACCGGCCGCACCAAAGGCATGCCGTTGAGAAATCGGTCGCCCAGATGGTAGATTTGAGCACCGAGGAAATTGCGCGTAATGATTCCGGCGATAATGATGATGACAAGCGTGGTCACCAGGCCAAGGCCGGGGATGGCAAAACCGAAGAGTTTGGTGATGACCGGCTGGAGGATGTCATCGACGGTGCTAAAGAGCAGCCGCAGGACCAGATAGGTGAGTATGACCGGAACGACAACGAGAACGCCGCTGAGGAAATACCGTTTGATAATGTTGGCCGCACCAGAGAATACCGACATACCCATCCCATCCACCAATTAGTGCCCGGAGTATAGAATTAGTACGGAATAAAGTCAATTGGAATGGAATGTACTCAGTGCGGGGGAATGCAGCCCGTAGGCAGCCGGGATCTGGTTCGCGAACTGGAGAATCGGCTCAGGGAACAGACCAAACAGAACGACGCCCACCAAGCCAACCATGACCACGATCATCGCGGCACGGGAAGGCCGGAATGCAGCGGTGTCGGCGGTGGGATTGAAGTACATAGCGCGAATGACTCCGGCATAGTAGTAGAGGCCGAAAACCGAAGTGAGCAGGCCAATGCCGACCACCCAGTAGAGCCAGGAGAAGCTCGGGCCTACGCCGGCCATTTTGATGGCCGCGGCGAAAACGTAGTATTTCGCGAGGAAACCGGCCAGGGGCGGTATGCCGGTCAGCGACAGGAGAAAGACGCTGAGGGTACCGGCCAGGAAAGGAGAGCGGCGCGACAGGCCGTTGTAAGCGTCGATTTCGCATGAGCCGGTCTTGTCTTCGATGATGGCTACGATGGCAAAGGCACCCATGTTGGCGAACAGGTAAGCGAACATGTAAAAGCCGACCGAAGCGAGGCCGAGCTCGTTGACGGCGATCATGCCGATCATGACGTAACCGGCCTGGGCAATCGACGAATAGGCCAGCATACGCTTGATGTTGGTCTGGCGAATCGCCAGTACATTGCCGATCACCAGTGCGGCATCGCCAGAGCGCCGGCAATGATTCCCCAATCGTTGGGGCTCATGACCGGATCGTAGAAGGCGAACAATCCGTTGACGATGATCTTGGCGAACGCGACCAGCCCGGCGGCCTTGGAACCGACCGACAGGAAAGACGCGACCGGGGTCGGCGCACCTTCATAGACATCCGGCGCCCACTGGTGGAAGGGCGGCAGCGCCAGTTTGAAGCCGAGGCCGGCCAGAATGGTCGCGGTTGCCAGAATCAGCACCACGCCGATATCACCGCCATTGCCCAATTGGGTGATGGCGATATTGACTTTCATCTGCAGAATGTCGGTCGTGCCGGACAGACCGTACAGGAACGACAGACCGTAGAGCAGCACGGCCGAGGAGAAGGCGCCGATGATCAGATACTTGATGCCGGCTTCGACGGAAAGGCGATCATCCTTGAAGAAGGCGGCCAGCACGAACAGCGGGATGGTGGTCAGTTCAAGGCCGATATACAGCGACAGCAATTCGTTGCTTGAGCGCCAGAAACATCATGCCGACGGTCGAGAGCAGGATCAGGCCGAAGAACTCGCCGCGATGGTTGATGATCTTTTCGCTGAACGATGCCGAACGACGAGCCGATGGCCATGAAGGCGGCGCCGAGGAAGATGATTTTGAAGAACAGGGCGAGCGGGTCGTTGAAGAACATCGTCCCGAAGCCAGACCGAAACCGTAGACACCGGCGCAAGAGAGCCCACAGAGAAGCCGGCGACAACCAGGCCGACCATGGCGAGGTAGGCGACGCTGTGGCCGACTTACGGCTGGTGAACAGGTCGTAGGTGAACACCAGGAGCGCCCAGCCGAAGAGAATGATCTCCGGGGCCATCAGCCAAAGGTTATAGTCGGGCAGTGTCGTTTCCATACGTCTAGCGGCCCATCAACTGTACCAGGTTTACCAGCGTCGCCTTCATCAGGTCCGAGAGCGGCTTCGGATAGACGCCGATCCAGATGGTCAGCGACCGAGCGGGGCGACAGTGATGATTTCGCGCAGGTTGATTTCGGTCAGGCCGCCCCACTTGGCGAGGTCGAATTCGCCGAGAAAGACGCGCTGGACCATCCGCAGCATGTACGCCGCGCCGAGCACCACGCCGAGCACCGAGATGCCGACGAGAACTCTTGTTGGTGCCGGCGAAGGAACCGACAAAGACCATGAATTCGGAGATGAATCCGGACATGCCCGGAAGGCCGAGCGAGGCCATGCGAGAAGAAGATCATGATGCCGGTGTACACCGGGAGCTTGCTGCCCAGACCGCCGAAGGCAGCGATTTCACGGGTGTGGGCGCGGTCATAGAGCACGCCCACCAGAAAGAACATGGCGCCCGTGATCAGACCGTGCGAAACCATCTGGAACATGCAGCCGGCGACCGCCTGTACGGAACTGAAGGCGCCCAGCGCCAGCATACAGTATCCCATGTGCGACACCGACGAGTACGCGACCAGCTTCTTCAGATCCTTCTGGGCCATCGAAACCAGCGCGCCGTAGATGATGCCAATCGCGCCCAGCAGGGCGATCCAGAAACTGAGCGACTGCAGGGCGGCGGGAAACATCGGCCAGCTCACGCGCAGCATGCCGTATGTCCCCATCTTCAGCAGGACACCGGCCAGGATGACCGAGACGGCCGTGGGCGCCTCGACGTGGGCGTCCGGCAACCAGGTGTGGAACGGCCAGACCGGCACCTTGATGGCGAAGGCGATGAAGAAGAAGATGAAGCAAATCATCTGCAGCGTGTAGGGCAAGGTCGACGCCCTTTTCGATCAGTGTCAGCATGTTCAGCGATGTGCGGCTCGGACGTGAAGTAAAGAATCAGGATGGCCACCAGCATGAAGATCGAGCCGAACAGCGTATAGAGGAAGAACTTGATGGCGGCGTATTCCTTGCGCGGGCCGCCCCAGACGCCGATCAGGAAGTACATCGGGACCAGCATCACTTCCCAGAAGACGTAGAAGAGGAAGAAATCGAGGGCGCAAAACACGCCCATCATGCCGGATTCAAGCAGGAGGAAGAAGGCGAAGTATTCTTTGACCCGTTTCTCGATGTTAAACGAGGCCAGCAGTGAGATCGTGCTCAACAGTCCGGTCAGGAACAGCATCGGCACCGAGATGCCGTCGACGCCGAGCAAGTACTGAATGTTGAGGGACGGGATCCAATTGTACGGTCCCTCGACGTAGGCCATGGCAGTCGAGCCGGAGTAGTTGAAGAAATAATCCCAGGTCAGCCAGGCAGACTGCAACATCGGGATGATACTGACGATGAGCGCCGTCCACCGGATGGCGACCTTGCTGTCTTTGGGCAGGAACATGACGATGATCATGCCCAAAAGCGGTACGAATATCAGCGAACTCAGTATACCCATATGTCTTATCTACCTCTATACACCGACCTTAGGTTTTTCGATTTCTTCTGCGGTTCGAGTCTGGCCTCGCGCGTGAATATGACTTTCGACGCAATGCCGAGAGCAACGAGGCCGGCGACGAAAAACGTCGTCAACATCGGCCAGCCGACAGACTTGAACAGGACGCCTTCAATTTTCGCCAACATCACCACGATGATGCCACCGAGGAGAAACAGGGCATAGAATTGAACCGCGCCGCTCTGCATGTATTTCAGGAAAGAGCCGAAAGTACGGACGAGCCAGCCCGAACCGTTGACGGCGCCATCGATAATCCATTTGTCGAACCACATCTTGATGTCCGCCCAGAGGACCGTCAGCCAGGCGGTGCCGTTGACGGCGCCATCGACAACGTTGGCGTCAAAACTCCACATGAAGCGGCTGATGGCCAGGATGGGCCGGATCAATATCAGATCATAAAGTTCATCAAAATAGTATTTGTTGTACAGGAGCGTGTAGATCGGTCTGAATCTGCGCCGCAAGCGCATCGGCTGAGATCGACTTCTTGATAGTACATCAGGTAGGCGAGCCCGATACCGGCGAGAGAGATCACCGTCGAGAGCGCCATCATGAAGTAATTTGGCGCGGCATGATGCGGTTCGCCGTGGAAGACGAACGATGAAAAACCGTGCGACAACCAGGGGAGCGCCACCCAGCCGGCGCAGACCGAAAGCACGGCCAGGAGAATCAGCGGATAGGTCATAACGTTCGGCGATTCGTGAGCGTGGTCATAGCGATGCTGATTGCGCGGCTCGCCGAAGAAGGTCAGGAAGCAGAGCCGCCACATGTAGAAGGCGGTCATGAAGGCGATAGTCAGCGTGCCGATGAAGAAGACCGGATGATGCAGGGTCGTGGCGATGATTTCATCTTTCGACCAGAAGCCGGATAACGGGAAGATGCCGGCGATCGACAGCGAGGCGATCAGAAAGGTTTTGCTGGTGATCGCCGAGTTTCCTGTTCAGGCCGCCCATCTCCTGAATGTCGTTGGTGTGCACGGCGTGAATGACCGAACCGGCGCCGAGGAACAGCAGCCCTTTGAAAGAAGGCGTGGGTCATCAGGTGAAGAGTACCGGCGACAAAACCGGCGGAGTGTTCGCCGAGGGCGGTATCGTGACCATACAGGCCGAGGGCCATGATCATGTAACCGAGCTGGGAGACGGTCGAATAGGCGAGAATTCGTTTAATGTCGTTTTGGACCAGGCCGATGGTGGCAGCCAGGAACGAGGTAATCAGGCCGATGATGGCGACGACCATGGAGGCTTCGGCCGAGCCGACGAAGATATTCATTGAGCGCGCGACCAGATAGACGCCGGCGGCGACCATGGTGGCGGCATGGATGAGGGCGGACACCGGGAGTCGGGCCTTCCATAGCGTCGGGCAGCCAGACATGCAGCGGGAACTGGGCGGACTTTCCGACCGCGCCGCAGAAGAGGAAAATGGCGGCGGCGGTCAGGATGGCCGGCGGAATCTGCCACCGGCAACTTTGTCAAACACCTCATGGTAGTTGAACGTGCCACAGTAGATGCCGATCAGCATCAGGCCGATGATGAAGCCGAGATCGCCGATGCGGGTGGTGATGAACGCCTTCTTGCCGGCATCGGCCGCGCTCTTCTTTTCGAACCAGAAGCCGATCAGGAGGTAGGAGGTCACGCCGACCAGCTCCCAGAAGATGAAGATCATGAAGAAGTTGTTGGCCAGCACGAGACCCGAGCATCGAGAACAAGAACAGCGACAGGTAGGCGAAGAAGCGGCTGAAGCGCGGGTCGTCTTTCATGTACCCGAGCGAATAGATCTGCACGCAGGCACCGACGGTGGTCACCACGACCAGCATAATGGCGGTGATGGAATCGACCAGAATGCCAATTTCGAAGTTGAGTCCGGAAAATGAAGTAATCAGCGTGCGCCACTCGTACGATTCGCCATGGCGAGCAATCGTCTCGAAGAGAATGACAATCGACATCACCCAGCCGATGAGGATCGTCGCGATAGAGAAGCCGGCCGAGACCTTTTCGTTCCAGCGCAGGAAGAAGACGATCAGGGCAAACGAGAGAAGCGGCAGGAGCGCAATCAAATAGGCATGTTGTGTCATGTATCTTCCCTCACCACTTCATCACGCTGAAGTTATCGGAGTCAACGCCGCGCCAGTTTCGGTAGACGAGCAATACGATCGCCAGGCCGACGGTCGCTTCGGCGGCGGCCATCGCCACGATGAAGATCGCGAAGATCTGTCCGGACATGCCGGCGGTGGCGACAAATTTGTTGAAGGCCACAAAATTGATATTGGCCGCGTTGAACATCAGCTCGAGCGACATCAGGATGCCGATGGTGTTGCGGCGCGTAATCACACCAAAGAGACCGATGGCAAACAGGATGGCCGCCAGGATCAGGTAATATTGCATCAGGCCCTCTCCCCTCTTGCCAGGACGATGGCGCCGATCAGCGCGGCCACGAGCAGGACCGAGATCAATTCGAACGGGCAGCATGAATTCAGTCAGAAGCAGTTTGCCGATCACGAACGTGTTTTTCAACGGCAGGGCGTTGGCGCTAAGTCGCCAGATATCGGTGGCGCCGATCAGAAGCGACGCAACGGCGACGAAGAACAGGCAGATGAAGGCCCCGGTGACGGCGTGCTGATTGACCTGGGCGATGCGCTGGCCGGCCAGATTCGAGGTCAACATGATGGCGAACATCATCAGAATGGAGACCGCGCCTACATATATGAGCACCTGCGCGGCCGCCAGGAACTCGGCATGCAAGCAGGATGAATATACCGGCCACCGCCGAGAGCGAGACAATCAACGCCAAGGCGCAATGGAAGATATTCTTGAGACTCACAACGAGCAAGCCGGCGAGCACGATCACAAAAGCGAGGATCCAGAACACAATGCCGACGTCAGGCTGCATCATCACTTTGCCTCTCCTTCGGGATCTCCGTCGGGCTTGCGGCATCGGTGCTCGGGCTGCTCGGCGCGGCGACCAGGAGCGGCGGCCGCAGCCGGAGCTTTCTTCTTTCGGGTGTCGACATAGTCGACATTGCGGCCATTCGCCTGCAACTTCTCCATATCCCAGATGGTGTCGCTCTTGGTGAGCGTGGAAAATTCGTACTTGGGAGCCATCTTCAGAGCGCTGAAGTTGCAGGCCTCTTCGCAGAGTCCGCAGATAGCAGCAAATGCCGAAATCGATCTGGAAATTCTGCAGATGACGTTTCTTGGCCTCGTCGCGCGGAGCGTCGATAACGATCGCGCCGGTGGGACAGGCGCGCATGCAGAGCATGCAGGCGGTGCAATTGAGTTCGCCGGTTTCCTTATCCGAAAGCAGGACGACGATGCCGCGCGACCGCTCGGGCATGGTCATTTTCTGTTCCGGATACTGAATAGTGATGGCATGGCGGCCGAGATGCTTGCTGGTGATCCTCATCCCGGTGAGGAGTTCTTTATGTCTTTCCAGATTCCCATCGTTATCGTCCTTGTCTCACCAGTACCATTCGGCGTATTTCATCCAGCCGGTCAGGATCAGATTGGCAAACGTCAGCGGCACCAGGAATTTCCAGGCGAACTCCATCAGCTGGTCGACGCGCAGTCGCGGGAAGGTCCAGCGGAACAGCATCAGTATGAAAACGACCAAGAGCGTCTTGCCGAGGAACCAGATCCACGACGGCAGGAACGGCCCGTTCCAGCCGCCGAGGAACAGGGTGGTGGCGATCGCCGAGACGGTGAACATGTTGACGAATTCGGCCAGAAAGAACATGGCGAACTTCATGCCGGAGTATTCGACATTGTACCCGGCGACCAGTTCCTGTTCGGCCTCGGGAATGTCAAACGGCGTGCGGTTGGTCTCGGCCGTGGCGGCGATCAGATAGGTCAGGAACGCGATCGGGCCGAACGGCACGCGGAAGATGAACCAGTTGAAGATACCATGTCCCTTGCTGGGATTCGACGATATCGACCATCGACAGCGAGCCGGAAAAGACGATCACGGCCAGAATCGAAGCGACCATCGGGACTTCGTAGCTGACAACCTGCGCGGCCGAACGAATGCCGCCGAGCAGGGCGTACTTGTTGTTGGAGCCCCAGCCGGCCATCAGCAGCGAGATGATGGTGAAAGTCGTGACGGCGAGGATGTAAAGGATGCCGATGTTGAGATCGGCGACGATTACGCCCTTGCCGAACGGAATGACGATGTAGGCGAGAAAGGCGGCGACAAAGCAGACGACCGGCGCCCAGAAGAAGACTACCTTGTCGCGCGTGGTGACGCGAATATCTTCCTTCTGCAGCAGTTTCACGGCATCCATGACGGTCTGATACCAGCCGTGCCAGCCGGTGCGCATCGGGCCGAAGCGCTGCTGAATGTGCGCGGAGATTTTGCGCTCCCACCAGACCAGGAACAGCGCCACCAGAGCAAGGAAGCCGAAGACAACAACCGCGAGCAGAACGTATTCGACAATGGTGAGCCAGGGATCGCCGAGCCCGGTGGAGGCAAGCAGTTCATGGAGCCAGGTGAAAAGCGGCCCAGTTCGAGTGCCTCAATCACGGGGAGCATCATCGATCGACCTCCGGCATGATGATATCGAGCGAGGCCATGATCGCGACGATGTCGGCGATGAGATGCCCTTTACCAAGTTCCGGAAGGACCTGCAATGCGTTGTAGGAACCGCCGCGCGTCTTGACGCGAAGCGGTTTCGTGGTGCCGTCGGACTGGAGATAGACGCCGAGTTCACCGCGGGAATTTTCGATGCGGGCGTAGGTCTCGCCGACCGGCGGCTTGAAGACGCCGGGGACTTTGGCCTTGAAGTCGCCCTCGGGAAGGCCGTCGAGCGCCTGCGTGATGATCTTCAGCGACTCTTTGATTTCCTGAAGACGCTGGATATATCGGTCGAAGCAGTCGCCGTTCTTCTGCACGGGAATATCGAAATCGAACCGGTCGTAGATGGAGTATGGATCATCTTTGCGGAGATCGTAGTTTACGCCGCTGGCGCGGAGAATCGGACCGGAGACGCCGTAGGCGATCGCCAGTTCCGGCGACATCACGCCGACATTCTTCTTGCGAGCCATCCAGATCGGGTTCTCGTTCAGCAGACCCTCGTAGTCGCGACATCTTCTCGGTAATAGTCGCCACCGCTTCGCGGCCTTGGCGACGAAAGGTCGGATGAATATCGCGCGAGACACCGCCGATGCGGATATAATTGTAGGTGAGGCGCTGACCGCAGGTCATTTCGAACAGATCCATGATCAGTTCGCGTTCGCGGAAACCGTACAGAAACGGCGTGATCGCGCCGAGATCCAGCGCGGTCGTGCCGTACCAAAGAAGGTGCGAGGCTATACGGTTCAGTTCGAGCATGATGACGCGAAGGTATTCCGCCCGCTCCGGCACCTGAATCCGGCCAGCCGCTCGGCGGCCAGGGCGAAGACGTAGTTGCAGGACATGGCCGTGACATATTCGAAGCGATCGAGAATCGGAATGCACTGCGGGTAGGTGCGGTTTTCGCAGATTTTTTCAATCGCCCGGTGCAGATAGCCGATCACCGGTTCAATCTTGACGACCCGCTCGCCGTCCATGGTAAGCAGCAACCGGCAGACACCGTGGGTCGACGGATGGTGCGGCCCCATGTTGACGACGAATTCTTCGGTCCGCAGCTTGCTCATTTATCAAACTCCGGCAACCGAATGAAATCGGGCGCGTCCCAATCCTTGCGCATCGGATACCCCTGATTCCAGTCGTCGGGCAGCAGGAATCGTTTCAGGTTGCCGTGATTGCGGACGTTGATGCCGTACAGCTCCCACATTTCGCGTTCGAACCAGTTGGCGGCCGGCCAGATGGTCTGAATGGAGTCGAGCTCGGCACTATCGTACGGCAGGATCAACTTGAAATCCAGGCGGAGATTCTTGCACGAACAGGCGAGATTGTACACCACCTCGAAATTCGTCTTATTGTCCAGCGCCCCCATATTGCAGAGCGTGTCCATGCAGGTAGTCGAATCGTCACGCAATGCTTTGGTTACCGCGAGAAGATCATACGGCTCGATTTGAAACATCGGATCGTGACGGCCGGTGTCGAGAAGCTTCAACTTGCCGTCGAAGTGAGCAACGATGTAGGCTTTCAGTTCGTCCTTGGTCATCCCCTCGCTCCTGCCAATCGGACAATTTCTGCGCTTTGATCTTCTTCTGAAGTGTCAGACATCCCTCGAGCAGTGATTCGGGACGAGGCGGACAGCCGGGGATATAGACGTCGACCGGGACGATATGATCGATTCCCTTCTCGACGGCGTAGGAATCGTAGTAGAACGGGCCACCTTTGATCGTGCAGCCGCCCATCGCGATGACATAGCGGGGCTCGGCCATCTGGTCGTAGAGGCGGCGAAGGCGGGGAGCCATTTTCTTGGTAATGGTGCCGGCTGCGATAATCAGGTCGGATTGGCGCGGCGAGGCGCGGAAAATCATACCGAGGCGATCGAAATCATAGCGCGACGCACCGGTGGCCATCAGTTCGATGGCGCAGCAGGCGGTACCAAACAGGAGGTACCAGAGTGAGCAGGCCTGTCCGTGATGGAGGATAGCTTCCAACGACGTGGTGACGATCGCACCGCCCGGAATCTTCTCGGCGTAGACGGGGAGTTCTTTGATCAGACCCATTTGAGGGCTCCCTTCTTCCAGGCGTAGAAGAATCCATAAAAGAGGATCAGGACGAAGAGTATCATCTCAACCAGGGCGTAGAGCCCGAGCTGGCCGAAGGCAACCGCCCACGGAAAGAGGAAGATCGCTTCGACGTCAAAGATCACGAAGATCAGCGCAATAATGTAGAACCGGTTGTTGAACTGTATCCACGAGGAGCCGATCGGGTCTTCGGCACATTCATAGTTGAGATTTTTGGCCGGATAGGGGTGATGAGGGCGAATCAGGCGGCTGAGAAAGAAGGTAAAAAGGACGATCCCGGTCCCAGCGGCGAGGAAGATCAGAACGGCTAAGTATGCACTCATCACATCAAGTCCTTCTCGGTTCAGTATCGGACTTGTGACGGAATTCACAAGTCCACCTTGGGCAAGAAACATTTCTGGCCTTCAAAGTCAAGGCCTTTTTTGGGATTTTGTAGAGCCAACTTGTTATATAATATACAGAATGGTAAGTACAAGGTGAGGGGAACGAAAAGGTACCGAAATTGGCTCCAAGATGGACGAGTCGGGTAAATTATATACATCCTATCCTGCAATTGGATGGTCAGTTAGAGAGAATGTTTGTCGACTTGCTCTGGATTCGGGTTTGGGGAGTGATGATGGAACGGGAGCGGCAAAATGGTGCGATCAACTCCATGATATTTTTGAGAATTGAAAAAATGGCAGAAAAGGCATTGGCCCCAATTTTGGCTATTGAGGTCTTTAATATTTTGCTTTCACCCGGCTGGAGCGGGAGCTGGGAACGGTGGGAGGAATCAGTCAGTGAACCGCCAAGCATAGGGTCCGAGCCCCCGAATTCGGCGAAAAAGAGGGTTTACTGCTCGACTCTTGGCAGATCGCGTTCGAGTTCCTTGTCCTCGCGGTAGCCGAGCGCGTAGTCAGCCTGCAACAGGGTATGGATTTCGCGGGTCCCCTCGTAGATCGACGCACCCTTGGAGTTGCGATAAAACCGCTCCACCGGATATTCGTCGGAAAAGCCGTAGGCACCGAAACATTGCACGGCGTTGGCGGCAGCCGCCTCGGCCTCGCGGCAGGCAATCCACTTGGCCATCGATGTCGCCCGAGTGGAGCGTTTCCCCTGATTCTTGAGCCAGCCAGCTTTCATCCAAAGATAAGTTGAATACTCATACCCGGCTTCCATGTTGGCGATCATCTGTTTCACCAGTTGATGCTCACCAATCTCTTTTTCGAACGTCTTACGCTGATGCGAGTAGCCGGCAGCGGCGTCGCGACAGGCGCGGATGAGTCCGCACGAGCCGGCGGCGACGGTGTACCTGCCCTGGTCGAGGCAGAACATGGCGATCTTGAAGCCTGCTCCCTCTTTGTAGACGAGATTGGCGGCCGGGACTTTGACATCCTGGAAGGCGATGTAGCCGGTACTGCCGGCGCGGACGCCGAGCTTGCCGTGAAGGGTGCCGGTGGAGACACCGGGCCAGTTGTTTTCGACTATGAAAGCCGACAAGCCGCTGTGGTCGCGTTTGCGTTTCTTTTCGAGATCGGTCCAGGCGAAGACGAGGAAGTAGTCGGCGACGGCGGCCAGCGAGATCCACATCTTCTCACCGTTCAGTACATAATGATCGCCCTGTTTGACAGCGGTAGTCTGAATGCCGACCGCGTCGGAACCGGCCGCCGGTTCGGTGAGACCGAAGGTGGCGATCTTCTGCCCTTTGGCGGCGGGGACGAGGTATTTTTGTTTCTGTTCCTCGTTGGCCCAGACGAGCACCGGTAGGGAGAAAAGGCCGATGTGAACGGAAAGGATGACGCGTGCGGAGGTGTCGCCGTATTCCATTTCCTCGGACGCGAGGCCAAGCGAGATATAATCCATGCCCAGCCCGCCGTACTGTTCGGGGATGCAGAAGCCGAGCAGGTTGGCCTCGGCCATGGCCGGGAGGAGGTCGGGGTTGAGTTTCTGGGCGCGATCGAATTCCTGGATATTGGGGAGAATCAGCCGATTGACCAGTTCGCGGGTCATGTCGCGGACGGCGAGCTGGTTTTCGGTGAAGCTGAAATCTATCATGCGGTTACTACTCCTTTGACGCCGTTTGCGGCGTGACTATATACGTCTTTTCGCACGTAATGTCAATCGACGTGGCCCATGATCGGGGACGCTTTCGGCAGTTGCCGAAGGTGGAGACGGGGAGTATATTGGCGCCAGATAACCAACCACGATTGATATATGAGCCATCCACTGAAGACCAAAACCGATCTTGTCCCCTACTCGGAGCAGTACTCCACGCTGGTCCGTTCCTGGCTGGACACGCCCAAGACATACCAGGATGTCTGCCGGGGGAAGGATTTCCCGCCGCCGGAAGATATCGTCGACAACTGGCAGCGTCAGGACACCGAATCGTTCCTGCTTTTCGCGGACAACAAGCCGGTCGCGTATGGCGAATTGTGGCACCGACCGGTGGAAATGGCGAGTGAGATCATGCACCTCTTGGTATCGCCGTACGATCGGGGCAAAGGGTATGGGACGCACATGACGGAGATGCTCTTTCAGCGCGCTGCACAGCGGGGGAATCTGGTGAAGGTGCTGATCAATGTGTATGGCGACAATCGCGAGGCGCTGGGCTGTTATGTGAAGGCGGGGTTTGAGCTTTTGGGGACGACGACACACCTGACCGGTTTACGGCTGGTGAAGCTGGTGGAATAGGGATTCAAGCAATAAAACTTAGGGATAGAGACACATGATCAAGAAAGTCGGTATCATCGGGTTCGGGCAGATGGGCTCGGGCATCGGACAGGTCGCGGCGGGCGCCGGGTATTCGGTGGTCGCACGCGAGGTCAACGATGCAGCCTTCCAAAAAGGACTCGGCTACATCACGAAATCGATCGACAAGGCGATCGAAAAGGGAAAGGCCGACCAGGCGTTCAAGCAGAAAGTGGTCGGCAATATCAACGGGACAACGTCGCTGAGTGATCTGGCCGACTGCGATATCATCTGCGAGGCGGTGATCGAGAATATTGAGGTCAAGAAGGCAGGTGTACAAAGAGCTGGACGGCATCTGCAAAGCCGAGACGATATTTGCGTCGAATACCTCTTCGCTGTCGATCAGCGACATGGCGGCAGTGACCGGCCGTCGCGACCGCTTTGTCGGTCTGCACTTTTTCAACCCGGTGTCGATGATGAAACTGTGCGAGGTGGTAAAATCGATTGATACGTCGGAAGCGACCTTCAAGGCGGCGTTTGATTTTGCCTCGTCGCTCGGCAAGACGTGTGTGACGGCGAAGGATTCGCCGGGATTTATCGTCAATGTGCTGTTGATGCCGTTCTTGCTCGACGCGATCCGCCCGCTGGAACGCGGACTGGCGTCACGCGAGGATATCGACAACGGCATGATGCTCGGGTGCGGACATCCGATGGGGCCGTTGGCGCTGACTGATTTTATCGGCACCGACACGATTCTGTATATCGCGGACATCATGTTCGAGGAATTCAAGGACTCTCATTACGCTGCGCCGCCGCTGTTGCGCCGGATGGTCAACGCCGGGTATCTCGGCAAGAAGTGCGGGCGCGGCTTTTACGATTACAGCAAGAAATAACGAGGAGACAGGAACGAATATATGACTGATTACAAGAATCTCATTGTCGAACGGGACGACAAGATCCTGATGGTGAAGATCAATCGCGAACGGGCGCTCAATGCGCTGAATCGCGAGACGATCGGCGAATTACAGCAGCTGTTCAGTTTTCACTGGTCGGATGACACGGTCCGTACTGTGTGATTCTCACCGGCGCCGGCGAGAAGGCGTTTGTGGCGGGAGCCGACATACCGGAACTGGCCGATCTCGATGTCCGCACCGGGGCGGATCTGTCCGGGCGCGGGCTGTATCTGATGAAGACGATCCAGAACTTCCCCAAGCCGGTGATTGCAGCGATCAACGGGTTTGCGCTCGGCGGCGGGTGTGAACTGGCGATGGCGTGCGATATCCGACTGGCGTCGGAGAAAGCCAAGCTGGGTCAGCCGGAAGTGAATCTGGGGATTATTCCCGGCTACGGCGGCACGCAGCGGCTGAGCCGTCTGGTGGGTCGGGGCAAGGCGATGCAGATGATCCTGACCGGCGAGTTGATCAACGCGCAGGAAGCGCATCGGATCGGCCTGGTCGACGAAGTCTATCCGCCCGACCAGTTGATGCCAAAGGCGCTGGAGATGGCGCGGACGATTTGCACGAAGGGTCCGCTGGCGGTTTCAATGGCCAAGGAGTGCATCAATCGCGGCCTCGACGTCAATCTGACCGCCGGCTGCGATCTGGAGAAGGCGAATTTCGGATCGATCTGCGGCACCGGTGACAAGAATGAAGGGATGGAGGCGTTTCTGGAGAAGCGCAGTCCGAAGTTCACGGGGCATTGAAGTAGTGAAGTCAGGTCACGCGCCGCTCGGAAGCGGCGCAGGAGCTGACGTAACGGGGGGATGGTGGATATCAAGATTCAGACGAGTCAGGCTTCTTGATCGATTGGGTAAGGAAGCCTGACCTCTACGAAGAAGTACGCCCCTACCGGCCCTCACCCCTGCCCCCGTCCCTAAAGGGAGAGGGGGTAAGAGAAAAGCGTCAGGTCACACGATGCCGGGAAGCAGCGCAGCGACTGACATAACGAAGGATGAGGTTCACACGTGGGCAAGGGAGATTTCTGCATGGTGGAGATCACTGCCAAACGGCAGAAATAGGATCTCATCTCGAGCTATCAAGAAAGGCCGGTCATCTTTGACCGGCCTTTTTGTGTGTGCGATGGACCTAAGGTAAGACCTATTTTCGCATTTTTCTTTTCATCGCGCCCGCGCCGATCATCCCGACTGCAAAGAGAGCAAGAGTAGTCGGTTCGGGCACCGGCTGGTTGGGACAGGGAGACGCAGTTACGTTGACGGTTGCGTTTGAGCCGAACGGGCAGAAGAACTTGTCCGGCACATTGTTCGGGACCATACACGGATTAATATTCCCGGCAAACACAAGTCCGGCCTTTCCGGTACTCGGTGTCAGGAACTTGTAGTCGAACAGCAGAAGCCCGTCAATATCCCACGAGTCAAACTTCGCACTAATCCAACTGGCGCCGGCCATGAGGTCGGAGTATGACGCCTTGCGCGTGAAGCTGAAATCCGGCAACGGAGTTGGATGTCCCGGGACGGTGAGGTTCTTCACCGTCAGAGTCCACTTCCAGTCGCTGAGCGGATCTGCGATCATCCCCTCGATGGGCGCGGTGTCGGGCGCGTAGGCGAAGTCGAAGCCGACGCCGGCGGAGACGTTGAATTTCTTGCCAGTGGCGCCGTACGACAGACGCGGATCCAGTCCGAAAGTATTGACGACATCGCCCCCTTTGTCATAGGCGGCATAGCCCCTGAAGTTACTCGCGCTGAAGGCGAAACCGAACGCCTGCGACGGGAGTCCGGTAAGGGCGACAATTCCCAGGATCAGCACTGCGCTCAGGACGCGGTGTTTCATGGTTCCTCCGATTTTTAGCGACAGGTTGACAGTTGGCATATTTATCTGGGCAGTACAGCGCAACCAGCGTGCCGTTTTGGAAACCGACAGAGGGTCTTGTAATAGCGGGAGTTAGCGAACAATCAGGGATGAGTTGACGCAGGCAATTGCACAACCAACTCGGACAGAACTCAGGTTTAGCAGGAAGTTCAGGAAGTGAACAGCAGTTCGCCGGCTTATCGGTTAGAAATGATCTTCTTACTCATCACTACGCTGCGATAGTTCGTCACGTCCCACTGCATGTATTCTACGAAGCGATAACCGAGGCGAGTATACCATTCGATCAAGTGCGTCGCCGGTTCAGCGGTATCGAGCGCGAGCTCGGCGGCATTGTTGTCGCGCGCACAGTATTCGGCCGCAAGCATCAGCCTGGCGGCGATGCCCTGTCGTTGGTGTCGCGGCTCGACACCCATCTGACCGATCACTGCGACATCGGGGCGCGACATCCACGGCGTGGGTTTGCCGATTTCCTTGGGATAAAACGTAATCGTGCCGACCATGCGGCCATCGAGCTCGGCGATCAAACAGATGCCTTTGGCGATGCGCTTGCGGGTGACATGGACGTCCTGATACGTAGCGACAAATTTCAAGCCGAGGTTGGCGAGATAGGCATACGCCCGGTGCAGCAATTCTGTAAGTTCTTCGAGGGAATCAGTATCGGTGAAGGGACGAATGATGACGCGATCAGCTGTAGAATCCGATGTCATGCCAGACCGGCCTCCTCGTCGGACAATTTCGGCATGAGTCGATGTCCCTCGGAGCGGGCGACGTAGGTGGCGGCGGTCAAATCGCCGGTCACGTTGAGCGTCGTGCGGCACATATCGAGAATACGGTCGACGCCCAGAATGATCGCGATGAGCGCGGGGTTCACACCGACTGTCGCGAGGACGATGATGATAAACGGTATGGAGCCGGAGGGCACGCCGGCGGTGCCGATGCCGCCGAGAATCGCCAGATAGGCGACCATGATCTGCTGGCCGAGGGAAAGATCGATGCCCGCCAACTGCGCCAGAAACAAGACGGTGACGCCCTCATAGAGAGCGGTGCCGTTCTGATTGGCCGTCGCGCCGATAGTGAGCACGAAATTATTGATTTCACGCGGGACGCCGAGATTGCGTTCGGAGACGGCGAGAGCGGTCGGCAGGGTGGCATTCGACGACGACGTGGAGAAGGCTGTGACCATTACCGTCTTGATGCGCCGGAAAAACTCCAGCGGCGAGATTCGCGACAACAGCGCTATCGAAAGGGAATAGACGCCGAACATATGCAGGCTCAGGCCGAGCAGGACGGTGAGCACGAACCAGCCCAGCGCGCCGAGCAGGTCGACACCAAATTGCGCGATATTCGTAAAGAGAAGACATGCCACCGCGTAAGGAGCGAATTTCATGATGATGTCGATGATCTTCGCCGACAGCGCGTAGAGTGATTCGAGAATATTCAGGAATGGCGAGGCAGTAGCCGGGGCGATGAGAGTTGCGGCAATGCCGAGAATCAGCGCAAAGAACATCAGGTGAAGCATGTTGGGCGTTTCGCTGGCGACGGCGGCGATCGGATTGGAGGGGATAGCTGACTTGATGATCTGCATCACCGGCGAATCGCTGCCAGCGGACTTCTGCGCAGCTTCTACTCGTTTTGACGCCTCCGTTCCGTATCGTTGCTCCAAAGCCTGAGCAGTCGATTGATCCACCCGCTTGCCGGGGTTTATCGTATTCGCAAGCGTGATACCAATTACCACCGAGATGGCAGAAATCACAAGGGTGTAGACAAACGACTTGACACCAACTCGCCCGAGTGTCCGCAGATCGCCGATGCCGGCGACTCCGACGACCAGCGAAGAGAAGACCAGCGGGATGACGGTCATCAGGAGCAGGCGAAGAAATATCTGACCGATCGGTTCGGTAAGATAGCGAATGACCCAAACGGTCAGCGTGCTGCTTCCATTTCCGGAGAGATTGACGATCAGCCCGGCGGCCGCGCCTGCTCCCAAGCCGAGGAGGATCTTGGTATGCAGAGGAACCTTCTTGCGCCTCGGCGAGGCCGAATGGGGAGAATCAGGGCTGGAGGAAGAGCGAGCCATCGATGCAAATATCCAAAACGGAAAGTCGGTTGACAAGTTAAAGCGAGTCAATTGAACCAATACTGCGCCGACGGTTCATCGGGAATCTTCCATGATCATTCCAATCCACCTGACCTTAATGTATGGGCGGACGCCCATTCTCGTTACTCAAGCGGCTGACCAGCCGCAACAGTTCATCCGCGAACAACAGTAAGTCCCTTGCCCGCCAAGAGCATAGCCGGGCCGTTGAGAAACGACAGCTTCGGCACGGAGGGCAGGAGCCTTGCACTATTGGTGTGAAGGTTCAGGGTGAAACAGCACCTACAGGCAGGCACTGGAGGCGCGAAAGGGGAGCAAGAGACGTGGTCCGAATTCTACTGACTTTAACTTTGTTGGTCGCGACAGTCGAGGCCGAGAATCAGGCGACGTTGATGTTGTCACCCGATCTGGTCTCGGCAGATGTTTCGACGGGCACTTTCGACTACCCGAGTTTCCCCAAGATTACGGTTTCCGGTGGGCTGCGCCTGTCAGCGCAGGTTGTCTTCGTTCCGCTCAGTTCCGACCAACATGCCGACGACGTTACGTATCAATCAACGACCGATACGCTTGGTGTTATTCCGGCAGGCAATCTGACAGACATTCCAACATCGCTCGAACCGGAACGATATGATGCGATCGTCACCCGGGCGGCGGTCAATCGCCCCGGCCAATCGGCAGTCGAAGTAATAGATGAGACGACAATAGCGGGCGAGCGATACGCCAGAGTACTGATCTTTCCGGTGTCGGTCGACGCAAATGGTTTGGTCTCCTTCAATCGAGAGGTCTCGGTTCGCGTCGGTGGCATTCTGCTGACATCTCAACAACTGCTCACTGCCGAAGCGGCTGCAAGCATCGCCACGGCGACACCCGAATTGACTTCGGGAGGCAGTGGGCCGGAATACCTGATTGTGACAACTTCAATCCTGACACCGGCTATACAACGACTGGCCGACTTCAAAATAGCACTGGGGATTACGACCGAGGTGCGGTTGGTCGACGACATGGTCGCCGCCCAAACCGGCCGTGATACAGCCGAACGACTGAGGGAAGCGTTGAAAGCGGCGTACCAATCGGGCACCCGGTATGTCCTGCTCGCCGGGGACGAGACGCTGCTTCCCGTCCGGTATGCCTATCCATACACAGTGACTCCCCCGCCGACATTTGACGAGACGCCGATCTGCGATCTTTACTTTGCCGATGTCAACGGCGATTGGAATGCCGACAATGACGATCAATGGGGCGAGCGGTACTTCGACCAGGTCGACCAGACGCCGGAGTTGATGGTGGGGCGACTTCCCTTTTCGACGCTTGTCGAAGCCGAAAACTACGTTGAAAAGCTGATTGTCTACGAGACCGATCCGGGACGCGGCAACCGGTCGTACCTCGAGAACGTGATGTTCTTCTGTTCAGATCAGATGCGCGACACGTCGTACGGCCTTCAGCACCAGTATGTCGCGGCAGGTTTTTCCGGCGAATTGTCGGTCGATACCATTACCGGGCTCGAGCAGAGCACTGGTGATGATCCGTCCCCGACAAATCTCGCGGCTCCGGAGATGGTGGGAGTACTCGACGCCGGATATGGATTCGTGAACGTGCTGGCTCACGGCGCGGCGGGGCAGTTTGCGGTAAAGACGGCCAAATACAACACGTCGCCGAAATCGTGCATCGTGACCGATTCGACAATTCCGGGACACGGGCCGATAACCGAGCTCATGCCGAATGATTACACCGGTTTCTGGTATTCGGCGGCTTGCGACAATGGAGCCTTTGATATGGACCTTCCCCCCTACCCGTATCCATCGCCAAGTCTCGTCCAGACCCTGCTCGGACTGAGGCGTGCGGGGGCCGTGGCCATGATTGCGTACTCGCGGTACGGATGGGTGGCACTCAGTTACCTTCAACAGCGGACATTCGTTGATTCTCTGTTTGCCCATCCGGATCGGCCGGCGATTGAAGCGTTTTATGCCGAGAAAGCTGTGCATGCGTCGTATCGCGATCTGGTATACGGCCAGAATTTCTACGGTGACCCGACGCTGCACATATATACGTCCGCACCGCAGCCGCTGGTCACGCAAACGCATCTGGACGGCACCGACCTGATGGTAAGGGTCGTATCCGCCGGCACGCCGGTCGCCGGAGCAAAGATCATCGTCAGTTCTAATGGCATTTGTCAGGGGCAATACATCACCGGGATGTCGGGAGAGGTCAACCTCGCTCAGAGTCTCACCGGAGCGAGTGCATTTACGATCGCAGCAGTGAAGTCGGGGTATAGCTCGAATCTGTTAACATACATTCCGGCAATTGGCACCGACGTAGAAGGAGGTGAGGACAATTTGCCCGCGACGTTCGCGTTGTCGCAGAACTATCCCAATCCGTTTAACCCATCGACCAGTATACATTTCTCGTTGCCGACCGCCGCGCATGTGAGACTGATTGTCTACAACGTGCTCGGGCAAGCGTTGGCAACACTGCTGGACGGCGAGCAGCGCGCGGGTGAGCACGAAGTAACGTGGGACGGGTCCACCGCGGCGAGTGGAGTCTATTATTACCGCCTTGAGGCGGGTGATTTCGTCCAGACCAAGAAGATGGTTCTGCTCAGGTAGATGAGCGGATCGTTTTCTGTTTACAAGGAGCGAATCAGGCCATAGACTTCAGGTGTGCCTGGAATATTCCTCAGAGTTCGACGATCAGCGCCGACGCAATCGGCTCCGCTGGCTGCGCCACGGCCGCCGGCTTCCTCACAGCCGCTCTCCGTACAGACCATAAGTGCATCGAACTTGTCCCGACTGGACATATTGGACCATTCGGGATATCCAGTGTCGGAGTACGATACCGACAATCATCAGCTCATCGTCGAGGGCGAGATCGTATCGCTCCAGACGATCAGCCCGGTACAAGACTTTGCAGCACTCGCCCGGATACTGCTGCATGAACCCCGGCCTGAAATCGCGGCGTTGCGCGAATGGCAGCGCAATCATACGGGCGAGTATGTTATTGCGGGTCATCGAAGGGGAAGCGATCAGTGGGTGCTGCTCACCGATGCACTGGGTCGGTTGCCGTCATACTATCTGGTTGATGACGATGGTGTGACGATTGGGCGTGACATCCAGGCCGTCGTAGGTGGTCGCACGGCAATCGATCGCCTGTCGTTGGCACAGTATCTATTATTCGGGTATCCAATCGGATTTCGGACACTGTTCGCCGGGATGAAGCGGGTTCCGCCGGGATCCTGTCTGATAGTTGGGGCGGAGGGACAACTGCAGATCGATCCGATATCGACGCTGAATTTGCAGGATGAGTCGTCGGAGAATTATGACGCCCAATTGGAGCGCATAGAGTCTGCGTTTGTGGCGGCATGCCAACAGCTTGGGCGGGATGAGCGACGCGTACTGGTATCGTTGAGTGGCGGGCTCGATTCGCGGAGTGTTGCCGGCGGGCTGGTGCGGGCCGGGGTGTCGTTTTCGGCGGTTACGTTTGTCACGCAAGACAATCAGACTTCGCGAGATGCCGCACGGGCAGAAGAGGTGATGAGGACGCTCGGGTTGCCATGGCAGCTCATGCAGTTGGGGCAGGCGGATGAGGCGGCGCGAGAGGAGATAATCGCCGCCAAAGCGGGGCTGGTGTATCTGGGGCAGGCGTATGATGTCGAGTTTTTCAGGCGACTTCGCGGGGCGTTCGGCGACCAGGTTACATTTGTGTCCGGCGACGGCGGTGACAAGTGCCTGCCGTATTTGCTGCCGGCCAGGCGCCTGACCGGCATTTCGGAGCTGGTCGATTTCATTGTAGCGACGCAAACGCTGTTGTCGTTGGCCGAAGTCTCGGAGTTAACCGGAGTGGCTCAGGATGACATCAGAGCGAGCATTCGTGACACGGTCGACGCGTATCCCGAGAGTTCTCCTGACTACAAGTATTTCCGCTTCCTAATCTCCGAACGGGCAATGCAGTGGTTGTTTGAGGGCGAGGATCGCAACCGGTATCAATTCTGGGCGACGACGCCGTGTTACCGGGAACCCTTTTTCAGTGCTGTCATGCAGTGCCCGCAACGGTTCAAGCGACGGCATCGATTGTATCGCGACTTTCTGGAGCGCCTCTCCCCTGCGCTGGCAGGTATCCCGGACGCCAATCGTGGCATGGCGCCGAGGTCGTGGAAATTTACTGCGTATCTTCAGGTGGCGGATTTGATGAAGAAGTTTCCGGGGTTGGCGGCGAAGGCACGGTCGCTGCGCAAAGGAAGGTCAAGGGCACTGACTGTCGCAGCCGATGAAGGCGGCGACAGGGCGGCCACCGGAAATCGCGAGAAGCTGGCTCAGTATGTCAATGTCGAATGTTATCAGCGATTGCTTGCGCCAGGGGCAGAAACGGGGGCGGCTGCGCGGGATCTGCTGAAGACGCTAGAGAATCTCGTCAATCGAATGGCGAGGCGATGAGTATCCCGCTCACTGTTGAACTACTTATGTATCCGCTTCAGAAATTCTTCTATCTCGGGGACGCCGCCCTGGAAGATCAGGTAGCCGTTATACGGTTCGCGTTCGGTGATTTCGCCGCAAATCGGTTTGAGCATTAGCTCCGTCACCTTCGCCAGGTCATCCGTCTGTCCCAACGCCCACCCCAGCTTAATGTAGGCCACCTCGGGAAGCATGTTCTCCAGCGGAATGATTCCCTTCGCCATGAGGTCACGGCCGGTGTCGTACACATACATGTGCACGTATCCCCAAAGGGTCTGGACCGTCATGTAGACGCAGATTCCCTTGTCGCGGGCCCGTTCAATGGCCGGATAGAGGGGCTTATTGATATGCCCGAGACCGGTGCCGGCGATAACAATGCCGCGGTATCCGTTGTCAATGAGAGCGTCGATAATGTCCGGGCGCATGGCCGGGTAGTAATAGACGATGGCGACTTTCTCTTCGAAATAGGGCAGGATGGTGACATTGCGATCTTTGCGGCGGCGATTGTAATCGTCGCGCAGCGGCGTGATCGTCTTGGTGTCAACCATTGCCAATGGTATGTCGCCGATGGTACGGAAGGTGGAGCGATACGACGAGTGCATCTTGCGTACGCGCATGCCGCGATGCAGCAGGCCGTATTCGTCGGAAGTCGGGCCGAACATGCAGACCATCACCTCGGCGATATCCGATTCGGCGGCAGTTTTGGTGGCGTGCTGAAGATTGAGGGCGGCGTCGGATGACGGACGATCCGATGATCGCTGCGAACCGACCATGACAATCGGCACGGGAGAATTCTGGACCATGAAGCCGAGGGCAGCCGCGGTATGGTGCATGGTGTCGGTGCCGTGGCCGATGACGATACCATCCACGCCTTTTTCGATCTCGCGACCGATGGCGATGGCCAGCGCCTTGTACTGTTCCGGCCCCATGTTTTCGCTGAAGACGGCAAATAATTTCTCGGTGCTCAGATTGCAGATGTCGGCCAGTTCGGGGACGGCGCCGTACAGCTCGCCCGGTGAAAAGGCAGGAATAACGGCGCCGGTACGGTAATCGAGACGCGAGGCGATCGTTCCACCGGTGCCGAGCAATTTGACATAGGGCTTTCCCTTGGAGATCGGGAATTCTTTTTCGGGGATTTTGTAGTGGGCTTCCTTGTACCCCAGCTCTTTCATGTCGGTGATGGTGTCAACGGCGATGCCGACGTTGTACCCGGAGGCGAGCTTGATGACAATATGCTGATCGTCGTCGTTCTCTGAGCGCGGCAGCAGGATCCCGCGGAATTCGCCCCGGGTTGTCGACACGGCCGTATCGCCCCAGACGCGGGCGCTGAATTTGGTGAGCACGCCGAGCGAGGCGCCCTTATACCCCTTAAATGCTTCAGCGGCCATTGAGCACCGTCCTTTCAATCGTCTGCGAGAGTTCCTCGAGACAGACGTTGCCGATAGCCATTTTGCGCAGATTGGCCATGATCCAGCGGACCTCGGCGAGCGGGTCCTTCGACCGGCGGATGCCGTCGAACTTTCGGCGCAGGGCCGGCACAAAGACCTGGAGCTGTTCCATAGTTTGCGGTTTGAATTCCAGGATGATCAGGATTGATTCAAAATCCATGTGGGGATGAGCATACAGAATCTTGAGCATTTCCTTGATGATTTCATCAAACAAACGACGCTGTTTGACAAAGCGGAACAGCTCGTACACCTGTTCGTAGCGGAACCCGTTGGATTTCCGGTGCACACCCTCAAGGCGGCGCAAGGTGTGTCCGATCACTGAACCGACAAATACGGGATCCTCGTCGAAGTCTATTACGATTCGCTCAAGCAAACCGGCCAGATTTCGTTTGAAGATATACCGGTGGGTGTCGGCGGGGACGCGCCAATCGCTGAGTTGCTTCATGCGGGCGTCGATAGCCATCGGCAAGGCCCGCCCGGCGTCTTCGATCATCGGTTGCGTTATAGAAATAGGAGCGGAGTCGGTGTCCGGGTACATGCGATCCGGGCCCGGCAATACTCGCTCGAAGACATTGACCCCGCTGGGCAGAGCCTTGCGCGTTTCGCCGGGAACGCCGACCATGGCGAGGCGGCAGCGTTCGTCAATAGTCTCGACAGCGGTTTTGACATCGTCCTTCGGCCCCCAGAATACGACCAGTCCGTCGTTGTCGGTAGTGCCGAGCAGTTTGCGAATGAAACGCAAGTCATCTTCGGCAAGCGCGGATTCGTCGCCGTCAGCATAGACCATATTCGGCTTTTCGATACAGGCGATTACTTTCAGACGATCCGATAATTCGTCGGCGAAAGTACGTCCGGGCTGGGTAAAGTGGGAGAGAATTCCGGCGAACTGCGGCAGATTGACCGCGACCGTAGCCATGCCCTCGGCGGTGGCGTTCTTCATCGCATCAGGCAGCGAGACAAAGCGGGAAGCATCAATCTCCCGCGATGACAACTGCCAGGTTTCCTTCTTGGGAATCAGCTTCTGCAATAGATCGCGGATCATGAGCAGCGATTTTTGGCGAAAGGCCTCGTTGTGCACGAGTTCCGGAATCCATCGGATGCGGGAAACACCTTTGATTTCAACGCGGGTGCCGCCGGCGACACTCACGTTGACATCTTCGCGGCCTGCGCCAATACCGGTGCGGACTTTGCCGGAGCTGCGAGCTACATAGCGAAGGTACTGGGCGGCCTCGGCCACTTCATCGGGGGTGGTCATATCCGGATAGGTCACCATCTCGATCAGCGGCATGCCGAGGCGATCAGTAGTATAGATCCGCCAGTGGCCTTGATCGGAGACTTCGCGGCAGGCATCTTCCTCGATGGAGAGTTGGATGAGTCGAACGGTCTTGTGGGTAAGCGGAATACTTCCCTCGATAGAAATAATTCCGGTTCGCTGGAAACCAGTCGGGATGCTGCCGTCGAGATATTGCTTTCGCGTAATGTGCAGTTCGCCAACAACTTTCATGCCGAGCAAGAGGGCGATCTCCAGCGCAATCCCCAAGGCCTCGCGATTGAGCGCAAACGGCGGCGTGTCATCAATATCATACGTGCAGGCCGTTTCATAACGAAGGCGGTAGATGATATTCTTCCGCGTTTTGAATTCCATCAGGGCAGTACCGTCATACTCACCTAATTCCGACAGAGTTGGGCGCATATGGCGGATGATTTCAGCGTCGTATTCGTCGTGCTGATACCGTCCGGCAGGACACCGGCAGAACAGTTTCTTCTGAGTCTTTAGTTGTTGATGGATTTCCAGTCCGGATTTGAACCCGAGGGCAGCATAAGTGTCCGGAGTAGCTTGAGATCGAGGGATATATCCGACTTCCGCCTTCGTTCGGGCGTACGTGGATTTACGTTCAGAGACCGACATGACAGCTTTCCTTACTCTGTCCGGCCCATAGGCCGGCACGAACCGGGGCAAAATAGGATAATGGCATCGGGTTTACAAGGGGATTTCCGTTGTCGCGTGTCGGGGTCATCCGGCGGGGATAAACCGAAGGCGTTTCGCCGCTTTCCTCTCATGCCGGCCCGATTGCGTGACAACATGTTGGGCGAAGATCGCGGAAAAGGTTGACCTAACGATCGGCGTTGCTAGATTGCGGCAAGCATTTGCACCCAGGAGACTGCGAGAGAGATAACAATGCCACATTCATTTCTGCGATGTCTTGCCCCTCTTGCGCTGGTCATGACGGCAAGCATGGTCGGTGGTGAGCCGGCCGATCGTGTCAAGGTATCGTACACTCAGCGTGTCAGAATCGAGACCACTGACAACGCCACTCAACTCGATTACGATTCCTCGGCCGGATCGAGCTATATGCGCAATCGGACGGGCCTGATGCTGCAGTATCGCCCGGTGCCGCTTTGGGAGTTCGGTGTGCGGTTGACCAACGAATTCCGCTACTATTTTGTCCCGGAGAGAAAACAGTTCACGCTGGATGAGATTTTCTTCGATCAGCTCTATGTCCGGCGCGACAGCGTTTTTCACCAACCGCTGAGGGTTGTCATTGGCCGACAGAATCTCAATTTTGGAGAAGGGTTCGTCATCGCCGAGGGAGGGCCGCTCGACGGATCACGGTCGGCCTATTTCAACGCACTCAATTTGCGATGGGACTTTTCGGCAGACAAATCGCTCTCGCTGATATTTGCGCATCAGCCGCGTAAGGACGAATGGTTCCCGATCATTCACGATCAGGAGAAAGTGATGGTGGAGCAACGAGAGCAGGCGGCGATGGCGTACTACCAAGCCAAGGGTATTCGAATTACACCGCAAGTCTATTTGATCTATAAACATCTCGGCCGTCACTCGTCGCGGCCGGCGGCGGACATTTACTGCCTTGGTGGTCGCCTTCAGGCGACTCTGACCAAGACACTCACCTCGACCACGGAAGCGGCGATCCAGCGCGGTACATGGGGCGACATCAATCAGACGGCGTTTGGTGGGTATTCGTATCTGGAACAGAAAACCGGCTGGCCGTTGTATTTTCCGCAGTCGTTTACCATTGGTGGATTGTATTTGAGCGGCGATGATCTATCGACGACAGACCACGAGGGGTGGGAGCCGATTTTCGGCCGGTGGCCAAAGTGGAGCGAGTCGTATGCCTACACGTTGACGCGGGAGTACGGCGTGTCTTATTGGTCGAATTATGCCTCACTATTTGTCAAGACCTCGGTGAATCTGGCAGAGGAACTGACGCTGACGCTGGATTACCACCATCTGATGGCGCCGCAACATACGGATTCGGTAGTCGGATTTCCCGGCGGCCAAGGGCGTGACAGGGGGAATCTTTTTGTCGGCAAGTTGACCTACAAGGCGAGTCCGCATTTGTCCGGACACCTGCTGTGGGAATCGTTTGAGCCGGGCGATTACTATTTTCGGGGGGCCGACCATTCTTCGTGGATGCGTACAGAAGCATTTCTGACGTTTTGACCGTGACCGTTTCGAGCGTCTCTCACACAAATGGTAACGCCGGCGCTTAATCGAGCACCGGCGTCATAAGTAATCTTCGAAAGCCAGCTTTGATCAGGCGCTGACCGGCTGACGTGGCTGCGTGGTCGGGCGAGAGGGGGGCATCGATTTGCCTTTGTTCGGAGTGCTAAACGCCAGGACGCAGGTAGCGGCAATGCCGATGAACGGAATCAGCATGCAGACTCCCCACCAGCCTGATTGGCCGCAGTTTCGCGCGATCTGCCAACTAAGCGCGATAATCGCGACGATGTTGACAATCGGTACCAGAAAGAGAAGCACCCACCAGTAGGACTTTCCGCCCATCTGGCACATCAGGAACAAGTTGAGGATTGGTACCCAGGCCCACCAGGCGTTTTCGGTGCAGCCGGCATTCTTGGCAATTCGAAAGAACAACCATGAACCAATGATGTAGATACCGATCATAAACAGCCAGAACATGCCGCCCATCATCGCCAGCATACCTACGCTGCTCGGTTCCATTGCATACGTGTCACCCATCGTGACCTCCAGTAAGGGGATTTGAGTTTTCGCGTTCTAGCCCGCCCGGACAGGCGGGTATGTAGATTATCGGCAGGAAAGCTGAACCGGTTTAGCCGGATCCGACTGAGTTCAGCGTCAAGGGAGTATGGGGTTCTGGCGCGAGGCGGCCTAAAACGGCTTGAGTAGCTGACTCAAATTCGCTATTGTAACAGGCAAACGATTGCCCGTGAACGGATAGCCGACAGGCCTCCGTACAGCCCGAAAATGGATGACCTCATGAAGAAGGACGTTTATGGCTAACTTCTTTGTCTATCTGGCAGTCATTGTCTGCGGCGCGTCGGTGCTCGCTATTGAGCTCCTCGGCACGCGCATCATTGCCCCCTTTTACGGCGGAAGTCTCTATCTCTGGTCGGCCCTGATCAGCGTCACGCTGGCCGCACTCAGCCTGGGGTACTGGCTTGGCGGGCGATGGGCGGATCGGGGGGCAAGCCTGACCCGCCTCTGCTGGATCATCGGACTCGCCGGAGTCTGGATCACCGTCAGTCCGTGGCTGCGAGGCCCGGTCTTTGCACTGGCGGAACATCTGGAGTTGAGATTAGCCGTGCTGTTTATCGCTACGGTGTTGTTCTTTCCGCCGCTGGCTCTGCTCGGCATGGTCAGTCCGTACGCCATTCGCATGAAAGCATCGAGTCTCGACGTGGTCGGCAGAACCGCTGGGAATCTGTACGCAATATCCACGGTCGCCAGCGTGGTAGCGGCCCTGCTCACCGGATTCGTACTCATCCCCAACGTAGGCGTTACCGTATTGGCCGTTTTGGTTGGGATCGTATTGTTAGCCACGGCTCTGCTGGGGTTCCTTTTCGGGCGTCACTTTTCAGGAGCCGTCGCCGTTGGACTACTGATCGTTGCGGCCGGAGCTTGCGAGCTCGGGTATTCGCCCGACGTGGCGACAAGCGACGACTTCACGATCATTGCTGTTGAGCAGAGTGCGTACGCCGAGATTCGCGTTGTCGACGCAGACAGCACCCGCTTCATGTTGATCGACGGCGCGATGCATACCGGACTGGATCAGACCACCGGGGAGTCGTCGTTCCCCTATGTTCATGTGATTGATCTGGTCAAGGATTTTGTCTCGCCCGGCCGGATGCTTCAGATTGGACTCGGGGGGGGCTCAACGGTGAGGAGTTTTTTTGCGGATGGCTGGAAGGTGGATGCGGTGGAAATCGACCCGATGGTGACAAGACTGGCACACCAGTATTTTGGGCTGGCGGATTCCGAAGCGACTATCTATAGCATGGATGGGCGGCAGTATTTGAAGAATGCGTCTGACACCTATGACGTGATTCTGCTCGACGCCTTTGGCGCGGCGACGGTGCCGTTTCATCTGGTGACGGATGAGGTATTCGGGTTAATCCGGTCGCGTCTTGCCCCTGGAGGTGTGTTTGCAATCAACGTTCAGTCCCTGGGTTGGAACGACAAGATTGTCCGGTCACTGGCCAAAACGTCGGCTCGATATTTTGCGCACAACCTGGCGCTTCCGACCGCCGAACCGCCCGACCATGTAGGCAATCTGATCCTGCTTTTATCCGACCGTGGGCTGACCCTCTCTCGTGACTTACCGGTGCCGCTGGACCGCCAATCGGCGGAGTACGATCGCGCCCATGCCTGGGATAACCGCTTTGTAGTCGACACGACCGGAGCGCTGATCATCACCGACAATTGCAATCCGGTCGACATCTGGTCGGAGCGAGTCAACCATGCCGCGCGAGCCGAGCTGCACGAGACGTTCCGAGGGCGTCGTCTCGCCTGGTAACGCGGCCTACTTTCCTTCCATCGGCTTGATCTCGCCGGTGACCAGCAGCCGGGTGGGAAATCCCTCCAGAGTTTTGGGTACGTCGCGCTTCACCTGATCCGACGCTTCTTTGACCAGGACGAGAATACAGGGGGCCTTCTCATCCGTTTCCCCAATTGCCACCCCAACAACTCCGGAGATCTCCATCAGCTCACGAGAGTGGGCCTCCAGGACGGCATTGATGTCTTTCTTTGACACTTCGGTTTTGTCTTCCTTATTGCTCTGACAGGCCGCACCGAGTACGAGGAGGAAGATCATAGCGAACATTCCCCATCGTCGAATGGCGGCGAAACGACTTGTCTTCGATCTGTGTCTGAGATGGCTGTTTCCTTCCGTATGCATTGCCAATGTGCCTCCAGCAAAAACCCGACCCCAGTGAATAACCGGGGTCGGGCGCAAATGGTGAGTACCGGCCCTTGGGCCGGCATTCGGTATTGCTTAGTTACCGACCATGGTGGCCCCGAGGAATGTCAGGACCGAATTGATCGGGTTGGCTACCGCGATCGAAGTGCTGCCGGCAAAGAGAAGCCCGATAGCTTTCGGATTGGTAGTCACGTCTTGAACCATCAACGAACCGGAGTCACCGCCGCCAAGGAACCGGCTACGCGTGTTGGTAACGAGAATCTGACCGGTGAACGTCTTGGTGAAAGCGGTTCCGCCGGCGCACTCGTTTTCGTAGGACACGCTGATAGTGGCGTTCAGGCCGCTCACCTTGCTGCGGGTAAGACCGGTCGTACGACCGCTCTTCTTAACCGCCTGTCCGACTGACGCCGCGATTGTCGTCGCCGAGAGCGTGCCGATCTCAAGAATATTGCCGGTCGCATCAACCATGCCGGAAATGATGTTGGCGCTGGAGCAGTCGACGTTGTTGTTCGGCAGCGAGTGCGACACGACGAGGGTCGCGACATTCTGGGCGCTGGTCGCGCTGCAGTTGACATCGATCAAACCCGGCTGGATGATATAGTCACCGGTAGTAGCAACGGTGCCGTTGCCGCCGGAAACAATATCGGCCTCAAACACGTGGTAGTTGCTCAGGATGCGCTTCGTCCCGCCGACTGAGATCAGCGAGCCCAGCGTGCCACCGCAGCAATACCCGTTGGCCAAGTCCTTGCGCCATCCACCCGACGTACCCAGCTTGATCGGCGGGGTCTGTTTGGTCTTGTGGCTGACGCTCGCCATGGCCACAATCTTGTCTGTAAACACGACCTGTACCGGGACGCCGTCCAGTTCCTTCGGTGCGGATCTGAGAGCGCGGTCAGTGGTTACCAGCATCATGATCGCGGGCTTACCATTATCAGCCATGGTGGTCGCGGTGCCGATGACATCGGGATCGCTCATGAGCTGACGCGTGTGACGGTCCTGAACGACCATCACCGATTGCACCTCGGGGTTATCATAACTCAGGGTGCCGTTGAGGGAGTTATCGGGAGCAACGACGTTGTCGTTGTTATCCGAACATCCCCAGAGTCCCAGCATGAGAATGACAGCGGCACTGGCGATGACAACTGCCAAGCCGCGTGGACGAGTGAATGAACGCATCATTCCTGTCCTCCTAGGTCGTGAGGTTATAGAGAACTAATCTACAATCCTGAAGTCGTTACTCTTGGGTTGTAGCGTGGCTTCCCGGTGACAACCGAATATTATTCTCCAATTTCTCGCCGGCCGACCGAACTGTCAAGAACAAACTGCGAGTAGGGTCCAAGTTATATTTTTCACATAACAAAATTCAGATACAATTCTGCACTTCACATCGCCAATTCGTGCGCAATTTGCAGTGCGCCCCGCACCCGCGAGGGATCCTCGATTACACTGGCCTACTAGGGGACCCGAGGGGACGAAATGATCCGCAAGTAATGATTCCCGAAGGGAACTTGGGAAGTGCGTCAGGAGATTGCTCGGCCGCAGTTATCGGGGGGGGAAATCCGGACCGGATTTCGAGAGGTATTGAGTGACATAGCGGCGAACGCCTTCCTCTATGGTCAGGAAGGGGGCCACATAGCCGACCAGACGCAGCTTACTGAGATTGGCTTCGGTGTGGTACTGGTAATTGTCCCGGATACTCAGCGGCATGTCAATGAACTCGATTCGGGGAGGCAGTCCGGCCGAGGCGAAAACGGTCCGGGCCAGATCGATCCAGGTCCGGGCCTGTCCGGTCCCACAATTGAACAGACCGGACACTTCCGGATGGTCGAAGAAGAACAGAGTCTCGGCCACGGCGTCGTCGACATAAACAAAATCCCGCTCCTGTTTGCCGTCCAGATACTCCGGCCGGTAGGATTTGAACAACCGCATGACTCCCTCAGACTTGACCAGACCGTACGCCTTATTGACCAATGACCGCATCTCCCCCTTATGCTCTTCGCCGGGGCCGTAGACGTTGAAGTACTTCAGCCCGGCAATCTGCTTGAGAGTGCCAGTCCGAATTGCCCAGAGGTCGAATTTCTGTTTGGACCGGCCGTACCCGTTAAGTGGCTCTAACTCAGATACGGTTGCCTCATCATCGATGTACCCGCGGCGGCCGTCGCCATAGGTGGCAGCGCTCGACGCATAGACAAACCGGGCCCCGACTTTCAGGGACCACTCGCACAGGTCGACCGTGCACTGGTAGTTGTTGTCGGTCAGGTAGGCCTCGTCGGTCTCCATGGTCGAGCTGCAGGCCCCCATATGAAAGACCCCATCCACCGGGGAGACGCGGACATCGCGCAGCTGTGTACGGAAATCGGCTTTGTCGTAGTAGTCCTTGAACTCAAGCCGGTCAAGATTGCGCTGTTTGGCCGGGTGATTGAGGTGGTCAACGATTGTGATGTCACGGTGGCCGCGCTCGTTTAGCGCTCGGACCAGATTGCTGCCGATAAAGCCGGCGCCGCCCGTGACGATAAATTTCTTGTCCATTTCCAGTTCGACTTCCCTGTTCGGCTGTTCGCGAGTCAGATGACCGTCGTCTAATACCTACAAGGTACCCTTTTCAATCAGTCAGTGTCAATAGAAGCAGGGAATGACTAGAGCGAGCGGAGGAGTCTCTCCCACGATTCACATTGTGTAACGTGCGAATACTTCGCCAGGGCATCGGCTCTCCCCTGCGCTGCCAACTTCGCCGCATAAGCCGGCTCCTTGAGATACTTCAACAACCTGTCGGCCAGCGCCTGGTCGTCGCCGGGTGGAAAGCGAAGACCGTTTTTCAGATCATCAATCAGATCGATTGTTCCGCCGCTGTCGGTGCCGATCACCGGCAGGCCGCAGGTCATCGCCTCGATCGTTACCAAGCCGTAGGTTTCGGAGAGCGAGGTCAACAGGAAGATATCCATGGCACTGTAGGCGATTTCGGGATATTCGAGGAACGGTCGGAAATGAACGAACGGTTCCAGATGACACTCGCGGACCAGAGTACGCAACTCCTGCTCGTAGATGTCGCTTTCGTTCCGGGTCGGATCACCGACTATCAGGAGGTGTGCCCTGCAGCCCTGCTCGTGACACCGGGAGAGCGCGCGAATGCCAACATGCTGCCCACGCTTGGGATCGAGTCGCCCAATGGTGCCGATCAGGGTACCTTCCGCCGGCAGATCGAGAGCGCGGCGAGATGAGAGTTTGTCTCGCTTCTCGATGAACTTCGACTGGTCGATGCCGTGGGGGATGATGTGAATTCTACTGAGGGGAACACGCGTGTTTCGTCTCGCTTGCTCGGCCAGAATCGGGAGCGGTGCGACGAAGGCGTCGAGCTTTCGATACTGCCAGACATGGAGCAGGTCGCGTTTGTTGCCGAGGTGCATGTTCTGAGAAAAGATCAGCTTGAGTTTGTCGCCGGATCGTTGCTTAGCTACGGCACAGACCAGTACGTCGCGGGATTGGTGAAAGATCAGGTGCGACACATGGTCTGCCCGGGCCAGTTGTGCCAGTTTTCCGCCGTGGCAAATTGCAGACAAGGTTGAGGTGATCCTGAGGTCGCGCGTCGGGACCCGATATTCGGTGCGAGCCCGCTCGGCGAGTTTAGTGTCGGGGTTGGCATAGAGAAAGACCGGCCAACCTCGCTGGCGCATCCAATTGAGGAAACGGAGAACGTTGAGCTCGAGTCCGCCCCACGCGGTGGAGGAGCAGTAGGAGCCGATGGGGAAAGTCGGCTGGTCCTTCATAAGGACGGAATATAAGGCTAGTGAGGGAACGACGGGAAGGAAAGAATTCGGAAGCAGAGCCAAGCCGGCAGGAGCACAAGGCTTTGGCCTTACACTTTGGTCTCGTTCAGTCTGAGGCGTGCCTTGATCAGCTTTCGGATGAGTGCGATGGGGAGTTTCTTGTCCAGTGGAAAGCGTACCGTCGCCTTGGAAGTCTCGTACTCCGTCAATTCATTCTTGTGCTCTTCGATCACGGGTGTCGGCACGTAAAATCCGATGTGTCTCTTCGCAATGGAAAAGTAGGCCAGCCGACCCCTGAAGTGATAATAAGGTATGCCGTAACTGATGTATTCGTCGGCAGCCGGCGCGGCTTTTCTGATGGCAGCCCGAAGCTCTTTGAGTTTGCTCTGCACTTCCTTAGGAGCCGCCGCAATGTAGGCGCTGACGTCTTTTGGTTTCGGTAATTTCTTCATGGTTCCTCAGTACCAAGATTTGCCGCTATTCGCGCAGGGAAAACCGGTGAAGCTGAACGCAACTGACGGGTGGTGCACAAGAATTCGCTCATCTGATCTTAACTCCCTGCCCCGATGCCTCTCCCCCGCCTTCGACTGGCTTTCCGGTCCGATCGAACGCCTGGAAGTGAATTCGTGACGAAAACGCCTGACCATCATCAGTAACCGAAATCGTATCCACCAGTACTCCGTGCCCGGCCGGGAGCCAGCCGGAACCGGCGGGGGCGTGGTCGGACGAATCCGGCGGGCGAGTCATGTAGAATTCATAGTGGGCCACAAACTGACGTTTGCCAATGGCTTTCCAGGTGCCATAGGCGGGCGGCACCGGTGGGGCGGCGTCGTAGTTTGACGATTCGGTCATCGTGCCGCCGAAGTTGAAGACGTACATGAATTCGAGATCGGTGATCGAAGCGAAGGCGCCGTTGGTGAACTGAATTTTCGCTCGCCAGGCGCCGACAAGAGCAGGCGCAGACGCATCGTCGGGAGTCTTCGGCTGGCTGCAGCCGAAAAGGGTCAGTATGCAGATTGTACATACGCCGAAGGCGAGACGAAGCACTGAAACCTCCTGAGTGAACGCAAAAGGTGAACATGGATTTTGCTAATCGACAATTTAACGAAAAGGATGGGTTGCGGCAAGTACCAGATATGCCGTGCGGGATGGTCTTGCCCCGTGTTCCCCGTCCATATGGGCTTGCCTTCACCTCAACGAGCAGCCACGGAAATGGCACGATGGCGTCTTTACCGCCACCCGCGGAAAATGATAAGGGGAGCAGGAACAAGTCCCGCTCCCCAGTGTGTGCGATCGAAAAAGTGGAAGCGTGCTGCTATTTGATGAGAAGCATCTTCTTGCTCTCGCTGAACGAGCCAGCGACGATTCGATAGAAATAGATACCGCTCGCACGATTTGCCCCATCCCAGGTTACCCGGTGCAGGCCGGCATCGAGCTGACCGTCAACGAGTACATCGACCTGCTGACCCAAAATGTTGCAGACATCGAGATGAACCTGGCCCGCCTCCGGCAAACTGAATTCGATTTCAGTTGTCGGATTGAACGGATTCGGATAGTTCTGGGAGAGACCGAAGCCGGCCGGCAGTACCTCATCGTCAGCATACGTCGTCTTGGGCTGACCCACCGTGTAATAACGGTAGCCCATATCGTTGCGACTGGCGTCCGGATCGATGTACTGAGCATCCGGGTCACCCGCGTTTATACATGGCGAGCCCGAAGACAACAGGAAGTCAGTGCCGCTGAACAGCGGGTTGGCACTAATCGTACCTACCCCCGTATCCGGGCAATTGTAGTAGTGACCACCACAGTTCCAGACGTCGTTGTACGACAACACCGGCGGCGCGGTTTGCTGTCCGTTTAGCCACCCCTGGTTGTGGACGGCGTAATTGCAGTTGGCGATGATCGTATTCTTGATCGTCGGAGCGACAAGTGAGAAACTGGAGAAGGCTCCGTTGGTCGAGTTAACAATTGTATTGTTGATCAACACGGCGGGAGAATTGCCGAGTGAGGCCCAGGTCGACCCTGAGAGTACGACAGCAGCCCAGTTCGTAATGCCCTGGCCGCGCATCAGATTGCGGCGAATCGTCGGCCCGGCGTTCTGGCACCAGACGGCGATACGACCCGTGTCAAGAATGAAGCCATCGAGCGTGGCAGCCGAGGTGACTCCACTCGTAAACACGACCAGGTCGGTGGAGGCATTGTTCACAATTCTCGGCCGATCGTCCAGATTTTTCGAGACCAGCCGAAGATTCTTATTGATGACCAGGCTCTCCTGATACCTTCCGCTGCTCACCAACACAACCTCACCGATCTGAGCAGCGTTCTTTGCCGCGGTTATGCTGGTATAGTTGGTCGTTGCGCTGACCTGAAGAGAAGGCACGGCCCCCATGTCATCTCTGGTGCCATCAGGATCATTGTACGCAGTCGCCGCACTCCCGGCGTCGAGGCAGGGTGACCCGCGGAACAGCGTAAAGTCCGACGTGAGCACGGGATCAGCGCTGATCGTGCCCGTGCCGGCGGTGGCGTCCTGCCAGTTAGTCGCATTTCCCCAGACATCGCTATAGGTCACATCAGGATTCGTCAGAAGCATCCAATATATCTTCTCGTTGACAATCCCCTGGAGGTTGCGAGTAACGATGGTGTTGCGAATCGGAACGGCCGTAAGGGTAGTGACTCGAATACCTGCTCCCGCACAATCGGCAATGGTGCAGTTTTCAATGAGGGGGATGTTCCACGCATCGTACAGAGCATCGCTGTACACGTATATGCCGCTGCTTGTCTGATTCTTGAAGATGTTGCCGATGATTTTCGGACCTGCCCACATACAGCGCGCCCCGATAGTCCCGCCGTCGATGGTGAAACCCTGAAGGGCGGCGTCACGGGCCTCGTAATTGCTGAAATCAACAACCATCTGACCGGCCGTACCTTGGATGGTGGTGACCGTCGGCCCGTTGGTCGACATGATCGAGACCGACTTTCCTCCGAACAGTACCTGGCCCGAATACACTCCCGGCATCACGCGAACCGTGTCGCCAAAACTGCTCGCGGCCTGAATACCTCGACCAATCGTGGCATACGGAGTACTTGAGCTTCCGTCACCAGTGATATCATTCCCCGTGGCCGCACTCACCCAAATAGTGAGACCCGCCGGCAGATCCATGTTGTGGGCGGCGAAACCTGCCCGAATTTGCACTGAGTGCGGCGTGCCGTTGTAGATATTACCATCATTGTCGTCCAGGGTAAGGAAGTCTATGGTAATCTCCGGAGTGATTGATTCACCGCTGTGCAGGAGAATGCTGTTCACGGTTAAAGACCGTAGAATGGAGAGATAGGTTGTGGGATATGCGGCCGCCAGCGCATTGCGCGTGCTCCAAATGCAGCCGGACAGCAGGTTTCCGCAATAATGCACCTCGCCACGACATGGATACTGGAACGTATTGTCGGCCGTACGATCCCCCGAGGAGCAAGACCCGAACATTCCGAGTCCCATCACCGGCTGATCGGACATCAGCACGGCCACACAATCACCCATGCCTTCGCCGTACTGACCCTGGCCACTTCCCGCCATCTGCACCAGGTGGTGTCCATACTCATGGTGGATGATTGAGGAGTAGGCGGTATTTGGATACGAACCGGAGGATTGGCAGAAATTCATCGTGAGAGCGGACGCATCGTACCACGCATTCGCCGGGCAATAGCCGTCAGTCCTGTTCACGTATATAGGGAATTCATTCTGCGACAACATCGGATAGTTGGGATTCCATTTTTTCACCATATCCCGGATGGCGTTCGCTTCAACGTAAGCATTCACCTGAGCTCGTTCCGCTTCGTTATTGGTCTCGTTGTGGAGGAAGTCATACCACCCCTCCGGCTCACCTGTAGTTGTCAGGAGAGCATCCGCTCCTGCAGAGTTGAAGACTCGGAACCAGAGCCCCCATAACCGGGACGCGACCGTTGACGGATACTGACCGAGACGAATCCTATACATTCCCAGCGTGTCAGTGTACGCCACCCACTGCCCGCAGGTGATCTTGGCATACTTCAACGCCTCACTGGTTTCGTCTTCGCACTGTTCTGATGCCGCACCCTGAGTAGTCAGACCACTAACGCTGCCATACATGTACACAGGGAGCGGCTGCGGCCCTCCGCTTCCAAAAACGATCATGTCCTCCTTAAGAAGGATTTCCGAAGTCTGTGCGTCCACGACGTAATGCCAACGATTATAGCCTTGATCGCCGTCAGTACCAACGAATTCGACAGCGACCCGAGGCTCGACGGAAGCGTCGGACTGACCGGTCCAGATGACCAGCCGTTCATCCTTTCTTCCCGTCATCTGCGGAAAGTCCGCATCCACTGCACTCGCGGCGATCTGTCGAGGGTCGTACGACGAGGCCACTCCTTGAAAGCTCTTGTAGCGAATGTCTTTGACTCCCGGTGAAACCCAGACAACCGGATAGTCTGCCTCATTTTGCACGAGCACTCTTAACTCACCACCATACACCGGTATGTCGTCCTTGTACTGGTTAAGAGAAAACAGGGTGAATTTATAGTTGCCCGTCTCGGGATCGTACATGATCGGCTGACCAGTCGGCAAGTCGATCGTGTTGGGCGAAACTCTCAGGTCCCCGGGATTTGCACCGAAGGCCACCGCGAATTTCTCGCGAAAGGAAACAACAGTGGCCGAAGGTGACGTGCCACTTCCCGGCATTCTCCCGACGACTCGCTCCACTCGGCCTTTGTCGCCGATCAATCGTATGCCTGGATTCTCGCTCTGGAGCGTCTGCAAGGCGCTTTGTCGCTGTTCTTCCAGCGCGCGGCGATCGTTAGGAAGGCCGGCGGCGGCACTAGATATAGTGGCCGCAAGTAGAAAGTATGCGAACACAATGATGACAGCTGATGCAATTGGCCCCCGAATCAACGCGAATCGAATGTTGGATTTCATAACCAACCTCCTCAATAATCGTGACTATTACATGAGATGTGGCTCTAGTTGAGGTCTGGACGTTTTCTGCATACTCCTTTCCTGGTCAGATCCATGGTGTGCTGCGAAATCAATCTCAGCGAGCAATATAGAAATACGGCTCGGCCCGCTTTTCAGGATCACACTGAACAGCAAGCTGAGACGGCGACGGCAACTGTAACCAGCCACCGGCGGATCGTAATTGGGACAGTGGACGACAAGTCAGGACAAATGATATATTTGACGAATGTCAGATTCTGTCAGTGCAAAGAACGCGATTCGAAGATTTTTTTTCGGATTTCTTTGTGAACATGGCGTTGTCATCCTGTGCAGCCAACAGTCACGCCGTTCACACAGTAGCGGTCAGACAGCTTCAACTATCAGCTATTCAATTACTTAAACAAGCCGCCGGAGACCTCGCCGGACAGAGTGCTTCACTCGCGTGTGACGGAACGCCGATATGAACATACTTGGCCGCCACTGACGACCGGCAAGTTCCATTCAGGATTTTGCACCACAAGATGTTACGACGAAATGCGGCATTGCGGAGACCGGTAGTGACCGACAGTCACACGGAAGGGCCGGTGTGGGGTGCATGGCACGACAATTGTCCGCGAATGCAGCAGGAAGGAGAAGTCACTCCCATTCACCGAGAGTGAGTACAGTCTCTGTAACCTGCGTCGCTGTTAACACATCGATGCAGACCGGGGCCCGTCAACTATGCATAATATCATTCAGCAGTGCGCGTGCGGTGCCAGGTGATCAGCTCACCATCCTCGTGATCGACCCGAGAGCCATCGCGGCTGAAGAAGGCCTTTTCCAGAACTCGCTGTGAGGCTATGTTCCAGACGGCCGTCTCGGCGGTGATGGCAGTGACCTCGGGTTTCGAGAAGCCCGCGGACGCCATTAAGTCGACACCCTCGGTGGCGATATTTCTTCCACGATACGATTCGGCGACACCGCACCCGATTTCCACTGAGCCGTTGCGCGGCGAGTTCTTGAAACCGGCAGAGCCAACAATGCGGTTTTCGGTAGAGAGTACAAAGAGTCGGGGGGCGCACCAGAACCAGATTTCGGCGGCGCGATGTCGCCCCATAGCGGCGGCAAGGACGATCTCCGGCGGTATGGCCCCGGTGGTGATGTCGAGGTCGCGGAACCTGATCGCCGACGAATCCTTGAGCAGACGCTCTACCTCGCCGGGTCCCATCGTGAGCAGTTGGATATTCACGTCGTCCCTCGAGCAAGTTGATTAGCCGTCATTGGAAGTCGACGACGATCCCTCGTCCTTTGTTTTTAGGGCCTCAGCCTTCCGCGCCGCTCGGCGCTCGATTTCTTCTGTACGCACCTGTACGGCAAACGACACCAAATCGATCGGTGCGAGCTCAGCGGCGAGCTCCTGCCATCTGGTCGGCCAGGTGGACGGCCGCGTATAGACCTTACCCGCCGGGTCACGCTCGAGGCAACGGTAGTCGACCAAGTAGCGTCGCATCTCAACAGCATCCGCCTGAATATTGGTTCCGACTGTGCCGAGCCACTGAGCAAGTCGCTCGGTAACTTCCTTCTCGGTGCTGGATGGTTCATTCGGAATTGCCAGCCCGGCAGCAACGATAATCAGCCCCAAATCGGAGGCGCTCAGATTGCCGATATGGACCTCCTGCCGGAGAAGGAGGTGTCGGAATCGGTCAAGAATAGGAGACATCGGCTTTTATCCTGTCGGGTCAAAGCTAGTCCAACCTGGATATGGCGGACTTGAGCCCGTTGGTAATACGGTCGTCACCGATCACGTGATTGAGAGCGGTCAGCCTCTCCAGCACAACCGTGTCGCGAATCCAGGTGTCAACCTTGGGGACGATAAGCACCGCTACATTCAGCACAATCAGCAGGCCGGCAATGAAGACGAATCCATTCAGCACAGCTCCGAGGATTGAATTGACGATACCAACGACATTCGGTTTTATCGCGTCGGTGATCTTGTGTCCGATCCTGCGTATGATTAGTACCGTGGCCACGACCAGGATGATGAAACTAACGCCAACCGCCACGGTCTGGCTCGGAATGAACGAATCGAGAACCGTGGCCAACGTGCCGGCGAAACGCGAACCGACGATATAGCCGGCCAGTAAGGAAATGAACCAGATGATCTGGCTAATCAGGCCGTTGCGGTAGCCGCGATAGATCGCCAGCACCAAGGCAAGGACCACGATGGCGTCAATGACGAGACTGAGTTTTGGCATAACGAAATCCGTTCACTGGTTCTCTTCCAAACAACGACAGCAAGGAATGCGGTCGCTTTATTGGGCCGCCTGCTGGTCAGCGCTGTTCTTGTTGGACTTCCGAGTGGCTATCCAATAGAGAAATACACTCATGGCTGCAAACGGCACCAGGGTCCACAGATCACTCTCGGCCCACGCGCCGAGCCAATGCGATTTGTCAAACGCGTCATTCCAATTCATAATGAAGAATATCGCCTGCGTGAGCCCGGCAATCGCGCCACCGGCAATCAGACCGCTGGCCAACAGTACGCCCGGGGAGAATTCAGATTCCGCAGCGCTCACGCCCTTGCGCCGGCGATCGACCAGCATTCGGATGATGCCGCCGACAAAAATCGGCGTGGAAGTTGATATTGGCAGATACAATCCAACTGCAAACGGGAGCGACGAAACACCGACCAGTTCCATTATCAAAGCCAGCGCGATGCCAACGAGCACGAGCGCCCAGGGAAGTTTGTGTGTCAGGATGCCGTCAATGATCAAGCTGAAAAGACGCGCCTTAGGTGCGTCATACTTGGTGACCGGCATCAATCGATGCGACAACGCGCCGGTTGAATCGACCAGATAACTGCCCGCCTGAATACCATCACGATCGTCAGTGAGTTTCAATATCTTCTGCGGGCCGTCCACGGTCAAGAATGTCGGGGTTGAATCCGGCAGAATGCCGGCACGGAATTCTTGATATGGCGCTTCCGTCATGCGTACCGCGCGGTGCAGATCGGTGCCGCAGACGCCAGGGTCGATCAGGTAGATGATCTTGCCGACATCGTTAACGAGGTAGCGACCGGTGGGAATACCATTTGTCGGCTCGGGAATGGATATCTGACGGTACGTCTTGCCATCGTACTCGACAAGCTTTGCGTCGGCCGGGACGCTCGCGGTGAAATCAGGATAGTTGCGGGCCGAGTAGGTGGTCATAGCCTGATTGAGAGAGAGGAGTGTCCAACCGATTACCAACGCACTGGTGGCGACGCCGACCAGAATACCTATTTGCTGCCGTGACGGTGTCGCACCCACCAGGAAGCCTGTTTTCAAATCCTGCGAAATCGTGCCGCCGTTTGAGGCCGCGACACACACGATCGCTGCCGTAGTCAGAGCCATCACGCGGAAATCAACACCCGTCCATCCGACGAGCAGGAAAAGGAGGCAGGTAATAAGCAATGTGGCGACGGTCATGCCGGAGATTGGATTGGACGATGAACCGATCTCACCGGTGATTCGACTCGACACGGTGACGAAGAAGAAGCCAAAGACAACAATCAGCGCCGAGGACGCGAGATTGATGCCAAGAATCGGCGCCAGCCAAATCCCGATCACCAGGATGAGACTTCCGCCGAGAACATACGGGAGCGGAATGTCCTGCTCGGTACGAAGTACAATTACCTTCTTGCCCGACTGCGAACCGGCCAACGATTTCATACCGCGCTTGAACGCCCCGATAATGCTCGGAATCGAACGAATCAAGCTGATGATACCACCGGTCGCCACGGCACCGGCACCAATGTATAGGACGTATGCGTTGCGGATCGCTCCCGGACTCATGTCCTTTACCAGTACCTGGGTCTCGGGAAAGAGGGGCGCGCTCAGACCATCGCCGATTAATTTGATAAGTGGAATGATGACGATGAAAGCGAGCGAGCCGCCGGCCATCATGTTGGCTGCGGTCTTCGGGCCGATGATATACCCCACGCCGAGCATGGTCGGCGCGACTTCCGCCGAGATGGATGCACCCCGGAAGAAATTGATGGTCCAGTCGGATGTTTCTTTCCAGAAGCGGCTGATCAAGTTGAGAAAACCGAAGACAAAACCGAAGATGCCGCCAAGGAAGACTGTTTTCGCCGACGTTCCTCCCTTGTCGCCCGCGATCAACACCTCCGCACATGCGGTGCCCTCGGGATAGGTGATCTTGCCATGCTCCTCGACTATCAGTCCGTGACGCAAGGGGATCATCATGAGAACACCAAGCGTCCCGCCCAGGAGCGCTACCAGCAGGATGCGAAAGAATTCAATGTCCTGCCCCATGAGGAGCAACGAGGGTAAGGTGAAAACGACGCCGGCCGCGATCGACTCGCCGGCCGAGCCCACGGTTTGCACCATGTTGTTTTCGAGGATGGTGGCCTTGCCGAGAGCACGGAATATCGTAATCGACAGCACCGCGATTGGGAATCGACGCCGACACGGTCAGACCGACCTTTCAAGCCAAGATAGACGGACGAAGCGGCAAACGCGATGCCCAGCACCGCACCGAGGATCAGTCCCCGGAGTGTCATTTCGGTCATCGACTGATTGGCTGCAATGTAGGGTTTGTGCTCTGTCGACTCGCTCATACGGGTAGCTCCTCTGTCGCGGACAGATGTTGCGTAAAGGCCGATCCAGCCGGTCTCAGGGACCGGCACACATTGGGGACATCGTAGTAAGTTTTGGGTTCGGACACAAGAGGAGAATGGTGGGGAGGTGACTTGTACCCCACCGCCTATGCGGTGGGGTATTTGAAAGTCAGGATCCACAGAAGATTTCGTCCGGGGCAGGCCAGAAGGCCTGCCGCCCACGGGGACACACGTTCAGGCAATCCGGACTTCGTCTATTTGAAATAGTATGGCGTCTTCGCCGCCCACGGGCTGTCTTTGTAGAGCTTGTGCAACCGTTTGAACGCCGCCTTGCTTCTGGCAATGGTCTCATCATCGGCGTACTGTTTCCATGCGAATTGTGTCGACCTCGGCCCGGAGCGCCCGCCCAGGACGATATAGTGCAGCGCTTTTGCTTCAGCATCACTTCTGATTCTGGATCGTCGTGATATCTCGGCAGCCGAGACGAAAAGGGTCATTGGCGGCGTATACGATGCAACACGGTCACGAAATGTCCTGCAAGGCTCGCACTTCGGCAAATCTGACGACGGATCGTAAATACCGTGGAACATGTTATCGCTTCCGATGAAGCCAAAAGGATTGACTTGGTACTTGCCTAACAGTTCTCCCATGTCTACGAGAGCCTGAACGTCGCGGGGATTTGAGGCCAGTGTTGCGATAATTGTCTTCGCGGAGGACAGCGGCCATACCTCGCTTCCTTCAAGAAGCTTCTCCAACGCCTTGAAGCGCCAAGATAGAGCGTAGCGCCGAGCCAATTCGGACACCAGTATATGCCGTCTGTTTCCCGAGATATCGCTTCTCTCAACACCGGTTTCCAGATCTCCATCCGATAACCCGGCTGTGGCAAATGCTGACAGGTTTCGCTCGCTGACTATTGGTGACCGGTCAGTGTAAAGCCACAGTCCGTCACCACTGTTAAGTTTCAAGCACGCCATCTCAACTTCGACGGCATCTTCCGGCCTCACCTTGTGCATCTGCTCCAACACGTTCGATGCCAATTGATGGTTCTGGATTTTTTCAAAGGCACGCACTCTGAGTAATTCCGTACTTAGCCATCGCACCGTATCCACCAAGGGTGTCTCAGGAGTCTTGTCCAGGAGCTCCTGATATCGCTCTAACCGGTACAGTCCAAGCTCTCGAACATACTGAAAAAGGCCCGGATAATTCGCGAAATCTCTCTCGCGTGATTCCAGTGCCGTCATGTCTTGAAGGGTCGGTCTGTCATCTCCCAATAGCGAAAAAGCAATGAGCATGGGTGAGTCTGCGACAAAATCTATCTCCCCATGAAAGTAATTTTCAAATTCTTCGATTTCATTCCTTTTCACCGATCGACCCATAATTAGCGTCCCGGTTGCAGGGAACTGCTCCAATATTCTTTGCTTTAGTTCCGAGTCGAGAAGAGCTTGCCTGCCTGATAGGAAATAGATTCTGCGACGGAGATTGCGGGCCGAATTTGCGTATAGTCCGTCCGGAAACTCCGACATATACCGACGGTATGAAGAATCCGCCAACATCAGCATATCCTGATTTACGGTCTTGACCGGACTGCTATAGCCGTTCCAGTCATTCTGCGCGATAATCAGTTGGCATCGACCAATCATGTAAGCCGACGCTTCATGCACCCACGAGTAATTGCCTTCTCTTTTTAGGTTGTCCGAAAACACGGCACTCAAGTTCTCCGTGCCGCCCAACCGTTCAAATATTGCGAGAGCCCCTTGGTAATCCGCCTCCTGAAAACGCTTTGCTCCGAGTTCATAGTATGTGAAAAGCGGCAGCTCGTCCCGTCTGCTTGCCTCGCGTGCGATGGAGTCACGATTGGCCATAATGCTCGATTCAAGAGTTACGTATTGCCGCAGGACCAACTCAAACATCCACCGTCTTCCATATCTCTCGTACGCATAGTTTGGGGCCCTATACTCCGGGTCCACATACGATGGCCGGGAGAAATACGGAGATGGTGACATACTACAGGCACGCGTACTCGCACCCGCCAACAGCACCACCCCTACACAAAGGCCAATAATCGTTTTGATCTTCATATGCGTTTCTGGATGAAGTAGATGATCCCCCGGAAATTCTGATTAGCCTCGAGTTCGACGACCGACTTTGGCGCCTCTGACCCGGACAGCAACCCAATGCGAAACGGCATCGAGTATTCGCCCAATACTCTGATACTTGATTCGATTTCAGGAAGTGGCCGCCTTCCCCGATACAATTGAAAGACGATCTCATCCGCCGACTCTGAAATCGACCGCATCGCTTCCTTATCCCCGCTCGTCGCCCAATCCATCAGCCCCGTGACGCTCAGTCCGTACCGCGCCGCCAGCTTCTCTCTGATATCCTGCATGAACCGGCCGTAGGTCGAGAGCTTTGATGTGGGACAATCGAAATCGAGCTGGATCCCTGAAACCGTCACGGGATGGCGCTGCCACTGGGCCACACTATGCTCGAAAACACCCACGACCGTTTGCGCGTCCGGCAATTGTCCGTCCAGCCGATAGACCAGGTACAGTCGGTCGCTCTTGACCGGATGCGGATACAAGCCCAAACGCTCATACGTGGAGGCGCCTTCCTTTGTGATTATGCGCCCCTGAAAGACATACAATTCGGCACTCGACGGCGCATCTTCAGGAGTTATTCCCGCCCACAGCCAGTACGAAACCGGAATCTCCGCCTTCTCCGTCTCCCCATAAAGTGAGATTCCAATTATCACGAGCAGCAATAGAGGAATGGCTCTGCCAAATCGACTGTGCATACTGGGATTCTCGGTTCCCGGGAAACTCCCCGCTCTTCTTGATATCGTAACCGGTTTTCCGTCGCCCACCCGGCCTGCTCTCCCAATATCGTAGCTTATTGAATCTACGGACGCAAGCGGTGATTAGGAACAGGCGAGTCCCCGGGTTCTTTCCTCGCTGAAGCAGCCTTGACACACTCGCCAAATGTGTATGATTTAGGCCTACTAATCGCAACGAACAACATGACCCTGGGCCGGTGGCCTAGGTCTTTCTCTTCTCTTCGGCCGGCCGGTGGCCCGCGTCTATCTCTTCTCTTCGGTGCCCCACGGCTTGCCGTGGGTTCCCCGCATGCCAACAGGTATGCTCACAATTCTACCGAATTTATAACAATCGGCACATCCCGCTTGCCGGCATAGCAACCTCGCAGCCCACCCAAATCTCACAGCTGACTGGCGCTGAAGGTGTCGCCCTGGCTAATGTCGCCGGATTTGTACCCCTTGACGAACCATCGAACGCGTTGGTCCGACGTACCGTGCGTGAAGGCGTCGGGGACGACATACCCTTGCGATTGTCTCATTATCCGGTCGTCGCCAACCGCCCCGGCGGCGTTGATCCCTTCCTCGATATCTCCTTGCTCGAGAAGATTCGCCGTGCGCTCCGCGTGATGAGCCCAGACACCGGCAAGGAAATCGGCCTGAAGTTCCAGTCGGACTGAGAGACGGTTGTACTCGGTTTCGCTCATGCGGTCTCGCTCGGCCATTACCTGATCCATGATGCCCATCATATTCTGGACGTGGTGACCGACCTCGTGGGCGATGACGTAGGCCAGGGCGAAGTCGCCGCTCGCACCGAGTTGAGCCTGCATTTCTTTGAAGAAGCTGAGGTCGATGTAGACTTTTTCGTCGCCCGGGCAATAGAACGGCCCCGAGGAAGCACCGGCGACACCGCAGGCTGATGATATCTGGTCCGAGAAGAGAACCAGTTTCGGCTCGCGATAGGCCTGACCGCTCTGCTGAAAGACGCGGTTCCAGACATCCTCGGTCTCGGCCAGAATGACGCCGACAAACTCGCCTTCCTGCTGTTCTTCCGCACTGAGCGGCTGGTTCACGTCGGCGGACGTCTCCATGCCCGGCTGCTGCAGTGATTGCATCACCTGATTCGGGTCACCGCCGAGAATCAGGAAGAGAACGGCGATGATGATCCCGCCCACTCCTCCGCCAACCGCCAATTGTTTGCCGCCGATTCCGCGTCGATCTTCCACGTTATCGCTTGTCCGTCGACCTTGCCATTTCATGTCTGATTCCTTTCCGGAAGCGGCCGAAGCGGTGAGGAGGCCGCAGATCGCCGTCCCAGTCCGACCAAGCCGTTTGATGAAAATATCATAATGTGTGGGGGGTGGAATGTCAAATCACTCCGTACCCCACCGTCTATGCGGTGGGGTATCTGAAGGTCAGGATCCACAGAAGATACCCCATCGAAAATCGATTCTGTGCGCGGCAGGTTTCCCGACCTGCCCGTTCGTTCTTTCGAACATAACGGACATTGCCGATGGAGGCAAGCGACGCGCTCGCAGAACTGCTCCTGATGTCATGCACAATTCGTACTGGGGCAGGCCAGAAGGCCTGCCGCCCACGGAATGTTGACGACACGTAGCAAGCGGTGGAGGTGGCGGGAGAATGGCGGGGATATTGAGATGCAATTAGAACTAATCTGTCCGGGTTACATGCAGCTTAGGAGATGCTTCCACGAAACGTCGACGACACGTATGCCCGCCACACCAAAATTACCCTGAAGTGACAAGTTCGGGCTTCTCAACTAATCTGTATCAAATTGAAGGGCAGCATCGCCCACATTGCCCAAAATGCCCAGAGACAAACCACAATCAATGCCGCCCGGCCCTTGGATACGCCGGCCACGACTGACAAACCCAGCGCCACGAGAATCGCCATCCAAATACTGAAAATGTCAAGCCGGTCCAGACCTCTGAACAGAGCTGTACTCTGCAACTCGACGGGCAGGAACACCGCTGGTCCTAAATGGACCTGATAACTCTCTTTGGCGACAATTAGTCCGGCCTTTATCAGTTGCTCTGGGACCGTGACAAGGAACACGAAACTCGTCATCGAAAAGAGCTTGCCGAACGTGGCAGTATTGGAACCGATCTGTACTGCAAGCCAGAGGAGCGCAGCCAAGGACAGGACTTTGGCCGCATGAAGCGATGACAAGAGAACGGTGCCCATCGCCAATTGTAAAGAAGATACTCCGTGGGTTCGCTGAGCCTCGATATTATCAATGCGGCGCGACACTTCCTCAGCACTCAAAGTCGGATCGCTGCTGATACGAGCCTTCATATCCTCCATGCGATAGCGGCTCGTCACCGCCTCATAGCCGACCGAGACTAGCGCACAAACAATGATCGGAATGAGCCATCGACGTGTCCGGGCCAACGTCTGAAAGGCTTGCCGTGGTGCGGTTAATACGTTGAACATCGTCGTCAGGTAATCGTCGACCGACGTGGCTGTCGGTTCCACCGGCTCAACACTCATTGCAGGTTCCATTTCCCATCCCTCCATTAGTTCATCAGTACTGAGCGAGTGATCCCGTTCGGCGGGATTGATTGAATCCCGCGCGGACAGCCAACAGGCCTAGCGGTAATGTTACGAGCGAAATAACTCCGAGTATAGCCAACTGCGGCGCTATCGTGCCTGTCGATGCATTCTTGATGAGAGCCAGGCGAAGCGCGTCAAGCGCATAGGTCGTGGGGAGCAGCATCGAGATCGGTTTGAGGTACGCCGGAAGGTATTCGACCGGAAAGAGCACGCCCGAAAACAGAGTGGTTAGAGCGGTGAATGCCCACGAAATCGGGTCGCCCACCTTGGTGACGATTATAACTCCGGCGCTCATAAGCCCAATGCCGGAAAGCGACGTGACCGTCAGGACAATCGCCGCCAGAGCAGCAGGCAGATTGATGTCCATCGGAATGCCGAATACCAGAATGACAACGGTCAAGAGCAAGGCGACATTTAAGAACGCCTGAACGAAATTCATCAACCCGGAATAGAGCAGGATAAGCTCCAATCGAGTATTCGATAACAGGAGAAACTCAAGGGTGCCCATCTGCTGTTCTGAACGAATAGTGCTTGAGAATGAGCTCAGCGAGACACCGAGGAAACCTGAGAATGCCGTGCCGATAATCAGGTACGCCAACAAGTTCCCGCCATACTGGGACAGTGCCGGGAAGCTGTTGCCATCGTTTAAGAATTTCCCCATGAACGTAAACTGGAGCAAACCGACAAAGCTACCGACAATTCCGAGCGCCAGCGCAGTCTTGTAACTAATAAGGGTGATGAACCCACGCTTAATGAATAGCCATGCTCGATACATTGCATCACCCCGCTAACTGAATGAACACGTCTTCAAGCGACGCAGTATAGGTATTGGTGCGAACCACTTCCAGACCGGAGGCAGATACCTCAGCCAGCACAGCGGCCATATCGAAGGAGCCGTTGTACGAAATGGTGATTCGATTGCCAGTCGCGGTAAGCGCCTGGAACGCCGATACCGCGCGTATGCGCTCGACCAACCGGCTCACACGGTTATCACCGGCAACATCACTACCTTCAAAGTCAAACTCGATCCGCTTCTTATTGCTGAACTTGTGAAAATCCGCCAGTGCACCTACCTTGAGCAGTTTCCCCTCCTTGAGAAAGCCAATGCGGTCAGAAAGGCGTTCTGCTTCGGTCATATCGTGGGTGGTGAGCAAGATAGTCTTCCCCTGCCGCTTCTGATCGGCCAGAATTTCGCGGATGGTGCGGGCCGACGCCGGGTCGATACCGCTGTTTGGTTCGTCGAGGAGGAGCACTTTGGGATCGTGCAAGAGGGCCCTGGCCAGTGCCAGACGCTTTTTCATCCCCGTCGAGTAGCGCATATATTGCAGCCGTGCGTCCTTATCCAGCCCTACCAAAGCGAGCAAAGTCTGAATTCGCGTTTTAAGTGCGTGCCGGGGGATACTGTACAGACCACCGAAGAACTCAAGATTCTGTGCCCCGGAGAGACGGTAATAGAAGCTCCGTTCCTCGCCAAGCACCAGGCCGATACAGGCGCGGGCTTGATACTGGTGGGTGTGCATATCGAAACCGCAGACTCTCACGGTTCTCGACTGAGGGATGATAAGGCCGGAGATGATGCGAAGCAGCGTAGTCTTTCCGGCCCCGTTGGGACCAAGGAGGGTGAATATTTCGCCGCCCCGGACATTTAGGCTGATCTCTGCCAGCGCTGGCAGAGATTTCCCGGAGAAGCTATAACCAATGTCGGTCATTGACAGCATGGCTATTTTTGCTCCGCGCGCACACTCTTTGATGCCCATCTGTGCTGAATGAGAAGATTTGCGACTCCATAGAGAATTGCCGGCGTGAGACACAAGAACAGCGTCAGATTGTCGTTAACGTCTGTGCGCAAATGGAAGAAGATCAGGGCCGGAAGGACAACAGTGGATCGACAATACACGTACCCAAAGAACACTTCTACCGGAAGAAACTTTGCAATTGCTTCAGGCGGAATATCCTGCGTCAGAAGTATCGCCAATGCACTCACGATGACGATTGCCAGTTTGCCTACAAAGCTCTGTCCATAGCGCGGCACAAGAACTCCGATGAGACCCGCTCGGAGGAACAACTCCTGCGAAACAGCCGAGGTCGCAAGAATGCCCGTCAGTCGCCAATCTGTTGGGAAGCGCTGAACGTCAAAGATCAAAGCAACCAGAGTGAGCAGGGCGATGGCCAACCATATCGGGCGTTGACCTCGATGACTCACAAAACCGAAGAGGCTGGGGGCGGTATCTCTTTGGTATGCCAGGATAACCGCACAAAGGAAGAAGAGTGAGTAAACGCCAATCGCCAAGGCCGCGCTGATGTCTTGGTTGCCAAAGATTCCGCCTGATCGGATCAGCCGAGCCTCACACAGTGAGGCAACGAAAAAGACCATTGCCAAGCCAGCAACAAGTCGTTGGGTCGGCTGCCATGTACTGAGTTTGTTATCCATGTTCATGGGACTCCTGCGTTGTTCGTAGTGCGCACGGCACAGACGTAGGCAATGATGCCGACCCCGACTGTTTCAATACTCCATTACCGCCGTACAGGTGTTACGTTCAACGCTATGCGTGGCGTTCGTCTAATGTTCCGCCTGACGAATCAGCCCGGCGAATACAACGTAAATCACGCCCCCCGCGAGAAGCATCTGAATACTAGCTTGACTCATCGATGGATTCAACAGTCGCACAGCGTCGCAGGTAAAAGACGCCAAAACACTACCGGTAATCGGGACAAATGATGAACTCAAGCAGTTGGATGCAACATCTCCCATTATCGTCGCGTGCGGGTCAGGGTGGACCAGGGCACAAATGCACCCCGTAATAACCACAGAGAGTACAGGGACCGCCGCTCCGTTGCCCCATCTTTCAATGATCAACCTCATGCAAAAGGCCCTAAGAATGACTGAGCTCATGAACAGAAGGCACAGTCCAACGATGATATGAGAGCTTGATGAATGCGGCGATGACTCTTTGCCCACTGAGGAAAGAGCTACTACTGTGATAATAATAGGGATACTGTACCATACTTTTCCCGAAAGAAGAAGACCCCAGTCCGAAGCACTACTCTGACGAGCCTTAACAGATCGATACGCATAAACCAGGAGCCCAACAGCCATGAGAACCAATCCCGCCAACAGCACATATTTGATCGCCGCTGAACCTACTTCGCCTTCTGGTGAAACAAATTGAGCGTGCGTGAAGCGTGCCAGCACGGCGAAGGCGACCATTGCGGCCACCGTCATAACGACAGAGACTCTGGATGACATGAGATCCTCCCGATGATGTTGATTATTGCTAACATACTCTGCCTTTGTTATCACGTCAAGTGTTTCCCCAACGGGACCTGCAGGGGAGATGATCATGTCACTCCCCTGCATCTCTTGCTAGTGGAAAAAGCGGGAGGCGATTTTGCGCCGGGTCCACTCAATCGCAGACAGGGCCGGTCCGTTTCCCTTCACAGTATATCTTGCAGTATTGAACGCATAGAAGCACACAAGGCCACAGTCCGAGCTGTGTGTCTTCAATTGGTTCCACAAACCACTTCATGATGTCATCCTTCCTAGCTGGCATGATCAAGTCGAATGTACGTTGCAGTACTTCTCACAGCCAACCCCTCCATTCAGAGCCCAGGTGGCGAGGAAGAATACGAAACCCAGCCAGCCGCACAATATCATGCGATTCGACGGCTGAGTTACCGTTGAGTCTAATTCGTCGGCGCCAGTCGGTTCAACAACCCATTTCATAAGTACACTCTCCAATCGGACTGAATTGATCCTGAATAAGGCGTTCGTTTGTCGCAACTGCTATGATATCAGTAGCAATCTGCAGAGCGTGCTCCTGTTTTCGCAGTAAACTGGGCACGCTGTTCGGCAATAGCAACTCTTACTGCAGCAGCTGAATACGAAACAAAACATGCTTCCGCTACACCCTTCATCCAGTTCTGAGAACGACTGCAGTACTTCCGGGGTCACAAGCCATGTCATTGGCACCACCTCCATTCTTTTTACTTTTTACGGACTTCCCACATACTGATTGGCACTCTCGCATGAAGATCTCGATCTAGATTCGGGAACTCTCCTGCTGGGCGAGGCGCTTCAGTTCCAACATACTTGGAAGATTGTGGCGAAAGGATGTACACACGTTCTTGTGTGCGTCTTCCAGTTCATCAGAGTACAAGGACTTGTATGGGCACCCCCCCATGCACGAGGGCAGAAATGCACATTGCTCACAGCCCATGGGCTGTCCGAAAGCGGTCCATCCCACCCATTTCACGTAGTTGTCGGTGAGAGCGATGCCGTCAGGTGTACATGTGCCCACCCGTTTATCTTGCTGGCCTACACTATTCCAACAAGTTTGCACATCGCCGTTTGGTTCGATGACATATGATCCTTGTCTGACCGCGGAACATGGGCTGAGAATCCGCGACGGATAGTCCACTTCGGTGAAGCCATTTGCGAATGCTGCTCTGTAACCCTTCACTAAAAACCGGGCAAACTCCGGCGTATTCATACAACTCGAGCTTCCGCTCAAGCACGAACCGCCAAACTGAAGAACCTGTCCGAAGCCAATCGAAAAGTTCTTTCGTCGGTGCCAGCCCAGTTCTCTGAGTCGCCAAAAGTAGTCGTCCACGCATGACATGTTCCGCCGATCAACGTTCATTCGCAAGGAGATGTTGAGCAGTTCCTCATCTGCGATACGCATCAGATTCTCGACTATCTTGTCATAAGTTCCAGCGCCTGAAGTGAGAGGCCGACGCGCGTCATTGATTTGTCGGGGGCCATCCAACGTTACTTGAAGGAATCGAACTTGTACCCTACGGACAAATTCCAACCCCTCTGGGTCAAGAAGGTAGCCATTGGTAATCATGCCCGCGGAGTAACGAGCTTTCTTCTCACGGCAAATACGATCAAAATCGGTTGTCAGTCGCTCAATAATTGACCGTGCTAGCATCGGTTCACCGCCGTACCACGTCACCGACAAACAGCCTCTCTCTTCCACAAGTTTCTCACACAGATTGACGATATGCTGACAAATATCGTCCGGCATGGTTCTGGTCTGGAACTCGGAAAGTGATTTCAGCGCAGTGTTCTCATAGCAATAATCACACGCAAAATTGCAGGCATACGTCGGGATAATTGTCAGTCCCAGTCCCTTCTGACCAAACCTCATGGCGTAGTGCGCCGCTCGAATCGCATCCAATTCATCCACATCGGCGGGGGTGATGAATCCACCCTTTCTTAGGTTCGCTACCAAGTCATCCTGCCCGTCGCCGTTTGACTTCTCCTCGTTCCATCAACGTCACAATACCGCCGGTAGCTCTCCTCATCCATCTCTGCCAGCCCGCAGGTCATGGCGTTGAAGGCCAGGCGTTTCCCGTTCTCTAGGTCCACAAAGTGATTGTACCGCGACGCCTTCACACGTTCAGCCATAGCTCCGCCCTCCTAACCGGCGACCTTCTCCGACTTCGTGCGGCCGTCCGAATGGGCATCCGGAGATGGTCTTCCCACAGTCTCCGGACACCCCCGGACGGTTTCGCAACTTCACGAATCGAAAGATCACCTGCGTTCAAGTCACGGTCACACAGTAATCAAACGACATGCCGATACGGCCTCCCCGCACGCAGAATCCGCTAACCCGTTACTACGTAGAAACATGGTGCGACATTGCTGTCTTTGAGAGGAGTTCGATGACGCCACCATTTCGAGTTTGTTTACGAATTTCTCGGGGTGATTCGTAAAGGGGTGATTAACCCGTTGTGGCGCAAGATGCATGATTTGCGAATTGGTTTACGAATTTCGTAAAAGTGGAGGGGTGAGGGAGATCTTAGAGATCGCCCTGCTTGAGACGATAACGGATCGTGCCTTCGCTGATGCCCAGTCGACGCGCAGCCTTGCTCTTATTCCCTCCGCACTCGGCCAGCACGGTCGCGAGCTGGACGTCGTCGGAGATGGCGAGTTCATCAACAAATGCGCCCGCCATACGAGACAGACTATAGCCTTGCATAACCCAGAGTCGCTTGATTGTGTTTTCAAGCTCGCGGACATTGCCCGGCCAGTCGTGGTGTCCGAGTGCCTGAACTAATGCGTCAAGCTCTGCGTCATGGTTTGAACAGCAGGCCGCTCCTTGCAAGAAGTGTCGTACCAGCAGTTCAACATCATCCAACCGTTCGCGGAGTGGCGGCAACGTCAGCGTGGCCTGATTGAGCCGGTGATAGAGATCGGCCCTAAATTTTCCAGAGCGAGCGCATTCGCGCAGATCGGCGTTGGTCGCGACGATTAGGCGGAAGGCGACAGGCTGGTCCGTATCGTCGCCCACCCGGCGCACTCGCCGAGTCTCAAGAACTTCCAGAAGCTTGGCTTGCAGTTCTGGACTGGCCTCACCGATTTCATTGAGAAACAAGGTGCCGTTTTCGGCTTGCCTGATCAACCCTGGGCGGTCTCGTTCGGCTCCGGTGTAAGCCCCCTTCCGGTGACCGAACAGCTCTGATTCGATCATCGCGGCCGGCAACGTGGTCACATTCTGACTGACAAACGCGCCGGTACAGCCGGAATGCTCATAAACATAGCGAGCCAGCAGGTCCTTGCCGGTGCCGGTTTCCCCGGTAAGAAGCACTGTCATGTCAGTGGGTGCCAAGTTGCGAGCTAGTTCCAGAACAGACGACATGGTCTTGTTGGCGGTGATAATCTGCACCGGTGCAGAGCCGCTGGACGGCTTGACCGGCGGCATAGGCAAAGTCGGGCGATGCAGAGTCTGAAGCGCAACCTTCACTTTGTCTATGTATGGTGTGACCTGTTCGGATTCAAAATACTCCTTCGCCAAGAAAAGCAGGGCAATGCTCTCGGCTGGCTCAAACACGCCGGAGCGAGCGGCCAGATAGCGCGTGACGGCCAGTTCGTAGCGAGACGAAATCTGATTGAACAGGTCGATGGCCCGCCGGAACCAATCGCGAGCCTTGTCCTGCTTATTATCGTGGGCGGCTACTTGAGCAAAGACGCGCCAGCAGGCGGCGATTTCGAGGCGCTCTCTCTGCTTTTCAGCGGCGGCTAAGCCCTTTGTAGCGTAATCAAGCGCTAGAGGTACGTTACCATCGGTAAACTCAAGGTCGGCACGCAACCGGCATACCTGCGAAACAAGAACCGAATCGACGGCGATTTCGCCGGCCAGTGCCTCCGCTTGTCTTAGCGATTTGCGGGACCCAGGCAGGTCGCCGTTCAGGTACTGGACATAACCAAAAATCTCCAAGTGACGGAATCGCTCCCGCCGTAACTCTGGGGGAAGTATCGAAGCTTCACGAACATGCCGCAATGCACTTTCAAAGTCGCCCAATTGCGCATAGATAAGGGCGCCGCGATGATGATAATTGTAGAGCGTGGCGCCCTTAAGCAGTCGCGCGGCACTTTCAGTACACTCGACGTACGACTTCAGGGTTTGGCGAAGTTCACCAGCACGAAGCTGATATGTGACGAGATTCAATTTGACTGACAGCGCTTCGCCGCATTTGCCTAGATCGTCGAAAACTGACATAGAACGTGTCGCTTGTCGTTTCGCCAGTAGATAATCTCCAAGCTGAAATGCAATATGCGAGGACAAGTTCAGGCTGCTTGCCATTCCTCGGAGATCGGTGATCGCTTTGTAAAACACAAAAGCTTCGTTAATCGACTCTTCGGCCTCAGTCAATTCGCCTCGAATCAATTGAATTCGCGCGAGTAGGAACTTTGCCCATGGGAGCAGATCGCGGACCTGAAGAGTCCGAATGATCTGCAACGCCTCGTCAACACTGGACGTGGAATAGTCGCCAGTAGCAACCAGGGCCTCAGCTCGGTAAAGGAGCGCCGAAGCCTTGATGTACTCGCTTTCAAACTCGCTGTTCTGTGTTTCAGCGAGAAGCTGACGAAACGCTTGTGCTTCCAGTAGCTTGCTCAACTGGTTCAGTGACGTTTGATTTAGCATGAGGTTCCCTGTCAATCCTATCCAGTACCCACGTTTCGAAGCTAATCATTTGACAACAGCAGCTTACGAGAATCCCCGTGATCGGTCTCGGCGGTGTCCGAACGACGTCAAGCGGATCATCATCCGTCTCCCCACCAATGCCGCTCGCGGGTCGATACGTACTCCTATAATCCTTGGCTGATACTGTAGGTACCACCAGCAACGCGAAAATCGCCACCATTCCTATGGCTATCCACTGCGTCGCCGTTTGCCAGAGTGCTCGCATTCGCTTCATATTCCTTTCACTCCTGTTACCTGATATCAACCCCGCGACGTCTGCTTCGCCGCTGTTGGTTACATCAGTTGCCTATCGTCTCTATCAAACAATAGAGAAACTATCAGTGCTGATTGGGCTCGGCGAAAACGATTGCGCGTGCCTTCGCAACTGGTGTGAGAGGACAGCCTGAGAACGCGTGAGCCGGAATCTCCACGAGTCCCCGCCGGCCACCTGTCATGTATGAAAACATTACGACCTAAGGCTATAATCTGTCAAGGGAAAAACGAAGAAAGGACGCTAAAAATGGAAATAGTTATCTCTAACTGATGGCATCAGTGTAGGGGTGAAATGACACTGCGTGACAACAATTCGTCACTGCCAATTTTATCGTGAAGCATTACAATCGGTTGGCCATTTCTTGCCACCACACTCGCACAAATCGCTTCCTCGTCGGCCGCATCTGATCTGCCCCGGGCTGCTTCGGAAATGTTACTGTTACGCTCCGGAAAGGATGCGGATTCGTGCCGCCGATCTAGATTTAAGAGGCACTGTCTCAGGATGCAAATGATTGATGGGGAGAAGAAAATGGCGGAGAGACTGGGATTCGAACCCAGGAGACGTTTCCGTCTACACGCTTTCCAGGCGTGCGCCTTCGACCGCTCGGCCATCTCTCCGGTCATTCAATTGATCTGCCCGGGGTCCGGGCGCCACCCGAGGCTCGGGCGCCACCCGAGGCTCGGGCAGAGGCCTAATCTATACGCCAGTATATCACCGGGCAAGCCGATTCTTGGATCCTACCCCTGGACCGCAAGGGTCCCGGGCTATTAAGAGAAGAAAACTGAAAGATCGCCACGGCTCGAAGACGAGCCTCGCGATGACATCGTGATGTTGGTTTACTTTCGGAGATGTCTGATTGGGCCCCCGCTCAAGGCGGGGGTGACATTGGGAAGGCGGGGGTGACATTTGAGGGATTATCCCAGCTTCGAGGTCACGGGTATTCCTGACCTATATGAAGAACCCTACCCCCGGGATCACAGGGGTCCCGGGCTACCAAGAGCAGAAGGTCCGTCTGATAGCCGATGTACCCGTTGCGCCCGTGTGGACCCATGGATTCCGGACCTGCGGTCCGGACTGACAATGGATAAGTCCCGCTTAACCTTGTTCGGTGTCGGAGGAAGGTTCGGGGTCGCCGAAATACAGAAAGCGCTCCAGCAATTTCACGTACTCCGACCAGCCGGTATTGTGATGTTTGGTCCGGATACGATCAATCGCCCCCATCTTGGCGTCGATCTCATCGCAATAATACAACACAAACGCCTCCGGCATCTGCGGCAAGACGGGTGTCGCGTTTTCATACTCTCCCTGATGCGACAATACCATGTGGCGGAGTTTCATCAGTAATCTTGGCGGGAAATTCTCGATCTTAGCCGCTCGCTCGCAGACCCATTGATCGGCCACACAAATATGGCCGACCAGCCGACCCTCGTCACTGTAGTCGATCATCGTCTCGATCGAATACCCCGCCAGCTTGCCGGCGTCGTGAAAAAGTCCGCCAAATATCAGATAATCCTTGTTGAGCCAATCGTACCCCAGTGCCACCCGCAAGGCCAGTTCGGCCACATTGGCAGAATGTTCCGACAAGCCACCGATAAAGGCGTGGTGCCAGAGTTTGCCGGCGGGGGCAGTCAGGAATTGGCTCATGAACGAAGGGTCGTTCCAGAACGATTCGGCCAGCGTCCGAATGTAGGTGTTTTCAATCTTTTCGGTCACCGCCAGCAGGCGGGCCTTGCGCTGTTCATCAGTCTGCGACGAACTGGGCAGCAACTGCGTGAGGGTGTACTCATCGGGCTGGGCCGGGCGGATGCGCATCACATTGATCTGCCGGCGGCCGTTATATTCACCAACCGCCCCCCGTACTTTCACCACCTGACCCTCGGTCATCTCCGTCAATGACCATTGGTCCGGCTCCCACATGACGGCGTTCACCCGGCCCGAGGCTTCCCCCAGTTCCAGTGACAGGAATTGCCCACGGGTGTAGGCGCGAATATCTTTTTTGCGGACGACGAAGAATCGTTCGATTTTGTCGTCAACGGTGAGGTCTTTGATCGGTTTCTGATCCATGGGATAGGTCCTCCCTCGAATGTCTGCAGGCAATATAATGGGAATTCCCCGCTATTCAAGTGGGTGGTGGGGCCGGGATATTGAAGTTGCCCGGCTTTGTATAAGTCATATATTGGCCTAATCTTATGAAGATCCTGCAGCGCTACATCCTCAGAGAACACATTGCGCCGTTTTTCTTTGCCTTCTTTACGGTCACTTTTCTGCTCATTGTTGACACTATCCCCCGCATCATCGATCACGTGATTGACAAGGATCTGAGTATCTTGGTCGTGCTGGAACTGGTCTGGCTCAATCTGGCGTGGATGATGGCGCTGTCGGTACCGATGGCCGTGCTGGTGGCGACCCTCATGGCGTTTGGGCGGCTGAGCAGCGATTTTGAGATCACCGCCATCAAAGCGTCGGGCATCAATCTCCTGCACATCATTATCCCTCTGCTCATTGCCGGCGGGGTGATCACGTTTGGCATGATTCAATTCAACGACAAGGTCCTGCCGGACATGAACAAGAAGTGGCGGCTGTTGTGGGGCGATATTTCAGCCATGCGACCGACGATGATCTTTCGGTCGAACGCGTTTATTACCGACATCCCGGGGTACATCATTCTGATTGATGACATCAATCATACAACCTCGGAAGTGCGCGGCGTGCGCATCAACGACACCCGGATGCCAAACAAGCCGCGCATCATTGTGGCTGACCATGGTTTGCTCAAATCGACCGACAACGGCCGCAACATGCAGTTCACGCTGTACGACGGTGAAGTTCACACGCTCGATCTGGCCGAACCGGACAACTATCGCAAAGTGCAGTTTGAGAACCAGGTGATCAATATCGAGGGGACAGCATCCGAGCTGGTGCGGACCGAATCGGAGACGCGGACGGATCGCGAAAAGGGGATTGACGAAATGCGACAGGATGTCGCGCAGTCGAAGGCCTCGATGCAATCGGCCCAGGAACGGATCATGACTAACTTTGACAGCCGAGCGGCGTACCTGTTTGCGGACACGTTCGCGTACAACCTGAAGCGCGATACCATTTCCGATTCGGCGGCCCTGGCGCTGGTGCGGCAGGATTGCGACGTATTCCTGCGGCATATTGAACGAAATTACCAGCAAATAGATGCCCAGAAGCAACAGCGGGACAAATTTCAGATCGAGATCTACAAGAAATACTCGATACCGGCGGCTTCGCTGGCGTTCATCCTGATAGGCGCGCCGCTGGGAATGATGACCCGGCGATCAGGGATGGGGGTGGCGATCGCCGTTTCGATAATCCTGTTCCTGGTCTACTGGGCATTCTTGATCGGCGGTGAGGATTTGGCCGATCGCGGGCTGGTGGAGCCGTTCTGGGCGATGTGGAGCGCCAATATTCTAATGGGCGCGATCGGGCTGTATCTCATTTATGTGGTCGTCACGGAGAAGCCGCTCTTCTCCTGGTTTCGAAGTCAGGCTTAGCACCCATGTTGAAGACACTTGATCGATATCTGCTTCGCAATTTCCTGCAGTCGTTGTTTGTCGTGCTGCTGGCGGTCGGTCTGACGTTCATCGTCGTCAACATGGTTGAGCAGCTGCAGGACTTTGTCGATCACAAAGTGCCGTTCCTGAGCATACTCGAGTATTACCTCTACTTCGGCGGCTGGGTGATCTACCGCTTCTTTCCGCTCTTTGTGCTGCTGGCGGCCTTGTTCAGCATTTCCATTCTGGCTCGCCGTCGCGAAATTCTGGCGATGAAGGCCTCGGGGTTGTCCCTCTACCGGATAGGAGCGCCGATCATCGTCATGTCCGTCCTGCTCTCGGTGGGGCATTTCTATTACAGTGAATACCTGTTTCCGCCGGCAAATCAACGCCGCCTGGAACTCAAGGAATATACCATTGAGAATCGAGCGCGCACGGCAGCGGCGATTACCCGCGACGTGCGGAGGCAGATCAACCCGAATGATTTCTATACAATTGCCATGTTCAATTCCGACCGGAAAGAAGGTCAGGATTTCAAACTGTACCGGACGAAGAGCAATCAACTGGCGGAGTTCGTTTCCGCCGGGCGGGTCAGTTATCAGGACAACCGCTGGGTGCTTCACACGGGAATTGTCCGCACCTTTGTGGACACGCTGGAGACCGCGTATCAGAAATTCGATTCGCTCGTTGTCCCGGACATCGAGGATCGTCCGGAAGAACTTGCCCAGCGGCTCGGCGATCCGGCCGACATGGGACTTGAGGACCTGAAGCGATACATCGCCCTGATGAAACGCACAGGCGGGCCGTACTTGCGCGAAACGGTTGATCTCAAACTCAAGTACTCGTACCCGTTTGCGTCGTTCATCGTTGTATTGATAGCCATTCCGTTCGCTTCCAACCCCCGGCGCGGGGGCGTGGCGGTCTCGTTTGCCGTAGGAGCGTTGATTGCCCTGACGTATTTCGTTTTGTTCCGAGTCATGCAGGCGGCCGGGTACAACGAGAAGGTGCCGATAGAAATGGCCGTATGGGGAGTGAACGGCCTGTACTTTTTGATTGGACTGATACTGATGCTACGAGCGAGGAAGTAATGCCACATCCAGATCACGAGAGGAATCGCGCGACGTGGAACCGGATGGTCGAGATTCACTACGATCACCCGGATTACCGCAAGAAAGAGTTTCTGGCCGGACTTTCCAAATTGACTCCCATTGAGCGGGAGGCGCTGGGTGACGTGCGCGGCAAGACTCTGCTGCACCTGCAGTGTCAGTTCGGGATGGACACGTTGTCATGGGCGCGTGAGGGAGCGATTGTCACCGGCGTGGACATAAGTGATACATCGATTGCCTACGCTGAACGCCTCAAGGAAGAATCGGGCCTGAAGGGTGATTTTTTTCGCAGCGACGTGCTTGATTTGATCGGTGTCATTCCGCGAAAATTCGACATTGTCTTTCAATCCTACGGCACGTACATGTGGCTCTGCGATATCCGCAAGTGGGCGGAGGTAGTGGCACACTATCTGAATCCCGGCGGTACTTTCTTTATTGTCGACGAACACCCGATCAACAGCTTGTTCATTGAGCCTCGGCGAAGCTACTTCCACCAGGGACCGGATCGCGATCCAAACGCACCCGATTACTGCAATCGGAATATCCGGGTAGGTGAACACGTTGAATGGCAGCATCCATTGTCGTCCATCATTAACGCCCTGATTGACGCGGGCCTGGAAATCCAGCATATGGGAGAATACAACAAAGGGTACTATGCCCAGGACGAGACGTGGACGAAAGCCGAGGACGGTTTCTACTACCCTCCGTCGGGCCCGCTTGACTACCCATACCTTTTTTCGATTAAGGCGCGCAAAAAATGAACGCCGTCCCATTCCGGCGACGGCGCTCGTAGTTCTCTGATTCACCGTCAGCGGTTCGTAATCGACTGATCGAGCACATCGGTCAAGCGATTATAATCAGGTGCCGGAGATGCAGTTCGAGATACTTCAGGCATGTTTCCGATCTTTGAACCCTCGATGCTCTCGGTCCCACGCATGAGGGTGATCCGTCTGGTGGTAAGGTCGTGCTCGAACAGGAGCTTGCCCACCTCGCCCTCGTACCAATTCGCCTTTCGCAGACGTTCGAGGCTTTCGTCCATCAGGGCATCGATAGCCGGGAGATCAGTAAGCGCCACGTGCATCATCCGACGGGCGTAATGGGCGCGGGTCCGTTCGAAGAACCGACTGGATTCATCCTTGGTCGATCGATTGGCGGCCAGGGCAATGATCAGGACCATGAAATCGACGGCACAGGCAAAGAGCAGCGCAAACCAGCTCAGGCCATCCATATCCTTCAGGTCGTTGATGACCAGCATCATCGCTTCTTGACCGGTCGCAGCTGATTCGAGATACCCGATAGAGAGCGGGGCTACGGGAAGGTTGGGTAGAGCACCGGCGTTTATGGCGGCGTACTGTGCCAGGGGGAAGTAGACGCGCGCATGATTCACCATGGCATACTGATCGCTGACCGACACGGTTGTATTCATCGCCAGGCTGGTCGAGTCGATCTTGGCCAGGTATTCGCTAAGGGCTGCCACATTCGCGTTCACCTGCTGCTGCCAGCTCGTGAGATAGTTGGCGATGATTCCCCGGCCGGCTCCCTGTCGATAATCGCCGCCTTCATTGGCTTCCCACGACGCAACCGTTCGACGAGCACCGTTGATGATCTCCTGAACGAACTTGTCGTTGGAACCCTCGTCGACCACTGTCGCCCACCCTTTGGTTTCCTCCAAGTCAAGCAGGTCGGCGATCCGTTCGCTCTGATACGCACCCTGAAAGAGAGCTTTCCTGGTGAGGTCAGCATATTCGAGGAGGACGGGCTTGGCAACAGTCAGGTAATCCGACCTGACCTTGGACACCCGAGTGCCGGACTTCAACGCCGTGTTAAAATTGGCATACGAAAAGAAGATGGAAAAGGCGGCGGCAATCGTAAAGACTGTGATATATGCAGTTCGGTGGCCCTGGATGCGCATCACGTTCCAGGCGATGCCAAGCATAGCGGCTTGTAACCCGAGGGCTCCAATGGCCGCCAGAGGCCAGTCGAGGAGAATGGTCAATCCCGAGAACGTGGTGAAGAATGAGAGTGCCGACAATAGGAAGATACCGCTGAAGATCATGACTGAGGTCATGCCGGGATTCTGATGCCGTGCCATGTTTTCGCCCCTCCGTAATCTGTTATCGATTCGTTGCCCCCTGGCCCTTATCTGTCTGTATCGACCGACCAACGGTTCTTTGCACTCGAATCAGCAAGGCCGCTGACCCTCATAGCGAATAGCTGCAACCGAGCGCCAGCGAGAGCCGGCCGTCGGTCGGCTCACCGTTGCCGCCCAAAAACCCTTCGTCGCTGGAGAGCAAGTACTTGCCTTCCAGCCGAAAGCGAAATCCGTCCGCAGGGGAGTAGCACGGCGCCAAGGTGAAGCCGTGGATCGCTTGTCCCAGGTCCGTTTGAAGGCCGTGGACATCGTCGAGATAGTCGTAGCGAAAGACGATTGCAGTTGCCTTCGAAAGCGCAATTTCATTCGTTATCAGCCCGCCACGCCATCGGGCAGTGCCGTTGTTTCCGAGCATCCCGCTTTCCTGGCCGAATTGCACCTCTCCCCCGACCATCCATGAGGCTGTCGGCGTCGCGGTAAAATCGAGGTCAAATACAGTCCGTTGCGATGATACGTTATCATCCTGTTCCGGACCGTGGATCACGCTCATCCCCAAGTCGAGCCATTCGGCACGCGAATAGCCGAGACGACCGCCGACGGTCTTGTCGCGATTGTTGTCACGATTGACGTCCCAGCCGTTGGCGACAAAGGCAGCGAGACTGAATTCGCCTGTAGGCTGCACGTCGATGGCCAAGCCGGTCAGATTTCCCGGGAGGCAGTTCGAAATGCCGGCATAGGACACCTGATACATTTGCGGCGCGTCCATGCCTTCCCACCCAATCGGAGAATTGAATTTCCCCAATGACAGCACGACTGTCCGACCCTCGTCGAGGGCAAGAGAGAGATACCCCTGCTCAAGATCGAAGTCGAATTCGCCGTCGCCGTTGGACACGCACTCAACCTCGGCCAAAAATGACGCCGGGCCTTCTTCCCCACCTGATATATCCAACTCAGCCTGATCGATTCCGAAATCGGATCTGGAGGGGCCGTCGTCAGCCACACCGCTCGCAGCTACAAAGCCGCGTAAAATGATCCCCGCGAGTGGCTGTCCAACATTCGCCGATGCCACCAGGTCCCCATGGGCGACCGGCATGGCCATTTCATCGTCCAGCGACGCGAGTTGCGGCGAGACCTCACCCATTCGGGACAGGAGTCGTTCGCTCTCGCTCTTGAGCAATTCAATATCAGCTTGCAGATCGGCCATTACCGCTTGAGACAATTGGAGTGAGTCGACAGCATATGCCAGCAAAGCAACCTGTTCGCATAAGAATTCGACGTCAGCCCGAAGTACGTCCAGCTCACGAGCAGAATGAGCCGCGCAGGGTGATAGACTGTCAGTTTTGGCAGTAGCAGGCGGCGTCGCCAGTTCATCCAAACGAGCCTGCACACAGGCAACGGCTTCCTGAATACTCTGTATTGAGCCCGAGGCGGCCGCAGCCGGTCGAGAAAAGCTCAACAATATTAAGACAACAACGATTCCTTGTGGCATGACTCCGGCCCCTGGACTTGCTTTCGTAATGTGACCACGGCCTTTTCCATATTGTGTCGGCGACCGGGAGCACCACATTAGTCGTCCGGGGACAACTCTTGCCGGCCGGGGGACGTTGTGCTACGACTGAACAGCAGTCTCTCCGTTCAATTCCAATTTGCATGATGAATGGGCGGGGACTATACTAAAGGCTATGAAAATCACCCCTATCCTGGCCGGCTTATTGATAGGCGGTCTGCTTCAGGCGCAGACTACGCCTCCGCTGGGTATTCGGTCGAAAACTCCGGATACCAGGGCATTCATCAACGCTCGGATTATTATCTCCCCGGGACAGACTATCGCCAGTGGAACGCTGGTGATCAAGGATGGCAAAGTAGCAAGCGTCGGCACCGACATTACGCCGCCGGCCGAAGCCACGATAGTAGACCTGAAGGGTTGGACAATCTATCCCGGCTTCATTGATCCGTACACCGATTACGGGCTCCAGACTCCCAGGGGTGATGATCGCCCTGGCCGGTTTGGTGATCGCGGGCCCAAATACGAAACTGAGCGAATAGGTGGGAACGCCTGGAACGGGGCCGTCCACGCCGAGAAGAATTGGGTGGATGAGTTCCGTCCGATATCTGACGACGCTGACGCTTTGTTGAAGCAAGGCATCACAGTCGTGCAGTCCGCCAGGATGGATGGCGTCTTTCGCGGTCGCTCCTTTGTGACGGTGGTGGGTGACGGGCTTCCCAATGACCTGCTGATTCGCCCGCACGGCCTTCAATTCGTGTCCTTCAACAAAGGAACTTCGCGACAGGAGTATCCCAGTTCACTCATGGGGAGCATCGCCTTGATCCGGCAGACACTCTTGGACGTCGACTGGTACAAGAAGGCCACAGCCGCTTATGCCGCCAACCCAAATCAGAAGCGTCCTGAGTTCAACGCACCGATCGAGGCGCTCGCCGACGGTACCGGAGAAGCCATGGTTTTCGACAGTGAAGATGAACTCTCGCTTCTTCGGGCTCAGGAAATCGCGCGCGAATACGGCCTTACGCTCATCCATGTCGGATCCGGATACGAGTACACGATTATCCCGAAGTTGAAGTCGATTAATCCTTCCCTGATTCTCCCGGTCAATTTCCCCGTCACCCCGGAGGTAAAGACTCCGGAGGATGAACTGGACATAACGCTGGCACAACTTCGTCATTGGGAAACTGCACTTTCCAATCCGGCAATTCTCGACAGCAACGGAATCGGATTTGCCTTCACATCCTTCGGACTCAAGGACAAGGGCGAGTATCTCAAGAATATCCGGCAGGCTGTCAAACGTGGTCTTCCCAAGGAAAAAGCACTCGCCGCCCTCACCACCGTTCCGGCCCGATATTGTGGCGTGTCGGCCATCACGGGAACGCTCGAAAAGGGAAAACTGGCCGACTTCATCATCACTGACGGAGATATCTTTGACGACAAGACCAAACTCTACGCAACCTATTCGGCCGGCACCCAGCACGAGTTTGTCGGGTTTGACCAGCAGGATTTCCGCGGGGATTATGCAGTAAGCGTAGCGGACAGGGACTTTGTCCTCTCCCTCACCGGCGAGGTCACCAACCTCACGGGGGCGCTCAAAGCCAAAGCGGACAGCACGCGAAAGATTGAACTCGAGAACATTCAGGTCGAGAGTAAAAAGCTGTTCTTCACTGCTCGGCTTGACTCTGTCGGGCTGTCCGGCGCTGCAAGGTTTGTCGCCCGAATGGACGCCGGTAAGCTCATCGGACAATGTGAACTCCCGGACATGACGTCGATCGAGTTCTCCGCCGTTCGCACGGTCAGTCCGGCCGAAAAGGAGGATTCCGCCCGCAAGGAAGTTGGCAACTTGCCGCTTGTCGCTCGACGGACTTTCCCGAACAAAGCGTTTGGGTATTCGGAAATGCCGAAACGCCAGACTGTCCTTTTTCGCGGAGGGACGATCTGGACATCGGATTCCGCCGGCATTCTGGAAAATGCGGATTTGTTAGTGGTCGACGGTAAGATCGCCAGCATCGGCAAAGACCTCAAGACACCGGCCAACTGTCTCGTAGTCGACGCTCGCGGAAAGCATATCACTCCCGGAATTATTGATGAACACTCACATATCGCGATATCCAAGGGTGTTAATGAAGGGAGCTTCTCTGTCACGTCGGAGGTGCGCATCGGCGACGTGATTGATCCCGAAGACCTGGACATCTATCGCGCGCTGGCAGGCGGTGTCACGATAGTGCACTGTCTGCATGGTTCGGCCAACGCGATCGGCGGTCAATGCCAGGCAATCAAGCTGAAGTGGGGCGGGTATGCCGACGATCTCAAGTACGCCCCGGCCCCGCCGACAATCAAATTCGCGCTCGGTGAAAATGTCAAACAGAGCAATTGGGGCGAGCAATTCACCTCACGCTATCCCCAGACGCGGATGGGGGTGGAGACAATCATCACGGATGCTTTCCAGGCGGCCCGTGAATACGAGGCGGACTGGAAAAAATTCCGATCCCTCAAGGCTGCCGATCAGGCCAGGACAGTACCGCCGCGACGTGATCTCACACTCGACGCACTGGTCGAGATTCTCAACAGTCAACGCTTTGTCCACTGTCATTCGTACGTGGCGACGGAAGTACTAATGCTTATGCGGGTAGCCGAAGAGTTCGGTTTCCGGATCGGCACGTTTACGCACATCCTCGAGGGGTACAAGGTTGCCGACGAGATGGCCAAACATGGCGCGGCGGCCAACTCATTTGCCGACTGGTGGGCGTTTAAGTTCGAGGTGTATGACGCGATACCGCAAAATCCCTGCCTCATGCAGGACCGGGGCGTTGTGGTAGGCATACACTCTGATTCTCCCGAAACCGGTCGCCGCCTCAATCAGGAAGCTGCCAAGTCGATGCTGTATTGCGGCATGAGCCGTGAGAATGTCATCAAAATGGTCACGATCAATCCGGCGATTCAGCTGAAAGTACAGGATCGGACAGGCTCGCTTACAATCGGGAAAGAGGCGGACATTGTCGTCTGGAACGGCGACCCGACGTCGATCTATGCCAAGCCTGAGCAAACCTGGATCGAGGGTGCTCGCTTCTTTGATCTCCAGCAGGATCAGGCGATGCGGGAGGCGGATCGGAAAGAGAAAGGGGCCCTGATCCAGCGAGCCCTGTTGTCTCAAGACGGGGGTGAGCATAAGCCCGAATTTCGTCGCGGCGAACCGCGTTGGAATTGTGAGGACGTTAACGATGTCTGGCGGCAGATCAACACGGGGGGGCAGAACTAGAATATGAAGAAGTCACTGATCGCAATAATAGTGTCGGGGTTATTTGCTCTGAATCTGGCGGCGCATCCGTTCATCCCAGGCAAAGTGCAGGATCATCCGATTCTGCTCAAGGGTGGCGATTTATACACCATCGAGAACGGGGTCAAGCTCCACACCGACATTCTCTTTGACAACGGCCGCATTACCGCTTTAGGTGAGAACCTTCAGGCACCCGCTGGGGCTGAGATTATTGATGTGACCGGTCAACGAGTGTACCCCGGATTGATCGACGCCGGCACCAGTATCGGCCTGATCGAGATCGGCGCCGTGCGCGCGACCAACGATCAGCGCGAAGTGGGACAGGCCACACCGGAGGTTAAAGCTCAGGTCGGTTATAATCCCGATTCCGAAATTATTCCCACCGTTCGGTCCAACGGCGTTACGACCGTGCTGGTTGTGCCGGGTGGAGGTGTTGTGACCGGTCGGTCGGCACTCATGAATCTCGACGGCTGGACTCGCGAAGACTGCGCTGAACGACTGGTACTGGGCATGCACATGAACTGGCCGCAAGTGTCGGTCAACAGGGGCTGGTGGGAAGAGAGACCGATCGAGGACCAGAAAAGGGACATGGAGCAGAATCGTCGCGCCGTCGGACAGATTTTCGCCGACGCTCGCGCATACTTCACGGCCAAACAGGCTGATCCGAAGGTGAAGCAAGATCTCCGCTGGGAAGCCATGATTCCGGTGCTCACCGGCGAGATGCCTCTTTTTGTGGCCGCGAATGATTATCGCCAGATCGAACAGGCGGTCGCTTTCGCCAAGGAACAAAAGGTGCGCATGATCATCACCGGCGGCAAAGAGGCCTACCGGGCTACATCGTTGCTCAAGGAGAATCACATACCGGTTATCCTGAGTTCGACCTTTGATCTGCCTATGCGCGAGGATGATGATTACGATCAGGCGTTCAAGTCACCGGCCATGCTCCAGCAGGCCGGCGTGGTGTTCACCGTCGCAACCTTCGACAGTTGGGGCGCGCGCAACCTACCGCTGGCGATGGGCGAAGCAGTGTCATACGGACTGGATCAGGATGTTGCTCTTCGCGCCATAACACTGACAGCGGCCGAGATTCTCGGCGTGGAAAAGGACCTCGGCTCTCTCGTGATCGGCAAGAAGGCGACACTGTTCGTGTGCGGGGGCGATGTGCTGGATATGTCGGGGAATCATGTCGCGAAGATGTGGATTGAGGGGAAAGCGGTTGACCTGAACAATCGGCACAAGGAGTTGTACCGCAAATATCAAGCTAAGGGAAAGTAGCTGTCCTTTCAATCATCGAGATTGGCAATCAATTGTTCGCCGCGGGATTTGAACTGGTCCGGCGGCGTTTTCATTTCGACTCGGATGCTTGAATCGGCGAAACGTAACCTTGCGAATTCATCACACGTTCGCCAGCTTCTCGCGAAGGGAAGGCGGAATGGGCGTCGGCCGTTGCGTTTCTCGATCGACGCAGACGTGAACTGTCTTCACCGTGCCGGCCTCCCCACCGTCGGCAGCCAGAAGTCGATGCGCCAGGGTGAATGAACTGTCGCCGAGCTTCTCCACCGTCAATTCGACGGTCAATGAGTCCCCCACGAAAAGTGCCCGCTTAAAATCGGCTTCGGCGTGAGCGATCGGTATGAAAAACGACTCCCGACGGAGAATGCGGGCAAAACTGAACCCGATTTCGGTCATGAGCGATTCATAAGCGTCGTGTGCTATTCTGAACTGATTGCCAAAAAACAGGAGTCCGGCCGCGTCGGTATCGTGCAATTTTACGGTGGTAGCGTAGCAAAACATGTGAATTCCCCACATCAGCGATTGAACATTTCGTTAGTCCTAACGTATATTAGGCAACCTCACACCCGGACTAGATGTAGTCTGCAAATTAGAGATTGTGACCAACCATAGTAACGCAGGAGTTCCGATGATGCAAAGAGAAAAGCTATCCCGGCTGGCGGCGATTGTCATCGCTCTCAGCCTGGGTCTGGCCACTCTGGCGGCCGGTCAGGGGGAGATTAAGAAAGTCCCGCAACGCTCTGAAATTGCGGACAAATATAAGTGGCGCCTGGCGGACATGTACCCCTCCGACGACGCCTGGGAAAAGGACTATACCACGCTCAGCAATAATCTGGGCCGGTTTGACCAATTCAAGGGCAAATTGGGTGAATCCGCCTCTACCCTGCTGACCTGCCTGAAATTGCGCGATTCGTTGGGACTGATCTCTGATAACCTGTATGTGTATTCCAATCTGGCGCTCGACCAGGATAACCGGGAAAGCAAGTACCAGGAGATGGCCGATCGAGCCGGAAGCCTGAACTCCAAACTCTCGGCAGCCACCTCGTTTATTGAGCCCGAAATCCTGGCGGTCCCGGGCGAGCAGATCCAGACCTACCTCCAGAAATTTCCGGAGCTGGACACTTATCGCTTCTATCTTGAGAATCTCATGCGCTCCAAGGCGCACATCCTGTCCGACAAAGAAGAAGCTCTGTTGTCGATGGCCGGGCCGGTCATGGGCGCACCATCGCGCATTTTCAGCATGATCAATGACGCGGATATCAGCTACGGCTCCATTAAGGATGAGAACGGCAACGAGGTCGAGCTGACCAAAGAGCGGTATTCATCAATGCTTGATTCGCCGGATCGCCGCGTTCGGCGCGACGCCAATCAGGCCTACAATCGCGCCTATTTGAAATACATCAACAGCCTGGCGACCACCCTCGGAAGTTCGGTCAAGAAAGACTACTTCCTCATGCAGGCGCGCAAGTACAACTCCTGTCTGGAGGCTTCGCTCGACGGTGACAACATTCCGACGAGCGTCTTCACCGCCCTGATCGCAGCCGCCAATGCCAATCTCGAACCGTTGCACAAGTGGGCCAAGATACGCAAGAAAATCCTCGGTGTGGACACACTCTATACCTACGATCTCTGGGCACCGCTCTTGAAGGAAAAGAAGAAAGAGTATACCTACGAACAGGCCCGCGAAATGGTGCTCAAGGGACTCCAGCCGCTCGGCAAACAATACACCTCCGACTTCGCCAAGGCATTGGATGGCGGGTGGGTTGACGTTTACGAGACGCAGGGAAAAGGGTCCGGCGCCTATCAATGGGGTACGTACTCGTCGCACCCTTACCTCCTGATGAACTACAACGGCACGCTTGACTGGGTGTTTACGCTGGCTCATGAGATGGGCCATGCCATGAACAGCTTCTACACCAAACAGAATGAGCCGTACATCAACTCAGGGCACTCGCTGTTTACGGCCGAGGTGGCGTCGACCTGCAATGAAGCCATTCTCATGAAGTACATGCTCGCCAACGCCAAAGATAAGGCAGAGAAAAAGCAGCTTCTCATTCAGTACTGCGAGCAGATCATCGGGACGTTTTATACTCAGCTCATGTTCTCCGAATTTGAACTGGCGATTCACGACCGCGTAGAGAAGGGCGACGCTCTGTCGGCCGATTTTATGCGCAAAACGTATCGTGACATTTACCAGAAATACTGGGGACCGGAGCTGGTGATTGATTCGATCAACGACGTAGGCGGTATGCGAATCAGCCACTTCTATCGTCAGTATTACGTGTACCAGTATGCCACCTGTTATGCGGCGGCGCAGGCGCTGTCTCAGCATATCATGGACAAGCAGCCCGGGGCCCTGGAGAAATACCAGCGCTTCCTGAGAACGGGCAGTTCGAAATATCCGGTTGAGATTCTTCGCGATGCCGGTGTCGATATGACCACACCCGATCCGGTCAACGCGACCATCAAGATATTCGGAGAGTTGGTTGACGAAATGGAGAAGCTCCTGGCGGAGAGTTGAGTCCGGAAGGCAATCAAGTATTTGTGACCGGTTGGCCTGGGCCAGCCGGTTTTTTTTCGGGAATCCGGAGCGAAACAGGACTTACCAGCCTGATTCGGGGCGCAACCGGCCTCATTGAAATCGTATTTCATTTTCATTTTTTGTCGCCCGGCCAAATCTGCTTGCTTTTTCGTGTCCCGGGATGGAATCTTGGAACACCATCCTGTGGTAATTCGTTCTGAACGTCATAGAGTATGAATCAACTAAAGGAGATGATTTGGTATGATGATTTCACAAAAAATGGCCAAGCGGTTGAATGTCCAGGTCAACCATGAATTCTTTAATGCGCTGTCCTACACGGCTGTCGCGTACTGGTTCGAGGAACAGGGACTGAAAGTCTTTGCGAAATTCTTCTTTAAGCAGGCGGACGAGGAACGCGGGCATGGGCGAAAAATCGCTCAATATATTGTTGATCAGGGGGCCGAGGTCAAGCTGACCGCGGTCGAACAACCCAAAGTCACGTTTAAGTCTGCCAAGGAAGTTATGGAGAACTTCGTCGAACTGGAAGTCAAGACGACGAAGATGGTACACGAAATCGCCGCTCTGGCACAAGCTGAGAACGACTTTGCCACGCGCAATTTTATTGATTGGAAGGTCGCTGAGCAGGTTGAGGAAGTTGCCTCCGCCAACGAGATGCTCAATATGGTCAAGCATGCCGAAACCTTTGGCCAGTTGTTGATGCTGGAAGGACGCGTCTATCTGATCATCGAAGGCAAAGCCTGATCTTGCCGAAGAGAATACAAACGGCCATCTTACGGATGGCCGTTTTTTTTGTGCCCAATTTGTCCTATCGCAACACGAAGTGACGAGAGGCGGGATGCCATGACGACGAGGAAGATCACGGAAGTACTGGGGATTGACATCGGCGGAACCGGGATCAAGGCGGCGCCCGTGAATATTCGTACGGGCCGAATGCTGGCCGAGGTTCACAGAGTTTTCACGCCGAAACCGGCGACCCCCGCGGCCATTCGCGAGGCAGTCCGAGAAATGATGCGGCATTTCTCGTGGAAAGGGGGACTCGGCTGCGGTTACCCAGGCGTTGTGAAAAGCGGTGTCGCCTGGTCGGCTGTGCATATGGACAAGTCTTGGATTGGCACGAGCGTAGACAAGACACTTCAGCCGCTGAGTCGAATCCCGGTGAAAGTCGTGAATGATGCCGACGCCGCCGGGTTGGCCGAAATGCGCTTCGGCGCCGGACGGCGGCTCAATCGCAAAGATGGCGGAACCGTGTTCATTGTCACGCTCGGTACCGGCATTGGCACGGCGATTTTCCACAATGGCCGGCTTCTCCCCAACACGGAATTCGGTCACTTCTATCTGAAGGAAGGCGAATCGGAGACGTTGGCCGCGGCCAGCAAGCGGGACAAACTCAAGCTCACCTGGCAAGAGTATGGCGGACGAGTCAATCTGGTCCTGAAGGAGCTTGAAAAGCTTGTCTCACCCGACCTGTTCATAGTCGGCGGCGGCGTGAGCGAGAATTTCGATCTATTCCGCAAGTACCTGAATGTACGCGCCGACGTTGTACCAGCACATATGGGAAACGATGCCGGCATAGTCGGCGCCGCGTATGCCGTGCAGTATCTGGGCAGGGATTTACGGAAATAGGCGTTTCGTCTACTTGTACTTCAGTTTCAGCGAGAGAATCGCCAGCGCTATGATCAACGTGACGACATTGGCGAGTATCACCGGCCACGAGTGCACCAGCAGTCCGTAAATGAGCCAGAGGAAGATGCCGCTGCTCAGGATGATGAACATGAGCAGAGAAATGTCAGTGGTCGACTTGCTTTTCCAGGCCTTGAGAAATTGCGGGAAAAAAGCTGCGGTTGTCAGAGTACCAGCCACCAGCCCGAGTATCATGGTCGAATCCATAGCGAATGAACAGCCTCTCTTCACCCTAGCGGAACTGGTACCCGGCGCTAAACCTGATGGTCTCGTCGAGGTCGGGATGATTGAGATAGGCAACGTCGAACGAGAAATGACGGTATTCCACACCTAAACCGGCCGTTAACCGGCCGATATCAGCTCCCACCCGGCCAAATACCATGTCGTGGTATCCGACCTCCAGTCCGTAGTGCATGTCCAATGACAGCTCACCGGACCAGTATTGCGCCGCCTCGCGCAGGCCGTCAAACCGGATATCACCGCTCACCGCACCGCGTGCTATCCACTCCGACCAGCGGTGCGTGACCGACAGGCCCGGCTTCACGGCCGGCGAAATCGATTCGGAGTGTCCCGGAATATTGAACGTCTTGCCCGAGTAGCGGATGAAGCCACTGGTGATGTCGGTGATCATCAATCCAAGCTGGACATCGGGACCAACAACATAAACCGCCCCGGCGTCGAGACTCAACCCCCATCCGGTCTCGGTGGAGATGTCGCGATACAGAAACTTCCCCGTGAGTCCAACGTCCAGCCGCTCGCCGATCTTCCCGGCCACCGATCCGCCGAGCAGAAGGTCGCCGTGCGACTCTTCGCGTACGACTTCCGGACGCTGCCCCGGATCCATGGCGGTGATATCGATTCCGCCGCCGCCGAGATAATAGAGATAAAATCCAAACGACCTGATTGTTCCTGCGTCGCGGGGCCGAGCATCAACATACGAGATAAACTCGTGGTTAAGCAGCGATCCGAACGTCTCGCCGTGCATCATCGTGACATACCGGCCCGACAGCGAGTTCATCCCGGCCGGATTCCAGTAGGCGGTTGACGCGTCAAACGGCCCGGCTGCACCGGCGCCGCCCAAGGCCAGGGTACGGCCACCGACACCCAGCGTGAAAGATTCACCGCTGTACTTCTCGGCATGGATTGCGGCAGGGCAAGCCATCAGCCAGGACAGCAGGATGAGTGCAGTCAAAGCGAAGCAGTCGATCCGGGGGCGAGTCACCAGCATGGTCTGTCTAAGCATCTCCTGGTTCTACGGAACTCAATGTCGGTAGATTAATAGATGACGCTCGATTTGCCCATTCAATTAAACCGTTTCGGGAATAAAAAAGGCGGGAGCGATTGCTCCCGCCGATCAGACTTGGAATGACAGGAAATTAGTTGGGCTGCTTAGCGCTGGTTTCCTTAACCTCGACGCCGGTCTTGGCCGTGCAGCCTGCCTTGCCGCTCGCGTTGGCCGCGCCGGCCGCACAACAAGCTTTGCCGGTACCGCCGGTATTGGAGGACATGTGGGCAACAGCCGGCAAGATCTCAGCCTCGTAACCTTTGTTGGAGACGGCAGTCGCCAGCGTTTCCGTCTTGGCCTTGGTCGGGTCGACCAGTACGAGAGCCGCACCGTCCTTGTAGGAAATAGTCAGAACTTTTACAACACCCTGGACCTTGCTGAGCTCAGCGGTTACCGACGATTCGCAACCACCGCAAGTCATCCCCTTGATCGACATCGGAACCAACTGCACCTGACCATCGTAATTGGCCAGTTTTGCCAGGTCGGCACTGCTCATTTCGCAATATTTCATCATCTCAGCTGAGCAATGCGCCGAGCAAGCTGCCTTGTCGCCGGTCATAGTGGCATTGGCACTCGTAGTTCCAGCTGTACATCCAGAAGCGCCAACCATCTTGGCGTCGACCGTGCCGGTGGAAGCCGACGTGGTGGCGGCATCTTTGCCTTCGCCGCAGGCGAAGATCGGAGCGGAGGCAAGCGAGACCATCGCTACCATACCCATCGCAACAAATAGAGCTTTCTTCACAAGGTACTCCTTCTTGTACTTATGCTATTAACTTTGTAACTGTTTTCAATATAACAACTTCGCTGACAGCTTACACCCGCTTCAGTATCGCGGGTAGTTTTGCGTGTGCTGCTTCATTCCCTATTAAACCTATTTACCGGCTTGCGAGTTCCAGAATGTGCACAAAAGTAGTCTAGATTCATCTGTAAGGACGATATTTGCTTGCCATTTGTCAAATATATTCGTATATGCGGATACATGAATATTAGATCGAGAAGTGAGTCATGACTCAATCAGTTGGCCGACGACTCTCTTTTTTGGACCGCTATCTCACCGTCTGGATTTTCGTCGCGATGGCGATCGGTGTGTTGATAGGGTATCTGGTTCCGGAAGTCGACGGAATTTTGCAAAATTTTCAAGTAGGCACGACGAGCGTGCCGATTGCGATCGGTCTGATCCTTATGATGTACCCGCCGTTAGCCAAAGTTCGATACGAAGAGCTGGGCAAGGTATTTCGCGATCGAAAGGTGCTGGCCCTGTCGCTTCTGCAGAACTGGTTGATCGGCCCGATTCTGATGTTTTTCCTGGCGATCGCTTTTCTGCACGACTACCCGTCGTACATGGTCGGCCTCATTATGATCGGGCTGGCCCGCTGTATCGCCATGGTGATCGTGTGGAACGAACTGGCCAAGGGTGACACTGAATACGCCGCCGGTCTGGTGGCGTTCAACAGCATTTTTCAGGTGCTCTTCTTCAGCCTGTACGCATACGTCTTCATCACCGTACTCCCCCCGTATTTCGGGCTGAGCGGCGAGGTAGTCGAAGTGTCCATGAGGCAGATAGCGCAATCAGTGTTCATCTATCTGGGCATCCCCTTCCTCGCCGGCATGATCACGAGGTTTGTGGCACTCAGGACCAAAGGGCGCGAGTGGTATGAACATCGGTTCATCCCGCGCATATCGCCGATTACGCTGATCGCACTGCTGTTTACGATCCTGGTCATGTTCAGTCTCAAAGGAAGCCTCATCGTGACGATACCGCTGGACGTGGTCCGAATTGCCATACCCCTCTTCATCTACTTCGTGGTCATGTTCCTTATCAGTTTCTGGCTGGGGAGGAAAGTCGGGGCCGACTATTCGCAAACCGCCACCCTCTCTCTGACGGCGGCAAGCAACAACTTCGAACTGGCCATAGCCGTAGCCGTGGCTGTCTTCGGACTGAATTCGGGTGCGGCCTTCGCGGCGGTTATCGGACCGTTAGTCGAAGTACCGGTGCTGATCGGGCTGGTCAACGTGGCACTGTACTTTCAGAAGAAGTATTTTGCCGAGGGAGAAGCGTCGGTGTGAGCAAGCCGCACGAACAATTCAAAGCTCTGGCGGATCAGACCCGCCTGCGTATTGCCGTGCTTCTCACCGAGGGGGAGCTGTGCGTTTGCGACATTCTGGCCGTATTGCATCTCCCCCAATCAACCGTCTCACGCCAATTGGCGATCATGAAATCAGCCGGATTGGTGGCCGACCGCCGCAACAGCCGCTGGGTCTATTACCGGCTGCAGGAGAATGCGCTCAACGACGCCGTCCGACCCTATTTGGTTGGATCTCTGGCGATTCAATCGCCCCACACCGAAGACTTGTCATCTCTGAAATCGCGTCGCGATTTGAATGAGTGCCGATCATGACGGTGAAGCCAGGCTGGATTCGCATCCTTGTGCTGTGCACGGGAAACTCCTGCCGATCGCAGATGGCCGAGGGCTTCTTTCGGCATTATGGCGGAGCGGCCATCGAGGTCTGTTCGGCCGGAACCAAGCCTCAGGGAATACACCCGCGGGCAATTCGCGTGATGGGCGAGCGCGGCATTGATCTATCGGTTCACCGTTCACAACACGTCGATGAATACGTTGGTCAGACCTTTGACTACGTCATTACCGTCTGTGATAACGCGGCCGCCAATTGTCCCGCCTTTCCCGGGGACGGCAAGCGCCTGCACTGGCCCTTTAATGATCCGGCTGCGGCCATCGGCTCCGAGGACACAATTCTGGGCGACTTCCGACGCGTGCGCGATCAGATCGAGGCGCAGGTCAGACGATGGCTATCCGAAAACGTGTCGATCGGTAAGTGACATCGGGCAGTCTCAATCATAGTCGCCACAAATACTGCAATTTGACGAACACCTGTCGCGAGGACAATTCCCACTGCGAGTCGCTCAGTTCCGTGTCGGAATCCACTCGATCATAATACTTGTAGCGGCTGTTTATGCCCGCGTAGAAGATCGTGAACGGGTTCAATTGGTATGAAATGAATGGTTCGATGTCGAGGCGATCTTTGAACTGGTCGTATTGGATGACTGTTCGCAGGTACCATTCCCGAGTGAATTGATAGGTGAGGCGGGTACGCAGGATATACCCTTTGAAGATCTCGGGATCGGTACCCGGGTGGGCGTCAAGGTACTTGCGTTCGTGCCGCATCTGAGCGAAACTAATCGACGGCGCCACGTAGAAGCGTTTCGTCGGTCTGATATTGAGATAGAAATACAGGTTGAACTGGCGTCCCATCACCGGCACGTCGAGGTTGCGCGCGATGCTCCGCCCGAACGTGGTATTACCGCCGAAGGCAACCCACTCGATATATCGGTTTTCCAGGACAAAGGTGACTCTGCTGATGCCTTCGAATGTTCGCGAACGAAACACCTCGTGGCTGTTCAGATAGTTGATTTCCACATCGGTCTGTCCGGCCAGTTCTGCGTTGACGCCGATCACTGCCCATCCATCCCGGAATCGTTTGATCGGATCGTTATATCGCCAGACATGGGCGATTTCCATCCACGGTACCCAGCTGCGCAACCAGCTCTTGTTCGGTTGATATTCCAGGTTGGCTTCGGTGCTGATCTGGCGGTAGTCGTTCTGAACGACAAAACCGTTGTCGGAGCGAAAGGTGGGGCTGAAATCGAGATATCGGAGCTCGACGCCATAGTGACGCGTGTTGCGCTCGAGGTTCAGGAAGGAGGCATGGCCCCAGTATTTCTCGCCGTCGAACGACGTGGTGTGCCGGCCGTAGTCGAAAGTTTTGCCGTTTATTCCGGAGGAGAGGGCCGTGTCATGCGGTTCTTCGGTGCGACTGATGACGGTCTGGAATTCAATAGCGTTGTTGCCCCAGAACCGAATGGTGCCGTCGACACCGGCATCTGAGCCGGAGCCACCATCGTCGAGGCGGCGATCAGTCATAAGCATACCAAGATAGGAACCACCGGGAAGCGCATGGCGCACGCGCAGGATATTGGACCAGCTCTTCCCGCCCGCAAAGAAGTCGCTCTCTTCAGCAGATGGGACAAGGATGGGCGAATGGCGGTCACGAGCGAACGTATAGGCGATGCTTGTCTCCCCCGGCCTACCGACGAATTTGGCCGCCACATCCGGATCGTTGATCGAACGCGTGTAGATTGAAGAAATCCAGGTGTTGTAAAGATCCGCCCCCTCGGCGAAGAACGGACGGGCTTCCGAGAAGGACAAGGCGAAAGTGGAATTCACGTCAATTTGCCCGGCATCCGATTCTACCTGGCTGAAATCCGGATTGATGGTTGCTTCCAGAGTGGAGCTCGACGTCACACCGTATTTGAGCGTGACGGAAGCGTCAGCGTTCAGATTCTTGCTATCAAACCTGGAACCAGGCATGGAGTCGTTAAGCCGAGCGCCTGATTGAGTAGCGATCAGGTTAGGGAGAATCTCGAGGTTGGTTGAAGGTTTGATGCCGCGAATCCCGGTCAATGTCCCCCAGTTGCAGAGAAAGCAGGGATCGTTGCGGTCCTGGGCGGACCAGGCATAGCGATAGCGGGCGTCACGCTGACGGTCGCGCCAGACCTGGCAGCGCCAGGTTTGTTCTTCTTTATCGGGGAAGCGCAGACTGGAAAACGGGATGGCCAATTCGACCTGATAGCCGCTGTCGGTAACCGTGCCGCGCGAGTCGAATATCAGGTTATAGCTGATGTCCTCGTCGCCGTTGGAATTGGTGATACGCAAATCACCCTGGAGGCCATAAGGATTGACGAAGATCTCGTACGCCGAGTTGTTGTCGCCGTAACAGTCAAGCAAGATACCGATATAGTCGTCGGAAAAGATATTGTCACGATCACGCCAGTGCACGCGGACTGCGTCGGGAACATCGTGAGCGACAAGGGCAACGTACAGGTTGTGATCGTCGTAGCATATGCGGAATTCTGACTTAACGGCGGGACGGATTTGATCTCCGGGATTGACCTCCTGGAAATAGTCGGAATGTCCGGCTGATTGCCAGGCGGCATCGGTCATGGCACCGTCGATCTCAATTGGCGAGGCGATCCGCGGAACTTCAAGGCTCGGTTTGAAATGGGGGATAAAGGTGGTGTCGTTTACCTGGGCGTAGGCGGGAGAGAAGAATTGGACAAGGGAGAGGACTGCGAGCAGCGTAACGATGCAATGGCGTCGCACCTCCGGGTGATGTCGCTTCATGAGTCCTCCATAAGTGCCTGACAACTGGAAAGGCAGTCCGAGGTGTACTCCGACTTACGATGCGGTCACGACCATTGTTTCGATATATGAACGGCCAAAAGAAGAAAGCCCCGATCACTCGGGGCCTTTCGCCAAACTCCGACAAATTCTGTGATGGCCTATGACAGCGCCTTGATGGCGGCGTCGCGGGAATCGTAGTGCTCAAACACGCTGATGAGGCGGGTGATCGTCAGCACTGATTCGATCTTAGTGATGTTAGCCAGGACCAGACGGCCGCCGGCATTCTTCACGGTGGTGAGGGCAGAAATAAGCATACCCAACCCAACCGAATTCATCCAGTCGACCTTGGCCAGATCGACGACGACCTTCTTCTTGTTCTGGTTGATGTACTCGTGAATCTTGCCGTGGAACATGGTGGTCTCTTCGCCACCCATGATTTTTCCCGAAACGTCAAGAATGAGAATGTCCCCTTGGAGATGATCTTCAAATTTCATGCGCAGTAGCCTCTATTTAAAATTATTCCTTTTCCCGTTGAACCTCACCCTCCGTGGCGCCGGCAGCAAAAACCGCGACGAAACAGGGATAAGTCGTGGTAAGATAGTCGCTTCGGCTTCCGAAGCAAGCGGTTTTTCGATCCTTCCAGATCGCGAGTTTCGTTACCCCCCAGAGTTGGTCAAATAAAAAAGCGCCAGTTGAAGTGGCGCTTTCTTATCTTAGGAAGGGATGCGGCTTGCCTTCGCATCTCAGTATGATAACTGAGACCAGAATACAGAATTGAGATTCTCAATTGTCATGCAGATGTCACAAATTCTGACTTTTTGTGAGGTCCAGTCGATTCTTCTGTGTCCCATCAGGCCCGGTTAAGATACTGTGCAATAATCAAATACCGACAACTTCCGCTGCCAGAACTGCCCCTCTGAGCATCTCCTCGAGACTCCCACCTGATGCTGTTCAATCGCCAGGTCAGTGTAGAATTTCGCCCACCGTCAGATAGAGCGAAGTTTCCCGCATGCTCCAAACAGCGAACCTAACCCGGGAGTCAAAGCGACGATACATTTCATCCGTCATCAGCGAACATACTTTTATGATCTGTTGTCTGACCCCGTCGACGAAACAGAAGTCGAGCGATATGTATCGCTAATTGATGGTGAACTTACGTGTCCACCTCCCATTTCGATGTTCAGCTTGTACTCGAAGACTCTCCGCAAAGTCAGGCATCCTCTCACTTCCGCACGGTTGGCTATGCAAACGACGCTGCACTCCAGTGAGGTGCCGGCTTGATAAATCGGTTGACACTGGTGAATCGGTCACTATTTTAGAGGGCCGATAAGGGCAACCTAAGCAAATCTTGGGGGTGTAGCTCAGTGGTAGAGCACCTGCCTTTTAAGCAGGGAGTCGAAGGTTCAATCCCTTCCACCCTCATATCGAGCATAATGCGCCATTAGCTCAGCTGGTAGAGCAACTGACTCTTAATCAGTGGGTCCGGGGTTCGAGTCCCTGATGGCGCATTTTTCTTTGCCCTTCGCTTCCCGGAGGCCTGTTTTATTGCCACGGGATCTTTCCTTTCCTTCTATCCTTTGTCGCAAGCAATTCCGGCGTTTGATCATACCCCAGTGTCTTTAGCTCATCGCGGACGAGCGTCACTAGTCGTTCGAAAGTCAGGCCCGGTCTCTTTTTGCGCTCGGCTCTGATCGCTTTTGCCAGAGAATAGGTGAAGGCGCCGTACGAGGTCACACCGTGCCGGTACTCCGACGCCAATTCTCCTTCAGCGCAGGCCGACAAGATGGTCGGCAGATACGGGCCGTGATGGCCGAGTGCCGTTCTGACACGGTCGTAGTCGTGGTTGGAGAGTGACCTCAGGTTGATGCCTCGACCCAGGCGATGGTTGGCCCGGGATTGACCGAGATACAGCGCCCCGTCCTTGTGGTCGGCGAGCGATTTATTGGGAGGTGTGAAGCGGCGATCCACCCACATTTGGTGTTTGGACTCCCACTTGAGGGCTCGATGACGAATGTCGTCGGGAGGGGTCAGGCCTCGGACTCGACTGCCACCGTCTCGTGACATGCCCCCTGAGTGGCAACAGTCCAAAACCATCATGAAGGTCGATTCGTAGGGGAGCTGGCTGTACAACTCCAGCAATTCGTCGTCGCAAATGGCCCGCTCCTTCGTCCAGTCAAAGTCATACGGCACCAAACACTCATCCTGCCGGTCGACTGTTTCATTGGCACCGTACCCCGGTATCTGGGCTCCGTGTCCGCTGTAAAAGAACAGGCGTTCGTCGCCGGCCTTCACACCCTCCAGGAGCCAGGAAAGTCGGGAGCGCATCCCCGAGGCAGTCGCGCGATCATCAAATACCACTCGAATATCCTCGGGAGCCACGCCACTCTCCTGAAGAACGGAACTCATGAGAAATACGTCGTTCAGGCAGCCGCTCAACTGATCTCGACTGTCGGGATAGTCATTAATGCCAACCAGGAGCGCCCTGCGATTGGGTGTACGGACGACTTTTGTAAACGATCGGGTACTCTCTGTCAGCCTCCGATACGTTGGCTCATTGGCAATGCCACCCCACGCCTCACCGGTATTGGGATGAGAGAGATACGCCGAAGCATCATGATCGCCAAAGCCGGCCAAATCGAACTCGGTCGTCAATTGAGTGAAATTGTCGGCCTCGAGCCTCAGCGGTGCCGTCAGAACATCATCGTTTTTGTTGTACAAGTGGAACCATTTTCGACAAGGGATGACGGAGAGCCGTCCGCCGAAAATACTCCGGACAAACGGATTGCCTATCTGTGAACCGAAAGTGAGTAACACGGATTTGGACTGGTCAGACGAACGAATAAACGTGTCGTAACAGATGAGTGACCCGAGGCTGTGAGCGGCCACGGCATTCGGTCGGAAGTCACGAATCTCAGTCGACAAACGGCCGCGCAGTTTCTCTCGAAGCGGTTCACTCTCTGCCCACTGCGCCACCATTCCGGCTGTCCAGCGGAGCCGGTCAGGCAGTGAAAAGAGACCCCGCTCTCTCGGGTGCAACAGGTCGGTGACACCGTAGTAGATACCACTCCCAAACATTTTCGCAAGCGTCTTCAACAATTCCCCGGTGTGGATCGGTTCCGCCGCAAACAGTTCATCGTAGAGAAAAAAGCGGCACTCGATCTCCGCTTCCGGTCTCCAATCGCGAATCCCCTTCTCAATGGGGTAGCTCCAGTTGGTCTTCCAGTCGTCACCCATGTGGTGACCGCCGACTCCGTGAACACACAACAAGCGAATCTTCTCTGCCATAATACCACCTCCTTGGGTCTGACTATGCATGCCTAAGCTGCAACTGCAAATGACACCGTCCCATGGTGACTCCTGCCGGGCCCATTGCCTACCTCTTCAATGAGAAAGTATTCAGCGGCGGGAGCCCTGGTCCCTTTCCCGCCGAAGTGAGCCCTCCGCCCAAAACAGCCTCGGTTGCCGTCTTCACCTGCTCAGCGATTTGTACTGCATCGGCCTGATGAAGATCGACACTTGACATGGCTGTTCTGCGGAACTGCCCCACCAGTTCCTTGCTGTCTTCGTAATCGCCGCGTCGAACGGCGTCGCGAAGTTCGCGGTAAACAGAAGCGATCTCGGGAATCGCAAACCAGTTCGATTTCCGGCTGGCCGCCGCTATGGTGAAGACCATGTAGGGATATCGACCTACCGGCGCTCCCTTACTGTCGACCAGTCGGAAGTCGTGCGGCGTCACCTTCAATTTGGTGATGTCCACACTGTCTCTCGGGGCTCGCATGACCACGAACCAACCGGTCGACAACGGCTTAAAAGCGGTCGCCAGTCCCACTTCAAGAGAGACGGCGTCATTCGTGCCCGACAGCGATTCGATTCCCTTTTTGAAGGGCTCAAAAAACGGGGCAATTGTGCTCAGGAACGAGACGCCGGCTTTGTCAGCAATCGACTGAAGAAGGGTAAGGAACGGCGCGGCCAGATCGGCTTCCTTCACTGAGAATAAACCCAGCTCGAGTTCAACACTCCCGCCGTTGTAGGCCACTTCCTCGAGCAGGGGGGCGTTGACCTGAATGACTCGATCCACATGGCTGTCATCCACTTTTTTCAATTCGTCCGGCGAAACAACGGTCGCGATCTCGGCGATACGACCGTCCAGGGTCGGCAGCGACACGTAACTCTGGGTCAGGCCGTAGAATTTGGTCCATCCACGTCGCACGTCACAAACGCGCATCGATTTCAGCGTGATGGAAAGATAATCGCTTCCCGACTGTACCGGAGTGCCGGAGACGGCATCCGGAACTTGCGAACCTTGCAGTTGGGTATACACCCAATCTTTGGCGTCGTCACGCCAGATGTTTGTCCAGAGACTCATATCCATTTCTCCTATCTTATGCCGTGAGCCTGATATACCGAATCGGCCCAAATCCACGATGAGTACTCAATAGGTTCATGCAGCGCCGTCCGTTCAAAGCAGAATCCGATGATCTTTCCATCATTGTTCCGCAACGCCGCGCCGGAGTCTCCCGGAGATGTCACCGCGTTGGTGTAAATCCGCTTCTGGACTGTCGGTTGCCGCGACAGCAGCGCTTTGTCGGACCCCTGGACATACGTGGAGGTCGCTCCTGAGGCGATACCCTCGAAGTGAACTTGGTCCGACGGAGGGACGAATTGTCCTCGTAACGGCATGGATGGCCCCGTGTGCCCCGGAGGCTTGCTCGGGTCAAATTCAACCAGACAACTGTCGCTAATGACGTCGTCAGAGACTACTGTGCCACGGTGACCGTTTGCGCCTCCAAGCGGCGTCAGGATCACTTGCGCTCCCTTCAGGGAATTTTGAAGATCGGTACTGATACCGTGCCGGCAGCAAGTGGCTACAAGTCTACCGTCCCCCAGTGGCTCGATGACCCCCAGGGTTGAGGCTGTACCCACCGCAGCGGCAGGCTCAACTCGCATTGCCGGAGTAGGAACGGAGGTGCCTATGGTACGAGGTTTGTGGAAGAATAAGATGCCCATCGGGATTGTCCGAATGGCATCGCGCACCATGGTACTATTGAAGATCGAAAGCGCGCGGGACTCCGGCGCCAGCCGCTGAGGTCGTTCCCCGGCCCGCCAACGGGCGTTGTCCTCCGCCGACAAGAGGCCACTGTCACGCTGAAAGTTCTGGACGCCCAGCGAAATCTCAATTTCCGACAATGTGGCCGGGACCGCGACCACGGCCGGCGACAAGCGAGTTTCAGGCGGAGTGAGAACAACCAGGTCATACCGAAGGTGCCCACCCGTACGATGCGCCACGACAATGAGGTCGGGGCTGTCCTTCGCACCCAATGACAAATTGAGTTCGGCCAGCAGGCGAGCGAACCAGCGAGTGCTGACGATCGCGCCCCATGACAACGAGAGAAGCGTAGATTCCGTGTGCGATTCCCTCCCTATGAGCGGGTACATGGTTCCGAAAGCTTCGGTAGCCCGGATGGTAAAGGGGTCCCTTGCCTCGCCGACCGAGGCCAGATAGTTCGACGCCAGAGCTTCAAGAGATCGTGATCCGGTTGGTCCTTCTAATCGTATAGACATGCTCGACAACGCTCCGTATTGAAGGTCGCTGTTCCGTATTCTGACCCTCCCACGGGAAAATCAAATTCTCGTGTCAATGATGGGTTGGCGTCCCGACAGCGGAGGGCGACACTGGGGCAACCTGCACATTACCGTGCAGGCGCCGGGTCAAAGGAGATAATATGGTGAAGCACTGTCAAAACCGGGCAGTCTGGTGAACCCGGCTCCTCGAGATTATGTCTCGTCGGTCAAAAAATAGATCGTGCAAGTCCATCGTTAGCAACGCCTTGAGAAAGGCATCGCCTTGACCGCTGGGGCAAGCCTCCACAGGGTGGATTTTCACACCGGCAAACCGACCCCACCACCCCCTCCCAATCTTGCCGCTTTCGTGCGGCGCGCAAGGAGCCGTTCCTGGGGACGCAGCGGCGGAGCGCACCAACCCGCTGACTTACCGTCAACTCGGACTGTTTGGCCAATTTGCCGCAGCCGGGAACACGGTTCAGAGTTCGATTGTACTTCCCTAGTCAATTACATTATTTGACAACGTCCCAAGTGCAGGAATGATAATCGGATGGCTGAAAGTACAATTCGCGCCCTTCGCGGAGGGGCCAGAGCGCTTCTTTACTATCCTCGCCGAGTCGGGTGGATCGATCTGTTACTTTTCGGATTGTTCCTCGGCCTAGGCTACGGGATAATCAGCCTGGCACAGCGTTGGACCGGCGTCTTGCAGACAACGGCCGAAATTGACTTGTCCCTTTCAGCGCTGCCCAAGTATGCACTCTTCTCCCTTGCCAGGGGCTTGCTGGCGTACGTGCTCTCGCTCATTTTCACACTCGTGTACGGTTACTGGGCGGCTAAGGACCGAGTGGCCGGCCGCGTACTCATACCACTGCTGGACATTTTGCAGAGTGTTCCCGTGCTCGGTTTCATGCCGGGGCTGGTACTGGCATTGATCGCCCTCTTCCCGTCGTCCAACATCGGCCTCGAACTGGCGGCGGTGCTGATGATTTTTACCGGTCAAGTATGGAATATGACGTTCAGCTTCTACCATTCACTCTGCTCGATTCCGTCGGATCAGGAAGAAGTTGCCGCCCTATACCGGTTCAATCGGCGTCAACGATTGTGGTGGGTGGAACTACCGTACGCCACCATGGGATTGGTATGGAACAGCATGATGAGCATGGCCGGCGGCTGGTTCTTCCTGATGATCAGTGAAACGTTTGTCCTTGGCCAACACGATTTTCGCCTCCCGGGTATTGGGTCCTACATGAGTCTGGCCGTGGCCCGGGGAGACGCCTATGCCATGATCCTTGCCATCGTCACCATGATCATCATGATTGTCGCGCTCGACCAACTGCTCTGGCGGCCGGTCGTGGCCTGGGCGCAAAAATTCCGAATCGAAGAGGCAAGTCAGGAAATTGGTGTGAAGTCCTGGTTTTTGGACTGGCTGCATCATTCGCACATTCTCCCCTGGTTCGGGCGACGTCTGCGGGCCTTTCGATGGCCGTCAAAGGCGAACTGGCGAATTCGGGCTCGTGAGGCCACTTCGGTGTGGACTTCCAGTTCCGCTCGAATGTTCTCTATGACGGTCATGCTGGCGCTTGGCGTGTGCGGACTGGTGGGTGCATTCAAGATATGGAAACTGGTGAACCACGTCTCGGGCGATGAATGGATGACAATATGCTTCTCGGCAGCCCTTACCCTCGTGCGCGTGCTGGCCGCCGTGGCCATCGGCACCCTTTGGGCGTTGCCGGCCGGTCTGTTGATTGGACTCTCTCCCCGACTGTCGAGGGTGTTGCAGCCGGTCGTGCAGGTATTTGCCTCGTTTCCGGCCCCCATGCTTTTTCCTGCCGCCGTCGCGGTCATGAGCGCCCTGCACGTACAACTCGGATGGGGGAGCATCGTCCTATTGCTTTTGGGTACACAGTGGTACATCCTGTTCAATGTTGTCGCCGGCGCCATGGCGATCCCAAGTGATTTGCGCGAGACGGCACGAAGCTACCGGCTGACGCGATGGCAGAGACTGGTCCATCTGTACATACCGGCGATTTTCCCTCATCTGGTGACCGGCTGGGTGACGGCGGCGGGCGGCGGCTGGAACGCGAGCATTGTTGCTGAATTCGTGGCCTTCAAAGGAGCGGTGATTGAGACGACCGGACTGGGCGCGCTGATCAGCCGGGCCGCGGTGAGCGCCGACTTCCCGGTCCTCGCGGCAGCAATTTCAGTGATGGCCATACTGGTGGTTTCTTTCAACCGTATCGTGTGGCGACGACTGTATAACGCGGCCCAGGGTCGATTCACCATTGGCCGCTGACGTGAGGAGATTGGTGACGTGAACGAAACGGCGATCACAGGCAACGCCATCGAGACCTTGTGCGAGCTGCGCGGCGTCTCTCACGCGTATCATTTGCCCAACGGGCAAACCATGCAGGTGCTGGACAATATCGATCTGGCCGTCCGCTCTAACGAGATCCTCGCCCTGCTTGGGCCATCCGGTTGCGGCAAATCGACCATCTTGCGCATCCTCGCGGGACTGATCCGCCCGAGTCGAGGCGAAGTCCTCTATCGGGGGCAGATCATGACCGGTCTTAATCCTGGCCTGGCCATGGTCTTTCAGAGTTTCGCGCTCTATCCCTGGATGACGGTGCGCGAGAATATCGAAACCGTCCTCAAGGCCAAAGATCTGCCAAGCGCGGATAGGGAAGCACAAATTCAATTTGTCATCCGTATGGTCGGCCTCACTGGTTTCGAGGATACGTATCCGCGGGAATTGTCCGGCGGCATGAAACAGCGTGTCGGCATTGCACGAGCACTTTCGGTCAATCCCGAGATTCTCTTCATGGATGAGCCGTTCAGTCAGGTCGACGCTCTGACGGCCGAGAGTCTGCGTGCGGAAGTCACCGATATCTGGGCGATGAAGGATCACCACTTGCGATCGATCCTGATGGTCAGCCATGATATCAAAGAAGTCGCCTACATGGCGGACCGGATCATCATTCTCGGCACCAAGCCGGGACGGGTGAAAACCGTGGTAGAAAACCCACTCCTCCGGCCGCGCGACTATCGGTCACCCGAGTTCCTGCAACTGGTGGACAAGCTGCACGACTTCATTTCGGGCGTGGAGATGCCCGACCTGCCGTCAAACCTCCCCGAACCGGAAACGGTGGGCATTCAGCCGCTGCCTATTGCTCAGGCCATTGAAATCATCGGCTTGCTTGAGTATCTCGACGCGCGCGGCGGCAGGGATGATTTGTTCCGCATTGCGGCCGACACCAATCGCCCCTTCGGGCGAATAATCTCGGTCGTGAAGGCGGCGGAGATGCTCAACTTCGTGGACACCCCGAGGCGATCAGTCATCATTGAACCATTGGGCATCCAATTTGTCAGAGCCGGAGCCGCCGCTCGCACGGCCATCTGGCAGGCCCAGCTCATGAAGATTCTGCTTTTCCGTCGGGTCCGGGAGCGATTGGAGAAGTCGGAGAATCACGAGCTCGACCGCGACGACATAGTAGACATTTTCGTGCTCCACCTGCCGCAAGAAAATCACGAGGAGCAATTCGAAGCGTTTGTTGCCTGGGGACGGTTCGGGGGATTATTTTCGTATGATGAGGACGAGCGTCGGCTCCGCCTGCCGTCGGAAAATGTCTGATTGACGATCTACCAGCGCTTATACCGCCAGATCCATATCATGGTGAAGACGGACAGCAGAGCCAGACCCATGATGATCCAGAAGGCATAGGAATACTCGGACAGGGGGATCCGTACGTTCATCGAGAACGCGCTGACCACCAGGGTCGGCACCATGATGCTGAGCATGATCAGGTTAAGCGTCTTCATCAACACGTTCAGATTATTGCCGACGATTGACGCCCGGGCGTCCATGAGCGACGCCAGAATGTCGGAGTAGATCTTCGCCTGCTTGAGGCACTGGGCGTTTTCAATCATGGTGTCGTCGAGAATCTCCAACTCATCGACACTGAATCCGATCTTCCCGGCGTGCATGCGGAGCTTCTCCAACAGGGCCTGGTTTGAATTCAGCGAATTGAGATAATACACGAGACTCTTCTGCAACGCGAAGAGGTTGATCAGGTGCCGATTTTCCATCGATTTGTTGATCTTGTCCTGGAGATCGTCGGAAATACGCGCGATCACCTTGATGTGATCACGGAAATGCACGATCGAGCGGAAGATCATTTTCAGAATCAGGCCGGTAGGCGAGAAAATCCGATTGAATTGCACACCGTCAAACAGCGGCACATCTTCGGAGACGACGATGATCAATTGCTCTTTGAACAAGAAGACGCCGGTCGACCCGACCTTGAACAAGAACTGATCCTGAACGGAGTAGTTCTTGGGACGCTTGAAAATGATCGCCATGTGCTCGGGTTCGAACTCCAGTCGTGACAGCTCGTCGGGGTCGAGCGCGGAGTTCAACGTGTGCTCATCGAGTTTCAGATCATCGACCAGGTACCGCTTCTCGGATTCTTCCGGGTTGATGTAGATCGATACCTGACCTGGTCCGTCGGTCACCTGGATCAACTTCCGATCAGCAATCTGAAATCGGCTCTGCATGATATATTCCCTTATTCACGCCGGCGGGCACTCACAGCCCGCCTTTCTCTAATACTAATCGGTCGATCGACCAAAGTAAACTACCTAATTCCGATGGTGAATTGCATTCGTGAGAGAATCACGTCAGTCTTATACCCCCCGACTCGGTGCAACTCAGAATGCCCTCTTTGACCAGGTTTTCAATGGCCTGGCGGATGTCGGCCTCAGGCCGGCCGAGTTTTCGGCCAAGCTGCTGTTGAGAAAGTCGCTCGCCGGCTACCAGGCGCCGCACTATTTCGCCTCGAATCTGCCGGAGCGATCCATCGAACCGGGAATGGCGCGAGACGGGCGGAAGATCTGCAATACGCCGGGGAAGCGCAAGGGCCGAGTAATCCATCAGGGCATTGTGCCAATCCCTTGATCGTTTGCGTGGCAGCAGTAGTTCGGCCAGCCGCTCGATGTCCGGCGCGGCGGTTTCTGCCGGCAAGCCGAACTCGATGAGAATGACCCGGCGGATATTGGTGTCGACAGTCACCAGCGGAGCATTGTGGGCAAAGATCATGATCGCTTTGGCGGTATACGGACCGATACCCGGCAACTGCATCAGAGTCGCCGCATCACCGGGAAGTACTCCATTGTGCTTGCTGGCAACCTCCCGGGCCAATTTCCCCAGGAAAAGAGCACGTCGATTATATCCGAGCCCGCTCCACAGCGCGAGCAATTCGCCATTAGAGGCTTTGGCCAGACTTCGCCAATCCGGCCACGTCGCCACCCATCGCTCCCAAAACGGCAGCACTCTGTCGACCTGCGTCTGCTGAAGCATGATTTCGGCAACGGCGATCTTGTATGGGTCGGTGGTGTCCCGGAAAGGAAGCTTGCGACCGTGCCGGCGGTAGAAACTAAGGATTTTCCGACGGAAGGCAGCAATCTGTGGTTTCGTGGGTGAAATCCTCTTACTCGGCATGGGCTCCACGCTCGCGGCTTTCGATTGACCAGGCGGCCGTCAGGGCAAAAAAGAGAGCCATCAGATACCCCTCCTGTCCCCAGGTCCACGCCCGAGTATAGAAGATAGTGATGGCGAAAATAAACATGGTGATGAACAACGCCGCTGAAACCTGGCTATCGGCAACCGTAAGCGAGCGACGAAAGAACTCACGCGCCAGTGTATATCCACGAAAAGTAAGCGCCAGCAGGGCGCCCAGACCGAGGATACCGGTTTCGGCCAGGTAGTGCAGGACGACGTTGTGCGCCGACATACCGCGGATGTAGTACCAGACCGGTTCAGCGCGAAGTTCAGGAATGATTTGATCGATAATCCGATAATTGCCAATACCTATTCCAGTCAACGGATTTGTCAGGAAACCTAGCCAGGCGGCCTTCCAGAGAACTAAACGCAGAGCCACGGTTCCCTGAGGACGTTCGGCCGAGGCGACGAACTCTCCCACGCGGCCGAAAAACCCAAAGAAATAGGCGGCTACGGGGATGAAGGCCAGAAGGCCGACTATCACGGTGATGGCAACCATGGTCTGGATCCGCAGCCCGGGAAGCCTGGTGCCTTCTCGCTGCAGCTTACGGCGTGCAAACAGCAGTAGGGCCGGCACGGCGATAACGACGGTCAGCAGAGGCGCCCGCGATTGCGTGGCGAAGATCGCAAAGAGAATCAGCAACGCCGCCATCAGAAACCGGAACTGCTCTGCTTTTGACCGCGCCCAGATGCCGAAGGCGAGCGACATCGGGAGCGCCGTCAAGGACAGAATTTCGAACGCCAGCCAGGCGGGCCCGAACACTCGCTGCTTGCCCGCGGTAAGCGCAAACCAGACGCAGTTGACCACCGAGAGCACGACGACAAATCCAATGTAGAACAGCAGAACTCGCCGCACTCCCGTCTGGCGAACGACGACAAAAATCGATCGGAAAGCCAGGTAGACTACAACTATGCGCACCGACGGGACGACGGACATGGCCGGATCGTGGGCGAAGGCGGCCGAGACAAACGTCGCGCCGATCAAGAGAGCAAAAGGAATGTCCAGAGGTGTGAAGCACACCGTCGCGCGTACGTGGAGAAGGTAATCGAGCACCACCGCCGCCAACAGAAGCGCGAATGCAAAATCGCAGGCCATGGGGACAAGGCTCCCCACGGTGAGCAGCCCGTAATACGACGCCAAGGAGAGTATCAACAGATAAAGACAACCCTCCGGAAACGTCACGATCAGCACGGCCGGGATGGCCAGCACGGCCAGCGCCGGGATCGATTTTCCCAAGGCCAGCAGTGCAATAGCCGGCAGGAGCCAACAAATGATGGTCAGCCATAGGGCCGAGCGGGTGGAAACTTGAGGCTGGGTTATCGTTCCTTGCACCATGGGTATACCTGACTCCAAGTATACGCCCCGGGTTGGGTGAATCGCAAGGCTCGAGTCCGGATAGAGACCGGGTAAACCCACCTTTTTTTCCGCCCCCGATTGCCGATACAGTGCAGGAACATTCTTTCGGAGACACTCGTGCAGCGTTATCGCCACTATGAACTGACGGCTCTTCTGGGGGACGGCAAAACCGGTCGCACTTGGCAAGCCCTTGATACGGGATTTGAGAAGCCGGTGACGCTGAAGTTCCTGTCCCGTCCCTTGACTGAGTCCGCAAGTCAGTGGTTGGCGACCGTGTCCGATCTGGCCAATGGGTATCGCACCGGTCTGGCGCCTTTGTTTGGAATCGAGCAGGATGAAACCGAAACGGTCATTGTGCGCGGCTATATCGACGGCGAGTCGGTCAAAGCTTACTCGCAACGACGGATGTTGTCGTTCGACGAGTTCATTGCCCTGGCGATCGCCATGGCGGAGACGGTCAAGAGTTGCCATGATGCCGGATTGATTCACGGCAATCTTACCGCCGACAATTTTATCGTCGCCGACGGCAATCGGGTATGGGTGACGGACGCCGCGTTGTGGCCGGACGATGCTGCGGAAAATCCTGCGGTCACGCTGGATCGCGACCTTGCCTATGCCGCTCCGGAAATGCTCTCAGGCGAGCAACCTACGATATCGTCGGACCTCTATATGCTCGGAGTCGTGTACTATGAGTTACTCACGGGCCGTCTGCCATTTACTCTCGACGACCGGCTATATCTGGTCGATTCTATTTTGCACGACGAGCCGAATTTCGAAAATGACGGCACCCTGCGTATGGCCGGCGAGGGCAGATTGATTATTCAGAAACTGCTGGCCAAGAGACCGCAGGATCGGTTTTCCTCGACCGATGAATTGCTTGTCAATCTGGAGGCGACGAAACGCTTTCGCCATGGCGAGACGCGCGTCGATGCTTCAAACTCCGGACGATGGTCGGCCCGACAATACATTTTTGTCGCCGGAGTTGTCGCTCTACTGATTCTGTACTGGGTTATCTACGGCCGGTTCGTGAAGTAGTTGCCGGACCACGCGCCGGCGTTAGTCATTTCTCAGCGCCTCAATCGGATCCACTCGGGCCGCCCTGGCGGCCGGATAGAGTCCGGCCAGGAGAGAGCCGGCCAACCCCACGGTCATCGCCGCGCCGACTAACCACCAGGGAAGGGCAAACAGATCAATCCCTTCGATTCCCTCCCGTGCCATATACGCCTGCCCAATGAAAGATGCCGCTCGACTGATGATCCACCCCAGTAGAATGCCGAACACCGATCCGGCAGACCAATGACAGCCGATTCCACCAAGAAGAGCAGGCGGATATCGCGTTGATCAGCACCGAGGGATTTGAGGATACCGATTTCCTTGCGGCGTTCCAGCACGGACATCACCAGGGTGTTTATGATGCCGAGCGAAGCCGTCACCAGCGCGATGATGCCAATCACCGCAAGAGCCAGATCAAAATAGAAGAAGAACTTCTGTATCTCTTCGAACTGATCGGCGAAACTAAATGACCGGTACCCCATCGCCTTGATGGAATCAGCCACAAGTCTCTGATCGGCCATGGGATCCAAGTCCAAGGTAATGTGGCCGTAGCTCTTGCCGCTGCCGTTCCCACCGGTGCCCAGCAGTCGCCCCGACTGCAGCGCTGCCATGAGCGCCGTCGGGTCATCCAGCACGAGCCCACTGGTGAGGCGTTGAGCGGTGGCGATTGGCACCAGAATCGGCGACATGTTGCGTTCCTGCGGCCCGGTGGCGAGAATAACGCCGCAGATCGTCAACGTATCGCTTACCAGGGCTCGGTTATTGAAGAATCCGCCCAGGAACCGGGACATCGCGTTGTTCAATTCGGTCCGCACGAGTTGGCGAGCGTAGTCGCCTTCAAGCAATGAATCGAAATCGATCTCTTTTACGCGCTGACGGATATACTTGCGATCGGGTGGCAGCACCTGGGCCAGTCCGCTGTCAACGCTCGACATGCGAACCTGCACCACGAGCTGACGCCCGACTGCTGAGTCAGCCTTGAGTCCGAATTTGTCCAGCAACCGGTGGTGACAATCGCTTCACGCGACGAGTCCCCGCGGATAGTCGAGCCGGACGTTATCCGAGAAAACCATTTCATCGCCAGAGCATCGCGAGAGACGGCCTGTGCCTGACTTGTCACCTGTGAGTCGCCAATGGTCACCTGGCCAGTGAAGGCATCAAACGGGTACGCCAGTCTCACACCCGGCAACGTGACAGCCGGCCCATGACCGCCGAATCGAGGATGGCCAGAGTGTCGGTTCGTTCCGCCTCCTTTTCTCGACGGGATAGACTTGCATGGTGTGAAAGAGCCCGAGCGCCTCGAACTGGTCAGTCACATACCGTTGATTGCCGGCGCCAAACGAGAGCATGGCAACAAATGTTCCGATGGCCACCACCACTCCCGCCACCGTGAGAACGGTACGCAGTTTCATTCGGGTCAGATTCCCCGTCGAGATGGTGATGAGATCACGAAGCGTCATCGGTCCGTCCCGCCGGAGGATATCGACGTGTCGACAATCTGTCCGTAGTGCATGCGAATGACTCGGTGGGCATACTTGCCCGCAGTCTCAGGATTGTGTGTCACCATCAGTATGGTCAGACCTTCTCGGTTGAGCTGAGCCAGTAGCTCCGCAATTTGACGGGAGTTTTCCTCGTCGAGATTGCCGGTCGGCTCGTCGGCGAAGAGTATGTCCGGCGCTTTCACGAGGGCGCGCGCAACGGCCACGCGCTGCTGCTCGCCGCCGGAGAGATCAGCGGGGCGATGCGTCATTCGATCCGCCAGGCCGAGACGCTTCAGCATGACTGTGGCCTTACTGCGCCGATCGACGCGCGGAAGGCCATTGAAATAAAGCGCCATTTCCACGTTCTCAATCGCTGTGCGGTGTGAGAGCAGGTTGAACGACTGAAACACCATCCCTACACTGGCCGCACGGTAGGCCGATAGCTCTCTCTGGGAGAAGGTGCCGAGGCGGGACCCCTTGAAATTGATTTCGCCTGAGGTTGGTGTGTCCAGTCCCGCCAGCAGATTAAGCAGCGTGGTCTTTCCCGAGCCGGACGAACCAACGATGGCCACAAACTCACCCTGCTGTACCGCCAATTCCACTTGATCGACGGCACGGATAGTTTGAGGTCCGCGACGGTAGTGGCGGCAAAGGGCCTGCGTACTTAAGAACTGAGTTGCCATAGCGAATAGAAGAATCTACGCAATAATACGCCGAATGTTTAGCTTCTTATCCGGCCGCACACAGAATCTCCTTCCAGAGCATCTCGTCCGCGTCCGCTTAATTGTCCCGTTTGATCGACCAGACATTGACCTGATTTCCAAACCCATTTCTTGTTGTATCGTATAAGGTTAAATCGATCGTCAGGAATATTGCGACCTTTTTAGCTTTATTTCCACACCTCGATTCAACATCTTTCAATCGGGACAAAGGTCTTGACTTTGGAGGCTACTTTCATACTATGAACACTGTGAAAATGTTCACAATTATTCGCGCCCGAAAGCTGAGGTAGTACTGTGTCTGTCATTCGTCCCTTTCGCGGTCTTCGCGCTAAACCGGAACTGGCCCCCCAAGTCGCTTGTCCGCCCTACGATGTCCTTGACACCAGGGAAGCCCGCGAATTAGCTCGCAATAACCCTATTTCCTACCTGCGAGTCTGCAAAGCCGAACTTGAATTTGATGACGGTACCGACCCATACTCTGAGAAGGTCTACCAACGCGCCGCGGAAAATATCGCCAGATTCCGTAAAGAAGGTGTGCTTTTGCGCGACGAAAAGCCCTGTCTCTATCTCTACCGCCAGACCATGAACGGCAAGGTTCAGACCGGCCTCGTCTGCCTGACATCAGTCGAGGAATACGATGCCGGCCGTATCAAGAAGCACGAACACACGCGCCCCGTCAAAGTCAACGATCGCGCCACCCTGAACATGATCACCGGAACTCAATCCGAACCGGTGTTTTCAACCTACGTCTACGACGCCGGTATTGACGGGATTCTCAAGAGCGTCTCGTCAACCAAACCGCTGATTGATTTTTCAGACGATGGCGTGCGCCACGAGTTCTGGGTCATCGACAATCAGGTGACAATCAACGCCTTAGTACAGGGTTTTGCCCGTTTGCCGTTTCTCTACATTGCCGACGGTCACCATCGCAGCCAGGCCGCGTCAGAAACAGCGCGACGGTTCCGCGAAAAGAATCCGAATCACAACGGCACTGAGGTTTACAATTATTTTCTCAATGTCGTATTCCCCGAGCGCGAACTGCACATCATGCCCTACAACCGGGTTATCCGCGATCTCAATGGGATGACATTTGAGCAGATTCTGGAGAAGGCCCGACCCAAGTTCGATATCGAGAAGGCCTGCAGCATCGTCGAACCGAACAAACCACACCAGTTTGGACTGTATGCCGACCATACGTGGTACCGTCTTACGGCGAAACCTGGCTCTTTTGAAGAGAGTCATCCCACGAAGTCGATTGACGCCGCAATACTTGGAGATAACTTCATAGGCCCTATCCTCGACATCACTGACCCTCGCACCGACAAGCGGATTGATTTTGTGGGTGGTATTAGGGGCACAAAAGAGCTGGTGCGTCTGGTCGACTCGGGCGACTTCAAGCTCGCGTTTGCCCTGTATCCGACGTCAATTGACCAACTGCTTAAGGTGGCCGACGCCGGCGAAGTGATGCCGCCCAAGTCCACCTGGTTTGAACCAAAACTCAGAAGCGGGTTGATAGCCAACCTGCTCGTAGACTGATATAGAGGGAAACCATGTTAATACTTATCTCTGATTCCTTTAACGCGGCCTTGCCGAAGATACTCGCCCGACACGGCGAGGTGACTGACGACAAGTCTCGCCTGGGCGACGCAGAAGTTGTCCTGATTCGAAGCAAGACGAAAGTCACCAAGGAGTATATCGACTCCGCTCCAAAGCTGAAACTGGTCATTCGGGGCGGCGTCGGTCTGGACAATGTCGACGTGGAGTACGCTCGCACCAAAGGTATTCACGTCTTCAACACGGCCGAAGCTTCGACCGTCGCCGTGGCTGAATTGGCATTCGCGCTGATGATTGCGCTCGCCAACAGGATTGTTCCGGCCAACGAGGGAATGCAGAAAAATCAGTGGTTGAAAAAGGAACTCAAGCGGGGCGAATTGATGGGAAAGACGCTCGGCATCCTGGGCATGGGGCGGATCGGGACCGCTCTGGCTGTTCGCGCCCGCGCTTTCCGCATGCGGATTCTCGGCTGGCACCCGGACGTCTATTTCTCTGATTTCGCCGACATCAATAACAACCTGAGCGAGGTACTGGGTCAGTCCGACTTCATCTCCATGCACATGCCGCTGGTCGATTCAACGCGCGGGATGATCAACAAGTCTACGCTGGCGCAATGCAAGCGAGGCGCCTGTATGATCAACACGGGCCGAGGCCAGTGCGTAGTGGAACAAGACGTGGTCGACGCGCTCAAGAGCGGCCAGCTCGGCGGGTATGCGACCGATGTCTGGAGCTCCGACCCGCCCAAAGATACGCCGCTGATCGGCGCCCCCAATACGATTCTGACGCCGCACTTCGGTGCTGAAACCGCTGAAAATATGGATCGGATCGGTGAGGTAATCGACCGGATCCTTGAAGATTGGAGAAAGAAATGACCACCCCAACACCCGGCGCGAAAGGTGCTACCGTCGGAAATCGCGCCTCCAATTTCAATCCCGGCCCGGCCGGCCTGCCGCTCGAGGTACTCCAACAGGTCCAACAGGAGTTTCTCGACTATAAAGGCACTGGCATGTCGGTCATTGAAATCTCGCACCGCTCAGCCGAATACGAGGAAATCAACAACGCCGCGATTGCCCTCTTCAAGGAACTCATGGGCATCGGTGACAACTACAATGTGTTGTTCGTGGGCGGCGGCGCCAGCCTGCAATTCTCGGCCGTGCCGATGAATTTCCTGGCTGATGGGAAGACCGCAGCCTACGTCGACACCGGTTCCTGGGCCAACAAAGCGATCAAAGAAGCAAAGAAGGTTGGCAACGTGCTCGTGGCGGCGTCGTCCAAGGAGGACGGTTACAAGTACATCCCGTCGTTTGACAATATTCGCTATCCCGCCGACGTCGCCTACCTCCATACGACGTCGAACAACACGATCTACGGCACGCAATGGGACAAATTCCCGGATACCGGCAATGTCCCGCACATTTGCGACATGTCGTCCGACATTCTGTCCCGCCGGCGCGATTTCGGCAAGTTCGCCCTGATCTATGCCGGGGCGCAGAAGAATCTCGGCCCGGCCGGCGTGACCGTAGTGATCGTGCGCGAGGACATGCTGGCCAAGTGCCGTGAGAATCTGCCGACCATGATCGACTACCGCACTCATGCCAAGGAAAACTCGCTCTACAACACGCCGCCGGTGTTTGCGATCTATATCGTCCGGCTCGTGCTCGAGTGGATTAAGCGTCAGGGCGGCCTGGCGGCCATAGAGAAAACCAATTTCGCCAAGAAGGAACGGATCTACCAGATGGTTGACCTGCACCCGGACTATTTCCGGGGGACGGTCAATCCGGACAGCCGGTCGTGGATGAACCTCACTTTCCGCCTGCCGAGTGAAGAGCTGGAGAAGAAGTTCCTGGCCGAAGCGAAAGCGGCCAAGATGATCGGACTCAAGGGGCATCGGTCGGTCGGAGGCATCCGCGTATCGCTGTACAATGCGGTGACGCTCAAGACGGCCGAAACGCTGGCGCATTTCATGGAGGAGTTCATGAAGAAGAACCCGAAGTGATCTGCATCACCAGAGCATGAGAAAGCCGCCGGGACACCCTCCCGGCGGCTTTTTCTTGCGGCATGTCGTAGCTATGATCGCCACGACTCCTAAAGGGGTACGCCAAGCTGCCAAAGCCGGAAAGCCATTACGTCGGTGGCGTCGGCAATGGACTTGTCCATCGTTGCTCCACCCGAATGACCCAGTTTCGTGTCATAGAGCAGTAATACGGGGCGCGTCGGCTTTACCATCGCCTGCATGAGGGCAGTCATCTTTCGCGCATGTGCCGGGGCAACACGCGTGTCGCCGTCGCCGGTCACAAACAGGACCGCCGGATAATCAACGCCCGTCCTGACATTGTGGTACGGCGAATATGCCCTGATGTACGGGAATTGATTGACACTGTCGGCCGACCCGTACTCCGATACCCAAAACCGCCCCACCAGCAGCTTCTGGTAACGCAGCATGTCGAGCAGCGGATAGGTGCAAATGATTGCCTGGAACAAGTCAGGACGCTGATTCATCACCGCCCCAACGAGCAGTCCGCCGTTCGATCCTCCCTGGATCTCCAATTTTGAAGGATTGGTGTACTTGTTCGCGATCAGCCACTCGGCCGCCGCGATCAGATCGTCAAACGTATTCTGCTTTTTTTCGAACATGGCCGCCTTATGCCAGGCGTCGCCGAATTCACCGCCACCGCGAAGGTTTGCCAGAGCGTAAACTCCCCCATGTTCGATGAAGATCACTGCCGTGCTGGTGAAGTACGGCTTCTCCGGGTTATTGAACCCGCCATACCCATTGATCTCCACCGGCCGCTGGCCGTCGAGGATCAACCCCTTCTTGTATGCCAGGAACATCGGTACTTTCGTGCCGTCTTTTGAAGTGAACCAGACCTGCTTCACTTCGATCTCATCGGTATTGACCGGAACCTTTGCCTCGCTGAATATTCGCTGGGCTCCCGTTGAAATGTCGGCCCGGAAAATGGTCGACGGGAAATGAAATGACGCAAAACTGTAGAAGAACTCCGACTTGCTCCATTCGCCCACTACGCTGCTGACTGAGCCGATAGTCGGCAGCGGCCACTCTCTCACCAACTTCCCCTCCGGCGTATAGACCTTCACCTGTGAGCAGGCGTTGGTGAGATACTGCACGTGGATATTGCCGCCGATGAGATTGAACCCGGTGATTGTCCCGCTATCCTGGGGAACCACCTCTTTCCAGTTGGCTTGGGCCGGATTCGCCAGATCGACGGCGAGAATACGCCACCGGTCAGCGTCGAGCGAAGTCTGCAGATACAGAGTATTGCCGGCGGCATCGGGAAAGAATTCCGCCTTGATGTCGGTCACAATCGGTTGAAACGGCTCGGCCTTGGATAGATCCTTGACAAAAACCTGCGTCTGTACCCCCGATGACCCCTCGTAAATTGTCGCCGTCAGCCATCGCGCATCGTCGGATACCCCCAGCGCGAGTTGGTTCTGGGGGTTCAATTGTTCACCAAAGATGAGCGTATCCGAGACCGCCTCCGAACCAAGTCGATGCTGATACACGCGGGGACCCTTTTCATCTGAATAACGACAGTAGTACACCACGAGACCGTCGGCCGATAAGTAGACGCCGGAGTAGCGGGCTTTCGGAAGCGAGTCCTCCAGTTGTCGCCTCGAGTCAACTTGCATGAAGCGGTAGACCAGCTCGTCTTCTCCCCCGTGTCTCACTCCATAGGCCATCAGACGACCGTCAGTGGTGACGTCCTCCAGATCGACATTGAGCGACAGGTCGGCCGACATCGTGTTCGGGTCGAGCAATACCTTGTCCTCTCCGTCGACTCCGTCGCGATAGTAGAGCATCCACAATTGCTGATCAGCCTTCCGCTTGGAGATAAAATACCGGTTCCCGCGTACGGCGCTGACAGTCATCCGGTCGAGCTTGATGAGTTCTTTGTAACGGGCGGCGATCTTTTCGCGACCGGGGATTTGATCGAGCACTTTGCGCGTGTAGGCATTCTGGGCGTCAATCCAGGCGCGAGTTTCCGGGCTGTTCTGATCTTCGAGCCACCGGTAATTGTCAACGATCGCGACCCCATGCAGGGTGTCGACGACTGGGTGGACGGCCGAGGGCGGGTAGGGTGGCAAATCGCCGGCGAGGGCCGGTTGCATGATACTGAAGATTGACAGAATCGATAGGGCAATGGAGAGGCGAACGCGAGTCACTGTGATATCCTCCTCTGAGTGATCATACCGTCATCGTATTATACAGTGAGAAAGAAGCGATGTGAACATTGAGATCTCGATCCGCATAAAAAAAGCCCACCTCATGGCGGGCTTTATTCTTCTGAATCAAGCGACTTACTTCAGGTGCTTGTTGACAAGCTTAGTCATCTCAAACATCGAGACTTTCGTCTTGCCGCCGAAAACACGCTTCAGATTGTCGTCCGCATTGATCATGCGGCGATTCACTGAATCCTGGAGGCCGTTCTTCTTGATATAGACGCCAGATCCGCTTAGTGACTTCCGTGCGCGGCATCGGCGTCGAGCCGACCACTGCACCGAGATCAGCCGAGATCGTCATCGGGCGCATAAACGCCGGATTCGGAGCACGCTTCTTCGCGGGTTTCTTTGGCGCAGCCTTGCGGGTCGCTTTCGACTTAGTGGCCTTTCGTGCTGCGCCTAACTTTGACGATTTCTTCTTCGGGGCAGCCTTTTTGGCTTTCTTCTTCGCGCCGGTTTTCTTCTTCGCGCCGGCCTTCTTCGCCGGCTTCTTGGCGGCTTTCTTCTTTGCAGGCATGTGTTGCTCCTTTAGCAAAGGGTTGGTTGAGGGTTTATTAGGTTTCCTGTGCGCATTGCTTTTCTAGGTAGAGGGAAAAACAGTGCGATTCTTTCCCTCAGCCACACGAAACACTATTGAAGTTTTAAAAGATTGGCAAGAAAAAATATGCATTCATGCACATTTTTTTTGACTTTTTTGCTATAGCGCATATTCCGAATGAAACCGCACGACAGCGATTTTACCCTCGAATCAACTCAATAATCGGCGCCTCCTGCGGACAGCCGAGACGGAACGGAAACCAGTGACCCATCCCCGACGAGGTATACAACTGGCTCGTGCCGAGAACGTATTTCCCCCAGAGAAAGCTGGTCGAGTTGCCCGATTCGAAGAGGGATCGCCCACCAATACCGATCTGCCCGCCGTGCGTGTGACCCGCCAGAGTCAGCTGAATATCGCTTTCCGCAGCATAGGTAAACGCGTTCGGGCGATGGCTCATGAGCAGGGCAAACTCGCCGGTGCGACGGTCAGCCAGTGACTGCGCTATCGCCTGCTGGAAGAATTCCGGCGGCAATTCGTGCATGTGACGGGGATCGTCGAGCCCCGCCAGATAGAGCGACGTCCCCCCTACCGGTATCCGTACCCCCTGATTCACCAGGAGCGGTACCGGCGATTGGTCGTAAATCCTCCTGACCTGCTGAATCCCTCGGAAATACTCGTGATTCCCGAGTATCGCGTAGGTCCCCAGACGGGGATTGAGCGACGAAAACATCTTGAGTGCGCCGGGCAGCTGAGAGAGATCATCCGCCACATCGCCCGTCACCAGGACCAGATCGGGTTTGTACTCGGCGACGGATGCGACCGCCGTTTCGACATCATTCAGAGTCATATAATGCCAAATGTGCAGGTCGGACAGGTGGGCAATGGTCAATCCGTGCAGATCGGGCGGCAAATCGGCATAGACGAACTGCTTCTTTTCGACGTTGACACCCCCGAGCGCCCTCCCGACACCGCTTACACCGGCAGACAAAGCAAGCAACGGCACGGCCGCGGCGGCACCTTTGAGAAACACCCGCCGCCTCGGATCAAGCCCCTCTTCCCCATCGAGTTTTCGTGTACCGTTACGACGGCCGAACCAGTCGATGCCCTTGTCGATAAGACGGATGGTCCCCGATAAGGGGAGCGAAATCATCAGCGCCAGTTCGAGGACAAGAACAAGGATGGAGAAAAGCGAACAGGGCATCGATATCCATCCGATCCGGTAGTACTCGCCCATTCCCCAGCCGACAATGGCCAGAACGCCCAGTAGGGGCAGGAGCAGCGCAGTCAGGCGAAGTCGCCTGATTTGCCACCAGTCTTTGTGCAGAAGGCGCAATAACAGGAGAGAGACCGAACTCAGGATGAGAATGGCGATGACGCCGAACAGGAGTGGAAACAGGCTGGACATCGGACCTCAAAAGTGTCAGTCGCGAGCAATACCGCGCTCCGACAGTATTGGATTATAACGATTTTAGAGGGGGTGAGTTTCGGAAATGTGGGGGGGATCAGTTGTTGTCGAGAGGAATTCGACCTTATATTTCACCCAGCAGTCGACTGGCTTTCCATCTCTGACGGCGGGCGTGAACTTGTTTTTTCGAGCCGACTGCATGGCAGACTCGTCGAGCCTCTTGTGGCCGCTCGACTGTGCCAGTTTCACATCGAGAACGTTTCCCTCGCTGCTGACCAGCACTCGAAGCCAGGCAGAGCCTTCGTCTTTATGTTTGCGCGAGAGGCGGGAATACTCCACCGGATCGAAATAAAGCAGTCTCGGCATCGCCTCAACTTCGGTTGAATCTGGGAGTAGTTCCGCCGTCGAAATGGCATGATTGTTCGATGCCTTCGAACTGCCTCCTCCGATTTTGAAGCCGACTTTGTACGTCACCCATATGGCGATCGGCTGACCGCGCTGGATCGCGGGTTTGAAAAGACAACCGTACGCCGCTTTCACTGCTGACTGGTCAAGCAACGGCACACCGCTGGACTTAGCCACGAGTACATCGCGAACTCTGCCATCTTTGTCCACCAGTGATTTCACCCATACCGTACCCTCCTGACCAGCCTGCTTGGCCAGACGAGGATACTCAGGCACCTGTTCTCTGATCATCTCCGGTGCTACTTCGACAGGGGTATAACCCTCGTCCGATCCCATCTCAGGCAGTTTTTCTGTCTGAGACGAATCAACGTCGGTGCTGTCCGAGACGGAGAGAAGTATGACGGTCGAGTGGTTGAGTGAATCGGGACCTTTTGTCCCTTTCTCCAGCACGTCGCCACGTACCTCGGCACTGATTGCGCCGAGGATCGTCAGGGATAATGCTGCCAGACTGAACCTGATGTAACGCATACCCCAAAGTAGCCCTCTTGGTCGACGAGGTCAACCCTGTTTTGGGCCTTCCTATCGGCTTGATGGATCGGATGAGAATGATTCCGGGGGTGGTGGGTTTCGGAAATGTGGGGGGGCAATGGCGGACAGTTAGTGCCCGAGCTCGAAGGTGATTTTGTACGTCGCCCATACGGCCACGGGTTTGCCATGTGATTTCGCCGGATTAAAGACATTGCCACTAGCCGCTTTGATCGCCGCGTTATCAAGGTCTTTGTTGCCGGAAGATCTTGCAACCTGCGCCTCGTTCACCCTTCCTTTTGCGTCAACTAGTACCTTGATCCACACCGTGCCTTCGATTTCTGCCTGCTTGGCCGACCAAGGATACTCCGGTGTCTCCTCTCTGACCATCTCTGGCGGCTGATCGCAATAGACATATTCGTCAGGCAGAGGCAGCTCAGGCACTAAGGACGAATCCGGGAAGAAATCGAATGGAACGAACACCCAACCCTTGAACATCTTGCTTTCGAACTCGGCCTTCAAAGTGGCGATCCTTGCGGCCTCTTCGAATCCGTAATTCGGGTTGTTGGAATACACTATCTCAGCGGAATCAACGTGTCCATCTTTCTGAACATGCGCTCGCACCCAGACCATTGCCCCCTGCCCGGCGGCAATTGCTTCCTCGGGGTAAACAACCGGCGCCGGCTCAATTGGAAAAGCTGACTTCGTTTCCGGGATATCCCACCCCGCCTCAAGCGCAGGGCGATGTCGGACGACCGGTCGAGGCCCCTCGGCGAAGGAAGAAGAGATGAAGAGCAGGCTTATCAGAAATATTCGCACACCCCAAAGTAGCCCTCTTGGTCGACGAGGTCAACCCTCTTTTGGGCTCGGGATTTCGTCAAAATTCATTGATAGAATTCGGCACAAATCTGCTGTCGCGCTTGTTATGCTTGCCATGGAAGATACTCAAACCGCCGGCCAGACGGCTGACCAGGCCGTGGCGGCCAGTGCCCCCAATACGAAGAAGGGGTTCCTCCGCTTCCCCCGCTCATGGGCAGAAGTAAAGAAACTGGGCTGGAAATTCATCCTCGCCTTCGTTCTTTTCTACCTTGTCCGGGACACCCTGCTGTATCTGGTGCTCCCTTACCTGATTCTCAAAGGGATTATTTCGCTGTAGGAAGCCGAATTCGGCTATCGCGGCATCTTCTTTTTGGCCAGAATCGAATAGTCGTGCGGCGCTTTGGCGATGGTATGGGAGAGTTTACCCAAGCCGGTAATCTCCAGTTCAATCGTATCACCTACTTTAAGCCAGACCGGCGTAAACGACTCACCCCTGTGCCTTGGCTTCAAGCGTCCAGGTGCCGTTTAGCTCCAGATAACAGCCGGTGCCGACTGTCCCCGAGCCGATCACGTCGCCCGGATACAAATCCACCCCGTAACTGGCGCGCTCGATCAGTTCGGCAAACGTCCAGTTCATATCCTTCAGATTACCGTCGGAGATCTGCTTGCCGTTGTGCGTGGCGGTCATGCGAAGGTCCCAGGTACTCCCGAACGGTGTAGCTGTCCGATGCCCTTCCAGTTCGTCGGGAGTTACCAGCCATGGTCCGATAGCGGTCGCAAAATCTTTCCCTTTGGCTGGGCCGAGACTGAGCAGCATCTCTTCCATCTGCAGGACGCGAGCCGAAAAGTCGTTCATGATCGTCAGCCCCGCGATATGCTCATCCGCCCGACTGGCAGAAATGTTTCGCCCCCCTTTGCCGATGACAATGGCGCACTCCAGTTCAAAATCCAGCTTCTGCAGATGATCGGACTCGACCACCAGCTCTCCCGGACCGATCAGGCTGTTGTGATTGGTGAAATAAAAGACCGGGTACTGGTCGAATTCGGGGATCATTTCCACCCCCCGGTTGCGACGGGCTGTCGCGACATGCTGGCGGAACGCGTACCCATCGCGGCACGAGGTCGGATGCGGCACCGGGGCCAGCAGTTTCGGCGACGAGACTGCTGCCTTCTCAAGATTCCCCTTGGCCGCCGCCTCGGCAATCCGTCGGGCACGATTCATGAAGTCAGCGCCACCCGGAAGAAACGCCGCCATCGTCGCGGGTAGCGTTTCGGAAACCAACGATGCGCCTTGCTGCAGATCGTACACGCGGTCATTGACAAACAGACCGACCCGTTCTTCACCCTTGTGACTCAGATATGAGACGAATTTCACGGATTATCCTTTAAGGTGTCCGGCTTTTGAACCCGCCAGCCTGCCCCAGACCTCTTCCATTACATCCAGCGCAAACTTGGTTTCATCTTCGGTGCCGCTGTTGATACGAATACCGCTCGGTACGCCAAACGCTGTGACATGGCGTACAATCAGCCCCCGATCGAGACAGGCGGCATTGACCGCCGCCGCGGCCTCGCGCGACGGGAAGAGCAGGAGAATGAAGTTTGCATCGGTGGCGACCTGCTCGATCCCCAGTTCGCGGAACCGCTTGGTCATGACCGCCAACATGCGGATGTTTAAGTCGACCGTCTGCTTCAGAAAGTCGACATCCTGCAGGGCGGCCACCCCGGCGACCTGCGCCGGAAGGCTGGGCTCGAACGGCAGTTTGACCTTGTACATCTGGGCAATCAGTTCTTCGGGGCCGACAGCATACCCAATACGCAGTCCGGCCAGTCCGTAATCCTTCGAGAAAGTCCGCGTAACCAATAGGTTCGGATACGCATAGGCGAGGCCGTTCGGGTAATTCGGGTTCGACATGGCATAGGAGTAGTAGGCTTCATCGAGAATGACCAGGATCTCGCTTGGCACCTTCTCCATGAAGGATTCAAACTGCCGCCGCGTGAACATGGCCCCGGTCGGATTATTCGGATTGGCCAGATAAATCAACTTGGTGCGATCACTGATCGCCGCCGCGATCGCATCCAGATCGTGCTGGTAGCGATCGAGCGGAACCAGCTTCAGGCTTCCGCCGGTGTTTGTTGGTATTGACGAAGATACCGATAAACGTCGCCGCGCTGGTGAGCACTTCATCCTGCTCGTCGACAAACGTCTTGATCATATACGACAACAGGGCGTCGGTGCCGGCGCCGCAGATAATCTGGCCAGGGTGTTTGCCCAGATGGGCAGCCAGAGCATGCACCAGTTCGTGCGTACTTGGCTCGACATACCGGTGCGAGCGGTTCAGTTCGCGGACGACCGCCTCGAGTGCCTTGGGGGATGAACCGAGCGGGTTCTCGTTGGAGGCGAGTTTGACGATGCGCGAGAGGTGTTTTTCACGGGCAAGCTCTTCAATCGGCTTGCCGGCGACATAGGGCTGGAGACTTTGAATATGGCCCGGAACTTTGATTTTCGTCACTGATCGATCCTTTGCAATTGCCGACGTCATGGCGTTAGTAAACAGGGTCGAGCCCAAATGTCAACGGCTAAAGTCGGCGTCCACTTTGGTCGTCACCGTCCCTCGAGCCATGACTGCGCATACTCCTGATCAAGCGTCTCTTTTACATTCAACGTCGGCCGCAAGGGGGCATAGGTGTCGATCATGATGGCGTATTCTTTGGTCTCCCGCTTGCCGATCGACTCCTCCGTCTTACCCGGTTGCGGGCCATGGGGCATGCCGCCCGGATGGAGGGTAATCGAACCTTCTTTCACCCCTTTGCGCGACATGAAATCGCCCTCTACGTAGTACAGCACCTCGTCGCTATCGATATTCGAATGGTAGTACGGCGCCGGGATCGCCTCAGGATGGAAATCGTACAAGCCGCGGGACAAAGTTGCACAGAATGAAATGGCCGGTCTTGAAGCAGAGATGCACCGGCGGCGGCAGGTGAATCCGCCCCACTTTGGGATTATAGCTCTTGATATTCAGCGCGTACGGGTACAGGTACCCATCCCAGCCGACCACTCCGAACGGATGGTAGGGCATGATATGCTCGAAATGCTGGTTCCCGGCCTTGAGGATGACGCGAAATTCGCCGCTCTCCGGGTGCGGTTCCATGTACTCCGGCACCTTGAAATCGCGCTCGCAATACGGCGCATGCTCGGCCATCTGGCCGTAGTCGTTGCGGTAATGATTCGGGATTTCGTAAGCGGTGTCCGACTCGCAGATCATGATCTTGTTTCCCGCCTTGTAATCGTCGAACTTGATCTGGTAGGTGACGGCGCGCGGAACGATGATCTGGTCCCCCTCTTCGATGCGGAATCTGCCCGAACTCCGAAAGGAATACCCCTTTGCCGCGGTGAATGAAAATGTATTCCGCGGCGTAGGCGTTGCGGAAGAAAGTCGTTGGTATCCTCGGTGACGTTGGCGGTCGAGATGACGCAATGCGGGTTGCGCAGAAAGACATTGCGGGCGGTGATGAAATTGCCGCCCGTCTTCTTGTTGTCGGTGAAGAAGTGGTAGTAGAGCACCGGGGCATCGGGCCAGTCGATATTCTTCTCCACGCCGAGCGGCGAGACGCGAAGTACGGCCGTCGGCAGATTGTGGTAGTACTTGTTCGAGTAGACGCCCGAGAATCCCTTGCTGGAAAACAGCTCTTCCCGATAGAGCGATTTCCCGTCCTTCTTGTAGAACGTCGTGTGCTTGACTCGCGGTATCTCGCCTACCTTATGGTAAAACGGCATGATTTCGTTCCCTTCTCTTCCCGGTTACTACCGCGCCTCAGCAGGGCGGCATGACTTCTTCGGGTGACCGTTCCAGATTCCCGCGCAGTTTCTGATCGAGTTCGATCGACTCAAACAGCGCCTGGAAATTCCCTTTGCCGAATCCCTGGCTGTCGCCGCTCCGCTGGATGAATTCAAAGAAAAACGTCGGGCGGTCGCCGGTCGGCTTGGTGAATAGCTGGAGCAGGTAGCCGTTGGACTCTTTGTCGCAGAGGATGCCGTGCTCCTGCAGGTCGTCGATACTCTCTTTGATATTCAGATCCTTGCGGCCGCGCAGGTAATCGTAGTAGGTGTCGGGGACTCTGAGGAATTCGACGCCGTTGTTGCGCAGGGCGGAAATCGTCTTCACGATATCGTCGGTCCGGATCGCGATGTGCTGGACGCCCGACCCGTAGTACTGCTCGATATACTCCTCGATCTGTGATTTCTTGAGTCCCTCAAACGGTTCGTTGATCGGGTTGCGAATCTTGCTGTCCTTACTGCGGACCACTTTGGAGAGGAGCGCAGAGTATTTGCGTGCCGATATCGCCGGCCTTGAAATCGACAAACGTCTCGAACCCCATCGTCTTGTTGAAATAGTCGGCCCAGAGGTTCATTTCGTTTTCGCGGACATTGCCCGACGATGTGATCGACATACTGAATGCCGGTATCCTCGGTCGCCAGATTCAGGTTCTGAAGCGGCCGGCAGTAGCGCGGCTTGAAGATCCCTTTGTAGTGGTCGCGATTGACATAGACCAGTTCGGTGTCGTCGTAGAGACGGATGGCCGCCTCTTCGACATACCCGTTCTGATCCTCGATCTTGTACGGACGGGTGACCATCACGGCGCCGTTCCGGGTGGCGAATTTGAACGCCTCCTCGACATTGTCCACCTCGACCGCCCACCGCTTGACGCCGTCGCCGTGACGCTGGATGAACCCGTAGACGTCGTAGCAGGAGGGTTGGAGGGGGGAGGTGATGACGAACTGGATATTGTTTTTGGTCAGATAGTAGGAGACGCGGTCGCGGACGCCGGTTTCGGGGCCAAGGTACCCCGTGATATTCATGCTCATCGCCTTGGCGTACCAGTAGGCGACCATTTTGGCGGACCCGACGTAGAATTCGATATAGTCGTATCCGCGAATGCCCAGGACATCGGCCATTGTCGTTTTCCTCAAAACCGTTACGTGGTGACGTGACTTAACTTAGTGTTGTAACACCGGATGGCCCGGAATGGTTCACCCGGAGGCGGGGCGAAAAGGGAATCTTAGCGGCCCCATCGGCGGAAAAAGTATAGTGAATAGGTCCATGTGGGGCAAGGGGATTGTGGGGGGGTGGGACGGGGACGCTGGCTCGTTCCGTCCCCCCAATGTCACCCCCGCCTTCCCCCAATGTCACCCCCGCCTTGAGCGGGGGCCCATTCCTTTCCTCTCGTCATACTCAAGCCGCCCGACCCTTGTCATAAGGTAGGACAATGTGCTTCTAGCTGGACCTACGGGGCTAATGGGGCCAAGCATGCCCGGTAAACTTCTGTGTGGTCAATTTTTCCGATAGACTGTATCTCCATGCTTCAATATGTTGGAAGCAGATGTCCCAATCTCTGAGGGTGGAACTCTTGACAATAAGGCGTCCAAAGGTGATTCCGTTCGAGTTGAAGCATGATCCGTGGTTTGGCCCCCACAGACGCGCCAAAGAGTGCCTTGAAAAGCGGAAGTTCATAGTCCCCGCAAACGTATTTGCTGGTACCCTCGCAGATCTTTTGGCCTGCAGTACGGACGATCTGCTCCATATCACGTTTTATGATTATTGTGATGGAAATGCGTATAGGTACACCATTGCCCTAGTCTTTACGCGGTCCGATTACCGCTTGAGACGATTAGTATACGAACGGGCAACGGAGATCGTCGAAAAGACGGGATGGTACCCGTTAGTGCAGGGCGAGAGGCTGTCCAGCAAGAAGAACCAATTTGTTTTCGGAGATCATTTGTACGGTGAGCCGAATCGAGAATATAGTTTCAAAGGGGGTTTAATTGGCGTTAGCAGCGCTGCAGAACCTAACAACGGAGGCTGCTCCGTACGTGTTCATCTGACAGACGGAACGCTACTTCTGGACCTCGGGCTCCCACCAGGTCCCCCGCTGTTGGACACCGACAAGCTCGCAATATTGTCGCATTTTCATCGCGATCATTGCGGGCAACTCCTTAACGAGGAGAGCAAATCGATCCGAGTCTTCACCTCGCAAATGACATTATCTTTGCTGACACAGATCGGAATTTTGCAGCCCGCAATCGTTCTGGAGAGATTGAGAATTCTGCGTAACAGTGTTCCCGTGAATCTTGGCAGAGAGGTTTCACTCGAAATATTCCCCGTGCCCCATTGCCCCGGGTCATCCGGAGTTCAGATTTCCGACACGAGATCTACACTGATCTATACAGGCGATATTTCCCTAGGTAGCCACCGACACAACTATATTGACGAGCTTTCCAGACGCTTGCGGCGCTGTCGTACGGCCAAGAAAATGCTTCTGCTCGACTCCACAATGCTCGGGCGACCCTACGGGGCATCAACGAATCGCCCCGCTTACGGGCTGTTAGAGCATTGTGGGAGATTCAGTGATATTGCGGTTGTGGCTCAAGACCTTGAGCAGCTACTCTATGCCTACTTGGACCTCTACTACGAGATTCGCTCAAGAGAAGGCCTCTATCGTCAAGCAGCCTTTCTGGTTCCAATTGAGCTTCGTCCGATGTTCACGTACCTGCATCGTGCTTTTATTGAGCGTGATATAGCTGAGCTGGATCCTTTCATCTTGAGTCAATATGGGAAAGAGTTCTTGGCCTGGGGTGAATCCAGTTTCCTCTATTGGGTGGACGGCAGCGAACCCAAGGACTCTCTTCCACAGGACAAACTGCGATTCTGGTTTGTGACCCCCCGCCACGCTGGGCTCATTTTACGAGATCGAGAACTAGCCCATGTGATAGTGGGACGAGAGGTAAATTGGCTAGCGGAAGACTCAATCCCAGGCTCTCGACTAGACGTAGATACTACCTCTTGGTCGCTTCACTCATCTGCAGAAGTTCTGCAGATGACGATTGAGCATTTCGCACAACACTGCACTGTTGTGCTCTTTCATAATTACCCAAAGAGAATTCAGCAGTTCATATCGCGACAGGGGCTGAAAGCGTACGCCTTAAGCGATGAACTGATGCATATACAATGATTTTCTGTTTACTTACGGCCCACTTGGCCCCTCACCTGGCTTTTCTGTTGGATTTCCATGACTTAGGCTTCGCAAATGTTGAAAGTCTCTCGCTGCAAGAAGTGTCTGGTGTACAACCGCTCCGCTAATCATGTCCCGCCTAACGGCCAAAACAAATTCGCCAAGTAGGCGTTTTTGTGCCGAATCTTCCCTATTGGATCCGGACTGCACTGACTCCAAGAAGGCGTATGCACTTTTGATTACCTCATCGGGTGCGTATAGCCAACTTAGATTGAGCTGGCGCAAGAAATCCGCTCGTCGGGTCGAATCATCAGCTTGAACATAAAAACCCTGCGAGTTCTCGATTAGCTGATAATACCGTTCTTCCTTTCGCTCAAACTGGCGCCATTTGAATTGACTCCTTTCATTCAGATACCACCCAAAGAACGCCGTCGCTATTGGAATCGCCGCCGAAAGCCCAAAACCGATAATACGCAAGAGGTGGAACCAACTATCCCTCGAATGATCAGTTGCGTCGAAGCGTGCATTTTGCCTCACCACTTTCCCTCCAATAGATGTTGCAACGAACCTCTTATCAGAAAATCGTCTAAGCGAGCGTCGTCAACCGAAATAGCTGGACCGCTGAGTCGACTATTATCTACTGCCTGTTCGAATTGCTATCCTGCATCCCGCCCTGCGCTCACCATAGATCAATCAATCCGCCTTGTCAAGGATGGCTGGTGGCCGCGAGGGCGTGAACTCCCTCCCCTGGATTCCCGCTTTCGCGGGAATGACATGGGGGCGGGAAGGACAAGAGGGGCAAGATTGACAAGAGGGGCGGGAAGGACAGAGGGGCGAAAATGATATTTGGACGCTTGCTCTCGGGTGGATTCTAGTGCTACCCCCCCTAACCCCCTCTCCCCCAATACCTCCCCGTCTGTTTCATTGACAAAAACGTATCCGGCCTTATATTGTACTGTCCTCACGTCACGCCCTTTGCCGATAGGTAGTACCATAGGCGGTTAAAACCCAGTTTCCGGAGGAGCCAACATGTTCCAGCACACGGCCAGATGGTCGCCCGCGCTTTGCGTTCTGGCACTAGCACTTTTGATCACCGACGGTCAGTCGGCCCAAACTCGCCAACCCGATAACCGTCCGACCGCGGCTGTTGGTCTCAAAGCCCGCGCCATTCCCGAAAAGCCGGCGTCGGTCACCATCGACAACAACAAGCCGGGCGGCTATGTCGTTGTCAAATTCGACGAGGCCCGCCGCGTCCGCCTTCAGGCCGGAAGACTGGTCTCGCAGACCGGTTTATCGATCGACGAATCCGCGAATATCATCGAGCCGTACATCGCCAACCGCCTGACGCGCCTCTTCCATGTCGCCGATGAAGCACAACTGGATCAGCGCAAGACCGAACTCGAGGCTCGCTCCGGCCAGCAGTTGGCCGACCTGAACAGCTATTATCAGATTCCGGTGACCAGCGGCGCTGAGGCGGCCGACCTTATCAATCGGCTGAATGCATCGAGCGAAGTTGAACTGGCCTTCTACCACCCGCCGTCAGAACCGGCCGGCGATATCGCTCCGCCTACTCCCAACTACAAGCCGAATCAAGATTACCGCGAAGTTGCACCCGGCGGAGTCGATGCTGATTTCTTGAATACGCTGGCAGGTGGCGACGGCACCGGTGTGAAGATTATTGACATCGAAGGAAACTGGAAGGATACACACGAAGACTTAGATAAAGCGGCCGGGAAAATCATCACCCCCAGTGTTATCATTGACCAGAGCTGGCGCGACCACGGCACGGCGGTACTCGGCGAAATGATTGCCGGCGACAACGGCTACGGCGTGACCGGTATCTGCCCCGGCGCCGATGTCGGCATGGTGTCGATTGCCTCCCTTGCTACCTCGGCTGCTCTTTACACGGCAGTTCAGAATCTGACCCCCGGCGATCTGATTCTCATCGAGCTGCACGCACCGGGACCGCATTACAATTTCCAGAGCCGCACCGACCAGCTCGGCTACGTTTGCGAAGAGTACTGGCAGGATAATTTCGATGCCATCCAGTACGCCTGGGCGAGCGGCATCATTGTCGTCGAGGCCGGCGGCAATGGCGCCGAGAATCTTGACTCGGCCGTGTATTACGGCAATATGTTCGATACCACCTATCGCAATTCTCACGCCATTCTCGTGGGCGCAGGTTACCCGGCGGCGTCGGCTAGCGACCGCCAGAAGCACGGCTTCTCCAATTACGGCGAGCGAGTGAATGTGCAGGGGTACGGCTCAGGCGTGTATACCACCGGATATGGTGGTCTGTTTAACGGCGGTGGTGATGAAAATCAATACTACACCGCAACGTTCAGCGGTACGTCGTCCGCCTCGCCGATTATCACCGGTTCGGCGGCTTGTCTGCAGGGGTATTACAAGGCGCTGTACGGCTCGCCGCTGACGTCAGACCAAATTCGGACGGCGTTCGTCGCGACCGGTTCGCCACAGCTTGGCAACACAGCTTTGCATATCGGCCCGCGCCCCAACCTTGCAGCCGCTATAGGAGTTGTCCCGGCGCCGCTGTCACTCTACTCGACGCCCATCATGATTGATGACACCGTCCTGGAAAACACCAGTGCCAATGTCTCTCTGTGGCTGCACAACCGCTCCCTGTCGACGCCTGCGTCGTTTACTGTGGCCGATCCGGACAGCGTGAACCTGCTTCGCGTTGTGCCAAACTGGCTGAGAGTAACGCCGACCTCGGGTGTTGTCCCGGCCAACGATTCGGTTGAACTGACCGTGACACTCGATGCCACGTTGCTGGCTGGTACGCTGGATCGGTACATCGGCGCCGTCGATGTGACCTGGGGAACTGTCCCGAATGACTCTCTGCTCCGCGTACCGGTGTTCCTCAAGGTGCCGTGTAATGACCAGTCCTACACTGCCATATCATCCAACGAAGTCGGCGGTCCGACCTATACCTGGATCGACGCTCGGGTGATGGGCACCAAGATCAACAACGCAACATTCTATAACACGTTCGGCGGCGATCCGCTCGACGACGGTTCGGCCGGCCCGGTTGCCATCGGGTTTAATTTCAAATTTTATGGCACGAACTATGCGCAGCTCTATGTGGGGGTAAACGGCGCGGTGTCCTTCACCAACAGCGAAGTCAACGTGAATGGATACTACAGCGGTCTTAGCCTTCCGGGGGCGCCCTTTACGACTTTCCTGCCGGTCTTCTGGTCGGATCTGCTCATTAGCACCAGCGCCGATCCCAATGCGGGCGTCTATGTCTACAAAAACGCGGCTGCCGACACGATAGTCATCGAGTGGTACCGGGTAGCCAATTTCAACGCGAGCGGAACGGTAGCCGACTTCGAATTGATCCTGTCCAAGAATGGGCGAATCAAATGCCAGTATAAGGACGTCGAGAGCACGGGGCTGAATGCCACCGCGCTCATTGGCGTGGGTGGCAGCGGCTGTCAGGGAATTCCCTACTACGATGGCACCATCCCGGCGCACAAGATCTTTAATCTCGACGCCGTCCAGATTAATCCCGCTGGTGTGTTGACCATGGCCGGCAATGTTGATAATGATCCCGCGGCCGGGATCGACATTTCCGATCTGACCTACCTGATCCAGTTCCAGTTCCTGGGCGGAGACGCGCCGGTAGTCCCCCAGTCGGCTGACCTCAATTGTGATGGCAGCAGTGATATTGCCGATTTGACGCTTCTCATCCAGTTCATGTTCCTCGGCGGCTCGGACCCCTGCTATTTCATTCTCTAGTAGCCGGGCCGATCAATTCGTCAGGCAGTCGGGCGAGAGCGCACCCTCTCGACCCGGCTGTTTCATGTCTGCCCTTCGCCCTCTTGCGCCGGTTTGTGTACAAGGATATATTGGACCTATACAGGGCGTTTTTGCCTCTTCCATGGGCCCGTCTTTCCAGGCAGGACCGGTGCGCCCGGTGTTTTCGGTACGCGAAGGAGCAGTAACATGGTGACAGTTCGTGATGGATCAACGGGACGGGTGGACTTAAACAAATACCCGAAAATTGCCCGACTCCCCAACCATCTCAAGCAATTCATGGTCGATCAGCGCTACGACGATTACACGCCGGTGGATCATGCCGTCTGGCGGTATATCATGCGCCAGGCCGTGCATATCCTTCGCGAAAACGCCCACCGGGTCTATTTCAAAGGACTATTGGATACCGGCATCAGCCTCGAGCGCATCCCCCGTATTGAAGAGATGAACGAGATCCTCGGTCGCATCGGCTGGGGAGCGGTGGCGGTGGACGGCTTCATTCCACCGGCCGCGTTTATGGAATATCAGGCCTATCAGGTGCTGGTGATCGCCTGCGATATGCGACAGATCAATCATATCGAATACACGCCGGCTCCGGATATCGTTCACGAAGCCGCCGGCCATGCACCGATCATTGTCGATCAGGAGTATTCTGAGTATCTGCGCAAGTTCGGTGAGATCGGCGCCAAGGCGATGTCTTCAAAGAAAGACTTCGACTTATATGAGGCCATCCGTCTCCTGTCGATTCTCAAGGAAGCTCCGGACGCGGACGCCGGGGAGATCAGGAAAGCCGAAGAAAGAGTTGTCTGGCTCCAGAACAATCTGGGCGCACCCTCGGAAATGGCTCGCCTGTCGCGCCTGCATTGGTGGACGGTGGAATACGGTCTTATCGGCGACTTGAGCAAGTCGAAGATCTACGGCGCCGGCCTGCTGTCGTCGATCGGCGAGGCGGTGAGTTGCCTCGAAGACGGCGTGCGCAAACTTCCCTATGCTCTCGAGGCCGCCGATTTCGCGTTTGACATCACCACCAAGCAGCCACAGCTTTTTGTCACGACCGATTTTGAGCAACTCGATCGGGTGCTGGAGAATTTTGCCGACAGCATGGCCTTCCGCCGAGGAGGTCTTTACGGTTTGCATATCGCCGTCGAGAACCAGAGCACGGCGACGGCCGTTTATTCGTCCGGGCTGCAGATCTCCGGCATATTCACCGAGGTCATTGAGAGCGACGGCATGCCCGTGTATGTTCGCACCACCGGTTCAACCACTCTCGCCGTTAACAACAAGCTCCTCGCAGGTCATGGCAAGGACTACCACCGGGAAGGCTTTGGCTCGCCGGTTGGCCGGCTGAAGAACTGCCCCCGTCCACCGGAGTCGCTGGATGATTCCGCACTCAAGGAGTTGGGCGCTGAACTCGGCAAGCCGTCCACGCTTGACTTTGAGAGCGGCGTAAAAGTTGCCGGACGTCTGGACAGAATCGAGAGGCGGAACGGCTTCATCATCCTGGTCTCCTTCTCAGATTGCACGGTCACGTACAAGGGACTGACACTGTTTGAGCCGTCATGGGGAAACTACGACATGGCTGTTGGCGAGAGGATTGTCTCGGTGTTTAATGGCGCAGCCGACAAGGATGCCCACGAGCAGGTCGCCCTGGTAGCCAAGACGCGCACCATTAGAGTCCAAAATTCGGCCGAGGATCGCCGCCTGCACGAACTCTATCAGCTACTCCGCGAGATTAGAGAGAACGCAGCCGGCTTCGAACGGCTTGCCGGAATCTGGCACACCCTGAGTACCGACTTCACGCATGACTGGCTGGCTTCGCTGGAGATTGTGGAAATCCTCCACACCAACCAACTGGACCCATCACTCGAGCAGGAAGTACGACGTTCGCTTGCGAAGGCAAAAGCCGTCCGTCCTGAATTGACCAAGTTGATCGACGACGGCTTACGGCTGATAGCAGAGTCAGCCGGTCGAGCGAGCTAGTCCAGGGAACATCGATCCCATTTTGAACGTTAGGCGGGCTACTGACGCTATTTCAAGCGCAGGCAAACGGAAATTTTATGACGGGTTTGCGGATGTTGGCTCGGCGCCAGAGTGCCGTCGATTCGTCGAAATTATCAGCTTTAGTGGAGGCGAAATGACTCATCTCGTTTTGGGCGGCACCGGCACGGTCGGTGGCGCCGTTGTGCGAAAACTTCTGGCGGCGGGCCATTCGGTCAAGGTACTCACTCGTTCGACGGAAAAAGCCGCGTCATTGCCGAAAGGAGCGCAGGCAGTGGTCGGCGATCTCACCAACCCGGCGACTTACCCGGGTGTATTCAGAGACTTCGATACCCTGTTCTTGCTCATCGCTAATTCCATCACGGAATTGCACGAAGGTTTGGCGGCGGTCAACGAATCCAAACGGGCGGGCGTGAAACGCATCGTTTACTTGTCAGTCCATCGGGCTGAATCGGGCCCGGCAATCCCCCATTTCGGCGGGAAGGTGGCAATCGAAGAAGCGATCAAGAAATCCGGCGTCCCCTACACGATTATTCGTCCAAACAACTTCTACCAGAATGATTTCTGGTTCAAAGACGTCATTCTCCAGTACGGCGTCTATCCGCAACCGCTCGGCGACGTCGGTGTTTCGAGAGTCGATGTCGACGATGTAGCCGAGGCCTCCTTCAACGCGCTCACCAAACCGGGACACGAAGGGCAGTCGTATTCGCTGGTCGGGCCGGATGCACTGACGGGCCCGGCAGTTGCCAGAATGTACTCCGAGGAGCTCGGGCGCGAAATCAAGTACGGCGGCAACGATCTCGACGCCTGGACAAAGGTGAACATCGCCTACCTTCCCCACTGGATGGTTTGGGATTTCGCCCTAATGTACAAGCTATTCCAAGAGGAGGGGCTGAAAGCGAGTCCGTCCGATTTGATGCAGACTGAGCGGGCTGTTGGTCGTCCACCAAAGCGCTTTGCTGACTTTGTCAAAGCCACGGTTTCGGCCTGGAAGTAGACGGCCTATTCGGACAACGATCGGGATAATCAGAAGAAGAGTCAGGTGCAACCTGGCTCTTCTTCATTTCCGCGCGGGTTTAGTTGCACTCGGTGGGATGTGTCTTGCTACTACTCGGCGAACGTGTCCGGGGTAAGGCGGCCGGACGTCGCGAATTTCAAACCTGTTGTGTTATAACACACTAAGCCGATCTCCGGGGCGTTCTTTTTTGTTCCCTTCAGTTCCTCGGACCTCTATATTGGCACCAGAACTAACCACTTCTTGGCGGGTATGTCAGTTGAAATGAAGATCACACAATTGGTTGTCAGGGCTATCGGGGCGAGTTTCGTAATCGCAGCCGTTATCATTTCGTGTGGCGACGAGAAAGCGGTCACCGCACGTTACGAACTTGAGAAGGCTTATTTCGACGCTGAGAAGCTCGCGGGCAAGACCAACATCAAACCCGAGCTCGTGGACAAGGCGATGATCGAGCAGACTCAGGCTGCTTTTGGCAACGTAGCCCGAAACGGTTTTGCCGCGCTTGCCACCGTTGATTCCGCGACAAAATCCAAGGAGTTCTTCGAAGTAGCTGACCTGACCTTTCGCGGCACCAGTCGCTACGCTCAGTACCTGTTCGCCCAGGCGCAATTCGACTCGGTCAGTTACTGGCTCTCTCGATTGATTGCCGAAGTGCCGCTTTCCCGGGACCAGGCGATGACGACCTGGTATAATCTCGGGCAGGCTCATCAGTACGCCGGCCGGGGTGATTCGGCACTCACCAAGTACACCTATGCCGTCGAAACATTCTATCCGCCGATCGACGCCGACAGACAGGTGAACTACGACATTCTCAATCTTCCCATGCAGATCCACGGCTTGCTGCTGCAGGCGGAAGATACCGTGCGAGCGCGCCAATGGGAGGGGACCGCCGACAAGTATTACGGCCGGATAACGACTGACTATCCCAATACGGAAATTGCACTCGCAGCTCAGGCCAATCTCGCCTCCGTTTATGATGCCTCCGGGAACTACACCCAGGCCATCGTAGCTCTCGCCAAAGTGATCGACTCCACCGGCCAGGTCGCTGTACCGGCCAGGCTGAAGATCGGCGATATCTACGCCTCAGAACTCGGCCAATCAGATCGCGCCATGCGTGAGTATGTGGAGACCGAGGCGCAATTGAAAGGCGGGGATACACTCTATCGACCGGTCATTCTTTTGAAACGCTCGATCATCCATCTTATGGATAAGGAGTACGCGGAGGCCCGTGAATTGCTGGTCACTCTGAAAGCAAAATATCCGAGTTACTTTGGCTCCAATCCGATCGCTCAATACAACATGGCCCAGACGTTTGATCTGGAAGGAAACTGGGAACGCGCCGAAACAGAGTACAAGTTTCTCATCACCAATTATGCGGGTTCCAATGAAGCCTTTGGCGCCTACCTCTATTTGATTGACAGCTACAAAAAGAAGGGGCGGACGACCGAAGCGGAGCAGTGGTTTGGCAAGGCGGAACGGGATTTTGCGCAACTGGCCACCTCGAAAGCCGGAACACCCCAGGAAGGGCTGGCCTTGGTCTTTACGGCCGAATTGTACCGACAGAAAGAAGATTGGCCCCGGGCAGCGGCGATGCTCATGCAGGTGTACGACAAGTTTCCCGCCACCGATCCCGGGCGGCGCGCCTTGGTGTCGGCAGCGGTCATTTATCGTGAAAAACTGAATAACCCGGCCAAGGCCGACTCCCTGATCGAGGTTCTGAAGCAGGCAGCCTTGACGGCGGCCTCATAAGCCCGGAAACCTGGCCGATATCCGGTGTACAAGAGATAGTTAATCTGAATCTGCCTGGAGGAGTAATGAAATCTTTTGGTAAAGTATCTTGGACTCTCGTGACACTGCTGGTGGCAGTTGCTGCCATCACCGCTTCGGCACAAACCGACCCTTTCGGAAAAACCGACACGGTTTATGCTGAGGTGGCCAAAATCAGTGAGAACACCTGGACGATTACGGTATCCTGCTCAAACGATGAGAACATCGTGGGGATGTCGATCCCGCTCAAAATGACCGCCGGCTTGAACCGAATCGTCGCCGATTCCGCCATATACACCGGCGGACGTGTGTCCCACTTCTCGTACCTCGGCTTTCGGCCCGATACCGCTATTCAGTGCGTCACTCTCGGAATGATCGCCAATCTCGCGCCGACTAACAAGACACTCGGGCCGGGCAGCGGCCGACTCGTTACCGTGTATGTGTCTTCCCTCGAAGAGAAACCGATCGAGAAACTGGAAGTCGATACTACCACCACCCATCCGAGCAATTCGTTGCTCGCGATTGCCGATTCTCTGCAGGGTAATCCGCCCGACACAACGAGAATTATCGACATGGCCAAACGTCAAATCGTCCCGGCGTTTGTCATGCGGCGTTCCGGCAAGTAACCGTCTCTGCGCCGATCAAGTCTGCCGCCGGCTCTTGCGAGTCGGCGGCTTTTTTGTCGCCGCGCCACCCCTTGAATCTCCGACACAATTTGACTATTTTGTCGCTATGAGTGAATCGCTGGTCCATCCGGTCACGGGCAAGCCCCTCGACGTGACCGCCCTCAGCGCGCCCCTCGAAGCATTGCGCGACTGCACCTGTTGCCCCCGCAACTGCCACGCCGATCGATTCGGCGACAAACTTGGTTTCTGCCAGAGCGGCACCGGGTTCTCCATCGGCTCAATCTGCGCTCATCGCGGTGAGGAACCGGTCATATCCGGCCAACATGGAATCTGCAACATCTTCTTCACCCGCTGCAACATGCAATGCCTGTACTGCCAGAATTTTCAGATCAGCCGACGCCAGGGGATGATTGAAGAGAAGAAGTCCACCCTGCCCGAAATCATCGGGCAAATCGAGAGCGTCCTCGCTGGCGGCTCTCACGCGGTCGGTTTCGTCTCCCCTTCGCATTTTATTCCGCAGGTACAGGTGATTATCAATACCCTGTCCGCCCGGGATCGCAAACCTACCTACGTCTTCAACACCAGTTCGTATGACAAAATAGAGACGATCAAAGCTCTTGAAGGCACGATCGACGTTTGGCTCCCCGATCTCAAATATATGGATGAGAAGATGGGACGGGCTTACTCGGACACGCCCGATTACCCGGCAATTGCCTGTGCCGCCATCAAGGAGATGTTTTACCAGAAGGGATCCAATATCTGGCTGGACGACAACGACTGCATAACGTCAGGCCTGATTATCCGTCATCTTGTTCTGCCCGGCCGGGTGGAGAACAGCAAGAAAGTGCTCCAGTGGATCGCCGACGAACTGTCTCCGTCCGTGCACGTCTCCCTCATGTCGCAGTACCACCCGACCGCACCAGTGGCCAACCATCCCCGACTCGGCCGCACGCTCATGGTGGACGAATACCACGAAGTGCTGGAGGAATTCGACCGCCTCGGTTTCCACCGCGGCTGGGTCCAGGAACTCGATAGTCCCACCAGTTACCGACCCGATTTTAAATTCGACCATCCGTTCGAACGATAACAGCCCAAAACAAAAAAGAGGGCCGCTGACGCAGCCCTCTTTAGCATTGGTTACTCGCTGATTACTTGCGAATCTTGCGCACAATGCCCGTGCCGACCAACCCAAGTCCCATCAGGAGCATGGTGGCCGGTTCCGGTACGCCGCCGGGCGGCGTGACGCCGGTGGCGTTACCCGACATGTTGTCTGCGGTCCAGTAATTGCCGGTATCGTGCATGAGAACATACGCGATGTTATTTGACCCCGACGAAACCGTTAAATAACTCAAACCGACATTATTACCCTGAGAATACAGGTTTGATCCGCCGACAACCTGATCAATCAAATTGTCGTTGACGTCGTACGCTTCGAGATAGAACGACGAGGACGACGAGTAGCCGGTGGTGAAGAAGCCGCCGTCTTTGTTGATAAAGTCAATGCGGCCGCTACCCTGCGTGGTACCCAGGAAGGTCGAGACGTTGCCGCTGATCCAGTAACTTCCGGACCCGGTACCATTATCACTGCGGGCATTGTAGTTCCCCGTGGTGATATCAGCGTAAATCCAGTCGTAGCCGTCAGTGGTTGTAAAATTCAACCCGGTGATATCATTGGCTACCGCCTGTCCGTCTTTCCCCAGGCCATTCTCGAAGTTTACGTTCCAGGCGAAGCTCGAGCCGGCCAGGACGAAAACGACGAATAGCGATAAGAACACTTTTCCGACCCTTACCATTGCTACTCCTCCGATACGATTGTTGAGTGTGTGAGAACCGAGTTCTGCTTTGTAAACCAACGATAAATAGCGAGCAATTTTGGTGCCGTGTGAGCGGGCGTTGGCGCACAAGAGGATATGAGAGGTCCGGGTAGTCTATATTGCAGAAGTACCGCAACTCATTGCAGTAATCGTGAGCAAAAGGTTACGAACTTCGACCGCGACGCGTGGCCCGCGCCGGGCGAAGGTGTGACGCGACGTGTGGGGGTCTGGATGTTCGATGCTGTGCGACCGTCAGCTCACCGGGAGTGGCCGTCCGCCGCGGCTTGCGTACGACCCGGCTCTGATGCCCCGGTTTGGAATTGAGTTCGAGGTAGTTGGCGATACATATGTCCCAATCCAGAAACCGCATGACGCTTGCGACTTCGCGTGCGACAACGGCGGCTTTGCGGAGTTGGCTGATTTCGTCGCCCAGTGTCTCCGAGTTCAGCCAAACCGGCTTGCCGGTCTGCTGGCAAGCAGAAGCGATTATGTACCGCTCGATATATCGCGCTCGTTCGTAGGCCTCGGCTGATCGTATCAACCGGACCGCTCGGTCGATGACATGGATGAGCGATAGCCGGTAATTCAGTGAAACCCTGAACGTGACCAGATACTGATCCCCCCCAAGCGCCTGCACGTTTTCCTCGCGGATATGCCGGAACACGTCGCGAGCCAGGTGCAGTGCTTCCGCGGGGGAATCGGCTTCCAGGAATATTCGTCCGCGATTGTTGACGAATTCCATTACCGCTTCTGCATAAGTAAATTTATAGATCATCCCTATTCTATTACGTCGGCCAAAAAGGCCACGGGATTGAGGTCAAATTTGCCCGGATCCTATTGGAATTGATATGGTTAGAAAACGACAGGCGGGCGCCGGGAAAACTCAGGCCAGTTCGACTTCGTGAAGCCGCTTGTAAATCGGACCCTGAGGAGTCAGCGTTGATTGAAATAGCACCAGACGATCGAGTCTGAACTGCTTCTTTTCAAGCGCGTACGCTTGAATGGCGCGAGGCAAATCATCTAGCTTGTGGTCGTCTTTCACGCGCCCGAGCGTCAAATGAGCCTTAAACGACTTTTCTTCCGGTTCATACCCGAAGTCTCTGGCCAGTTGCTCGGTCGACCTCGCCAACCCATTGAGATGCCCGGTTGTCTCGCGCAGGCCCACCCAGATGACGCGCGGACGATTCACATTGGGAAATGCCCCCAGTTGGCTCAGCTCACCTTCGATCGGGCCACCGGCCCGGCCGATAGTGTCCAGACCATTGCTTATCCGGACAACCTGTTCAGAATCAGTTTCCCCAAGGAACCGAAGCGTGAGATGAATGAGTCGCGCCTCCACCCATTTTACACCGTCGTCGCGTCGAGCCAGATCCCCGGCGATCCTTCCCATATACTTCTCGATATCCTGGGGCAAGGGGAGAGCAATGAAAAGGCGCATCAGACGATATCCAGGATTTCGCGCCGAAGCAGTTCGAGCGCCGAATAAACCGCCCGCGACCGATTGACGAGTCGGTCGCGACCGTACATAAACTTTCCGGCATAGGATCGATTGGCCGTGGCAACACCAACAAAAGTCGTGCCCACCGGTCGGCTCTCCGTGCCCCCGTCGGGGCCGGCAATTCCGGTGACCGACAGCGCATAGTCGGTTCGCAGAAGTTTTCGCACCCCCTCTGCCATGGCTATCGCGCACGCCTCGGACACCGCTCCGTGAGTATTAATGATTTCCGGCGTAACCGAGAGTTGGTGAATCTTGACCTCATTGGCATACGCTTGTACGCCGCCGACGAAATAGGTCGACGAGCCCGCCACTGATGTTATCGTCATACCCAATTGCCCGCCCGTGCAGGATTCCGCGACACTGAGCGACTTGTTGTTATCCGCCAGCAGATGTCCGATCACATCCTCAAGCGTATCGTCATCGTACCCGTAAATATACTTCCCCGCCCGCTTCTCGATATGTTGAGCCACTGCCCGCGCCTTGTTAGATGTCTCGTCGTCGTTTTCTCCGTAGGCCATGATCCGCAAGTCGACGCCGCTATACCCCGGCAGGTAGGCCAATCGCACGCCTGGCTCCAGACTCAGTCCCGGCACGATCAACTCGGCCAGGGCTGACTCGATTATCTGAGTAGTTCGCAGCTTTCTCACGGCCAGAGAAATTCGCTGCGTGTTAGCTTTGAGATATGGCACGACCTCGTCGACCAGTACTTGCTTCATTTCTCTCGGCACGCCCGGAAGGGAAACGAAGATGCGCCCCATCTCGTTGATGCAGATGCCCACGGCCGACCCGTGCTTGTTGGCGAAAAACAGCGCCCCCTGGGGCAGAAGCGCCTGATTCTGATTGATGGCCGGCATCTGCAGGCCTCGCGCTTCATAGCGCTGCTTGATCTCGGCCAGAATGTCTTCGTGAAATACGAGATTGCGCTTGAACACTTTCACGATCGCCCGTTTGGTCAGGTCGTCGTCGGTCGGCCCAAGCCCTCCGGTGGTGATGACGACCGACGCTCGCTTCAGCGCCAGACGAAAGGTCTCTTCCATCGACTCGATATCATCGCCGACACTCGACTGCCAGCGAACTGACAAACCCATTTCCGTCAGCATCTCGGCAATAAACGCAGCGTTCGTATCAACCGTATGTCCGGTCAGTACCTCGTCGCCGATCGTGATAATTTCAACATCCATACACCGACCTCGGGCCTTTAGCGCCAATTCATTAGCAACAGGATGATCTGCACGACAATATTCGTCTGAATGCCCGCAGCCACGTCGTCCATCATCACACCCCAGCCACCGGGCAGACTCTCCAGTTTTCGGGCCGGCCACAGCTTGATTACGTCAAACACTCTAAAACCGACCAGCGCGATAAGATAATTGGTAATCGAGAGCGGCACAAAGAGTACTGAAATGAACATCCCCGCCCATTCGTCGATCACAATCTTCCGTGGATCGTGTCCCCAGAATCGCTCGCAGTACCCCGCCGCCCACACCCCCGCTGCCATAGTGATGGCTAGAGCAATCCAGAGTGCCAACGGGCTGTGCCCCAACCAGAAATAGGCCAGCACCCAGGCCGGCAAGGTACCGATCGATCCGGGTACCAATGGGAAGTATCCCGACCAGGCACCCGTGGCAATGAACTTTGCGGCAGCGTCTTTCACCAGGCTCTTACCTCAAAACTGAACGGATCATGTAGAAGTACTTAATGCCGTAGTCTATTCCGGTCCACACGGTGACGACCGCCGCCAACCACATCAGCGAATTGAACCAGAAGAAATAGTCAAAGTGAGCCAGTTGCGGAACCACGATCTGGAAATGGGTCAGTGCACTCGTCAGGCTCACATAGGCCATCACCAGACTGACCACCGTCATCTGTAGAAACGTTTTTACTTTCGCCGCCCAGGTCGGCGGAATAATCACACCCTTGTAAGCGGCCAACAGCCGAAGGCCGGTAATGGCGAATTCTCGGCCGACGATCAGAGCGACCGGCAGTGGCGACGTATATTTCAGGGAGATGAAGCAGATCAAGGCCGATGAAACCAGGATTTTGTCCGCCAGCGGATCCATAAATTTACCGAAGCCGGTAATAATGCCGTATTTGCGCGCATAGTAGCCGTCGGCCAAATCGGTCAGCGATGCCACGATAAACAGAATCAGACCCACCAGCCGCATATAGAAATTGTCCAGCAAAAAGAAGAACATGAAGATAGGTGACAGGACAATGCGGATGAGCGTCAGGAGATTGGGCGTATTCATGCGAGGGGAAGGTAGGAAGTTGCAGCGAAGGTGTCAACAACCACCGGCCTCCCCGTGGCCAATGTTGTTCTCGCGCTGGCTGAGCCGTGCCGTTCAGCGACACCACCCCTCCGCTGACCGGCGCACCACTCTTTGGTTACGTGGCCGAGGTCTAAACCGTGGCTATCATCTCGATCTCGATACGAACATCCTTGGGTAGCCGTGATACCTCGACGGTCGATCGCGCGGGCGGCGCCGCTTCGAAATAGGTGGCGTACATCTCGTTTACCACTGCGAAGTCCTTCATATCCGCCAGGAAAATCGTCGTCTTCACGACATCGGAGAAACTCGCTCCGCCCGCCGCGAGCAGCTGACTGATGTTGTCCATCACGCGCTGACATTGTTCACCGGCCGATTTACCGACGATCTCGCCGGTCCCGGGATCCAGGGGGATCTGGCCGGAGAGAAACAACAATGAACCACCGGTGATTTTGATTCCTTGTGAATATGGCCCGATCGCCTGGGGGGCCTTGTCGGTCTTGATGATCTCTCTCACGTGCACCTCCTCGGAATCCCGGTATATACACCGTTCTCAAGGCGGCGACAATCGAAAACTGATGGTCAGGGCAGAGCCGTCGTCCGCTCCGAACAGTTTAGGTGAATCACGCGTCGAAGAGTCGCGAGCAATTCCGTGTTCTTGAACGGCTTCTGGAAGTAGGCATCCGCACCGGCCGCAATCGCCTGTTCGGCCGCAAACTTGCCTGAGAAACCGGTGATGAGAATGACCGGGATGTGATCGTGCGCCTTCTTGATTTCCACCATCAGGTCAAGCCCGCTCATGCCGGGCATCATGATGTCTGATATCACACCGTGGACGGTGCTTGACTTCACGATATCCAGTGCCTGGTCCGAAGAGGCGGCGGTCCTGACGACAAAGCGTTCCGACTCCAGAATCGTCGTCATATATTTTCGAATAGTCTCTTCGTCATCCACTACCAGAACCACTCTTCGCCCATTGGCCAGCAGCCGGGTGACTTTGGCGACAAACATATCCTCAGCCATCGGCAAGGCGAAGATCGCGTCCGCTCCAAGTTCGAGACTCTGTCGCACCGTGAGGTGATCCCACTGCGTGCTTGTCATGGCCACCGGATACCACTGAAACCGGGGGTTCTCTTTGACACTCTTCAGAAGTTGAAATCCACCCTCACGTGGTGTAAGGACATCGATGAGTATTAAGTGTATGGAACCGTCCGCCTCCAGAATACTCAAGGCATGGCGAGCGGAATCAGCGACGACGACCTCAAGATGGGCCGCAGCCAGCGGACCTTTGATCGTCGAGAGATTCTCGTTGCTGGACTGAAGCACCAGCGCTTTTATAGATTCGAAATTTCGCATAGGTGATCCTGCAGCCACTCTTCCCCCTGATCAGTTTCGGTTGCCGATTCCCTTATAGATCCGCCAGCGCCGTCGGCCCCATTAATTCGACGAACGCGCGCAACAGCGGTTCATCGTACGCCCCCTTGAGCGAGAACATGAGTTTCAGCGCCGGATACGTGTCCATAGCGTGCTGATAGACTCGCTCCGTCGTCATCGCATCGAACGAATCGGCAATGGCGACAATTTTGGAATAGACATGCATCTCATCGAGCGACAGACCCGAGGGATATCCCCGTCGGTCTCCGCGCTCGTGGTGCTGAAGCACGGGATAATAACAACTGGTGTCAATCAGGTTGGTTTCCCCCAGGATCTCCACGCCCCATTTCGGATGCTTTTTCAGAATTTCGAATTCGATCGGCGTCAACGCCCCGCGCTTGTTCAGTATACGCTCCGAAATCTTTGCCTTGCCGACGTCGTGCAACAGCGCCCCTACGCCCAGCTCGTGCAGGAATTGTCCGTCTTTCAGGCCGCATTGGATGGCCAGGGCGATTGAAAACGTGCACACGTTGACCGAATGGGTATAGGTGTAGTAATCAAATGAGGTGATTTGCATCAGACCCTGAAAAGTGTCCCGACCGGTCAGAATGTAATTGACCGTGTTTTCCACCAGATCTTTTGACCGCTGTATATTCTCACCATAGGTCGGGTTGGCCAGGACATCCTTCACCAGATTGGTGGAGGTGTCGTAGAGGATGCCGGCTTTCTTTACCGGCTCGACTGACGGGTCGACCAGAATCTTGTTGAGATTCTGCTCGATATATAGCTGGTACTTTCGTTTGGACTCAGCCGTGACAAACAACTTGTCCACCCGGTTGTCCATCAACTTCTGGCGCGTTCGATCGGTGAAGGGAAGATTGGCCGAACGATAAAGCACAAGTTCGGTGTTGATCTTGATATAGAGGTCAAAATCCAACACCGAATCCACGCGCAGTGAATCCAGGAATATCGGAATATACTTCTGGTCGGTCCTGGCCTTAATCAGTGTCGAGGACATAGAGCTCTCTTGTACACTCCCTGCATGCGGACATCGGCCCAAGCTTGTGCACATCGAATCTCTTTAGGTATCGGCAGTTACAGGGTTCGACTGCAGGAAAAAAGAACCCCGCCGGTAACGGGCGGGGTCAAGAGCAACCGCAAGGAGGATGGGAAGTTGGCTAAGCGCCAATGTTCTTCACCGACTGCAATACCGATTGAAGTCGAACCGTGATGTCGGATAGTACTTTGGAGTAGCGCTTCAGCAACTCGGAATACTGCCAGCGCATCTGGAACGCCTGCTCCGGGAAATCGAACATTTCGAGCAGCGTAACCTTGTATATCTCGTCCATGTACTTGATGACGTAAAACGGATACTCCGTCACGTTGGGGTCATTTACCTCGCCCTTGGACAGCCGGTCACGGTATACCTCTACTTTTTCCAACACAACTGTGCCAAAACACCAGGGCGTCATTACTACGCCCAGATTCGAACCATCCGTGTAAAACCGGCGAATCGTCCGCAGGAGCAGATCAATGATGACAGCCTTGCTTCGATAGTACGCAACGGATTCCGAACGGTTGGACGGCGTGGAGAGGATCTTGTCGCGGAGGATTTCGCGCTGTTGACTGGCACGATCATAGGTGGTGCGCAAAAATGAGTAATAATCCTCGAAATAGACTTTGCTGTTTTCTGAAAGCGACATAATGTAGTAGCCGTTCTCGTCCTTGCGCACCTTCGGTTCCTGGATACCAGCTAACCGTTCTGGTGAGAAGCCGCGTAGGAACTTGCCATCTAACATTGTCGTCTCCTTGCTTCAGTTTCTTCTGATACCTGATTGAGCATACGCTATGCCGTTTCCGCAATATGCGCAGGCCACCGACATACTCGTCCGCACCAGTATATAGATCAAGGAGTTAGCTCGTATATAGGCGATGCACAACTCTGCTCTGGCCGCGCAGAAAAATGCACAGAACGATGCAGGGAAGAATTGAAAACAACAATCTGCAGCGACTTGCGACCTGATCGAGACAACGCAACTGGTGACTTTTCCACCAAAACCGCCGAGAAATGGACGGCCCGACATCTTGGACATAAATATCTGCTGAGTTGCTGTCCGATAATTGGAAATAGGAAAGTGAGAATCACCCTAAGCATACCTCTCAGGAGTTGATATGAGCGCGCGCCCCCTTAAGGCCAAACCGCGACGGTGGCAGGTAAGCAATAAGACAGAGAAGATGGGTCACCGCAAGGAAGTGGAAATCGATTCTGCCGTAGAACACAAACAGAAGCGCGGTCGACGCCAGGCTTGGAGGGAAACCCGCGATCTGATCAGGCAGTTACCCATCGCCGATCTGATTGAAAACGATCTCGAACCGTAATAGTGCCGGAAAACCAGTTGACCACTTCGTCGGGCGCCTCCAGCTGGAGGCGCTTTTTTTCTTTTGACAGAACCGATCCCTTCTGCGTTAATGAACTGGGAACTGTTCACACATTGCACAGCACAATCGGGTGACCTATGGCACATTCATACAGATCATGTCTTCTCGCCGTACTTTCTTTGACTCTGCTGGCCGGTCTGGTCGGCTGTAACAGTGATGATGGCGGCGTCGCCCCCGGACCAATTCTCAATCTCTCCACTGCCAGTCTCGCCTTCACGGGTGTTGCCGGCGGCGCCAACCCACCTTCCCAACGCGTTACCGTTACGAATGGCGGCACCGGGGACATGACCTTTACCGCGACCAAGACCGCCGCCTGGATCAGCCTCGTGCCGAATACCTCAAATACCATATACGTCGAAGTGTATACGACCGATCTCGACGCGGGCGAATACAACGACACTATCATTGTCAGTTCCCCGCAAGCATCCAATTCGCCCAGGCGAGTGGCGGTCAAACTGACCATCGCCCATGGTTTGGCGGTCAACCCGGGTAGTTTCCGATTCACGGCCTTGCGAAACGGCGACAATCCGCCCGTCAAAAAACTGGCTATTATTAACAATGGCGGAGGGGGGATCGACTACACCATTACCGGCACCGGCTCCTGGATCACGCTTTCCAAAGTAGCAGGTGTGGCCACCGATACAGTCGAAGTTGGTGCGGCTTCCTCGACGCTCGCCAGTGGTGTTTATTCAGGACGGCTTACCGTCGCCTCGCCACAGACGGCCAATCAGGTTATCGTCACCTGCTCGCTCATGGTCAGTTCATGGGATCGCCAGGAGTTGGGCCTTTACTTCGATTTGCGCGATGTTGATTTTGTCGATGCTGCCCACGGTTGGCTCACCGGGTTTATCGGCAACAATCCCGGACACGTCGGCGTGATTATGGCCACGAGCGACAGCAGTCGCACATGGCAGCAGGTCCATTTGGAAAATAATACCAATATGGGCGGAATATCCATGATCGATGAAAACAAGGGCTGGGCGGTGGGCGACAGCGCTGTACTGCTCAAGACCATTAATGGCGTCGATTGGACTCGCGTCACAGACCTCCCGGTCGCCGACTCCATCAATCTCTGGCACGTGCTCTTCGTTTCCGCGAACAGGGGCTGGATCATCGGCACCAATGGCACCATTCTTCATACGAACGATGGCGGCACGTCCTGGCTTCCCCAGAATAGTTCAGTCGACGTATCTCTGGCCGGCGTTTACTTTGTCGATGAAAACGAAGGTTGGATCGTGGGAAACAACGGCAGAATCCTTCACACAACGCTGGCCGGACATGATTGGACTTTGCAGGCAAGCGGCACTATCAGCGATCTCTGGGGCATCTACTTCGCCGACAGCCAGAACGGTTGGGTAGTCGGCCGGGACGGAATCCTCTTGCACACTACCAATGGCGGCCAAAACTGGTTGAGTTCATTTCCCGGACCCACGGTCCAGTTTCAACAGATCACCTTTGCCGACGATGCGCTGCATGGGTGGATAGTCGGCCAGACCGGCACAATTATGTATACTGCTGATGGCGGAGCGACATGGAATCAGCAATTGACTGGCGTGACTAACTGGCTGTTTGACGTCCACTTTTTTGACACCAATAGAGGTCTTGTCGTCGGCCAGGAAGGTCTGGTCCTCAAGACGCTTGGCGGCGGATTCTAGTCTCACCGGTCTCGATTTTCGCCCTGTCGCAAATCGTCTTCTCCAACGGCCGATACCGGGTGGAATTCCGGCCGGAACCCCGGGCAACATCTTGCCCCGCACATCGTATAGTGGTAAGTTTGCATACGTGACAAAACGATCCGGATGGAACATACATGCTGCCGCCGGCATGCCTAATCACTGGCCGGCAAGGATGACAGAAAGGAAACGAACAAGAGTATGCGTCAGGTATTAACTGCCACCGCCGCGGCCTTGCTTCTGGCGATCTCCGCCATGGCCGGCGCCGCTCACGACTGGCAGATCACTCAACTGGACAACGGCCTGAAAGTGATGATCCTGGAAAATCACCAGGTCCCGCAGGTCAACATCTCAACGACCGTGAAAGTGGGCGCCAAGAATGAGTCCGATTTTTTCGACGGCGCCACCCATTTGCTCGAACACCTCATTCTCTTTCGGGGGACTGAGGAAATGAACGGCGATGAATTGGCGGCGGCCATGAAACAGCATGGCGCGTATTTTAACGGCTACACTTCTTCCGACTGGACCGATTTTGTCATCACGCTGCCGAAAGAACACGAGGAATTCGCTTTTAAGATTCATGCCGATATGCTCTTCCGCTCCGCCTTCTCAGCCGAACAAATGGACAAAGAGCGCCAGGCGGTCAATGAAGAAATCAACATCTCCGAGGATAACCCGTTCGGCAAGGCCTACCGAACGTCCGTCGTCAAGGTCTACGGCAAACACCCATACGCAAAAAACGTCCTCGGCACGAAGGAAAATGTCAACAGTGTCCCCAGAGACTCGGTGTATGCTTATTACAAACGGTATTACGCCCCCAATAACATGACCATGGTCGTCGTGGGTGATATCGACGCCCGCCAGACCCTTGAGCTGGTGAAGAAATATTTCGCTGCCGTCCCGCGCGGTGAGACGGCTGCCGATCGCTACGCCGATCCGCCCAAACGGGACTCCGTGGAAACGATCAATATTCCGAAAGACGTCAATCAGGGATACCTGATGATGATGTCGATCGGCCCCAAATCCGACAGCCCCGATCAGTTTGCCCTCGACCTGATGGCCACCGTGCTCGGCAACGGCGAATCAAGCCGCCTTTCGAAGAAGTTGCTCGACGAACAGCGACTCGTCTACTCTGTCGATTTCTCGTTCAACACGTCCAAATACGAAGGCACGCTATACGCTACGGCAACACTTGATCCGGCCAAAATGTCCGACGTGGAAACAGCTATCAATGCTGTAATCGCCGACGCTAAAAAGAACGGTTTTACCGAACAGGAACTGCGCAAGGCGAAAAACAAAATCAAGACCGCTCACTTCGCATCAATCGAACGCGGCCTCGATCTCGCCGATAAATACGCCCAGTACGACTCCTTCATCGGCTGGCAGTTCGTCGAGACCTATCCGGACAACGTGGAGAAGGTCACGCTGGCGCAGTTGAATGACGTCGCAAAGCGTTACTTGAACACCGACTCGTATGTCAAGACTATGGTGGTGCCGAAATGAGAAAATTCAATGTGTATACGGCCATGATCTTCGTCGTCGCCTTGCTGACCGTGCTGACGGTTGGTCTGTCGGCCAAGTCGGTCACGATCGGTCCCGATGGGTACGGAACAACCGTTCTCCCTAATGGCGCGAAGATTATCGTCAATGTCGACAAGAGCACCTCGCTTTCTGCTGGTCGCATCCTTTTTGGCGGCGGCGCGCTGACCGAGAATGCGGACAACAACGGCATCAGCAACCTCACCATCAACATGCTGTTGAAAGGGAATGGCCGCCTCAACGCAGCCGAGATCACTGAACAACTCGACTTCCTCGGCGCCACCGTTTCGGCCGACTGTTTCCGCGACTATTCGGCCATCTCGTTCGTCTGCCTCACGGAGAATCTCGAGAAGGTATTGGGGATCATATCCGACTGCCTCACTTCCCCGACTTTTCCTGAAGATGAATTGGTCAAGCTGAAGGGGCAGGTCGAGGGTGAAATCAAAGCCACCAACGACAATCAATCGGCTGCCTCCAACATGCTCTTCTGGAAGACGATCTACGGACCAAGCGGCTACGGCCTTCCGGTGCTTGGCACGCAGGAATCGATGTCGCGGGCCGCAGTCGACGGTATTCGCGCCCATTACAAAAATTACCTGGGCGGAAGGAACATGATCGTCGCCGTCGCGACTGATATGGATGGCGACAAACTCTCGACGTTGCTCGAGAAGACACTCGGACCTATCAAGAGCGATGCCGCCGAAGTGGCCCCGCCGATGGTCGGTCGGCAGACCGACCGCAACGGTTTCATCTCCTATGACCGCAACCAATCATACGTCTACATGGGGTACGTACTCGACAAACTGGCCCCTATGGAAATGACGTATCTTGGTTTGACCAACCAGGTCATGGGCGGGCCGGTCGGCTCGCGGCTGTGGGGTCTCCGCCAGACGGAAAAGCTGGCCTACGACGTCGGTACGCAAGTCCTTCCGAATAGATTCGTGACTGTCTTTCGCGCCCGTATCGGCACTGACACCACCAAGGTCCGGCAAGCCCTCACCTCGCTCAACAGGGAGTGGAGTCGCTTGAAGACTGACGGTGTGACCGAACAGGAATTCTCCGACGCGAGGATGAACTACAAGAACAGCCTCATGTTCGGCATCGATATCAAAACCAATCGCGCGAACAACATGGCCACCTTTGAATATTTGGGGTACGGTTACCGCTATTACCTCGATCAACTCGCGAATATCAACACTGCTTCGCTCGCGGAGGTCAATGACTTCGTGAAAGCTAAACTGCAGGATGATCGCCGCTATCAGTCTATTGTCGGAAAACAATAGCGGGATTATTTCAGGGAAGGTAAGAGGAGCCGCCGGACAGATCGTTCGGCGGCTTTTCGCTATCGGTCTAGCCCACCAGCTTCAGTTTGGCGTACTTCGCCATGATCTTCTTTACGCCCAGTCCGGTGAACATGATTTCAAGACGCAAGTTCTCGCCGTAACCGTCGATCGAGAGGATCTTTCCTCTCCCAAAAGTCGGGTGTGCCACGATCCGCCCGATCCGGAAGCCTGTCTCTTCCTCGACGTCGTAATAGACGCCCGACTGCGCCGGAGCCGGCTGCGGCTTGTACCCGCCACCGTTGCGCGCCGATGAGGGTTGGCGCTCCACGCCCGAATAATCGTAATTGCGTCCGGTGCGATAGTCGCGCACCTGGAGCAGTTCCTGCGGAATTTCGCGTATGAACCGAGACGGTATCGATTCCACCTGCCCGAACTGATGCCGGCTGGCGCGCGTGGACAAGACCAGCCGCTTCTCTGCGCGCGTTGCCCCTACATAGAAGAGCCGCCGCTCTTCCTCAAGCTCCTGCTTCTCGGTCACCGTTCTCTGCAATGGGAAGAGCCCCTCTTCGAGTCCCACCAAATACACCGTCTTATACTCCAGCCCCTTAGCCGCATGAATCGTCATCATCGTGACCTTGTCGTCGGTTTCTTTCGCCCGTTCGACGTCCGTGAACAGTGAGATTTCCGATAGGTATTCAGCGAGGTGGGCATCCTGATGCGCCCGGGCGAAATCGGCGGCGCCCTCGACAAAAGCTTCGACGTTTTCCACTTTGGTCTGGCCGACAATCGGGTCCTCTTCCAGTAGCGCCGGGAGCATCTTGATTTCGGCAATCAGGTTGGCAATCAGAAGATCGGCCGACTGCGTGTCGGCGCGCTGACGAAAATTTTCGATCAGTTCGACAAACGGCTCAATCCGCTTTGCCTTTCCTGCCAGTTCCGGATACTGCCCTGCCTGCTGTGCCACCGTATAGCCTGAGATTCGCTCCCGCTTGGCGATCTCAAAAATATCATCGATAGTCTTTTCGCCGAGTCCCCGCTTGGGGTAGTTGATCACTCGCCGAAAGAAATATCATCGCTCGGATTGATGAGCAGCTTCAGGTAGGCCATCAAATCCTTGATTTCCTTGCGCTGATAAAACAAGATGCCGCCCACGATCTGGTAGGCGATGCTCCGGCGGCGCAGCGCTTCTTCAAAAGCGCGCGACTGAGCGTTGGTACGATACAGAATCACCTGTTCGCTCAATCGATCCCCACCACCCACCGCGATACGGTCAACAATCCGAGCCGCTTCCTCGTCGGCATTGTCAGTCATCAACAGCTCGATCGGATCGCCGCCGTCGATATCCGTCCAGAGTGTCTTCCCTTTGCGCATCGCGTTATTGGCGATCACACTCGACGCCGCCTGAAGGATGACTTTGGTCGAACGGTAATTCTGCTCCAGCTTGATAATCCGCGCGCTGGGAAAGTCCTTTTCGAAATCGAGAATATTACGGATATCCGCGCCGCGCCACCCGTAAATCGACTGATCCTCGTCCCCTACGACGCAGATGTTGTGATGATCGTCGAGCAACGCCTTCAGCAGGAGGTACTGCGCATGGTTGGTGTCCTGATACTCGTCGACCAGCAGATATTTGAATCGCTTGCGGTACCGTTCGCCGATCTGCGGTTCCATCGTGAGAAGCCGCACCGCGTTGTACAGCAGGTCGTTGAAATCCATCGCATTGCATTCGAGCAGTCGCCGCTGATACAGCGTGTAGAGCTGGGCCGTACGACTGTCGAAATACCCCGAGGCCTGCGCCGCGAATTGCTCCGGCGAAGTCATCTTGTCTTTCAACTGCGAGATTTTGCGAAGCTGCCCCTTGGCGGGGAATTGGCTGTCGGAAATATTCAGATCCTTGAGGCAGTTCTTCATCAAACGCTGGGAATCGTCATCGTCGAAAATCGTGAAATTGCTGGTATATCCAAGCGCTGCCGCCTCGCGACGCAGAAGCCGGGCACAGAACGAATGGAAGGTCGATACCTGCAAGTCGGCGATAGTTGTGCCGAGCAGTTGCCAGACCCGATCTTTCATTTCGCCGGCCGCTTTATTGGTGAAGGTAACCGCCAGCATCTGATGCGGTTCGGCTTTGCGTTCGGTGAGGATATAGGCCAGCCGACGGGTGAGCACGCGGGTTTTCCCGGAGCCGGCGCCGGCAATAATGAGCAACGGACCGTCGGTCTGACTGACCGCCTCGCGCTGCTCCGGATTGAGATCGTCAAGCAATCGGTTCATGGTGAGGGGAATATAGGAGTGCAAATCGTCAGCGCAATCGCGTTCGCACGTTACCGGCAACTTACGCGCACAATTCCCCCCGTATCACCGTCACCGCCTGGCCGCCCAGCAGAATCCTGTCCCCGCGCACCCCCACTTTTACCACGCCGCCGCGTGCCGACGCCTGATAAGCCAGCAAATCGTCCTTCTCCAGTTTCGCCTTCCAGTACGGACCCAGCGTACAGTGCGCCGACCCGGTCACCGGGTCCTCGTTCACCCCCGCCCCCGGCGCGAAAAAGCGGGAGACAAAATCATACGTCTGTTCGCCGCGCGTGGTCACAATCACCCCTCGCACTGGCAACTTGCGCAACTGTCCGAAATCCGGGTCCAGACCGCGCACAATCGCCTCCGAACCAACCTCCACAAAATAGTCGTACGTGCTCTTCCCCACATACAACGAATCGCTCAGCCCCAACGCCTCAAGCGCTCCCGTCGGAAGTTCCGCCGGGCTCACCGGACGCGCCGGGAAATCGAGTTCAATCCACGAGCCCTGTTTGCGGGCAGTCAGCACACCGCTCTTGGTATGGTAGTGAATAGTCGCGTCGCCCGGGACCCGCCCCTCCTCCCAGAGCAGGTGCGATGCTCCCAGGGTCGCATGCCCGCACAGGGCGACCTCCACCGCCGGGGTAAACCAGCGCAAATTGAACCCGTCGTCGGCCGGGTAGAGAAAGGCTGACTCCGCCAGATTCATTTCCCGTGCCACTCCCCTCATCCAATCCTCGCTTGCCGGTCCCGTCATCACGCATACGCCCGCCGGGTTTCCGAAAAACGGTTTGTCGGTGAACGCATCGACCTGGGCTATCGGTTGTTTCATACGTACACTCACTTTGCGGTCAGTTTGCCTGCTGTCACCGCCACATAGGCATCGGTACGGAAATAGGTCTCAACGACGCGCCGCACGTCGGCCACAGTCACCGCCGACAGCTTCGCCGGTAACTGGCGATCGTACCCGATTGGCCGTCCCAAGTACTCGTCGACCGCCATATAGTAGGCCTGATTTACGCGCGACAACTTCGCGCTCGCCAACCTTCCCCACACCTGATTGCGGGCCGTGGTCAATTCATCTATCGCCGGCCCCTCTTCCCGAAGGCGATCGGTTTGGAACAACAGGCCGTCAAACGCCTTTTGATAGTTGGCCGCCCCCGTCCCCATCGAGCTGTAATACCAGCCAAACGACTGATCAAACGACACCCCACTTCCAACCGAATACGCCAACCCATCCTTTTCGCGAAGCGTCGACCAGAGCCGATTGGAGAGTATCGTCGCCCCCAGCCAGAGCGGCACGGCATCGGCGTGTGCCGCCCCCGGCGCCACGCCGCCGAGATAGATATTGATCTGCTCCTTGTTGAGCTCGGTATGATCGGACTTGACTGTGTTCGGCGCGCCTGGTGGCTGAGGTACAGCATACGCATCGTTCGATTTCGCCAGGGTCCCAAACTGCTCACGAATCAACTTCATCGTCGTGGCTGTGTCCAGACTTGTGCTCACCGCAAGGATCATATTCTCCGGGGCGTAGAAATGCCGGTGATGTGCGCGCAGATCGTCAATCGTAATGCTGCCAATTGACTGTGCCGTCCCCATGATCGGGCGAGCATAGGCTGATGAATCAAAAAGTGTCTTGTAATACAGGTCGCGCGCGACTGCCGACGGCGACGTACTTTCCCGACCGATCACGCTCATCATCCCCTTGCGAACTTCCTCGACCGCCGCCGAATCAAATCTCGGATTGGTTATCATATCAGCCACGAGGGCTATCCCTTGAGGTGCAAGTTTGTCAATCGTCTCCAGTTTCACAAACGAAAACTGCCGCGTGGTGTATTGATCATCGTAGGGAATCCAGGGGTTGTCATACAGGGTCAGATTGCCCCCGATCTTGGCCAGCTCGCGCGATAAATCCGCCGCCGATCGGGTCGTCGTCCCCTTCTCCAGACACCGATTCACGAAGTCAGTGATTCCCCCTTTGTCCGCCGGTTCGTTGGCCGTTCGATTCCTTCCGAGAATAGCGAGTCCGAATACTTTGCTGAACGGCGACTGTTTGATGAGCACCGTAAGCCCATTCGGCAACTGCGTACGAGAGTACACGGCGTTGTCGGTAGATTTGAGAGGAACATCTTCGATTTTCGGATAATCAAGCTTTACCCGCACAGACTTCTCTTCAGGCCGAAATTCCGCGGTCGCGAAGTAGCCGGTAACTTCCTCAGTCGTCAGTCCTGCCGGGATGTAAAGCGCCTCCGATGAATCGACTGGCGGGCGAACGGTTGTCACGATGTAATTGGGATTATCAAACCAGACCCTTGCCGCCTCTTTACAATCCGCCCAGTCTATCTCACCAAGCATCGACGGATACTGCTCAATGAAATCCCACCCCTGAGTCATCAACGGCGAAGCGATCATAAACCCGTAGTAGTGCAGTTTATCGGAGTTGAAAATATCTTCGCAGAGCACGCTCGTCTTGATCCCCTCCAGTGCACTCTGGTCGGCGGCAACCGTCGAAAGCGATTTCATCACGCCGACGACTGTAGTGACGATTGAGTCGCGAAGCTCCGGCCGGTCGGTCACGACGTTGATATCCAGCCGACTCAACTCCGGATAGGTGTTGAGCGACACACCTACCTCGGTCGCCAACGGAAAGACCCCATTGACAAGCGCCTTTTTCAGCGGGGATATCTCATCAAGGGTCAGATACCTCGCCAGCATGTCTACCGGCAGATAATACTGCGTCTTGTAGTGCGGCGCCGGGAATGAAAAATTGATATAGGTGGAGCTTACATTGGCCACCGTGTCGAACCGGTTCGCTCCGTTGACCGGCGGAATCATCTTGCCCGCTTCTCTTGTCGGCAATGTCCCCTTCGGCGCCTTGCCGTAAATTTGCCTGACCAGCTTGGTCATATCTTTCGTGGCGAAATCACCGATCACCAGCAGAGTCATGTTGTTCGGGAGATAATACTTTCGCCAATACGTCATGATGGCTTCGCGCGGAATATTCTCGATAAATGCCTTGTACCCCAGAACCGGGCGGTCGTACTCTGTGTTGGCATATGCCTTGTCAGTGAAGAACTCCTCGGCCGGAGCACCAGGTGCATCGGCGTCACGATTGATTTCTTCTATGACCACTTTTCGTTCCTTCGCCAATTCGGTCTCGGGAACAGTGGAATTGAAAACCATGTCCGTCTGCGTCGTCATCGCCATATCGGCAAATTGACTAGGCACGAGTACCAGGTAGGCGGTGAGGTCTTTCTGGGTAAAGGCGTTGATGTATCCGCCCACGTCACGAATCGACTTGTCGATCTCCTCGCGTGAACGGTACACCGTGCCGTCAAACAGCAGGTGCTCCAACAAGTGCGTTATGCCATTCTCATACTTCGCCTCGAATTTGCTCCCCGACCGGACAAACAGAATTGCCGCCGTTAGACCGGACCCCGGTTGCGGCTTGAGGATTACCTGCATCCCGTTGTCGAGCTGGAGCGTAGATGGTTTCTCTTCGGCGAAGGAGATCCCAGTGACAGTGAGTGCAAGAATGGTGACAATGAGCCACAGACGGCAAGACGTCATCTGTTTTTCAAGTCGATTGGTGACCGAGTCCGACCGAAGATTCATAGACTATCTCCTGTTTTTGCAATAGGTTAACGTAATATCTGCCGATATACAAATCAAGTTGTTCAGTATTCTGATGATTGACTAATGACGACGAGCATGTATATTGGTCGGATTATGATCCTGCGCCATCTCTGGACATTCACTTTGGCTTCGATCCGTATGGTACTGGTCGGGGCGGTCGTGTTGGCGGTCGGACTGTCAGGTGCCACGGCGGCACATCGAATCTATTTCGAAACTGCCAGGGCACAAGCCGCCATTGCCGCCGAGCAGGCCAAACTTGTGCCACAGCCAAGTGAAACCGCCGCACAGGGAACGATGGCCAAAGGCTCCGGCCCTTCGTCGGAACAGGCGGCCTTCAGCACCCCGGTCGGCGTTGGCCCCGAAAGGGACACCCGCGTCCGCGGCACACTGCCGGTCTCGTCCGACTCCTACTCAGCAGTCATCATTCAATCCGAATATACTCCCCCGCTTAACTCCTCCGGCATGGTCTCGTCGCGTCTGGCAGAGCAGTTCACGCTGCTCGGCGCCAAGCCGTCCGGCACCATGTAATCTGTCTCACCGCGCCGACGCATCGGCGCCCGACGATTGAATTGCAGTGAATTCTAACGTTTAACTTTTTCTCTGAAAGGGTATGCCATGTCCAGCCAAAAATGGCGCCTTGGCCTGACTATCGTCATGGTCGTCGTGGCGCTCCTGGCGTTCTGGAACACCTTCAAACTGTGGACCATGGACGACACAGCCAAGCAGCAGCTTCAGGAGCGTGATCCTGGGGAATTGCTGAAACTGCAGCAACGAGCCATCCGCTTGGGACTTGATCTCCAGGGCGGCATTCACGTTGTCCTGCGAGTCAAAACCGAAGAACTCGGGCCGAGCGAGCGCGACGGCGCCACCGACCGCGCGATTCAGATCATTCGCAATCGTATCGACGGGCTTGGCGTCGCCGAACCGCAGATCGTGAAGCAGGGCGATGACCGTATCGTGATCGACCTCCCCGGCTACACCGACGCGAATCGCGCCGAAGACCTCATCGGGCAGACCGCCCAGTTGAAATTCAAGCTGTTTGAAACCTACGAAAATGCTTCGCTGCTTCTGGCCCGGATGGACACTGCCGCTTCACAATCGCTGCGGGGCAAATCCTCGGACTCGTCTACCGCAGCACCGGCCAAACCGGCTACTACATCCGCCTCCGCCGACAGCGCCAAGAAGGCCGAGGATGTCCTTGCTCAGTTGATGGGTGATACGTCCAAAGCCCACAAAGACTCTGCCGGAAAATATGACTTCGATGAAACCAGCGGCTCGACTGTCGACGAAAATCCTTTCACCAGCCGCATGCAGGTATCGCTTTATGCTCAACGGACCAACATGAATTGGCCCGGCTGGGAAGTGAATGCGAAAGATCGCCCGCTTCTGGAGCGCTGGTTGGAATTGCCCGAAGTCAAACGGCTGATCCCGGCCGATGTTCAATTTTGCTGGTCGACCCGGAAGGAAATTCGGCAGGCGCGCGAAGTATACGATCTCTACTTGCTGAAACGGAAAGAGGAATTCCCCGGCAAGGCACTTGAAGGGATCGCTCTCGGCAAAGGACAAATGAACGAATTCTCCGTCGACTTCCAGCTCAGCGGTGACTTTGCCGCCCGCTTTGCCCAGTTGACCGGCGCCAACATCGACCGGCCGCTCGCGATCGTCATCGACGATGAAGTCGAATCGGCCGCTTTTATCCACTCTAAAATCCGCAACCGCGGTCAGATCACGATGGGTTCGTCAGCCTCCATCGACGACGCCCGCAATCTGGAAATCGTGCTGAAAGCCGGCGCCCTCCCGGCTCCGGTGGAGATCATCGAAAAGAACGTCGTCGGAGCGACGCTCGGAGAGGACTCCATCAAGAAAGGCCTCCTGTCGTCTACGGTCGGGTTGTTGTTGGTCTTGCTGTACATCGGATTCTACTACCGGGTATCGGGTCTGATTGCGGACATCGGTCTGATGTTCAACCTCTTCTTCCTCCTGGCCATCCTGGCGGGATTGGGAGCAACACTCACCATGCCGGGCATCGCCGGTATTATTCTAACCATTGGTATATCCGTAGACTCAAACGTTCTGATTTTCGAACGCATTCGTGAGGAATTGCGCACCGGCAAGACGGTCCGAAAAGCCATTGATGCCGGGTACGAGCGGGCGTTTGTGACCATCCTGGATTCACACGTGACTACGCTTATCACGGCGGGCGTACTGTTCCTGTTCGGCTCTGGCCCGGTCCGCGGTTTTGCCGTCACGTTGTTCTGGGGTGTTACGATCTCCCTGTACACCGCGTATGTCGTCACTAAGGCGATATTCGATATTCGCCGTGCGTATGCGCGCATCAGTATCTGACAGAAAGGTATGCCATGATTAAACTAATAGGTGAAACTAACATTGACTTCATTGGGCTGCGAAAGTACGCCTTCATGTTCTCGGGGGCTCTTGCCGTTCTCGGCATTGTGGCCTTCCTGATGGTCTTCCTCGGCAAAGCCAACATGGGCATTGATTTCGCCGGCGGCGTCATGGTCCAGGGCCACTTTGCCAGCCCGGTCAGTATTGGCCAGGTCCGCGACGCCGTCACCAGCGAATTCGCGGACGCACAGATCAATCAGGTCGAGGATTTCCAGGTCCCGAATACATTCATCATCAAGACCAAGCGCCCGGCGAACGAGGCCGAGGGCCGGCAGCGCCTGACCCAGATCACCGACCTGCTAAAGACGAAATTCCCGGGGAATGCTTTCACGATTGTCTCGGAACACGTGATCGGACCGGCTGTCGGTGAGAGCTTGCGAAAGGATGCCCGACTTGCCGTGATCATCTCGGTTCTGGGCATTCTTGGCTATATCGCCTTGCGTTTTGACTTCCGCTCCGGAGTGGCGGCAACGGTAGCGACATTTCACGATGTACTCGCCGTCTGGGGTGTCTTGTGGCTTTTCGGCCTGGAATTCGACACGCTGGTCGTCGTCGCTTTGCTCACCCTCGCCGGATACTCGCTCACCGATACGGTCGTAGTCTATGATCGTATCCGCGAAAACCTCCGAAAGGTCCGCGCCAAAGGCGAATTCGTGAATACGGTCAATCGATCGATCAACGAAACGCTGTCGCGTACGATCAATACCTCGATGACAGTCATGATCGTGGTGGTGATTCTTTTCCTGTTTGGCGGCGAAGTTCTGCGGAGCTTCTCGCTGTCAATGATCCTCGGCGTCATCGTCGGCACCTACAGCTCGATTTTTGTCGCCAGTCCGATTATCGTCGAGTGGGAAGCGCGTTCGCCGCACAGATTCAAATGACCTCTTGATTTCGTTTTCCATGAACGAGCCGTCCGATTTACCGGGCGGCTTTTTCTTTTGCCCTATTCCGTCTGAATCGTTGACAGCACGATTCCACTGTGTTTATTGCGGGCAAGAGCAGACTGTTCTGCGAGTGTTAATATGGATGTAGTCACTCTCTCCCGGCTTCAGTTCGCCATCACCATTGGTTTCCATTACCTGTTTCCGCCACTCAGCATTGGGCTGGGTCTCCTGCTGGTCATAATGGAAGGGATGTACCTCCGCACGCGAAACGAGCTGTACCACCGTCTGACCAGGTTCTGGGTTCGCATCTTCGGTCTTATCTTTGCCCTCGGCGTAGCCACCGGCATCGTCATGGAATTCCAGTTCGGCACAAACTGGTCCACCTACTCGCGCTACGTCGGCGACGTCTTCGGCAGCGCGCTCGCCGCCGAAGGAGTGTTTGCCTTCTTTCTGGAATCAGGCTTTCTCGCCATACTTCTGTTCGGCTGGAATAAGGTCGGCCCGCGTATGCACTTCTTTTCAACCATCATGGTCTGTCTGGGAGCTCACTTCTCAGCCATCTGGATCGTCGTAGCCAACTCCTGGCAGCAGACGCCGGCCGGTTTTCATATCGTAGAACACCTGGGGGGCTCCCGGGCTGAGATCACTGATTTCTGGCAAATGGTCCTTAACCCGTCGTCGGTGGATCGCGTCTGGCACGTCTATATGGCCGCCTGGCAGGCGGGAGCATTTCTGGTTCTTTCGGTCAGCGCCTGGTATTTAATCAAACACAAGTATCAGGATTTCGCCCGTGCCTCGCTCAAAATTGGACTCATCGCGGCCGTAGTCGCTTCATTGCTGCAACTAGTGAGCGGGCATTCCAGCGCCAATAATGTAGCTGAGTACCAACCGGCCAAGCTGGCCGCCTTCGAAGGACATTACGCTCCCCACTCCCCTGCCGACGCCTACTTGTTCGGTTGGGTCGACGAGGAAACTCAGACGGTCACGGGCGTCAGGATCCCCGGCCTTCTTAGTTACCTGATATCCGACGACTTCAACACTCCTGTCACCGGGCTGAAGGCGTTTCCATATGATGTCTGGCCGCCCGTGAACTTGACCTTCCAATCGTACCATGCGATGGTCGCCATAGGCTTCATTTTGATCGGCGTCTCTATGCTCGGTGTTCTGCTCTGGTGGCGAAAGAAGGTTTTTGCCAGCCGCTGGTACCACTGGATCCTTGTCTTTTCAGTGCTGGGTCCCCAGGCGGCCAACCAGCTGGGGTGGATGACCGCTGAAGTCGGTCGACAACCGTGGGTTGTCTACGGCCTCTTGCGCACCGAAAGCAGTGTGTCGCCCTCGGTGACCGCGGGTGAAGTGATTACGTCAGTCGTGATGTTTGGAATCATCTACCTGTTGCTGGGAGCATTATTCGTTTATCTGCTGAACGATAAAATCCAACACGGCCCCGGTGAACTCTCCACCGAGGGAGGTCAGCGAGCCTAGTATGGACCTGAATACCGTCTGGTTCATTCTCGTCGGCGGTCTGCTCGCCGGGTATGCCATCCTCGACGGCTTCGACCTCGGCGTCGGCGCCCTGCACTTGTTCACGAATACTGACGCCGACCGACGCCTGATGATCAACACCATCGGCCCGGTCTGGGATGGCAACGAGGTCTGGCTGGTCACCGGCGGCGGCGCCCTCTTTGCCGCCTTCCCGGAAGTGTACGCGACCGCCTTCTCCGGTTTCTATCTCGCCTTCATGTTGCTGCTCTTTGCCTTGATCTTCCGGGCCGTCGCCATTGAATTCCGCAGCAAGCAGGAGCAACGCTGGTGGCGGCAATTGTGGGATGTGTCATTCTCAGCCTCGAGCATAGTCTCGGCCCTGCTGATCGGCATTGCCCTGGGCAATATCGCCTGGGGTATTCCGCTCGACACCCGGCACGAATATGCCGGAACGTTCCTGAGTCTCATCCACCCCTATTCGATTTTGCTGGGCATCACCACCGTCGCGCTGTTCATGATGCACGGCGCCATTTACGTCGTACTCAAGACCGAGGGCGACATGCATGACCGTGCTCGCATGTGGGTTCGCAACGGGATCATCTTCTTCATTATCTGTTACGCCGCCACCACCATGTTCACTCTCCTCTACGTCCCGCACATGACCGAGTATATCAAGGCGCACCCAATGCTCTTCGTCATTCCGCTGCTCAACATTCTCGTGATCGCCAACATCCCGCGCGAAATACATCACGGCCGCGATTTTCTGGCTTTCCTCTCCTCTTGCGTGGCGATGCTCCTCCTCCTGGTGCTGTTCGGCATCGGGATGTTCCCCTATCTTATCTACTCCGTGCCCGATCCGAACAACAGTCTGACCATCTACAACGGTGCGTCCTCGGCGGCCACCCTGCGCATTATGCTCTGGATAGCGGCACTGGGCTTGCCGTTGGTGCTGTCCTATACCATCAGCATTTACTGGATATTTCGGGGAAAAGTGAAAATCGAGTCAACCAGCTACTGAGGCCGGTGTCGTTCAGACGCGCGGCCGCCAGAGATACTTCTTGAGGTCGATCTGACCCTCGGCCCCGACGATCACTTTCTCGCGCCTGAGCAGTTCTCTCTGCAGCTCAAATCCGCCACCCGGAGGTAAGGCAATCCGGCCCAGCCGATTGATGATTCGATGCCACGGCAGCCGTTCCGTGCGGGACTTGGTGTTGAGCAGCCGGACCACCTGGCGCGCGCCTCGAGGACTCCCCGCCATGGCGGCAATCTGCCCGTACGTGGCTACCTTTCCTCGCGGTATCTTCTTGATAATCCGCACCGCCTCATCGGTGAATGAGTCGCCTGAGCCTGTCTGCATACCTGCTATACAAACGCGAAATCGCAAAAAAGGCAAGCCTGTAAAAGAACCTGACGACCGGGGTCATGGTTGTGTATCTTACAGATCGACTTAGTGTGAATTCGAACCTTTTTTCGGGCAGACTGTACACCGTGCCGGTGCCCGCAGATTGAGGCTGACGAGACAACCTGGAAATATGCAGAACGACCCGCCCGACAACGAATCAACTCGTGCTATCTCAATTCTGGGACCGGGAACTATGATTTCCCGGTACAAAATCATCAGTCGCCTGGGCTCCGGCGGCATGGGTGAGGTTTTCGTCGCCGAAGACACCACCCTGCGCCGGCGGGTCGCTCTCAAGTTCCTCGCCCCCACCCTTTCATCCGACCCGATTCTGCGCCAGCGCTTCCTTCGCGAAGCACAATCGGCCGCCGCCCTCAATCATCCGAATATCATTACCATTTTCGAGGTAGCCGAACACGGCGAACGAGTCTTTATCGCCATGGAATATGTCGAGGGCCGGACCCTGCGTGAAATCATCGATCTCGGCCAGATTACACCGCAGGATGCCATCGCGCTTGCCGTGCAGATCTGTGACGGCCTGCAGGCGGCCCACAAGGCCGGGTACGTCCATCGCGACATCAAACCGCTCAATATTATAGTCGACCCGTCCAACCGGGTGCGCATTCTTGACTTTGGTCTCGCCAAAGCGGTTGGCGATGTCCAGCTCACCCAGGCCGGCAGTGCCTTGGGGACGGTCCAGTACATGTCACCGGAACAGGGACAGGGAGCGGAACTGGATCATCGAAGCGACATCTTTGCCGTTGGCATCGTGCTCTACGAAATGCTTTCGCGCAAGCTACCGTTCCAGAAGAACAATATGGCCGCGACCATTTATGCCATCATTACCGAGCCCCACCCCCCCTTGCCGCCGCACGTGATTGCCCGCTTTCCGAATATTCAGACGATTCTCGATCGTGCTCTCGCTAAGCCGGTCGACCAACGCTATCAGTCAATCTCCGACATGGGCGCCGAGCTGCGTCAATTACTGGGCGGCGAGCATACGCAAACGACTATGGCCGGACTTGCCGTTCAGACCATGGTCCCTCCGACGCCGCCGAAGCCCAAATCACTCGCCGTGCTTCACCTGAGGAACATGGGCTCGCCTGATGACGACTTCTTAAGTTACGGTATCACGGAAGATCTCATCGTCGATCTCACGCGCGTCGGCACCATTCGCGTTGCTCCTATGCGGTCGATCATGCGCTTCAAGGACAGCGACGCCGACGTGAATGAGATTGCGACCAAGCTCAATGTCGCCTACGTGCTCGACGGATCTATCCACAAGTCGGCCGGCGGCCTCCGCATATCGGCGGAACTGATCAATGTCGAGGACGGCGCCAACCTCTGGGCCGAACGATGGCAGGAGCCACTCGAGAACCTGCCCCGCATCAAACGCCTTCTCCTCTCCGCCGTCACCCAGGCGCTCGATATCGGACAGACTATTATCCGGGTCGCTGAAGTTGGAAAAGCCGTGGCGGAAGATGCGGGCGCATACGAACTCTATTTGCGCGGCAAGTATGCCTTCGACAAGAAGAAAGACAAAGCCGACGTCGAGTCGGCTCTTTCACTCTATCGAAAAGCTCTGGCTATGGAACCCTCCCTGCTGGCTGCACGGGTCGGGATCGCCGAAATCCTGCTTTACCAGGGACTTTTCGCAGATGCGCGCGTCGAAATTGATCTCGGATTGACGGAGGCCGAAGCAAAGAACCTGCATTCCGAACAGGCTCATCTGCTTCGTCTGATGGCTAAGTTTCATGTGCAGCATGCCCAGTGGGACGCGGCGCGCGCGTCAGCCGATCATGCTCTCACATTATCTCGGAAACTCGGCGACCTCTCCGGCGAGGCCGAGTCGCTGGGCATCCTGATTTCTATATTCCAGCAACAAGCCAGGTTCGACGACACTTTGCCGCTATTCGATCGCGTTCTCGAAATCAGCCGCAAGCTCGACGACCGCGACAAAGCGGCCGAGGCTCTGAAAAATATGGGTGTGGCATATTCGCGTAAAGGAGACTACGGACGCGCGCTTGATTTGTACGAGGAAGCGCTGGAACTCGCTCGCCAGGTGGAAAATCTCTCGCTCCAGGCAGCCTGCTTGTCCAATATCGGAAATGTCTCCTACTTCAAGGGTGACCTCGATAACGCTCTGCGCAACTACGGCGAAGCGCTCGCCATCAACAACCGCCTCGGCGATCAAGGCGGCACCGCCCGCCAAAGTCTCAACATGGGGCTGGTCCATCTCCAGCGCGGGCAGAATCGCGAAGGATTAGAGTTGCTGAATACCGCCGCAACTTTCTTCGAGGCCCTTGGCGACAAAGTAAATTTCTCCATGACTCTCTCCAATATCAGCCATCTCAGTCTGACGCTTGGAGAAATCGACAAGTCACGCAACGCCGCCGACCGGGCATTGGCTATAGCCGAGGAGAACAACCATCCGCTGTCCCTATCGACGGCTCATCACCGACTCGGCGCCATCAGCCTTCACGTGATGGATTACGATAACGCCTCTCTGCACCTGCATCGAGCCATGGAGATTGCCGAAGGCGCGAAGATGAGCCGTAACGTCGCTACTCTTCAGGTCAACCTGGCCGAACTGCATTACCATCGCCGGCAATTCGACTTCTCCCGCAAACATGCCGAGCGGGCCCAGACGATTTCGCGCGAGATCGGCGACAAAGTGACGTTGATTCTGGCTGAAGCCTACCTCGCCACGGCGGCGGCTGCGGAAGGACTCTTCCACGCCGGCACCAAACAGCTGCGACAGGTCTTGGGAAAGGCCAAGGAGATTGGCGACGCCAACGTCGCACGCCAAATCGAAATTCTGCTTGGGGAAGTGCTCTACACGCGCGGTCGTGGAGCCGATCAGAACGAAGGGAAAGCAATCCTGCAGCACGCGCTGATTCAGGCGACATCCGATGAGATATCGCCCGAAATCAGTCGCATCAGTCGTGTCCTGGACGCCCCCCCCGATCAACCGGCGTAGGGAATCATCACGACGTCGACAGCCTCACGGAATCAGTTTGACCGTGTCCGCCAATTCTACTTCGTAAAACTTGCCGGTTTTGGCCGCCGACAGGCTATCGCTCTGTAACGGCCAGTCGACTTGACGTGCCGCGCCGCCGAGCGGATCGCCGGAGAAACCGACAATCTGCCCATATGCTGTCGGAACAAAGAGCGCCGACATCTGGGGCCGCTGGATATACGTCACGGCCCCATTCCCATTTTGCGGGTGAGCCAGAGCTTCCAACACATAGGTGTGGGTACCCGGCGTTACGGTGAAAATCCGTTCCGATGACAAGTCAAAATAGTGCTGGCGACCGGGCGAGTCCATGTCGCCGGGACCGGATTGACGCGAGTACGGCCCGAGCACGCCGGCACTGGGCGATTCGGAAATCTGGATGTATGCCTGTGCCCGCTGACTCGTGCCATAGGCTTCAAGTGTCGCCAATCCTCGCACAATGACAAACCCCGCCGCCGGCACGGTAATAGTGACCGACGAGACCTGTTGCACCGTCGCCGTGTGCTGCGTCAGCAAAATCGCATCGGACGCCCATGTCGATGCCACCCCTGGTTCGTCGAGTATTTCCGGCGATCCGATCGCGTTCTCGGGCAGGTTTACCGACGAGTCGGCAGGCGCACCGGCGACCTCTAAACTTCCCTTCGGTTCGTTGGTGCCGATCCCCACTCCGCCCCGTGCTCGAATTATGAACTGGTCGTCACCCGTCGATGCAAAATCCTCGTCGAGCTGATCTGCCCAGACGAATGTTCCGTTGTGATTTGCCTTGGCGCGATGGCCGGCCGCATACGAGTGTTCACCGTCGGCATTGTTCTCCTGCCCGCCCGGCACCGCTCCATAATCTCCGGCGGCCTGATTGTCCAACCCCCCGCTCACCACGGCCCACGCTCCATCAACCGTGTTATGCTCACCGCCGCCGATGGCACTCCCGCGGCCGTTGGCCGTATTATTCAGACCTCCGGTAACCGTGGACAACGGGCCATTGGTCACGTTGCCCGATCCACCGCCGATCGTCGACGAATCCCCGTTGGCGGTGTTCGCAAAACCAAGTACGGTCGTTTCAAGTCCATCGCTGCTGTTCTCGCCCATGGTGATCTGACCCTGGCTGACAATGTCGCCGTTCGGTTTGACGATGAGCGTGGTGTCCTGTTCATCAAGGCCGAAAAACACGATCGATCCATCCTGAATCTGAATCTTTTTCTGAAGCGCATTGGGCGACGATACCTTGGAGTCAACCGGTTCATAAAAGTCGAGCGATCCGCCGCCCGATGACCCCCTGCCAAAACCTATCTGCACCGACGGTCCCGCGATGGCGGGCCGATGGAGCCCCGAACCCTCAGGCACGATCGTCAGCAGTCCTTCCATCTGGCCGCCGGTCGTGCCGTCGACTGTCGACACGCGCTGCGAGTACGCCACCGACGTCACCTGGGTCCGCGGTATGATCGATTCTCCATTGACACTAATCTCCAGCCATCGTTCCGGTGAGGCAAACACTGAGTCTGTCAGCGGTACCACACTTCCCAGGACGACGGCAAAGAGCCCGCCGGCAACCTGCACCGACGGATGCGTCTCGCTCCAGAGCGCCGTACCCTGGTCGGGAGAATTGAAGATTGAGAATGTCAGTGAATACGTGCTGTCAGCAACCACTTCCGTGCCGGCCTGCAGTTTCCCCTGATAGTTGATTACGTGTGGTACGGCTGCATGGACTGAGCAGCCAAACGTCGCCGCCAAAATCAGTCCTGACGCCAATCGGTGAAGCTTCATAACGGTATGTTTCCCATCTCTGGCATAGTGTCATCGCGAGTTTCGTGATCAGGGCATTCAAGGTACCCAGTGCGGAGATTCCTGCATTCTGTCGGCCACACCCCGACGCTTCCGAGAAGTCAAAGCCACCCCTCGTGACGGGTTGTATTCACCTGACCGATCGACTCAAATCATGGCGTCGCTCGATCACGCGCTAAATTCACGGTGTGCTTCTCTAAGAAAATATCGGCAACGTCGATCTGTCAAGACTATTTTAGGAGGACGCACCGGTAACCGGGGTCGGGGCAGCACCCGGTCCCGGGAAGCGGTCCGGAGATGGTGAAAAAGGCGGTTAAGAATTATTTTTCGGGTGGGGGAGGCAACCAGGCCGTAAAGCGACAGTCCCCCTCCCCCCCAGTGTCGCGGTCGGCCGGCGCCTCCCAGTCACCCTTGCTGTGAGTGGGTCTCATGCGAGCAAGACCGCCCTCGAAGCGTGTGCCTTACCAATATCGGGAAGGCCACTGTCAGAATCCGGCAGTCTCAATTCAACTTTTTTTGATTACTGCCAAAATTCCCCCGCTTCGAGGCAATGCGCCAAGCCTGACCATCCAACCGGGGCAGTCTATACGATATCCACCTTGGAAATGCTCTTAAGGTCCTGAACCTCAATGGGTAACATGCTCTCGTCCTCCACCACCCATCCTTGGCTATACCGCAAACGAGGCCGACTAAACTCGATCTTTCTGCCGCTTCTGGTGGCAGTCTTGCTCTCCAGCCGCAACGACCACCGGTTAGCGATGGCAAGTTCGATCAAACTGGTGGTCAAGCGGTCAGAATAGTCGGGTCGACTGACAGAGGTAGTCGTCACATCTTCGAGATTCGCGAGGACTTCTCCCACCAGCGCACAATCGGTACTCTGGATCTTCTCAATCAATCGAATGAAGTCCCGCCGGTATAACTCGTTTACATGCCGGCACATGAAACTGAGGGCACAAATGACCAACACGGACTCGGTGAGCGTGAGGTGATCCAATTTGAGATGCTGCGGCAACAGCAGTCGATACCCTTCCTGATCCCGATCGTAATAGACCGGGACAGTTGCCTCCGAAATGTCGGTGAGATAGCGGTAGGCCGTACGTGGGGCAATATTGCAGACGCTGCATATCTTTTCCAGACTAACCGGCTGAGAGCCGCTAAGCAGGTTTATCAGTCGTATGAGTCGCGAAAGTTTTGCCATATGTCAGTCCTTTTGTCGGGGCGGACGGGTTTGCCCGCCCCGCTAAATCCGTTTAGAAAGTCAACAATACCACCTCGACAACTCCGCCGATCACTACCCAGATCACGTCGGCAGATGTTGCTTCAAGTCCGCCAATCGCTGCCGATTTTGGGGGAGGTGGCGTCTCGACAGGTGGCCCCCCCGAGGTTCCGTCAGCATACGCGGACTCAATGCCAATCACCCCAGAAACGAGCAAGAAGCTCAGGATGAGAAGCGAAGTGAGCGCAGCCGTGACTGTTGCGCGACGATGCATGATGCCTCCTTACAGGTTTCTCGTGAACCCGGTCTGGCAGATTATGTCAATCGTCGTGCCGTCTTTTCGACGCTAGAGCGGACACCGTATGCTGTTATTGTGCAATGCGTTAGATAAATTTCACCGCTTTGCCTAAGGGGTGTCTTACCTGTGCGTGCGCTTGGTTACCACCAGTGTGACAGCAAGTCATTGATCACCTTATCTGACTCTGACCGGTTCAGCGGCAAGAATCCGGTAAACGGCAGACTTTGGGGAGTGCAAGAGCTAGAGCTCAATATGATACTTGAGCGCTTTTCTTCGAAAAGTCGACAGCGGCATGGCCAACGATCGGGCGGCCCTTGACTGATTTCCATTCGCCTTCCGAAGTGCTTCCCGGATTTGGACCTCTTCCATGTTGGCAATCGCAGCCGAACCCCTGGGCGACCTGGTGGATTTGATAATCTCGACCGGCAGAACGTTGGGTGTGATGGCCCGACCCGGCATGAGGATACACCAACTTTCGATTAATCGCTTCAGTTGTCGCACATTGCCCGGCCAGGAGTAGATGGACAGTAAACCGATCGTTTCCGGAGTCAAAATCGGCGCCTGCCCACGGCTGAAAAGCTGAAGGAAATGATCTATGAGCAGCGGGATGTCACCAAGGCGCTCGCGCAGCGGGGGAATCTCCACGGTCACCGTATTGATTCGGTAATACAAATCCTGTCGGAATCGCCCACGTTCCATCAACTCGATCAGGTTCTTGTTAGTGGCGCAGACAAAACGGATATCTGTGTGCACAGGACGATTGCTTCCCACCTTCTCGTATTCCTGATATTCGACAACGCGCAGCAATTTCGCCTGGATCTCAAGCGGCATATCGCCGATTTCATCAAGAAAGAGCGTACCGGAATCAGCCGCCGCCAGTCGTCCCTCGCGCTCTACTACGCCGGTGGCGACCCCCTTGGCAACGCCGAACAATTCACTCTCAACCATCGTCGGGGCCAGTCCCGCGCAATTCAATTTCACCATATTGCGCTTGCATCGCGGACTCAGGGAGTGGATGCGCTCGGCGATAATCTCCTTGCCCGTGCCGCTTTCACCCAGCAAGAGTACCGGCGCAGTCGTTTGGGCGATGCGATCGAGCTGCTCGAAGATTTCCGCGGTTTTCGGATCGCGGCTGATGAATTGGCCTGATTCGCCCAGATGTGCTAATCGTTTTTCAAGCTGGTCCGACTTGGTCAGCAGTATTCGGTATGACTGGGCATTGCTCAGAGCGACGGCCACCAGGTTTGCGATGGCCTGGATGTACTGGAGGTCGCTCGGTTCAAATAGTGAAGGAATGGTATGGTGATCAAGATACAGCACGCCGAGCACCTGCCCTTCCACGGTCAGAGGCACGGCCGCTACGGAAAGAATATTATGAGCAATCACACTCTTGAGGGAACGAGTGCGATTATCCTGGATCGCATTTTCCACGAGAATCGGCAGGGAATCACTGGCGGCGGTTCGCGGAATGGATCGGCTGAAATCGAGAATGTCGGCCATGCTCTGATCATCGTCGCAGTTATACGACACGGCCGGCCGGAGTCCGGCGGCATTGCCCGTATTGAGTAAGATGACTCCCCGTTCAGCACCGGTTTGCTCCACGGCATAGCGTACCAGTTGATACATCATTTTGGGATAGTCGTGTACGTCCTTGAGAATCGAAGAGATGCCATGGAACGAATCAATGAGGTGCGTCTGTTCATCTGCAGCCAGGGCGAGTTTGGCCAGGCTGGCTTCGATCTTCTCCAGCATAAGGGCGTTTTGCAGCTGTTTCGCGATCTGGCGCGCCTGCAAAAGGTACTTTTTCGCGGATCTGGACCGCGATCCCTCAATATAGAAAGCACTCACTTCAATGGCGATCAACATCGCCCGGAACCGGTCCCCGGCCTGATTCAACTCGACAAACGCCGATTTCCACCCTTTGATTTCGTCGCCCCGTTGGCCAATGTCTGACGGATACAGTAGAGTCGATAGCACGCGAAAGACCGGAACGTCGTGATCAGAAATGACCGCGCGCAGTCGATCACGCCGGGCGCGCATGTTGTCATCTACGCTCTGCCCGCTGGCAACGATCTGAAATAGCCCGAGCGCGGCATAGAAAAAGCTCCCGCGTTCCAGCAGAACATCAATAATCGGATATACCGAGGCAGGATCGACGTCTCTTGCGTACACCAGGTCGCCGATTTTCTGTATCATATCCAACTCGGCGAGCGAGGTGATATCCTCGTACTGAGCGAATAGCTTACGGGCTGATTCAAGGGCCGATGAGAGTCTGGGCATGTCCCCTCGAATCAGGGCACATTCGGCCAGCACGTGATATGCCTTCCCCTCCAGGCTCGTCGGAGGAATGCTGCGCGCGATTTCAAGGGCGTGACTGCACGCCTCTTCGGCCAGCTTCACCTCTCCTCGCCATAGCGCACAAAAGGCAGATATTTGATGGTAGTGGAGCAACTGCCCTGGATTGGCATTATTTGCTATTTCCACGTAGAATCGGCGAAGCCAGTAGTCGGCCTTGTTGATGTCACCCAATCGGACATAGGCGAGTATCAGGACGAGGCAGTTGGGAGCCAAGAGCGATCCCTGCTCCAGCTCGCCGGCCATATTTATCGCGTTCTTGGCTGCACGTGCCGCTCCCTTGTAATCGGAAAGTCCTGTTTTGACCAGCGCAAGGGTCGAAAGCGCCGGCACAAGGACCTCATTCTTCATCGGCTCGGACAGGGCAACAGCCTTACCTAGATGCGCTGCCGCATCCAAAAACCTCCCCTGTCGCCAGTGCAGCACGCCGGAGGTGTACTCGGCCATCGCCTCCAGGTCAACAAACCCCGCCTGCTGACTTCGCTGCCTGACCTCCTCAACCATTTCTTCTGCGGAAGTCTGCTCGTTGCCAATCATTCTTATCCAGGCCAGCGTGCGCATGAACCGGAGTTCCGAATGGAGATCGGAGTTTCTTCGCGCCACGGCAATTCCAATCTCCGCAAGTTCCCGGGCTGGGACAATATGGTCCAGTTTGATTTTTGTTTTCAGGACAAGCTGCAGACTTGACAGGTGCGCCTCCACGCTGCGCTCATCGTTCAGGACGCTGTCCAGCAGCGACTCGGCTTGAATCAAACGGTTTAGATTGTATGCTTCCGACGCAAGGTCGATGATCGCAGCCGGGTTGGCTGAGACTGCCGAGTCGTTTCCTACAACCTCACGGTACCTGTACAGGAAGGCCGCCTCAGTCCATTTCTCGGCACCATAGAATTCGTCGGATGGCAACTTCTGGTGCGCCTGGGAGCGATCACCCTGAACGACGGCGCGGAGACGATCGTAAATGTCAAGCAGGACGTCGTCGGCCGGATTGATCAGGAAGTGCGCTCCTGCGCGGGAAACTGCACCATGAGACAGCAGCCCCCGGATAATCCTCATGGTCGTCCGATAGTGCTTTGCGGCCGAAGCCGTCAGCGCATTCATCAGTGTTTCGGTGATACCGAGCAGACGGCATCGCCGCCGCAGGAAGTTGTCTATTTCCGGTACCTTTTGCGAACGCGGCCCTCGGACGGATCGAAAATTGGAGAGCACAAATTGCCCGAAAAGTCGGGCACTTAGATGTTCGTACGACTGCTGATCCACAACCTCGTTTCGCCGCAGAGCGGCTAGAATGTCATTCGGTCGCTTAAGATAGTCCGGATCGGACAGCTCGTCGGCAAGTCGTGTCAGTTTTCGGCAGTGTTCTGATGACAGCGCGTGCCCCTCGCCCCGGAGATATAAGTGCAACGCTACACCGAGCGAATACGCGTCGGACTGCGGCAGGACGGTTTGGTTGGCCAATATCTCCGGAGCAATGTGTCCCGGAGTGCCGAAGATATCGGCCTCGGGTGAATGCCCCGAAGGCAACAGGAAGTCCAGGTCAATGAGCCGCAATTCTGGTCCGCCAGAAGTACTGCGATACATGAAGTTGGACGGTTTCAGGTCGCCATGGACGACACCGGAAAGATGGAGGAAATCCAGTGCTAACGCGATCGGGCCAAGACAGGTCATAGGAGTAAATGGAGAGAAATCATCCCCTAACGCGTGCCACGTGTCGGCGGGAAGCAAGGGATATTCGATTGCCACCCGGTCACCCGACCGGTACATAGCCACGGCCCGGTTAATCAACGATGATCTCATTGACCGCTGAGAATCCCATGATCGTACCAGTATTCGGTCAATCCGCTGGGGATCGATTCCTGAGTCGGTCGCGGCTATTTTTACAAGTGCGGCTCTTCCCGTCCGACGATTCTCCGCAAGCCAGGACTCGACGTGCGAATTCGACGAGACCAATCGCACTGGTGAATATTCAGCAAACTCTTCTATCACGTTGATGACTGAAATACCTGATGTCTCCTTACCCTAGAATATAGCCAAATAGGGCAATCAGCAAACCTTATTGACAGAGTGGAATCGCTTCTCCGTTTCACTCGTGGCCGGACTCATGCCATACGGTCCAGCCCATTTCCCGGCGGCGGCGTGCCGGGTTCCAGTGCACGGCCGGCCGCCTCGGGGCGAGCCAGTGTCATTGCCGCTTGGAAATCGGCCTGATTTGACTATCTTGAGTCATATCAGGAGACGGTCTTCGCCGGCGTCTACGCACACAGGCGCGCGACGTACCCAGGTCATATACAACATTGTGAGTTGATGGCGAGTTCATCATGAAGGCTTTCTGGCCGGCCCAGGTATCGAACCCAAGTCCAGTGTGCTTCCGACCCCGAAAACAGCACGGCGATATCTATCGTCCATGCCTCCGTGCCCTCCTGCTGGTTATTGTCTTTTACAGTTTCGCTTTCGCCAGTTCCGGAATCACCGCCTGGAATAACCTGACCACCAAACCAAACCTTGATCTCATCGAAATGCCGGATGCCCACTGGGTAGCCGCCTTTGACGCGGATGGTGACGGCAATGACGAATGCTTCGGTTGGCAATCCGAGCTGTACTTTGTATTCTCCGGCGACTTACGGACGAACATGGCATCGTGCTGGATCCGGAACATCGAGGGCGTATCCGCAATCTTCGGGGCCGAAGACTCTCTCCGCGCGTTGACTCTGAGAACCCTGATCGGCGACACGTTCAGGTACTACCTTCTGACGTGCTCTCGATGGACGGATTCCTCGGCGTGTCTTGATGAGAACAAGCCGACGCTTGTTCGCTCCCCGGAACGCATCCAAGGGCACGTTCGTGGCGATTTCACTCCGGCCCTCTCCTGTGATGTCAACGGCGACTCCGTGTCTGATCTGATCGGCTTGGTTAATAGTGGTAAGTACGCGCTCCAGCCTCGCGGCGTGCGCGTTATCGACGGCAAGGACTACTCGCCGCTTTGGGAACGCTGCTTCGGCCAGTGGCCAATGGATCCCCGGTTGCTTGATCTTGATCAGGATGGCACTCCCGAAATCGTGGTCGCCGGAAATTCGGTCTCCAATGGCAGCACGGCCAACGGCTTCCCTGACTCGATCTGCTATCTCTTTGCGTTCGACTTGCACGGTCGTGACTTCTGGCCCCCGATTCGGCTCGGCGGATCGCTGACATATGCACGTTTTGCACCAATGCCGAACCAGCCCAAGGTCGACCGCAAACTGGTAGTTGTCACGCGGTCCTTTCAGGATGACCAACCTCAGGGCGCCATGATGATTAACGCCCGTTCCGGACAGATAATTGCCCGCCTTGATCACTCTCCAGGCTTCGGCTCGCTCATGATCCTGCCCAACACGGATACGAACGCACGAATCTGCGCCGCCACCGTCGACGGCTCCATACTGCTTCTCGACGATGAGCTCGGAATTCGCCGACAGGTCACGTCGGCATCAGAAGAGCCGTTCATGCTCCGCGCCCCCATGGACATCGACAACGATTCAATCAGCGAAATCGTCGCGTCCAGGGGAAATGCCGTCTGGCTGTTCACCGCCACCCTTGATTCCGTTTTTGTTCATACTTTCGATGCTCCGGTCTCCGGTCTGTTTCCCATGCGATGCGTGAGTGGCTCCGGCTGCCGGTTCATCATTCAGGTGAAAGAGCATGCCTTTTCCGCCAGGGCCTCGCGAATCAGAAAGAATCTCGCCGAAATGGTGCCGCCGGTCGTCCAGGGTAGCGTCGCTTCCATCCTTTGTCTGAGCGTGATCTTCGTCTTTGTCCAGCGTCGACGCTATTTGTCCTTTCTCAACGTCGTCTTCAATGACAATTCACGGATCATCATCGCTCTGGACAGCCAAACTCGAATTTTCCGGATCAACGAGGGCGCGCGCAAATTCTTTGGTCCCAAGGCCCAATCCCTCATGGGAAAACCACTGTCGGCCATCGACGACGATAATCGCTATGCAGAACTCATTGCCGCCATTCGGGACTTCTCGGGTGGAAGAGAATCGTCAGCTCAGTGCGAACTGCGCATGCTGCACCGCGGAAGCCCGCGAGAGATGCTTCTTCAGCTCACCAGACTCGGGCGGGGACGTCTGTTCACAGGCACCGATATTATTCTCACGATGCAGGACATCACCAGAGTCACTCAGGAGAAACTGTATGAGAGCTGGGACGTCTTTTGGCGCGGACTGGCCCATGATTTGAAAAAGCCGCTCGCGCCCATGCGCCTGTTCCTCCAGGACCTGGGGCGGCGACTCAATGATAAGACCGTGGAGATCGATCACATCAACGCCCGCTACATCGAACCGGCGCTGCAACAGCTCGACTTGATGACCCGCCTGATCAATCGTGTCCCCCGTGCAACTGATGCTGAGTCCGCGCCGCGATCCCGCATCGGCCTCGATGAAGTCCTTACGTACGTCGTGAGCATCAAACGATCGACTCTCCCCGAGCACATCACCCTGAACCGATCCGGCTCGTTGGAACCTGCCTGGGTGAACGGAAATCGGGACGACCTCACGCGTGTCTTTATGGAACTCATCGACAACGCCGTCAAAGCGCTCGGCACAAATCACAAGGGCAGGATTACGCTTTCCTGTCGTCAGGACAACGGGGACGCCCGCGCCGTGCGCGTTGAAATTGAAGACGACGGTGGCGGGATAAGCACTCAGCTTCTCCCCCGCATCTTCGAGCCCGGCGTGACCACCGGCGGCTCCGATCACCAGGGACTGGGTCTCTTCACCGCCCGAAGAGTCGTCACACAGCATGGTGGCCACATCGAAGTTCGCAGCCAGGAAGGTGGCGGCACCGTATTTGCTGTCATATTGCCCGCGGATGGAGCGGAGGTCCCTTGTGAATAAGCCCGTGATTTTGGCCATTGACGACGACTTGAACTTTCTGGCCGCCCTGCAGGTGGTGCTACAGGATCAATACGACCTGATCCAGGCAACATCAGGTGAAATCGGCCTGCAATTACTCAAGAAGAACCGGGCAAACACTGTCCTGCTTGACGTCAACCTTCCGGGCTCAGACGGAATCGTCATACTTGGCTCAATTCGGGAGATGTTCCCCGGCCTTCCCGTTGTCATGGTAACCGCCGAAAAGCAACTGGCCGTGGCAGTTGATGCAATCAAGCGAGGCGCCTTCGATTATCTTGATAAGCCGGTCGATCGTGATCGCCTCCTGACCACCATTCGCAATGCACTGGCGGTCGAAGCCGGGGAGCGAGAACGCGCCGCCTTGATCGATATTGCCAAACGGCTGTATCCGATCATCGGAGACAGTCCTGCCATGCAGCACGTCCGCGAATTTGCAGCCAAGGTGGGCCCTTCGGATCTCCCGGTCCTTATCACGGGCGAGACGGGTACCGGCAAAGACCTTGTAGCCAGACTGATACACTACTCCAGCCGGCGCGCAAGCTTGCCATTCATCAAACTCAATATGGCCAGTGTTCCGGAGGACTTGCTCGAATCGGAACTGTTCGGCCATAGGCGGGGAGCCTTTACCGGCGCGGTCGCTGATCGAGAAGGTGTCTTCCGCGCGGCCGAAGGCGGCACACTTTTTCTCGACGAGATCGGACTTGCTTCCCGTCGCATGCAAGGCAAAATCCTCGAGGCGGTCGAGAACAGGGAATTTGCGCCGGTCGGCGCTAACCAGAAGATCAAAGTGAACATTCGCATCGTCACGGCCACCAATAAAGACCTCCGGGCCGAAATCCAGGCCGACCGCTTCCTTCTCGATTTGTACCACCGCATCGCCGCCCTCGCCATTGACATTCCGCCACTGCGAGAACGGCTGGAGGACATTATTCAGATCGCCGAACACTACCTCGCCCTGGGTTCCGCCGAATTGCAGGCCCCCCCACGGTCGTTCGCCCCGGAGACGAGACAGCTCCTCCTCGATCATTCGTGGCCGGGAAACGGCCGGGAATTGAAGGGAACGATTATGGCTGCCTTACTTTTCTCTGATGACCAGGTGATCGAGCCGGAGGATATCGCCATACATCTCCACCGCGCTCCAGGTAAGGCCTTGAACGGCGACCACTCCCTGTATCACAACCTCCGCACTTGGGAGCGCGAGTTTATAAGCAGGGCACTCCTCGCGTGCGACTACGATATCCCTAAGACAGCCGCCTTGATTGGTGTCCACAGAGTCACGCTGTACAAGAAGCTGAGAACACTGAACCTCGAAATCCACAACTCCACCCAAGAGAAACTGTAACCGATTGGCTACAAAACTCCCCGCGATGGTGCCGTTCGGCAACAGCAATTGTGGCTGTTTCACCACCTTGGCTCAAATCAACCTAATCAACTGCTTGCCAGTCAACGACAACAAAACCGTGATCCGACGCGCACACCATTTGCTTGTATGCTCGCTGACTTCAGACGTGAAGTGAAATTTGTCGTGCTCTCATTTGTCGCGAAAGCATGCTTGACGTCGGGCGGAGATTATGAAACGCGATGGTCGCTGCGAAAATAGTTTCCTGACGATCACCGGCTACAAAAAGAAGCTCAGAGGTGGGATGTGATGTAGGGTTCCAGATTAGAATCGGCTCGGACGATCAAATCTCCTCCGAGTGTCGGCAACCGGTGGTGCTATGTGTGCTCAGCGCTACCGGTTGTATTTTTTTCTAGATTTTCGAGCAGCAGGCGTCTCTCAGTCGATGTCAATGGAGGTGGATCAGGAGTGCCGCTCCGGCATTGCCGCCGCTGGTGACTGGAGAGATTCCCAGGTTGCGGGTCAATCGATTTCGGCCTACCACTTCATGGGCCACTATGTTCCCCAGAAGACAGCCCGCGACCACATCGCTGATGTAGTGTTTGTTCTCCTGAAGCCGCGACAACCCGACATATCCGGCCACCGCCTCGGCGGCGATTCCGGGTATCGTGCCGTAGCGATTGGCAATCACTCCGGCGGTCGTAAAGGCCATGGTTGAGTGGCCCGACGGAAACGAGTAGGGTGCGCCATCCGGTCGACGGCGGTTGGTTGCCACTTTCAGTCCGGTCGATAGGGCGCCTGAAATGACGAGTGCACTGAATAGATCGGATCCCAGTCCGGCCATCTCCTCACTATGCCCAATCTTGCCTATTGAATACAAAGAAATAGCCGCCCCGATGTGAACGATACCGTTTCCCAACACGTTCCCTGCCTCAAAAACGTGATCCACTGCAATACGATTCGTCCAGGAGCGATAAGGATGATTGGTCTCGTCGTCAAATACGGACGGGACAGCCCCGAACATGAACAATCCTCCCCAAAAGCGCGGCTGTTGCCCCAGAGCCGTGACATTGCCGGCAAGATCGGAAAACAGATTGGAGGAAATAGCCAAACGGCTGTCGGCGCTCCACGTCGACGTGGCCGACACCAGGATTGAAAACAACATCGTCGTACAAAAACGCACGGCAGCACTCCTTCGGGGTTTAGCCGACTCTTTCAATCCTTTGGCAAATCGGCAATTGTCTCAGGCACCGCCACCCGGGCGGGCACCAGTCTTATAATGCCGGTCATCCCCGAAAGTTTCTGGAATAGTATCCTGATATGGTGATTGTAGCTCCAGACAGTCTCCGTCTGGCATCGATGATTTAGTCGGAATCTCCACTACGGCTTGCGTTCCAGCAGTCGCCAGGTGTCGGAATGTTCGATTTCCTGGAAGTGTATTTCGAAGTATGGCCCGTACACCTCAAGCATCCGTTCCACTGTTCCCCCGCAACAACCTCCATCATCCTGGTGCAGGAGCGGAATCATCACGAGATTGACATTGGCGAAAATGGTATCCGGAGCCGGCAGCCCGTTCGCGCTGACCGAGAAATTGATATCCCACCAAAGGGGGACTCCCTTCGGAGGCACCAGTTGCAGGGCAAACGAAAACGGGTCGGTGAGAGCGACGACGAACAGCTTTGACTCAGATGTCACGTGGCGGCGCAGGAGCGCGATGCCGTCATTGATGCGCGCCGGGACATCCTTCGCCCGCCAATAGGCAGTCTGCCATTCGCTGGTATGGGGGATGACGAAGTCACGTAACGGTTCGGCACCAAAGCGCTGGCTGGCCGGAGCCCCGTGATCGCGGTATGATTTCCACTTCGTGGCCAGATACACGCTCCGGCTGTCCTTTGCCATCATCGGCAGGGCAAAGACCGGAATGGCAATCAGCAGCACCAGTATGTAGGAGAGTTCCGACGCCGACAGGGGGCCGGTATGCTCTTGCTCAAGCCTCCGCGAGACGAATTCAATCAGAATTACACACGCTGCGAAGAGCAGGGGAAGATCGGCTCCTTCTACGGCGTTGCCGGCCGCGATAAAGAACGTTGCTCCGAGCATAAACGCAATCGCTACGGTTGTTCTCACCTTCTCGGACATCCAACGGGCCCGGCGCGTGTCACGCACAGGTGTGATCATCGTCACGAGCCACAAGAGCAAGAGTGCGTAGATCGAGTGCAGGTTTGCTGAGAGACTGTTCTTCAGATACTGAATGCGGTGCCCCAATGACTGCGCTTCGGCCGCTGTCCGCAAATCGGCGATATAGTCGAACGAACTGATATTGAAGAGGAGCTTCACGCCGAGACAAAACAGGACAAACGTCCCTGCCGCATAGAGAAAAACACGCCACCTGTCAGGATACATGACGACACCCAACGCGCACGCCCCCACCCCAACGACGAAATAGCTGATTTTGCAGAAGAATAGGAGAGCCAGCAGACCGCCGATCGATATTCCCTCAAGCAGCAGTGTTCGCCTGCCGGTCGTGCGCGGCTCGATGAACAACTGGATCACCAGCACCGACAACAATACCCAGCTATAGCGGTTGTAAATCATCGCATAAGTTGTCACACCCGGATCATATCCCAGGGGCCGGGCGGCGACAATCAACATGCAGACAAAGACGGTGAGAATACACGACATCATACCGGACAATCGGCTGTACGCCACCCACCACGTCCACGGTACGATGACCGCGAGAAACAAGAGATTCCCGCAAGCGATAGCCATGGTCGACGGGCCGCAGAGTCTCATGCCGATCGAAATGAGGACGTACGTCAATGATCCAATCGGGTTGTAGAAATCGGTGTGGGGTATGAGCCCGCTGTGCACCGCCCATCCTCCCTCCAATAAGGTAAAGACATCCCACGGGGCCATGATGTGGATCGCACCGTTCCTGAGCGTGAGAATCGCCAGCAGAAGCACCGGCACGGTCGTCAACGTTAGCCAGAGTACCGGTGAGGCTTCAAAGGGTTCTATGGCGCGATTCGTTAAGCGTCGTATCAATTTCACATAGCCCATGAGGTCGCCTGTTGGTGTCGATTTTCCAAGAAGTGATAACTTCGGTCCAAGATAGTCACAAACCGGCCCTTTGCCAAGTGCAGTATGGTACCAGGCGGTTTGGCCGGGCCATCCCGGCAGGGAGACGTCGTGCGGGCACTTGATACAAAAACGGCCCGGCAGGATTGCCTGCCGGGCCGACTGTCATGGTCCAAATCGCCGACCGCCCGTCATAGACAGGGAGGCAAATCCATGTAGGTGAGGAATAGATGGAAGATCAGTGCGGTAAGATCACCAATGTCCACCCCGCCAATGCCGTCACAGTTTGCTTCTCCCTCGCAACACAAGGGTTGAAAGGTGATAAACAGATTGTCAATGATGGCAGTTAGATCACCGATGTCCACACCCGCGTAACAGTCAGCGTTACCCGTCATTCCCTCGCAACACGGGAGCAGATTGAACAGGACCGAGACACTGTTGCCATTCTGGTTGGCCGCCGCCATGTCCGGCATAATATCGTTGTTCAACCTGGCACAATAGACGGACATCGTCCCGCTGCCGGCGGCAAAATCCTCCTTGGCGGCAAAGGTCGCATTACCGTTGTTTTTGAACACCGACACACTGCTGCCGGTATAATTGGCCACGGCGATATCGATGTCTCCATCGATATCCAGGTCGGCGCAAAATACCGACGTCGGTGCGTTTCCGGTGGCATAATCCGTGCGCGCAGCGAACGATCCGTCACCGTTATTCTTGAATATCCCCAGCGTGCTCACTCCATAATTGGCCACCGCCAGATCAATATCGGTATCACCGTCAAAATCGGCGCCGTGGACTCCTCGCACGCCCGTGCCGCAGACATAGTCCACCTTCGCGGCGAACGTGCCATCTCCATTATTCTTGAGAATCGAGAGCGACGGACTGGAGCCGCTGCAGGCTATCGCCAGGTCGATATCGGTATCGCCGTCAAGGTTGGCGCAGTACACCACCCGTGGCGCACCGGCGGTTGCGTAATCGGACTTGGCCGCAAACGTCCCGTCACCGTTGTTCTTGAGGATAGATACAGTCGACGCCGAGTAGTTGGTTACTACAATGTCGATATCGGCATCGCCGTCAACATTGGCACAGACTACCGACCGAGCCCCGCCGCCACCGCCATAGTCGACCTTCGCGACAAAGGTCCCGTCGCCGTTGTTCTTAAAGACTGATACCGTGTTGCTGGTCAGGTTGGCTGCCACAATATCCATATCGGTATCGCCGTCGACATCGGCACAGTAGACCGAGGTCGGCAAGGTACCGGCAGGGTAATCGACCTTGGCGGCAAATAAACCGGTACCGCCGTTCTTGAATACCGAGATACTGACACCGGTATAATTGGCCGCCACCAGATCTCGATCGCCATCACCGTCGAGGTCGGCCGCAAAGACCGAATACGCACCGCTGCCGGTGGCATAATCTGTTTTCCCGCCGAATGACTGAGCCAATAATTGGCCGCTGCTTGTGAGTAGAGTGAGTAATGCAATAACCGGCAGTACTCTGATTCCTGTGGACATCTATGACCCCCGGACTAAAGGTAGTAGATCTCACATCGATATGAGTAAGTATGCTCGATGAGCTCGGACGAAACGAGACCTGACCGACGGCATCACGCCGCGTGAGACAGCTTCCCTGCAGGACATCCTGGATCTGTCCCGAACCCGATCTCAGTCGTACCATAAATATAGGCAGCGCGGGCCATTTTGTCAATGAGATCAATCCGGCTGGCGACGGGACAAACTCGTGTCCAGCAGTTGGGTATGCGGCCTGATCCGCTTTGGTGATCAATCCAAAACCTTGACTTTACCCGCTGGGTAGCTACCATTGCCTGCATAACGACAAGGGGAACCGGGTCATGGCAATTGATAAGGATGAAAAGCACATTGTACTCGTGTCCGACGGTACCGGCGGCACCGCCCAGCGCCTGACAGATGCGGCCCTGGCGCAATACGACGGCTCAGGCGTACAGTACAAAGTGAGTCACGTTTATGCACAGGTCCGTACGCGGCTGCAGGCGGACAACATACTCAAGCATCTCGATAGCTCCTGCATGGTCATCTTTACGATCGTTGAGGAGGGCGTGCAGGCATACTTTCATCAGCAGCTCGAGGCACGGGGAATTCTGCACTACAACGTCATGGCCTGGGTGCTCCGCAAATTCACCCAGTTCCTCGGGGTCGACCCGCACTACCGGCCGGGGATGGCGTTGAAGATGGACGATGCGTATATGCACTGGGTCCAGGGAATTGATTTCACTCGCGAACACGACGACGGTTGCGGTAACCGCCTGAGTCAGGCAGAACTGGTCCTGGTTGGACCTTCACGGTGCGGCAAGACTCCGCTTTCCATGTACATCGGAAGCCTTTACGGCGTATGGGTGGCCAATATTCCCATAATCCCGGATAAGCAGTCGACCCGCAACTTGTTGGAGCGGCTCGAGCCGGTCGATCCGAAGAGAATCGTGGCGCTCGACATTCTGCCGGAAGAATTGCACTGGCATCGCACCGAGCGCGCCGAACGGCTTGGCCGCAAGGCGGGACCGACCGCGCTCACCGAGTACAGCGACCCTGCCTCAATTCGGCAGGAGGTCTTTTACTGTCGGCGCCTGTATGAGCAGCAGAAATGGCATGTCGTCGACACTACGCGTCGCGTGGCTGAGGAAATCGCCGAGCAGATTCTCACCACCATAGGACATCCCGATACTCTGTCCTTCCACCGAACTTGAGTAATTCGGTCGACCCGCTGGGGGAAAAAAGAACGACCCGGCCAGTCACCCGGCCGGGTCGTCTGTACACTCCGATCCATCTACTATGGACAGGACGGGAGCGGAGTGAAGCTCAAAAAGAGATTGTCAATCAGCGCCGTCAAATCCCCTATATCGACCCCACCGATACCATCACAATTCGCTTCCGCCACACAACAGAGCGGCGTAAACGATACGAAAAGATTGTCAATCAGCGTGGTCAAGTCGCCGATATCGACGCTATTCGCAGGATCGCAGTCGACATTGCCGGTCGTGCCGACACAGCAACCGCCCGTCCCTCCCGTAATGACGAACGAAAGGTCAAGTGACGTAGTAAACACCGGCGGCTCGTGTAAGTCAATCCACGGGTTCAACAGGACAATTGGTCCCCCTTGCCGAATTCGGGCCGTCCCGGTTGTGGATCCCGATCTTCCCGCGAACGGACCCGTCGACGCTCCCACAAAATCGATGCGATAGGTGATATCAAAGAAGCTCTGAACATTCCACTGGGCACCCGCTTGGGTGAGGGTCGTGTTCCCCGGGCTGGGCATGCCAAATCCGGTTCCTGCGGTAATGCGCAACAAATCAAAATCAGGATCACCGGTAATCTGTCCCTGCGTGAAGATTAAGTCGGTCGCAAACGACTGCGGCGACGTGAACGGTGCACGCGGCGCCGTGTGGATCATGTTATTGGGTAGTAACATGTTTACCGTGCGCGTGTAACCAAAGTAGGCTCCTGTACCATTCATCTTGAGCTGCAATTGCGCAAAGAATTGAGATTGCGTGCCCCCCAATCCCCCGCCCGGCGTTTCCACTACGCCGCCGATCGAGTGAATCTCCGACGTAAATTCGACCGTACTTAGCGGTGGTAACCCGTCGATCATGTACATCAAGTCATTGTTGTCAAACGGACAGATAGCCGGTTGTGTGGCTGTCCCAAAACCGTTGTCGGGAGCAACGCAGGTCCCGGCAGGTGGCAATGGCCGGTAGACGCCGTCATCATTGTAGTGGTCAAGCGTCGATTTCCATCCCCACCGACGCCCGGCCGTCGTGTCGGCCAGTTCCGCTGAGATGCTCAGCCAATAGACAGTGCCAACCGTCTGCGAAAACCACTTCACCGGCTCCAAAAGAACATCATACTGCCAGTATTCGTTGTGATCAGACATGAGGTAACCCGGTGCGAACGGATCATACCACCCTTCAAACACGCCGGGCGTGAGCGGAGTCATCACATACTCCTCGACCGTGTCGGCCCAGAGCAGGGTTCCCGGATGGCTGTACGGCAAATCGACGCCGGCCGGCACATCTGAGTAGATCTCAAGATAGAACCGCTTGATCGGCTCGCGTTGTCCGTTGAGAAACGATCCCCAGAAGTGCAGATCTTTGACCGGTCCGGTCTCCGAGCTGGTCCAGTCGTCGGCCAGCCGATGGGGCCACGTCGCGAGCACGTCCCACCCTTTCTCATCCGGGTGTTGCGGGAAATGCATCTTGTGAGCATCGCCCGGTCTCCATCGAGGACATCCCTGGTACAGTCTGATTTGATCGGTCGTCGAACCGGACATGCCGGCCAATGATCCGGCCGGCGCACCGATGAAATCGATGCGGTAGGTGATGTCGAAGAAGCTCTCGACGGAATAGTCAAATCCGGATTGGGAGAATGTCGTATGGCCTGGGCTGGGCATACCGAAATCATCACCGGCGGTAATCCGCAGCAAGTCAAAATCAGGGTCACCCACAATTTGTCCTTGATGTTGTGCGAGGTAACCGTCAAACGGCTGAACTATCGCCAGCGGTGTTCGGGCTGCATTCTCAAACTTGAGCGTCACCGGAATCATGACAAATCGCGAGAAACCCGCGAGCACACCGGTACCGGTCATTTGCATAGCCAGCGTCGCGTTTGCGTTGACTGTCTCTCCCCCCATCGGGCCACCCGGAACGCTTATAACGCCGGTGAAGTTGCTCAGAGCTGCCTGGACCTCTATGGTGGTTCCGGCCGGCAGACCATCCACGATATGCATGGTGTTCCCACAGCACGGTTCATAAGGGCACAGTGCCGGGAAATCCGCTGTTCCCCCGCCATTCTCCGGTGCCGTGCATCCCGAACAGGGTACTGATGGCTGGCCCATCCCCCGCGTCGCCAATAACAAGATTACCCCCACTCCCGCCGCCCATCGCATCACTCTCATACTGCCTCCTGACATTGTTTGGCCCTCAAACGATTGCGCGCGCCGACCTAAGGCCGGAAACCAATGGAAACAGGCCGCCACGTTGAGACGTGGCGTCAGTCCATTTGCGATATATGATCAACACCTATTTCGAATTTAGAAGGAGGGCGAAGAAAATCCGCCGGTGATACAGTTACAATGTAAGCGAAAGCCTGCGCACGTCAAGGATAAAATGGACCCGAATACATTGCGATGCCGCACGGCAACCGCATCCGATTGAGCGGCTTGGAGTAAACGTCCATAAACATTCGCAAAATTGAGCAGCCCCCCGGCGAGTTAGCTTCGTTGCACTTACGCCCCTGGAACGAGGGCTTGAGAGAACGCCGGCAATAGAAAAGGCCGCACCGAAGTGCGGCCTCTGTGTCAGATTCAATTGCGCGGCCCAATCAGGGCGTGTATCTTTTCTTGAACTCCTCGGCCGCTTTCTTTCGCGCCGCCTTGACCTCTGCCGGCTCTTTGCCTGTGAACCACCTGTGGGCATCCATGTCGAGCATTTTCAATACGAGTTGTTCAACCTCTTCAGCCGCCGCTGCTCTGGCTCCTCCGGATGCCTTGGCCCGCTCGATCAATTCCCTGGTTTGGGGGATGAATTCCATGTAGAATCGCTGGGCCACCTCGAACATCCCGTGCCACTGCGTGTAGTCGGGAGCAAACATCGCCGTGCCCATGCGGGCGCGCCGACCCTCATGGTGCCACAGCAGGTAGTACGTCCACTCCAACTCCTCGTCGAAGTCGGTGTCCGCGGTAAGGAGTCCGGCCGCTCGCAGCTTGGTATAAATGGCCGTGGCCGGTTGGGCGAACTTGTCGTTATACATGCCAACGAGACTGTCGTACTGCTGGTAGAAATTGTCGACATAGCTCGACGTATGGCAATTGCTGCAGACCAACTTCATGTCGCCACGGCGAGCTTCCCACGACTTCACTTGTTTACCCGCTTTGATCGCGGCGGCATCGATCTTTTGCGACACTGCCGGCCGAAGTGTCCAGCTGATCCTCGCTCCCACGTCATGCGTCAACGGCAGGTCCTTGGTCGCGGACATATGACAGGTTGCGCAGGTGGGAGCGGCAGAATAATCGATCCCCACCACCCACGACGCCGAGGACAGATTCATCCGATCGATGTTTGCATAGTAGGCGATCCCGTGTTTGGACTCCTCGTAAATCTCTTTCTGGGGATGATCAGGGCCGAGGTGGCATTTGCCGCAGTTCTCCGGCTGTCGCGCCAGCGCGGCGTCAAACGAGTGGCGACTATGGCAGGCGGCGCATGAGCCCCTGGACCCATCCGGATTGATCCGACCAATCCCCGTATTCGGCCATGTGGCGGGGTCGAGTGTCTTGTCATCATTGATCTTGATTTCCGAACCGTGGCATTGTTTGCAGCCGCTGATGGCAGCCATCGGACCTTCAACTACTTCGCCCAGCATGTTGTCGAGCGAACCGAGAATTGTCCCGGCTGCGGCATGGTGCGATGCCTCGAACTCATTGAACTCATTCACGTGGCACTTCGCACAATCCTTGGGCGATACGATCACCGAAATCGTGTACCCGTTGTGGTCGACGGCATCGAGATCCTTCGGGTCGGCGGCGTGGCATTCGTAACATCCGACATCCGCTCCGTAATGGCGGCTGTGCCGCCATTCTTTGACCAGTCCCGCCATGTCCGGTTCGTGGCAGGTGATGCAGGCCGTAGATTGTTCTGAAAGTGCTGTCGGCACCATCCTGTCCGCTCGGACAGACAGTGTCATGCAGAGAATCAACAGCCCAATTGACACGGACCACTTACCGTCAAATCTCATGCGCGAATTCCTCCGTCATCCCGGTTTTGCAGTCTCGACCACCACTCATCAGCCGGCCGCATATCAATCACGTATTCCGTCGGCCGCGTTTGAGACCACCAGGCTCAAATCATGATCACAAAGGCGAACACAAGCAATGTAAAAAAGGCCACCCCTTCCGCTGAGTGAAGTGGCCCGGGAGACCGCGTTCATCGGTCGACGGTTGATATTCGTTTGTGTTGCAGGGAAAACGCTCCGGCGGTGGCCGGTAGGAAAACATCCACATTCGACCATCTGGGTTCTATCCCTCCCCAAACAGCGCCGAGCCGGAAACTATGGCACGACAGGAATCACTAACGGAACATTATCGATTTCGATAACCCCATTGGCAAGTCACGACTGTAATGTGGCGTCCATGTCATTCAACCTTCTTCGGTTGTTTATCCTTCCGGACCTGCTCCTCGTGATCGTGCTTGCTCTTCTTCTGCTTCTGCGTCTTTTCCTTATCTTTCTTTCCACCTTTATCACCCATAGCCAGACTCCTTTTGTCGTGGTGTTTAAGGTCGTGTCACTATCAAACCGAATTTACGCATCGCACAGCGGCCTGTCCGCACGAGGCCGGTGACCTGAGATATGATTCGGCAAAAGTCTTTCCGCCCGGATGTCAACCGGACTCTTGGCCGTCGCGAACTCGCACGATGACCTCCACGACGCTCCACTACGCCAGTTTCTGCATGGCCGTCTTGGGCAGGGCATTTTCTGTCGCCCACAGGTATGCGTTCGGGTCGTGGCGAATCGCTCCTTCGGGCAGCCAGTTCCAGAACTCACCCAGATCGCGCCGGATTCTTTGGACAAAATACTGCGGTATCTCCAGCGTTTCCTGCTCGAAGAATCGTCGAAATGAACGGTCGCTTTCGAATCGGTTCCGCATCTCCGTATAGTGGGCGATTCGACTGAACCGCTCCGATGATAGTCCCCGTACGACATTCAGCAATCTGGGAATCGTCTCGCCGTTGGCCACGAACCGCCGGGCAATCATGCCTGAGGAAAACGAGTGCCTGGTTACGTCGATAAGGTGATCGTAAAACTCCGGCCACGTGTAGTGCTTCGGTTTGATGTTCATCTGCGCATTGGTGAGGAACGAAAACGGAACCGGCAGCACCCGGTTCAGACGCTGGAAAGCCAGATTCTGCGGTGCCGCCTGTCCGAAAGCCGAGAGAACGGAATACGCCGGAAAAGCGCCTGGCGTGAGATCCAGAAACCGCTTGGTGAGCGCAAACGGCTCCTGTCCTTCATCGCTGTCCAGTCCGAAAATGTGATTGGTCTGCACATACGGAATGTGGCGAAGAATCATGCGGACCTGTTCCGATACCCTCCGCACCTTTTCCATCCCGGTCGCTTCTCCCGTCCTCGATTTCTTGCCCATCTCGTACCACGATTCAATTCCGGGCAGCAGAGCTTTGAAACCGTTGCGCTTAAGTCGCCGCACGCGCGGCTCAGACAAGAGCGAGAGCGTCGACTCGGCAATGAAGTCGATTCGTCCCGGCGGCACCACTTCCTCGATGGCGTCCATGCATTGATCGAACCGGACGCCGAAATTTGGATCGTGCCACGCTACTCGCGGGTGTTTCAGCTTCGTGAGGAGAAAACGAAGATCCGCCTTCATCTGCTCCATGTCCATCGGTTGAAATGGTACCGACGAGTCGATACAAAAATCGCACGAATACGGACACCCGAGACTGCTCAGGAGCGGAACGATCTTTATGAAGGGGGCCTTGCGCAGAGTCTGCTCGATGAATTTCCACCGCTCGCCCACGCCGGGCAGTTTAACCGGATGGTGATCGGCCGATAGGTGTATCCCCAGCGGTCGGTGTGATGAGCAATCCCGAAGCACGTCGTGAACCAACGCCTGATCGGTGAATCCGAGCACATAATCAAAGTACTTCAATGCATCCTGCGGGTAACACCGTGCGTGCGGCCCACCCAGCGCGGTGACGGCGCCGCGCGACCGAAACAGATTGCTCAACGCATAGGATAAAAGGGCTGCTTCAGTGAATGAACTGATGAAGACGAGATCAACTCCCGCCGGCAATTCCTCCAGGAGATTCTCCCGCCCCGTGTAAGTCACCAGAGTGACGTCGTGCCCTTGCTCCTCGCACCATGCCGCCACAACCTGCGGCATGATACTGACAAAATTCGCTCCCATCACCCGCATCCACATTGTTCGCGTGGGTGCTTTTGCCACGAGATCGATGATACCGATCGAAAGTTTCCGCAACCTGTGTCCTCCGATGTGCTGTTATGATATTGAGGCGCTGCCCTTGGCCGTGCCTACGATGCGATCTTCGAGCTCAATCATGTACCGCGGAATTGATTGCCGGTACCTGGACAGGGCCGACCTGACCGTGTCCTGACTGGCGTCGGTGATGAAGGCAATTTCGTCATACGAGAATTGCTCTCGAAACCTGAGCAACATGATCAACCGTGACTGCGCTCTGAGCCGTGCTATGGCACCTCTGAACACGACGCCCGGAATCTCGTACAGCAACGACAGTCCTCGGCTATCGATCGGACTAAGATGAGATGGCCCGAGGCTGTCCCCTGGCCCGCCGGCCATTGCGCGGGACTGCGCGCGCAACCGTACGGGCTTGCGCTTTCGACTCCTGGAATCGCGAAATGTCCTTACCAGAACTCTGAACAGCCGCACTTTGCTGTCGACTGCACCATCGGTGCGGTCCCACGAATGGTAGGCGGTAATCACCGCCTTGAAAACGAGGTACTCGGCGCGACTCCAGCGCTTGGTGAGCCAGAGAGCCATCCATAAGAGCGCGTCGATGTGAGGGAAAGCGGCTTCCTCGAATTTATTCCGTCGAGTCGCTATGGCAGTCATCATGGGTGAACTCATCGCCTTCTTCTGGGGGGCCTCTCATATCCTGCGGCCATTTTTTGTGTGCGACATAGACTGACGCTAACCCGATTTCGCCTGTAAGCGAATCCATCCGTTAGGGCTGCTAATCGTCTTTGTGGATTCAAAATACCCGGAATAAATGACCGATCAATGGGCCGAAGGATTGAAAAGAGAACTAGTCCTTTGGATTGATACCCCACCGCCGCGAAGGATCGGGCATAATGCCGAAAGATGATAAGGCGTTGACCACCAACCACCAAGTGCATGCGCAGTCAACACTTCACGTCCTCTTCCCAGTGATGCCGGTAGAACTGTCTCAAGCTTTGCGAAGATAAAGCTGGGCGTTTGACCGTTTTGGTCGTATATATACATATACGACCACCGAATCGATCATTTCTCAAGCCTTGCTCTAACCCATCAATCCTTGTCAAATCTTTGATCGGGTGTCGTACGCGCATTGGCGCGATCGCAAAACTCCGACGGGACCCACGTCAGAGTCTTTTGCGAGTTCCTGCAATGAAAGGAAGATGCCACGTGAATATCTATGTAAGCAACGTTTCCCCGGCGACCTCACTGTCGGATCTCCGGGGCTGCTTCGAAATCTACGGTGAAGTGACCAAAGCCACCATCAGCACGTACAAGGTCGAGGGCAAACCGCGACGCATGGGAACAATCCAAATGCCCTTCAACCATCACGGCCTCGCCGCCGTTGCCGCCCTCCATGGCCGGGAATTGGACGGCGCTATGATTACGGTACGCGAAGAGTGACGCGACTCATTCGCAGGGTGACGATGTCGCAGGTTCCTGCGGCCGGTCGTACCCGGAGAGGCAACTGATGTTAATCGTAGCTTGGATCGTGTTTGGGGTAATTCCCGGTTTCCTCGCCTGCACTCTCGCTGCCGTTACCGGCCGTCTGGCAATCTGGCAGCCACAGCCGAGCCACGAACTGTACCGCCCGGTCTGCGAAACCCATGACTATGGCAACCTCGGTCAATAGCCGTCCGGATGTATCATTCCCGCTTCAGACCTGGGGATTAGTCCCTTTTTCAATCGTTTGGTCGATTCCGAATTCGACCAACCACCCTATACTGTTGCTTGCGAGTGTTGACTGATGAGTGGACGCGACGATCGCCGACCATGGGTCGCCTTCAACGTATATTCTACAAGCGTCCAATCCGTCCTGATCCACTGCTGGAAAGGAATGTCTAAAATTGCGAAACGGAATCGACAGCTCGATCATCAAGCGCATTGCATTTGTCGGCAATTACCTGCCGCGCCGATGCGGCATCGCCACCTTCACCACGGATTTGTGTGAGGCCATAGCGGCCGAACGTGAGGGGACAACCTGTATTGCCGTTCCCGTCAATGACACCGATGTCGGGTACGAATACCCTGCGCGCGTTCGCTTTGAACTCTCGGAGAAGGATATCGAATCGTATCGTCGCGCCGCCGATTTCCTGAATATCAATAATGTCGATCTTGTCTGCCTGCAGCACGAATACGGCATTTTCGGGGGGCGTGCCGGCAGCCACATTCTGGCTCTCCTGCGCGAACTGCGCATGCCGATTGTCACAACCCTGCACACCATTCTGGCCGAGCCGGATGCAGATCAACGATGGGCGCTGGAGGAAATCGCGAAGCTCTCAGACCGTCTCGTTGTCATGAGTCAGCGCGGCAAGGACTTTCTGACCGATGTCTACCACGTGTCCGCAAACAAAGTCGATCTCATCCCGCACGGTATCCCGGACGTTCCATTTGTCGACCCCAGTTTTCACAAGGATCTCTTCGGCGTCGAGGGTAAAATGGTCCTGCTCAGTTTTGGACTGCTCTCCGCGAGCAAGGGGATCGAAAATGTCATTGAGGCTTTGCCGGCGATTCTCGCTTTACACCCAAACGTCGTCTACATAATTCTCGGTGAAACTCATCCGCACGTGAAGGAGACGGACGGGGAAGCATACCGGCTCTCCCTACAATGGCTCGCCCGCGAGCGAGGCGTCGAAGGTAATGTCATCTTCTACAATCGGTTCGTCAGCCTGGAAGAATTGATCGAATTCATCGGCGCGGCCGACATATATATCACTCCCTATCTCAACAAGGCGCAGATCACCTCTGGTACCCTGGCCTATACTCTGGGCGCGGGAAAGGCGGTGATTTCCACACCCTATTGGTACGCTGAAGAAATGCTCGCCGAAGAGCGAGGCGTTCTCGTGCCGTTTCACGATCCGGCTGCGCTCGCACAAAAGGTAACCGACCTGTTGAACGACGAAGCCGGCCGCCATGCGATGCGTAAGAGGGCGTACCTGTTCGGCAGGGAAATGATTTGGCCGGAGGTGGCGCATCGTTACCGCGAAACCTTCGAGCGCGCCCGGGCTGATCGTCGGCACTTCTCCAGCCCCGGATACACTGTCAAAGCCCTCGACAAGCACCCCGGCGAACTGCCCCCAGTGAAGCTTGATCACCTGCGCAATATGACCGACGAAACAGGTATCCTCCAGCACGCCATTTTCACGATCCCCAATTATCACGAAGGATATACGACCGACGACAATACCCGTGCCCTCATCGTGAGCGCGCTGCTTGAGGATCTGGGTAATCAGGATGCCTTTGACCTGGCCTCGCGCTACCTTGCTTTCATCTGGTACGCGTACAATGCCGATACCGGGCGCTTCCGTAATTTCATGACTTATCAGCGCACCTGGTTAGAGGCGAACGGATCGGACGACAGCCACGGTCGCGCCCTATGGGCACTGGGCACTGTGCTTGGTCGATCCAATACTCCTGCGCTTCACAGCATGGCCGGATGGTTATTTGAACAGGCGCTCCCCGCCATTCTCGGCACTACCAGTCCCCGTGCGTGGGGTTTTGCCCTTATCGGCATCCATGAATATCTCCGCCGCTTCGCCGGCGACCGTCGTGCCAGCCAGGTTCAGGAAGAATTATCCCAGCGACTCCTGTCCTTGTATGAGCGTTGTCGCTCCGACGACTGGTGCTGGTACGAAGAGGGATTAACCTACTGCAATGCCGTCCTTCCTCATGCGTCGTTGATCTGCGGACAGTCCATTCAGAGCACGGCCATGATCGATGCCGGACTGGAATCACTTGCCTGGCTCAGCAATATCCAACGGGCCAGCAAAGGGGGCCACTTTGTCCCGATCGGATCCAATGGCTTCTACCGCAAGAGTGGCGAACGTGCTCGCTTTGACCAACAGCCGGTCGAGGGCCAGGCGATGGTTTCTGCCTGTCTTGAGGCGTTTCGACTTACGAAGGATATCCGCTGGCGCAAAGAAGCCCAGCGCGCCTTTGAATGGTTCCTGGGCCGCAACGACTTGAACTTATCTATCTACGACCCAACCACGGGTGGATGTCGCGATGGTTTGCATCCTGATCGCCCCAATGAAAATCTCGGCGCCGAATCTACTCTGGCCTTTCTCCAGTCCCTGCTGGAACTCCGCCTGGCAGAGAACACTTTCTAATCCATGGAGATGCACCCCCAATGAACAATTCGCACCCCGAACTCCTTCGGCGTCATAAACTCAATCCGATTCTAACTGCCGCCAACTGGCCCTATCCCGTCAACAGCGTCTTCAATCCAGGTGCCACGTTGCTGGGCGACGGCACAACGCTGTTGCTGTGTCGGGTGGAGGATCGGCGCGGACAGTCGCACCTCTGCGCCGCCCGCTCCGCCAACGGTGTCGACGGATGGCGGATCGATCCCCAACCGACGTTGCTACCGGACCCCAGGAATTTTCCGGAGGAGATTTGGGGTATCGAGGACCCGAGAATCACCTTCGTCCCGGAACTCGACCAATACGCCGTAGTGTATACTGCTTTCACTCGCGATGGACCAGGGGTGGCCTTGGCAACAACTGAAGACTTCCAGACATTCAAGCGCTTTGGGGTCATCATGTCCCCCGAGGACAAAGATGCGACTCTCTTGCCGCATCGTATCGACGGCCGCTGGGCTCTGATTCACCGTCCAATCAGCTCACCAAGAGCTCACATGTGGATATCGTATTCGCCCGATCTGACTCACTGGGGAGGTCACAAGCTCATGCTTGAAGCTCGACGGGGCGGATGGTGGGATGCAAACAAGATAGGTCTTTCGCCGCCACCGATAGAAACTCCGCAAGGCTGGCTGGTGATGTACCACGGTGTGCGATACACTGCCGCCGGCGCCATATATCGCCTCGGTCTTGCACTCTTCGACCTGAAGGCGCCCGAGGTATGTCTCAAGCGCTGCAATCAGTGGGTCTTCGGCCCCGAAGAACCGTACGAATTACATGGTGATGTAGGAAATGTTGTATTCCCCTGCGGCTATACCATTCTCCCCGACGGCGACACTGTCCACTTCTATTATGGCGCTGCCGACACGAGCATCGCGCTTGCGACGGGCAGTATACGTGCTATGCTCGATTGGCTGGACAAAGAAGATTGATCTGAGATGGACTGATTGCGAAGCCATGTGCCATACAGTTGAACCTGACGCCATTGGACGACTCGCACGGGAGAATCTGCGTCCTTCGGTCCAATAGACACATACGGTAACGTAGTGCGGCCCGGAGATTGCGGACAATGCACGTCGAAACGTGGGGGACTCATACCCTTTAAGTTATCGCTAACTATCTGCTTGTCTAATTGCTGATCAACAAACGACAATAGCATGCTGGTGCCACTTTCCCCCAAGGCATGCAGTTCGACTCTTCTCCTCGATCGCAAATCTCAGTCCGGTCTACTGGAGGATTCCCTTGATGAAATCTTCTGTACGTTTTGACTCCGTTCGGTACGCATAGGTCGCTCGTTTGACTGAGACGAGATTTCAAAGCCAACATCTCAACAAAAGCCCGTCCGTGCCTGATTTTAGCTGACCCCACTCACGCCAACCTCCCCGTAACAAATTGTTGCACTTTAGCTTGCCGCTTCTGAACCTCAGCGCGCAAACCAATCCAGTGCCTCCCTCGATCAGTTTCTTGAGCGCTTACGCATATATTTGCGGTTATGCGTGAGCGCTCACGTATAAGGTGTGAATCTTGAGAGCCGCTGCCAAACTGAAAGGGGTCGCACATGGATCAGCGGGCAACATGAAAACTAGAGACTCCGTTACCACCGGTGCCAGCCGGGGACTGGAGATTGGGTAATGAGTCCTTCCATGAACGGCCGCTGAGAAAGCTATTCTTCACTGCCCGACAACAACTTGGCGCCCTGTCTCAATGAGCTCGTCGCGCAACACCAAGGGTGGCAGGGAAGTTGAGAAACAGTCTAACGAGCGGGGATGGTCGGAATGGGAAACAGGACAGTTTTATTTGGGTGCACTGTCGCCATCGTGATTTGTTCGGTTCTGCCAGAAGCAGGATTGCGCGCAGCGATATCCACGCCAACCTCAGTCACGCTCACCTGGACCGCGCCCGGAGATGATCACATTACTGGGCGGGCGTCAACTTACGATATCCGGTACTCCCTCGCGACAATCACCAGCGCCAATTGGGCCAACGCTGCCAGAGTGACTGGCATCCCTGCTCCGAAGGTGGCTGGTAGTGCTGAATCGTTCGAGGTCACGGGTCTGATCTCAAACACGGCTTACTACTTTGCGATGAGAGTCGGCGACGAAGTCCCCAATTGGTCGGCAATGTCCAACGTGATCAAGAAATCGACCTCGAAGGAGACCACGCCGCCTTCTGCGATCGCCAATTTGGCGGCCGGAAATGCCACAATTTCAAGCGTCGCCCTTACCTGGACTGCGCCGGGGGATGACGGCACCATCGGAACCGCCACCACCTATGATATCCGCTATGCGACAGCCGCGATCACGACGGCCAACTGGGCGTCAGCCACCAAGGTGACAGGCATCCCAGCACCCAAGGTAACCGGCAGCGCCGAGAGCTTCACGATCGCCGGCCTGAGTTCCTCGACCAAATATTACGTTGCAGTCAAGACGGCTGATGAGGTTCCCAACTGGTCGTCACTCTCAAACGTACCTACGGTGACGACTTGCGGCGGCTTTTGTATCGGCACGTCAGGGAATGTCGACTGTTCGCCTGACGAGTCAGTGGATATCGTAGATCTAACGACCTTGCTCAGGTACCTGTTCGCCACATCAGATACCGCTTGTATCTGCCTCGCCGAAGCCAATATCGATGTTGACCTCGCCAACAGCGTAGACATAGCCGACCTCTCACGACTGATCGACTACTTGTTCCTCTCACATAATCCGCTGTCCGCCTGCCTATGACCCTTGCCTACAGGCGGCTGAACGCGCAACACACCCGAGGGTACGAAGCCTCGTCTGACGGGCTTACTTCCATTGGTAAGTCTGTGCCTGGTTGGAATTGACGAGTCAATGTGTCGGACTCGTCTGAAAAAACAACAGGAGTGGTGGAGGGGGATACCCGACTAAATCGTCAGGCGGCTGGTAGACCAGCGCACACCACCCCTGTATATCCAAAGTGTTGCATGCATCCTCTGCCCACACCCCCTCGCGATCCCGGGAGAGTCCGTTCGGAAAAGGAGGACAGCCGCCGGGCAGGTGTCTTGTGTGCGAGACTGGTCCACCCGGTGGCTGCTCACGGGAAGTCTTTTTCCCAAAGGCTGTTGTCCCAATCTCAAATCATTATACGTGAGCGGTCACGCATAGTCCAGTTTAAGTCTCTGCAGATTCAAGAAAGATCTGAAAGAAGATTCTTTGCAGGAGGAATTGGGATGTTAGAAGATATCACTCGGTCGCCGTAAGAACCAAGCGAGAAAACGGCCAAACATCAGCATCTGGCGAGCACTGCCCATAACCAACTTGGACCAATCTACTTAGGGGATCGCGCTAAGCCGATCAGGGATCGACCGAACGCTCATTGAGGCTTCTTCTTCTTTGCCCACCGAGCCAACGCCGCCTTTCGTGCGGCATCGCTCCGTTGCCTTTTCGTCAGAGTCTTCGCTCGGGCTTTGCCACCCTTGAGGCCGCCCAGTCTTCCCAAAAAGACCGCGGCGGGGTTTTTAGTCGAACTACCGGAGGCGGGTCCATTTGAAGGCGATTCACTTGCAGGTGCGTCCGTATCGGTCGATACCGACTCATCCGTTGAAGTGGATTTCCCCGGCGGATTTCCAATAGCCGATTCATCGGCAGTAGTTTTGGAGGGTTTGCCGTTGGGATCGCTGGGAACTGTCCCGTCCTGAGGCCTCTCCTTGGCGGTCTCGTCCGCCCGCTGTCCATTTGCGGTTCGATCTGCCAGTGAATTCGCCAACTCGTCGTGGTCAGCATTTTCTGCGGATGGCCGCTCTTCCGTGCTCATGCTCTTTTGCAGCTTGATGGGCTACTGCAGTCGCCGGGTTCCGGGTTGTGATCAATCTCATTGCGGGTGATCTCTTGTCTCTATTCAAACATAGTCACCAGTAACTCATCTGTCAAGGGGAACGGACAATCCAGCAGGACGTGTCGACAGGCAAGTCCATTATGCATGACGTGTAGCGGCATCACTCCGTGCCCGGACTCTCCCCGATTACCATCTTCACGCGATCGCCGGCCTTGAAGACGGCATCCGTTTGAGTCTGGTTGATGATGGCCAATGTCTCAAGCGAAGCCGACGATCCTGCTTGTTTAGCCAGAACTCCCAGCGTCGACTCCGTTTTGACCGTCAATATCTTCAGGCGTTGCGGCTGCACCTGGAGGATTTTCGAATCGGTCAGGTGCCGGAAACTTCCCAACGAGCTGACAATGATCTGCTGATATTTTCCCCAGAGCTGCTCAGTTGTATAGCCAAGCAATTGGTAAACATGCCCCTTGTGTTCGACAAATGCCGCCTTACCCTGCAACACTCCCTGATCGGTTTGCGCCTGGAATTTTGCGGAAGCGGCGGGGAGGCCATTGACCTTGCCTGTCTCAAGGCGCTCGGCCGTCATTCCCTCCTGTGCGAAGAATTGCTTGGCCGCCGTCGCGCTGGAGTTTCCCTGAGCCATTGTGATTTGCAGTACCGCATCCTGGTTTGAACTGACTGCCGCCACAGCTTCGTTCTGATTCACCGTCTGCCAACTGGAAGGGAACTCGAACTCGAACTCGAGATCTGGCTGGTAGAAATGACTTCCGCGGAAGAAGCCGTCGCGCGGATTCTTACCGAATACCACACCATCGATACGTTTGAGATAGCTGTCCTGATTTACGGTTAAGCGATCCAGATTGAGCGTGAGGGTATCAACCTCCTTCTGAAAAGCCGCGCTCCGGTTTTCCGGGTTCGGATGAGTCTCAAGCCATTCCGGCACGCTTCCCCCGCCGCCGGCCAGACTGACGCGATTCAGCATATCGAACACCTGGATCATCTGACGCGGGTCATTTCCCGCCCGAACCATATAGCGAAAGCCGAGATGATCCGCCTGACTTTCATCGTCGCGACTGTATTTCAAATACAACAGCCCCAGCCCGGCGTTGAGATACTGCGCGTATTTCTGAAGTCCCGGCTTAATCATCATGCCGGCCGTCACGCCAAGCTGCGTTAATTCCTGGTTGGACATGCTGTGAACCGCATGTTGTGCGGTCACATGACCGATCTCGTGTCCAATCACCCCGGATAGCTCCGCTTCGTTCTCCACGTATGTTAACAGGCCGCGGGTGACATAAATGAAGCCCCCAGGTAAGGCAAATGCATTCACGGCCGGGTCATTTACCACTCGAAAGGTCCACGGTAGAGTGGGTCGTTCTGAGTTCTTCGCCAATTTGGTGCCCAGCTCCGCCACGTAGCGCTGCAAGGCCGAATCTTCATAAAGCCCGAGAGTGGCCACTACCTGTGAATCAGCCTCCCGACCCATCGCGATCTCCCGTGATTCGCCGATCAGATTGAGGTGCCTTTCGCCCGTCGCAAGATTCATGGCGCAGGTCGCCATGATCAGAACCGTCGCCGGCACAATCAGTGCGAAACCCACACAGGTCATGGTGCGCTTCAAGCCACGGCCGACGCCGCAATCGCCAACATCCGAATGGAGACGATTGCGACATCCCAGTGAATTGCTCCTGTTCTTCATCATCACATCATCCTATCAGCTTTGTCGCGCGGCCGACCCGCCTCAGACTGCACTGCTGCTTGCGTGGCGCCGCCGCCCAACGACCATTAGTATAACGCCTGTCGCCAGGGCTGCCGCTCCGGCAATAGGAGGTACCGGGATCTGTCGATTTTCCCTCACCTCGACATGCATCGGTCCCATGTCGACGACGTTCCTGTTCGTGGCATAGGTGATTCCGCCATAAATGAGCCCCACAGCACCGATCACAATCAGGATGATGCCAATCAGAGTCATAGTTTTCATTTGTGTTCCTTTCCTGACGCAATGTGCGTCACGCTATTCGTCGGCCGGAAATGACTCGGACCAACACAACTACGAGTGCGACCACCAGCAAGACGTGAATGAAGCCACTCATCGTGACGCCGGTTACCAGACCAAGTGCCCACATAATCAGCAGCACTACGGCTAATGTCCAAAGCATATAGCTCTCCTCTTTGTTTGTTGCGGGATCGCTGCCGTCGTGTGGATCTCAGCATCGACCGGCAGCAATCCGGCAACTCAGTTGGTTGACGACTGCGATGTCTCGACAGTCATTTTGTTGTTTACGCTCTTTACCCCATGGATATCGTTGACACGTTTGGTGGCCAGATCGATCTCCGCCTGATTCCTGGCTGTGCCGGTCAGCGTGACAATCCCCTTCTCGGTGGACACTTTCATGGGAGACAGACCGTCGCCGTGATGATATCTCATCGACATGCGGACCTGGGACGTGATCGAGGCGTCGTCGATCTTCTCTCCCTTCGATCGGGGCGCCTTCTCAGGCGACGCTTTCACGGTCATTTGATTATCCACGCCTTTGACACCCGAGACGTCTTTGGCATACTCGGTCGTGAGTTCCTTCTGCGCCGCGCTGGACGCCTTGCCTCGAAGGGTCACGTTGCCGTCTGTGACGTCAACGTTGGTGCCCATATAGCTGACACTGCGGTGAAACAGCAGGGTGCTGCGCACGCGTTGAGCCAGCCAGGCATCTGATCCGGCGCTGGCGGGTGCCTCCGTGACCTTGAGCTGGTTATCGACGCTCTTGACTCCAGCCAAGCCAAGAATGGTTTCTTCCGCCATTGATCTGTGCGACTCGTCGGACACGGTGCCTGTCAGAGTGACAATGCCTTCCTTTGACTGGATCTTGATGGCATCGTGCTTGAGATAGGTCTTAAATACATACGACCGCTTGGCTGACGACTTGATGTTGCCGTCGATGCGTGACGCGTACAAAGGGACACTCGTCACCATCATGAATACGGCCGCTCCGATTACTATCGCGATACGGGTTGCGTTGAAGTGTCTCAAAATATCTCCTGTTTCCTTTCTATTCGATGAGAGTAGCACCATCCCTTTGTGAGTAGTGCCCTCGTCATCAGTTTTCGACCCTCACACGGACTAATGCCCGAACGTCCAGCCAATGGTGGCTTTGAAATCGGGGGCGTCTGCCAGGCCAAGTTTTCCCTCCATGAAGAAATGCCCTGATTCACTGCGGGACGACCCTTTTCCCACGCCGAACTGCATGTATACACCTGTTTCAGTCTGGCTGCCCCCATGCTTCCACGAGTAGAATATGGGACCGACTCCACCACCCAGATACGGCGTCCAGGCTCCCCAATCGGAGCGAAAGCGATAGTCAAGTTCAAACGAGGGTGCGACCGTGGTGATGTTGTCGCCGACGCCGATTTCCAGATTCGGCAGAATCATCAGATTCTCCGAGATATCGCCAAAGTCGATATGTCCACCGAAATGGAACTGATCGGGGTTGACTGTCATTCCGAGTCTCGGTCCTATGCCGTGAAACCCGACCGGGCGCTTGCTCCCGAAGGCGGAGACACTGCACAGGAGGCCTGCTATCAGAGTCGCGATTACTAACTTCTTCATTATTCAATCCTTTCGAAATGTGGTCGTCCCGTACGCGGGCAGACCAGGTGTCAATCTTTGTCTTGTTTATCTCAAGGCGATCTGCTTCGACTGGCTGGAGAAGAACACGACTTCCGTGCCCGGCCCGTAGAAGATATCTTGCTTGCCGGTCATGACTGACAAGCCTGTGCCGGCGGCGGCACCGGCGGCGGCACCGATTTCGGTACTCCCCTTCTTGTCAATGATTTTGCCGATAATCCCGCCGACAATTGCTCCGCCTCCAATCATGGCGACCTCTCTGTTCGTGTGCGATCCCTTCTTTTCCATGATCATGTCGGTACCTAGGTTGATCCAATGACCGCTTCCGTCCTGGATGGAGGTCAGACTGAAGTTCAATTCGGCGGGGGTTTTGAGTCGGCCGGACTCGACAACTTTGTTCAGCACGCCTCTCGCCCCGGCGCCGTCAGCAAACAGGGTGTGTCCGCTTACGACAATGGGTCGAGACAATCTGGCGCGAAATTCCGCGCCCGTCACCTGAACGTCGGTGTCAATTGAATCGATGAGCGTCACGGCTATTGCCGTGCTCTCTGGCATGGTGACGTAGGCGGTCGTCTTCACTGCGTCACCGGTAAGTCCGGCGCCTGTTTTTGGTTCCGCCGTGCTGGTGCCGCAGGAAGCGGCCAGGAGCACCAGTGAAACTGATAGTAAGAGACTGATTACTTTGAACACATAAACTCCTTAATTCCATTCGAAATGACATGGTTAATCTGGGGAATGCTTATTGACCCATTCTGCCGCTCCTGACTCTCCCTGCGGGCAAGTTGCACGTGCCATCGCAGTTCACTCGATAGAGAAGCTCAACCTGGGGCATAGTCTGGTCTTCAAACAATGTTCTAATAGTCATAACTTCCTTTCAACGCCTTCTCAAGACACTTACCTCACCCCGAAGCGGATGACTGACCCGCAATTGTTTCGTGATCGTTTTCGCCCACGAGATGCGCAAAGAGCTCCTCACGGAGAAACTCACGACCCCGATTGAGCAATGAATCGACTGCCAGCGGCTGCACGCCGGCCAGATCGGCAATCTCCACATTGGAGAATCCCTCGAGATATGACAGAATCATCACCGAGCGGAAGGTCGGAGGAAGGCCGGCAAATGCCTCGAAGTAGTTTACGTCACCGTCGTATCCGCCGGTCAGCCATGACCGGTGCCGCGTATCGCCGGTTGCTGCGGAAATCAGCCGGTCGCCGTTGTCAACGCTTTCGCTGGTCACTCCGCCAGAGGTCTGGTTCGGCGGCTGCACGACCTGGCTGTTTCTGTTAAGGAATTGTCGGGTCAGGATACTATGCAGCCGAACATAACTTTCTTCCGACGTCAACTCGTCCCAATTGTGAACCGCCTCGGCCATCGCCGACCGCATCAGCTTGACGGCGTCACGCCCGTTCTTTGTTAACCACAGGGAGAATTGCAGAAGGACTTCAATGTGTGGTGAAATCTTTTCCTTGAAGTCCGCTCTGATTGTGCTGTCGCTCATCATTATGTAAGTCCTCGCCTTCCATGTCGCGTTGCGAATTTGGTCTCGTTGAGATCCGGAGAGAGAGTGGGCTGCAGTTGGTGTCGAGAATTCGGAAATCCCTTCCATTCTCGAGATCGTGAGTGTTCTACCCTGGAGCGCCTTGCGCTTCCGGGGGAGAGCTCTCTCCACAGTAGCAATTACGATGAAGTGGATGTCCCGGGCAATCCATCACAGGATTGAAAAGGGAGCTAGTCCTTCAGCGTGTGAAGACAATCACGGTTTGTTTTGGTTAGTCGCAAACGCCTTCTTGAGAGGGCGCTTGACATTGGCGAAGGCTGCCAATTCCAGTCGTGTATGGAGCGCGAGCTTATCCATGATATTGCGGATGTGACTTTTGACGGTATAGACTGCGATCTCAAGTATACGAGAGGTCTCCAGGACAGTCTTTTGTTTGGCCAGCAGTTTTATCACCTCTTGCTCCCGATGAGGTCAACTTGACGGCCTCAATCACCTGGTCCACAGATCCCGCCTGCACGGCGCGCTCGACAATCTGAGAAAACAGCGAATCCGCCATCGTCGGAGGCAGAATCTTGACCCCTCGGGCAACCGATCTGATCGTGTGCAGGAACTCGTCAAGAGTCGCGTTTCTGGGGATGAATCCGGAGACACCCGCTTTGACGAGGTCGACTGCCTCTGAATGGGCCGGGATCAGGTCCATGACGATCACCTCGGCCTTGGGGCACTGCGTCCTTATCGAATCGAGCACCTTCAGACTGTTGCGACTCTTGAGTCCCAGGTCGAGCAATACCACATCCGGCTTCACTTTTTTGGCCCTCTCCAGGGCGCTCTTATTGCCAGGAGACGATACCGCCTCTATGTCCTCCTGCTCGTTGAGTACAGAGGTAGTCCCCTCGCGCAAAAGGCGATTATCTTCAATCAGCAGGATCTTTATCTTTGCCATATGTCAACCAAGCTCTCATCAATCGATTTGTGACCCAACTACGACAGATGTGTTGGTAGGCATGCCGGGACCGGGTCACCACCTGTCCCTTGATATGTATACGGCCGATTCCGGCGGAATTCAATCGCTCGTTGGGATGATAAAGGAACTAGATCTCTTCTCAGATATTCGAACCGCTAACTTCGGCCCCCCCCTGGTATCTCGTCTAGCGTCTTCAGAGGAAGAGCGCACGTCGCCGACTATTTTCGCAGGCCAAGCGTTGCCAATCAGAAAGAGATCAGCCTGGAGGTATCTGCATATGCGCGTGTGCTGTTGGGCGCTCGTCCGGGCCGCCAGTACTGCACACTTGATCAATTCTGCTCGCTCTTCCGCACGCCGTATAGCCGCTTGTCGACTAATTGCGGCCTGGTCGTGCCGATCTGTAATTGGCCGCTGTGAGTTTATGACCGGCGAAATCGATGCAGGATGATTATCTACAGAAGGCGGACACTCCGCCGACCCATCGGGCAATCGAAAACGGGACCCCGGTGAAATAAGTGTGTTTGATATCTTATGTATATACATGCAATCTGCCTTCGTGATTAAACCAGGTGATTGTCAACTCATGCCACGGCACGCCTAGACGTGATCCTGTGGTCTGGCCGCTTCCGGCTGACCATAAATTCTTCTTCGACCGTCGGCCTTCAGCCGGAACGTCTGAGCCGTCCGGCCCATGGGTCGGCTTCTCGTTTGGGCCATTCTCTGGTGACCATTGTCTGCTCGCGCCTGCCTTGTGGCCTGGCATCCAGGTCTTTGGCAAATGCTTCCGCGTAAGCTTTCAGAATGCCGTCCTCAAGTTGTTTGCGCGTTTCCTGATTGGTCGGGTGGGCAACATCGCAATAGGTACCGTCGCCCCGCCGCCGGCTCGGCATCGACACAAAATACCCGTTGGACCCCTGGATGACCTTCAACCCGCGGATCACAAAGCAGTCGTCGAAAGTGATGTTGGCAAAAGCTTTGAGTTTCTCCTCATCACGCAGCGTGATACAGATTTCAGAAATCTTCACGGTCAACTCCTTGTCAAACGTTTGACCACCTCTTCACTCAAATCACTGCGTCAGGCAGCGATCTATATTTGGACCGAAGCGAATATCCCTGACTGATGCAGAATACACGTCACACGATGCCCGGACAATCGCCCGAAAGATTGAAAAATGGATGAGAAAGGGATTAGATCGGTGAGAGGGCTACGGTAAGGGGAGTCAATCGTCTTCTGCCAGGGTCTTTTTGGAGCCTGACGAAGTAAGAGCAAGTTTGGCAACTTCCAACCGGCTGTGGATGGCGAGCTTTTCCAGAATATTGTGCACATGGCTCTTGACCGTGTGAACAGCAATATTCAGTTGTGACGCGATTTCCTTATTGCTCCTGCCCTGTGCAATCAAGTCAATAACGTCCTGCTCCCGTCTGGTCATCCGGACCGACTCGATCAGCGTCCCCACCTTGCCTGATTGGAGCGCATGTTCCACGATCTGCGAAAAGAGTGATCCCGTCAGCGACGGCGGCAGTATCTTCGTACCCTGGGCCACCGATCGTATGGTGTGGAGAAAGTCATCCAGTGTGGCGTCCTTGAGAATAAAACCTGAGACTCCGGCCCTGACATATTCGGCGACGTCCGCTTGCACAGGGATGAGGTCCATCACGATCACATCGGTCCTGGAAAATTCTCGCTTGATACTTTCGACTACTTTGAGGCTGTTGGCACTGCGCAGACCGAGATCCAGCAATACGACATGCGGCTTCAGCTTGCGGGCCTGCTCGAGCGCATCACCGTTGCCTGTTGTCGAGACAGCCCTGATATCGGGCTCTTGGTTAAGCATGGCCGCGATGCCTTCGCGCAGCAGACGATTGTCCTCCATCAGCAACACGCGAATCTTCGCCACCACAGTTCGTGACTTTGAAGCGGCGGTCCTGACTTTAGGCACAGAGATATCCTCCACCTATGAATTACTTAAGAACCACAAAAAGTATGATGCTTTCCAAGATTCCTGTCAACACTTTTTTGGTGTTTTCGGCCACTAAGTACATATACTGCCAGTACTTCCCCGCCGGGGGGGCTGCCCTACTCACTAATTGTCCAAAAATACACCGAATTTCGCCAGCTTGAAGGTACACAGGTAATGCGTTACCTTGGGGGGTTGGCCGCGCCTACGAATCGCAGCCCGAGTGAAACCATAGTATGATGCGCATGGAGTAGTTTTCATCCAAAAGGCAGCAAACGTGAATTCAAACGATAACCAACACCGCACAATTCTAAAGCGAATTGCGCGCCGGGCCATGACCGAGAGGGGATTGCTCCCCGATTTTTCTTCAGCCGCCCTTGAGGAACTTGCCAGAATCCCGGCCGCCCCATCCTTGGAGCTCACGCAGATACGTGATTTGACCGGGTTGTTGTGGGCGTCAATTGACAACGATGACTCAAGGGATTTGGATCAGCTCACGGTTGCCGAAGTTATGCCCGGCGATAAAACAAAGATCCGCATCGCGGTTGCCGATGTGGATTCGATTGTAAAGGACGGATCGGCAATTGATCAGCATGCACGACACAACACTACGTCCGTATATACGGCTGCCACTATATTCCCTATGCTGCCTGAACATCTTTCCACTGATCTCACGTCCCTGAACCACAATGAGGATCGTTTGTCGGTTGTTGTCGAAATGGTGATTGGCGCCGACGCATCGCTGCAGGAATTTGATATCTACCGGGCGCGGGTGCGGAATCGGGCGAAACTCGCATATAACAGTGTTGCAGCCTGGCTGGATGGGAGCGGAGACCTGCCCGAAGCCATCGCAAGCACCGCCGGACTTGCTGAGAATTTGCGTCTTCAGGACAGGGTCGCGCAGGAATTAAAAAACCTCCGCCATGCCCATGGTGCTCTGAGCTTCGAGACAATCGAGGCCAAGCCAATCTTTGACGGCGATAATGTCCGTGAGCTTGCCGTGGAGAGAAAGAATCGGGCGAAGGAGATCATTGAAGATTTCATGATTGCGGCCAATGGCGCGACAGCCCGATTTCTGCAGTCAAAGCGGTTCCCGTCTCTGCGCCGGGTGGTGCGGATGCCAAAGCGATGGGATCGAATTGTCGCTATCGCCGACGAAAACGGATTCCGACTCCCCCCCACGCCGGATGCCCGCGCATTGGAGCAATTCCTGACAAAGTCGAGAGCGGCCGATCCGGACCATTTCCCCGACCTATCCCTCACGATCATCAAACTCATGGGACCTGGCGAATATGTGGCGGAATTGCCTGGCGCAACCGCCCCGGGACATTTTGGGCTGGCGGTGAGGGACTACACCCATTCAACAGCTCCCAACCGTCGTTACCCCGACCTGATTACCCAGCGCTTCTTGAAGGCCGCCATTGGAGGCGACTCGTTGCCGTATCGCTACGACGAACTGGAAATTCTGGCCAGGCATTGCACAGCACAAGAAGATGCCGCAAACAAGGTGGAACGGCAGGTAACCAAATCAGCGGCGGCACTGCTTCTGGAATCTCGAATCGGAGAGCGGTTCGACACAATCGTCACCGGCGCCGGCCCTAAGGGGACCTGGGTTCGCCTTCTTCATCCGCCCATCGAGGGCAGACTGACAGGGGCATCCGCGGATATCGACGTTGGGCGCCGGATTCGCGTGCAATTGATTCATGTGGACATTGATCGCGGATTCATCGATTTCAAGGAAGCGTGAACCATTCAACGTCCGCGCCGGTTCACATACTGCTGCAGAGCCGGCAGGCCTGACCGCATCAACGTTCAACTGGATCAGAATCACTGATTCACATCACCGAACAAAGACCCCGGCTACTCCAGCTAAAATCCTGTATCGAGGATGAGATCTCTCACGCCGACGATGGCAAACTGCATGGCAATGCAGACGAGCAGAAACCCCATGATTCTCGAAAGGCTATCGACCCCGTTGACGCCCAGGTACCGCTGCATAAATCCTGCAGCACGGAGAACCAGCCACGATATGATGGCCGTGAGGAGGACGGCAATCACAACTCCGGAGTAGGCGATCACCTTATCAATGCCATGCTGGCTGTCGATGGTTGACGACATCGTGATAACAACGGCGATGGAGCCGGGTCCGCTCAGACTTGGCATGGCGAGCGGACTGAATGCGAGATTCCGCTTCTGCCGGGCTTCCATTTTGCCTGCCGTGGTGAGGCGATTCTCGCCGGGGAACAGCATTCGCAACCCCAGAATTCCTATGACCAGTCCGCCTGCAAGGCGAATACCCGGAATGGAAATACCAAAGGCTACCATGATCAGGTGTCCGGCAAGGAGGAAGGCGACCAGGATACCTGTCATATAGATGCACGCCCAGATGATCTGACGGTTTCGCTCTCTTTTGCTCAGGTGTTCGCTGATACCGAGCAGGAGTATCGCCGTGCTGACCGGATTGATGACGGGAAGCAGCGTCACGAGTGCGACGCCGACCCAGGAGAGCATGTCGGTTAATTCATTCATGATCCATCAATCTCTGTTCGGCTTGCATTGTTGGACGATTCTGGCTGTGGCTTCGCGTCCGGGATACCGAATAGCTTCACCCTTCTCGCGTCAGTCCTCCACGAGGCCGATGATGCAAACTCGCCGGATCCCTCTCACCAATTATCTACCGCAAAGCTTACGCTTTACGGAGTAAGGACTTTTATTGGATGCGACGCATACTGTCTGGCTGCACGCCGCTCATAACTGTTGATGCCGCCGATGACTTGATGCCGTACATCCGATGATGTGATTCCCTCCCGATATATGATTCCTCCCGCAACCTTGCGAGCTACTTCGTCGCTGATCCCAGCCGCCGTAATAGAAGCTTTGATCTTGTCCTTGCGAAATTCCTCTTTGACTCCTGATCGTTTCGTGATTGTGCGCATTTGCCCTTCCTCTTCCTTACTGTTCTGTACTCAGTCGCTCTTCACAACGCCCAACTAAATCAAGAAGGGTCGTGAGACATTAGTCCACGAGTTTGCGAAGCACCTCGGTTGCACCGGTTATCCGCATCCACCGCTTCTCGGACAGAAGTGCAATCAACGCTACTACCGGTACAAGCAGGTAGACTGCGCCAATGACGATACCGACAATTGCCTTGCTGATTGGCTCCCACGGCATGAAGATGAGTAACGCGAGCGGTACGAGCACCAGTCCCGCACCGATAAGCGTTATAACAAAGACCAGCAGGCAGATGAGGATCAGAATCCGGTGCGCGCTCTTGACTCCTTCGAGATAATAGACGGCTGCCCGGAGCTTGAGCATTTTAACCGACGGCTCAAGGTAGGTGGTTTTAAGCCAGTCGAGCACACCCTGTATTAGTGAGTGTATCACGGCTTAGTCCTTTCGTGACCGGCCCAACATGAACCCGCACAGCAATGCGGCAAAGGCTGCACCACCGATGTATGCCCACGGATTTTTGTGCACGCTGGCGTCGATATTGGTCGCAACATCGACAATCTTCTGCTTCCCGGCTTCATACTTCTCGCCGGCCCGTGACTTCATCTGGTCGGTAAACGCGCTCACCACGCCTGATAGGTCGGAGTACTTGTGCTCCATCACTTCCTGGAGTTCTGCTTTCTTGTCGCGCGCGACCTGATTCAGCAGGTCCAGCGCCTCGTTAATACGCTTGTCCTCAAATCGATCCATCTCTGAATCCTCCTTCTTTTGTGTTGGATTTAGCCTCGCACAAAGTTGTGCTCATTGGATATAATATAGCAATCAAACCCCTCCGGGCCAAGGGAAGCAGTATCACCATAGTATCCTCGTGTCCTTTTCCTGCCGGTTTATCTCGGAATCGCCGCCGACGTGTGCGTCCGTGCGATGGTCGGCAGCGATCCGATAATTCTACCAATTGTGCACTCTTCCGGTCAAGCGATCTTCTGACGCGAACTTGCTAAACGACCTGATTTCAGAGGCGGAACAGCAGACCAAAGTTCAGGGAATAGAAATTCGCATCCGTGCCGTCCAACACTGCATCGGGCAGTTCCTTGAACTTGGTGTCAAGAAACACATAGCGAACATCGCCGAACAGCTTAATACTGGGTGAAGCTGGTAATTCGATCCCGGCAGCAAGATGCCATCCGAACTCCTGAGTGGTCTCATCAGCAAAGCCGGCTTGATTGTAGGTGTCGGCGTAATCCAGGGTCGTGTTGTACCATCCCCCTCCCACACCTCCATAGATGAAACTCACCGGGTAGAGCAGACCGGTGACTGTCACTGGCCACTGCTTGACCGTGACCGCTCCCGAACCGAATTTCTCCTGTCGATAGCCAATATCACCTTCCGCACCGATTACCGACATAAGCTTGAGGCGCATCGTGGCTCCCACCAGATAATTCGCGTCCTGAGCATCTTGAGATTTCTGGACACCGAGATGAGGACCCACATATACGCTCGTTTGACTCCGAACGGACAAGGGCACTAGAATGAGAATCCCCAGAAGGATTCCAGCGCTGATCTTTCTAAACACGTTATTCTCCTACGTTTGTCAAGTTTACCTGCGGATACGAATATGCGGTTGCGCATGTCCTCAGCAGGTACGATGTGCTGCCTGAGCACTAGTATGAACTTACGAAGGACGATGCGACAAATCTATCGCCCAAAGGGTTGAAAAAGGAGCTACATCGTCCGAATGTGCGGGCGGGCGGATTGACTGTCGTATTGTATCCCCGCAGGCGACATATTCTCACCTATTCTGATGAACAGCCTCTCAGCAATCCAGCTTGCCAAGGCTGCGGTTTATTCGCATAATCGACCTGGAAGTAGTCATTATGGAGGATCGGACCTTGGCGAATCGAACTGCTCTCTCGATAACGGCACTGGCATTGCTGCTGGTGCTTCTCCACTCGCCGATCATGGCGCAGGACAACCCGTTACTTCTCCCCTCCAACACGCCGTATCAGGCTCCACCGTTTGACCGTATTCAGAATGCGCATTACCTGCCGGCGGTTCAGGAGGGCATAAGGCGGCATCAGGCCGAGATTGATGCCATCGTCAATGATCGGGAAACCCCCACCTTCGACAACACTATCGCGGCGAAGGATATGGCCGGGGAACTTCTGGATAACGTCACCGCCGTGTTCTATTCAGTGCTGGGGACTATTCGCACCCCCGAACTGCAGGAGATTGCCACCCAATTGTCGCCGCTGCTTTCCGCGCATGAGGACAACATCTGGCTCAATGCGAAGCTGTTCGCCCGAATCAAAACCGTCTACGATCAGCGGGCACAATTAAAGCTGACCGGAGAGCAGCTTCACTTGCTGGAAAACAACTATCGCGATTTCGTTCGTCACGGTGCCCTGCTGGATGAGAAGCAAAAAGCTCGTTTGCGTGAAATCAATAGCGAAAACGGTCTCCTGGAACTGAAGTTTCACGATAACGTACTGGCGGAAACCAACAACTCATATATCGTGATCGATAACAAAGCCGACCTGGCCGGGCTTCCGGAAAACGTCATCGCCCTGGGCAGTGATGATGCCAACACTATGAATATGCCCGGCAAGTGGGTTTTCACCACCCAGCGGCCAAGCTGGACACCGTTCCTCCAATACGCCTCCTCGCGTGACCTGCGGCAGAAGCTCTATACGGCCTATTTCATGCGCGGCAATCGCGACAATGAGTTCGACAACAAAGCCATCCTGCAGAAGATTCTCACCCTGCGCGAGGAAAGTTGCCGCCTGCTCGGTTCCACGACGCCCGCGGCTTTCTATCTGGAAGATCATATGGCCAGGACTCCCCAAGCGGTAGACTCATTTCTGTGGCGTCTCTGGAAGCCGGCCCTCAATAGAGCCAGGGCGGAGTTGGCCGAAATGCAGGCTATTGCTGACAGCGAGCAGGCCGGATTCAAGCTGGCGTCCTGGGACTGGTGGTACTATGCCGAAAAACTGCGGCAGGCCAAGTACGATTTGGATGACGCCGACTTGCGCCCCTATTTCAGCCTGGAAAACGTCGAAACGGGAATCTTCACACTGGCACAAAAGCTGTACGGCCTGAAATTCGTCCAGCGGAAGGACATCCCCGTCTACCATCCCGATGTCACCGTATACGAGGTCAGAGAGAAGAGCGGTGAGGTGCTCGGGCTTCTGTACATGGATTTCTTCCCCCGCGAATCCAAAGGGGCCGGCGCATGGTCGGGCGGATTCCGCGACACGTTTCAACGGAACGGCAAGCGCGTCCTCCCGCTCTCCACTCTCGTCTGCAACTCCACCAAAGCGACCTCCAGCACGCCATCGCTGCTGAGCATCGATGAAGTCGAGACTGTCTTCCATGAATTCGGCCACTCCCTCAATACGCTTCTTTCCACCAGCACCTACCGCCACGCCTTTGCGGAGCAGGACGCGGGGGAACTGCCCTCGCAGATTATGGAAAACTGGGTGTTGGAACCGGAGATGCTGAAGCTCTACGCCAAACATTACAAGACCGGCGAGGTGATTCCGACCGCTATCGTGGAGAAGCTCAAGCACAGCTACTTGTTCAATAAGGGATTTGTATCTGTCGAATACCTGGCCGCCTGTTTTCTGGACATGGCCTGGCATGAACTCGATAACGCCAAAAACGTGAATGTGACCAGCTTCGAAGATAGTGCGATGGCCGCGATCGAGCTGATACCGGAAATCCTTCCGCGCTATCACTCCGTCTACTTCGGACATATGATCGGTGGGTATTCGGCCGGATATTACGGCTACTACTGGGCGGCGGTGCTTGATGCCGACGCTTTTCACGCGTTTAAGGAATCGTCGCTGTTTGACAGGAAGACAGCCACGTCATTCCGTAAGAACATTCTGGAGAAGCTCGGCACCGACGACGCAATGACACTATACAAGCGCTTCCGGGGCAGAGAACCGAAGGTCGAGCCGTTTCTTGAGCGGGAGGGATTGCTGTAAGACCGAATCGGGCCGGTGGCCCACGGCTTGCCGTGGGTTCCCCACACTCCACTCCGTACCCTACCGTCTATGCGGTTGGGTATCTGAAAGTCCCGTAGCCCACCAGAATGGTGGGTTTATCTTTCTCTGGCTTTCCCTGTGCACAGTATCGCAAATACTCATCTGTGGAGCCGTCTCCAATTGCTGGAAACGTCAAAGCCAAACGACTCCTCTATGATCCTACGATTGACCTCTGGATGAAAGTGAGAATTTTTCTGCACCGCCGATCCGGTGAAACGGTTTGTTCGGGGGCGGTGATGTCTCTTTTCTCATCTGGCTCGTCATGGGCATGCCCAATAATGTGCGTTAACCAACTAGAAATGTGCTATTCCCCCTTTCCTAAACGCATAAATCGCCCACCCCAGCGTTTCTCGTCCCCACCTCAGATATGCTGTCTTACTCTCGCGCACTCGCTTCAGCACGGTCTCCACATCTGGATCATCCCGATGATCACTCGCCCAGGATTCCGCAGCATACCACTGTAACCCTTCATATCTATCCCAGTCATCCTGGCTGCTTACGAGTGTGTAGACAGCCTCCAATCCGTGCTCTCGCCCGACCTCTACATTCTGATAATGTGTTCCGAAGTCGTTCCGTGTCACACCGATCGCTCCTAAATACTCGCTTTCCGGTTCATGCCGCCAGTACGGTTCTCCCACAACGATCCAGCTTTCTGGGGCTGCCATCTTCTGCAGCGCGTTCAACGTCCCTCGATGCCCGCCATAAATCCAACTCGCACCGATGCAGGCTACCAGATCAAAGCTCTCTAAGGTCTCAGGGACATACTTGGCCCCGTCCATCTCCAGGAGATGGAGCTGGGCATCCGGAACACGTTCTTGATGCTTCTTGTGGACATCAGCAATGCAGTAGGGAGAGGAATCAACTCCTGTCCCGGTCATTTGTCGGTACCGTTCTGCAAGCCTGATGAGAAACTCGCCCTTTCCAGTGGCGATATCAAGCACGCGTGCCCCAGGTTTCAGAGGCAGAAGTGTGATAAGCTGTTCAAGTTTCTCAAGACTCATCGGATTGCAGAGAATGTGCTCCCGATGCGTGATGTCAAAGAACTTCCACATGTCCATGCGAATACCGCCTTTGTCAATGCCAGCCGATCCACCAGATTTCATGGTTTGCTCCCGGACTTCTTGACTCCATAGATCATAACATTTCTGTGGGCGGCAGGTCTCCTGACCTGCCCCGGCACTAACCGGGCAGGCGAGAACGCCTGCCGCGCACAGAAATCACCTGCAGATTGGCCCACACGAGCTGGCCGACGCCTGTCAGCACGAGCCCGATACGAGTCCCGTAGCCCACCAGAATGGTGGGTTTATCTTTCTCTGGCTTTCCCTGTGCACAGTATCGCAAATACTCATCTGTGGAGCCGTCTCCAATTGCTGGAAACGTCAAAGCCAAACGACTCCTCTATGATCGTTCGATTGATCTGTTAATGAAAGTGGGAATTTGCCGCCCCGCCCGCCCAAAGTAAAGCTCCCCGAACAGGTGATTCTATAATTTTGGGACGGTTTATTCAGGGGCTTGTGGGAATCGACTGCCAAGAGACTGTGACTCTTACGGAAGTGGGTCGTGCGACAGCAGAAGGCCGCCCCATGAAGAGGCGGCCTCGCAGGAACGAAAGGAATGTGATTCTACTGACACGCCGGCAGCGGCGCGAAGGTGATGAACAGGTTGTTGATCAAAGCTGTCAGGTCGCCGATGTCGATGCCGCCTAATCCGTCACAATTGGCCTCCGGCTCGCAGCAGAGCGGCTCAAAGGTGATAAACAGGTTGTTGATCAGTGACGTCAAGTCGCCAATGTCAACACCATCACCTTCGCTGCAGTCGACATTTCCAACTACGGCAATACAGCAACTGGCACTCGGTCCGCCCACGGCCAACCAACCAAGATCGGTCATGCCGGTCGCCGATACCGTGTTGGCGGCTGTGTCTACTACGGTAGCTGCCACTGGACTCCACGTGGAGCCGCTATCGCCACTGCGATAGAGTATCAATGTCGCTTCCGTCACACCATTCAACTCGCCATCGACATAGTGGAACACGACTGCGGCGTTCGCGCCTGTCTTCACCGTCGGTTTGACGGCGAAGTGTCGCTTAATACTGGGGCTGCCGCCGACCGTCAAAGACGTACCCGTGACGCGCGTAACCTGCGTAGAACCCGGCGCTGTCCCGGCCGCGGCTATTTCGAGGCCAAGTCCGCCAAATAATTCCGGCGTCCCGCTCGCAAGCGCTCTCGTCGTGCCAACCCGGCCCTGGACAACCCAAATGGAGTCCTCGACAATTGTCGCCGACGGTGCAAGCGTCACCGCAAAGGCTTCCGTTGAAAGAACGCTGTCGGCCAAATGTAGTTGGCCATTGACCGTCACATTGCTGCCCAGTTTCACCCCCTTGTTGCCAAGGATGCGCAGATCGCGAAGAGCCGTTGCCGACACAGGCAATTCCGGACCAGTCGTCACTGAATCGACCGAGCTGATATACTCGACATCAACGACGCTGTCGAAAACAGGTGCCACGGTCAGCGAACCAGTAGCTCGACGAAGGGTTGACTGCTTCGCCATGTGCAGCGCCTTATCGTCGGATGAACCGTTATTGTCGAACGTCCCCATTGAGAGAGTTAGATCGCCGTTAACTGTCGCATTGGTTCCGAGCGTTACCGTCTGGCCCGACGAATAGATGGTCAGATCTCTCAGCGTCGTAGTCGCCGTCGGCAGTTCCGGGCCGGTGGTGACGCCCGTTGTCGAACTGGTGTAGCGGACATTAACCACGCCCTCAAACTGCGGCGCCGCCGCTATCGTACCGGTCGCCCGGCTGATCGTCGCACCGTTCCCCAGTTTCAGATTGGCCGTACCCGCACTGTTGTCGATCTGGCCGGAAGTCATGCGCAACAGACTGTCCACCCGGATCGTCTGCCCGCTTCCCGCCAGCACCAGAATAGCGCTGTTGTTCACTTCCAGACTGTCACTCACCAACCGATTGTCGGTCAATGTCCAGGTCTTCTTCGTCCCGTTGCCGGCAAAGCTGAACTCGATATCCCAATAGTTGGTGTCGATCACCACCTGGTCGGTGGTGGCGCTGGACGGGTTGCGCTGATACCGCACCCGGCCATCGTTGACCAGCGTGGGAGGAAAAACGGTCGTCGACGATGTGGTTTTGTAGATGCCCCCGCGCGACAGGATGACCACCGAAGTGTCAAACCAGATGTCCGAAGTGGTCTCCTGGAGCAGTATCCCCGCCGAGTCGACGGTGATCGTTCCGGGGTTGAACATCGCTCCGCTGGTGGTTGTCCCCAGACCGGTGTTGAGATGGAGCGTCCCCCCCGGCTTGACATTGATGTTGGCCAGACTGATGTCGGACGAACTGGCATCGATAAACTCAGCCTCGCCATAAATCGTCATCGGCCCGATCGGTGCCGAGCCGGTGTTGGAGCGGACCCAGTGCGATCCGGTACCATCGACCAGGTGGAACTCTGCTCCCGGCTGGACGGTAATGGTCAGCTGTTGATCGGCGGTGAAATTGCCCGACGAACTCCAGCGTGACTCCAGATCGTCGTCAATCGCCAACAGGAAACTGCCGCTCTTGACGTCGAGACTGTGCTGAATCCCCAGACGCATGCCCGTACCGGCGGTGCTGACCGTGACGGTGGAGTCCTTGGCGATAATCAGATCACGGAACGAGGTTGACCCCGCGCTGGTGCTGAAGCCGGAGATGACAGCCGGAGCGCTGCCGGCGAAAACGACGTACGCGCTGTCGGATGACCAGCCGGCGGAAAAGACATTGTGGGTTTCGGAGAAGAGGGTGAAATCGCCGTAAATGGAAAGACGACTCTTGGCGTTAAGATCGATCAGCGCGTCGGTGCCGCCGAAGGTGACCGACTTGCACATCGCCAAGGTATCGTCTACTGAAATCGTATGGCCGGCCAGAATCATCACGTCATCGTCAGCCGTCGGAATGACCCCGCCCAACCAGGTCGTAGGAGCGGTCCAGGAGCCGGATTGAGCCGAAATCGACTGACCGGAAAGAATGAGGCCGCTCAGGGTCCAGCGCGAGAAGGCATTGACGCCCGCCAGAGTTACCGTATTGGCGAGAGTGTCGCGCGTACCGCCGCGCAGTATCCAGGTCGCGCCGTAGTCTGAGGATGCGTACAACACCAGAGTGTTTTCGTCCAGTCCATTGAGATCGGCCTGGTCGTACGTAAACACCATCGTGGCATTCAAAGCGGTGTTGTTTGCGGGTGAGATGTCAAAGTAACGAGAAACACTTGGGCTGCCAGTTAATCACCTGGGGCTGGCCCGTGACTCGCGTGACGTTGGTCACACCCGGCACACCGCCGGCGGCATTGATTGAAATGCCCAGCCCACCAAACGTTTCGGCCGTCGATTGTGCCATTGTCCGCGAAGTGGCGATGTTACCGAGGACGCCAAAACCGTTGGTTTCGGTCAGGGTGGCGGTCTGAGCAAGGGTCAATGTGTAGCCATCGGTCGACAGATCGCTGCCGTTGACAACAACTGCACCGTTGACGGTGGCGTTGCTGCCGAGAGTCACACCTTTGTCGCCGGTAATGGTCAGATTGCGAAGCACGGCGGTTCCCGTCGGAATTTCAAAGGCAGTGATAGCCGGACTGACGGTGCTGATGTATTCCACATCCACGACTCCGGCAAAGCCGGGGGCCGCTGTCAGAGCGGCTGAGGCCCGCCGAATAGTTGAACCGTCGGCCATATTCAAAGTGTAGTCGTCGTCCGCACCGTTGTTATCAAACGTGCCGGCGGAGAGGGTAAGAGCGCCGTTTACCACCGCGTCGGCGCCAAGCGTTACGATCTGGTCGCTGGTAAATATCTGCAGGTCGCGCAGAGCGGAGGAGGAAGTCGGCAGTTCTTTGCCGGTCGTCACAGAAGTTGCGCTGCTGGTATATTTTACGTCGCATACGCCCGCAAACGACGGCGCCGAGGTCATGGTGCCGGTGGCTCGAGAGATTAGACTGCCATCGGCCATGCTAATGGTCACGTTCCCACCCGTATTGTCCAGGGTGCCCGAAGTGAGACGGAGGGTGTTATTGATAGTCAGCGTCTGGGCCGAGGCCGCGCTCGGATAAACCGTGGCGCTATTATTGACTATGAAGCTGTCGGTAACCATGCGTGGTGCCGTCAGGGCCCACAGCTTACGATGGCTTCCGCCGGCAAAGCTGAATTCTACGTCCTTGTAATCGCGATCCACGACGTTCTGATCGGACGCCGTCGAAGGGTCGCGCTGATAACGTACCTTGCCGTTATTGGTGAAATTCGTCGGAAAGATGGTCGAACTTCCGGTCGTCTTGTACGTGCCGCCGGGATTTAAGATCACGATAGACGTATCAAACCAGAGGTTGGACGTCGAGGTGCTGTAAATGTTTCCTCCGGAGTCGACAGTAATCGTTCCCGGATTGAACATGGCGCCGCTCGTGGACGTATAGAGACTCAATCCCAGTTCCACGGTACCGCCCGCTTTTACATCGATTCCGGCGATACTGATATCCGACGAACTGGCGTCAGTAAATTCCGCATAACCGTAGACGGTCATTTTTCCGATCGGTACCGAACCGGTATTTGACCGAATCCAGTGGACGCCACTGGCTCCGTCATTGACTAACCGGAACTCGCCGTTCGGCTCCACAGTGATTTTCAAATTCTGGTCGCCGGTCAGAGCCGCACTGCTCGCCCATCGGGCTTCCAATTCGTCGTCCGTTGCCAGGACGAACTTGCCGCTCTTGATATCCAGACTATTTTGGATACCAAAACGACAATTCGTGCCACTGGTTGTGAGCACTGTTCCGGAGTCCTTATCGACGATAATATCCCGGAACGCCGTGCATCCAGCGGAAGTGCTCCATCCATAGAGAGTCTGCGTCGCACCGCCGGCGAACCGGACAAAGGCGCTATCGGACGACCACCCGGCCGAGAATACATTGTGTACCTGACTGAACAGCGTGAAATTGCCATAGACAGACAAGGTAGACTTTGCGTTGAGATCGATGTGGGATGCAGTGTCACCAAATGATATCGACTGGCATTCCGCAAAATTGTCGTCGATGGATATGGTGTGACCAGCGGCAATCACCACCGGATCATTCATGGTCGGAACGATGCCGCCGGCCCAGGTGACGGCTGATGACCATGAACCGGATTGGGCTGACGTAATCTGTACGTCGGGAGCAAATGTCTGCGCCACCGCATCGGCCAGTTTGTACCAATTGGCCTCGGTGTCGCGAAGTTTGGCGTACGCCTGTTCGAGATGAAGGAACTGGCCCGTATTCGCAGTTGCCGCCTGATCGCACGGGTCAGCCGACCCGTTGATCAGTCGTCCCTGCACATTATCCTGACCGAGGTAGTAGTTGTAGGCCAGGTCCACGTGCGCGATCTTGAACGTCAGCGTGTTGTCTTGCAGTAGTAGCTTTGCCTTGAGTGGGGCCAGGTACTCGGTCGCAGGAGTCAGCTGGCTGCCGTTGCTCATGATAATATCCGGGTCCTCAGCGCTGTAATCCCCCTTGGTATACCCATGAGGCTGGATGACGATGGCGTTGCTGCGGTAGGCAAGCAGCTCCTCAGTGGTAATCTCAAATGTCGCGCTGGAGGCATGCGCCTGATCGCCGAGGCGATACGGCTCGGACGAATCAGCACACGAAGTAGAGGTCCCGGAACATGGAGAATAAGAAGTGGAATTGCACTTGTGAGCGCCGGCCAGGCAGAAGATCCAGGCGTCGGCGGTGGTGTATACTCGAATCGACTGATTGCCTGTATTCAGATTCTGCAGGGGATGAGGCGCCTGAATGACCAGGCGAGACCGGCTCGGGCTGGGATTGAATACGAATGTACCCCAGTAGTTGGTCGTGGAGCCGGGTGTCCGTTCGAGCACCCAATAGACCTGATCAATCACGGGCGGCGTGTCGGTGAATTGCACCACTCGATAGTCGATCGTCCCGGCGAGAGTATGGGCGGCCGCGTGATCACCACTCAGCATCGCCTGAATAATCTGGCGCCACGTCTGAGTCCCGGTGGTAGTCGGTTCCACATACTTGTCTTGATCGATCCCCGCATCGGTCGGCGACGCGGCGATAATTGAGTCGATGTGACTAGTGATACTCCCAGTCATCGTGACCTGGCCGCTCGCGCTGGCGCAGATCAGCATCAATGCGATGAGCATTAACCGGTGATACACGCTGACATTCCTCCTGCCGGTATTAGATACCAGCCCTGCATATTTCCAATGAATAAGTTCTGGTGAATAGGCTCTCGACGTCGCCCCCGTCCGGATCGACGTCTTCCGTTCGACATGTCCCTTTCGCGTCGCTAATATCATGGCGTGAACTCAAAGAGGGTTGTGTCGTATGTGTAGTGCCTCAGCGCGGAGGCAGTAGCCGGCGACTGGGACTGCAGAAGTTCAGCCACCGCGTCGATTTCCGTCTGGGTCAGTTTCGCGCGCGACGCAACAGCCACCGCGACGGTCGTTGCTGTGTCGGATTCACACTTCAAGCCGTCAGAAAACGCGTTCGCCATTGCCTCATTGGGATCGACAATCGCCACGCGATACCCCAATTGCGCATGAAACGCGCTGTCAAATTCCTTGCGGGCATAGCCGTAGTGCGTGCAGCAGAGTGCCACCACTGCCTCGCCACGATTCTCCGGACCGCGCTTGCTCAAAGCCTCCTGCACGTACATGCTGATCAGGCTATTCACGATGTCGCTCGCCGGATCAGTCTGAATCTCCGACTCAAGATCCTCGCAGGCCTGCGTCACGATTCGATTCGCGGGAATTCCGGACTGCTCGAGGCCGCGTTGGTGAGCCTCGGATTGAATGGTCGTCGGCGTCCCCATGATGATTGCCCATTTCGAACTGTCGCTTTCCAGCTCCTCTCGCAAGGGAGCAACGCCGAAATCGACAATCCCGGCGACCGGCACCGTGCCCGTCGAGGCAAATTCCGTTGCCGGATAGACAACCGATAGTGTATTGCAGGCGATGAGAATAATGTCGGGATGATACTTTTGGGTGAATCCGCTCAGCGCTGAGGAGAAGACGCGGGCTTTTGACCCAAGGTCAGGCATTCTGTTGTACAGATGCTCGTTGTCGGGTAACGCGTTTGCATAGACGAGATCGACCTTGGACCCCAGCGAACAGTCACGCAACCGTTGTTCGATTGCGGCCGCCACCGACAGACCCCCCAGACCTGAGTCGGTAATGACGATGGTCACGCGGTCTTTGTGAAACAAAGCGGCGATCGCACTGGAAAGGCTGCGATCGCCAAGAACTGCGTTGTCGCTAAGAGCAGAGAGAAGTGGCCAGGTCGTGACGATCAACGCCAACACTGGGATTCGACAAAACCAATGGGAAACTCGGGTTGTCTGTCGCCCCTGCCTCATTTGGCGCTTCGCATTCTGACCGAAGATTCGGCCGTCTCAGTGCTGTTGATCCAGTGCAGACGCCTCTCGCGGCTCTGCTGATTGCCACCGTTTTAGTACAGCCCTATGGCACCCCCTACACACGACGCAATGCACCGTTAACTGGATGGCTTGTGCGCCCTCCAAACCACGAGGCGGAAATTCTTTCTTAGGCTGTAACAATTTCCATGCCAGTATTTTGGCTGCTGATAGACAACGACTTAAGTGGGCTGATGGTGGACACCGATGACCAGTTCGGGCTGTTTCCGCACGCTCTGTCGTCCGGAATTAGCCCATTAATTGTGGCAATTTGATCAGGTGAAGAGAACCAGCGCGACGATACCGCCCGACCTATGGTCGGGCGGCTACGTTGCTGGATAATCAGGAGATGCAGAGGATTGTCAATTGCTGCAATCAGGGAGCGGTGCGAACGTGATGAAGAGGTTATTGATCAAAGCAGTAAGATCCCCGATATCGATCCCGCCAACTCCGTCGCAATTTGCTTCACCGTCGCAACAGAGGGGTGCGAAGTCAATAAACAGGTTATTTATGAGACTCGTGAGGTCGCCGATATCAACCCCGTCATCTTCTGAGCAATCGACATTTCCGACTGTGCCAACGCAACAACCCAAATCTGCCGTTCCGAGCGTCAGCCACCCAAGTCGATCAAGCCCCGAAGCGCTCACAAAATTCCCCGTGGTGTCGATGACACCAGGAAGTGGATTCCAGCTCGCTCCTGAATCCAGGCTCTGATATAGTCCAAGTGTGGCCTCGCCCAGACCATTTAATTCCAATACTCCGTAATGGAACACCACCGCGGCATTCAAGCCGCTTGTGACACTCGGGTCACCTGTATAGTAGCGTAAAATGCCGTTGCCGGTGGACAGCGTCTGGGCTGTGCCGGTGACTCTCATGACATGTGTTGAACCGGGAGTTGTGCCGGCGGCCGTAATTTCCAGACCAATGCCGCCGAAATTCTGCGTCACACCCTGGTTAATTGTCCGCGTCGTTTGCACACGTCCCCAGACTGACCATAATGAATCTTCGATTAGAGTAGCCGTTGGCCCCAGCGTCAACGTATAGGCACCCGTAAGGAGGGACGAGTCGGCAACGTGAACAGTCCCACTTGCAGTTGCGTTCGCGCCCAAACTGATACCTTTGGGAGTAGCAACAGTCAGATCTCTCAGCGTCGTTGTCGCCGTCGGCAGTTCCGGGCCGGTGGTGACGCCCGTTGTCGAACTGGTGTAGCGGACATTAACCACGCCCTCAAACTGCGGCGCCGCCGCTATCGTACCGGTCGCCCGGCTGATCGTCGCACCGTTCCCCAGTTTCAGATTGGCCGTACCCGCACTGTTGTCGATCTGGCCGGAAGTCATGCGCAACAGACTGTCCACCCGGATCGTCTGCCCGCTTCCCGCCAGCACCAGAATAGCGCTGTTGTTCACTTCCAGACTGTCACTCACCAACCGATTGTCGGTCAATGTCCAGGTCTTCTTCGTCCCGTTGCCGGCAAAGCTGAACTCGATATCCCAATAGTTGGTGTCGATCACCACCTGGTCGGTGGTGGCGCTGGACGGGTTGCGCTGATACCGCACCCGGCCATCGTTGACCAGCGTGGGAGGAAAAACGGTCGTCGACGATGTGGTTTTGTAGATGCCCCCGCGCGACAGGATGACCACCGAAGTGTCAAACCAGATGTCCGAAGTGGTCTCCTGGAGCAGTATCCCCGCCGAGTCGACGGTGATCGTTCCGGGGTTGAACATCGCTCCGCTGGTGGTTGTCCCCAGACCGGTGTTGAGATGGAGCGTCCCCCCCGGCTTGACATTGATGGTGGCCAGACTGATGTCGGACGAACTGGCATCGATAAACTCAGCCTCGCCATAAATCGTCATCGGCCCGATCGGTGCCGAGCCGGTGTTGGAGCGGACCCAGTGCGATCCGGTACCATCGACCAGGTGGAACTCTGCTCCCGGCTGGACGGTAATGGTCAGCTGTTGATCGGCGGTGAAATTGCCCGACGAACTCCAGCGTGACTCCAGATCGTCGTCAATCGCCAACAGGAAACTGCCGCTCTTGACGTCGAGACTGTGCTGAATCCCCAGACGCATGCCCGTACCGGCGGTGCTGACCGTGACGGTGGAGTCCTTGGCGATAATCAGATCACGGAACGAGGTTGACCCCGCGCTGGTGCTGAAGCCGGAGATGACAGCCGGAGCGCTGCCGGCGAAAACGACGTACGCGCTGTCGGATGACCAGCCGGCGGAAAAGACATTGTGGGTTTCGGAGAAGAGGGTGAAATCGCCGTAAATGGAAAGACGACTCTTGGCGTTAAGATCGATCAGCGCGTCGGTGCCGCCGAACGTGACCGACTTGCACATCGCCAAGGTATCGTCTACTGAAATCGTATGGCCGGCAGAGATGACAACATCATCAGTTGGGCCGGGCACGAGGCCGCCGATCCAGGTGTCGGGATCAGTCCAGCTCCCGCCCTGGGCGGTGCCGAAATTGATGTGTGCGGGAAACGTCGCGGCAATCGCATTGGCCAGTTTATTCCAATTGGCCTCAGTATCTCTCAAACCCGTGTATACCTGTTCCAGGTGAATGAAGCGTCCGGTCGTTGAGGTGGCCAATGTGCCACATGGATCGGCGCTGCCGTTTATCAGCCTTCCCTGGGTATTATCACGGCCTATCAGGCGGTCCCAGGTCATGTCGACATGCGCGACCTTGAACGTGAGAGTCGCATCCTGGAGCAGCAGATTATCACGCAATTGGATCGCATAGTCGTCGATGGGCGTATACCTGGTGCCGTTACTCATGATGATATCCGGATCGCCTGCCTCGGGCGAGAAGCCGTGCGGCTGGATAACGATGAGATTCGGAATCGGGGTCAGCATCTCTTCCATGGTTACCTGAAATGGTCCCAGCACAACATGAGCCTGATCGGAGTAGCGATAGTTGTCGTAAGTTTCCGAACAGGCTGTCGTGGTGCCGTCGCACGGGGAAGCTGTGACGCCGTTGCACCGATGCGTACCGGAAAGAAAGTAGGCCTTGGCGCCCGTTTTGCGAAAGGCATGAAACCCCTGTTGTCCGGTCTTACGATCGTGCAGAGGATGCGGGCACTGAATGACCAGCGTCGGCCGCCAGGGTGATGGATTGAACACGAACGTGCCCCAATACCGTGACGCGGATGTCGCTTGCCGTTCCAGAATGTAATACAGTTTGTCGGGTGTGGCCACGGTGTCGGTGAACGCGGTGACCTGATATTCGATAGACTCGCCCAGCGAGTCGGCGACGGCATAATTGCCATTGAGGATATTCTGGATAATCGACCGCCACAGCGTACGCGACGACGCCCCCGGTTGAAGGTAAAGCCCCGAAGGAGTTGCATCCGGGATCACTCCGATCAGACTGTCGATGTGCTCGGTAATGTCGCCGTTGACCACCACTTGTCCCGAAAGACCGGCACTGATCAACAAGAATAGGAAGGCGAAGCTTAGGATGTGTTTCATGTTCTCACCGGTTATGCTCTTGCTACACGTTTCTGAGTCTTCATATATATCGACGCGCTCAGCCACATTCACTCTTCGTGGCCGAAAGTTTTTTTGTTCGCCACAGCAGGGTGGGTTGATTGCGCCCGCAGTGTGCGGTTTGCTCTCACTCGAACCCCCAGCAGAGCGGCACATATAGCCGCCAAGCCAACAGCAGGCCCGATCGGGTTGGCCACCCGGTCGAAGTAGAGATCAGTCGATTCGGGAATCTGATTCCCCGGCGCTACCGGCAAGCCAAACCGGGCCGCCAGATCTTTGATGTTGAGCAAATGAACGATGGGGATATTCCGCTCGGCAAGGCGCACAAGTAGGCCGCGCTCTTCATCCTGACAGCCGCTCCAATGCTCATGATAACCGTTTGGTATGGAGAGTTCGTGACCGCAACGCCCCATGGCCGCCTGGTTGCCGCCAATATTAATGACGAGACTCACGTGCTCTTTCACGAGCAGATTGGTCTTTGCAAGAATCGACTCCTGCAACGATCCGGGATGGTACACTGTGACGTTACACCTCACGGCCGCCTGTTTAAGAAGCAGAACGCCTTCGTCAAGCATGCCGCCGCCGTTGTCGTTCTCACCGCCTAACGACACAATCATTGAGCGGTACTTCAGCCCGGCGTTGTCCGCTAACCACTTCTCCATATCGATCCAGGTTGCACCAGGCTGATTCGCACCGTATGCGGACGCCCCGAGCGACGAAAAAACTATCGCCTTCGCGCCGACTGTCTGTACCGCCGCCAACGCGGCGATACTCAGGGTAGGAAATGACCCGGAGAGCACTACTCCCACGGTGGAAGTGGAGTCAATGCCTGCCTCCTTCAGCCACCGAACCACCAGTGCGGCGAAGTCGGGGTTGGCCGCCGTCTCTTTGGCTTCCAGCGATCCAAGCGTGGTTGTGGTTGATGTAAAGTCATCGCCGATCAGAGCATTGTAGTGCGTTGTTGATCGACTGTCGGAAACTATCTGCTGAGAAGTCTTAAGCCGTTCTATCGACTCGAACCATTTGGCGCAGAGAACGGAAGCCTGCCGCATCTCAGTTTCGAATGGCAGACGATCAGAGGTGAACGATACTTCGTTTACGATCACGACTGCCGCAATAGAGATCAGCAGTACGAGAGCCATCCACAATGTGCTTATAGGCCGTTTCATAACTTCATCGTATCAGCACAATTATCAGGAAGGTAATAGCACTCACCACGCCGAGCGCGGCGGCGGTTTTCACGAAACCCTGGCGTGAGGACTCGTTGGCGATTAGTCCCGGAATGATGTAGCCGATCGACTGCATATTAAGCGGGAATCCTGCGAAGGGCTGAAACTGCATCTCAATCCCTACCTTAATGCAGAAGCCGAGCAGAACAGCCAACAGCAGGCGACGTCGTCCGTACAGAATGGCGTGACGCGAAAGGAAGAGCATGATCGCCCACACTGCCGCCGCGAGAAGCAGGGTGATCGCAATGCGGCCGGGTTCGTAAACATAGAGCGCACAATAGGCGGGGGCGATTACCCCGCCCGGAGAAATGTCGGTCAATTCATAAAACAGAAAGCCGACTACCAGCCCGATGAAAAAGTACTCAAACAACATCGGCGCTCCCGGCCCGTAACGTGACCAACAACAGATGGCCATCGCCGCCGATGTTCCCCAGCCCCATCACCAGGTGCTGCGGAGAAATGCCCAGTCGGGCCAATTCCTGTTGGCTGTCGCGAATCTGCCTGCGCGTCCAGCTTACCACGGCTCCGCGAGGACATCCCGCCGAAATCAGGGCCCGGCGCATGTACGGGGCGTGACTACCGATAACGATCACATGGCTCAAGTCTTTGAGGGTCGGCATGAACTTCGAGAACAGGGTCGATCGGAGCGGCCGGTCTGCGCGAGCATTGAATACTACTGTCAAGTGCGTGGTTTCAGGATAGCGCGAGCGCCAATATGCGATGAACTGCCCGGCGGACGTCACATCATTGACCGCAAACCCATTGACAAAGGGCACACCATGATCAATCGTGAAGACATCGGGTCGACTTGCTTGAACCGCTTCGGCTACAATTGCCGGATATGCTATTTCCGATGTCACGCCGCTTGCCTGACATGCCGCCAACGCCAGCGCCACGTTGACGGGAAAGACCCCCTCGGGAAGACTGTCTGACTGCTCTGACCGCAAGTCAGGGACCACCGTTACCCGATTGCCCAGCCTGGCCGCCCGGGCTTTGAGTGGTTCCACATGCGCGCCCGCGGCGGTGATAACCATTGAGCCGGGAGTCATCGCCCCACAGGGCGGCAATCTGCTGTTCGGTATCGTTACCCAGTTCTTCGCGATGGTCGTCCAACACATTGGTGAGCAGGTATATGTGCGGTCGAAATACTCGGGCTTCGACAGCTTGCAGATCCGGTCGGATTGACATGCACTCCAATACCAATGCGTCCGCACTCCCGCGGGCAGCGCGCAGAATAGTCTTGAATTGCTCTTGAACTCTGGCGCCGCTCCGGCGTATGACGGGGACAGACGACCCATCCGGGCGGATCAACGTCGGTGTGATGCCGGTGATCTTGGCCATCGTCTTTCGACCGCCGGCGCGAAGTCCCGCCGCTATGTATCTGGTGACACTAGACTTGCCACGGGTACCGTTCACATGAATACGAATAGACAGGCGGTTGGCCCTGTTTCGGACAACCGTCCCCTCAACGAATAATAGAATCAAGACAAGAATCAACAAACCAAGAGGTATCATCATGTGGGTACAGTCCGGAGCACGTTCGCTCGCTCAAGTCAATATCCGATAGCCACCCCTCCGCGGCGCTTGTCCGCCGAACCGTAGTAGGTGCCCGTCGCCTGATCGACGACGATCACTTGTACGCCGCCGAAGAACAGATCCTGGCCCTCGTACCGGCGTATCGTGTGTCCCATCCGTTCCAGTTCGGCGCACACCGTGTCGCCGATGCCTCCCTCGGTAAAAAGAAAGTCCTCGAATTTCTCGCAGAAAAATCTTGGCGCGGCATTCGCCTCATCCGCATTCATGTGGAAATCGATGACGTTGACCATGACTTCCACCACGGTGCAGATGATTCGGCTGGCTCCCGGTGATCCGACGACCATGAGGGGCTGACCATCTTTCAGCACGACCGTGGGACAGATCGAACTGCGCGGCTGTTTGTTCGGCTCGACCAGATTGGGCGTGGCCGACTCGGAGAAATTGGACATGCCGCAGTTCAGGAGTACGCCTTCGGCAGTGATCCCGGATCCAAAAAACGTTCCCAGCGTTTGCGTCAGGGCGACCATGTTACCCTCGCCGTCAATCACTGAAAGGTGGGTCGTATGACCGCCGTCGTATCCGTTGTCATCCGGAGTCTCGTTGCCATCGCCCGTCGTGTCGCTCGGCGCTTCTTCGGGATTCGCCGGTCTCTTTTCTTTCACGGCCGCGCCACTCTTCTTGCCGCCCAACTATCGAACATGTTCTCGTCGAATCCACCGCGGTTGGTGCCGGACTCGTCCAGCCCGTCGTCCCACCCTTTGGCGGTCTTTCCGGATTGCACACGACTTCCGCCGGCGGACGTCCGGCTCTGATCGAATGGCTCCGGATTCCCCGCCTGGGTGAGGCGGTACTGTTTTGGCTCGGCGCGGTACAGGTTGATGTCGTCGACGCGTTGGCGAGCGTAGTCCTTGTTGATGATGCCATCGACCGGCACATACGTAAACTGCGGATCGCCGAGGTACTGCCAACGGTCAGCATAGCTGCGTCGGAGAGTCTCGGCCATGAAGTGCAGAGTCTTCGCCGAGGTGCTGAAGTGCCCCATTGCCGCGATGTTTTCATTTTCGAGCATATTAAGTGACTGGATAATGGTCGAACCTGACTGCGGCGCGGCGGCGGAGATGATTTGACACCCGCGATATGTTCCCTCGACCGGTGCGAGAAGCTCAGCCTTGTAGTTGGCCATATCGTCAATGGTCAGGGCGCCACCCAGTTCGGTGACCCGCTTCACGATCCCTTCAGCGACCGGTCCGGTGTAGAATCCTCGCTGGCCCTTTGCGGCGATGATCTTGAGTGTATTGGCCAAATCCGGCTGGCGGAGCGTGTCGCCTTCCATCCTGGGAAAACCATCAGCCAGAAATATCGCCGCAGTGGCTGAGTCGCTCTGGATCGTCTCAAGATTATCGAGCATCAGTTGTGCCAGCGTAGCGTCGACGGGAAAGCCGTCGCCGGCCAACCGAATTGCCGGCTCAATCACCTGCGCAAGAGGAAGACGCCCAAACTGTTGCAGGGCCTGGGTCAATCCGGCCACTGTCCCGGGTACCAGAATCGACTTGGCGGTCGTCCGATCTTTGTCTCCGCGATAGTCGATGCGGTCGATAATGCCGGACGTGCGATGATAATAGTTGATGTACGACGACCGCTTGGTGTCGTTCATGTATATGACCATGCCGCCGCCGCCGCCCAACCCCGAACCATCGGGCTCGACAACGCCGATGGCAAACGCCGCGGCGACAGCGGCGTCGACGGCGTTACCGCCCTCTCTTAGCACTTCAAGCGCGGCTTGAGAGGCCAGCGGATGAGCCGTGGCCACCATTCCCTGCTTGCCGGTGGCCATATCTGTTGCCGCCGTCTGCGCGAAAAGACCTGACGGCATCGCCCCTGCCAGTATCAGGAGACTGGCGATAACCGCCACCAGCTGATAGGTATGTCTCCGCTTATTCATGTGCTTCATCTCCATAAATCACCAGCATTCGGGCGCAGCGGCTTTCGAACGGTCGCAACGCCGCCTGTTTACTTCTTAAATATCTGGCCCAGCGGCGTCGCCACGTCGGCAATTTTCACCACAACGTCGATCGGAATCTTCTTCGCTTCCGCGATCTTCGTGAAGTATTTATCCTCGTCCCCCTGAGCAACCACAACGAGTCGCTCAGAGTCCGTCGCCGCCACTTTACAGAAATCGTCCGACTGGCCGCCGCGCCGGGCGGAACCGCCGATGTGAACGGTCACAATCGGAATCTTCTTTTCCTTGGCCGCCGCGACGAGGGCGACCACACGATCCATTTCATCCTTTTGGCTCACACCGGCCGCGCCAAGGCCTTTGGACGAGAACCCCGGAACGATCACCAGTGTCTTGACTCCTTCGAGATCAGCCGATTTGGCCATTCCCACAACCTTGGCGTCAAGTTTCTGCTGTTTCGCCAACATGCCGACCAATTTCACGTCGGCACTTTGTCCGGCGGAAGTGATCAGGATCGGCTGTTCGAGCGCGGCTTTCTGCTGCTCCTGTGCCACAACGGTCAGACCGCACAGCATCACAATCGCCAGGACGATAATACTACCCGGTAGATTCTCCGTGCGAGACTTTGTATTCTTAGATTGTTCATTTATGTCGTACTCATTATCGCAAATAGTGGCCGATCCCATTGCTTATCACCTCATCATAGGACGGCAGCCCGCCGGTCACAATACTTTTGTCCGGATACATCTCTGAATAGGCGCCAAGGATCGCCTGGAAACCCTGCAAATGGCGCCCCACCCGCAGATCAAGCGGCTCACCCTCGGGAAGATATTCAATACGCAGCTTTCCGGATTCCAGCGCGCGTTTATACTCCTCGCTGACGCCATACAGGATCAACTGCTCATCGGTCTTGCCGCGCAGTCGCCCCTGAATAGGGTTGCTGGTCTCCATGAGGAACGGCATGACGTCCGTCCGGTCTCCCCATTCACGATGGCTCAGGCCGCGAAAGCTCTCCGGCGATGATTCGGGTGAATAGCGAAGGTCGGACATTTCCAGATTCAGCACCGCTGCGAGGGCAACATCTTCTCCTTTGGGATGGTATACGATCGCATTGATAATAGGTATCTCCGGTGCGGCTTCGTGCAGGTCGAACGCTACATCGACGTTCTCCTTCTGGATCAGTTGCATGATTGCGTAAGCGACTTTTTCGGTGAAACTGCCGTCCGGCCGTCCCGGATATGCTCGATTGAGATTGCGCGATTCGAACCCGGATAACTGATTGCCCGACGGATAGTGGAGATAAACCAGCGGATCGGGCCACTGGTCGATCGGATTAGACACGCGCGAACCGAACCGAAATGTGCGTGGAGCGGTCTGCCCTTTGATTGTGAACGAGGTAGGGCATCCTTCAAATGGATCAGTGCAGCTGAAGCCACTGGCGCAAGCCTGTGGAATCACCAGCAACCGGCCGGGCGGTCACGTTCGCATTCTCAGCTACGAGAGTAGCGGTGATGAATCCGGAAGGTTCGTTTGGATGAGTCCCGCCGAGGAGAAGCACCGTTGCGCCCGGATGGCCGCTCTCGAAGAAGTAGATCTTCGTATCGCCGGATGTTCCCTTGATCTCCGTGAAGTAGTCGCTCAGCATGCCGGTACGCGTCAAGTGCTCCGACGGTCTGATCAGATCGGGTACACGTTGGGCCAGGAAATCCATAGAGGCCGCTGTCGCCATTACAGCGGCACACAACAGGAAGAAGACGGCAGACAATACCTGCCTCCGGGTGCTCGGGTGCGTAGGACCTACTTGATCAGCAGGGCCCGCAACACGAACGGAATCAGAATCATCGCGTACGCGGCTTGTCGTTTCCATGAGCGCTCCGAAAACATCTCTGTACCGAACACTACTATCAGATAAATGATGATCGCTATATGCAACCAGAATAACATCAGTATCTCCCCTGGCTGACAAAATTCAGTGCCACGGCGATCTCCTCTGCGAAAATCACGATCAACAGCGCAACCGTAGCTGCCGCGGTCATTGGAATCAGGCTTTGCTTCAGGATCGCAAACGGATTCTTCTCACCGACTATCTGTCCGGCGTAGGCACACAGCAGGGTCGGTGGCGGCATTAGATCCCCAAGCGCAGCCATAAGCGCCAGCCCGGCGGTGACGATGATCGCGTTCTTGGTCACAAACACGAAAACCAGCGGCACTCCGATGACCGAGGCGGAGGCATAGGCCGAACCCATAAACGGCATGATCAATACCGCCAGATACTTGAATTGATCCGGAAGCAATAATGCGCTGGTCGCCAGGTATCCGCGTACGCCGGTGAGGGTCATGATCTGAAGGAACATCCCTACTCCCACCAGGATCGCCATGACCGGCATCGCGGAACGAATCCCCTCACGGGAGACCGTCAGAAAATTGAACTTCTGCCCGGTACCCAGGGCGGTCAAGGCGCCTATCATGAATGCCAGCGGAACGCCAAGATGCGGGATCTTTGCCGGCAGGATTCGCTCGATGATCAGATAGCCAACCACCACCACCAACGGTATGAACAATTTCAGCCCAAACTGCGAATAGACCGGTTGGGCGAGCTGAGCCAGCACTGCCTTAATCTCAAAGTCTTTCAGGTAACGATAGCGATAGAACACAGCCAGAAGGATAGCCAGTGGAAAAGTCGCCAACAGGAGCGGGATTTCGAATCCAATGTACGGCATGTCAACTCCGCCCCCGATTATCATGACCGGAATGCAGATCGGCGGCGCAACCTCTCCAAGAACTGCCGCCATGGCAATCAGGGATCCCACCGCTATTCGCGGCATCCCCATCGCCAGCAACCCCGGGGCAACCAGCGCTCCGGTAGTCAGGATGCAGGCCGACGACAATCCGGTGAGCATCCCCGGGAACATGACGAAGAAAGTTATGACGATCATCAGAAGCGTCGGCCGGCGATAGAGCGTCTTGATCAGTCCGTAGTTGATCGTGCCCAGTGCCCCGGTCGCGTCGACCACTCGCATATACACCATTGCTGTCGCAATGATCAATATCGCCTCCAGAAAGCCGAATGATCCCTCTACCAAGTGCCGGACGGGAAATCCTTCTCCTCCAACTACGCCTCCCACTACCGCTCCTAACATGAGCGACAATCCGGCGGGAAGCTTGAACAGGAATACCCCGAAGGCGAACGTCGCCAGCATCGCGAGAAGTATGATCAGTTCAAAGCTCATTGACGCCTTGTGTCCAAATCGGTTCGTTTGGCGTCGCTTGCCTGACCTCAGCTCCGCAAGTGACGCCGATGCCTTAGAATTGCACCTGCAATTCAGTCATAAAGCGCGTTTTCGCTACGCGGTCTTCCGACCAGGTGACGGCGCCGCTGTTGTTGACATCCCGATCCTCGCCGTTCGGATAGTTCTTCGCAATACGGAACTGCAGTCGGGCTTGTGGCGAGACTTCGTAATACACCATCATCGCCAATTCGTCGTCCATCGTGTTGTAGTCATCGTTGTTGACGTATTCGCTGACGGCGGTGTATTGTATCTGAAAGCGCACCTGTTTCATTTGGCGGGGTATGAGGTACAGCCGCGAGTACCAGATGCGACTTCCCTCGGGATTGAATCCATTGTAGGGGTAATCGCCGCCGATGGCGCCATCCACGTATCCTGCCCGACTGCCCCAGTAGAATCCCGGGTAGGCCGGGCTGAATATCTCCGTCTTCTCCGTCGTGGCATCGTTCCCTTGATAGGCCGCATAGCGGGTCTCAGCTTTCACGGAACGGAACGGACCCCACGCCCAGCGGTAGCTGATCCCGGCCATATAACCTATGCCACCCTTGTCCGGCAGACCGGAAAGCGTATTGAACTTCTGGCCGGCCAATTCGGCGAAATATTGGAGGCGATTGCGCATGAAATTGCCGCTCGCTCCGCCGCCGACGACATAGTGATCATTGAAGTCGCCGCGCAACCGGTCGTATACGTAATACCCCATGACCGTCTGATTTCCGAACGCTCGCGAGAGTCGGGCGATATACAGTTGATCGCTTCCGGGGTCAGGGTAGAGGCCGCTTGCACTCAACGTCTGCTCGGTGATGGCGCCAAACAATGAAAGGGTGTAGGCGCGGTAGGCCATGTCAAAGCGGATCGCGTCGAACTTGTCGAAATACTCAACCGATTCGCCCTGTACCAGCCCTTCGCCCAAGGGGAATTGCTGGCGCCCGACGCGCGCACGAAACAGATCGAAAACGAGGAATTTCGGCTGTACCAGTTCCGCGTATAGCTGGCTGATACCATACTGCATCTTGCCGGTTCCGGCTATATTGCGCACCGGTGAAACCGGGCTGCTCTCGCTGAAAACGGTTAACTCAGAAAATACCGAGGCATTCCGATTTACCTGCGCCTTGGTCCGGACTCTGGCGAGATACCGCAAATAGTTTTCCGTTCCTCGATCATCAAGGGCATCCGAGAACCGGTCACTGTACGCCCGAAGCCGGAAGTCGCCTTCGGTCGTGATCTGCTGAGATCGTCCATCAACGCTCATCAGAACGAGAAACCCCGCGACGAGCAAGCTCGAAATGTGTCGATAATGCCAGTTCATGGTGTTAACCTCATTCCTGCGTAAAGGTAATGCCCGTCGGTTGAGCGTTGCCCCGGTTTGGCACTTCATATGTCTTCAGCACGGTGCCGTTGGTTGACACCTGGAAGATGTAGTCGAACTCGAACGTGCTGTTGGCGATCCAGAAATTGGCGCCATCCCACGCCATGCCGGTGGCATACCGATCGGACGTTGTGCCGTTGGGTGGAATCGGTGTCACGAATTGCGCCGTCCAGGTGCTGGTTCCGAAATCGTATTGATACACCGAGTCCAGCTGGTAGTCATTGCAGTACAGATGGCCGTCCGCATACACAATGCCTCGCGCCTCGACTCCGGGCGTTCCAATCGAATCCAGCACCGCGCCGGTCAACGTATCCATTTTGTAGATGTGTGCGGAGGTGCTGTTGCAGGCCCACAAGTACTCGCCGTCGAAAGCCAGATCCCTGATCACGCCCGATGCCGCCGGCGGCGCCGTAAACGTCCGGGTTGAACTCAACGTTGCGCCCGACGTATTGAGGCGCATGACCGCATCGTCCGTGCCGCCCGCGCTTATCCAGATGTAGGTGCCGTCGTAGGTCAGACCCTGCGTCGAGCCACCCGGAGCGACACCGAGGGTGCTCCATCCGGCGACGATTGAGTCGTTGCTCACCTTGACCTTGTAGAGCGAATCCGAGTACGCGTCGGTAAACCAGAGATACCCGGCATTCGGATCGACATTGAGTATGGTAAACACCCCTGTACCCACGGCCACCTGACCGTCGGGATTGGTCACCGTAACATCCCGCGCACCGAACTCGGCATCGTCGGTGATTTCTATATCCGCGCGGATCGCCGATCCGCTCTGGAAGACCGCCGTTTGTACCACAATGCCCGCCCCGAATGACACTTCGAGGCCCGATCCGGGCAGGAAGTGCGCACCGTTGATCACGACCGACAACACCGCTCCGCGGGTTCCCGTATTGGGCGATACGCCTGTCACTTCGGGAGCCGGAGCTATGCGCGCATCTTTGGTAGACCAGACAATCGGCCCCGGCGTATCAAACGAAAGTTCGATACGATTCAACTCCATACCGTTTTGCTTGAGTTCGTAGAGATAGTCCGCCACGCTGCTCGAATTGATCAGCCAAAACTGGCGGCCATCAAAAGAAAGTCCGTTCGGAAAGATGTAGGATGCCCCTGCCGGCGGCTGAGGTGCCTTGAAAGCGCCTTGAAAGACCTGCTTGTCCGGCCGGAAGGCATACACCGAGTCCAGGGTGACATCCGCGATATACAGTCCGGCGTCGAGGCCTGAACCATAGGCGTCAGAATTGGCGCCTACATAACACAACCCGCGCGGCTCCGGACCGGGAAGAGCAATCTCTGAAAGTACGCTGCCGTCGTCCGGGTTTAACTTATAGAGAGTAGGGGGAGTACCATATGTCTCTGAACCGCTGTTGAGTGCCCACAGATACGAGCCATCCCAGGCGATATCACGGACAGTCCCTCGACCAGTCGGCGGCGCATCAAACGAATTTAATACCACAAGTGAATCGGTGCTTGCGTCCACGCGGTAAATCAGGTCCGCCCCGCCGGCAACAGACAACCAAAGGTTGCTGCCGTCAAAGGTGATCCCCTGAAAACTCGTCGTCTCGATCAAACTCTCCAGCGACCAGGAAGCGACCAGCTCAAGATTCCGGTCAAACATCTTCAGGGTGTACGAACCGTTGTCGATGCAATAAAAGTACCCCGCTTCCGAAGTAATTCCCGCGTCTTGGTCCCCGTCGTTCACGAACAGACTGTCGCATGACGCCAAGGCTAAAAGCGTCCAGAGCGCCAAACCGAGTGCTCCGACACGGTACGCCAATGATGACCTGTTCAACCTGCCCTCCAATCGGCTACTATTCTTATGCCGTCAACTGGCCAGCAGTCGGTACGGCAGCTGTTTTTCCTATCACCAGTCTGTTGCCACAGACATCGGACCTGGGATTCCGCAATTGGCCTACACAATATGCGTGCCAAAGTGCTCCGCTTCCCGTGGCCACACACTTAAGCTCAATTAACGAGTGTGGATATGGCCGTCCAGATATACTTGAAATATCCTATTATTGTGCTATACTAGCTCATATTGATGGGCGCAAATAGCCCGAAATCGCCGCATGGAGAGCCCGTCTGCCTGTGACTCCATGGCTCTTAGACTTGGGCATGGGAATTGTAAGCGGTCTCTCGGGACCAATGACGGCCGGGGTCGGGAATCGGCATCGGGTCGGCAAGGTGACCGTAAGTGCAAGGCAAATATGAGCTTTTTCAATATCCACCGCCGGGCGATCATACTCTCGACGATTTTCGTTATTCTTGCCCTTCTTCTGGTGGTGATCACCGACTTCTCCCTTGAGAAGTGGCGTCAGGACGTCATTCGCTCCAATACTGACCTGGCTGTTGAGTCTGCGGCTTTGCTTCACAGCGCCTCAAATTCGGTAATTGACAGCCTGGCTAAAATTGGTGTTCTCGATGCATCAATAGAATCAGTCGACGCCAAACAAGCTCTGGACCTTCACCTCAAGGCATTATCCGACAGTATCTTCGCTCCGAGAGAAGGGATGGAGGGGGGACTCTTTTTGGTGCGACTCAATGAGTTTTTCGGCTATGCCTTTCCGACTTCGCCCCCGCCGATTCCGGTATATGGCCCACCACCGAGATCCCATGCACTGATCTTGGCTCAGGTCCGTCGAACTATCGAGACGGGTGAGCCGATCGTCGATCTCCACCAATTTGACCCGGCCGTCTTCCCTTTGGCGACTGAACCGATCGAAAGCCAAGGGAGAATCGTCGCGGTGGCTTGGGCACGCACGCATATCGAAAGGGATTTCCCCGCCGCTAAGTTGCGGGAGGTCATCAACGTCGGAGCACTCATTGCGCTGCTCGGATTCTCTGTCGCACTCATCATTTCGGTGACCCAGTATCGCGAGATCCAGCGGATGCGTCGCGATCTCGAACGGGTACAGGATGGCGACGCAGAGACGATCGAGGAGGGAAAAGGAACTCTGGGAGTGATCGCCAACGCGATCAATATCATGCTTCGCACGATGCGCCTGGACAACTCCCGCCGTGAACAATTGGAACGGGAGTTGCATCACAAAGAGAAGATGGCGTCGCTTGGCCGTGTGATCGCCGGTGTGGCCCATGAAGTGAAAACGCCTCTCGCGATCATCAAAACAAGGACCCAAATGTGGCAACATTCGTTGCGGGATCTCACTGGCTCGGACCAGGAGCGGAGTGTGATCTCCGACGATTCGCTGCAATTGGTGGTGACCGAGGTCGATCGGCTGTCGGAACTGGTGAAAAGACTGCTGGTCTTTTCCAAACCTCAGCCAATAAAACTGGAGTCGACCGATATCACGGCCGTGCTTCGGCAAACCCTCGCTCTGCTGGATATGCGGAGCGGAAAACGTCAAGTCGAGCTGGTGACTGCCTTCGCCGACGATCTGCCGCAGATCCGGGCTGATCGCAGTGCGCTCCAGCAAGTCTTTATGAATGTACTGATGAACTCATTTGAAGCAATTTCCGGTTCGGGCCGAATCATCGTAGCGACCAGCTTTGACTCAGTGCGCAAGATCGGTACGGTGACCATCCGGGACACCGGTTGCGGTATTCCCGAGGAATTGAACGCCAAGGTCTTTGATCCCTTCGTCACGACCAAGAAAAAGGGATTCGGATTAGGACTGTCCATCTCCTATGAGATTGTGGCATCACATGGGGGGACGATCAAACTGCATCCCGACGAATCCGGAGGAACCGTCTGCACTATCGAACTGCCGGCGCAACCGACAAAGGACCTGCATGAGAAGGGCTAAACGGATACTGATCGTTGACGACGAAGTGTCAATGCGGAAAAACCTGGTCGATCTGCTCTCCAGCCGGGGATACAGCGTAACTGAGGCCGGCGATGGGCTCGAAGCGTTACAGGCGGTCTCAGACAATCGCTTTGACCTCGTCCTGCTCGATCTCAATCTCCCCGGTATGGATGGTATCACAGCACTGGGTGAGATTCGCAATTCACAGCCGGATCTTCCGGTGATCATTTTCACCGCTTACGGAACGAGCGAGCGGGCGATCCGGGCGATGAAGGCGGGCGCCTACGACTACATGGAGAAACCGTTTGAGCTCGACGAGTTCATGCTGATAGTCCAGCGAGCCGCGGAGTATTCGGAGTTGCTATCAGAGGTTCGAGAACTGAGGAGCAAAGTTTCGACCATAACGGACAAGTCGAATGTACAGATCATCGGCAGCAGCCCCGCCATGAAGGACATTTTCAAGTTGATTGGCCGTGTCTCCGGCACCGACGCGACCGTGTTGATCCAGGGTGGCAGCGGCACGGGCAAGGAGCTCATCGCGGATGCCATCCAGCGGCACTCCCGACGGGCGGAAAAGCCGTATGTCAAAGTGCACTGTGGTGCCTTCTCGGAGAGTGTGCTCGAGAGTGAGATCTTTGGTCATGAAAAGGGAGCGTTTACGGGCGCCATCTCTCAGCACCAGGGGAGATTCGAACTGGCGGACGGTGGAACGGTATTTCTCGACGAGATCAATACCATGTCGCCCGGGTTGCAGATTCGTTTGCTTCGCGTGCTCCAGGACAAGATGTTTTATCGGGTGGGGGGAGAGACGCCGGTGCGCGTCGACGTGAGAGTCATTGCGGCGGCCTCCAATGATGTCGGCGACGAGGTACGCCACGGCCGGTTTCGCGAGGACCTCTTCTATCGCCTGAATGTCGTTCAGATCAATATCCCGCCACTCCTGGAACGCCGCGAAGATATACCATTCCTGGCGCGGCACTTCCTTCAGAAATACAGTCCCGATCGGGAACTGATGGTAACCGATCGCGATATGGCGACACTTCTGGCGTACAACTGGCCGGGCAATGTGCGCGAGTTGGAGAATACCATCCAGAGCGCCATTGTTCTGGCTCGCGAAAATGTTATCAACATCGGAGCGCTCCCCGTTCCGAGCCGTGGTATGTCGGGGGTCATATCGCTGGAGAAGCAGTTGGAGCAAGGAGTATCCCTGAGGGATATCTTGGCCAAAACTGAGAAAGATCTCATCCGGACGGCGTTAATTAAATCCAACTGGAACCGGACGCGGGCGGCCCAGTACCTCGGAATTCATCGTCGGCTTCTCTATTCGAAAATGCAGGAGTACGGAATCCTGGAGACAGGCACTACGGATTAGCCCTCGCCCGGTACGCTGACACGAAGCTAAAGCTCCCCGAACCGTGCGGAACTCAGAACTTTTGAGTTAGTGCTGCAATTGTGAAGTCACTAACTCAAGGGCCGGACAAGGACTTGGCTTCCAAGGGGCAAGGTCGTCATTCCAAAGGCCGCAAAAGGTCGACGGCCATCGACCTTTTCATTGGCGCACTCGTGGCGTCACGCTCTGACTCCCATCAGTGACGTTCAGGTGGCTTTGAGTCTACCGAATCCCGTTTTCGTGAACTCAATGTACTATCCAAATCGGGTTGACTCTTGATCCTAGGAAAGTTGTCCATGAAAATAAGGTCACCAGTAACCGCGTTAATTAGGGTGCGCCCACGGTTGCGCTTATATTTGGGTAGGCCAGGATGAGGATGGATCTCCATAAACTCAATACCCCGTCCAATAATCGACCACACCACGATTGGTGTATCTGCATGCAGCTTGATGATATAACACGAGGCCTCGATCTCTTTTGCCGCAAGTGGCTTTGACCCCGTGGCACGCTTAAGAGCTTCATAGAAACTGATTGGGGGTGGAGAAGGTGGTAGTCCAAGTATGGGCTCACCGCGCAATCTCATCTCCATCTCCACGTCGATTGCGGGGGGCTCGGGGGCAAGCTCTGGGTCTGGGGTTTGTACCCTGGAATAAACGCGTATAAGCTGACCGGTAGCCGAGTCGAAAAGCACATGATATGTCTTGACTCGCTGATTTTGCAAGACCGAAGCGGGCCAATTGGCGAAATCAAGATAAACACTATCATACGTGACCTTCCAAACCGTCGATGGCGCCGAAGTATGCCCCACGGCAACTGCTTCACTTGCGCCGTGCAATAATTCCACCGTCGGATTCTGCTGCTCGGGTGACACGCCTGTCACGAAGTCCGAGCCCAAATACTCTTCAACCCTCGCGATCGCCTGGGTCGAAGAGGCAACCGAGTGACCGAGCGATACCTCTCCGGCATATGCACACACGACAAGTTGAATCATAGCAATCGAATGGACGAACAACTTAGCCATGTCTGCACCAATTAGGCTCGGTACGCGGAGATTGGGGACGCTCACGAAAATGGGCAAGAGCACTCTGAACAGTCACTCAATGTCGCACCGTATTCCCTGTTATTGGATCGCCCCTTGGCTACGGAACGCCCAGTGGATGTCTTTTACTCGAGGGTCAGACAGAATCAGTTGACGATCAATCAGATTGGTATCTGCAACTCGGCCCCTGAACAACTTCTCTCCATCGCGATAATAGACGGTATCTGACTCGATCCAGAGAACTTCGCCATAACCTTCAATATCTAAGGTGGTCAGCCGCATAGTCTGCGGATTCAGTAACAATAGCGATCCGGTGCGAAGTGAAAGTGCCCCTCTTGACTCACCCATATCAATAGGCAAATGCCTTTGGATAACCTCGCCAATCACCCATCCGTTGAGCGCTCGGACACTCGAGACATTGCCTGGCACGATGATCGATCGCCAAGTCCGTGCGGTTCGCGAAAAGACGAGTAACTCTCGTTCGCTCTCGTCGTGATTGGGCACAGAAGTCATTACCATGAAGGTAGATTCGTGTGCAACGAGATTCCATCCCCTGGCGGTCTTCGTTTGAATCACGCTATCTGGCACGGGAAACGCCTCCATATCGATTCCTGACGTAGCCCATGCCGGCCGCACGGCCGGACCCGTGACTCTGTTGAACGGAACAAGATCTTCTCCGTCGACGAATAACCTCGTGCCCGCGAGACGCAAGTCACCATCCTGTTGTTCCTCGGACAGCTTAGCTGATTGGTCTGCTCGCAACGGAGAGACTCGTATAGTACGCGCTCTCGCACTACCAGTCCTTGACTTCGTATCCAGCGAAATCTGCCCGAGGGGAGTGCCCGTCACATATTGGTGCCACATCAGCACTCGGGCATCATCGGGAGGAGTAATATCTGTCACCAGTTGTCGAGTGGCTGTGGAAACCACTTGGATACTGCCATTGTGCTGACCGGACTGTGCAATAAGCAAGCACTCGGCTTCCGGGAACACGCGCACCGACTGCACGATCATAACAGGAGAAATCCAAAGCGTGTCCAGAGTATTGTTACTATCGAGGCTGTACATCAACACACAAACAAATTCGCTATGGAGTGAATTTGGAAACTTGGGGGATTCGGACAAAAATACCAGCTTTGAAGTGTCAGTTGTCGATGCCCAGCTATGCGACACAATAATCAGGGCAGCGGCCAAGATGGCCAAGCAATGAGAAATCACTCTCGAAGTCATGACACAATGGGCACATTTCATTGGTTCACTTGTCCTCTCTCAAACCGCTTGCTCGCAGATGCGTATTACCGCTGTCGACCGGCAATTGGCTCGGGGCAAATCTGCAAACGTCATTGACGTAGAAATTGGTGTGTAGATTTTCAAGCGAATCACGATATAGCGATGAGTCGTTGACGCACCAAGTTCTCGAATTCAGGTCAAAATAGCAGAACCGTCGTTGTTCAATGGTCTGGCCAGGAGACGCCTGAATCCCAAGACCATTATACAATTTGATGGCACATGCGTTTTCAATAGGATTAGAACTGCTCAGACCACCGCGTACCCCACCTATCAGGTGGGTTCTTCCATTAGCGCTTTTCCCCTGACATCTCGAACCACACCACCGTCGCGGAGTACCTCCGCCCGTGTGACAGCAATATCGCCGCTCATCTCCATTAACGCAATGTCGTGATTATTATAAGAGTAAAGCTCCCCCGAGCGGACGTTACTCGAACTTTTTCGGCGTTCATCGAGCATATGTGGAGCGCCGCGTGAAGCGGGGTCTACGAGACGCGTTCCGCAACAGGGTGGTCGAGAATGCGGCGTGAAACACGTTCCCCGTAACAGTGCAAACGGCCAGTCCCGGGAAGTCGCTAAGTTCTTCGTGTATAAAAGGTAAACCTCATCGCTCTCAACCTGCAGGGAGCGGGCGCTTCGGTTCTAATGAGGCAGGAGCGCAAGGCTCCTGCCCTACGAACTACTGGGTACACGGAACATACCTGCCAAACTGCGCAGCCTCTTGTTGCCCAGGTTCGGGCGCTTGCCTCCACGGAGTGAAGTGCCGACCATATACCGAATCGGCTATTTCAGACGGTGTATCCAAAACATGAAACTGCCGATGGCGAATAGTATTGTGCCGGAAAACACCCCAGCGGTCGCCCAAGCCCATTTCCTCCTCTCGGTTCCTGTCATTTTCTCAAAAGCGTGGAAGTAATCAAGATATTTGTCGTGCCTGAATAATAGGATATGGTTCACTGCAATTGCAGCGGCAATCAGTATGACAATTTGATAGGTCCCAAGTCCGAATTCGGCCCTGGTTACTCCACAGTAGAAGTCCCGTAGTCCCAGGCAGAATAAGAAGACGAGGATGCCCATCGCGCCACCTGCAAAAATGCTACTCAGCCCGATGTCTGGCCTTTCCCAAGCGTGGTCTATTTCGCGGCGAATGTCAATATGCCTCCTTTTGTAGAGTCGCTTCAGCGAAGGTATCCGATGAAGAAGCACGAACGGATTGATTCTGTTAGTCATTCGGTGAAGTTCACAAACACCTCGATAGGTGAAGTAGTGCACGATATTCCAAAACCGCTCCACAAATTCCTCCACGGCTAGTGAAGAAGACCTAGGGCGTCCGAAGCTACGTCGGAACCCCATACGCCGCCAGCGATTCCGACAACCACACCACCAATGATTGCACCCGGGGCTGCGCCGATGCCGCCAAACATTGCGCCAACAACTGCACCCGCCTCTGATCCTGCCACGGCACCGGCCCATGCACCCGCTATTCCTCCCACTGATTCGGCCGCCGCTTCCTGTGTGTTTTGGCCAATGGTCCCCCCATCCTCCATGTATCCAGCGCGAACATCAATGAACCCAAATGCAAACGCGGCAACCAGCGATCCCTTGCCAATTGCCTTTCCCAATCTGGCGGCGCTGTGGGTGACAATTCGCGCCCTGCTTCCACCGCGTACCCCACCTATCAGGTGGGTTCTTCCATTAGCGCTTTTCCCCTGACATCTCGAACCACACCACCGTCGCGGAGTACCTCCGCCCGTGTGACAGCAATATCGCCGCTCATCTCCATTAACGCAATGTCGTGATTATTATAAGAGTAAAGCTCCCCCGGTAGGACTCGAACCTACGACCCGCTGATTAACAGTCAGCTGCTCTACCAACTGAGCTACAGGGGAGTATCAAGACTACCCCTTTGGCCTTTTTTGCCCGGCCAAAAGAGATCGTTAGTATACCCCTTTTCGGCTTTTTGTCAACGCCTTTTAACTCCCCCAATTGCCCGTGTCTCACCCCCTCCGAGTCGCCTCGCCGTTACATCCACCATATAACCCGCCCCTTATTCCCCAACGACTTGCCCACCACTGGAACATTCATTTGCGGACTACGTACAATCTCCCAGTTCCGCTGTGACATAGCTTAGTAGGAGATGACTATGAGAAAGAAATTCGCACTCCTGATTCTGCCGGCCGCAGCCATTTGCCTGCTCGCCGCCTGGCCCGCCCACGCACAGTCGAGCCGCAACGGTAATTCCGCCTGGCTCGGCATCTACACTCAGACGGTCGACAAAGAGATCGCCGAAACCTTCAAGCTCCCCTCCAGCGAAGGTGTCATGGTGAACCGGGTGATCGACGACTCCCCCGCCGACAAGGCCGGACTCCGCGAAGACGACATCATCCTCAAATTCAATAATCAAACCGTCAACAGCGCCAACGACCTGACACGCCTGGTACGCAGAAGCGACGTCGATGAGAAGATCACGCTCAATATCCTGCGTGACGGCAACCCGATGGACCTGACCGTCACACTGTCCAGCCGCGGTGAAGATTTCGATTGGTCCGAGTCGACTATTCCCGACGTGCCCGATGTTCCGGGCGTTCCAAAAATCTCCGGAATCCCGCACACCTTCTACTTCAGCACCGATGATCAGGCATATCTGGGTGTTTCCCTCAACTCCCTCTCCGATCAACTCGCCGACTACTTTGGAGTACAGTCGGGCACTCTTGTCTCCGAGGTCGACGAGGATTCGCCGGCTGCCAAAGCCGGTATCAAAGCAGGCGATATTATCACCCAGGTCGGTGACGAAAAGATCACCGACGCCGGCGACGTTCGGGAAATCATCAGTGATATGAAAGACGGCGAGAAAACCACCATCACTATCGTCCGCAACAAACAGAATCAGACTCTGACGGTGGCCCCGGAAATCGACAAGAGCAACTCTCGCCACCGGGGCAGTTTCTACACTACCGACATCCCCAAAATTAAGCTCAATTTGCCGAAGACTCGCGGCCTCTGGTACGGCAGCCCCGGGAATGGATCAGACAGCGACGATTTGCAGAAGGACTTGGATGACCTGCGCAAAGAGATGGATCGAGCTGCGCAAGGAGCTCCAGGAATTGCGTGGCGGCCACTAGGAAAGCTCAAGAGGCTTTCGAGAAGCATCCCGGCCCGACCTTCCCCTTTCCGCCCGACCCGCCCCCGTAAAACGGGGCGGGTCGCTGCTTTTTGGTGTTGCCGCATGTGGTTGAGCCGGATTATCTTCCCGGTATGGCAACCATCACCGTCGAGAAAGTATACCTGTCGCGGAATCAGGATCTGGAACTGACCCTCCTTTCCGCCACCGACTCCGGCATGCAGCGAGTCGTCCAGAACGCCGAGCTTCATCGCCCCGGCCTTGCCCTGACCGGCTTCTTCGAACGCTTCGCCTCAAAACGCATCCAGGTGCTGGGCGAAACCGAAATGACTTACATGAGCCGCCTCTCGCCCGATCGACTGACCGACGTTGCCGATAAGGTCTTCGCCTTCGGCGTGCCCATGGTGATAATCACGAAAGGAATCATTCCGCCCACCGAATTCATTACCGCGGCCGACAATCACAACACGGCCGTATTCTCCAGCCGCCTCTCGACCGCCGTGCTCGTCAGCCGATCTGGCCGCCTACCTTGACCACGTCTTCGCCCCCACCACCAATGTGCACGGGACTCTGGTCGACGTATACGGTGTCGGGCTGATGTACACCGGCAAGTCCGGCATCGGCAAGTCCGAGGTCGCCCTCGACCTGGTCGAGCGGGGACACCGTCTGGTCGCCGATGACGTTGTGCGGATCACTCGCGTCGCTCCCGATGTCATTATCGGCTCCGGTTCTGATCTGCTCGGGCACCACATGGAAATTCGCGGCGTTGGCATTATCGACGTTGAAGAGCTCTTTGGCATTCGGTCGATTCGTCTCCAGAAGCGGATCGAGGTCGAAGTCCACCTCAGCCTTTGGTCAGAGACGGCCGATTACGAGCGACTGGGCGTCGAGGACACGCTGACTACCATTTTGGGAGTGGAAATCCCCATCGTCAATGTCCCGATCTCGCCCGGCAAAAACATCACGGTGATCTCCGAAGTGATCGCCATGAATCATATGCTCAAGGTGTACGGCGAGAATTCGGCGGTCGAATTCTCCAAAAAACTCTCCCAGCGCCTTTCCCGACAGTCGATTACGCAGGATTATCTCGAATCCGACTATGAATAGCTCGGCCCGATAACGGGCCGATTCGGGACTTGGCAAATCGACGTATCCTTTGTATACTTGGCGATTTACGGGTCCATCGCTCCAACCTTTCGGAACGCCGGCCCCCGGTTATCAGTAGAACATGGGTGAACACCTGGAGGATATGACGAGATGAGACGTGTATTGGCACTGGGCTTGATAGCGCTGGCCACATCGGCGGTACTTCTTGGCGGATGCGGGAAATCCAGCAGCGATGTCGTTGCCAAAGTCGGTGACACGAAGATCACGACCGACGATTTCAATTATATTGCCCCGGCTCCGCAGCAAACTTTTGCCACCGCTCAGGACGAGTTCGACAATCGCCGCGCCGCCCTGGACACGGTTATCAATACTCGACTTCTGGTCCAGGCCGCCTACGAGAAGAAACTCGATCAACAGGAAGAAGTCGCCCGAGTGATTCTGGCCAACAAGGACAAGTTCCTGCTCGACGTTCTGTATCAGAAGGAAGTCATCGAAAAGGCCACCGTCTCCGATGCTGAGATCCGCGACTTCTATAATCATCTCAACAACCAGGTGCGCGTCTCGCACATTCTGGCCAGTACCGAGGACTCCGCCCGCATGATTTTCGACCGGGTCAAGGGAGGGGAGAACTTCGAGCAGTTGGCGTATGACCTCTCCAAGGATCCGTCGGCAAAACGCAATCGCGGCGACATGGGGTACTTCCTCTGGGGAGCCATGGTCGATGAATTCCAGGATGTCGCGTTCAAGATGGAAGTCGGCGAGGTTTCGCCGCCCGTCAAGACTCGCTTCGGCTATCATATCATCAAACTTGTCGACAAGAAGCCCAACGACCAGCTCGCCGAGTTCGATAAGATGAAAGAGAACATCAAGGGCCAGTTGATCACACGCAAGCGGTACCAGTTGACCGAGGCCTACTTCGTCGATATCCGCAAGCGCTATCCGATCACGGTCGATAGCTCAACCTGCCAGTATGTTCTGCACAAACGGGAAAATCTTTATCCGCCGCAGCTTCTGGCGGCCATGCCAAAAAGCGATTTTGACGACGAACAATTGGATCGAAACGAAAAGGATCTCGTCATCGCCACCTGGGGCGAAACCGGACAGGTCACCCTGTTTGATTATCTCACTTCTTCGCGCCAATTCCCCGTCCAGATGAAGCCTGATCTGGACGATTACGATTCCGTCGCCGCGATAATCTTCGAATTAAAAAAGCCGGAGATTCTCGCCTATCAGGCCGCCAAAGAAGGTATCGAGAACGATCCCGAGTTCAAGCGCAAGATGCAGATATTTAAAGAGCTGAGCATGGCCGATATCATGCGCAATGATTCCATGTTCGTCCCCCAGCCCCCGACAGAGGAGAATATTCGAGCCTACTATGACGCCCACCCGGAAGAGTATTCAATTCCGGCCCGCGCCCACGTCTACGAAATCCTCCTGAGCGACGAAATGCTGGCGACTAAACTGACCAAGGAGATTTCCTCCATAAAGGATTTCCAGGAAAAAGCCATGGATCTCACCGAACGGCCGGGCAAACGTACCAGCAACGGCGAGCTGGGATGGGTGGAACGAACCTGGTTTCCGGAAATCTTTGACGCCGCCTGGAAGACATCCGTCGGAGCCATCGGCGGACCTGTCGCTACCCAGGGGAAGTACTCTATCTTCTACGTGGCCGACAAGATGGAAGCTCAGATGAAGGACTATATCGCGGTGAAGCGGGAGATTGCCTCCAAGATCAGCGCCGATAAGAAAAAGGAATTGTACACGCAATGGCTGGCCGACCGCCGCGCCAAAACCGACGTCGAAGTGTACGAGGACGCTCTCTGGAGCACGATTGATAAGAACAAGTACGCCGCAACCGGCGGCGCTGAGGCCCCAAAGACAAACTAGATGACAAAATTACGCCCTTTCCTTTTCGTCGCGCTCGCTGCGCTCGCTTCGACGACACCCGCATTCGGCCAGCGTGAGACCGTTGACAAGATCGCCGTGGTCGTCGGTAACGAGATTATCCTCGCCTCCGAGGTCGCCAGCAGCATGCAGCGTCTCGTTCTGCAAACCGGCGAACGGCCGAAGTCTGAGGAGGATGCTCAGAAGCTCCGCGACCAGGTGCTCAACCAGCTAATCGCGGATAAACTCTTCCTCGCCGAAGCAAAGAAAGACACGACTATCTCTGTACGCCCCGAGGAGGTTCAGCAGGCGGTCAAGGAACAAATGGCCCGCGTACGCGAAAATTTCACCACTGACGCCGAATTCGCCTCCGAGCTGCAAAAAGCGGGGATGACACAGCGCGACCTTGAACGTCAATACAGCGACGAACTGGAAAAACAGCTCCTCAAACAACGGTACATTCAGAAGAAGTTGATGACCGTGTCCATCTCGCGTCACGAAGTCGAGCAGTTCTACCAGCAATTCAAGGACTCCATCCCCAATCTCCCCGAACGCGTCCAGTTGGCTCACATCCTCCTGCCGGTCGCGGCCTCTTCGAAAGTCGAGGACTCCGTCAAGGCCCTTGCTGCCGGGCTCCGCCAGCAGATTCTGGACGGTGCCGACTTTGCCACCCTCTCCTCTCGGTATTCCAGCGCCGGCGCCGGTGAAAATGGCGGCGACCTTGGGTATATCGCACGAGAGGATATCGCACCGGATTTTGCCCGCGCTGCCTTCAATCTCAATGTCGGTGAAATCTCGGGGGTGGTGCGCACCCAGTTCGGCTACCACATCATCAAGAATGAAAATCGCCGCGAAGACAAACTCAAGCTTCGCCATATCCTGTTGGCGGTCACACCCGGGGCAGATGACACCGCCCGTACCGTCCGGCTTGGCGATTCGCTGATGACCCTCATCAACAGTGGCAGTGACTTCGCCGAATTGGCAAAGGCCTTCTCCAGTGACGATGAAACCCGCCCGCGCGGCGGTCAATTGGGCTGGTATGCCGCCGACAAGCTTCCGGACGATATCGCCGCCACGGTGAAAGACTGGAAAACGGTTGGTGAAATTCGCGGACCGGTCGTCACCAAGTTCGGCGTGCAAATCGTCAAACTCCTGGATTACCAGGAGCAGAAGCAGTTCAGCATCGACTCCGATTACGACCGGATCAAGGAAATGGCCCGTCAGGACAAGACGGCCCGCATGGTCGACAAGTGGGTCGAAGAGATCAAGTCACACTCGTACATCGACTACCGACTGGAAGGCTGATGCGGATCGACGACTACCTCTCCACCGTGGGCATCATCAAGCGCCGCACGATCGCCAAAGAAATGGGCGATTCCGGCCTGCTGACTGTAAACGGCCGCAAGGTCAAGCCCTCCTACGACGTCAATCCGAACGATATCATTATCATCAAGGGCTCGCACCCGTTTCATGCCGAGGTGCTGTCCATCCCCCATGGCTCAGTCGCCAAAGCCGAGCGGTCAAAGTATTTCAAGGAACTCGGCCCCGCGGCCTGATATCGCTCTTCTGCTCCCTCGAAATCGCCGAACCAATTACTCACCATCGCTGTTCTATGTCTGAGCTTTGACGCCACCGGAGGTGGTCGGCTCACGTAATCGTTGCGAAGGAGTACTTTTGAAGACACCCCTGCCTAAGACCCTTGGTGAATTGAAACGCTCCGGCTGGGAAAGCCGAAGCGTCAAAGAGGAAATGCGCCGGAACTTGCTGGTCAAACTCGAAAAGAACGAACCGATATTTCCCGGCATAGTCGCTTTCGAAAAGACAGTCATCCCCCAACTCGTCAACGCCATCCTCTCGCGGCACCACATCATCCTGCTGGGCTTGCGCGGACAGGCCAAGAGCCGCATTCTCCGACAATTGCATTACCTGCTCGACGAATTCCAACCGGTGGTCGCCGGTTCGTACCTTAACGAGGACCCGTACCACCCCATCTCACCCAAAGCCACTCAACTCATCGACGATATGGGCGACAAAACCCCCATCGAATGGCGCATCGCGCAGCGAACGGTACCATGAGAAACTCGCCACTCCCGACGTTTCCATCGCCGACCTGATCGGCGACATCGACCCGATCAAAGCCGCTCGCGAGAAACTCGATATCTCCAACACCGAGGTCATCCACTGGGGCATCATCCCCCGCACCAACCGGGGCATCTTCGCCATCAACGAACTGCCCGACCTTCAGCCGCGCATTCAGGTCGGTCTGCTTGAATATTCTCGAAGAAGCCGATATCCAGGTCCGCGGCTTTCCGCTGCGCGTGCCGCTCGATATCTGCATGGTCTTTTCCGCCAACCCGGAAGATTACACCAATCGCGGCAATATCATTACGCCGCTGAAAGACCGAATCGACTCGCAGATCATCACGCACTACCCGCGTACTGTCCAGCAGGCGAAGTCGATCACGCACGCGGAAATCCAGCCCAAATCGACGTCGAAGATCACGGTGCCCGGAATTCATGCAGGACATCATCGAGGAAGTCGCCTTCGAGGCCCGCCAGAGTGAGTTTGTCGATCAGACTTCCGGCGTCTCGGCACGTGTGTCGATCTCCGCGTATGAGAACTTCCTCTCCAACATCGAACGCCGTGCCGTGCTGGCACAACGACAAGGATCTCTACCCGCGCATCTGCGACATCTACGCCATCATCCCGTCGATCACCGGCAAGATCGAACTGGTCTACGAGGGCGAGCAGGAAGGCGCCATTCTCGTCGCCCAGAATCTTATCGGCAAAGCGATCAACAAGGTCTTTCTGCAGTACTTCCCCGAGCCACCAAAGACAAACCGCGCTCCGATAATCGCGAGAGCCGTGGCCGCCGCCAGTCGTCAGGCCACGTCGGCCAACAATCCGTATGAGCTGGTTCTCGCCTGCTTCTCCAGCGGTAAGAAGTTGGAGTTGGCCGATGACCTGACGTTCGACGAGTACCGCACCCGCCTGAACAGTGTGGGCGGCCTGAAGGAAGTCGTGAAGGAACACTTCCCAGCCTCCGACCCGCGCGAGGCGCTCCTGCGCATGGAACTGGTCCTCGAAGGCCTCCACCACAACAATATGCTCGCCCGTGAAGAAGTTGATTCGATGGTCCGCTACGGCGACGTCTTTTCTGACATGCTCCGCGGCATGGGAGGCGCCGATTGAAATTCATCTATTCCGAATGGGATGATGAGCAATTCAACCGCATCAAGAATCTCTCTCCGACTTGATGGCGATCTACAATTATCTCCTGATGCGCCTCTCCGGCGACGTCGAGGAGACATTCGCCCTCATGCGCCGTCTGCAGGCGCAGGGGATGCTCGACGAAAAATACGATCTCGACGAATTCGAAAAGACCCTCAAAGAATCAGGCCTCATCAAGCAAGGCAAGAGCGGATCGCTCTGTCACTTTCGCCGCAAGGGTGAGCGCACGCTGCGCCAGGACGCCTTCGAACAGATGTTCGAAAAGATGCGCACCTCCGGCAAGGGCGATCATCGGCTGCCCCACGAGGGGGGAAGCTCCGACGAACCCTTACCGGAGAAACGCGAATTTCTCTTCGGCGACAATCCGCGCAATATCGATTTCACCTCGTCGCTGTTTAACAGCATCGTCCGCACCGCCGACCTCAATCTCGACATGAATGAAAAGGATCTCGAGGTGTACGAGACCGAGCGCTCGACCTCCTGCGCCACCGTCATGATGATCGATATCTCGCACTCGATGATTCTCTACGGCGAGGATCGCATCACCCCGGCCAAACAGGTGGCGATGGCCTTCACGGAATTGATTTTGACGAAATATCCGAAGGATGACTTATCGATCGTGACTTTCGGCGACGATGCCAGTGAGATTCAGATCAAAGACCTTGCCTATCTTTCGGTCGGCCCGTTTCACACGAACACGCAGGCCGGCCTCCGACTGGCGCGGCAGATTCTGCTCGCCAAGAAGCATGTGAACAAACAGATCTTTATGATTACTGACGGCAAGCCGTCGATGATCATTCGTCCCAACGGTCAGGTGTACAAAAATCCGGTGGGGCTTGACCCGCGCATCGTGAATCGTACGCTTGACGAGGCGGTGATCTGCCGCAAGAAGCGCATCCCGATCACGACTTTCATGGTGACTGATGATCCGTATCTGCAGCAATTCGTGGCCAAGCTGACCGAACTGAATCATGGCCGCGCCTATTTCTCGTCGGTCGACAATCTCGGCAAGTATGTCCTCTGGGATTTCGTGAACAATCGGAAGAAGAATAAAGTAGGTCAGGCTCCCTGTGAGCCTGACTGAGGGACGAATTCAACGGCGAACGTACATCTTGTGCGCCGGCCGCACGGTATAAAATTCCTCAGAATGTGATCTTGGCCTCGGACGGAGGTCTTGTTATTCAGCGATGTGGCGGTCCTGTTTTCGTGGGTGCAAGGTGTATGTCAAGATTTTCAAAGTGTATGTCAAACATCACACGCGATTTCCAACGCGAAATGCGTTGTACCGGATCCGTTGAAAGACAACGGAGTACGAACGCGTGGGGCTCTACAGGGAAAGGCGAGCAAGTGAGTAGAGATTGTTTTTGCTCGATGGGTTTCGTTTATGGCGGGTCCATAGGAGTGTGGGTTGGGGTGGGTGTGAACAGTAGTGCCTATATATAGGGTCCCGATCCGCATTTTGTAGCGAATTGGTAGTGCAATGGTTTGAGCTCCGTACTCCACCGCCTATGCGGTGGGATATCTGGGGGTATTGTCCCAATGAAGATACCCCACCGTAAATCGGTGGGGTACGAAAAGAGGGGCTTCAGGATTCGACGCTCAAGGTGTGCTACGGGCTGAACATGGTCAGGCATCAGCACATAGCCGAGAATTCCGATGTCGTACTTCTCCCGCATCGCGATCAATTGGTCAATGCACATCTGCGCGAGCACCTCATTGCGCAATGCCGGCATGCGGCGATATACGCTGAACGTGATGAATCGTGCAGCGCCATCAGAGTCGTAATGGCGAAGCCTAGTCATGAAATCGTGAGTTACGATACTGGATCACGGAACCCACCGCAAGTGGTGGGCCACCAGTCGAGGCGCAACTACCCCTTCAATTCCTCGATCCGCGTCTCCAGCGCGCTCACCGCCTCCGGATTGACCTCGCGATACCCCGCCGCTTCATACCAGGTCTTCGCCTGCAGAAGCAACTGAAGTCCGTCAGCCGTCTTCCCCTCCGCGATCATCGTCTCGCCGAGATCCTCCGACGCCTGCGCAATCGCGCTCGCATTCCCCAGCCGCTCCGCCCACGCCAGCACCGGGCGAAGCCATTTCGCCGCTTCTTCATTCCGGTCTAGATGCCGCAGCGCCATCCCCACATGATAGTCGGCGTACAGCTTTGGCAATTTCATCCGAGTGCTGCCAGTGGTACTCGCGCGCCTGTTCAAAACAGACCAGCGCCGTGTCGTACTGCTTCATATCAAAATATGTCGCGCCCAGATTATTCCAGAGCGGCCCCAGCCACTGCTCCTGCTCGCCGTCCTGCGCCGCCTGAATACCCTTGCGGCTCCACTCAATCTGCTCGTCGGTCGACTCCGACACGATCGCCATCATGTTCGCCGCATCGACTGCTCTCCCCCACAATTCGCTCAACTCGCAGAAGGTATACATATCGTCAAACGTCTTCCGCGCCGCGGTCAGGTTGTCATCTTTCCATTCGTACCGCCCGCGCACACCCAGAAACCTCGACCACCCCATCTTGTCGTCTTCATCCGCCTTGGCTGCGGCTTTCGCGAGGAATGCTCTCCCCTCCTCTTTCCGGCCGGTCGCGAGGTAACAGCGAGCAATCTGCGCCAGCGCCTCGGTTTCCACCGAACGGTTGAATTCGTTGTAGGCCGCCTGCGCCACGGCTTCGTAGAGCGGAACGGCTTGTTCGTAATCGCGTTTCTGGAAAACTTCGTCGGCCTTGTCGAGGAGATCAACAGAACTGGTGTCTTCGTCGGTCACGGCATCAGCCTCCTGGTGTACAAGCTATGTATAGACCGCGGCCGCAACTCGGTGATGGTGTATGAAAGAAGGATAGGATCGAATGGCCGGGACCGTTTCACGGCGACAATATAGTCATAAACCTCGCGCCATGCCAATTCATTGCCGCAGAGGACATTGGAGGTCGTTTTTGACCGTTGACCCACCCTCACACAACCCCTATATTGGCTGTCTGTTTTTGAGGGCATAACACAAGCAGAAACCCGAACCGACAACTTCTGAAAAGGCAATTTCGAGGATATTTCCATGCGTGCACTTATCACGGGCATCACTGGACAGGACGGTTCCTACCTTGCGGAACTGCTCCTCGATCAAGGGTACGAGGTCTTCGGCATGGTCCGCCGGGCTTCCACCGAATCATTCGAACGAATCAATCATATTAAAGATAAAATCACGCTCGTCCAGGCTGACCTTCTGGATCAACTGTCGATCGTCAGCATTATCGACGAACATCGTCCACACGAAATCTATAATCTCGCCGCCCAGTCATTTGTCCCTACCAGCTGGGTGCAGCCTGTCCTGACCGGCGAATTCGACGCGCTCGGCGTCACCAAGGTTCTGGAGGCAATTCGACTGGTCGACAAGAAGATCAAATTCTACCAGGCCTCATCTTCCGAGATGTTCGGCCGCGTCCTGGAAACTCCGCAGAAGGAAACAACCCCCTTCTATCCCCGGTCGCCTTACGGCGTTGCAAAAGTCTACGGCCACTTTATCACGGTCAACTATCGCGAGAGTTTTGGCATCCACGCCAGCTCCGGCATTCTCTTCAATCATGAGTCACCGCGCCGCGGGTTAGAATTCGTCACACGCAAAATCACTGATGGCGCCGCTCGCATCAAATGCGGCCTCGCCGACAAACTCGCCCTGGGCAATCTCGACGCTAAACGCGACTGGGGATTCGCCGGTGATTACGTCCGCGCCATGTGGCTGATGCTTCAGCAGGACAAGCCCGACAACTACGTCATCGCCTCGGGCGAAACGCACTCGGTGGAAGAGTTCGTCCGCCTTGCGTTTGAATCTCTGAATCTGGATTACAAGAAGCACGTCGTGGTCGATCCCCGCTTTGTCCGCCCGGCCGAGGTTGACATCCTTCTCGGTGATCCCTCGCGCGCAAAACAGAAACTAGGCTGGCAACCTTCCATCACTTTCAGGGAACTTGTCCAGATGATGGTCGACACCGACATGAATCGGCTCTCCGGCCACAAAGTAATATGAAGGGACCCTCCGCCTTCATCACCGGGATCGCCGGTTTCGCAGGATCGTATCTGGCCGAGGAGTTGGTTGCCGACGGATGGAGAGTCGCCGGCTCGCTCTACCCGGGAGAGGATCAATCGAATTTGGCCGGCATAAAAGACCGGATCAATTTGATCGATCTGGATATTCTTGACGCTGAGGCTTGCCAGAAGGCAGTGGAACCGTTTTCCCCTGATTACATTTTCCACCTGGCGGCATTTGCCTCGGTGGGAAAATCTTTCTCCGCCGAACGCCTCACTCTAAAAGTCAATGTCGAAGGGACACTGAATCTGCTCGAGGCCGCCCGACAGCTTAGTAGCCTCAAGCGATTCGTACTTGTCTCCTCCGCGGACGCCTACGGCCTGTTTTCGCCGAAGACGAAAACGCTCACCGAGGACCAGCCGCTCAACCCTATCTCTCCCTATGGCATTTCCAAGGCGGCCGCCGAACAAATCACCCGGTACTTCCACAAGCAGTACGGCCTCCCTGTGACTCTTGCCCGTTCCTTCAACCATAGTGGCCCGAGACAGGTTGATAGCTTCGTGATTCCATCTTTTGCCAAACAGATCGCCACTATCGAGGCCGGTAGGCAGGAACCGATTCTTCGTGTGGGCGACTTGAGCGCAAAGCGAGACCTTTCCGATGTCCGCGATATTGTCCGAGGCTACCGCCTGTTAGCCCTCAAGGGAACATCCGGCCGGACTTACCAGTTATGCTCTGGCAAGGCAGTCGCTATTGATTCCGTCCTGAAGGCCCTGCTCCGACTGTCCACCAGTAAGATCACGATCAAGACCGATCCGGCACGGATGCGCAAAAGCGATCTGCCGGTATTGAAAGGAACTAATGCCCGGGCCGCTAGAGAGCTTGGGTTTACTGTCCGATATCCTTTAAGAGAAACATTACGCGACACCCTGGACTATTGGCGGAGCCAGATCCGGGTGCATGATTAGTAAAGAGAGGATTCATGGCGAAGAAAGCGACCACCAAGACCAAGCCGACCAAACAACGCCCGGCTGATGAGCTGATCTCCAAAATAGAAAACAGAAAAGCCCGACCGGGCATCGTCGGTCTCGGCTATGTCGGCCTCCCGTTGGCCATGGCTCTGGCCGACACCGGTTTCTCGGTGATCGGTTTCGATATCTCCAAGGAGAAAATCCGTCTGCTCAACTCGGGCAAGTCGGATATCGACGACATCTCCGACGCCGTGGTTAACAACGCGGTCAAGTCCGGCCTCTTCCAGGCGACGGATAATCCCGAACTGATCGCGCAGTGCGACACCATCTCGATCTGCGTACCGACGCCGTTGTCGAAAACCAAAGACCCCGACGTCTCCTACATCCTCGCGGCCATGGACTGGGTGAAAGACAACGTTAAGAAAGGCACGCTGGTCGTTCTGGAATCGACTACCTACCCCGGCACTACGGAGGAGTTGATTCTGCCTCTGCTCGAAGCCAAGGGCATGAAGGTCGGACGTGATTTCTTTCTGGCCTTTTCACCTGAACGCGTCGATCCCGGAAATCCCAAGTATCATACCATGAACACGCCGCGTGTCGTGGGTGGCATCACTCCCGACTGCAGCCGCGTCGCGAAGTTTTTCTACGAGCAGACCATCCCCAACGTCCACGCCGTCTCGTCGACCCAGGCCGCTGAAATGGTGAAACTGCTGGAAAACACCTTCCGCTCGGTGAATATCGGACTGGTCAACGAGGTCGCTCTGATGTGCGATCGGCTGGGTGTCGACGTGTGGGAGATTATCGACGCCGCGGCCACCAAACCGTTCGGCTTCATGCCCTTTTTCCCGGGTCCGGGACTCGGTGGACACTGCATTCCGATCGACCCGCACTACCTGTCATGGAAACTGAAATCGCTCAACTACTACGCCCGCTTCATCGAACTGGCCGGCGAAATCAATTCCCATATGCCGGAATACGTCGTCGATCGAATCGCCAGCCTCTACAACAAACACTTCGCCAAGGCGATAAAGGGCTCAACCATCCTCGTCCTCGGCGTTGCCTATAAGCGCGACATCAAGGACGTGCGCGAGTCCCCGGCCCTCGATGTTATCAAACTGCTCGAGGATAAGGGCGCCAAAGTCGTTTACAACGACCCACACGTGCCGCAAATTCACTGGCGTGACGGCATCCTCAAGTCCACTGACCTGACCACTACCCTCCTCAAGAAAGTCGACCTGGTCTGCGTCGTCACCGACCACTCCTCGTACAATTACCAGTGGATTGTCGACAACGCCAAGTTTGTCTTCGATTCGCGAAACGCGACCCGCAAAGTGACCAAGAACCGTCAGAAAATCGAACTTCTCTAAGTCACTTATTGTCAAGTTGTTAGCCGCAGCCGGCCCCGCTCGGGGCCGGCTATTTTTCTGTCCGCCAACAGGTTAAGCTTATTGCTGCGGTGCCGATATCCTGGAGATACCGGAGAGACTATGACTGATAAGGCTGTCACGCCCCACACCCGCACTGACGAGATTCGAACCATCTTGAAAGACCTGCTCAAGGTCATCAAGATCGTTTCCATGTATCCGGAAAATAACCCGCTCCCACAGTCACTACGCCGTACCTTCGCCGAACGGTTCTCCGAGATGCTCGAGACTCACGGTGACCTGACCATCTCCGTATTCAAGGATTACCTGTGCTGGAATGACGAAACCGTCTACAGCGATCGCTCCAAAGAAGAGAATCTCTCCGGGCTCTTCTTTGACACCGGCATTACCAGCCTCACCTTCGGCTCCTCGTTCGGCGTCGCAGAGACCGACGCGTTCCTCGACATGATCAAGGCCCACATGAACGCCAAGGGTCAGAAAGATGATCTGGTACAGACATTGTGGGAAAAAGCAATTCCGAATTTCTCATTCACTACCGTTGAAGACATCCAACTGGCCGAATACCAGGGCGATTTTCGCGTCGAGGAAATACGCTCACACCGAGCCGGCCGCGGAGAAGGCCAGCTTGGACTCGACTCCGCCGAATCCTACGATGCCATCTTCTCTGAGGAAGGGACCGACGCCACCGATGGAGACGATGACGATTCCCCCGAGGACAATACCGATCGGCCTCGCTCCAATCCGGCCCGCCGGCGAATGAGCGGTCAAATGTTCTATGCGGTAAACACTGGACAGGAGCAAGCGTCGACGGTTTTTGGCGACGGCGTGGACGAAGTAGCATTCCACGCTGCTGAAGCTGCCATGGCCATGGGCTTTGGTGACATTCACAAACCGTCCATTCCCATTCCGGACACGGCCATCATTCTGAACGATGAGCTCAAATTGACGGAAGAAGATGAGCAGTGTATCACGGAAATGTGCGTCGAGGATGCCCAAATCGATATGCACGAATCGACGCTTGAACTTCTCAAGGAACTGTTGCTCCAGGAAGGCGAGCTGCCTGATTTCGATGAAACCGTCACCATCGGTGAGAAACTTCATGCCGATTTTCTTCGTGCCGGGCAGATTGCCTGGGCCGGCGCTCTTTTTGTGCATCTCCGCCAACTCGAAGAGGATATCAGGCGTGGTCGTCCCGCCTGGGCCGACCGGCTGAAAGAAGCCCGCACAACGATCGGCAGCCGCGAGCGACTGCACATCCTTGCCGAGACGTTGAATAGGAACGCCGAAATACCGGCCGTCACGCTGCGCCATTATCTCGATCTCTTCGGCTGGGAGGCGCTGGGATTCATCGCCGATCTTCTCGGCGATCTCGAACACCGGACCCATCGCGAGTGTCTCTGCACTTACCTGACCGACCGAGGCAAGGAAAATCTGCCCCTCGTGGTCAAGGGAATATATGACAAGCGCTGGTTTGTTGTCCGCAACACCGTCATTATCCTGGCCCGCATCGGCACTGACGTTGCACTGAATAATCTCAAGCGGGTGGTCAAGCATGAAGAGCAGCGCGTACGCATGGAGCTGGCCACTTCCCTTCGCGACTGTTCCAATCCCCTGGCTGTCGATATCCTGCGCCTGTTGGTCACCGATGCCGACCCGGCCATCCGTTCGGCCGTGATCGGCTCTCTCCTTGCCCAGCGTGGCGAAAGAGCCTTTGACACCGTGAAAGGTATTGTGCACGACCCGCGATTCACCACTCTTGATCGCGATGAACGGCAACTGGTCCTCGACGCCTATGCGGCCATGGGCGGCGACGACGCCATTGCCTACCTCGTTGCCCTGGCCAAACGAATCAACTTCTGGCGCGACGCCGAATTGGAGTCATTCCGACGCGCTGCTCTTATGGCGCTGGCCCATAACCAGTCGGCCAAGAGCGAAGAAACACTGCTGCGGCTCGCGCGTAGCTGGCGTCCGGAAATCAAGCTGTCGGCCATAAAAGCACTGAAAAGACGACGGGAGGTGATGCTTGCTGACACCAACGTCTAGTCCTCAGGCGCTGCTCAGCAATCGCGTGCTGGCGGGCAAAACCGAGGAGAAATTCCTCAACGCGTTCTTCGTTGCGTATAAGACTGCGCGCATCATGGAAGAACACAACGCCGCCTTCAAGAACCAGCTCACATCGCTCTTTGATACCCTGGAGTCACTCTGCCGGGAAGAGGGCGATGTCGCTCTTAAGACCGTCGCCGGGCGGTATTTCATCAATGAAAAGATGGTCCGCTTCGACGACCGCGGCCTGTCCGGCGCCGCTTCGGTGATTGCTGAATGGCGCATGCTCGGTGTCGGTGGAGTGCAGTTCCACAATGGAATCACCGTCGAGCAACTAGGGCACTTCCTCAAGTTCATGAGCGACCTCCGACCCAGTCAGGAGAAACTCGAATCCCTCGCCCAACGACTCAAATCGCACGGCGTCCCCCATATCACGCTCCTGTCGGTGGTGGAAAACGAGCCCCACTTTCAGGCGATCAGTGAAGAATCGCGCAAGCAGTTTCGCGCCGTGGCTCGCGCTCACTTCTTTTCGGCCATGAACGTCGTCCAGGAGGCGGTCGTCAACGCGATCGCCGATCGGGAAATCAATATCGCCAAGACGAAGCGCGTGGTGCACACGCTCATTGACCACATCAGTCGCGATGAGTCCTCCCTGATGGAGCTGGCCGCGATTAAAAACTTCGACGACTACACTTATGCTCACTCTACCAATGTCTGCGTTTACTCCCTGACGCTCGGCGTTCGCCTCGGACTCGACCGGGGCCGCCTGGCCCATCTCGGATTCTCCGCCCTCTTTCACGACATCGGCAAAGTCAAGCTGCCCATGGATCTCATTCGCAAACCGGACGCCTACGATGAAAATGACTGGATTCAGATGCAGCGTCATCCCCTGCTGGGGGCCAAGACTATTCTGCGTACGATGAAGCTCGACGTGTATTCCGCCCGGGCCGCCCGCGCCGCCTTCGAACACCATATCAACCGCGATTTTACCGGCTATCCCACCCTTCGCCACCAGCAACGCGTGCCCGATTTATTCTCGCGTATCATCTCCATTGTCGATTCGTTCGACGCGCTCACGTCAGGCCGGGTTTACCTCAAGAAGAGTATGACGCCAGACGTTGTTTTCAAGAAGATGCGCTACCAGATGGCCATCAAGTTCGATCCCTTCCTGCTGAAGCTCTTCAACGATATCATCGGCGTCTATCCGGCCGGCTCGCTTGTGCTGTTGACCACGGACGAGATCGCGCTGATCCTGACCAATAACGAAATCGATCGCGCCCGACCGTATGTTCAGATTGTTGGGAATAAGGCGGGATTGCTCGATGAGTCGATCTGGGTCGATCTCTCCCTTCCGGAAAATGTCGATCGCAAAATCGTGCGTCAAATCGACCCGACCAGGTACGGTCTGGATCCGAAGAAGTTCATCCTGACGAGTTAACGAAACCCGACCGTCAGTCGAATATTGGCGCCCCCGGTCATATCCGGCGCCACCCCTATCGTCACTTTCCGATTCCGCACGTCCGTCGGCGACCCGGAAAGATGGGCGTCGACATAGGCGTCAAACATCGAAATAAACGTCGTCAGTCCGAAAAACCAGAGATACTTGTTTCGTTCACTCCGACGATCGAGATACAGCGAATAATAAGTGTTTCGAGCATCGTGGTCGGAAGTTCCGTTGTACTGGTCCAGAAAGTTCCCTGCCTGGCCCCCGTAGTGAAGCGCGCTGGTCAGAAACCAGGTCTGCAACCCGATAAACACCCCCGCCTTCACATGCTTATGATTGCCGATCTGCCCCCAGCCGGGTACCAGCATCGATTTGAACAGCGCCCTCGTGGGAGGCTGGCTCAGATGCATCTCAAGGTCCTCTGAATCCGTGATAAGTTTAGCGGCGGTGGTATCGACCACGGGAACAAACAGGAGGGTATCGGGCTTACGCACACTGTCGGTGGCGACCGGCGCGACCGTCAGAATCGAATCGGGGCGCGGTAACGAATCAGGCGGCACATCCTGAGCCGCCCCCACGCTGGCCATCGACGCCAGTAGCCCGGCGCAGAGTAATGGACGCATATTAACAATACACGCGAAGTTGTTTTCCGCTCAGGCTGATTTCGAGCACGCTGGCTGGGACGGTGATGATCTCCCCATCAAGATACAGTCGCTTCCCCTGGGTGGGTGAACAGGTGATGACCCTCCCACGATAAAGCCGGAAAGAAGTGCCGTACAGAAAACTGTCTTTGACCACCTGTTTCAAGTAACCACCGAAGGCTTCAGGGTCGGCGGCCAGATCGAAGATCACCTCCATTTCGCCATCGTCGGTGATTGACGATCCCGATATCGGAATACCGGCGACATATTTCAGGAGATTAATCTGCAGCATCAGCGGCGCTATATCCAACCGATACGAATCGACCTTGAGCAAGAACTTTTCGGGCCGGACTTCCATGGCCAGACGAGGCCCGAGCTGGCTCCAACCCAGACCGAAGCGCGGTGGGCGGTGCGTCGCCAGATAGCCCACCAAGTGCGGCACAAACCCGAAGCCGATCGCGTCGAAAAACATCAGACCGCCCGCACTCCCGGCGTCGAGCAGGCGGTATTCACCCTTTAAAGTGCGTGCGATGGCCGTGTCGATTGATACGGGGCCGAAAAGTGAAAGGGCGATATTGTTGAATTTGCCGAGCGGCAGTATGCCGATTGGTATTTCCGCCTCAATGGCGGCACGCCCGACCAAATTGACCGTGCCATCACCACCGGCCGCGATGAGTCCGGTTATCGATCCGCGCCGTGGCCCGACACTCGATCCAGATTCGGAGCTCAACCGCTTGGCCTGCTCAATCAAGTCATTGGCCGAACCCGGTTCAACAACGGTATAGGCGCCGCCGGAGTCCTTAACCGCCTTGATTAACTTATTGACAGCCTTGGAGTCATAGCGGGAAGCCGCTTTGTTGACGAGAATCCCCCAGTGCATTTCCTTCTGTCGTGCATGCCGTTGGCGTATCATAGCCCTAAAGTATAGCAAACACTCGCCCAAGAACAAAGAATTTACCCATTCTCCTCGCCGATTCCGGCCGGATTACAGGCTTTTGCTTCCGATACTCAACATATATATTGGGCTTGGCTTTTATGACCGAAACAACTCTCGATCAGACAAACACCGATCCGATCCGTCAGACCCGGGGAGTTCTCTGGCTGCTACCCTTTGCGGCACTAGTGCTCATTTTCATTCCTACCCTGGCCGGGCTGGTCTCCCAGTGGTTTACCGATGACAACTACTCGCACGGCTTTCTGATCCCGTTCATTTCCGGATGGTTGATTTATCGGCAACGGAAATCGCTGGCCTCCATTCCCTGGACGATTGATTCCCTTGGCCTGGCCGCCATCGTTGTGGGCCTCGCCCTTTTCATCGTGGGCAACGGCGCCGCCGAGTACTTCACCGTTCGGCTCTCATTCGTCCTGACCCTGATCGGTTTGATCGTCTACCTGTGCGGACGTCAATTTGCCAAGGCGATCTGGTTTCCTCTCTTCTTCCTCTTGTTCATGATACCCGTGCCCTATGTCCTCTACTATGCCGCGACCTTCCCGATGCAGACGCTGGCCACCAAAATCACCGTCGCCGCACTGAGTTTTATCGGGCTGGACGTGGTTCGCCAGGGCAATATCATCCACATCGCCAACTACTCCCTCGAGGTTGCCGAGGCCTGCTCAGGTCTCCGTTCCCTCGTTTCCCTGCTTGCCCTGGGCGCAATCTACGCCTATCTCACCCAGCGTCGCCTCTGGGCTCAGATCGTCCTCTTCTTGTCGACTATTCCCATTGCGATTGCCGCTAACGTCTTTCGGGTGTTCGCCACGGCACTCATTGTGGCTACGATTTCCGATGGCGTTACCAAGGAGCCGGTGCATTCCCTCATGGGGCTGACCGTGTTCGTCGTTTCGTTCATCCTGTTGTTCATCGTCGGAGGAATCCTCCGGGCGGCCACGAAATGAAAAAGGCAGTCATTATATCGGTTATTCTCCTGCTCGCTGCCGGCGTCTTCGGAAACTATCTCCGGTTTGGCCAGCGCATGCCGAACCGAATCGCTGATTTTTCACAAATCCCTCTGGAATTGGGTGTCTATGTCGGCCAGGAGCAGCGATTCGACGAAGAGAGCTACGAAGTTTTGAAGGCCGATACCACTACGCTGCGCGCTTACAGCGCCAATGTCGGCGAGCCGTTCTGGCTGTTTATTGCCTATTTCTCGTCGCAAAAATACGGCAGTCAGATACATTCCCCCAAGCACTGCCTGCCGGGCGGAGGCTGGCGAATCGATAAAATGGAAGAGTACCAGCTTAACCTGCCCGACGGACCCAGGACCGTGAATCGATTGATTATCTCCGCCGGTCAGTCAAAGCAGGTTATGTTCTATTGGTTTGAAACGCGCACTGGAATCATCCGCGGCGAATTCGGCCTGAAATGGGACTTGATGAAGAATTCCCTGTCCCTGCGTCCTACCGACGCAGCCATCATCCGGCTCACGATTCCGATCACGCCGGGCCAGACGATAGAAGAAGCGACCGCCCGGGCAACTGACTATTTTTCGACTTTCTATCGGTCGATCGAAAAAGCGCTCCCGTTCTCCAACTGAGACATCATCAGGGTTGCTGCCAGAGGCTTCAGTGATCAAAGACCTGATAAAGCTCTCCCGCCCAAAACAGTGGCTCAAGAACGGCTTTGTCATGGCGCCGCTGGTCTTCGCCGGTGAAGCCGGGAATCTCCAGAAAGTTGCCACGGCGCTCGCCGCGACTGCTATCTTCTGCCTGTTGTCATCGTCCGTCTATATCTTCAACGATCTCACTGACCGCGAGTCGGACAAAAAACACCCGCTCAAAAAGACCCGCCCGCTGGCTTCCGGCAAGATCTCGCCCACGGTGGCTGTCAGCTTCATGTGTGTCCTTTTGATTGCGGCTTTCATTTGGGCATCGCAGATCGGCTACCAACTGGTGACGATTGCTGCCATTTTCCTCGTGCTCAATACGCTCTACTCGATCTTTCTCAAGCATATTGTCATTCTCGACGCCATGTCGGTCGCTATCAGCTTTGTGTTGCGCGCCTTCGGCGGCGCCGTCGCCATTGCCGTGACCGCATCCCCCTGGATGATGATCAACACTTTCTTCCTCGCCCTATTCCTGACTTTTGGCAAACGCCGGCACGAGTTAGTCCTGCTCAATGACAAAGCCGTGGAACACCGCCGCATCCTCGGTGAATACTCGCCCCACCTGCTGGACCAGTTGATCGCCGTGACCACGCCCGCCGTGGTCATCATGTACATGCTCTACACTTTTTCGCCTGAAACACAACAGAAACTCGGCACGCATTACCTCTACCTCACTATCCCCTTCGTCGCGTACGGTATCTTTCGTTATCTCTTCCTGATTCACGCAAAAGAAAAGGGAGAGCCGACCACGATCCTCGTGTCCGACCTTCCCCTGATTGTAGATATCGTTTTGTGGGTGATTGTCTCGGCCGTGATCCTCAGCTTGCCGAAGTAGTGCGGCAGCAATCAGTCCTTGAACAAATCGTCAAACGACTTCTTCCGCGTGTCCTTTGAATCCTTGGTCACCGACATCCCTCCGCCCGTCTTAACCATATTGCGCATCTGAAACATATCGCAGAAGTTGGCCTTTTCTTTGTCGATCACATTGTGGTCGATGGTCTCCCGACACTGGAAACGCCGGGTCGGGTCAAAATGCCGGCACCCCCGACAGGTTCGCAAGTCCGCCTCGCAATTGGGACATTGATCACCGCGCGCGACTTTGCTGATCAGCCCGGTTGGCTTGCCGCAGCTCCAGCACAACAATCCGTCAGATGCACCCATGGTTTGGCTCCTTTGCCATAAGTATACACCATTGGCCGGGCTATGCAACGCCAAACCCGCCGGCCTATTTCGGCGCGGGTTCTGTCAAATCCGCCACAATTTCGCAAAATTCCGTCTCACCGGTACGAAGCATACGCCGTACATACGCCTGACAGAGTTTGCAGTTCAGCCCGAAATCTACATGCTTCTGAAGCTGTTCGATACTGGTCGCCTGTTCGCGCTCGGCTATCGCCTTCAGTTCGGCGAACGACTTCCCGTAACAGACGCAATGGGTAATGCGAATCGGCATAGCCGGATTCCTGAACTCATGGCCACCGGGGCCCTTGGTTACATTGTCCAATTCTACAAATGATACAACATCAGGTACACCACCACGCCGCTCACCGAGACAAACATCCAGACGTACCAAAGCCAGCGGGTGATGCCGCGATGTTTATCGAAACGCCCCTGGTATGCCCACCACACCGCCGTGACAATGAACGGAACCTGGAGAGCAGCGAGAATCACGTGCGGAATCAGCACCGCAAAATAGAGTGGTCGCGTCCAATCGTAATACGGATAGGGCACCGATCCCACTAGGTAATGATACGTCAGATAACTGATGAGAAACAGACCCGAGCTGATCAGAGCCGCGATCATGCACTTTTGATGTCTCGCCTGATCGCGCTGTTTTATGGCAATGAAGCCCAACAGCAGAAACAGCGAGCTGGTGAGATTGAGAACAGCGTTGAGTGTCGGCAGCAGCGAGACGTTCAGTCGTTACCTCCGGCCAGCTCCCTGATATGCGCCTGAAGTGCCTTGATCCGATTGGGGTCGTCGTGATCATAGTAGCCGCGAATGCGCCCCTGCTGGTCAATCAGCACGAACTTGGTGGAGTGCATCCCCGGCAAGTCCCCGGACAGCTTGAATCCCTCTTCGCAGAATTTCGATATGACATCCGCCGAGCCGGACGTTACAAACTCCCAGCGATGGTCGGTGACGCCGTGGGAAGAAGCGTAGGTACGCAGTACCGGCAACGAATCGGTCTGCGGATCCACGGTAAACGACACGAACTGCACGCGGTCGCTGTGCTTGTAGAAATCGTACAGCTCCTTCATCTTCACCACCATCACCGGACACGGCCCGCGACAACTGGTGAAAAAGAAATCGACCACACTCAACTTGCCCGTCAGGTTCTCTTTCGTGAATGCTCGGCCCTCGCGGTCGACAAAACTGAAGGCGGGCACGTCGTCCAAAACGGGTATCTGGCGACGTGATGTCTGCGCTTGTGCGATTACGCCGTATGCACCTACTCCCATTACCACGACCGCAACGGCGGTGCCGATCGCCGCCGAACGGAACCTGCCGCCGGAAGCCGCCAGTTCGGTGTATCCCTTGCGCAGGGAAGAAATGAGGACCAGCGCCAGCCCGACATACAACGAGCCAACCCAGACGTGAAAGAGCCGCAGCAGAGGCGGCAGGCCGCCAAACATGAAGACGAAACCGATCAGGATTTCCGCAAACGCGAGCACCATCAGACCGTATACGGCCTGTTTCACAATGGGCGCCGCTTCCGAACTGAGTTTGATCAGGCTGTAGCCGATATACCAGGTGGCAAATGCCAGCATCAAGCCGACGATGAAATGCAGGTCTTTCCAGACGCCGGTCATGGCGAGCAGATCGGCCGTCGAATGCAGCGGGAACTGTTCGGCGAGAGTCTCCACTGTTCCCCGTACCTTGGCCCCCAGCATGACCTGGGCAATACCCCCAATCCAGAGCAGCCAGGCCCAGAGCGATGCACTGGCCGGATACAGAGAACCGGCAATTCCCTTGGGTTGTCGGAGATAGCCGGCCTCTACCGTGACATAAATCATGAGTGAGAAGATTACCAGCGCCAGCGTCATATGCAGCGTGACCACCAGGGGGTGGAGCTCTGACGAGACGACGGTCGCCCCCTGCCATCCTTGAATCGCCGTCAGCACACCGGCTAGAATCGTGCACCAAAGTATGCGTGGTTCTTTTCGATAATGAATGATGGCGAGCACAGCCGTGGCCGCAATCAGCAGACCGACCGTCATGCCGACCAGACGGTTGAAGTACTCAATCCAGGCCAGAGTGACATTGAAAAGGGAGGGATCGAGATCGGAAGGGAGATCCGTTATTGACAGCGGCGGAAGCCAGCGGCCAAAACAGCGGGGCCAGTCGGGGCACCCCAGTCCGGCACCGGATACGCGCACGAGTCCACCGATGAAAATCAGAAAGGCCGTCGCTATGGATGACCAGCGGGCAAGCCGGATAAAAGCGGTCATCGGCTGACCTTCTCTCCTGCCTGATGCGAGCGTACTGTTTTCATAGACGTACGTCTAACAGTACAGCAGCGAGTGGGGCTTGGCAAGCAGTTAGTGCGGACTGGTTCCCGGATGGGCAGTAGCGGCGGAATCAGCGGCTGTGCGGCCGGGTTCGACCAACTTCGCGGCACCCGTCCTGGATGTGTCAGCCGAAGGCGCGGCTGCTCCCTCGTGACCTTCAGCAGCCCCATGGCCGGAGGGTCGCGCCGGCATGACCGCCTGTTTATTAATGGGGTGAGCTACCTGGTCATAGATATCGTCGCGCCGCATCGTATCGAGCATCGTGAGCGTGATGAAGAGCGCCAGGAAGATGAGAGAGCCGATGAAGATCATGCTGTAAATCTTGTTGTCGTACTTCAGGTGCATGAAGAAAAGAACGACCAGCGACGCTTTGATGGCCGCGATGAACATTGCGACAATCAGATTCGCTTCGCCGAAATCAAACTGGGCGACGGCTACCGTGATCCCGGTCATGACGAGCAGGATAGCCCCGATCGTGAGATACAGCCGCACGGGCAGTACATGGTGGGTCGCGCTGTCGTGTCTCATCGCCATAACATCCTTACGAAATCAGGTAGAACAACGGGAACAGGAATATCCAGATCAAATCGACCAGGTGCCAGTATAGCCCCGTCATTTCGATCGGCGTGTAGTAGCTCGGGCTGAACTGGTTCTTCACGGTCCGGTAGAGAATCCAGGTAATCACGCCCATACCGGCAATCACGTGTATGCCGTGCAGGCCGGTCATCATGAAGTAGACCGAGAAGAACACATGCGGGTTGGTGCCTTCGACGCCGGTAAACGTGTAGTACTTGCCCGGCAGCTGTCCCAGGTGGAACTTGTGCGCATATTCGAAGTACTTGATCACCAGAAATGTCCCGGCCAGGGCAAGCGTAGCAACCAGGTTTATGATCGTCCACCGCTTCTGGCCGAGCTGCATCGAGCGGATGGCCAGAGCCATGGTGACTGAAGAGGTGATCAGGACTACGGTATTGATTGTCCCCAGTACCACGTCGAGTTGTTTGTGCGCGTTGTGAAAGAGGTCCGGGTTCCACGATCGGTAGATGGCATAGGCACAGAACAGACCACCGAAGAGCAAAACCTCCGTAAGCAGGAAGAGCCACATGCCCAGCTTGGCTGAATCTTTTTGCTGCTCCATGTCGGCGAAATGGTGCTGCAGATTTGGATCAGCGTGTTCGAAGTGAACTGCGGGTCGGGTCGCCATCTATTTGTCTCTCTCCACAAGAATGGTGTCGTAGTCGTAGGGACCGTGCACGAGTTTGGGCTCACCGACGAAGTTATGAGTAGGCGGCGGCGAGGACGTTTCCCATTCCATGGTCAAACTACCCCAGGGATTGGCCGGCGCCTTGGCGCCTCGGAAAAGCGAGTGGATAAGATAGACGAGCATGATGGTGAAACCCATTCCAAGCACCCAGGCGCCGTAGGTCGACATGGCATGCAGCCCCTGGTACATGTCGACATACGTGTAATAGCGACGCGGCATACCGCGCGAGCCCAGAATGAACTGGGTGAAGAACGTCATATTGAAACCGATGAAGACGATCACCGCGGCGATACGCCCCCAGAATTCGCTGTACATGCGCCCGAAAATCTTCGGCCACCAGTAGTGCAGGCCGCCAAGCAGTGCCATCACCGTGCCGCCCATCATGACGTAATGGAAATGAGCGACGACAAAGTAGGTGTCATGCAAGTGAACGTCGACCGACAACGCCCCGAGAAAGATTCCGGTCAGACCACCGATCGTAAACAAGATGAGGAAGGACAGGGCGTACAGCATCGGCGTTTGAAAGGAAATGTTTCCCTTGTACAGGGTGGTCACCCAGTTGAATATTTTGATCCCCGAGGGAATACCGACGAAAAAGGTGAGAAACGAGAATATTGTGGCGGCAATTTCCGACTGACCGGAGACAAACATATGGTGTCCCCAGACGAGAAAGCCGAGGAAAGCAATACCAAGCGATGAAAACGCGACGGCCCGGTAGCCGAACAGCTTGCGATGAGAGAAGGTCGTGATCAGCTCGGAGATGATCGCCATCCCCGGCAGGATCATGATGTACACGGCCGGATGTGAATAGAACCAGAAGAAGTGCTGGTAAAGCACCGGGTCGCCACCCATGGCCGGGTCAAAAATGCCGATGCCAAAGGCCCGCTCAAGAATCAACAGAACCAGGGTGATTCCCAGCACCGGTGTGGCAAGCACCTGAACTATAGCCGTACTGTACAGACCCCAGACCATGAGCGGCATATCAAACCAGGTCATGCCCGGTGCGCGCAACTTGTGGACAGTTACGATAAAATTAAGACCTGTGAAAATTGACGAAAACCCGAGGATGAACACACCGGTGGTCATCGAAATCACAGCCGTGTTGGTGGTCGTCGAATACGGCGCGTAAAACGTCCAGCCGGTGTCAATACCTCCCTGAACTATGGAGATCAAGCAAACCGCCGCACCTATAACATATAAGTACCAGCTGGTCAGGTTGAGCCGTGGAAAAGCAACGTCCTTGGCGCCGATCATCAGAGGCAGAACAAAGTTACCTAACGCCGCAGGAATTGACGGAATGATAAACAGGAACACCATGATCGCGCCGTGCAGCGTGAAGAAGTGGTTGTACGTGTCCGCGCTCATGAAATCTCGACCGGGATGGAGCAACTCGGTACGAAGGATGATGGCCAGCAGTCCGCCCGCCAGAAACGACGCCATAACCCCGATCAGGTACATGACCCCGATCCGCTTATGATCAAGCGTGAGCAGCCACGACTTAAGCCCCTTGGACGACGTCAGGTAATTGTCTGGTGCTGCCGTATGCATAGAAACGTTGCCTCGTTACTGTAATGACTTGATATAGGCGATCAGCGCGTCAACCTGTCGATCCTTGAGGATCCCCTGGAAAGTCGGCATGACGGGCTGGAATCCGTTGACAATCTTTGCCCGGGGATTCAGAATTGATTCGCGAATGTAATTCTCGTCGATCGTCGTTTTGCTGCCATCGGTAAACTGTACTTCGTGCCCGAATATCCCCTTGAAACTCGGCCCTTGAATAATTGTGCCGTCCGTGCTATGGCAGGTGACACAGGCTTTCTGCTTGTACAATTGCGCCCCGTAGTCCTCGAGCGACATTCCCTCGCCCATCGAGGCACTTGATTCCAGCCACTTGGCGTAGTCCGCCGGTGATAACACGCGCACCTTGGCGATCATCTCCGAATGACCCTTGCCGCAGAACTCGGCGCAAAACCAGTTATACGTCCCGGTCGTCGTCGCCTCAAACCAGGCCAGCGTATAGCGATTGGGCAAGGCGTCCATCTTGACCCGGAAGGCCGGGATATAAAACGAGTGTATGACGTCGGTCGCCGAGAGCAGTACTTTGACCGGTGTATGAACCGGCACAACCAACTCGTTGACCAGCGTTGCACCCTCCGGATAATCGACGGTCCAAAACCACTTCTGTCCGGTCACCTTGACTTCCATCGCATGGGCCGGCATGATGTGCAACCGAAGGAAGTCCTTGAAACCCCAGACGAACACGATGAGGATCAGAATAGTAGGAATCACTGTCCAGGTGATTTCCAGAGCAGTGTTGTGGGCCAGGCTGGTGGTCAGGACATCTTTGCCGCGACGGCGGTAGCGAATGCCGAAGTAGATGACTCCCCCGACGACAATCGCAAAGAAGACGATACTGGCGTACAGTATGAAATAAAACAGACTGTCGACGTTCCCGGCCATCGTCGAGTGCTCACCGGGATTCCAGAAGCTGGCTGCAGTATCCATCGGTTCCCTTATCTAGTCCCTATCGTGCCCGGAGCGGCCTGGCGCCGTTGGCGCATATGATCACGACGCCATAGTAACGCCAGAAAAATGCCCAGTGCCCCCGCACTCAGTGCTCCACCCAGCCGCATCAGATTACCGGCAAAAACAACATACCCCTTGGCGTCAGGATCATAATGATAGCAGTACAAAATCAGCTTATCGAGCGGAGTCCCGATCTTCCCGGCCGACGCCTCGAGCAGGCTCAGGCGGAGATCTCTCTCTGAAAAATCAATCCCGTACAGCACTCGTGAGAGAACACCGCTCTCAGTCAGCACAAAGACTGCGGCCGGATGCGCATATTCGCCGGTTTCCTCAACCTTGTAGTACTTGAACCCCACGGCATCAGCCAGCGCCCGTGATTGGCTCTCGTCACCTACGAAAAATGTCCAGCCGTCTTCCGTCCCCGGTTTTCCGACCGACGCCGCGTAGTTCAATTTCTTGGCATGCGCCAGCTCGGCCGTTTCCGTCGGCTTGATGCTGACCGTCAGCATAGTGAACTCGTTCCCCGGGGTCCAGGCGAGCTTGGTAACAGCAGCCGACACACCGTTTAGCACCATGCTGCAGAGCATCGGGCAGTTATAGTAGGCCAGCGTCAAGATGACCGGTTTCCCCTTGTGGAAATAATCCCCCAGGCGCACTTGCTGTCCCTGATCGTTCGTAAACGTCAGGTCGAGCGGGATCTTTTCTCCGAGCTTGTCGACGATATCAATATTCTTCAGTTCGTCGGGCTGGGTCGAGACGACCTGACCAAAGGCAGTCGCGGCAACGAAGACCATTGCTGCGGCCCATGCGCCTATGTGCCCTTTATGGGTCCCTTTAGTCCGATCTAACATAACATCAATCACAACAGGCGCTACCCTGAAAAGTTCGTCTTCTATCGTGTTTTTTTGGTGCTAATTTGCTGCGTAACAGAACTTTGCGGACTTGTTTGGTCCTGTTTCGCCTCGGCAGCTTCGAGTTTGACAGCCGAGTCAATCGGAATCCGCCAGATGCCCTTAACCGTATCAACCAACTGGTAGCTGTGCAAACGCTGTTCTTCAGCGCTGCGCAGCTCGATCAATTGCGGATTTTCCGGCTTCAAGACCATCTCATAGTAGTCGCGCTCTCGGGACACCACGAAGTATTGCTCTACGGCCACGGAGAGGACGATCAGGATCACGATCACAGCCAGAGCAATGAGCCCGACCATAGGGACGTTGACGTCCCGCTTTTCGTACCCCGCTGAGCTGTTGCCGTGCGTTTGTGTGTCGTGAGCGCTCATGTTCCCCTACATATTCGTGAAGCCAATGGAGGCAGACAGTTTCGGATCACTGACAGGGACCAGCGGATCGCGCGAGAATTGGCGCCAAAAGAAGAAGAAAAACAGGCCGCCGATGCCCGCCATGGTCGAGACGTCCATCCAGGACATCTGTGCCCCTTCTTTCAAGAGAGTCGGCAGAACCAGCCAATACATATCAACCCAGTGCATCAACAGGATCCAGCCGGCGATGAGCGCCAGTCCGGTGAAGCTCCGTTTCACGGCCCGGAAGAGCAGGACGCAGAACGGAATCACAAAGTGACCGAACAGAATTATCATGCTGATCGCTTTCCACGATCCTACCCATCGGTTCAAATACCAGAAGTTCTCTTCGGGAAGGTTGGCGTACCAGATCAGGAAGTACTGCGAGAAGCCTATATACGTCCAGAAGATCGTGAAGCCAAACATGAGCTTCCCGAGATCGTGATAGTGCTCAACGGTAATAACGTCCTTGAGCACATTCTGCCGACGCAGGAACAACGCGATGACGATGAGCAGGGCTATCACGCCCAGCAAACCGCCGGCGAAGTAGTACACGCCGAAAATGGTCGAAAACCAGTGTGGTTCAAGCGACATGAGCCAGTCGTACCCGGCATAGGTCGTGGAGAGCGCAAACAATATCATGCCGATAGCCGAGACACGACGCATCCGCATCTGCATTGCCTCGGTGTGCCCCCGATCCTGAGCGCGGGAGGCCCTGACAAGGAAGTACGAGATGACCGACCAGATCGCGAAATAGACGATCGTCCTGATCACAAAAAACGGAATATTGAGAAACGCCGCCTTCTTCTGCAGTAGATGATCCACCGCTACCACGTCGGCATGGCTCCACTCATACAGGTACGGTATTCCCAGCAGGAAGGGGATGCACAACAGGAACATCCACGGCAGCACCGACGCAACAGCCTCGGCAATCTTGCGGATGACCACGCTCCACATGGCTCCGGTGAGATGATGCAGCATGGTGAAGAACAGCGCACCCAGGGCCAGCGATACCCAATAGGCAAACGCCGTCAGGTAGGCGTAGAAGAACCGCTCCGGATTAACCGCGAATCCGGCCGCACCGGCGGCCAGCCCAATCAGTCCGACCGTTAGCGCAATCTTGCCGACGTTGCCGGGGTTAGTCAAACGAAATGTCCCGCTATCGTACGTCATTTCCCACCTATCACTGCCCGCCCCGAACGGAGCCTGGGACATCATTTGGCGACGCATGCTGCGACCGCTGCAAAGCGCGGAAATAGGCGATAATCGCCCAGCGGTCCGCGACCGGAATCTGATATTTGTACGGCGGCATATTGCGTATGCCGTTGGTGATCACGTTGAAAATGTGGCCGTCCGGCGCCGCCAGCAATCGATCCTCTATGAAATTCGGCGGCGGCAGCAAACCACGTTTGACCACCATCCCCTGGCCGTCGCCGGTACGCCCATGACACGGCGAGCAGTAGATGTTGAAGCGCTCTTGTCCGCGCAGGAGTTCTGCCATAGTGGTCGGTACCGGTGATTCTTTGACCGTGTCGCCGGCCGCGGTGAGACCGGTGTAGTAAGCGACATTCTCGTGAAGTTCGCCTCGGGCAATTGTCCCTTCCACCGGCATGCGCATGGCCGCTCCATCAGCAAAGAATTCGCCGGCGTCCTGAGCTTCATAGCGCGGCTGCCGAAACATGTTCGTCTCCAATCGCATGCCCGGTTCCTGTTTGGGCATTTCGCGCACACAGCCGACTGCGATCAAGCCAATGCTGATGACAAGTATGGCGCGCTTCATGGTCCTTGCACTATCTCCACGTAGGTCGCTCCGAGCGACGTAAGTAACTGCCTGGTCTTTTCCGCATTGAACTTGGGATCGTCCGCATCGACGCTGACGAAAAACTTGTCGTCGTTGACACCGGCAAAGCGCTCCGAGTAAAACAGGCCGTGAAACGGTTGCGGCAGACGGTTTGTAAACAGCATGCCAAACATGGCGCCCAGTGCCGCGCCCAGCACGGTTAACCCGAAGGTCACCGGTACATAGGCGACGTAGGCAAAGTAGGGCTTGCCCGAAATGATCAACGGGTAATCGACGCCCATCGTCCACCACTGGAGCAGAAAGGCGAGCGTCCCGCCCGTCAAGCCGCAGACACCGGCAATGTACCCGACAATCGATCGCTTCAACCCCATCGCCGTGTCCATCCCGTGAATCGGGAATGGCGAATGAGCGTCCCACTTGGTGAAGCCGGCATCGCGCATTCCTTCGGCCGCGTGAAGCAGCGACTTCACACCGTCAAATTCAGCCAATACGCCGTAAGTCTTGATTGGTTGGGAAACGGTAGTCATCAGTGTTTCCCTCCGGCTTGTGCAATCCCGTGCTTCTCGTCACCGTGGTGGTGAGGGTCGGCTTGTGGCAGCACACCCTTGACCTCAGCCATGGCCACCACCGGCAGGAACCGGAGGAAGAGCAGGAAGAGCGTCAGAAACAGCCCGAACGAGCCCACGAATGTGGCAATATCCCAAATCGTCGGCCGGTAGTAATCCCAGGCTGACGGCAGGAAATCGCGTGACAAACTCATCACGATCACAAATCGTTCAAACCACATGCCGACGTTGATCAAGAGCGACGCGATAAACATGACACCGATATGGGTGCGCCACTTCTTAAACCAGAAGATCTGCGGCACCACGACGTTACAGAAAATCATGGTCCAGTACGCCCAGGCGTACGGACCAAACGCGCGGTTGATAAATGCAAACGCCTCGTACTCATTGCCGCTGTACCAGGCAATGAAGAATTCGCAACTATAGGCATAGCCGACCATCATGCCGGTGACCAGCATGATTTTGTTCATCTTTTCCAGGTGATTGACCGTGATGATGTGCTCGATCTTAAACGCTTTGCGAACAATAATCGCCAGCGTGAGAACCATGGCAAAACCGGAAAAGATAGCACCCGCCACAAAATAGGGCGGGAAAATGGTTGTGTGCCATCCGGGAATGAGCGAGACCGCAAAGTCAGTCGATACCACCGAGTGCACCGAAAGGACGAGCGGCGTCGATACGCCGGCCAGAACCAGATAGGCAAGTTCGTAATTTTTCCACTGACGGTTACCGCCGCGCCAGCCGAGTGAGAGAATACCGAAAATGAACTGGCGGATTTTGGTCTTCGCCCGGTCGCGCAGCGTGCCCAGATCGGGCACCAGTCCCATATACCAGAACAAAAGTGAACAGGTGAAATAGATACTGACCGCAAACACGTCCCACAGCAGCGGCGAGCGGAAGTTGGGCCATATCGACATTTGGTTCGGAATCGGAAACACCCACCAGATGACCCATACACGGCCGACGTGAATAGTCGGGAAAATGAGCGCACAGATCACGGCGAAAATAGTCATCGCCTCGGCGAATCGGTTGATCGACGTACGCCAGCGCTGGCGGAACAGGAAAAGAATCGCGGAGATCAGCGTCCCGGCATGACCGATACCGACCCAGAAGACGAAATTGACAATCGCCCATCCCCAGCCGACAGGAATCTGAAGACCCCAGACGCCTGTTCCTTCGAGGAACAGATACCCAATCGAACCGAGCAGCACCAGCACCAGGGAGCCAAACAGACCCAGCAACAACAGGAATGTCATCGTGGTCTTTCGCTCGGTCAGGCCGCTGATCGCCTCGGTAATCGAGTGGAACGAGGGGTTCCCTTCGATAAGCGGCGGCTCAGTTCCGGCCTTGCGTGGAGTGGTGGTGATATCAGCCATCAGTTCTTCCTAAGCAGCCTCACGAATTATGCTCTGACTCCAGAGCGGTCGTCGTCGCCAGCTCCGGATTCGGATTACGCAGTTTTGCCAGATACGACGTGCGCGGCCGGGTATTCAGCTCGGCCAGCACCTCATACTTGCGATCGCCCTTCTTAAGCTGGGTCACTTGCGCGTCCTTGTCGAGAATATTGCCAAAGACAATTGCCTGAGTCGGGCAGGCCTGCTGGCAGGCGGTTTGTATTTCACCGTCGCGCACTGACCGGCCCTCCAGCTTGGCGGCAATCTTGCCGCTCTGAATTCGCTGAATACAGTATGTACACTTTTCCATGACACCGCGGAAGCGGACTGTCACTTCGGGGTTCTGCACCATCTTCAACGATTCCGGCATATTCTTGGTGTAGTTGAAGAAGTTGAAACGCCGGACCTTGTATGGACAGTTGTTGGAACAATACCGGGTACCGATGCATCGGTTGTATACCATCGTATTCAGACCCTCGTGATCGTGTACTGTCGCCGCCACGGGGCAAACCGATTCGCACGGCGCATTCTCGCAATGCTGGCACATCACCGGTTGCATGACGATTTCCGGGTCCTCGAGGTCGCCGGCGAAATACCTGTCCAACCGTATCCACAACATCTCGCGACCGCGGCGCACCTGATCACGCCCGACAATCGGAATATTATTTTCGCTCTGACAAGCCATAGCACACGCGTTACAGCCGGTACACGCATTCAGATCGATCGACATCCCCCACTGATAGCCTTCGGTATACTGATGCTCGTCCCACATGGAGACCAGCGGCGGATGATGGGGCTGTTCCGGCTTGAAATCTTCGCCCGCTTTGTACTGTTCGAGCGTCGCCTCGCGAATGATCGGCCGACCGTGCATCGACCCTTCTTCCTGGGTTTGCGCCAGCTCGTGGTTCCGGCCCGTGCGAGTCACCGTCAATCCAGCCGCAAAAAACGGGCTGGTCGACGCACGCAGAAGGTAGGTGTTGACGCCGACATTCTCGGCCACCCGCCCCATACTGTTGCGGCCGTATCCGAGCGCCACTGAAACCGTGGCCTCGGCCTGACCGGGGTTCACCCAGACAGCCATCTCGACCTTCTTGCCGTCCAGATTCAATTCAACGATGTCGCCGTTAACCACACCGAGCCGTTGGGCCGCCTTTGGACTCACCGCCGCGACATTCTCCCAGGTGGTCTTGGTAATTGGATCGGCCAGCTCCTGCAGCCAACCGTTGTTGGCGTAGCGGCCGTCCCACACATTTGAAATCGTGAACACCAATTCGAACGCGTCACCCTTCGCCTGTCGGGCACGCACATCAGCATAGGCAGCATCGAACTGAGCGGCAGATGTAGCCGGCGGCATTGCATTCAGTACCGCCGGAGCCACGGCACTGTCCTTCAGCACGCCATCGTGTAACGTGCGGCGCCACTGCCCCTCCGCGTCGAGCCCGCCAATCATCCCGCTCCAGGTTTCCCGGACAATGTCGTACCCCTTCTTCTCTTCACCCGTGGCGACGAGCGCAAGTAACTCGACATTACTCTTGGTGGCATACAAAGGCTCGATGAGCGGCTGGATCAGACTGACGGTGCCGTCCGAAGTGCGAACGTCGCCCCATTGTTCGAGGTAGTGCGATATCGGCAGATGCCATTGCACCGCCTCCGCCGTTTCATCGACATGGGTGCCGGCGGCAATAGTGAGCTTCACCTTTTTGAGAGCGGCCTCAAAATTGAGATCGGTCGGAGCATGGTAGACCGGATTTGCGCCCAGAACGACCAGTGTGGTGACCTCTCCGGCGTTCATCGCCGTAGTCAGCTCAGCCAGGGCTCTGGTATCGGATGGTGACGCATCCTGCAATGGATTGTACGTTACTGTATTGCCGATGTTATTCAACTGCCGGTTGATTTCGAAGGCGAGCGCATGCACGATCGGAGGCTGGTTGCGACCCACCATAATGATACTCGCGCCACGCGCCGATTGCAGGTCTCCGGCCAATACGCGTATCCATTTGGCATCGAAGGACGCTTCCGGAGTTGCGTTGATAGTACGAATCCCCAATTCGGCGGCGAGGAGCAGGAGAAAATCGAGTATCTGACTTGAGGCGACACGCAGGCGATGGTCAGCCAACATGCCGGTGAGCGTATACGCCGGCTCGACCACGTAGAGACGATTCATGGCATCCTGCTTGCCATAAACTCGACGGCCGTCCATGAACCCCTTCTGATTGCGCACCGCATCACTCTCGGTGCGGACAAAATCGTTGTTAAGCGAGAGAACGATCTTTGCTTTTTCCAGGGAGTATACGGGCTGATGCAACGTGCCAGTGGCAAGACGAATGCCCTCGAATACCTGCTCGTCGCTTACCGGCTCGTACGAGACAAAACGAGCTTTCGGGAAAGTCTTCTTGAATTCGCCCATCAGACGCGCGAGCGTCGGCGAACCGAAGGGGTCGGTGAGAACGGCGAGCCCTTCTCCGCCGGTCGAAGCAAGACTCTTGTGCTGACCGGACCAGAACGATGCAAAAGCCGACCAGGACGACGCCACATTCTGATTCATCACCTGGCGGGCACGATCGGGGTCATACAGATTCAGTATCGAAGCTTGAAGCCACGGCGTTGAACCACCACCGGGCGTCGACGGATGCTCGGGGTTCCCGTCGACTTTGATCGGGCGGCCGTCGCGGCTGGTCGCCAGCACGCCATAACCGCCAATGCCGAAAGGCATCGTGGTGGCATACAGGCGGGATTCACCGGGGTCAACACCTTCCGGGCGGGTCACATATGGAACAATCTTCTCCACCGGCTTGCGGCAGCCCGCCAGGCCGGCCAATGCCACCGATGCGCCCATTAATGTTAAAAAGCTCCGGCGTGACCAGTCATTGCCGAACTCGGATGCACCCTGCGGGAACTCCCGATCAAGAAATTCGCGAAACTCGGGCGTGTCCTGCAACTGGCCGAGGCTGCGCCAATACTGCTTGCCGTTTTCGTTATGCATCTGGTTCATCGGTGGCAGCCCCAGCAGTCTGTCGGTGGTTTGATGTTTCGAGCTTTGACGGTCTGAGCGGCCCAATCCGCCTGATCGACCGGAGGATTCCACTTCATGTTCGTCACCTCGGCCACAGGGCGGAGATTCGGAGCCGGGTTGCGGTGGCAATCCAAACACCAGCCCATCGAGAGCGGTTGAGCCTGTGAGACCACTTCCATTTGTGCGACATTGCCGTGGCAACTGATACAGGCGACGCCCGCGTTGATGTGCGAAGCGTGTTCGAAATAGACATAGCCGGGCATGTTGTTCACGCGCACCCATTGCAGCGGTACGTGGCTGGCAGCGCTCTCGCGGACCAGCGTCAACTTTTCACTTTCCGGCTTCACCAGCTTGTGGCAATTCATGCACGTCTGAGTCGGCGGTACGTTGGCGTGCGTGGCGCGCTCTACCGAGGTGTGACAGTAGCGGCAATCCATCCCCAGGTCGCCGGCGTGCAGCTTGTGGCTGTATTCAACCGGCTGTTTCGGGCGATACCCGACATCCAGGTAGCGGGGCGAGCCGTAATACCAGAACCCGCCGACCGCAGCGATCAACCCGCACAGTACGACGCCAAGAGAGATAAGAGGGAGTTTATTGGCCCATTGGGGAAATATTTGCGGCAAGCCTGTCTCGCTTCGTTATCTTTTTCACAAGATGAGGGTTGTCACTCGCTGTCCTTGCGAAGCGATCGACATCCCGGACTGCTCATTCCCTACTTTAATTCGCTCGGGGCGAAAATATAGTCGACGGCGGTACCTGTCAACGCTTTTTCTCCCGGTGGGCTAAAGAATAGACTTAAATATTCTACGATAATGGGGCGTAACGGTCATCTCTAAAACGGATCGCTTTAGTCCGATTTTAGCCGTGAAAGGCAAAATCATCGTCACACGATCTTATCGACAATCATAGCCGCGAACAGCGCAAACAAATAGACGATCGAATACCCGAAGAGGCCGCGCATCGCCTTCTCCGTCCCGCGCTGTCTCGCCTGAACGCTTTTGACGACAAAGTAACCGCTCAGTCCGATGGCGGCGATCAGGTAGATCCACCCCACGCCGTAGAAAAACAGGAGCAGACTCACAACGGAGACGGCGACGGTATAAATGAGAATCTGCCGCAAGGTAGATTCGTCACCTTTGGCGACCGGCATCATCGGCAGTCCGGCTTTCACATAATCTTCCTTGCAGAACATGGCGAGTGCCCAGAAATGGGGCGGCGTCCAGAGAAAGACGATAGCGAACATGAGCCACGGTGTGACCGCCATCGATCCGGATGCTGCTACCCAGGCACCAACCGGCGCCATGGCCCCGGCTGCACCGCCAATCACAATATTCTGACTGGTATTCGGTTTCAAATAGAGCGTGTAAAACAGGCTGTAGAAGAGAATAGTCCCTAGAGACATCAGGGCCGCAGCCCAATTGAAGAGGTAAGCGAAAATCGCGACACCGACAACGCCGATTGAAATCGAAAAAACCAAGGCGTGCCAGGGAGCGATCTTCTTGAGCGGCAGCGGGCGTCGCTGGCTCGTGCGCGCCATCGTGGCGTCGATGTCGCGTTCGAAATACTGGTTGAGGGCGTTGGCACAGCCACCGGTCAAATACAGAGCGACCAGGACCATGATAAATTTGAAGGGATCCGCCAGCAGGCTTCCCTCGATCACCAGCGCCGTTGCGCCGGTGAAGAGGACCAGCAGCATGATGGTTGGTTTCGTGAGCAATAGATAATCGTGTAGAATGGTCCGCATTTGTCCCTTCACGTGTGGCGCGAGTATACAACATTTGGGCTGAGATCGCCACTCCGATCAAACGAACCGCACAACACCAGAGAGGAAGGGTGGTTCCAGCTTTTCTTTGGCGGAGTAACCGATCTGCGAGCCTTATGCGCACCCGACCGCACAGAAAGTGCCTCGGGTGTGACACGAAAATTGTGCACCGAGTCTGTTCACATCCGGTGGATTTCATGTGGGTAATTGTCGACAGTTCGAAAACATGCTGTCATACAACGCCTTAACCAACCGATGATCGTAAAAGTGGAGTCACGAGTATGCTACTGAGGAATTTTTGTCCGCTAACCCATTTTAACATAATCAGATACGCGAACTGATTAGTTGGTCGGAAGGAAAGTGATCGCGCGGGCGAAAACGCACCGTATATTTCCCAAAAGTTAGGATATTGTGATTCAATAGCCTGCGAGTTTCCTGCGCAAAACCACAATTTTTTGTAGGTCCAATTTTTCAAACCACAATATCTTGTGTCCGCTAGCACAAAAAACACCAGGACGTGATACCCGATGCGACAGGGACCGGACTGCGCTGAAAAGGCCTCTTCCCTCACCAGCGCCGGCCGCAGCGAATCGGGCAGAGAACATGGAGGTTCTGTTTCTGTCTCTGGCAGAAAGAGCCCAGGAGGTCGAGAGTGAGAATAAACCGCTATTTTACAACCGCGGGCGAGTCACCCTATAAGGGAATCAACTTCGTTCGCCGGTCATCCGAGATAAAGAACCCTGACGGATCAACGGTCTTTAAGGCACAAAATCTGATGGTGCCCGAATCCTGGACTCAGGTCGCCATCGATATTCTGGCTCAGAAGTATTTCCGTAAGGCCGGCGTGCCGCAGACGCACGAGGACGGTCGACCGGTACTCAACGAACAGGGCGATCAGGTGACCGGAGGAGAGACTGACTCTCGTCAGGTATTCAATCGGTTGGCCGGTTGCTGGCGCCATTGGGGTGAGACTCACAGTTACTTTTCGAGCGCTGACGATGCCCAGGCATTTTATGATGAACTCTGCTACATGCTGGCGACGCAGATCGCGGCGCCCAATTCACCGCAGTGGTTCAACACCGGCCTCCATTACGCGTACGGAATCTCCGGTGTGCCGCAGGGGCACTTCTATGTGGACCCGACGTCACACACCATGACGCAGGCCAGGAACGCCTACGAGCATCCTCAGCCGCACGCCTGTTTCATTCAGTCGGTCAGTGACGACCTGGTAAATGACGGCGGGATTATGGATCTCTGGGTGCGGGAGGCCCGTCTGTTCAAGTACGGCTCCGGCACCGGCTCTAATTTCTCCAATCTTCGCGGCTCGGGCGAGAAGCTCTCCGGCGGCGGACAGTCGTCGGGGCTCATGTCGTTCCTCAAGATCGGCGATCGCGCCGCGGGCGCCATCAAGTCAGGCGGCACAACTCGGCGGGCGGCCAAGATGGTCTGCCTCGATCTGGATCATCCTGACGTGATTGACTTCATCGATTGGAAAGTGGTCGAAGAACAGAAGGTGGCGGCGCTGGTAACCGGCTCGAAGATTATCCGGCAACAGCTCAAGACGATTTTCAGCGCTACTACCCTGATCGACGAGCACGGGGAGACCAAAGTTGAAGTTGATGCGGAGAAGAACAAGGCGCTCAAGGATGCTCTGCGCACCGCTAAGCGGCTGCTGGTTCCGGCCAATTATGTCAAGAAGGTCCTCGACCTGGCCTCACAGGGGATCAAGAGCATCGACTACATCCAGCTCGAGACCGATTGGGATAGCGAAGCGTATCTGACGGTGTCGGGACAGAATTCCAACAATTCGGTCCGCATCCCGAACGAATTTTTCGAGACACTCCAGGCGCGCGAGGAATGGCAGTTGAAGTCGCGCACCTCGGGCAAAGTCACGAAGACCATCCCGGCGACCGAAATGTGGGAAAAGATCTGCTACAGTGCCTGGGCCTGCGCCGATCCAGGTGTGCAGTTTGATACCACCATCAATGAGTGGCATACCTGCCCCGAGGATGGCCGGATCAATGCCTCCAATCCCTGCTCGGAATACATGTTCCTGGATGATACCGCCTGCAATCTGGCGTCGATCAACCTGGTAAGATTTGTTGACGATCAGGAGAATTTCGATCTTGAGGGGTACCTGCATGCGATTCGTCTGTGGACGATTGTGCTGGAAATTTCCGTGCTTATGGCATCGTTCCCCTCCAAGTCGATCGCTCAGAAGAGTTATGAATTTCGTACGCTCGGTTTGGGGTATGCCAACCTGGGCACATTGTTGATGAGACTTGGTATTCCGTATGACTCGCCGCGCGGCTACGCCTGGTGCGGCGCTCTCACCGCGCTTTTGACGGGGGAAGCGTACGTGACTTCGGCCGAAATGGCCAAGGAGCACGGCGCCTTCCCAGGATTCTACCGTAATCGTGAGCACATGCTGCGAGTCATACGTAACCATCGTCGCGCCGCCCAGAATGCCGAGAAATCGGAATACGAAGCGCTGACTGTCAAACCGACCGGCATCAATCCCAATTATCTGCCGGAACTGCTGGTCAAAGCGTCTCGCGACCGTGTGGGACAAGGCGCTGGAGCTGGGCGAAGTTTACGGTTATCGCAATGCCCAGGTGACGGTGATCGCGCCGACCGGCACGATCGGCCTGCTCATGGATTGCGACACCACCGGTATCGAGCCGGATTTCGCACTGGTGAAGTTCAAAAAGCTGGCCGGGGGCGGGTATTTCAAGATCATCAACCAGTCGGTTCCGGCGGCACTCAAGCGTCTGGGCTACACCGAGAACGAACTCAGCGACATCATCACGTACGCCACCGGTGCTCGCACACTCAAAGGGGCGCCGTATATCAATCACGAATCGCTCAAGGCGCACGGCTTTGACAGACGAAGAACTGGCCAAGCTCGAAGCGGCCCTGGCGAATGTCTTCGACATCAGCTTCGCGTTCAACAAGTTCACGTCCTCGGCGAGGAGTTCATCAAGGACACGCTGGGTATCAGCGATGATGTTTTCAACGCCTGGGAATTCAATCTGCTCCGCGAGCTCGGCTTCACCAAGGAGCAGATCGAGGCGGCCAACGAGTACTGCTGCGGCACGATGACGCTTGAGGGCGCTCCAGCTTCTCAAGGAAAAGGACCTGCCTATTTTCGACTGCGCCAACCGGTGCGGCAAAAAGGGCAAGCGGTTCATCTCGTACGAATCGCACATCCGGATGATGGCCGCGGCGCAGCCGTTTATTTCCGGTGCGATTTCCAAGACGATCAACATGCCGGCCGAAGCGACAATCGAGGACGTCAAGAAGGCCTACCGGATGTCGTGGGAAACCATGAACAAGGCGGTCGCGCTGTATCGCGACGGCTCCAAACTGTCGCAGCCGCTCAGTGCGACCTCGTTCACCGATGATGAGCGAATCGGATGGCGAGCATCAGACGATGTACGGTCGAGCATCGTCTCCGAGAAGATGGCCGAGCGGCTCGTTTACCGGTATATCGCCAAGCGGCGCAAACTGCCGAACCGTCGCGGCGGCTACACACAGAAGGCGGTCGTCGGCGGCCACAAGATCTATCTGCGCACCGGCGAGTACTCCGACGGCTCGCTCGGCGAAATCTTCCTCGATATGCACCGCGAGGGCGCGGCGTTCCGTTCGCTCATGAACTGCTTCGCCATCGCCATCTCGCTCGGCCTGCAGCACGGCGTGCCGCTCGAGGAGTATGTCGAGGCCTTCCTGTTCAGCCGCTTCGAGCCGAACGGGATCGTCGAGGGGAACAAGTCGATCAAGATGGCGACCTCGATTATCGATTACATCTTCCGCGAGCTGGCGATCACCTATCTGGATCGCAACGATCTGGCGCACGTGTCGCACGACGACCTGCGCAACGACACGCTCGGCTCTCCGGCCGACGAATCGATGGACTTCGAAGAAGAAGAACCGGCGTCGCCGATTGTCACCGGTCAGATGACCGCGGCGACACGTCAGCAGGATGATATTCACACCACCCATCTCGGTTTCGCGCCGACGCCCGAACGGTCACACGGGCAACGGAAAAGCCGGCCAACGGCGGGAACGGGAATGGACATTCACACGGAGGGAATGGTCATGGTAAGTCGATGGAGTCTGCACCTGCAGCAGCAAAGAATCCTGCAGGCCAAACGGCGGTGCATGAGTATATCAGTGCCGGAACCGCCACCGCCGGCGAAGGAACCAACCGTCTCCAGCGAGAAATCCGAATCGCGCGGATGAGCGGGTACGAGGGGGACATGTGTCGGGAGTGCGGATCGTTTACGATGGTTCGCAACGGCACGTGTTTGAAGTGTGACACCTGCGGCTCCACGAGTGGGTGCAGTTAAGAGTTTTCTTTTTCCAACATTTCATTTTCGTGTTTGACGATCACGCGCCGGACGCCAATCCCGGCGCGTGATTCTGTTTGGGGGGTCGGCGCTTCACTCCTTGATTCGGTGGCCCACGGCTTGGCGTGGGTTACCTCTATGCGGCTGGCTACGTTCACAATTGATCGGAAAGATCGAAATGGCGAAGCTCAGTAATAAAATCGAGAGCGATGATGCTGGATCGCGAAATCCGCCGCGAGTGGTGGGCCACCAGTCATGCCCTTCCACCATGAATTATAGATGGCCGGGCGGTGATTTCACTGCAAGATCACGTTCAGAACTTTCATGCTAGACTTATTTACTACTACGACCACCGGCTTTTTCCCCAGTGTCCAAACAGTCTCAATAGGCTCCTCTGCAAGATTTCTGGTGGTGACGGTTACGTAATAGTTACGCTATCCGAAAAGACTTCCTGCAAGGCAAATTCGGACGTATCAGCATACCAGGGTCCTTGAGCGATGTAGCTATGTGCGACATCAAATACCTTCGAACGAATGGGGTTTGATTCAACCGAATTCCGTCGCACAGCCGCTTCGTATAGATCGACCAACGGCGGGGCGGCACATCCAAAGACAAGACATACGGTACCGCTTACAAGAAGCTCTCGCCAAAATTTCCGCGCCCTCCGTGCTCTTCTCACGAAAGGCACTGACTGTTCCCGCAATATGTTCATGGAAATGCTCCTCCATAATAACAGGACCGGAGGCCCAAGTCTCTCTCTTCGTCTTCAGTGGCCCGCGGCTTGCCGCGGGTTCCCTTGATGTCGTCGTTACTCGTGACTCGTCCCGTTTCCCTTCCAGTTTGCTGGCGGAAACGGCCAGCTGAAACAATCCAAGTGAGCCCCGGAAAGAGCATGAAAAGCACAGGTGAGGCTCTCATAGGTTTCGTCTGGCCGAGGTGCCCGATCTTGATGGGTTAAGGGTTGAGGTGGTACCCCTTTGATTGTGATGTGCCACACTGGGAGACTATCTCCTTCGGTTGATGTGACTATCAAGAGACGGCCGATGATTTCGAGCGCTTGGCTGGGAGCAGTTATGATGTAATTCCCGGCCAGCAGGTCACCAAACTTGATCTCAGGCACACCGGTAAATCGGCCGAGGACTTTCTCTCCCACCCAGCCATACTGTTCGATGAGCCTCTGCGGTCAGTGGATCTGGAGCAAGGCGCGGATCACGTCCCGCGAGGCGATGCTCGACCCTCAACAGGTCGCCTGTTTCCGCATTGAGGATAACGTTGAAAGCCATGTACGACCGATGACCAGGCAGGCTGTCGTGAGAGAAGCAGGAGACGCATACCGAATCGTAATGAACACTCCATACCACCTGAGAATCAGTCGACACATACGGTGCGAGACTGTCGACTGTTGTTGTCAAATGGGCGCTCGCGCTTCCGACAGCTTGGCGCGTGGAGGTTGCTCCAAAGCGAGTATACTTGTCGGCCAGTTCGATAGCCGAGGCTTCTGAAGCCACTTTAGCCGATGGCGATAATTGACCTTCAGCCGCGACGGCAATTGAACACCCGCAAAGAAGAATCCCCACAATGCATGAGATTCCAGCTCCTGCCAACCCGTATCGCTTCAACGGTTCAAACATGAACTACCTCATTGAAGGTGGTGTAAGCCGATTCCAATATCCCGTGGGTTTCCTCCATGCCGCCGGCCATGTTCACATTTGCGCCGAATAAGTCGTAGTCGTAGCATACAGTGTCCAAAATGCGACGGGCGACTCGCTCGTTGCATCATTAGAAACATAGTAAGGATTGTCTACGGAAGCAAGTGATTGAATTGACAGCCCTGCCCCGGGACCACAGGGGTCCCGGGCTACAAGAGAAGAGAAATACGCGCAGGCAAGTACGGTGGACTCTGAGATCCTGAACCTTTAAGAAAAGGTTCAGGATGACAATATACAGGAAGTAGTAGGGCAGCACCGATGCGAGTCTTCGAGCGGGTGCTGCCGTCTTCATGTTTCATTCATGGCAGCATCCGGCGCCAAGAGGCGCCATCGATGCTGCCCTACAGAGTGAGCTTGCACCCTCGCTCTACGGGTTGGGGTGAGGGCATGGAAGGTAATGCGTCGGGTCACACGGCGATAAGAATCGCCGCAGGACCTGACGCAACAGCCAACACGAGACGCACACCGGAGATGAAAAAAGAAACGGTCAGGCTCGGGAGCCTGACCGCACGTAAGCTGGATCCTACAGTCAGGGGCGCAAGGCCCCTGACCTACAAGACAAACCAACAAGACCTACAGGTCGAAACCACAGGGGTTTCGACCTCCAAAATCACTTCGCGTCCATAAGTTGGCATTCAAAGAACAAGGTCGAGTTCGGTGGTATCGCACCACCCATCCCCTGCTCACCGTACGCCAACTGCGGCGGGACGATCAACAGACCGCTTGCCGCCCACCTTCATCCCGACCAGTCCTTCGTCCCAGCCGGCAATCACTTCCCGGTTACCCAGCACCAACGGATACGGCTTGCCGCGCGGAATTGAGGAATCAAGCGGGCTCCCCTTCTTCTGTCCGTCCACGTAGAGCCAGACGGTGTAATCCACAGCGACATGCTTCCCGGCGACAGCCTCCGCACCGGTCCCCACTTTTTCATCGAAGTACTTCAAACCAGACTTGGTCGTCACGTATTCCACTTTTTTCTCCGCAGCTTTGGCCGTATCGGCCCTGGTTGAATCGGCGATCTTGAACGGAGCCGGCTTGGTTGTGTCGGCGACTTTGGCCGGGGCTGTCTTGTCGGCGGCTGGTTTGTCGCCCGAAGCACAGGCATTCAGGCCGAGCGCCGCGAAAGCAAACAAACAGACAATGGTCTTCCTCATCGTGATTCCCTTCCTATCGTTAACAGTTTTCGGAAATTCCATCAGCAATCAATACGTGTCAATTAGACACAGTAATTGTCTCATCCCGTTTCGCGCCGGTCGACACGATGCGCGATTGTCACACCCAGATCATTGGCAATGAACTGGAGATACTCGCGCGCTTTCTCCGGCAACTGAGCAAACGTCGTGACACCGGTGGTATCGGTGTGCCAGCCGGCGACGGACTTGTACACCGGCTTGACGCGCGCCAGGGCCGCCAGATCAAGCGGGACCTCGTGCAAGGTCTGACCGTCGAGTTCGTACGCCACACAGACTTTGAGTTCGGGCAGATCATCGAGTACGTCGAGCTTGGTGATGGCAATGGAGTCCACCCCGTTGATGCGCACGACGTGGCGCAATTGCACCAGATCGAGCCAGCCGCAGCGACGGGGACGGCCCGTGGTGGCGCCGAATTCGTCACCCTGCGTACGGATCTTTTCGCCCAGGGCGTCGACCAGTTCGGTCGGGAAGGGCCCGGCACCGACGCGCGTCGTATATGCCTTTACCACGCCCACGACTTCATCGATCATTTTGGGACCGACACCAAGGCCGGTCAGCACACCGCCAACGGTCGTGTTGCTTGAGGTGGCAAAGGGGTAGGTGCCGAGATCGACGTCGAGCATCGAGCCTTGCGCCCCCTCATACAGAATCGACTTGCCCGCTTTCTGCGCTTTCTGCAGGCAAAGCGAAACATCGACCACCATCGGGCGGAAGAATTCGACCAGTTCCATGAGGCGTCGAAACGTGAGTTCGACGTCGGCGCGTTCATCGCTTGAACCCTCGAAATATCTCGCTTTGATAGACCGATTGTAGGCCAGGCGCGCCTTGAGTCGGTCGGGGCTGAAGAGGTCGACCATGCGGATACCATGACGAGCAACCTTGTCGACATAAGCCGGACCGATGCCGCGCTGCGTGGTGCCGAGCGAGCTGGTGCCGCGCGCTTCCTCCTCGACCGCGTCAATCAACTTATGATACGGCAGGACCAGATTGGCAGCCGGTGAGACGAAGATACGGCCCGCGTAGTCGACGCCACGCTTGTGCAGAGCGTCGAGTTCATCCTTGAATTTGAACGGGTCGAGCACGACCCCGTTGCCAATATAGCACACCTTCCCGGGATGGAGAATGCCGGAAGGAACCAGGTGCAGGACGAATTTCTCGCTGCCAACATGAATGGTATGACCGGCGTTGGCGCCTCCCTGGTGGCGGGCGATGATGTCCGCCTCAGCGGCCAGCAAGTCGACGATCTTACCTTTACCTTCGTCCCCCCACTGACACCCGATAATGACTCTGTTTTTCCCCATCGGTTATGACACTCGCTTCCGCTTGGTGTGTTCGGCGAGCAGCTCGCGCACGGCGCTCGTCAGTTCATTCTTTCCCGTTCCGGCCACGGTTGAAAACGGAAGGGCATCCACGCCCAGTTCCGTTTCAATCTGGCGAACTCTTCTTGTTCAGCTGGTCCCGTCCGACTTTGTCGGCCTTGGTGATCACGGCCAGCACCGGCAGGCGGCGATCGACCAGCCAGTTGATGAGTTGCCGATCTTCATCAGTTGGGTCGCGACGGCTATCCAGCAACAAAAGAAGGCCGGCCAGTTCCTGGCCGGTTGTCAGATACTGCTCGATCAATGACCCCCAGGTTGCTTTGACCGACTTGGCAACCTTGGCATACCCGTATCCGGGCAAGTCGACAAAATAGAAGGTATCATCAATTCGGAAAAAATTCAAGGACCGTGTCTTGCCCGGTGTGCCGGAGACCTTGGCCAGCCCCTTGCGGTTCCACAACTTATTGAGAAGTGAGGACTTGCCTACATTAGACCGCCCCGCTACGGCCACCTGAGGGGAACCGTCACGAGGCAGTTGATCCATCCGAAAGACCGACGTGGCAAACTCGGCCACAAATGATTTGGCGATCTCTATCGCTCCTTCCCGAAATACATCTGATCCGCAGAGCAACTCACCTATCGCAGGTGAGCGGCCGGCTGACTTCCAGCCGTGCGATGAGCCTTCGTCCGCGCGAAGGGTGATCTCGTCATGGCCAATCGTAAGGCTTCGTCAATCGTCGAGACCAAGTGCAGCTTCAGCCCCTCCTTCAATTCTGGGGGAAGCTCGACGAGGTCCTTTCGATTGCGCGAAGGAATGATGATCTCGGTAATGCCCGCCCGTTTGGCCGCGAGCAATTTCTCGTTGAGTCCACCGATTGGCAGGACATCACCACCCAGAGTGATCTCGCCGGTCATGGCGATGTCGGTGCGAACGGCAATCTTGCTGACTGATGACAGCAGGGCCACCAACAGGGTAATACCGGCCGAGGGTCCGTCTTTCGGCACAGCGCCCTCCGGGATATGCACGTGCAGTTCCAGCGAATCGAAGAAGTCTTCCTTCAAATTGAAACGCTCGGCGTGATTACGAATGTACGACAGGGCGGCCGTGCCCGATTCGCGCATGACATCGCCCAGCGAACCGGTTAAGGTCAGGGTCGCTTTCCCCTTCATGGGCACAACCTCGACCGGCAATGCCTCTCCGCCCATTTCTGTCCAGGCGAGACCGACAGCATAGCCGATGGTCGGTTCTGTCTTGAGATTGGTTTCGACGAATTTCCGTGGGGCCGAGTGTCCGATTTACCGCCGCAGGCGTGACGTTGAGGCTCTTGAACTTCTTCCCTCCCGCCAGATCGACTGCCGCCTTGCGAAGGATCGCGCTGAGCTGACGTTCCAGTTCGCGCACGCCGGCTTCGCGGGTGTAGTAGCGGATGATTTCAAAGAACGCCTTTTCGTCGAAATTGGTCACCACGTTCTCCAGACCAAGATCGTGGCGGAGTTTGGGCAGGAGGTACTCCTTGCCAATGGCCGCCTTTTCGAAGTCGAGATAACCGGGCAGGCGGATGATCTCCATTCGGTCGCGAAGCGCCTCGGGAATGGCGCTGAGAGAATTGGCGGTCGTGATGAACAGAATATGCGACAGGTCGCTCTCGACTTCGAGATAATTATCGTAAAATGAATTGTTCTGCTCCGGATCGAGTACCTCGAGCAGAGCCGCCGCGGGGTCACCACGGAAGTCAGCGCCGATCTTGTCGATTTCGTCGAGGAGAAAGACCGGGTTAATCGAACCGGCCTTCTTCAGTGACTGAATGATTCGCCCCGGCAGCGCGCCTATGTAGGTACGGCGATGCCCGCGGATTTCGGCCTCGTCGTGAATGCCGCCGAGCGACATGCGCACGAACTTGCGTCCCATCGCACGAGCAACCGATCGTCCCACCGAAGTCTTCCCTACTCCGGGCGGGCCGACGAGACAGAGAATCGGACCTTTGACTTTTCCTGAGAGGCGAATGACGGCGAGGTGTTCGAGAATGCGCCGTTTGGCCTTCTCCAGACCATAATGGTCGCCGTCGAGAATGGTGCGAACCTCGTTGAAGTCAGTCCGATCCGTGGTGTGAACATTCCACGGTATGGCCAGGAGCCAGTCGACGTAGGAGCGAATGACCCCCGCTTCGGCTGAGTACGGATGCATCTTCGATAGTTTGCGAATCTCTTCCTCGGCTTTGGCGCGAACGCGATCGGGGTAGTCACCGCTCTCGAGCTTGCCGAAAAGGTCCTCAACTTCGGCGCCGGCATCGTCACCCTGCCCCAATTCATCCTTGATCGCCTTTAGCTGCTGCTGCAGATAGATCTCGCGTTGTGTGCGTGACATAGACTCGCGCACGCTACCGTCAATCTTCTGCTCGATTTTCAGAATCTCAATTTCCTCGCGCAGGATTTCGGCCAGAGCAAGGAACTGGTCCTTCGATGAATTGGTCTCGAGCAGTCGTTGCTTGACCTCAATGCGGTGTAACAAGTGAGCAGAGATGGTGTCGGCAGTGAGGTCGTGACTTTCGACCGAGGCCAGCGTGACCAGAATCTCATCGGGAATACGGCGATTGAGCCGGACATAGTCGGTGAACTGATCGGAAACGGTACGGGCAAGCGCGGTAGTCTCGCGATCGGTTGGCTCGTTGTCGCGGCGAATCAGTTGGAAGCGGGCCGTCATGAAACCGTTGGTCCGGCTCTGGCGTTTCCAGCCGGGCCCGGACAAGCCCCTCGACCAGCACCTTGAGGGTGCCGTTGGGCATCTTCATCACCTGCAATATTCGGGCAACCACGCCGATCGGAAACAGGTCGTTTTGTTTGGGATTATCGACGGCCGGCGATTTCTGGGCCACCAGCAGGATCTGCTTGCTGTTGACCATCGCCTCCTGCAGCGCCTTGACCGTAAACTTCCGGCCCACCAACAGCGGGTAGATCATGTGCGGGAAGATGACTATGTCGCGCAGCGGGATAACCGGCAGACTGGCCTGAATTTCAATATTTTCAGAATTGTACAGAACGTGCATTTCAACATCTCGTTTCATTCAATCGCCCTTCTTGAGCATGGTTCAACATCAACATACTTGACAGATCAGGTTCTCAAAAGCACTTTTTCGGACCAGTGCCCAAAGGTGATACGTGGCGATACGGGCCGGCGACCAAAGATAGTGGGACCTCACTACCCATCCCTATGAGATGATTGCGCATAGGCTTAGTGAGAACTTTCTTTTAAACTTGCCTCCTTGGGGACGTCGCCCTTTATTCGAGCCCATGCCACGACGGATACGCCAACGCCCCTCTCTGCTGACACCGGCCGGATCGTTCATTCGACGACTCTCCGACGCCGACACCCGCATGCGGCGCCGGCTGTTTATCCTCTCGATCATCGTTATCGTCTGCTTTTCGGCCTATTCGCTCGTCAGCGGCGAATATGGTGTGCCGCGTATCGTAAAACTTAACTTGCAGAGAAAGACCCTCGAGGACAGCAATCGCCTGCGCCTGGCTGAGCTAGTCGACGCCGACCGCGAGCGAAACATGCTGAAATTTGATCATAGCTATATCGAGTTTATCGCCCGCACCAAGTACCACATGGCCGCTCCGGATGAGACGATCTACCGGTATCGCGGACGGTGAGTGGTATGGGGCTGGAGACTACCGACGCCATCCTTCTCAAAGCTTTCAACTGGTCAGAGTCATCGCGGACAGTCGTATTTCTGAGTCGCGAGCGGGGTAAGCTACCGCTGGTCGACAAAGGGGGAAGATCGTTTGCCACCAAGCGGGGGCGGATTATGCCGTTCGCGCGCATGGAGGTGACTTTTTATGCCACCAATCGCGAAGCCAACGGATATATCCGAGAGATCGCGCTCGTAGAACTGTTCAACATGGAAAAGGATGGCTCACTTGGGCGAATCGGTTACGGCTCAGCCGCCCTGGAACTACTCTCTCAACTCCTGCCTCAGGAAGAGCCGGTTGAGGCACTCTATGATTACACAACATCCTATTTGCGATACTTGAGTACTGTCGACAAGCGTCATCTGCCGGCGCTGTTCATTACGTATTATCTGCGGCTGATGTCGCAATTGGGGTATCACCCATCACTGGCCTGGTGTGCCGGCTGCGAGAAAGAACTGGCCAAAGCGACAACCGCCGAGGGCATGATCATCTTTTCGCCTGAACGTGGAGGGGTCGTCTGTCCCTCTTGCCAAACCGTGGGCGAGTATTATATTGGCATTTCTTTGCCGGACATGGAGATGTTGGCGAGGCTTCAGCGGGCCAACCTGGCTGAAGGGAGTACTGAAGTGCTCGGTTTTGATCGGGCCGGGGTCCTTCTGGAGGCGCTGACCCGGTTCCTTCGCTTCCATTCCGGCATGGTGAATGACGTGAAATCGCTCACGTTTCTGGAGAAACTGAAGAAGAGTCAGATGAATCGCTAGAGAGGAAATATGGCTACCGCAAAACCCGCCGATGACGTCATGGAAAAACTGGTCTCGCTCAGCAAACGCCGGGGATATGTTTTCCCATCATCGGAAATCTACGGCGGCCTCAATTCCTGCTGGGACTACGGCCCGCTTGGCGCCGAACTGAAGCGAAACATCAAGAGCTTCTGGTGGGACGCTATGACTAACCGACGCGACGACGTCGAAGGCCTCGATGCCGCAATCCTGATGCACCCGCAGGTCTGGCATACGTCCGGCCACGTGGCCGAGTTTGTCGATCCGATGGTCGACTGCAAGAAGTGCAAAGGGCGTTTTCGCGCGGACAAGCTGGACGAATCCGCCTGTCTGCTCAAGCCGTCCAGGACGCCGCACACCTGCGGCATGGCGGAACTGACCGAGGTTCGCAATTTCAACCTGATGTTCAAGACGTTCATGGGGCCCGTCGAAGACGACTCCGCCACGATTTACCTTCGCCCCGAGACGGCGCAGGGGATCTATGTCAATTTCCTGAACGTGAAGAATTCGTCACGGCAGAAAGTACCGTTCGGCATCGCCCAGATCGGCAAAGCGTTTCGCAATGAGATCACGCCGGGCAACTTCATTTTCCGAACTCGCGAGTTCGAGCAGATGGAGATGCAGTTCTTCATCCATCCGACCGAGGATGAGAAGTGGTTCGAGTACTGGCGCGAGGAGCGCTGGAAATTCTACGAACGGCTCGGCATTCGCATGAACAAACTGCGCTGGCATCAGCACGGACCGACCGAGCTCGCCCACTATGCCAAAGCGGCCTACGATATCGAATACGAGTATCCCTTCGGGTGGCAGGAATTGGAAGGGATTCACAACCGGACCGATTTCGATCTCGGTCGTCATATGGAAGCCACCAAGAAGGACATGCGCTACTTCGATGAGCGGTTCACTGAGAAGTTCATTCCCTATATCATCGAGACTTCTGCGGGGTGCGACCGGACATTACTGACTGTGTTGGTCGATGCCTACGAGGAAAAGGAAGTCAACGGCGAGCCACGCGTGTTCCTACACCTGTCGCCGCGCATCGCGCCGATCAAAGCGGCTATCTTCCCGCTGGTGAAGAAGGACGGCATGCCGGAGTTCGCCGAAAAAGTGTATCACGACCTAAAGCGGCGATTCAAGGTATTCTATGACGAGTCTGGCGCCGTGGGACGTCGGTATGCCCGCATGGACGAGGCCGGCTGCCCGTTCTGTATCACGGTCGACGGACAGTCGCTTCAGGACAATACGATGACGGTCCGCGATCGCGACTCAATGGAGCAAACGCGTATGACGGCCTTGCAGATTATGGAATTTCTGGATCAGAAGATTAACGGGTAATCCGCCGCTGTCGGATTACACTCCCCACACATGCTCATCCAGGGCGCGCTCCATGTCCGCCAGGGTCGGATACATGGATGGCTTCAGGTCGCGCGGCAGCATACGCTGATCAGCCAGAGTGTGACCGTTGATAATCAAAATAGGTGATTGAACCGGTTGTTCGGACTCGGTGATCCGGGCCAGTACTCCACGCTCTTCGACGTATCTCCGCACGAAACGGCGCGCTAATTCCTGTCGCGGGTCCGTGCTGGAATATATGATACTGATATCGATAACTACCTCCCTGTACGATTTCAATCTGTACCCAATTGGGGTTGCTATGCAACAATAACATCTCCCCCAATTTATTTATGTGAAGTTCAGCGATAATGTTCCATAAAATCGCCAAAACATCACGCGCCGGCGTCACCTGACACCGGTAGTACAGTAGATGAAGTCGGTATAGTAAGTTAAGAAATCCCCACGTACTGTGCGATGACTGTACGTCGGAAAGGTAGAACCGGCGTGCGGCTCAAGCAACGATTAAATGGTGCGTGGCAAGAGAAACTACTTCACCGATAATCCGACTGGGCAATCCCTCGGCAGCCAACTCGGCGCCAAACGCCTCAGCCCGGTCGGGAGCTATGGCTATCAGCAGTCCTCCGGAGGTCTGGGGGTCAAACAGCAGATGTTCGAGACTGGCGGGCAAGGTCGCCACAAAGCGTATGTGGGGGGTTACAAACTCTCGGTTGTCACTGGCACCGCCGGGAATCATGCCGGCGTCGGCAAGTTCAAGCGCCTCGGGGAAGACGGGCAAGGCATCGGCGTAAAACATGATGCTAACGCCGGATCCTGAAGCCATCTCAAACCCATGTCCCATCAACCCATAGCCGGTGACATCAGTGGCCGCGTGCGCGGTATATTTTAGCATCAGCTCGGATGCAGTTCGATTGAGAGCGGCCATTTGGGCCATGACCAAGGCCGTCACTTCGGGGCTGGCCTTGTCCCGCTTGATTCCGGTTGTAATTATGCCCGTGCCAAGCGGTTTGGTGAGGAAAAGCCGGTCACCCACCTGGGCACCGGAATTGGTGATGATCCGCGAGGGGTCAATGAGCCCGGTCGCCGCCACACCGAATTTCAATTCCTTGTCTTTGATGGAGTGTCCGCCGACAACGACCGCTCCGGCCTCAGTCACCTTGTCGTTTCCACCTCGCAGAATCTCAGTCAGAACTTCCTGGGGCATACCCATTGGGAAGCCTACGATATTCAAGGCAGTAATTGGCCGTCCTCCCATCGCATAGATATCGGACAGGGCGTTGGCCGCGGCAATCTGGCCGAACATGTACGGGTCGTCGACAATTGGTGGAAAGAAGTCGACCGTTTGCACCAATGCCAACTGGTCACTGATCCGAAACACGCCGGCGTCGTCAGCCTTGTTGAAGCCGACCAGCAGGTCGGGGTGACTGGCTTGCGGCAGGTCTTTGAGAGCGTCGGCCAAGAACTTTGGCCCTAGTTTTGACGCTCAACCCGCGCAGGAGACCTCGGCCGTCAGCTTGATGGTTGTCAGTTTGCGTTTGTCGTCCACCCAGCCAATCTAAAGCGGTAAACACAGGCTGGCAAGTTTGCATAAGTGGCCAAGTCATGCAGTTTTAGGCCCAACCGGGGGGCTCGACAATGAATGAGGCGCCCTGTGCAGCTTTTGAACAGCGAAACTGCTCCCCAATCGCTCTAATTCTTTCATTTTCTTCCGATTATATACCAATAACCGGGCTTGTGACCGGTCACCCAGGTGCCAAAAGCGCTTTTGCCGAGGTCTGGGATTCTGGAGCACACGAAAGATAGGACGACACGAGCTTAAGATGAGCCAGGAAAAGAAATCGAACCTCCGTATTGACGAGATTCTTCTCTGGGACGGTCTGGTTACTGAGACCCAGGTTCGGGAAGCCCTGCAGCACCAGAAACTTCACGGCGGTAAAATCGGGTCGCACCTCATGCGACAGGGTCATGTCAATGAGGCTGGGCTGGTGCAGGCACTGTCACGCCAACTCGGCTGCGAGGGCGTGATCCTTACCGGACGTGAGATTCCAGCTGACGTCATTGCCCTTGTCCCACAACAGGTGGCGATCGCCAGAACAGTCATCCCATTCAACTACGATCTGAATGCCAAGACTGTTGATATTGCCTGCGAGAACCCATCCGATCAGGATCTGCTTAACGAGCTATCGTTCATCCTGAAGGATCGGACAATCAGATTATTCATTGCCGCTGAGATCGCCCTGAAGTCCGCGATCGCCCGGTACTACCTGGCTATGCCGGGGCGGGAAGCGGATCAAACCGGAGATATGGTTAAGGGGATATTCGCCTCTGACCCGACTTACCCGCAGGTGTCGGTTGGCACCAGGCGCGAGCCGGTATATCGGGGCACGATCCTCATGGTCACCGACGATCAATTGGCTGATTTTCGTCTGCGCGAAGCAATGGAAATGGAACATTATCGCGTGGTGACGACGGAGTCAGCCGATGACGCCATCGACATCATTTCCGGCCAGCAGTTTGACACGGTGTTTATTCGCGACAGCGTCCAGGGCGATTACATCGATTTGATCGATCGGTTGCGCAAAATTTCTCCGCGCACCAGAGTTCGTTATTACGACGCCGCCACCAGTCTGCTGACCGACAGCGAGGGAAGCACCACAATCGTTGATCTGCAGGTGCGCAATCTCGATCTCTTCACCTCTTTGTTGTCATCACGTGAGAAACTCGCCAGCAATCACAGTGGGACGGTTGGTCAGTATGTCGACAAGCTCTGCCGGCATATCGGGATTCCGGACAAAGACCGATTGGTGATTACGACCGCCGCCTACCTGCATGACCTGGGTCGATTCTACTATGGTGACGCCACGCAGTTGAGCGACAGCCGCTCGCAGATCAATCTGACAATTAAGCTGCTCGATTCGCTCAATTATTCGCCGCTCGTGATCGGTATTCTGCGCTCGATGTATATCAATCTGCGGGAGAAATACACCAAACGGCTGCCGATTGAGACGCTCGGGGGCAATATCCTGACCGTCATCGATATCTTCTGCGAGCACATTCCGGTGGGCCAGAAGATGTCGCTGGATCGGTTCGAGGTCGTTCAGCGGAAATTTCATGACCTCAAGGGGAAGCTCTTTCTCTCCGAAGTGGTCGACGCCTTCCTGAACATGATTCAGAAGGACATTCTGTTGCCGCAGCCGAACGAGAAGTTCAATCAGGTCATGGTGTATTGCGACGATGAAGAAATCATTGCCCCCGTGGAAAATCGCCTGCGAAGCGAGGGGTTCCGCACGATCAAGCAATCCAAACTCGAGGCTTTCATCGACCTGTACAAGCGAAGCAAGCCGGACATCCTCGTGCTGATCGAACATGGCGGACCGTCAAAGGTAGTCAATTTGATTGACGCGACCATCTCCGGCGGTATTGATCTCAAGCAGGTACCGACGTTTCTCCTGACCGACGTCTGGGTGGCTTCACAGTTGACCTCTATTTTTGACAAGGGAATCGAGGACCTGATTCCGATCGACAACAACCTGAATCTGCTGATTGTGAAGATGAAGAAAGTCCGGTCCCGCATTGAAGCGGCCTCGAATATACCGATGGCGCCCAAGGACATTCCGGACGGCACCGGGGCGATGGGCAATCTGGTTGACATGAACCTGATTGATCTCCTCCAGGCACTGGGGCCGAGTCGCCGCACGGTGCGATTGACCGTCTCGTCCAACGCGAATGAGCTGATCATGTACCTCGATCGGGGCGATATCGTCTACGCCAAGCTGAACGAGCAGCAAGGTGCGGAAGCGGTTTATGAGGGGCTGAACTGGAAATCAGGTTTCTGGACGGTGCAGCCGGTTACTCGCGAACAACTCCCGCAGCCGAATAACGAATTCAGCAACGAATCGATTCTGATGGAAGGGTGTCGACTGATCGACGAAAAGCAGAAGACCAGCTAGGCGGAATTCCTGTCGGTGACAGGGACAGCACTGCTTACAGACTCAATCCACCGCTCGATCTGCCGCAAGGCCGGTTCAATCGCCTCGATGATCGGAGGCGTCATCTGTTCGGACAGCGTATTGACATCGAGGGCTTCCACGGCCAGGACAGTCACCTTCTCCGGCATCTTCGCGCCAAGCGCCCGCCCCAGGGCAAGAGCGGTAGGTAAGCTGATCTGGTGTGAGCCGGTCAGCGTATTCGACGGCGCCAGCTCCCCCGCATCGAAGAGATGCAGAGTACCGGGACGAGCATGGCCTGTCACGATAGCATCGACAATCAGGACACGAGGCCGATCACACAACAAGTCCAGGAGCGCAAAGCCGGCTGTGGCGGCGCTGATAATCTCAACGCCGCCGATATGTTTCGCACGGGCCGAGAGGCGGTCGGCCACGGTCGGCCCGAACGCATCATCACAATGCACTTCATTTCCGAGGCAGAGTACCAGCGGAGCGCGCACGGCTATCTCCTCACGATATCGATCACCTCGCACGTAGCGGCGTCGTGCACGATCAGTTCCAGCGGCATCTCGCCGGGAAGCGTGTGCGTGGCACAGCCAAAGCAGGGGTCATAGGCGCGGAACGCCATCTCGATCTTGTTGAGGGTGCCATTGGTGATCGGCTTGCCCTTCTTGATCAGCCCCTGCGCCGCCCGCTTGATAGACATTGAGATCGGGGCATTGTTATTGGTGGTGCCAACTATCAAGTTGGCTTCGGTGACGATGCCATTCTTATCGGTCTTGTAATGGTGGGTCAGCGTTCCGCGCGGGGCCTCGACAATACCCACCCCCTCGCCGACAATTCCCGTCGGAATGGTATGGATGTTGTCGGACGTAATCTCGTCGTCCTGGGCCATCTGTGCGACGGCCTCACTCGCATACACCAGTTCGACAATGCGCGCCCAGTGAGTGGCAAGAGTCGAATGGACGGGTGTCTTGCCGGACCGATCCTTGGTCAAGGTCTCATAAAAACGCTCGTATTCGGCCTGGGCCAGCGGGGTTGCCATGCCGTCCGAAACATTGAGGCGCGACAGCGGCGTCGCTTTGTACACGCCCGAGTCCATGCCGTCGACAAACCCCTTCCACCCCACCTTTTTCAGATAGGGGTATTTGAGGTAGCTATACGGCTCGACGTGTTCGGCGACGTAATCGAGATAGTCCTTTGGCTCGTACTGCGCATGCCTCGTACCGTCGGGGCCGGTTACGCGCACCTGGCCGTCGTAGAAGTTCACCTTGCCGTTCTTATCCACCAGACCCATGTTATATGTCTGGTGCGCGTAGGCATCGGAAAGAATGAGATCAACATACTGCTTGTTGGCCAGGACGATGTCGTTGAGCACCTGCACGGCGAATTTGGAGAATTCGACCATATCCTTGCCGATCTGAATGATTTCCTGCTGTTCTTCCTTTGTCACACGCTTGGACATGCCGCCGGGAATGGCCGTCACCGGGTGCACTTTCTTGCCGCCGATGATTTCAATGACGCGCTGCCCGCGTGCTCGCTGGGCGATCACTTTCTTGCCGGCATCCAGACCTACCTTTGCTATGACCCCAAGAATGTTCCGTTCGGCCGGCGGAGCGTCGGGGCCGCACACAAAATCCGGACCACCGAGGGCAAAGAAATGGGTCGTGTGGTCGCCGGAGTAAAAGGCACAGTACATCAGTTCGCGAAGTTTGAAGGCAGCCGATGGAATCGTGACGCCATAGACTGCGTCAGCCGCTTTGGCCGCCGCCAGATGGTGGGCATCGGGACAGACGCCGCAAATGCGGGTAGTGATGCGCGCTAATTCCTCGACCGGTCTTCCCTGCGCGAATTTCTCAAAACCACGCAGTTCAGGCACCTGGAAGTAGCAGTTCACCAACTCGCCGTCATCGCCGACAAAGAGGTGAATCTTGCCGTGCCCTTCAAGACGGGTAATCGGATCGATCAATATCTGTTTCATGATTGCACCCTCCGCAGAAGCGACTCGGGCAGGCTGAAACGGTAGAAGGTACCGATCGGATCGGCGATACTATCAATGATACGATCAATCTCGGCCGGGTCTGATGAGTCAATTACACTGGCTATGGCGGAGGCCATTTTGGCGCCCTGATCGCGGACATTGAGCGGTATACCGTAACACCCCCGGCAAGGCATGCCGGCGTTGACGCATTTGGCTCCGCAGCCGGAGCGAGTCGCCGGGCCGAGGCAGATGACTCCCTGCTCCAGCAAACACAGTTTGGGATCGGCATGAACCTCAAACGGTCGGACGAATTTCTTGATCTTCTTGATATTCCGATCCCTCGTGCACTCGTCGCAGCAGCATTTTTCGCTGGCCCCCAGCACGGTTCCCTTTGGCGGGAGCGGCTTGCCGTTCTGCAGTATATCAATGACAGCCGCCACCACTGCGGCAATCTGATCGGACTGCGGCGGGCAACCGGGAATGATGTAATCGACATCAACTACCTGCCCCAGCGTACGTACGGTGTTCCACAGTTCCGGGATATGCAAAGTCCCTTCGGGCACAGTCACCTCGGGCTGCGGCAGAATCCCCTCCGGATTCACGGTCGAAGGTGACTCTTTGTAGGCATAGTTCATGATGCCCTGTTTGGTATAGAGATTGGCCAGCCCGGGGATGCATCCCTCGGAGGCACAACTGCCAAAGGCACACAGGACGACGGACTTTTGCCGTAGAAGACGCGCGATTTCGTAGTTTTCGTCACTGCGAATAGCGCCGTTGAAAAGCGTCAGCGTGATTGACTTGTCCTCCATGGCCCGCACGTCGTCGTACTTGAAATCGGTCGCACAGGGCCAGAAGACAATATCGAAGAAATTGGCGACATCCAGAATCTTCTCTTCTATATCGAGAATGGCGATATCACACCCGCCACATGAGGCGGCCCAGTAAATAGCCAGTTTTGGTTTTGCCATAGGTTACTCCTTCCCCGCCGCCACTGCCGGCTGCTCGGATTTCTCCGGAACGAATGCCCAGTCGTTGAGTTTGAAGGGGCCAAGTTGCCTGATCTCTTCGGTGAATTCAGTGATGACCTGCTGGAAACGGGCACCCTCCGAGGCGGACACCCATTCCAGTCGCAGCCGGCGCGGGTCGATACCCATCCCATTGAGAATCTTCTTGGTGATGGGGATTCGCCGCAGGCATTTGTAATTTCCTTCGACATAATGACAGTCGCCGGGATGGCAGCCACAGACTATCACGCCGTCGGCGCCGCGACGAAACGAATCAAGAACAAATGTCGGATCGACTCGCCCCGAGCACATGACGCGGATCGCCATTACGTTCGGGGGGTACTTCATGCGGGCCGTACCGGCGAGGTCGGCCCCGGTGTAGCTGCACCAGTTGCAGAGAAAGCCGATGATGCGGGGTTCGAAACTCATGACAGCATCCCCTCGATTTGAGCGTATATCTGATCGTCGGTAAATTGGCGGGCAGAAATCGCGCCCGCAGGACAAGCTGCCACGCATGTCCCACAGGCCTTGCACAAGGCGGAATTCACCGTACTCACCTTCTTTTCGGCATTGTAATCGATGGCCGAATACGGACACATGTCGTTGCAGATACGACAACCGGAACAGTATTCTTCCTGCACCACCGCATAGGCGGCATCCATGAGGATTTCGCCCTGGGCAAACAGCTTGAGCACCTGAGCGGCCGCCGCGCCGCCCTGGGCGACGGTATCCGGAATGTCCTTCGCCCCCTGGCAGGCGCCGGCCAAAAAGACTCCGTCAGTCGTAGTCGATACGGGAGCCAGTTTCGGGTGCGCCTCGATAAACCAACCGTCGGCGCCGGTCGAGATATTGAACTTGCGGCCGGTCTCTTTGGCGTCGGGCCGCGCTTCGAGCGCCGTGCAGAGGATGACCATGTCCACCGGGATTTCGCGGAATTTGCCGATCAACGTATCTTCGCAGCAGACCAGGAGGTGTCCTTCGTCGCCGCGTCGGTTACCGGAAGGAATCACCTCGGCTACTTTGCCGCGGATGACGTTGACGTCCTCATCAAGGATCCTCTGGTAGAACTCCTCGTACCCTTTACCGAAGGAACGCACATCGATGTAGAACTGGTATACCTCGGCACTGGTCTTTTCCTTAACCAGATGCGAGAACTTGAAGGCATACATGCAGCAGACGCGGCTGCAGTACTTGTGATGGTTCTCATCGCGGCTGCCTACGCAGTGGACAATGGCGATGGCGCGTGGCTCTTCGCCGTTCTCCAGCATGATCTTGCCGCCGGTGCTACCGGCCGCATTATTCATAACCTCGAATTCTTCGGCCGTTATGACATTGGGCAGGCGACCGTAGCCGAACTGCTTCATCGGCGTCGGATCAAACGATTCGAAGCCGGTGGCCATGATGACCGCACCGACGTCAAATTCCTCGACCACATCCGAGGTGTGGAAATCGATCGCTTCCTTCGGGCAGACTTTGGCACAGACCATGCATCCGCCGGTCTTGAAATGAATGCAGTTCTCGCGGTAGATCCGCGGCACATTCGGCACGGCCTGGCGGAAGGGAAGAGAGATGGCCGCATTCGGGCTGAGGCTCAGTTCGCGGTGATCGACCTCCTTAAGGTCGAGCGATTCCATCTGGATATAGCCGGTCGGACACAGTTTGGCGCAGGCACCACACAGGATACAGTTGGTGGATTCGGCATCAAAGGCGGTCGAGACGTCGCGCTCGGCGCCGCGATTGATAAAAGACAGTGCGTGGGCGCCAACGACCTCATCGCACACGCGGACACACAATCCGCAGAGAATACAGGTATAGGTTCCCGTACCCCAGCGGGGTTCGGTGATCCCCAACTGCTCCGCCAGTCTTTGCAGTACCGGAACAGGCGAGCAGTTAGCCATGAGCATTTCCAGGTTCGTGCGTCGAGCATTAATGACGCGGGCGGTGTCAGTGAAGATTTGCAGCCCGTCCCAGGCGGGATAATTGCAGGCGGTCACAATCTTGTTCCACCCGTTGCCGGCGCGGGCTTCCACCGCGCAAATGCGACAGGCGGCATACGGCGTCATATGGGGATAGTAGCAGAGAGTCGGGATTTCAATGCCAAGTTGCTTGGCCGCCTCGAGTATGTACGAGCCTTCCTCGACTTCCACCTTCTGTCCATCTATCGTTATTGAAACAAGGGGCATATGGTCAACACCTCCTACACCGTCACGGCTTGTTGTTGGGTCGGCCGAGCCGGGTTCCAGTGTTCTTTGGCAATCTCCTGGATGCGGTCGCCCTCGCCTCGCTTGACCCGCTTGATGCTGTCGTAGCGGCAGATCTGATAGCAGGCGCCGCATTGAATGCACTTGTCCTGTATGATCACGTGGAGCTTCTTGGGTTCGCCCACGATCGCTTCGGTGGGACACGCCTTCTTGCAGGCATGACAGCCGTTGCAGGTTTCATTGATCGCATGCGAGACCAGTTCTTTGCAGACGCCGGCCGGGCAGCGTTTGTCAACCACGTGGGCCATGTACTCATGGCGGAAGTATCGCAGGGTCGACAGGACCGGATTGGGCGCCGAACCGCCCAATTGGCAGAGGCTGGTGTCGATGATGACCTGCGAGAGTTGCTCGAGATACTCGATATCCTCCGGGACGCCATGGCCGTCACAGATCTTCTTCAATATGTTGTGCATGACCACCAGACCCTCGCGGCAGGGTACACACTTCCCGCAGCTTTCCTCGGTGAGAAAGCCGAGGAAGTACTTGGCGACATCGACCATGCACGAGTCGGAATCCATCACGATCATGCCGCCCGATCCCATCATCGAACCGGCTTTGGTCAATTCGTCAAAATCGATAGGCAGGTCGAGCAGGCAGGGGGCCTCCTCGTCTTCCTTGATGTCGCCGTGGGCGACCATGCTCTCACGAATGGCCTGCTCGCTGGTTTCCACGATGAGCGTGCCACCCGACGGACCGCCGGTCTGTACCGCGCGGAACCGTTTCCGACCGGGAACACCGCCGCCGATATCGTAAAGAATCTCGCGCAGGGTGATCCCCATCGGGACTTCGACCAGTCCCGTGTTATTGATCTTGCCGGTGAGGGCAAACACCTTTGTTCCCTTGGAACCGGCAGTGCCGATCTTGGAGAACCATTCCCAGCCCTGGTTAATGATAATAGGAACGTTCGCCCAGGTTTCGACATTGTTAAGGCAGGTCGGCTTGTCATAGAGTCCGGCTTCAACCGTATGGATATACTTCGCCCGCGGTTCGCCCATCTTTCCTTCGAGCGAGGCCATGAGCGCGGTTGATTCACCACAGACGAAGGCGCCGCCACCCCGTGAGATTTCGATGTCGAAATCAAAACCGGTGCCGAGAATGTTTTTGCCGAGCAAACCAATCTCGCGCGCCCGATCCAGGGCGACGATGAGATTCGTCACGGCGAGCGGATACTCGTTACGAACATACACAAAGCCATCGTTGGAGCCGATGGCAAACGCGCCGATGATCATCCCCTCGATGACCGAATGCGGATTCCCCTCGAGCAGGGAACGGTTCATGAAGGCGCCCGGGTCTCCCTCGTCCGCGTTGCAGACGATGTACTTCGGTGAACCCTGCGCGCGACGGCAGTGGTCCCACTTGCGACCGGTCGGAAAGCCGCCGCCGCCTCGCCCGCGAAGTCCGGACTTCTTGATTTCGTCAATGATGCGATCGGAGTTCATTGTGGTGAGTGCTTTCACCACCGCCGTGTACCCGTCGTGTAAGATGTAGTCGTTAATGGAGGCAGGGTCGATCAGGCCATTATTACCGAAGAGAAGGCGCATCTGTTTCTTGTAGAACGGGATATCCCTTTGGTGAACGATTGTCTCGCCGCTTTGCGGGTCGCGATAAAGCAGGCGGTTGACCAGGCGACCGCCCTTGACGGTCTGTTCCATGATCAACTTGACGTCACCAACCTTGACCTTCTGGTAGAAGATCTCCTGTGGCTGAATCAGGACGAGCGGGCCGCGTTCACAGAAACCATGACAGCCGGTAGTTTCGAGTCCGACGGTGTCTCCCGAATCGGTCTTCGGCGATGGCCTTGCGAAAGGCTTCGGCCACCGGGGCACAACCGCAGGCAAGACAGCCGGTGCCGGTGCACAGGGTGATGACCATCTTATTGGGGTCGTATTCTTGCTTAAGTCTGGCCCGCAGGGAGGCAAGCTCTTTCGGGGATTGAAGTTTGTTGACCTTCATACATTCTCCTCGCGGTCGGGCTCGGACTTCTTCCCTTTCAAATCGGCCAGCATCTTGTCGACTTTCGACACGGTCATATTGCCGTAATAGACTTCGTTGGCGGTCACCAGCGGTCCCAGCGCACAGGCGCCGAGACAGTTGACGCTCTCCAGAGAATACTGCATATCGGCCGTGGTCTCGCCGGACTTGATTTTGAGTTCACGCTCGAGCTTGTCGACAATGACGATCGACTGGCGCACATGGCAGGCCGTGCCGGTGCAGACGCAGATGTGATTTTTCCCCTTGGGGGTCAGGCTGAAAGTCTTGTAGAAGGTCGCCACGCCGTAGATCTGAGCGACCGGGAGCTTCATGCGTTTAGAGACCGCGAGCAAAGCGGCTTCCGGCAGATAACGATAGTGTTTTTGTATATCCTGCAGGATCATGATCAGCGCCGACGGCTTGGCGCCGTATTCGTTGACGATCCGCGTAATTACTTCATTGACGTCGTAAGTCAGGTGGCGCTGTAGTGGTACTCATACGTCAACCTCCTCCATATCCGGTGGAACATTTTCGGGCATCGGCTGAGCGCCCGTGAGCACGGTCAGATCGTGTCGCGGCCCGAGGATGTACTTGTCGCGCACGTCGAGCAGTCGACCTTCGCGATACACGCGACCGCCCAGGAGCATGCGACGGTCGCGCGGGAACGGACGGCTCGGGCAGGCCTCGTAGCAGGAGCCGCAGCTGTTGCAGAGCGTGGTATCGACATACCGGGCCTTACTGCGCACCTGCGACTTTGAAATTGCCGATATACCCGCTCACACTCTCAATCTCCGCCCAGGTCATCAGCTTGATATTCGGATGCTTGCCGACCGATACCATCTTCGGGGTCAGAATGCAGGCGGCGCAATCGAGAGTCGGGAAGGTTTTGTCGAACTTCGACATGTGGCCGCCGATGGTCGAATCGCGCTCGACCAGAATAACCTTATAGCCGGCGTCGGCGATCTGCAGGGCCGCCTCGATTCCGGCGATACCTCCGCCGACAATCATCACCTGCTTGGTGATCGGAACGCGGCGCATTTCCAGCGGTTCGTGGAACCGGACCCGCGCTACGGCGGCCCTCACCAGCGCCTGTGCCTTGCGGGTCGCACCGACGGCATCGGTGGTGACCCAGCTCACCTGCTCGCGGATATTGGCCATCTCAAAGAAGTACCGATTGACGCCGCCGGTCTCGACCGCCTTGCGGAAGGTGCTCTCGTGCATCAGCGGACTGCATGCGGCGACGACGACCCGATTCAGATTGAATTCCTTGATATCCTTCTGAATCAATTCCTGCCCCGGGTCGGAACACATGAAGCGGTAGTGTCGGGCAATGACGACGTTGGGCTGCGCCGCAGCCGTCTCCACCACTTTGGCTACGTCAACCATCTTTGCGATGTTCGAGCCGCAGTGACAGACATATACGCCGATCCGGATATCGTCGGCGTTCTTCGGCCGAGATCCATTACCATCGTTTGTCATACGTTCACCTCCACGGCCCTGGCAGTCAGCTTCTCCGCGGGGATCATCAATTTGTCCATGCCCATCTTTCCGGGGATCAATGCCCAGGGCCACGCCCAGCAGGTGGCTGAAATACACCACCGGAATATTGAAAGTCTTACCGGAGCGGGCGTTGATCTTGTTCTGATAGGCCTCAAGATTCATCTGGCAAAGCGGGCAGGCCGTGGCGATGATATCAGCGTTGTTGTCGGAGGCAACCTCAAGCAGCCGCAGATTGAGATCAAGCGCGATTTCTTCCTGAGTGGTCATCAGCATACCGCCGCAACAGCGCACCTTGGCCGGGAAATAGGTGACCGTTGCACCGAGCGCCGTAAACAGCTTGTCCATCGTCACCGGATCGTCAACGTCATCAAAGTGCCCGTGGGGTCGGACAATTTGACAGCCGTAGTAGGGAGCCACTCTGAGTCCGGTGAGTGGATTCTTCACCTTGGCCTTTATGGCGTCGAGACCAATGTCATTAGTGAGAATATCGAGCGGATGCTTGACCTCGACGGTAGTCGTATAGGAGAGGTCAGCCGCGGCGAGCGCTTCGTTGACCATTGCTCGCTCCTTGGGATCCCAGTCAACGCTTCGATTGGCCTTGCGCAGAATCGTGTAGCATGAACTACAGGGGGCGCAGATCTCCATTCCCATCTTCTGAGCTATCGCCAGATTGCGAGCCGAGATCGCAGTCGCCACGATCTTTTTCACCGACATGTACATCGTCGCTCCGCAGCAATTCCAGTCTTCGATTTCGGTCAATCCGATTTCGAGCACGCGAAACACTTCGCGAATCGATTTGTCATAGGGCGAAGCCGAGTGTTCCAGGCTGCAGCCGGGGTAGTAGGCATACTGTTTCATGCTTCATCCCCCAATTTGTTGGCACGATCGATGATCGCGCGTACTTCGCTTATGCGTTTGATCTTCTTAGGCAGAAGCCCGAGCCGGCCGCGGCGAATCATTGACAGCCCGAACCCGGCGCTGGCGAACAGCTTCGTCCACTTCGATCTCAAAAGGTAGCGAATACCCAGTCCCAGTTCGAAGTTGCGGCCGTACGTATACACCTGATCAACAAACGCATTCGACAAGTACATGGACCGGAAATTGCTGCGGGTATACTTTCTTGTCCATCGCGACGCGTTTTAGTGCGTACATCGTGTCGGTGACCTTGATACCGACCGGACATCGCACCGTACACGAATAACACGAAGCACACAGCCAGATCGTCCGGCTCCGCAGAATATCCTCCAGTTGGCCGGCACGAAAGAGCGCGATCACTTGCCGGGGTGTGATATCCATCGCGTGTGAGACCGGACAGGTCCCCGTACAGGTGCCGCACTGCAGGCACCGCTTTATCTTCTGACCGTCGGGAAACGTAGTGACCTGTTCCCAGAACGCTTCTCTAAGGTCGGCCTCGGTCTTGGGAAGAGGTTCCAAAGCACCCCGCATATTACCTCCGCAGTCAAAATGGGACGTCAACTAATCGTAATTAGCCCCTCAATCGAGTGTGAGTACCAAGCAATTCCAACTCAAAATTGTCGTGTCTCGCAGAAGATAACTTTACCCACAATCATGGGGCAAGACAATTCGATCACAACACGCAAAAAGTGGGTCCAATTGTCGGCAATATCTACAAATATCGTACTCTTTAGAGTGATTGCTTTGCGACCTATTCAGCCGAGCAGATATTTATGATCGGATTTATCCCGATTCCAACAGTGGTATCAGTCAAAAGCTGACACGATCATGTCGGGCAATTTAAGTCGGATAACTGAATCGACCGGCTAATGAGAAATGGAGATCGAATGGCGTGTGTAGCCGCGCATCGGCAGAGGTATGTCGAGAGTCGCCCTCTCGTCTTCGGAGCGGAGGTTCATCTTGATTTCTTCGAGTCGGCCCGAGGTAACCTTGGTCAACCAGTCCGGATCGAGCAGCAGAGCACGTCCAAGCGCAACCAACTCGATGCCATCATCGAGGATGGCCAAGGCCTGGTCGGGGTGGAGCACGCCTCCCACACCAATGACCGGGATTTGCAGCGGCAAGGAAGCGCGGACAAAGTTAGTCGGATTTGTGTCGGCGGGGAGGTCATTGCGAACGCCAACACCGTACTGCCAGCTCGACACATGGACGATGTCGATTCCGTGCGGCAGCAATAGACCGAGCAATTGGACGGCATCGCGGGTGGAATAGCCGTCCGGAGCCGGCTCTTCCGGTGAGATTCGGTAAGCGACCGGATACTCTCGCCCCACTTCCGACCTCACGGCCTTCAGCACCTCAATGGCAAAGCGAGCACGATTTTCGAGGCGATGGCACAACTCGAGTCGGTCGTGCTCGGCATGACGATCACAGGTCGCGCATTGGCAGTCTCCCCCCCAGCGGTCAGTTCGGTGGTTAGTGAATGGTGAGAAAAACTGTTGAAACAGGTAGGAATTGGCTCCGTGCAGTTCGATACCGGTGAAACCAGCCGCTTTTGCCCTGCCGGCGGCCCGCGCGAACGACTCAATTATCAGCCAGATCTCGTCTTCGGTCATAGCGATTGGCATTTCCGACGTGCCTCGCCTATTAATGACGGCCGAGGGGGCCATCGGGGGACGACCGGTTAACGATGAACGCGTCGCGTTCCCCCCGTGATGAATCTGCAGAAACGAGGCGGCACCGTGACGATTGATGGCGTCAGCGCACTGCGTCAAACGGGGAAGCATCGCATTGCAGTGGCAACCCACCTGGTTTTCGAACGCCTGCCCGGACTGGTGACAGTAGCAGGCGGGGGTTATGATGAGCCCGATGTCCGATTGCGCGCGCTTTTCCAGGTAGGCGATTTCATCCAGCGAGAAGCGACCATCGGTCTCGCCCGACACCGTGGTCATAGGAGCCATGACCAGGCGGTTCTTGAGCGTCAGATGCGAGGCGACAGAAAGAGGAGCCAGGAGCCGGCCGTAGTTCATGAATGAAACCTACGTCACGGCACTCGGCGCGACAAGCTGGAAATCGGCAGAGTTCAATCAGTCGAAAACAGTATCTGTTGGCTGAGACTGACGTTTCCTGAGGAGATTGTGGGCAGCGGTAGATATCTCGAACGGTGTAAACGGTTTGCGTACGCACTCGCTGATACCGGCAGAAGACAGCTCTTCAGCTTTCAACTCGTGACGCAGTCCGGTCATCAGCAGTATTGGTATTTCGGGTCGAATCTTGTGCACAGCCGTGGCCAGATCCCGTCCACTCACCTGCGGCATATTCCAATCCAGGATGACCAGGTCGAACAGATGCGGTGAGAGCCTGAACCCGTCAAGTGCGACTACGCTGTCGGAGAAGGAAAGTACTTCGTAACCCAGGCGAGTGAAGATCTTTCGGAGCATGGTCACAATGGCGACTTCGTCGTCGACCAGCAGGATTCGTTCGCCGTTGCCGGACGGGAGTCGTCGGCTCAGAGGTGAATTCTGGTTCGAAAGCACCTCGGCCCGCGGCAGGAAGATCGTGAAGGTCGTGCCTGCACCTGGACGGCTTTCAACCGAAATCTCACCGCCGTGAGCGGTGATGATGCTCTGCACCACGGCCAGACCCAGCCCCGTTCCTTCTCCCTTCTCTTTGGTCGTGAAGAACGGTTCAAAGACATGCGCCAGCACCGACGGTTCCATGCCACAGCCGGTGTCGCGCACCTGCAGGCGGAGGCAGGGTAAATCCTGGAGACGGGGATTGTCGGCCACCATAGCGGGTGTCGCCGGCATGAGCGTCAGCTCAAGCAGACCGCCCTTTTCGCGCAAGGCGTGGTAGGCGTTGGTGCAAAGATTCATGACGACCTGGTGGATCTGTACGGGATCAGCCTTAACGGCCATGGATGTCGCGGCTGACTCAAAGCGGATGTCTATGCTCGGTGGCAGAGATGCCCGCAGGAGATTGGTGGCTTCCTTGACAATACTGTGCAAGGATACAGCCTCACGCACCTGTTCGGACCGCCGACTGAAGGTCAGGATCTGCTGGATGAGACCCTTGGCGCGATTGGCTGCCGACATGATATGTTCGAGTTCTTCGCGCCCTTCAGCATCCGACGGAAGCGACTCCAGGGCCATTTCGGCGTACCCGCAAAGCGGCGTGAGGATATTATTGAAATCGTGAGCGATGCCGCCGGCCAGAATACCGATGACTTCCATCTTTTGCGATTGGCGAAGTTGAGCCTCGAGTTCCCCTCGACGACGTTCGGCCTCTTTTCGTTCGGACATTTCGCGGTGAGCTTCTTCGTACAGCCGGAGGTTCTCTTCCGATTTTCGCTCAGCCTCGCGGCGAGCGGCATCCAGATCCTGGTAGCTGTGAATGTTCGACAGAGCAACAGCGGCGGCATCGGCCAGCGCCTGCAGGAGAGCAATCTCGTCAGGCGTGGCAGAATGGGGAGTATTCCAGAAGGCACCGACAGCACCGACAGGATCTTCCTGCCGGATGGGCACCATGATTTGGCTGCATATTCCGGAGTTCTTGTACAATTCCTTCGAAATTCTGGAATCGACGGAAATATCGTCGATGGCCACGGCCTGGCGATTCGTAATGGTCCAGCCACTCACACCCATAGTCAGCGGAATGACCATATCCCTGAAGAACGGTACGGCGGCCTGTTCGGCGACACAGCGCACTTTGTCATCCTCGCGCAGAGCAAACACGGTCGAATCGGCGCTGACCAGCAGCTGCGCGGCGGTCGACACGAGATGGGCCAGGCTGTTCATATCATGCGTGAAGGACAACTGCTGAATGACGACCACCAGTCGCTGCAGGTTCGTGTTGTGTCGCTCCAGGAACCGGGCCAGTTCCTTCTGCTCCGTGATATCCCGGACCATGCCGAACATCCGCACCGGAATACCATCACTATCGCGAACCACTTCCAGGTGCGACTCAATTGACCGAACGTGCCCGTCAGGACGGCGGATCCGGTACTCGAACTTGACACTCCCACCGCGCGACGATTGCCGGCGCGTCAAGAGGTCCCTGAACTCCCGTACCACTCGGGAGCGATCATCGACGTGAAACATATCCTGCAGCATGTCGTACCTGGGCGTGAAATGCAGCGGATCGGTGCCATGGATGCGATGAGTTTCATCAGACCAGATCAACCGATCGGTGACGAGATCCCACTCGAAGGCACCCGTATTACCGATGCGCTGCGCTTCGCTCAACATTCGCTCGCGGTCCTGGAGACGCTCTTCCATGACTCTGCGTTCGGTGATATCGACCATCGAGACGACGGCACGCTCCCAGGATTCAGCGACGTCGGACGCAATGGAAACACGCAGCAACACGAAGCGCAATTCCCCCTGGAGAGTGCGCAGTCGGGCTTCCACCTCGACACTTGGGGCTCCCTTGTATAACTGCACCAATGCTTCCCGAATGGGGCCATCCGCGGCACCGATCAAACACTGGGGAGCGAAACGCATCGCTTCTTCCGCGGACTGAGCGCCGACGATTTGAACGGCAGCCTGATTGGCCTCCAGAATATGACTCAGTGACATGATCTTGGCCAGCAGCTGCGGATTGGACTGCAGAGTCATGTTGGGATCGGCGACCGATCCCCGGAGGATGAGATCAAGGTGGCGGCGCACTTGCGAAAGGTCCGTTTCCCAAATGGCCATGGGTGCATTGCGAAAGAGGTCGGAGTGACGCTGCTCCCGGCGAAGCAATTCCTGGGTGGCGATAGCGGATCGGCGGAAGTGAAATCGCACCAGCAGGAAGATGAGCAAGGCGGAGCACAGAACGAAGAACCAGCCTTTGAGGGTCTGAAGTTCGGTGAGGGTAGTCCGATCGACAGAAATGGCGTCGACAATGTTATCGGAAAAGAGAATCCAGAGCAAGCTTGCGATCGCATAGATAACTGCTACTCGGAAAGGAACAGATTCGGATATTGATGGACGATCGATCATGAATCCCCTCAGGTGAATTCCCGCGCTTAGCCTGGCGCTGAAATTCCAAGAACACGTCCGGGAACATATAAACAGATTCTCCCGGCCTCGCTGAGAAAACGGCGAGACACTATAATTGTCGGCAGGTTTGCTTGGGGCTTGAGAGATGAAATGGAGAGGAAAGGTCGATCAATTACCGGAAGACCTTTTCGGACAAACGATTATCACTCTACGATGACAATCTTGCCTTTTGTGTCCGAACCTTCCAGATACCACAGATAGACTCCCGACGAAATGCGATTGCCGGACTCGTTCCGGCCATCCCAGACCAAGTCACCGCCGGCCACTGTCGGCCAGCGCCGAACGGTCTCGCCGCTCATGCTGGTTACCAGAAGACTTGAACCGTCCGGCAGCGAGACAAAAGTAACCTGTCCACCATCGTTAAGGTTCACCGGATTTGGATACAGGTAAACGGGTGTTCTGAGATCAAAATACATGGAGGGGGAATACTCGCGGCCGCTCATGCGGGCGCGCCAGTAATATCTTTTGCCACCCGTCAGCGGATCATCGGCCGTCCACGAAGTCAGAAGCTGACCCTCGGCGACCGGAGGCGAGGTAACGATTTCTGTTGAGAAGGTGGGTTCATCGGCAATGGAAAACGTGTACGAGCGTGGGCCGGAGTCAGAGCAGACAGCGTTCTGCACGGTCAGCTCCGGCCTGGCCACGGCAACCAGTGATCCATTTGGTGGTCCGACCGGCTGCGGCACGCACGAATCGACCCCGGCAATGATCGTGATCCTGGCGTTCGACGTGGCAACGTTGGACAATGCCGACCAGTTGCCGGCATTGTCCGTGGATTTAAGAGCTATGTAATATTGCGCCCCCGGGGTGAGGTTGCGAAGGGCCATCGTTTCCGCACTTCCCGCGACCTTGGGCGCCGGCTCACCGGAAGCGGTGGAGTCCGACGACCAGTTAACCTCGGAAATGGCCGAACGCGAGTACCGGACATCGTAGGCGGCGACGCGGTTGCTGGCATCATCGGTCGGCGCCGTCCAGGTCAGCGTGATGGCACCATCCGTTTCGCCCGGCACGGCACCCAGGTCCTGCACGGAGGCAGGTGGGATGGTGTCGCTCGAGGTAGGCGCGGTGGTACCGGCGTTGGCCACGGTTGTATCACTCACCAGAACCCGCCACTCGGCGTTGCCGATACCGATGGTGGAATTGGTGTAGCGCGTCCAGGTAGCGTTGGGATTCAGTTCGAACCAAGTCCCCGTCGGCACCGCAACGGTTACGCGTGTCGAGGTAAGGTCGAAGTTGGCGCCGCGAGCATAACGACCGATGGCCAGCGTCTGGACTTGCGCAGTGTCGGTGGGCTTGCCCATAGTGACCTTGTGAACCGTGTACCCCTGTCCGGCGCCGTCGGTACCCTTCACACTGGAGTCACGAGAGGTCTTGGGGATGCCAAAGTACTTGCCCCAGGCATAGCACCACATGGTGGTAGTATCGTAGGATTGGGGCGTACCACTGGCTACCGACCCGATCGTCTCGCGATTCATCTTGAAATCGACCTGACCGTTTTTGACACAGGGGGAGAACCAAACCTGGGTCGATCCGGGGTAGGTGGCATCAAGCATGAAACCGAGGCCGTTCATTTTGCTGCGATCATAGGACTTGCCCTGATCCAGATCATACTGACCCATGCGAATCCAACCGAGGAAGATATTGACTGCGGAATCCTTGACACTGTACACGGCCTTGACGGCAGTGTTACAACTCGATTCGTATCCGTCGGCTCCCGGGTAAAAATAAGAATACTCGCCCATAACGTAGGCGCCGCAAAGGATGGAGGCGTGGCGGCCTTCGTTATCCCAGTTGGCGGGGTTATTGATCACCGGCACCGCGGCAAAGTTGGGGGCATAAAAGTAGCCGCGCGACTTGAGCATACTGCCGGCTGTGCCCATCCAGCCGTCGCGGGCGCGTCGCAGGGAATCGCGAATGGCGACGATATTCATGGAACGCGGCCAACTGGGCAGGTAGTCATAGGGACCGCCCTTCAGCCAATAATCGGAAGTCGTATCCTTGAAGGGGGCCTGGGTGCAGAAGTTGCCCGACACAGAATTGCCGGTGTAACCGATGATGAATTCTTCATCGACGAAGACACCATCGTAACCCAGGGCTTCGATTTCACTGACCCATTTCTCGCCCAGATACTCACCCACACGCGGGTCGCGGAAATTCCAGAGAAGACGCGTCTGCGCGGCGGTGAAACCAGGGCCAAACATCGGGCTGTTGGGCGGTGTGGTCACCCACCGGCCGAAGCCGGTTGGATTGTTCGGATTAGAGCGACAGACAGCTGAATCGCCTGCGCCGGTCTTGGTGTGGAGCACGAGATCCCTGAAGTTGTATCCCTTTTGCGCGCACCAGCTGCGAATTGTCGACGTTTCAGTCGTGTCGACGAGATACAGCGAATACACGAGCGCCTTCATCTCCGGGTTGAGATTACGCATGGATACGAGGTCCGAGGCGGACGATTCGCCCGAACCCATCGCAAAGGCATAGCGCTGAGCGTACCATTGCCGAATAGTCGGCGCGAGCGCCTGACCGGAAGATTGCCAAATTGTCGATCCGCCGTATGCATAGCATCCAATCCGCAACTGCTTGAGATACGGAGAAGGATTGGCGGCGCTGACCACTGAACCGAGCATCAGCACCAGGCTAATAGCGGTAAGGGTCAAGAGGGTTCTCTGACGCTTCATCATCATCGAGTACTCCTTGTCCTGCGTTCTTGCCTAACGAGTGAGCCACCGGAGTAAATGAGCAAGTCCCATTCCAACTGGGTGACGATTGCAGTAGCCCATAAATTAGGTAAGTTGCTGGGTCAAAACAACTACAAATATCCGGGTTTGGTCTTCCCAGCTGTCCTTCATGCCTACGCATGCCCGGTAGTTCAGTTATCGACCAGCCGAAGCCCCTGCTTTACTGCTAAATTACGATGTATTCGCCAGGTACGCCGATTGAACAGCCGGCCGGCCAGTTGACCGGTACATGACCATTATACCGCGACTGGCCGGAGTCAGCGGCCAGAAAATTTAACGCAACCGGTCAATTTGGCATCGGAGCAGGGGTCAGCGCAGGCATGTCAGTAACGGCGATTAGTCGCCTGGATGAGACAAAATTGGACTCGAAAGGTCCATTGGAGCCGAGGAGGTCGCGCAAAATCTGCGCGACCTCCCTGATTAGCGGACGTCGTAGCGGGTGAATCTCACGAAGGCGAGAGAAAACGCCCCCAGTATATACAGTCCGAGCAAGCCAAAATCGACGAGGGCATCCTTGAGCGCCGCGCCGAGCGGCATCACTGCGGACTGAAAGCGGGGCATGTCGCTCACATCCAGTACGCCGGCGGACCGGCCCTGGGTGATCTTCATCCCCTTCTCGCTGTCGAACATGATCATGAGTCGGCCGGCGTCGCCGTCGTTCGGGGCTTTTTCGTCTTTGTACCGGGTGATCTGTTCCCGATAGGTATCGATCGAATGTTCGTACCGTTCCTTGAGGGAGAGGCCGGTGCCGGCCAGGGTCATGGCCGCCAGCTGATATGATGATGACGGTGAGATGCGTGCCAGGCTGAGTGCCAATCGCTCTTGCGACTCTTTGCGACGGCGCAGGTCCTCGAAGAGTTCAGTCTCGTGAGCGTCAATCTCCGCTTCCGTGATTTTCCGCAGCGAATCCTGGCTTTCCAGGCGCGCCCATAACTGGTCGTCGGATTTCTGCTCGTGATTGTCCCTGCTGTTTTCGAAAAGCTTCATTATATCGTCGTTGAACTTCTCCCAGCGATCTTTGGCGAAGGCCTCCTTCTGGCCGTCGATCTCAGCGATACTGGGCACATGCACCATTTGTGCGGCGGCCAGCGCGCCGGCACGGGGAATGATCAAGACGAACACAACCCAGAAGACGAGGGCCACGAGGAACGAGACGGAGGAATGTCGGGTCAGGGCTGAAACGCACACGCCCAGCACAATGAAGAATGTAAAGTAGAGAAGTGAAACGCCGAGGAGCAGGGCCAACTGGGCCCAGTTGGTGACGGTCATCGGTACACCAGCCAGCATGACCATCAGCACGGCGATGAGGACGGCAATCGACATGGGCAGGACAAGTCCGAGCCATGAGCCGACCGACTTCGCGATAATGTATTTCGCTCTCGGCACGGCGTGCGAGAATACCAGTTTGAGCGTGCCGAGTTCGCGCTCGCCGGAAATGGCGTCAAAGGTGAACAGGACGGCGAACAGGGAGAAGACGATTTGCACCACGAAAGCGAAATCGATCATGCGGAAGATCGCGAAGATGGGATCGTCACTGTACGGGCTCTGGTGAAGCCGGGAAACGGCTTCCTGCGACGGATCGGACCATCGGCCGATGTCCCAGGTCAGGCCGGAGACAAAGACCTGCATAGGGTCGGGCATGCGATGGACGCGCGCCCGCAACTGGCTATACGAAGTTGATTCGCGCGTCTGCTGGTCGAAAAGTTTGAGCGACGATTCATACTGCGCCTTCGCCTCGTGATACTCCTGTATGCCGATGCCGATTGAGAGCAGGAGGACGACCGTACAGACGGCAAAGGTGGCGATGAATTTGGGGCTCAGGAGAATGGCCTTCAGTTCTTTGGTAATCAATATATTCAGCATACTCACTCCATCTCAGCGCACATCATATCGCAAAAAGGAAAGGACCGCTCCGACAAAGCCGAGGAGCACGTAGAAGATCAGGAGGCCGACATTCGGAAGGGCGGAGTTGATCGCGCCGGCCGCCGTCACCGGGTTGTAAGTGAAGGCCGGCAATTCGGTGGGATCGATCGGCTTGGGCTTCTCTTGTTCCTCACCGTCGGTCACGGTTCTCATGCGAATGGTACGACCGCCCGGATTGACGCCTGTCTTCTCTTTGAGGAATGCCCCGAACTTGGTTTGATAAGCGGTGGCCTGGCTCAGGTACGATTCGCGCAGGTCAAGATCGGTGCCGGCCAGGGACATCGAGGCGAGAGAGAAACAGGCGGTTGGGGATACACGGGCGATCGCAAAAGCGAGTCGCTTTTGTTCCAGCTGGCGGTTCTGCCGTTCTTCATTCAGTCGGCCGGCAAATTCGGCCTGCTTCTGATAGCGGACGTCGGACAACGAATCCATAAACTTATTGAATTGCTCCATCATTTTATCCGGCGCCGTTCCGGGCGTGGTCTGGTAATTGCTGATGACGTCGCGATCTGACATCCACAGCTGCTGAGCAAAGCTGGCCTTCTTGGTGGAGAGTTCATCCACCTGCGGCACATTCACAAAGCGCCCGGCCACCAGCACGGAGGCGCGTGGTACGATCAGCACGCTGGCTATCCAGATGACCAGCATGTAGAGAAAGGACGTGGAGGATCGCTGGGTGAGCGCCGAGATGAAGACGGAGAGCGTCAGGAAGACGCCGACATACAGCAGGCCGGTAAGGATGACTACGCCGAGCCGAGTCCAGTCACCGCCCGACAGGGGAGTGTTCATGATCAAGAGCACCAGCAGGCCTATGGCGACGGCGAGTAGAATCGGTACGGCTACAGCCAGGAAGCGCCCGACCAGTTTGGCAAGAATATAGACTGCCCGTGGAACGGCATTGGCAAACGACAATCGCAGCGTACCCCTCTCCTTTTCCCCACTGATTGCGTCGTACCCCATCAGCACGGCGAAGAGCGACAGGATAACGCCAAAAATGAACTCGAGATCGAGAAAGCGAAAGATGGCGAACATCGGATCCTCGCCGTAACGGCTATTGTCCGAAGTCAGTTCGCCTCTCCCTTTGACCGTGACGGTGCGACCGATGTCATTGGAAACTCCGGTCACCAGGGCGGCCAGCGGCTGCGGGGGAAGGAAGATGTTGTGATCGCCAACCCCAAACCAATCGGTGAGGCCGTCAAGCTGACGGAGCGTTTCCGCCTTGGCAGCTTCGTTCTGCGCGCGGTCCATTCTGAAATTGGCTGCCCCCGTGAAAAACGAAAGGATGATGAGTACGGCACAGACGGCAAACGAGATAGTGAAGGTGGGCGAGGTGAGGGTTTCGCGGAGTTCTTTTTCCAGCAGAGTAATAAACATCGGTTACCTCACACCGCCACAGCCACGGAATGGCCGGACATGTATTGCATGTAGAGTTGTTCGAGATCGGTATTGGCCAGTTCCTGGGCCGGTCGCTGCATAACCAGTCGCCCCTGGTTCATGATGGCAATCGTATCGGCGACTTCACGGGCACGAAAGATGTCATGGGTAGACATCAGGATCGCCTTTCCCTCGTCGCGCAGGGTCTCCAGCAGACGAAGGAATTCGTAGCCGGCCTGGGGATCGAGACCCGACGTCGGTTCGTCCAGAAGAATGGCGGGCGCATTTTTCAAAATGGCGATGGCAATACCGCACTTCTGGCGCATCCCTTTGGAGAATTCGCGCAGTTTCTTCCGGTGGGCCGCCTCGGAAAGCCCGACCCGTAGCAATACATCGCGATACATATCGCCAGAGACCTGTTTTCCACTCAAGCGAGTGAAGAAATCGAGATTCTGCAGGGCCGTGAAATTGCCGTAGAGAGTCACGTTTTCTGAGACATAGCTCAGAAACGGCTTCGCTCGTAAGGGTTCTTTATGCGTAACGATACCGTTAACGCGGGCTTCACCCTCAGTCGGTTCGAGAAAATTGAGGAACAGGTTGATAGCGGTCGTCTTACCGGCGCCATTTCCACCCAGCATGGCGAAGATCTGCCCCGCGTGGACGGCAAAGGCGACATGATCAAGAGCCAGGACCCCGTCGTCGTACCGTTTGGTCAGGTTTACCGCCTCGATCAACGGCGTGGCCGTCTCCATTGCTTGCATAGTCATGATCGTCTCCTCACCAAAACCAATCGTTTATCGCTTTGACAGGCGCACGCCATAGACGACGATCGCCAGTACCAGTCCGAGAATGAGCAACACAACGAGCGACGTGCCCAAAAGATTGGCCTGCGGCTGCACCTCAACGGTGACGGTCTTGTCCTCGCCGATCACCGGAGTTCCGTTGGACATCGCTGTGGTTCGCAGCCGCAGGTCGTATTTGCCGACCGCCACGTCAGACGGCGGAGTGAAAGTAAATCGCACGCGTTTCTCCTCGCCGATGTTGAGCGCGGCGACGAGCGGGGGATCGATCGTCTTCGACCAGTTCAACGGCAGATCGACGTCGACGACGATGTTGTCGAGGCGGTGAGTCCCCTCGTTCACCAGATCGACCGCCATCTCGACGGTCTGGTCGTCTTTGATGGCATGATAGAGTTGATTGGAACGGACCAACAGCTTCCCCTTGCCGCGCGGCAGCAATTCGAGTTTGACAAAGCCGATATTCAAAGCAGAAAGCTCTCCCTCAGTCCATTGCCGGGCTGACAGGTCACCCACCTCGGCTGTCTTTTCCGGCGGCATCACGACCACATAAAACGGAATCGGTTGATCGATCACGACGTCGCCGTTGGGTCTATCGGGAAGAGTAATCTCCAGGGCCGCCCGCTTGGTGCGTGTGCTCTCGGTGAACTTCACCTGACTCAGGCGCACCTGGCCGGCCGGATCCTTGAACACGCGGCTGATCTGGGTCGGGAGATTTGCGACGGCGAGACTGAAGGTGTTGCTGGTACCGCTAAAAAGTTCCAAAGTGAGATCGAACGAGGCGGTCTTGCCCAGATCGACCTCCTGCGAGAACTGCTCGGATCCAACCGCCACCTTGTTGCCCGCTGCGTCCTTTTGCAGAAAGATCCGCATGCTGCGCTGGCTGCCGTTGCTGTAGATCATGTAGACGGTCACCGCGTCAACATCCTGCAGGAGGGTAAAGTCGGTACTCACCGGCTCGCCATAGCGAAGTTGGTCAATCTTGGTCTCGTACGGTTGGCTTATCACCGCATTGGCGTCATTCAGCAGCGAAACGTAAACATTGTTAATGATGTCGGGCTGCAGAGATCGAAACAGTTGATCGTCGATATTGATTAGTTTGCGAAATTCCGCCGAGCCGCCTGACATGTTGGCGAGGGTCAACTTGACGTGCCGGCTGCCATCCTTGGCGTAGTATTTCATGGCCGATGAGACGGTGATATACTGTTGTTCAAATAGTACAGCCAGCAATGACTGCTGGTAATTCACCTCGGCATCCGAAAACGTCTGACGCGCGCGATCGAGAGCGGTCTCCGAGATCAGTTGCCGCTTGAACAGTTCCTGCTGGCGTTCCAGCTCCGCCTTGGCGACATCGTACGTTTCCTTCGCTCGTTTGAGCCCGAGAACGCGGTAGGTATCGTCACGCTGATTGAAGGCGGCGGTCGCCTGTGCCAGCAGGGTCGGCGGCACAAACAACGCCGCCGCCATCAGTATCGCTAAGCCAAAGAGCAGTTTACGCACGGATTACTTTCTGTTGACCTTAATTACGGCACCCGATGATTTTTTGGTCACGATAATGGTGTGCTGCTTGCCGTCGCGCTCGACGATGAATTTCACGTCCTGGCCGTCGGCAATCTTCATCACGACTTCACCGGCAGCGGTGGCCGTGGTGATAGCCTTGTCGGCCACGGATATGACAATATCACCAGTTTTGAATTCTTTGGATCTGGGGTCGGCCTCGTCCAGATCAAGCTGGCCGGCGATGACAACCTTTCCCTTCTTATCGCCGAGAATAACGGCGGCACCGACGAGCGGGGTGAGGTTGTCGACGTCAGCTGGCGCGTCCAGCTTGCGGGTGAAGGTCATAGTCTGGGCGGCGGTATCTTCCCCGCCGTTCTGTCCGCCCATGATCATCATTTTGCGTTTTGGCAGGTCCTTTTCGTCGGCCTTCGGAAAGGTCACAATCATCATTTTGTCGCCGCGCTTGATCCCGAGCTTGATCGCAACGCCGACCTTGGCGGCTTTGTACAGACTGTCAAGTTCCAGCGGCTTGGCCAGGCGTATGCCATTGGCCATGATGACCACGTCGCCCTCCTGCAGATCAATCGTACGATACGCGGCCGGACGGTGATCGCCGGGCGAAATTGCCATGACCTTCAGTGCCCCTTCTTCGCCAATGATTACCGCTCCCAGCTCCGGTAACATGCAGACGCCGTCTTCACCATTGACGACGATCTTTTTCATCACCTGGGCCGTCGCCGGCGGGCAGATGGTCAGGACGAGAGACGTCACGATCACCGGAACAAGACCGACCAGATAAACATACTTGCTCATCACCATTCTCCTTATCAGCTTTGCGTAGCTCTGTCTACGGACCAACATAGGCGGATGGTTGCGCGATGCCGAGTTAATCAGTGTTAGCGAACGTTAAGAAGTGTTAAGGGCGTGGCGTTTGCCCGCTCAATGCGTATATTCTTTGTATGAAATTGTCCCGACCGAGTGTCACGTTTATCGTGATGATCATGATCTTCGCTCTCGGTGGTCTCGTGGCGTTGCAGGCCAAGTTGCTGATGGACGCGCGCGATCACAAGGAGCAGGCGTTTCGCCAGAACGTGAATATGGTGCTTGGCAAGGTCGCGCAGGAGCTGGAAACGGGTGAGGTCGTTCAGATCGCGTTGCAGGCGGAACCGGGCCTGGATTCGACCGAGGTGCATGCCTTCGTTGCACAGGCCGAGATTCGCACCGACTATACGGAGGACTCCACGGCGCATGGTTTCAAATGGTCCACCTCCGGTTCTTTGCCGGTGACGATAAACGACGGAAAGCTGCAGTACCGGTTGGACGCACCGCAACGGGTGAAAATTCAGGTCTTCGATCCCATGACCGGCAAGGATCTGGTTATGGTCGATAGCCTGAAGATGCCGGGGGAATACGGCATCGACCTCAAGGACAGCAAATACGCGCGGGGATCGTATGTCTTTCGCGTGTCCTGCGACAGCGGCTCGGCAACGCTCGAGATCATCAATGGATCACCGACCGGCGCCCCTATGCAGCACCTGCCCGGCCAGGAGCGTCGAATGCTCGTGACCAAGGTGATCGATCAGTTGAACGTCCTTCAATTCAAGCCGATCGAGCGGCGCATTGACTCGCTCAAACTCGATTCGTCGCTGGCCCGCAATTTCCGCGAGGCCGGTATCGAAACACCGTATGCCTACGGCATAATTGCGTCCCGGAGCGACTCGCTGCGCCTGGCACGACCCCCGCACCGGGCATCCGAACTCCGCGACGCGGAGTTTCGGGTCAATCTGTTCCCGATGGATATCTTCGCACCGCGCAGTCAATTGGTAGTCTATTTCCCCGAACAGAGCGGGTACGTGCGGTGGCAGGTACTCCCGTTGATGGCGGCTACGACGTTGTTTATGCTCGTCATCACCGGGTGTTTTGCCTACACGGTGCGCACGATAGTCCGGCAGAAACGATTCGCGGCCGTGACGGTGGATTTCATCAACAACATGACGCACGAATTCAAGACCCCGATATCGACTGTGGCGCTGGCCAGCGAGGCGATACTTACCCCCGAGGTAACCGGCAGTCCCGAACGAGTCGAGCGCTTTGCGAAAATGATCCAGGAAGAGAACCTGCGCATGCGTCGGCAGGTGGAGAAGATTTTGCAGATGGCGGCGCTGGAAGAGAAAGATTTTGAGTTAACGCTCACGGAAGTTGATATGAACGATGTCGCCGGCCGCGCGGTTGAGAACATGACTCTCCACGTTGAGACGAGACACGGCTCGATAGCCGCTGACCTGCAGGCAACCAATCCGCTGGTTCGCGCGGACGCGTTGCACATGGCCAATATCGTTCACAATCTTCTGGACAACGCCAACAAGTACTCCCCCGACACACCCAACATAGTTGTGAGTACTCGCAACGACGGAACCAGGCTGATCATCAGTGTCAAAGATAACGGGCTGGGTATTGCCCCGAAGGATCAGAAGATGATTTTCGACAAGTTTTTCCGTGTGTCCAGCGGCAATATCCACGACGTCAAGGGATTCGGCATCGGGCTGGCCTACGTCAAGTTGATGACTACCGCGCAGGGGGGTGAGATAGATTTGAAAAGTGCGGCGGGGCAAGGGACGACGGTGGAGCTCTCCTTCCCGACAATTCCGGTGAGTACGGGAAAGATGTCATGAGCGCCGTCCAACGACTGCTGCTGGTCGAAGACGACACTAATCTCGGCCTGGTGCTGCAGGAGCATCTGCAAATGCAGGGGTACGGCGTGATGCTTGCGATTAACGGCGAGGACGGCCTGGCGGCCTACCGGCGCGAGCGATTTGATCTTCTCCTCGTTGATGTCATGATGCCGAAGAAAGACGGTTTCAGCCTGGCCCGGGAGATTCGCGCGACTGATCAGGACACACCGATAATCTTCCTGACCGCCAAATCGCTCAAGGAAGACAAGATCGAAGGATTCCGCCTCGGTTGTGATGACTATCTCACCAAACCGTTCAGCATTGAGGAATTGCTGCTCCGCATCCGAGCGGTACTGCGGCGGAGCACCAAGTCACCGTCGGCCGACGGTGGACAACAACTGTTTTCCTTTGGCGTATTCACTTTTGACGCCAATCGGCAAACGCTGACATCCGGCAAGACTACGTTTGAACTGACGCCGAAAGAATCAGAATTACTCCGCCTGCTCTGCCTTCATCAAAATCAGATTCTCGAGCGCGAGGTGGCGCTTCGGGAGATTTGGGGAGATACCGGGTATTTCAGTGGCCGAAGCATGGATGTGTTTGTGTCGCGGTTGCGCAAATATCTCAAGGCCGATCCGCAGGTTGAATTGATGGGGATTCACGGCAAGGGATTCAAATTGATTGTATCGTAGTGGCAGTCAATCGATCGCGATGATCCGTTCCAGCGCCGGCGTGCCGTATTCTGCGCCCGCCGTTTCCACGACCAGATTGTCCAGAAGCTGCGCTCTCCCCCGCCCGTGGCAGTGGCCGCAGAGAACAGTCAACTGCTTGTCGGGATGCTGCATCATGATTTCACGCAAGTAGTCACCGATGACCTGGGAAGCGAAGAACGGCAGGAACATGTTGCTTGACAACTTCCCTGCCTGCCAACAGGCTTCCTTGAACGGGGGCACGTGAGTTGCGACCAGAACGTGGTTGTACCGGGTAAGAAGGGGAGGAATGACTTTCCGGAAATGGTCAACCGCCTGATCGGCAAGTCGCTGCATGACTATCAGCAAATCCTTCATCCCGGTGGCACCGGACAAATCCTCCCCTTCGCCTCGACGCTTGAAATCGTCGATCATCTCGAAATCATTCATGTAGACGGGAGAACTGTCGAAATCGCCCAGCCGACCGTCCGCCCACCCATCGTGCCCGACCAGAACAGTCGATTTCGACAGTGGGACGGCGTCGCTACTTGTCAAATAGTGCAGTCTACCATTTTCCCCGACGAGTGCGGCCACCTGCTCCCGAACGGCCGCGATGCTGCTGCGATAGAAATCGTGATTGCCCAGGACGAAGTAGACTGGGCGTTCGAGCGTCTGTTCAAGTATGGTCAGATGCGCGGCCAACGACGGGGCTTCGGCAATATCACCGGTAATGACGCAGGCATCGAACTCGCTTTTCGCGAGCGCAATGTGGAAATCAGACAACTGTTCGTGCGTGAGAAAATTCAGATGGATATCCGAAAGCCAGGCGAGATGCGATACCGGTTCATCAGGTGCGGTCATGTTTGAATATATCGAGCAAGGCGGCGCAACTCAAGTGACCGCGCATACTCAGTTGACTCATTCGGTCTTTCTCTGCAGCGCAATCACCGTCAGATCATCGTCGAGCGACGCCCGGCCGGTGAAACTGCCGATTTCGCTCACCAGTCTATCGGCCAAGCCGCCGGCCGATTCCCGGGCGTGACGCGAAACGAATTTCTGCAGGCGCTCCTCGCCATACATGTCGTCATCGTCATTTCGGGCCTCGGTGACACCGTCGGTGTAGAGCAGAAGCGTATCGCGCGACCGCAGGGTCACCGACAATTCCTCATAGGTAAATTCTTCATGCACACCCAGCACGCCACCGGTGGGCGCCAGCATTTCGGTGGTTCCGTCGGCACGCGCCAACACCACCGGACAATGGCCGGCGTTGGTGAATCGAGCGACCGTCTCACCCCCCTTGCCCGGGCGAACCGCAACGCAGACCAACGAGATGAACTTGGTGATAGGTACATTGTGCACGAGCCAGCGATTCAATTTGCCGACCAGCCGGCCGGGGGAGTCGATTTCCTGGGCAAGAATACGCAGAGCGCCCTGGAAATTGGACATGAGCAACCCGGCCGGAAGCCCCTTTCCCATAGTGTCGGCGATGACCACCTTCACGGAATTGTCGTCTTCGGAGCGAATGAAGTCGTAGTAGTCGCCCCCGATCGTCCGGGCCGCCAGCGCCTTCACGGCAACGTCAAACCCCTCGATGACCTCGATCTTCTGGGGCAGTAACGCCCGATGGATCCGGCTGGCGAGGGTCAGCTCATCTTCGAGCGCCGCCTGTTCCTCAGGGGTGATGCAACCGAGACAAACCTGACGAACCGGCTGCACCTCGAGCCGGTAGAATTCAACCGGGTCTTTGCAAGCCGCACAGGTACCGAAGGAATGGTTTTCGATGCGTTCGATGGCGCCGCGGATTTCGGAAAGCAACGACCGGACTTTGTGTGCTTCGGCGCTATGGCGTTCCTGAAGGGATGCAAGGTAGTCGCCGAGCAGGTGTTCGCGCTCGTTGAGAATACTGCGGAAATGTTCGAATTCAGCGCTGTTCATGGGGGCCTCGCCTAATCTGTCGTGTACCTACTTTAAAAACGCCGGCGGCATCGAAAAGTTGCGCGAGGCAGGGGAAATGTGATGCGGGGGGCAGGAGGCAGGTGAAAGTACCTACACTGTGCTATTGGCCAATCCACGATCAACGCTCCCGCCAAACCGCGCAACGTTTGTACAAGGGGTGGCCCGGCCATTGCATTCACTCGGTCGACCTCACTTTGCTCTTGACTTCCTATCGAGTTAAGGTATCCTTCCGAGAGAAGGTTGTCGATTTTGACATCCCAAAGTCCCCGGCTAAGATACGGACTTTGCGCTTGTCATTCTATACTTGATATCAACGTCAGTGGAAGTGTGAGGCATCAATGGCCAAACTACGAATCTTCGTATCGTCCACGTGTTACGATCTGGACATTTTGCGATCTGAATTACGCCCATTCATCGTTGAAATGGGCTACGAACCAGTAATGAGTGACTATTCTGATGTACTTTATGATCCGCGATCGCATACACACGATAGTTGCCTGAAGGAAATACCCAATTGCGATATGGTCCTGTTGATCATTGGTTCACGCTTTGGTGGTCTGGCGATTCCTGCTGCTGTTGCAAATATTGATCTCGCTCAACTGGAGAAGTTATCGACTAAGACGACCCTTCTTGAAACAAAGGATATGTTCTCCATCACGCAACTTGAAGCACTGAAGGCCATAGAACAATCAATTCCGGTCTACGCATTCGTTGACGAAAAGGTGTTGAACGATCATCGAGTTTATGAACGGAACAAAGACAAGCAGACTGTAATTGACCAAATTGAATTTCCATCGATTCAGAAACGAGATACGGCCCGATATATTTTTGAGTTCATTAATTTTCTCAGTCATCGCATAACCAACAACAGCATTACAGGATTTTCGCGCCTTGAAGAAATCAAATCTCATCTAACTAGCCAGTGGTCCCAACTATTCCAGCGATTGCTGCTGGAAGCAAGAACCAAGACTCGCGAAGAAAGGCGATATCGTGATTTCTCGGAACGAATCGAGGATTTGAAGGCAATCATTCTTACATCTTTGGGCACACCGGGACTTCGTGAGACTGCAAAAGGTGCGATTCACTTTCGCCGTTTGATTTCCTTCATATCCGGACTTCGGATCAGCGATCATCGCAAATTGCTGCTTTCAGACACTTCGTGGGATGAACTGTTGGCGCAAGCTCAAATAAAATCAATTCTGTCAGGAGACAGTGAGAAGGGACTATGGCGATACGAGGTCGCGCTCGTTCTTGAAGATGAAACATTCTACCGGTGCCGGATGCCACGGAGTCTATTCGACGATCTACCAAGAGAGTGGGATAACTTCAAGCGATTGGAAATTCACGCGCGCGAAGCTATTGCAGATGCACTTCTCGAGGACAGTGGCGCCCGAGTGTTCGGTGTGCTCCGCTATTACAATAAGAATTTCAGAGAATTCTCAAGTGAGCCGCCGGCACCCCTTGCTGAATCAATTGCCGATTCAGAATCTAGCAGTGAATCAGGAAGAACAGTTGCCGATTAATTGCGCACAGTCGTCAGGTAACTGGCTTCGTTAGGGTTGCGGCACCAGTTAGCCGTTCAGACAGGTTGGCGTGTGCTACCTATCATAAGAGACTCGCACTCAACTACCACTACGACAAGAACGACAATCTCGATACCCTGACATACCCCTCCGGCAACAAAGCAGCATATACGTATGACTCGGCCAACCAGGTCATTCGGGTTCGACTCTACTCATCCGGGCAGTGGCAAACGATTGTCGACAGCGTTCGCTACGCTCCTTTCGGCCCGGCTGAATCCTGGCTATTGGGTAACGGTATGACCTGCTCGGCAGGACTCGATTCGCTCTACCGTCCCACCTTGATTAGCACTTTGCCCGATTCCCTGGTAAGTCTGCAGTATGGGTATTCCGCGACAAGTGATGTTACACAGGTCACGGACCAGATTGACTCATCGGCCAGTCGCGAGTACACCTACGACGACAGCTATCGACTGATTGGTGCCAAGAGTGCCGACTACCCAGATACTCTGCTGAGAATTGGTTATCTGCGAAACGGCAATCGAGATACGTTGCTTAGCTTTACGCCAACGGGCGTGGATACATCGGTGTACACCTACACCGGCAATAGACTAACATCCGTCAACGGCGCGAATAGCCTCAGTTTCAGTTACGATGCCGTTGGCAATGTAACCCGCTTGATTCAGGGCATCGACACCACCACTTTCCAGTACAACAGGGCCGGTCGGCTGGTGAGCATCAATAATGGTGCTATCGCCAGCTATTCCTACGACGCCTGGCATCGCCGGGTGAAAAAGGTGGTGTCCGGCACGGATACGACAAAGTATGTGCCTGGAGCGGATGGTCAGTTGTTGTCGGAATATCATGGTGCAACCGGTTGGCGGCGTGACTACATCTATCTTGATGGTCAGTTAATCGCTCGCGTCAGCTCAGCGGCCGGCGAGAGGGTATTGTGGGTGTTGGGCGATCACCTCGGGACGCCGCTGATGATAGTTGACTCGGCGAAGACGGTGCGCTGGAGTGCGAAACGGTACCCATTTGGAGAGATATATAGCGAGGTTTCGTCGGCCACCAACGACGTAAGCTTTCCTGGCCAGTTGCGTGATGCCGAAAGTGGGTTATACTATAACTGGCATCGGTATTATAGTGCGGAGTTGGGGAGGTACCTGCAGTCCGACCCGGTGGGGTTGAACGGGGGGATTAATCTGTATGGGTATGCAGGCGGGAATCCGCTGGCGCAGATCGACCCATACGGATTGTATTCGTGGGGAGATTTTGGGTATGATGTAGCGCAGGCACTGATTGCGATAGGAGACGAATCTAGCGGAGGGATAACAACATGGATCAGAAGTCAGAGCTGGTACGGCGGAGATAGCTTCACCAACAAATGCTCAGGCGCCTATGAGCTGGGGGTATGGACGGCACGCGGAATAGCGCTTCTCCTCAACAGAAGGACAAGTTTCGGATTCGCAGGAGCCCCAGCGCTCGTTGGCCAGACCCATCACGCGGTATCATGGAAGATATTCCAATCTTTAGAGGGTCATTCCCTGTTGGGGGGACTATATAGATACCGTGACACCAGATTCGTCACAAGGGCTGTCAACCAAGCTTCACATATCGGTTATCAGCGGTGGCATCGTGAGTTGGACACAGAGATAGTGGCTTGGATAGAAGGACATCCGTCCGCAACTGCTGAGGAATTTGAGACTCTTCTGAAAGCTCGATATGCGTTGCCTGATCTACTGACGCGATTTCCGAAGGGAATCTGAGAATATGAAGTTCTTTGTGTTACATAATCCAAAGATCGGCGACAATGACGCTGTCACGGATTACGACCTTTTCGGAAGGGTCAATCGGGGTGAAGCGCCTGTCTGCTCGGCATGCGGTACTCCCACCGGCATGCTACCTTGGTTGCCACCATATCGCGTGGCTATTCGGTATTGGGGAGGTCGCCACGGTGATCTGGCTTTCTTCATGGATTACCTGCTGGCGTCTGGCCGATTCGTAGAGATGTTCCTTCAGGAGAAGCTCGTCGGATTGGAATTCATCGCACCGGTACAAATCCTCAAGATCATACCGAAGAGGATGGCTGCGAGCGCTCCGCGCTACTGGGTGAGCAAAGTCATTCGGGGAAATGGCATTTTCGATCCGGCTGCATCAGAAGCGGAGTACGGCCGTCCGGCAACATGCCTGACATGCCGACAAGGGCACAACCTCCTCAAGCTGAAGCGATACGCCATCCTGCCTGATACGTGGGGTGGAGAAGATCTCTTCGTACCTCAGGGCCAGGCCGGATTCATTCTGGCTTCAGAACGTTTCAAGGAGTTTGCAGAGCGACACAAGTTCCTGAATGTCGCTCTGAAGGACGCTATGGATTATCCGATCGACTACACTTTCGCAGACCGAAAAGGAACTTAGAAATCCCTCGGCTCGAGTAATTGTAATTTCCGCGCGGGGGCACGGACATTCACCGTTTATCTGGTCGGCGGCAACCCCTCGGGGTCTGCCGCCTATCAGGTTGGCGCGGAGTCTTGCGTGAATTAGACCAGGCTGGAAATCGACCGAAATTGTTGGTATCTTCTTTCGTGCGTAGCACTGCCTGAGTTAGTGTCATTGTCGGGACAATCGATTCATAGGTAATCATCGCGGAGGCGTTTGTTGAAAGCCATCATACGCACCAAATACGGGTCGCCGGATATACTTGAACTGCGGGAAATAGACAAGCCGATCCCGAAGGACAATCAAGTACTGGTGAAAGTACGTGCGGCGTCGGTAAACCCGCTCGATTGGCACGTACTGCGCGGCAAGCCCTTTATTGTCCGGATCATGGGCTTTGGGCTTTTCAAACCAAAGCACCAGGTACTCGGGGCCGACATTGCCGGCACGGTTGAAGCGGTCGGCAAGAACGTGACTCAGTTCAAGGTGGGTGACGAAGTCTTTGGCTCAGGCTTGGGAGGTTTCGCCGAATACGCGTGCTGTGCTGAACACAAGTTCGTGTTGAAACCGGCCGGCATGAACTTTCGAGCAGGCCGCGGCCGTACCGGTTGCGGGACTCACCGCCCTTCAGGGTCTCAGAGATCACGGTCGGATACAGGCGGGACAACGGGTCTTGATCAACGGAGCATCGGGAGGCGTCGGCACCTTTGCGGTACAGATAGCCAAAGCGCTGGGCACGCACGTTACCGGCGTGTGCGGTACCCGAAATCTGGAGATGGTACGGTCGCTGGGGGCCGACAAGGTAATTGACTACACCAAGGAAGATTTCACACAGGGCACGGACAGATACGATCTGATTCTCGATAGCGCGGCCTCCCGTTCGATACTCAAGCCATTTCGCGTCCTGAGTCATCGCGGAGTCTATGTGATGATCGGCGGTGCCTCGGTGGGTTTCTTGCAGGTGGTTATTCTCAGGCCATTGCTCTCAAGGAAAGAGGGGCGAACAATCGCTTCGATGCTAACTCAGGTGAACCAGACGGACCTGGCTTTCCTGAAGGAGCTGATAGAGAGCGGCAAGGTGGTTTCGGTCATTGACCGGACGTATCCACTGAGAGAGACTCCTGAGGCGATCCGCTACATGGAAGAGGGGCATGCGCGGGGAAAAGTCGTAATCAGCGTTCAGTAATAGCTAGTTCCTCTGATGGGTGTCTCCGCCCCCCCACTTCCCCCTTGCCAACCGTCGCCAAAATAGGTAACTTATTGCCCGACAACAGCACGCGAAAGTGGCGGAATTGGTAGACGCGCTGGACTTAGGATCCAGTTCCGCAAGGAGTGGGGGTTCGAGTCCCCCCTTTCGCAATTGATTATTTAGCACTATCTTCTCCCCACTGCCGACGGGACACATTCGATTCGTCGACCCTGGCGCAACGGTCGAGCAGACATTTCATCCGGGGCAGCGTGCACCGGCCAGCCTGCTCTCTGCTCTGAGCAGACGGTCGGGCCGGGCGGCAAGCGAACTTTGAAGCCGCACCACAGTTGTAGGCGAAAGAACATGAGATACGGAGCAAGCAAGACGTGAAAGTTGAACTTAAAGAAGTCGACAACCTGACCCGCGAGCTCTCGATTGCAATCGACGCAGCTCAGGTCAATTCCGAAATGGAGAAGAAATTCATCGAGGTCCGCAGCAAGGTGACCCTCAAGGGGTTCCGCAAAGGCAAGGCCCCCATGACGGTTGTCAAATCAATGTACGCCGAACAGGTGAAAGCGGACGTGGTTGATGAGTTGATTCAGTCGACCTACCCGGAAGCGGTTCGTGAAAATTCCCTTAAAGTGGCCTCGCGCCCGATGGTTACTAACCTGAATTTCACCGACGACGGCGGGTTGGTCTATACTGCCAAGGTCGAGATCCTTCCCGAGGTGGAGTCAATCGACACCACCGACATCAAGATTTCGGGGCAGGAGACCGAGGTAACGGATGCTGAAGTCGACGAAGTAATGGCCCACCTGCGCAAACGGTTCTCCGAACTTCGCCCGGTGGAACGTCCGGCCCAGATTGACGACGTCGTGATGGCCGACCTGAAGAAGCTGGCCGATCCGTCACTCGCCCTGGCGGCAGACAATTTCCCCAATTCTGAAATCGACCTTGGCAACAATCTCACCGTAAAAGAACTAAGGGAACAATTGCCCGGCCTGAAGGCGGGCGACGAGAAAGAGATAGAGGTCGTGTATCCCGACGATTATTCTGACGCTACCTTTGCGGGGGCCCGGATTACTTATCTGTGCCACGTCAAGGCGGTCAAAGAGCGTATCTTACCGGAGCTTGACGACAGTTTTGCCAAGCTGACCGGCCAGGGCGAGACGATGCTGGAGCTTCGCCTGAAGATTCGTCGGGACCTCGGCGAGCACAAGAAGGAACAGGTCACCCGCCTGCACAAGCGGGAGGTAATTTCGCAGATAATCGAAAAAAACCAGATACCGATACCTGAGGGCCTGGTGACCGAGTACCTGGATTCGGTAGTTGAAGACCTCAAGAAGGACGGTCAGCCGGTGGACGAGCAGGAGGTTCGTAAACATTATCACCAAATCGGTGTTGAATCAATGCGGTGGGATTTTGTCTGGCACAAGCTGGCGGACATGGAAAAGATTGAAGTTTCTCCGGCAGATACCGAAAACTGGATAAACAGGTTCGCTGCCCGCAACGGCGCAACCCCGGAACAGGCGCGCGACATGCTCAACCGGTCCGGCAAAATAGGCCAGCTTCGGGAATCGATTCTGGAAGAACGGATTCTGGATTGGTTGATCGGCAAGGCGACGGTTGTCCCGGTATCCAAAGTGGAGAAGAAGAGCTAAGGGAATAGAGCCGGTGTCACGCCGGCAAAGAAGGAAGGTATGGATCATACCATTAAGAACAACTATCTCATTCCAATGGTCGTCGAGCAGACTGGCCGCGGCGAGCGGGCGTATGATATTTTTTCGCGCCTTCTCAAGGACCGCATCATCTTCATCGGCACACCGATCGACGACGGCGTGGCGAATCTGGTGATTGCCCAATTGCTGTTTTTGACGGCAGAAGATCCGGACAAGGACATTTTCATTTATATCAACTCTCCGGGCGGGTCGGTGACCGCCGGTATGGCGGTGTACGACACGATGCAGTTCATCAAGCCGGATATCGCCACCACCTGCATGGGCCTGGCGGCCTCGATGGGCGCCTTCCTGCTCGCCGCCGGTACCCCCGGCAAACGGGCGGCGCTGCCGAACAGCCGGATCATGATTCATCAACCGCTGGCCGGCACGCAGGGGCAGGTTTCGGATATCGTGATCATGACGGAGGAATTTCTCGGCACCAAGAAGCGACTCAACGAGCTGCTGGCCAAGCATACCGGTCAGCCGATTGAGCAGATCGAAAAAGATACGGATCGGAACAACTTCATGTCTCCGGACGATGCACAGCGGTACGGCCTGATCGACAAGATTTATTACACAAAAGGTATTGTGCCAAAAGCAGGCTGAGATCAGGCCCGACGGATTGCTGTAAGATAGGATATTATGGCGAAAGATTTTTCAGAGCGTCTGACGCAACGCTGTTCGTTTTGCGGAAAATCGTACGGCCAGGTCAAGCGGCTGTTTTCCGGCCACGAGGCTCACATTTGCAACGAATGCGTGATCCTTTGCGGCGATTTGCTGCAGAGCGCTCCCGACACCGAGCAAGTCGAGGAGATTCAGAATCTCCCCCGTCCGGCGGAGATCAAAGGCTTCCTCGATCAATACGTCATCGGCCAGGAGGAAGCCAAGCGCACGGTCTCGGTCGCGGTGTACAATCACTACAAGCGGATCAATCACCAACTGCGCATGCGCCCGTCGGGGAAAATTCCCCGCGAAGGCATGGATATCGATCTGGAAAAATCCAACATCCTCATGTTGGGACCGACCGGTACAGGAAAGACGCTCATCGCCCGATCGCTGGCAAAATTCCTCAAAGTGCCATTCACCATCGCCGATGCGACCGTCTTGACCGAGGCCGGTTACGTAGGTGAGGACGTCGAGAATATTCTCGTGCGCCTCTTTCACGCCGCCAATTTCAACGCCGCCAAGACCGAGCGCGGCATCATCTATATCGACGAGATCGACAAGATCGCCCGCAAGGACGGCAATCCGTCGATCACGCGCGACGTCAGCGGTGAAGGCGTCCAGCAGGGACTATTGAAGATTCTCGAAGGCACGGTTGCCAATATTCCGCCGAAAGGCGGGCGCAAGCATCCCGAGCAGGCGTTTGTGCAGGTCGACACGACCAACATCCTGTTCATCTGCGGAGGCGCGTTTGACGGACTGGAGAAGATTGTCGCCCGGCGTCTCGGCAACAAAGTGATTGGATTCGAGGTCGACGAGCGGCTCATTGACCACAAGTCGGCCGATATTCTGGATAGTGTCATTCCGGCTGATCTCATAGAATTCGGCTTGATCCCGGAGCTGGTGGGTCGCCTGCCGGTGGCCGCGGCGCTTCGCCCGTTGGACGAGGCGGCCCTGCTTTCCATCCTCACCGAACCAAAGAACGCGCTGACTAAACAGTACGCCCACTTGCTTCAGATGGAAGGGGTCAAGCTGACCTTTGAGCCGGATGCTCTCAAGGCGGCAGTTCATCAGGCCCTGCAGAAAAAAACCGGCGCCCGCGCGCTTCGGTCGATCTTCGAGCGGGCGATGCGCGACGTCATGTTTGACATACCCTCGCAGCCTGAAGTGGCCGAAGTGGTCGTGACCGAAGAGACGATCACGAAGGGTGTCCGTCCGCGCCAGATCATGAACTCTGAAAAAAAGAAGGCCGGTTGATCGGCAGACGTAGGAAAGCATGAAAAAGGGATTCAAGGTGGCGGGCATTCTGACGTTGATTGCCGCGGCAGTCGGCTTGGTGACGTGGCTGGTATCGCGCCGGACTACCAATCGGACTTTTCTCTAGGTCGTTTCGCGGTTACGCGATTTAGACTTGCCAGATTTCGTAGGTCTGCCCAACTTGGGGCAGACCTACATTCGTTTTAAATGAACATATGACGGCAACGAACAATCGGACATTGCATATCAGCGCTCGGGAATTGAAGGCACTGCGGAGCCGGCTTTGGCAGATCACCCACCTGCAATCGGCGGGTGAAATTGCCAATTCAATAATCTGCCAGGATATGCACGTCGTACTGCCGCTGCTTCCACACGGATTTGTCGATCTGCTGATTCTCGATCCCCCCTACAATCTGACCAAGTCATACCGAGGACAGATATTTCGCGCTCGCGACATCGAAGATTACGGAGCGTGGGTGAATTCGTGGTTATCGCTTCTCCCTCAACTCATGAAGCGAACCGGGTCAGTTTATTTCTGTGCCGATTGGCGGATGGGGGCGGTCGTGAGTTCACTGCTGGAGCGATATTTCACTATTCGCAACCGGATCACCTGGGAACGGGAGAAGGGGCGCGGGGCGGCACGAAACTGGAAAAACTGCGCCGAGGACATCTGGTTTGCAACGGTGTCGAATGACTATACGTTTAATGCCGATGCGGTGAAGCTGAAGCGCCGGGTCATGGCGCCGTATCGTGACGACGGAGGACAACCTAAAGACTGGCGCACAGACAGGGATGGTCAGCATCGATTGACGGCTCCCTCCAATCTCTGGACGGACATCACGGTTCCGTTCTGGTCGATGCCGGAGAACACAGAACATCCCACACAGAAGCCCGAGAAATTGCTGGCGAAGCTGATTCTGGCAAGTACGCAGGAAAACGATGTCGTGTTTGATCCCTTTCTCGGATCGGGGACAAGCGTCGTGGTGGCGAAGAAGCTGAATCGGAAGTTTGTCGGAATTGAAATCGACGAGCAGTATTGCAGTCTGGCCCTGAAGCGTCTGGAGATGGCAAAATCCGACCGACTGATTCAGGGGTATGTCGACGGTGTCTTCTGGGAGCGAAACAGCCTGGCTCAGCGATCAAGCAAGAGGGCGCGAAACAATGGTCGAGGGTAAAGTGAACCTAAGAGCGGCCTTTGACCCCGCAAAACGCTTCTCCATCCACTACCTTGGTGGTCTTTATCGACGGATAAACGAACACCACCTCTTCCTTCTCTCGGGCGGACTGGCGTTCTCGTTGTTTGTCTGCATCATCCCGATGGTGCTGATTATCTTTTCCATTCTTGGTTCCCTGCTCCAGAGCGCTGATCTGCAGTCCCGCATCAACTTGCTGATCGATGCCGCGATTCCCTTTCCCCCGTACGCCTTCTTTGTCAAGGGGTTAATCGCGGGACGCGTGGACGAGTTCAAACAGTACCGTGCAGTGGCCGGCTTCATTGGCAGCTTTGGGCTCTTGCTGGCCGCGAGTGGGCTATTCAGCAGTATCCGCACTGTGCTCAACCGCGTCTACAACGTCCCTGATCGACGCAATTTCGCCATTGGGAAACTCCGCGATCTCGGGATGATTCTGCTGGTGCTCTGTCTCCTCATAGCTTTTGTGACTCTCTTGCCGGTGATTGAGGCGCTGCGAAATTCGGCGCTGAGTGTTGAGACACTCCAACAGTTCAATCTGGACGGCGTGAGGACGTTTTTCTTCGCCATCGTGACCATCGCGGGGGCCTTTGCCGTTTTCTCTCTGATCTATGCTCTCGTCCCGTACGGCAAACTCGGAGCCAGAGTGATTCTGGTGAGCGCTCTGTGGTCGACCTTGCTGTGGGAGATGGCGCGACAGTTGTTTGGGGTATATCTTTCGCACGGCGCCAATCTGAAAAATGTCTATGGCGCGTACACATTCGTGGTAGTCGTCGCCTTCTGGATATACTACTCGGCTGTCGTCTTTATTATCGGTGCGGAGATCGGCCAGTTGTACCGAGAATGGAAGACCATGCGAGCGGTCGAATCCGTCAGCAAATGAACTCGCCCGACAAACGGACGACATCCTCCGGCAGACCAAAGACCAATAGAATGTCACCCCCTTCAAGGGTGGTGTTCGGATCCGGGTTGGCGATGGTGATGTCGCCCCGTCGAATGACCATCACCGTTACTCCATACTTGCTTCGCAGGCGCAATTCCCCGATCGTCTTACCGGCAAGGGGTGATTCCTCGAATAGTCGAAAGCTGCGCACTTCGGCCTCCGACGCGTGCATGGTCAGGTCCGCCAGATCAGAGGAGCCGACCGTCTGCGCACGGAGAACCACGTACGAATCGGCGCGGACGTCATGGACGAACCGTTCAATCTCCTCCTGCGGAATCAGGTACTTGCGCAGCACCCGGGTGAAGATTTCTACTGACGTCTCGAATTCTTCCGGGATGACGTCATTTGCACCCAATTCGTGCATGACGGCAACTTCTCTGACATATCGCGTGCGCACGATCAGGTAGGCCGAGGGGTTCTCGAAGCGGCACATCTCGACAATACGTCGGGCGGCCACTGGATCATCAATCAGGACTGCAATTACCCGCGCGCGCCCGACACCGGCGGCGGAGAGAATGGCAAATTGGGCGGCATCTCCATAAATGATCGGCTCCCCGTTGGCTCTTTCCGCCTTCACCGTGTCGGCGTTCAACTCGACAATGACGTATGGTATGTGGGCCAGGCGCGACGACCGGGCTAGATGCCGGCCGTTGAGCCCGAAACCGACAATCACGATGTGGTCCTTGAGCCCTTCGACCTCCGGAGGAACATCCGGCCGCTTGTCGCTCATCGATCGCATAATGCGCCTGGCCAGCATCGACTCCACCGCTGGAGAACCATACTGCACGAGAAACGGCGTAGCGGCCATCGTAAGAATCGACACGGCCAGAAAGAGCTGATAATTGTCGGGCGAAAGCAGATCGAGCGAGAGTCCCGATCGGGCGAGTATGAACGAGAATTCACCGACCTGGAAGAGGGTCAACCCGACCAGCAAAGCACTCCGCGTCGGCAGACCGGCGAGATAGGCGGCAATCACCACGATCACCCCCTTCAGCATTCCCACGCCGATGGCAGCCAGAACAATGATAATCGGGTGCTGAATCACGTACGACATATTCAACAGCATGCCGACGGATACGAAGAAGAGCGACGTGAAGATATCGCGGAACGGAAGGATTGTTCCCAACGCCTGATGACTGTATTCGGAGCGTGAAATTATCAGGCCGGCGAGAAACGCTCCCAGAGCCAGCGAGAGTCCCGAGAATTGAGGTCAGCCAGGCGATGGCGAAGCAGACCAGAACAACCGACACGAGAAACAATTCCCGACTCCTCGTACGCGCGATGGCAAGAAAGATCTTGGGGACAATCCAGTCGGCGCCGAAGAAGATAACCACAACGATGACAAAGGCCCGCACCAGCACTATGGCGCCGGCGCTACCCGACATGTCACCCGTTCCGGCCAGCATCGGCAGGACCAGCATCATGGGAACCGCAATGATGTCCTGAAAGATAGCGATGCCCGTCACTGCCCGGCCGTGAGGAGTAGTTAGTTCGGCCCGATCCTGCAGGAGTTTGAGCACAATGGCCGTACTGGAGAGCGAGATGAGAAAGCCGATAAACACGGCCTGGGGGATCGGCAGTCCAAACTGATGAGCAAAAAAGGCGGAGAGGAAGGCGGTAAAGCCGACCTGAGTCATGCCGCCGACAAAGACTGTCCGCCGCGACTGGACCAGATGCTCGAAGGAAAACTCCATCCCAATCGCGAAGAGCAAGAGGACGATTCCAGTTTCGGCCAGAATCTCCACCCGATGGACATCCTGGACGAGGCCAAGTCCGTGAGGGCCGCACAGGACACCGGTGATTAGAAAGCCCACCATGGCGGGCACGCGCAGGCGATGCAGCAGGAGCATCACGCCCACGGCCAGGGCGAAAATGATGACTATTTCTTGCAGCAACGGGATGTGCAGAGCGCTTTCCTCCGTCAGTCAAATCAGGTCAACTTTCGGAAGATACAAGCTATCACTTGATTCGCAAATGATACAATGGGCGGGAATTCGAAAGGCGTTGCGCCTCTTCAAAACCAAGCTTCTGGAAAATAGCTTCCGGTCCGGTCCAGACAAACGCGGCCGGAAGGCGCTTACCGGCAGCCGTGAGCGGAACCGGATAGGCCTCGATGAGTTTTGCTTTACGTTTCTTCATGGCGGCGACAGCGGCCTTGGCCAGCTTGAGCCCGATTCCCTCGTTGCGATAGCCGGCGGCAATAAAGAAGCAGTTGATACTCCACACCGTTTTCACCCCGGTCGGCTTGTCATGTTGATAAGCCTTCATGGTCTCCAAACGAGGGAAGTCGCTCCGCTTGCCGAACGAACACCAACCGACCGGCGTGTCGCCGTCAAAGGCAAGAATGCCGTGCGCGGCGCCGCTGGTGACCAGTTTCCTGAACGCCGTCTTGTTCGGCTTGCCACACGCTTCGCGCCACATCTGGCCGCCATGAGGTACACGCCACGACATGCACCAGCACCCGCCGCAGGCGCCTCGGTCGCCGAAGAGTTCCTCGACCAATGGCCAGTCGTCTGGCTGCAGCTCGCGTACAGTAATGGTGTGTTTTGAATCAGCCATGGCCGGAACTTACCATGGATCGGAAAGCCAGGCAATCACATAATATTGTCAGACGACGGAATTACTTGGCGAACAGGGTCTGTTCGTCGGGTGTCGGTTCGGTAACCAACGCTACCTTCTTCTTTTTCGTGGCGATAATCAGCACGACGGCTCCGACAATGAGCACGAGCGCCAGCAACGATCGGGGGGACAATTCTTCGCCGCCCAGACCCCAGCCGAGAAAAACAGCGATGACGGGATTCACGTATGCGTACGTCGACGCACGAGAGGGCGAGGCATGCTTTATCAACCAAAGATAAGCGCCGAAGGCGATTGATCCGAAAATGACCAGATACCAGAAACTGAGCCAAGCTTTTGGAGTAATCGCGCCCACGTCGACCTGTGCCCCCTCACCGACCAGGAGGCCGAAGATCGATAGCATGACGCCGGCCCAGAGCAGTTTCATGCCGATAGCCAGCGCATCGGAAGAGGGCATTGGGAGGTGATTAGATTTCACCGATCCGTACGCCCAGGCAACAGAAGCGGCGATAATGACGAGAGCTCCCAGCGGATCGATGCTGTGCGCTCCGGCGAAGTGGCCGGGGCCAACGAGCACTCCGACCCCGAAGAAGCCAATCACGAGTCCCAGAATTGTCGAGGGTCTGGGACGGGCGTCCCTGGAACGAAGCCATTCGAAAACAACCACGAGCATCGGCACAGTGCCCACTAGTAGCGCGGTCAATCCCGAGGGGACGAGTTTTTCCGCCCAGGTAATTCCACCAGTGCCGATAGCCGGCATAAGCAAACCAATGATAGCGGTGGTGCGCCAGTGGGTGGGGGTAGGTTTCGGGGCACCGAGCGCCCGGGCGATGACGTAGAAGGCGAGTCCGCCCAGCACCATGCGCACCCCCGCCATGAGTAACGGCGGCATATCTTCGATAGCAAAGCGGATCGCTAAATATGTCGAACCCCAAATGACATAGACGGCAGCGAAGGCCGCAACCATCTCTACTGACAGCCACCACTTCTTCACGGTCGGTTCACTTTCCTGAGGCGGAGTTGCCTTCGATCGGAATACGAATGGTCTCTTTGTACGTTTCAAGTACGACAGTCGTGCGCGTTGACGTCACCGACGGAATGGCGCCGATCTTCTCGCGGAGTACCTGGCCAAGCGCGGAGGTATCCGCGACTCTGATCTTGCAGAGATAACAGTCCTCGCCCGCCACGTTGTAGACTTCTTGAATCTCCGGCACGCTCTTGAGAGCTGCACCGGCAGCGCCGTCAGCCACCGGTTCATCGGTTCGTACAAAGACAAAGGCCACCAGTCCGTAGCCGAGTTTGGACGCGTTCAACCGCGTTTCGAATGAGCTGATCAGCCCTTTGTCCTTCAGTTTCTTGACGCGCTCGAAGGTCGCAGAGGGTGCCAAGCCCACCGTCTTGGCGATGTCACTGTTGGCGATTCGACCGTCGTCTTGAAGCAGGTTGAGAATTTTTTTGTCGATATCATCGATCATGGCCACAAACTCCCCTGAAAATAGTTTGGTATTTAAGTATACGCCAATCACCCGAATATTGTTTCGAACTGCTCTTCTTTGAGCAAATTATTGTCTAACTATTGATTAAGAAAATGAATTTACGGCGACAGCCAAGATTCTCGCTGGGATGGGTTCAGTTGCCCTGCGGGCCGTCCGATAGGTATCTACGTACCTAATTCGTTGGAGGAGTTGTGAATAGCCTAATCGCCGTGGTCTTTGTAGTAGTTTTTTTCAGCCTGCTCTGGCTGGCAATTCGCACGGCTCGCCGACAGGCTGAACAGAGGCAGACCATGAATCGCGAGATGGGTTTCACAAAAGTTGAGCCTCCGCCAACTGATTTCGTGGCCCGCCTTCAAGCGCTCAAAGGGAATAGTCGCCAGAAGATAGTGGTTCGGAACCTCTCTATTCGCGGATGCGGGCGCTACGATCTCTATGTCTTCGACATGATCACCAGTAACAGCTCGGATACGCGCGAGCCTGCGGCGGCGATCGTCAGTCATGACCTGAACCTTCCGGCGTTCCACGTCTTCCCTGCGATGCCGTTTTCGGGTAAGATCGCCAATTGGCTCAACCAATTGACTTCCTATATGGCAACGCAGAGTGGCTACGTACCCTATCCGGCAATCAATTCGATTCGCTTTACTCAGCGGTACCGACTGTATGTGGCCGACGAGCGTGAAATTCCACGGTGCATCCCCGAAGAGGTCTGGGGCAAGCTGGCCGAAATAGAGCCACCGGTTTCTATTCACGCCCAAGGTGACATACTGCTCTTCCAGGAAATCTCGACAAAGCCAACCTCATTCAGATCTTCCGACCCGGACAAGTACCGCTCCTATCTGCGCTCGCTCATCGATCAGGGTGGCCGACTGCACAGCGTGTTCTGCGAGACGAATCAACTGGAAGCGGTGCGCTGAGGGCAAGACCGGTCGATCCCGGCGACGCCCAATCGACAATTTGTTGTGTCGCAAGAAGATATCGGAAAGCAACTGTTCTCGTGAATCAATCGTCGTCTTTGACTATCTAATCTGGCATATTTGAGACACGGCGTCCGACGAGACGTCAGCTTCACCTTATGGAGATTAGATTGATGCGTAGACTCACGATGATGTTCTTAGGTCTTACCGTCGCCATCCTCGCCGGATGCGGACACGAACCGGCACGAACAGATTCCTCCACAAGTCAGATCCCTACCAGAAAGGTCATCCTGGCACCAGTCGAAAAGACGTCCACCGGCTCCTACGACGAATTGATGGGAACGGTAGTCGCCCGCAATCGCGCCGATATCGAGACCAAGTTTCAAGCCCGGGTAGAACGGATCCCGGTGGTGTTGGGAAGTCATGTTCGCAAGGGAGACATGTTGGCGGAACTGGATACCCGCGAACTTCGTGCCCGCGTGCAGCAGGCACGTGCGGTTTCCGAACAGACGGCGCTTGATCTCACTCGTTTTGAGCGTCTGATCAGCCAACAGGCCGTGACCCAGCAGGAGTATGAGGCGGTCAAGGCACGCAAAGCGGTTGCCGAAGCGAATCTCCAGGAAGCCGAGGCCGTGCTCAGCTATTCTCAGATCGTCGCACCGTTCTCCGGCGTGGTGACCGATCGCAACATAGACATCGGCGACCTTGCGGTGCCGGGCAAACCGCTTTTCGGTCTTGAGGAAGACGGCGCCCCGCGGCTCGTGGTGACCATTCCGGAGTCCCGCCTCAATGCGCTGGCGATCGGCTCCGAGCTCAAAGTAGTGATTCCATCGGCCGACACGATTGTCCAGGGCCGCGTGGAGGAACTGGCGCCGAGTGCGGATCCGGTAAGTCGGTCGTTCACAGCCAAGATCGGGTTGCCCGCGCACACGCGCATTCTGCCGGGGCAATTTGGAAAACTGATTCTGCCGTCGCTCGACGGTGAGAGTCTGTTCATACCGACGGCTGCAGTCGTTCACCGGGGCCAACTTGAACTGGTTTACGTTTTCACCGCCGACAATAAGGCATCGCTCCGCATGATCCGCACGGGCAGGCGAATTGGCGATCAGATTGAAGTCCTGTCCGGCCTGCACGAATCTGAGCGGGTGGTGATCAGCGCGCCGGCCGAACTATCCGATGGCGACGCGCTCGAGGCACAGTTATGAGCAAGCAGGAAGGGTCACACAACCCCGGGATTGCCGGAGCGCTGGCCAAATCGTTCATCAATTCCAAGCTCACGCCACTCCTGATACTCGCCTCGGTTCTCCTGGGAGCCATGGCCATCTCCATGCTGCCACGGGAAGAAGAGCCCCAGATCAAGGTGCCGATGGTTGACGTCATGGTCTCGGTACCGGGGTTTAATGCCAAGGAAGTGGAAGACCGGGTGGCCGCTCCGATGGAGAAGCTAATCTGGGAAATCCCCGGAGTCGAATACGTATACTCCATTTCAAAACCCGAACAGGCTCTGGTCATTGTACGCTTTCTGGTCGGCGAGGATATTGAGAAGAGTCTCGTCAAGCTCAACCAGAAGCTGCAATCAAACTTCGACCGGATACCACCAAATGTCTCGTTTCCCCTCCTGAAGGCGCGATCAATTGACGATGTGCCGATACTGGCACTGACTTTCCACAGCTCAACCGAGGATCACTTCGCCCTCCGCCGACTGGTGGCCGAAGTAGAAGATCATATCAAGCAGATCAAGGACGTCTCCGAGACGGCGATCATCGGCGGTCTGCGTCGGCAGTTTCGTATTCAGCTCGATCCCGAGGCATTGGCCTCCCGGCATCTTGACCCGGCCCAGATGATCCCAATTCTGCAGCAGGCCAATCGAGAGTCAACGGCCGGGAGTCTGATTCGCAACAATGAAGATGTGTTGGTTGAATCGGGCGGCTTCTTGAGCACGGTAGAGGATGTTCAAAACGTAGTCCTGGGTGTTCACAGCGGGTCGCCGATATACCTTCGCGACGTGGCAAAAGTGATCGATGGCCCGGAGGAACTCAATCAGGTTGTGCTCTTCGGGACCGGGCGGGCTGAGGGTGACCAGCGCGAAGAGGATGCGGCGGTCACGCTCTCCATTGCCAAACGTCCGGGAACCAACGCCATCTCCGTTGCCGACAAGGTACTCGAGAAGATCGAACTGCTGAAGGGGAAGATCATTCCCGGCGACGTTGGTGTGACGATCACCAGACATTACGGGGAGACGGCATCGGAAAAATCAAACGAGCTGCTGTTTCACATGCTCATCGCCGTATTGAGTGTCGCGCTGCTGATTCTGCTCAGCCTCGGGTGGCGTGAGTCGATCATCGTAGCCCTGGCGATACCTTCGACCCTGGCGCTGACATTGCTCGTGTTCTTCCTGACCGGCTTCACTCTCAATCGCATCACTCTCTTCGCGCTCATATTCTCCATCGGTATCCTCGTCGACGACGCCATAGTAGTGGTTGAGAATATCACTCGTCACCTGCATCTGCCGCATAACAAAGGGCGCACCTGGACCAAGGTGGCGATTGAGGCGGTTTCCGAGGTCGGCAATCCAACCGTATTGGCGACCTGGGCCGTGATCGCGGCTGTTCTGCCCATGGCGTTCGTCGGCGGCCTGATGGGGCCGTACATGCGCCCGATTCCGATTGGCGCCACGGCGGCGATGCTTTTTTCCCTGCTCGTAGCCTTCATCGTTACTCCGTGGGCTGCGGTTCGGGTCCTCGGCTGGGGGAACAAGGGTAAGAAGATCGGCGGCCACGATAGCACCAAGGAAGACCGCAGCACCCGGTTCTACCGCAAGTTCATGGGTGGGCTCATTCACGACGCAAGGAAACGACGGCTATTTCTCGGTGGCACAATCCTTGCGCTGTTTGCCGCGCTCGGACTTGTGGCCATTGGTTGGGTGCAGGTAAAGATGCTCCCCTTCGACAACAAGAACGAATTCCAGCTGATCATCAATATGCCCGAAGGGAGCACGCTCGAGCAGACCACCCAGGCGGCGCGTGAAATGGCGCAGGCGGTGAGTCGCGAGCCGGAGGTGACCGACTATCAGATTTACGCCGGAGCATCGTCACCATTTAATTTCAACGGCCTGGTGCGCCATTACTTTATGCGCAGCGGCGCCAATGTTGCCGACGTTCAGGTCAATTTGCTTCCCAAGGGAGAACGCTCATTCCAGAGTCATGACATTGCCAAGCGAGTGCGTCCGCGCGTTGCTGAAATCGCTCAGAAATACCGGGCCAGTGTGGCCGTGGCTGAGGTTCCACCCGGTCCCCCCGTGTTGCAGACGCTGGTCGCAGAGATTTACGGCCCTACCGATTCGGTGCGCACGGCCCTGGCCCGAAAAGTGGAAGAGATATTCAGGACGACGCCAGGGGTCGTGGATGTCGACACGTATGAAGAGGACGATCAGCGCGAATTCACCTTTGTCATCGATCATGCCAAGGCGGCGCTCAACGGCATCAGCGCCGCGACCATTGCGCAGACGCTCAAGGTGGCCGTATCAGGCATTCAGGTTGATATCGCCCATCAGCCGAACGAACGTGAAGATATCCAGCTAAGGGTTGAATTGCCGCGCGATCAAAAGACGAGACCGAGCGACCTTTTGGGATTGTACATACGCATGCCGGGCGAGGTCAATGAAACGCCGACGGTCGTTCCGCTTTCCGAACTGGTGTCGGTGCGGGAGCGCATCGCGGACAAGACGATTTACCGCAAGAATCTTATGCCGGTGACGTACATCATCGGCGACGTCGCCGGCGAGGTCGAAAGTCCCGTCTATGCCATTTTTGATATGAACAAGAAGCTGGACCAACTTGACATGACAGAATTTGGGGGCAGCGAGAAGAAGCTGCAGGTGCTCAATGCCAGCCAGCCGTTTTCGACGCTTGAGCCTTCGCTGAAGTGGGATGGCGAGTGGCACATCACCATTGAAGTATTTCGCGATCTCGGTCTGGCTTTCGCCGCCGTGCTCGTCTTGATTTACATCCTGATGGTCGGCTGGTTCCGATCGATGCTTACGCCGATTATTGTCATGGCCGCAATCCCGTTCTCCCTGATCGGTATTATGCCGGCTCACGGGATGGCCGGGGCCTTCTTTACGGCGACGTCGATGATCGGTTTCATGGCCGGCGCCGGTATTGTCATACGCAATTCCATTATCCTGGTGGATTTTATCGAACTTCGTTTGGCCGAAGGCATGTCGCTGGCTGATGCGGTGATCGACGCCGGGGCGGTACGGTTTCGGCCGATGCTTCTCACCGCCGGTGCGGTTATCGTAGGCGCCGGGATTATCCTGGCCGATCCGATTTTTCAGGGACTGGCGATTGCACTGATGGCCGGTGAGGTGGCATCACTCTTGATAAGTAGAGTTGCGGTGCCCATATTATACTATCTTGGTCATCGCCGGCGGTATGCCGCGTCGGACGCCGCAAAACAGGCCGAGACTGCAGCGGCCGACGTTTGATACGTCCGCGGCATGCAACGTGCAAAGTGATCAACGTTTGATGATAAGGAGAGAGATTATGTCTTTGGAACACTCAGTGAGACTAATGGCCGGGATCATGGTCCTGCTGTCGCTGGCGCTCTACTATTTTGTATCGCCGTACTGGCTTTTCCTGACCCTTTTCGTCGGCCTGAACCTGGTTCAATCGGCTTTTACTAAATGGTGTCTGGCGGAGGAGATCTTCAAGAAGTTGTTCTTTAAGGATGCCCCTTCGGCGCGGTCTCGACAGGCGGTCTAGGCGCTTTCCGCTGATAGTAGTAGAATCTGAGCAGACCCGATTGAGAGTCCTTGTAGCGATCGAAGCCGGGAATGGTATCGACCCTGATGTCGACCACGTGCCCGTCAAACTCCCGTTCAAACCGAGCACTCCCCTGGATTTCCCATTCGGATAGAAACCAGGGCCGGTGCATCTGCGCGCCATTGGCGGGTCCGGCGATGATGTAATCGGGTCGGCGATTCAAAATATAGATGCCGTACCCTTTCGTATGTCCCGGCACGAACTGCCAGTATCCCTTCCTGGGAGTTGGGTTTCGGCGAGCGATCGTGGTATCGTTGAGTCCGAGCATATCGATGTACCGATTCTGCGGCGCAAAAAACGGCGTCGATCCGGCGGTGTTCAGCGCAATCAAACTGCCAGCCGGCCAGTTGGCCGTGATGTAGTCGGCGATGATCTTCCCGTGAAACGCAGCGCCGTCCATCTCCTTCGCCTGGGCTGTTTCCGCTGACGGATAGATGAGCGGCGCCGCCGAAAGCAACATCAACCCCCCAACTATGGCGTACCCCGCCCTACGTACGGTTTCCCATCGCAGGACCTCGCGAACACCAATTGCCACGAAGAGTGCCATCGTCGGCACGACAGTCACAAAATAGCGACTGGCCGGCATATGGTCTCCCCCAACGGCCACGATGTACGCGATGTAGATAATCGTCGCCGATCCGAGGAAAGCTAACATCGGCGTCCAGGCACGGCGGAGGCTGATCACGACAGCCGCTCCCAGCGCCAGGAGTGGCAAATAGGGAACCCACATTGCAAAATTGAGAAGGTAATACTTCCCCACTATGTAGGAGACTTCGGACATCTCGCCTTTCACGTAATACGTATTCGGGAAAAAGCCACGATAGTACGCCGTTCTCCAGACGAAGTAGGGTAAGAATACCAACAGAAATGGTGAGCCGAGAAGTACCAGCCGATCAAATTCGATCTTTCTTACGAGCACCAGAATCACGAGGAAGATGGCGGCAATAGCGAAGAACAAGATTCCGTCCGGTCTGGTCATTGCTGCAAGAGCAAAGAGCACCGACGCGACCGCAGTCAATCGTCGACTTCCGGACAAGGAATAGCCAAACAACCAAGTTGCGGCGGTTATCAGGGCGGCGAAGAGAGTGGTCTCCAGTCCTCCAACTGACCAAATAATCGACGGCAATGCGGTGATCGTGAGAACGAAGGGAATCACCATCGGCAGTTCATTGTCGTTGTTGCGAAAGTACCGATACGAAAACAACAGGACAAATAACGAGAGAAGGGCAAAGGCCTTGATTCCGATAATCCTGGTCGCCGTAACCAGGCCGAAACCCAGCTTGGCGCACAGGCTGACCAGCATGATGAAGAGGAAGTTGCTGTACCCTTCGACCTTCTCACCAGGATTCCAGACCAGCCCCTTGCCATCGAGAAAGTTCATGGCATAGCGAAGCGAAATGTAGGCGTCGTCGTGATAAAACCCGGAATATTGAGTATAGCCGATCACCGCAATGATGATGGCAATGAGGATGATGCCGATAACGAAGGTTCGCTTCACAAGTGTCTCATCCTGCCGTCGTTATCCCTTGACGACTCCCACTGGGCGGAATCGCGCGACTTTTAGCGCGATACCGGCGCTATGCGTGATTGCAATGACTTCGTCGATATTTTTGTATACCCCCGGCGCCTCTTCGGAAATGCCCCGTTTGCTGGCGGCGCGAAGGTAAATGTCCTTTTCCTTCATTTGCTCGATGACCCGATCAACCGGGAACTGCCGCGTCGCCTGTGTGCGCGACATGCGCCGCCCCGCACCGTGACACGATGAGCCAAAGGTCTCCTTCATGGCGCGATCCGTGCCTACCAGCAGGTAACTTGCCGAACCCATATCACCGGGAATCAGTACCGGCTGGCCGACCGCACGATACCGCTCGGGGATTTGCGGATGGCCCGGTCCGAAAGCACGCGTAGCCCCCTTGCGATGCACGAACACCAGACGTTTCTTGCCGTCGATCTCGTGCTGCTCCAGTTTCGCCATGTTGTGTGCAATGTCATAGACAATATGCAGGCCCAAGCGCGGGGCCGACTGGCCCAACACCTGTTCGAAAGACTGCCGCACCCAGTGGGTGATCATCTGGCGATTGGCCCAGGCAAAATTGGCGGCACATTTCATGGCGGCAAAATACTCCTGTGCCTCGGTCGAATTCGCCGGAGCGCATGATAACTCCCGGTCCACCAACGGGATATTGTATTTCTTGTTGGCGCGAAGCATGACGTCGAGATAGTCGGTGCAGATCTGGTGCCCACATCCGCGCGAACCAGTGTGCATCATCACCACGATTTGATCGGGCTCGGTAATACCAAAAGCTCTGGCCGCTTCAGGGTGATAGATCTGATCGACTCGCTGGATTTCAAGAAAGTGGTTGCCCGCCCCGAGACTACCGAGCTGTGGGCCGCCCCGCTTCTTGGCATTGTCGCTCACCAAGTCGGGATCGGCGCCGTCGATACACCCGCTCTCTTCCATGACAGTCAGGTCTTCCTGCCAGCCATACTCTCTGTCCACTGCCCAGCGCGCCCCCTGAGTGAGCACCTGGTCGATCTCCGACCGGGAGACGCGTACTTTGCCTTCGGAACCGACGCCGGAGGGGACGTTGGCAAACAGGGAGTCGATCAATTGGGGAATGTGTCCCTTCAGCTCGGGAAACGACAGATTGCTCCGGAGCAATCGAACGCCGCAGTTAATATCGTAGCCGACACCACCCGGGGAGATCACGCCGTGCTGAGCGTCGAACGCAGCCACGCCGCCAATCGGGAAACCGTACCCGTGATGGATGTCTGGCATGGCGATGGAATGACCGATGATGCCCGGCAGTGTCGCGACATTGGCGACCTGGTCGGGAGAGTCGTCGGCGGCAATAGCACGGAACATTTCCCGATCAGTATAGATCAGACCGGGAACGCGCATTTTCAGATTCTGCCGCTTCATAGCTTCCGTTTGGTAGCTGGGGGGAATCTCAAAGCGATAAGCGTCGATTTCCCTGACTGGTCCGGTGTATGCCATGAGCGATAAGATAGAGGTTTCGCACCGGTCGTCAAGCAAAGCGATTCGACTTGATGCCGACTGTGCAGTCCATTATCTTGACGTGGGAGAATCCTTCATGCCAACCGCGGCCATTTTGTTGTCACGCCAGCCCAAGCATCCTCACGGGGGCCTGCCATGGGTCAGGAATACAGTTGCAGCAGTTGTATCGGCCGGGACACGTGGATACACCGTCCTCACATCGACCGGCATGAACACCTGGGAGTTGGTGCTGGCGGCAGCTCACGCCAACGGTTTCCCAGTGGAACTGCTCATCGCGACAATCGACGGAGAGGATCGCACCGGCATGTCGGCCGACATAATGGAGCAGTTTGAACTCTCAGCATCGCTGACGAAGTTCACCTTCCTGGATTCGCGTACTGGGATCAGCACACCTCAAGGTGAGCGCGATCAGACGATAGTTGCTGTGGCAGACTTACTCCTCCCGGTGTCGATACGCCCCGGCGGTCGGATGGAGTCACTACTTATCGAGTCGGAAAGAAAGGGAAAGGCGGTCGACCGAACATATCAAGTTCCTTATGAATCGCGTCACGACCGACTGGCCTATGCCGTTTCGACGACGGCCCTGCGGCACTCGGCAGTCGAAGCGGGAGCTGACTTCTTGATCCACTGGACGCGCACCGCCAGTTCTCGATGGCCGGACGAGCTTGCGATTGACTTTTATCGAGCGGTGATTGAATCCGAAGTCTACCCGCGTTCGGTCTTCCACACGCTGACGCACATACTGACGACGCGACACCTGTCAGCGTCACGCCGACACATGCCGCGCAATATTGCGACCGTCTCATTCACGGGGTTAACTGTGGCCGAGTCGCTCCCGCTCATGCGCTGGCGAGCGAAGTACGCAGAGATGTCGTTTGAGCCGTACGGGATCGGCATCAGGCGTGATGCGGCCCGGCAGATTGGCATCTACCCGTTGCAGTACTATGATCCGACTGTCGCGTTTACTGCCTGCCATGTCGAGCCATGGCTGACACAGTCTATCGGCGCCAAAACCGACTGGCGGCAGGAGCGCGAATTTCGTCACAAAGGGGATCTGAACTTGAAATCAGTGTCGAACGACAAGCTGATTGCTTTCTGCCCAACCCAAAAAGAAGCGGCCATGCTGGAAGGCATGGCCGGTATCCCAACAATCGCCCTGTTTGGGTGACTTACTTCAACAATAGCATCTTTCGAGTCTCCGACAAGTCGCCGGCCGTCACCCGATACAGGTAGATGCCCGACGAGCAGCCCGTGGCATTCCAGAGCACAGACACCCTGCCCGCGCTCGCTCTCCCCTTCTCTTCAAAGACCGACTGGCCAAGCACGTTGAACACAGAGACCGTATAGTCGCTTACCCGGGGGAGATCAAAGGCTATGGTCGTGCTGGGATTGAACGGGTTGGGGTAGTTCTGATACACGGCAAACCTGGACGGCAGAGACGGTTCGTCGGTACCGTCAACATCAGTCGGAACGGCGGTGGCACGATTGGCGGCGGCGATGATGTCACTTTCAGTATTTCCAGCCAGTATGGCAAAGCTGACCGTGTCAACCGCATTTGGCGCGAGGCTAATCGGCCCGGCAGACACAACCTGCACGATATCGGTGGCGGCACCTAGTTGGGTCGTACGCGGTTCCAAAACCATCTGTGAGAGCCGCATACTTTTCATCAGTTGTGAAGCCGTTGGCGCCCGCACTCCAGAAAGGAATCCACGTTTCTGACGGACCCTGAACGGTCCAAGCGGAAGCCCAATCGCCTTCCACGACACGGACACCGCGGAAGTCGGAACGAGTACCGGAAGCATTCTGGCAGTCCACGCGACATGGTTGGCTGCGTCGTAGTAGCCGCAATGGCGGACCCGCATTCATAACCGGCGTCTCCCAGTCGAGATATAGACCGACGTACATGGCGCTTATCGAACTGCCGCTGATGTTCTTGACAATGTAGCGAAGTGTAATGAAATCGTCATTCGGCGCCGCTTGACCAAAAGTTTCCTGGGTCACTTCGACTCCTATAGGAAACGCGCTGCCGTCATCGGTGAACTTCGAAGTTGTCTGAATCAAAGTCCCGAACGTGTCGGCTCGAATATTGCCTCCAGCTACAGGCGCGAAATCGCGATCAGGCTCCAAACTGATGCTGTGCACAACGCTCGACACTTGACCAAATCCAGTACCGATGAGCAGTCCCCCCTCCAACAACTGGTTGCTGGACCCATTGAATCTGAAACCCACACCACCCGAAGGAAACCCAAGCGTATTTGGTCCGATACCTACTACGCCCCAATTGGTGATCGTGAGCTGCACCTTGCCCGTGCTGTGCGTGTAGAGCTGGCGCGTCACCTTCGGGGAGACGACTACGGACAGGACTGTAGATACGTCGCCGAAATCTGTCCCCGAAATCAGCACATTCATCGGCAGGACGGCGCCCTCCTTGGCCGACGAATCGACGACTACTTTAATGATATCGAGCGCCTTGCCGGTATCCAGCGCCGTGATCGTCCCAAACGACGCCGCACCGTCGATGACGGTCAACTGCGGGTCGGCCGACTGGATATTGAGCGTCACATTGCTGCCGGTCGCATTGCCTGTATTCTGCAGCACCACGTACCCGGTAAGAGTGTCACCCGGGCCGGCTTGACTTGCCACGAGATCGTATACGCGGAGTAATGGCGAGGCGGCCGGTGACGGCAGGGCGGCCAGAGCTGCAACGCAGTCAATTTGTCCCCAACCATAGTCGTTGTTGGGCAGGGCTCCCCAGGTTGATCCCGGTGCAGCCGCTGCCGTATTGAGTATGGCGGTCTTAATCTGTGCCGGAGTTGCATTGGGATTTTTCTGCCGCATCAGTGCCACCAGGCCGGAGACATGCGGAGCCGCCATTGACGTACCCGATAATACGCCAGTCGCGTTAGGTGGATATGTTGAGATAATGTTGAAACCCGGGGCAACCACGTTTGGCTTTACCATGCCCGGCTGGCAAGATGACGGACCACGGGACGACGATCCGCTAAGTACCGGCGGACTGACTGTGGAATTGAGATTGCCCACTGCAAAACAATCGATGGTGCTGAGCGCCCGCTCGGCCGGATTGCGCGGGCCGGTAAAGCCTTCATTACCTACGGCGAAAACATTGACAATTCCGAGCGCTTCGGTGTTGTCAATCGCCTCGTAATATATGTCCATGCATTCGAACTTCTGGAACCCCCAACTGTGGTTGATCACGTCGGGCATATCTTCTACGGTCGACGGATTCCCGTCCGGATCAGCCGCCCATTCAAAGGCGTCCAGTATTGACGCTTCGACGTCGACCACACCGGCCGAGATCCATTTGGCACCCGGGGCTACACATAGCGTATCGCCGGTGGCGGGGTTGCGCCCTACCATAATACCCATGGTGTGCGTGCCATGGTTGCGGGAGCTAGGGTCAACTGACGAAATCAGATGTGGGTATTTCAATTTATCGATCGGGTCAAACCAGGCGGCGGCCGAGTCACCGTCGGTCCCCTTCCACGTACCGCTCAGCCCGGCGTTTGTGCCTTCAACGCCGGAGTCAAAAGAACAGACTACTCTTCCCCGACCGGTATATCCCAGCAACCAAGCGAGATTGGCCTTGATGTAGGTGATATTGCTCGCTACGCCAGCCGCGCCCGGGGGCAAGTCACGGCTACTGGATTCTTCCACCGGAGCAATGAGGGTCGGGCGCGGGATCGTTGTCACCAGTTCTACATCGGGGCGCGCCGCCAGGGCGAGCAGTTCACTCACCGGGACTTCTGCTTCCACGACGTTGGCAATCCAGTGCCCCTTGGGCGGATGAGTCGCCCTGCGGTTTCCGAGCGAGGAGAGTTCATCCAGCAGGCGTGTCTGCGCCATCCGGCTGTTATCGCGCAGCGCTTGAATGGTCGCCCGGTGCCGGGTAGCCGGGGGGAGTGTTTGGTCGGCAGCTATGCCTCTCGCATCCGTACGAATTTTGGGCGGCGTCACCTTGATCCAGACTCGGACCAGACTGGTGTCGGACAGACTTTGGACCCGCGCCAAAAGGTCGGAAGAGAGTTCCCCCGCCACGCCGGCTGTCGCCAGGCTGAGCGAGATTGCAGCGACTAAACAACAGATAGTTCTTCTCATATGCGTGCCAATCAAAGAGGGACGATTATTTCGCGGTTTTTGATCAATGCCGGCCCTTTTGGGCCGGTTCTGCGTTTCGAGCGGCCATCTATCGGCCAACAACCTTGTACCTATTGTCGGCGCTCGACCACCCCGTTCTTGAGTCAACTCGAAGACTTGTCATCTTCGGGAAAACCACCTACCTTCGGTGGCGTGAATAATATACAACAATTCGAGAATAAGTGAGTACTCCGTTCGATTCCCTCAGCCGCGAGCAGTTGCTGGAGGTTCTTGGCGATTTCGCCCGCAACTGGCTGGCCCACGACGGACTCTGGTTTCAGACCGTGGAAAACCGCCTGGGCATGGAAGCGGCCATCGACCTTGATGCCAAAGCCTGGGAGCAGTTTACGGTCATCGAGGCTCAGCGCATCATGAAACGCCACGATATCCCCTTTCGCTCCGGATTAGATGGATTGAAACGCGCCCTGGGGTATCGACTTTATGCGATGCTCAACACTCAGGAAATCCGGAATGAAAAGGCTCATTCGTTTGATTTCTTCATGGTTGATTGTCGCGTTCAATCAGCCCGCAAGAGAAAGGGTTTACCCCTTTTCCCCTGCAAGTCGGTCGGCATTGTCGAGTACACCGGCTTTGCCAGGGCAATCGACGATCGCATTGTGACGGAATGTATCTGTTGCCCGCCCGATGATCAGGCGGGCCGAGAGTTTTATTGTGGCTGGCGCTTTTCGCTGGCCGACCAGTAACCGCCTACTTGGCAGCCGGCGCACCGGTTCGCGGAGCGGCGGAGGTGAAGAAAGCGACCGTTCGCCGAAGCCCTTCATCGAAGCTCACCGTGGGGGCGTACCCGTGAGACTTGATCCGGTCGATAGCGGCGTACGAGTGACGGATGTCACCGGCGCGCGGCGGATCGTACTTGGCGGCAATGGTCACGCCCATAATTTCACGGAGCTTGTCCAGAAGCTGATTCAGCGTGTATTGGGCGCCGCAAGCGACGTTGAATGCCTGTCCCACCATTTTGTCATTCTTGGCCGCCAGCAAATTTGCCTGTACCGCGTTGTCGATGTAGGTAAAGTCGCGCGATTGTCCCCCGTCGCCGAATACGGTCGGTGCCTCGCCGCTCATAAACCTGGTGATAAATCTCGGCACGACCGCGGCGTATTCACTCTTTGGGTCCTGACGAGGTCCGAAAATGTTGAAGTACCGCAGGCAGACAGTGGGGAAGCGGTACAGATCGGCGTAGACCCGACAGTAGTATTCGTTAGTCTGCTTGGTGACCGCATAAGGAGACAGCGGGTGCGGCGTCATCCCTTCGTGCTTGGGCAACTCCTCGGATTCGCCGTAAATCGATGACGACGAGGCCATGACCATACGCTTGACACCGGCGAGGCGGGCCGCTTCCAACATGTTCAGCGTACCGTCGATATTGACGACATTGGACGTCAGTGGATTGGCCACCGATCGGGGGACTGACGGCAGCGCTGCCTGGTGTAAAATGAAATCAACTCCCGCAACGGCCTTGCTGACCGTCCAGTAATCCCGAATGTCGCCGTCGACCAATTCGACATCGCGAGAATGTCGTTAATATTCTCGATTCGGCCGGACGAAAAGTTGTCCAGAACCCTTACCTGATGACCCATCTCCAACAGACGATGAGCAATGTTGGAACCGATAAAACCGGCTCCACCCGTAACTAAATATTTCATCTTTTTCGCGTGCCCCTGGTAGGCGTGCCTACACTGTTCGGTTGTCTTCTATGCTCGTTTTGTCGGCTGAAAACAGGTTAGATTTACCGGCAAAAACGCTGCGTATGCCCTTGTGCACGAGAAGGTAAGCATACATTATGGCTTTGTCCAGTCCGACTTTAAAATGCCTGCTCCGGGTTCCAAAGGAGTCTCCCGGCTCAATTCTGAGAAGGGGCGACGCTGCGTTTGAATATCACATACGTAACCGGGGCACCCGATGAGACCGACGAGTACTCCTGCTCCTGAGTGTACATAGACAGGAAAGCAGTATCATGGATGAACCCGCTGATCGGACTCCCTATCATGGCAACAATCCACTCCGGCCGAAAGTCTCGTATCAGCCCGGCGTAATCCCCAGCTCGATTATATGCCACCGCCGACGGCGACACCAAGCCGTCGCGATCAAGGATAGGCTTCCCGGAGTAAAATCCGATATACCCGATGTCCTCGGCGGCAACCGTCTGGCCGTCCTCGACCGCTCGGTTCAGATACAGGCCGATCTGCCGATGCACACTATCCAGTGTAGCCTGCATGTCTCGATAAGACCGGGCCGTCGAATACGAGCCCGCCAGCAGAGTGACTGCCAATCCCAGGATCACACTTGTGTGTACCCAACCGCGTCGACTGCTGCGCAGCCAGGATAGCCTCTCCGATGCAAATTGAAGACAGCCGCCTGCAAACAGCAGCACGACAGGATAGAGCGGAGCTACATACCAGAAGAACAGATGTGTTCCGCTCAAGGCGTAGAACGCGATCATGGCCAGCAGCCACACCGCCGCCAGGCTGCCCCAGCACTGAGTGCGGGACAACCAGCGCCAGCCGATCACGGCTGCGATGGTGAGGATCCACCCAACGGGCGATTTCAGTGCCAGAAGATACACAACATTATCAAGAACCGTGGTCGAACCGAAGCGCGAGTACAGCGCCAGCTTGGCTGTCACCGAATGCGGCAGGGGTGAACCGAAGTACCAGGTAGAGAAGACAAGCCAGGGAATGAGAAGTGTCAAAATCGTGAGGAGATTGGCTTTCCACATCGGAGGATCCCGGCGCGACTCATGCACCAATAGCAACAGCAGTAGCAGCGCCCCTTCAGGGCGAGTCAGGGTGGCCAGAGTGGCCATGCCGACAGCGTAGACGCCAAATCTCCTGTGAGAGTAATAAAAGGCCGCGGTGATCAGCAGGGTGAACAATGCGGTCTCCATGCCGCCGGAGTCCGCCGGTAGAGATCGCGGCCATAACGCGTAGGCCAGCGCCGGCACGACTGCCCAATCAACCAAGCGAAGGCGCAACGCGAAGAGATAGACTATGACGGCCGTTACGCCTGAAGCGACTACGGATATCATGACCGCCAGCGTTGGGATCGGAATCGAGGTCAATGAGAGAGCGGACAGCAGGAAAGTGAACAGCGGTGTCGACGTCCCCAGCACCCGCTCACCGGAATTGTAAACGAAGCCGAGGCCGTGAGCGATATTCGAGGCGTAGCGAAAGGTGATGAAAGCGTCATCGGCGAGAAATAAGGTCCAATAGTGAAAGCCGAATCGGGCGACGACGGCAATGAGAAAGACCAGCATAACCGTTCGGTCGCGCTGCGTCACACGTTACCCCGCGTCTTCCACGTAAACATCAAGATCGAATTCGTTGGAATGATCGTTGTACCTCGCCCGGATGACATTGGGGCGGCAGCACACCGCACAGTCCTGAACCATTTCCTGCTTGTCCCCTTCACTCGGATCGAGCAGGATGTCGTTTTCCTCGCCGCAGCAGGCGCACATGAATATCTGGTCCATGTCCGAAAGGTAGACGATGCAGTTTTTCCTGTCAATCGACGATGTACATTTGGCTGCTGTTTGCGGGTGAATATACACTCAAAGAAAGAGCCGGCACCGGCCGGCTCTCGAATAGTATGCGTAGATGATTGCGAGCTTAGTGCCGATCTCGACCACCACCGCCCGAACGGAATCCGCCGCCGCGACCGCCACCGCCGCCGCCTCGCGAATCCATTTCCCGCGGGCGAGCTTCGTTGACTTTCAGCGCCCGGCCCTTGACGTCCGCTCCGTTGAGCCCGTCAATCGCGGCCTGACCCTCTTCGTTGGACGCCATCTCGACAAAGCCGAAGCCGCGGGATTCGCCCGAGAGCTTGTCTTTGATGATCGTTACTTTCTGCACTTCGCCGTACTGACCAAAGGCTGCGCGCAGATCCTCTTCTGTTGCCCCGTAGGCAAGGTTGCCGACGTAGATGTTCATTCTTCCTCCTCGAAATACGCTTCACCTTCCAACAGACTATGCCCGAGCCCAGTCGGTACTGCGATCCTCACGAAACCATTTCCAGTCACTTAATTTGAAGAGTTATCTGGCGGAACAGAGGGGAACTGACGGTCCATACATTGGTCTATGGCACAGAGTTGCTGGCATATTAACTTCCACAGGAATGTATCAATCGTCTCCCCTTTCGTCAACACAAAATATTCCCTTGAGGACTCCGACATCACCTCTTGAGTCTGATCGAATCTGCCGCAAGGCCAGGAAACCTTGTTCAAGATTATCGGGACGGCTTGTGAATATCGGCACATGTATCGAGCTGCCCAGCCAATTTTAACGCTTGCCCGCCAGTGACATCGCACCTACCTTTTCGCCAGAAGAATAGGGATATTCATTGAAAGGACCATTTATGTCGGATTACGCTTTTGTACACGCCAGGCAGATTCTTGACAGTCGCGGCACGCCAACTGTGGAGGTCGACGTTTGCCTTTCCGATGGATCGCTCGGGCGCGCCGCTGTACCTTCCGGCGCCTCGACAGGCGCCCATGAGGCAGTGGAGTTACGCGACGGAGACGCCAAAACGTACATGGGCAAGGGTGTGCTTACGGCTATTGAGAACGTAAACAAGAAAATCGGCCCGGCTCTCATCTCCGACGAGATTGATCCGTTTGATCAGGTTCAGGTCGATCGCTATCTGATCAAGATGGACGGAACCGAAAACAAATCAGCCCTGGGTGCCAACGCCATGCTCGGCGTGTCGCTGGCGACCGCCAAAGCGTGCGCCGATAGTCGCGGCCGATTCCTGTATGAATACATCGGCGGTTGCAATGCCAAAATCATGCCGGTGCCGATGATGAATATCCTCAATGGCGGCAAGCATGCCGATAACAACGTCGACCTGCAGGAATTCATGATCATGCCGGTCGGCGCCAAGAGCATCGCGCAGGCTCTTCAAATGGGAGCCGAAGTGTTCCAGCATCTCAAAAAGGTCCTGCAGAAAAAGAAACTGAACACGGCCGTGGGTGATGAAGGCGGTTTTGCTCCCGATCTCAAGTCAAACGAAGAGGCGCTGCAGGTCATCATGGAAGCCATCGGCGCGTCAGGATACAAAGCCGGCAAAGATATCATGATCGCGCTCGATCCTGCCTCCACCGAGTTTTATGACGCGAAAACGAAGAAGTACAATCTCTCGGCAGAGGGCAAGAAGTTGTCGAGCGAGCAGATGATTGACTACTATGAGTCGCTGTGTGACAAGTATCCGATCATCTCAATCGAAGACGGCCTGGCCGAAGACGATTGGTCCGGCTGGAAGAAATTGACCGAACGACTGGGTGACCGGATTCAGTTGGTGGGCGACGACCTGTATGTCACCAACCCCAAACGGTTGGATCGGGGTATCAAGGAGAAAGCGTCGAACTCGATTCTCATCAAGCTGAATCAGATCGGCACGCTGACCGAAACGCTTGACGCGATCAGCATGGCCCAGAAAGCAGGTTGGACCGCAGTCGTGTCGCACCGCTCAGGTGAAACGGAAGATGCCACCATCTCTGATGTTGTCGTGGCGACCGGCGCCGGACAGATCAAGACCGGATCCATGTGTCGTACCGACCGCATCGCAAAATACAATCAGCTCCTGCGAATTGCCGAGACTGTCGGTTCAGCGGCAATCTACCCGGGACTGGCTACCTTTACCCAGTTGCACCGGTAGAATTCTCCTCTGAGATGTAAAGAAGGCTGGTGCGGTTGTCGCACCAGCCTTTGCTTTTGCGCCGGGCGACGTCGAGATATCACATTGTCAGTCCGAAGCCACCAGTGCGGCCAGCCGCTTTCGATCAACTTTCATCCCCGCCTCTCCGGGCGGCCAGGTGTAGAAATAGTCGGGAATCTTGAATCGCGGCAAATGACGTTCAAGATGCATGACCGCCAGCCGCTCATCGATAGAACGGCCGTCGAGGGTCCGCACAAAAGCCGCCGGACGGAATCCAAACTCCGCGTCGGCTACCGGTACCACCACTGCATCCATGACAAAATCCAATTGAGTGAGCAGGCGTTCTATTTCTTCCGGCTGGATGTTTTCGCCACCGGAAATGAACATGTTGTCCTTGCGCCCATGCACGCGCAGGTACCCATCTTCGTCGACTTCTCCCAGATCACCCGTGTGATACCAGCCGTCGGCGTCAAACGGCTTCACCGTATTCGGTCCATCGACGTATGCGATGAACCGGGTCTTGCCGCGTACGAGAATCTCGTGGTCCGCCGCAATTTCCATCTGATGCTCTGTCAGCACCCTACCGGAAGTCAAAAGGCGTTCGAGTGTATCACCCTTGCCGGTCGTGGCGACCTGCGAACTCATTTCCGTCATTCCATAACTCGTGTACAATGGCAAGCCCAACGCATGACCGGAACGAATCAGAAACCCCGGCATGGCGCTGCCGCCAAGAAGCACCGCCTTCAAGTTGTGCTGAATACCCACGCCGATCGCCTCGATGAAGCGTATGAACTGAGCCGACACGAGCGATAGGTGGGTTACGTGGGAGCGTAAGGTGACTTCAACAAGATCGTTCATCCGCTGAGGGATAACGACCGCTCCTCCCCCCACAATCGAACGAAAGAGGATAGCCAGACCACCAACATGATAGAGCGGCAACGAGAGGAGCCAACGATCACCGGTCATGAATGGGATGTTTTCATTGGATCCGATGGCGTTGTAGTAATGATTGGCGTACGAGTGCAGGACGGCTCTCGGCCCGGCCGATGATCCACTCGTAAACATAATCGTAGCTGGGAGATCCGGATCGAGATAGGCCGGGGCGCCCGACCTTTCGGACGCCTCATCTATTGTCGGAAGTTTCACAATCTTGAAACTTACTTTCGGCGACTTACCGGAAACCTCCATTAGACAATCAGCACCGCATTGGGTGAGTGCCTGTTGGATCCCCTGCTCCGGAAGTCGAGGGCTTAGCAGGCAGGCCACCGCACCCAGACGAAGCAGGGCCATGATCGCAACGGTCAACTCGACACTGGCTGTGTCGCACAGAGCTACCCGCATTCCCCGAGCGATACCAATCGAAGTCAGCTGTTTTGACGTTGCCGAAACCAGGGCGTCGTACTGCCCCCAGGTATAGGTGCGATCGTGACTGAGCAACGCCGGCTCATTGGGAAAGTGTTCCGCCAATTGATTTATCGGGCAGCGAAGCCTAGTCACCGGCCACCTCGGTCAACGCCGACTTGTCGATGAGCATCGGCAGAGCCTCCGGCAGAACTAGAGAAATGTTCGGCAGGTGCCTGTCCATGGGGAACGTGAGAAGGTTTCTTCCAAACCACCGTAATGTGTCCAGCCCGGCCGGAATATCGTCCTGATTGATCGCCGCACTCAGATTTGCCAGACAATATATGCCGAGCGATGATTCTATGGCCGAACTGATGACGACTTTCATGTGCATCTGGCGAGCACGCTCCGCCATGGAAAGACACTTGAGGATGCCGCCGAGCACCGTGGGCTTCAGAATAATGGCCCTCGCATTTGCATACTGCCCAAGGTCATTCGTGCCCATACCGGAGAGAGTCTCGTCGAGTGCCACCGGCACTGGAGAGGAGGCGGCAAACTGATCGAGGGCATCAGAGTATTCAAGCGGCTCTTCTATATACTCCACTCGCGCATCGGCCACGCCTTCGACGAACCGCATCGCTTCTTCATAATCCCAGGCCTGGTTGGCATCCAGCCGCAGGGCCGTCTCCGGACCTAATAGTTCGCGCAATTTGTGCACCAACTGGATTTCAGTTTCGACCGGTATTCGCCCTACTTTCAGTTTCACCGCGCGATAGCCGGCATCGCGAAGAACGGCCGCCTGGGTGAGATTCTCGTCCGATTTTTCGGAGAGCAGACCATTGACGGTTACAGAATCGCGAGCGTCGAATCGCAACAATTTCGCCGCTGCAGTTCCAGTCGAATCGGCAGCCAGGTGGAGCCATGCCATTTCAAAGCCGAAGCGCACCGAGGGGAGTTCAATTACCGAGAAGAGTGTGTCGGCCAGAATGGGATCATCGGATGGTGAAGGAAGCGAGATTCCGACCAGCCTACCGGCCAAAGCCAATGACTCGACAACAGCGTCATCAATTGTCTCCCGGCTGAAACCATCAAGGGGGGCGATTTCACCCCATCCCTCGTGGCCGTCATTGGTAGATAGGCAGACAACCAGCCCCTCGCGCGCGACCAGCATCTGACGGCGCATGTGAAGGGTCTGCGCCAGCGGGAGTGAATACCGATATACGCGCACTCCGGATATCTTCACAATACCCATCCTACGCTGAACAGGAGCGCGTAAAGAATCAACAGTCGCCCGGTACCGGCCAGTGCTGAGTTGAGCGACGGACCATCGGTCTGGGTGAAGACGGTGCGAATGGTCGGAATGGCCATGATGGGCATGATAAGGACAAGCAACAGGTACCCGCTCTGTCTGACAGTGAAGAACAACACCACCGGGAGTCCGGCGGCGATCAAAAGCGAAGATAGGTATTCGATTCTTGCGAACGCTCGGCCAAATCGTGCGGCGAGCGTCCTCTTCCCGGCTTTCCGGTCGCCATCGATATCGCGAAGATTGTTGACCGTCAAGACTCCGACCGACATCAAGCCGGGCGAGAAACCCGCGAGAATCACCGGCCAGGTAATCTGCAGCGCCTGCACGTAGTACGTCCCTCCCACCGCCACCGGTCCAAAGAAGATCAATACGAAGACGTCACCCAGCCCGTTGTAGCCAAGTGGGTAGGGACCTGCGGTGTAAAGCACACCGAATAAGACAGAGCACACACCGATCATAACCACGGGCCATCCGCCGCGAGACACCAGGTAGAGTCCGATCAGGAAAGCGGCGGCAAACACGACAATTGTGGCTCGCTTCATTGTCTCTGCCGGGACCAATCCTGCCTGAGTCACCCGCACGGGACCGAGTCGATCGGCTGTGTCGGTTCCCCTGGCATGATCGGAATAGTCATTTGTGAAATTGGTACCGATCTGGATGAAAAGCGCCCCCAACAGCGCCGCGAATGCCGACAACCAATGAAACGCACCATCGGCAAATGCCATGCCCGTACCGATGATCACCGGGGCGATCGCCGCCGGAAGCGTTTTGGGGCGAATGGCCAGCAGCCAGACGGACAGTGGTGGGTGAGCCATAGCAGTGCTAGGGACGGCGGGGAAATTTTCCGAAATTCGGTTTCCGCTTTTCGTTGTAGGCGTTGCGTCCCTCCTGCCCTTCCTCACTCATGTAGAAAAGCATGGTCGCATTGCCGGCCAATTCCTGCAAACCAGCCTGACCGTCGCAATCAGCGTTGAGCGCCGCCTTCAGGCAACGAATCGCGATCGGGGAGTTCGCCAGAATCTCGCGACACCACTGCACGGTTTCGTCTTCGAGACGATCGAACGGCACGACCGCGTTGACCAGTCCCATGTCGAGCGCCTGTTGGGCATTGTACTGGCGACAGAGAAACCAAATCTCGCGCGCTTTCTTCTGTCCAACCATCCGGGCCATATAACTTGAGCCGTAGCCGCCGTCAAACGAACCGACCTTCGGACCGGTTTGTCCGAAGATTGCATTGTCGGCAGCAATAGTCAGATCGCACATGACATGAAGGACGTGACCACCGCCGATCGCATATCCGGCCACCATCGCAATGATCGGTTTCGGGCAGGTGCGCATCTGACGTTGGAAATCAAGCACGTTCAGCCGATGGACGCCTTTGTCGTCACGATACCCGGCGTCGCCGCGAATACGCTGATCGCCACCGGAGCAGAACGCCTTGTCACCTGCCCCGGTGAGAATGATGACACCGATCGATTCGTCGTGGCGCGCATCTTCCAGCGCCTGTGACATCTGATCCACCGTTTGCGGCCGAAAAGCGTTGCGCACTTCGGGACGATTAATCGTGATCTTGGCGATCCCCTCTCCCTTGTGGTACAGAATATCCGTAAAGGTACCGACCGCCTGCCAGACTATCGTTGCCATGATTCGATTATCCCTCAGCGAGAAAAACGTTCAGTTGTTCGGCCACGGCCCACGGCTGTTCCAGATGAACCGCATGGCCCGCCTGTGCAATGATACACGGTTTGCCGTTTGGGCACAAGTCGGCCATGCGACGGGCAAGAGAGGCGTACTTTGAGTCCATCTCACCGGCAATGAAGAGTGCCGGCACGGTCAGACTCCTCAATTCTTCCCAGAGCGATGGTTGGCGCCCCGCCGAAAGTGATTTCAAAGCCTTGGCCAGCGACCGCGAACTACCCTTGCCGCGCCGTTCGATCACTTTGGCGAGGAGTTCGGGCCTCGCTTTCAGCGACGCAAACAGCGGCTGACCGTACCAGTCATCCAAAAATGTCGGCAGACCTTCCGCCTCAAGCTTCATAGCGAGAGAATCGTCATTGCGTGCGCGTTCCGTTCGCTCGATTTCGGACTCAAGTCCCGGCGAGGCTGATATCAGGGCCAGTCGCTCCACAAATTGCGGATACCGAGTCGCCAAATAGAGGGCGATGCGGCCGCCCATAGAATAGCCGACCAGAGAGAAGCGACGGACGCCCATGGCGGCCACACTCTCCACAATGAGGAGCGAGCAACCATCAAATGAGAAGGCATTGGCCCCCACGTGGCTTTCACCATGCCCGGGAAGGTCTACCCCCAGCTTCATCAGGGTGCTGCCGAGTTTATCGGCGACCATTTTCCAGTCATCCTTGGCGCCGAGAAATCCATGAAGGAACACAACGGGACTAAGGTCACTCATACTAGCATTACTCGATGGTCCCCACTGAATCGTCAGGAAGCTTCGAGGGCCGTTCGCACTGACGCAAGAAGCTGTTGCCTGAACGCGGCGTCGGCGTGACGATCAATGGGCAACTCGATGATCGCGGATCCGTTGCCCGCGGCTCGGTGATAGCTGTTTTCGAACGCCTGCATGTTCGACGGTGAATAGTAAGCAATCCCGAATTGCTTTGCCGCCTGAGCAAAGGCTAGTCCGTGCGGCGCGATGAAGTAGGTCTCCAGTCGGTCGAAGGATTCCGCGATTGGCAGAAGTCCGAATATCGCCCCGCCATTATTGTTGAGCAACACAATCGTGACCGGAACTGTGGCTCGACGCACCAGGTCGAGAGAGTTCAGATCGTTAAGGAGGGCAAGGTCGCCCAGCAGCAAGGTCAGCGGACGCTTGCTCCCTTCAGCAAAGCCGACCGCCGAGGCAATGGTACCATCGATGCCGCTCGCACCCCGATTAGCCGCAACAACCACTGTATGACCGTCCGATGCCGCGAAAGAATCCATATTGCGGATCGATAGACTACTGCCGAGAAACAGGGCGCTTTCGGAGAGGAGCAGGCGGGACAAGCGGTGGGCAATGGCCGGTTCCGAAAGCATGTCGCCGGATAAGTTAGTATTGAGCACGTTGGTGACAGACTTGTTGGCGCGCTGCCACCTGCCCAGGTAGTCCGACCCTCCGGGATCTACGATGTCCGGGAGTTCATGGCAGAATTCGGCCACCGAACATTTGATGCGATGTGTGACCCGGTGGGTCGGATCGTGGCGGCATGGGCTGTCCATCACACGAACAATGGCAGTTGATCCGTGGCCATACCGATTGAGCAGCCGCTTGGAAACCACCTGATCACCAAGATGCAAAACCACATCCGGCTGGAGAGTATCAAGCAGCTGATCGGACGAAAGAATCAGGTCTGCGCAAGAAATATACGAGTCGCTGTCGGATCCCAGCCGCAGTTGGGACTGAATGTCGGGCAGGACCGGCCAGCGCAGTCGTCGAGCCAACTCCTGCACCGCCGCTGCGTCGTCCTCGGAGGCAAGTCTGCCGGTGACAATTACCCCGCGCGAGGCTGAAGTGAGAAGGTCCTTTACGGTGCCCAGTTGCGGCGACGACACGGCTCTCACTGCGCCCGTATACTGTGTGAACGGCTCATGATTGCTTCGCCACCGTTCGAGTGGAGATAGATACGCGTCGTAGTCTTTTCCGTCTTGAACCGGAGCGAGCGGTTCGCGAAACATGCAATTCAGATGAACGGGACCGGCAGGCGAATGCGTCGCGCGAAATGCTGCGTGATCCACCGTGGTCAGCACCATCGCCGGGTCGATATCCGTCGTCGGACAGGGCATATCGAACTGCCACCGCACGTATTGACCGAAGAGGCCCGGTTGGATGATCGTCTGATTGGCGCCCGTATCACGCAATTCCGGCGGGCGATCGGCGGTCAGGATGACGAGTGGAATGCGGTCCTGCGACGCCTCGATGACCGCCGGCAGGTAGTTGGCCACTGCTGTGCCAGAAGTGCAGATGAGGGCAGTAGGCTGGTGATTTGCACGCGCGTGCCCCAGGGCAAAGTATGCCGCCCCTCGTTCGTCGAAATGCACGACGTTCCCAATACCCTCCTGCCGGACGGCCGCGACCACCAGCGGCGCGGATCGCGAACCAGGAGAGATGACTATCATCCTCACTCCGAGGCGTGATAGTTCTTCCATGATCAAACTCGACCAGAGTGAGTTCAGATTTTTGGTATCGACAGTCATGACAGGCCAAGCGTGCTCAAAAGTCCGGCGCTTTTCTGTTCGATCTCGCGCCATTCGCCTTCGATAGTCGAACCCGCGACTATTCCGGCCCCGGCGAAAAGGGACAAGCGATTTCCGTGGATCAGACCCGAGCGGATACCCACCGCAAACTCCGACGAATACGGACCAATCCAGCCGATTGGGCCGGAATACCAGCCGCGATCAAACGGTTCGAGAGTACCAATGAGCTCGAGCGCTTTCAATCGGGGTGTCCCACCGACGGCCGGTGTCGGGTGAAGCGCCTCGAGCACATCGCCATTCCTCATTCCTTCACGGAGTTTCCCGCTATACTGACAGCGCAAATGCTGTAATGTAGCCAGACTGAGTATCGACGCCTGACGATCGTGGGTGACATAGTCACATACACAAGACAGCGCACTCTCAACCGTAGCGCTGACATATTCAAACTCGCGTTGGTCTTTCGACGACTCCGTCAGCTCGACCCTCAACGCCAGGTCCTCCTGCTCGGTAGCACCGCGCGGGCGAGTGCCGGCGACAGCCTCGGATTCAACCACACCATTTCGCAACGCATACAATCGCTCCGGCGATGACCCAATGAAACAATTGTCGGGTGCAACCTGGATCGCCCAGAGGTAGCTGTCGGCAATTGTCTCGCCCCACCGTCGCATCAATGACCAGTGATCAATGGCGTCGGTGAACTCAAGCTCCATCCGGCGTGCCATGACAATCTTCTCAATCTGACCGGTTTCGATGGCGTCCATGGCCCCGGCCATCATTCGGCCCCAGACTTCGCGCGATGGTGAGAGCGAACGGCTGATCGCTCGCAACGAACCCTCCGGCTCACGGTCGACGTCAAAGCGAAGCTCCTGCAACTGATCGAGGATCTCAAATCTCCGGTCGCGGTCGGTGCCGTCGGTCAAAAGATTGCAGACGAGCTGAGCATCCGTGCCGTCAGCAATGAGTTCGAATCTCGGAAGAAAAAACAGGCCGTTGCCAAAGGCCCCCCAACTACGGTCCCGTTCGCGCCCGGCGTAGGTCTGGTCGAAACGAATGCCGCCATACCAGCGAAGATCAGGATAGACGGGATTCAATTCCGAGTCCACGCACCGCAGGAAACCCCGGACGGATTCTCCGGCACCGAGTATTTTGGTAGCTGCCGCACCAACACCGGCCATTGATCGCCGACCCTCCCGATCGCGCCAGAAGATCTTCTCCCGCTGTATCTGTTCCCCTACCCAGACCAGCGGATCGAACGGTTCTATTGGGACAGAAAGGCGAACGCTGTGACTCGGCTGGCAGGATTCGGGGTGCTCCATGACATCGAAGGCGGATTGAATCAGACGTCCCAGTTGCGCGACCGCTTCCTCACACGCGAGTAATGATCTCGAGTCGACACTGCTCACGACTTGTCTCCCTCATATATCGTGGCTATGCCGAACGTAAGGGGATGCGAAACAACGTTCGCAAAACCGGCGTCGCGCAAAAGACCGCAAAAGGCATCGCCGTAGGGAAATGTCTCCACGGTCCGGTTGAGATAGGCGTAAGCTTCCTTGTCGCCGGAAATGAGAGATCCCAAGCGCGGGAGAATGTGACGAAAATAGGCGAGATACGCTGCCCGGATCACCGGATTCGCGGGAAGAGAAAACTCAAGAATCAACGTTCGGCCGCCCGGACACAGCACCCGATAAATCTCCCGCAAGGTACGCTGAACGTCGGTGACATTGCGAATCCCGAAGGTCATCGAGGCTACATCATATGTATTCTTATCAAACGGCAATGTCTCAGCATCGCCACGCACAAGTGAAAGCGAACCGGACAAACCGCGGTCGGTGATTTTACGACGACCGATTTCCAGCATTTCACCGGCCAGATCAATTCCCACGCCGCTTTTCAATCGTCCGCTGTCATACAGTGCCAGTAGTTGGTCGGCCGTACCACTGGCCAGATCCAGCGCCACAAGATTCGAGCGATCCGGTAGAAACGTGGCGAGTTTCCGACGCCAGGCTTTGTCCCGGTTGGCAGATAGAAAATGATTCAGAAAATCATAACGTTTCGCAATACGGTCGAACATCCCGGGCGCCTCAAGACGCGAGGGGTCACCGTTCGGTCGCGAACTCTCCTGAACCATACTCTTCATTGCCACTTGCCCACTCGAACTTTCACCTGCAATTCGGTCAAATATACGCCACTACGGGCCGGTTGTACAGCCCCGCTAAGCGATTTTGGGGCCGAGACTTACCGCTGCCGAATCAATCTCAACCACCAACCCGATCAGATTTTCGCGCAACAAACACCCGGCCCAGGCGTAATAGTAGTATGTTGTGCTACTACTATGGAGCAACTCGATGAATCATGCAACTACTGTGACTTTGCTTGAGCAGATGGGGCTGACCCCGCTCGAAGCGCAGGTCTATATCCACCTCCTCCAATCACCGCCGGCCACCGGCTACGGAATAGCCAAAGCGATCGGGAAGCCGACGGCGAATACCTACAAGGCCATCGATTCACTGACCGCCAAGGGCGCGATTCTGGCCGATGACGCCCCGACTCGTCAGTATCGAGCGACCCCGGTATCCGATTTTCTCAGTTCCTATGGAGAACGGCAGAAAAAACTCGGGGAGCGTGTCAGTCTGGCGCTGACGGGTATCGAGCGCACGTGGAGTGACGACCGGGTATACCAGCTTTCGACAGTGGATCAGGTAATGCAGGGATGTCGCCGCATGATCAAAGATGCCAAGCGGGTCATACTCTTTGACCTCTTTCCCAAACCGATGGCGGACCTCGGTGGGGATCTTGAGCGTGCGGCAAAGCGGGGAGTGCAGGTCGTGGTGAAAATCTACTCTCCTGTAATTCTCAAGCGAGTCGACGTCCTCCTCCCTGATGATCCTGAGGTGGTGCTGTCGCGCTGGCCGGGACAGTGGGTCAACGGTGTTGTCGATGGCCGGGAACACCAGTTGGCCTTCCTTTCACAAGATATGACCAGAGTATATCAGGCGATTTGGAGCACAAGCGAATACCTCTCCTGGATGTATCACAACGGCATCGCCTCCGAGTTCGTCCACACAGCCATTGGCGCGGTACTTCGGAGCGGCGGTTCCGTTGACGATATCGCCGAAGTCTATGAAAAATATCGCGGTTTGCTCACTATGGACGCTCCCGGATACGCGTCGCTCATGCGCCGATTCGGCGCCGGTGCTTCCGCTACAAACAGCCACAAGAAGACTCGTCACAAATAGGAGAAGAATATGGAAACGTTACGGTCAGTATTCAAGGCGATCGTGCTATCCCTGGCCATCACCCTGGGATGCGCTATGACTGGAGGTGCTCAGGTGCTCAGCGTAGACCAGGTGCTGGATAGGTGGGCGCAGGCCCTCGGGGGGAGAGAAAAGTTGGCGGCGCAGAAAAGTATCCACACGCTGCTGCAAGTAAAGACCTCCGGTCTCACAGGCACTATGGATGATTACTGGTCAATCGACGGCCGCAGTGCATACTATCTCTCGCTGGCCAACGGCGCGGTCAAGATCAGCGGCGGCTGTGCTGCTGATGCCTGCTGGCAGAAGGACATGAACGGTCAGATTCGGCCGCTGGCAGGGGCCGACTTGCAAGGCGCTAATACCGGAAAGTATCTGGCCAACTGTGCCCAGTTCTTTCCCGATCGCGCCGCAGGTCAGGTCACTCTCATCAAGTCAAACAAGCCAAGCGAAGTCGCCGTTCTCATCGCCCCTGAAGGCGGCCAGGCAGTGACCTACTTTCTAGATAAAAAGACCTACCTGCCGATTCGTTCGGAGTCGCAGGCTGACGATCGTGTTCAAACCACCTGGTATCGCGATTGGCGGTCGGTCGATGGGATGCAAGTCTCCTTCCAAGTGCAACAGGGATTTGGCGACACTCTTCGCGACATGTTCCTGAGCGTACAGCAGGTCGAATCAAACACGGTCATCCCCGATTCCCTGCTGGCCGCGCCGACAAATCGCGTCAGAGACTACACGTTCGCAAAAGGGACGGAAGCCAGGGACATACCCTTCGAGCTGGTGAACAACCACATCTATGTCCCCGTACAGGTCAACGGATCGCGCAAACTCTGGTTCATTTTCGATAGCGGCGCCGAAATGTCATGCATCAATGATCGCGTGGCCAAGGAACTGGGCGTCAATACATCGGGTGACCTCGAAGGGCGCGGCGTGGGTGAGAAATCGGTGTCGGTCGCGCTTGCTCAGGGTTTGACGTACGAATTGCCGGGCGTAACCGTGGCTAACCAAATTGCGGCCGTCATACCCTTTGCCCAACTTGAACCTATCGAGGGGCGTGCGATCGACGGCGTGCTTGGTTATGATTTCCTCAGCCGATTCGTGGTTGAGATCCGCTATGACCGGAATTCGATCTCCCTCTATGAACCCTCTACCTTCGCCTATCACGGTCAGGCTGCCCCGATCAGCTTCGAGTTAGAGGGGAGTCTTCCCATCGTGCCTTTGGAGGTTACGGTGGCCGGCTGTCCGCCGCTGAAGGGCCGGTTCTTGATGGACACCGGTATGCGCAGCGCGATTTCAATCAGCAGCCCAACCGTGCGCGCCAACAATCTGATGGCGTGTGTCACCAAGTCCATTGAAGTACAGCGTTACGGGGGAGTCGGCGGCCAGAGCAAAGCAAACGTGTCACGAGCTTCGTCAGTCGTGATCGGCGGCCAGACCATCAAGAACCTGGTGGTTGAACTCTCACTGGACACCCTGGGCGCTGCCGCTTCCACGCAGCAAAACGGTTCCTTTGGCGGCGAAATCCTACGCCGATTTGCCGTCACCTTTGATTACCGGAAGCATGAGTTGTATCTCGAGCCAAACGGCAATCTGTCTGACCCCGACGAATACACCATGGTTGGACTGCAACTCGGGCTCGGCGAGAATATGAAGGATGAAATCAGAATCATGAGTGTGATACCAACGTCGCCGGCAGATAAGGCCGGTCTGCAGGTTGGCGATATTATTCAATCGTTAGACGGCAAAGCGCTGGCCGGCTTGAAACTTCGAGAAGTGTATGACCTTCTCAAGGGTGAACCGAAGACCAAAGTGAAAGTTACATTTCTGCGCGGTACTGTCGCGAAGAACACCACCGTCACTCTCGCTCGTCTTATCTGAGTGGTGAAGGTATCATCAGATGTGAAGTGGAAATAACCTTGGTCGTAACGTGCGAGCAGGGCTGGACTCTCAGAAAAGAAAAACCCCTTGGGCCGAGGCTCAAGGGGTTTTGACTTTCTCAGACGCCGGTAAAATCAGGCGTACACTTCTTTTTCGTTGCACTTGCAGACGCCGGTATTGAGCGAGCGGAATTTCCACCCGCCTTCGGCCTTCACCGCCTTGACGTGGCGGATGTAGGTAATTTCACCGGAGCAGACCGGGCAAGTCGGGTGCATTGCCTTCTTACTGGTCTTATCAAGGAAGCTCTGTTTCTTTGCCATACGGTAATACCTCTTCTATTTCAATCTTCTCATTTACCTCGGTTTGCGAAACCAACTCTTCCTTAACAGCAACCAGTAGCCGAGTGGTTTCCTGCAACAGGGCAAATTCGGCGTTATCCGCAAAAAAAGGTGCGGCTTTCTCAAAATAGGCCAGCGCGGAGCGGAAGTTCTTCTGCCGCAACGCCACCAAGGCCAAGTAATACGCCTTTTCCGATGCGTTAAGCACGGGCTTCACCCTCCCGCTGGGCCGCCTCGGCGGCTTTCAGCCTCTTAACGTACGGTTCGACTTTGTACCCTCGTTGCTTGAGGTAATATATAATTGTGGCCGACAAAAGCAAGGCATCCCGTCGATCTTGAAGCTCGGCCGCCCGGAGACTCTCATCCAGAGCACTCAAAATGTGAACCCGATTCCGGGAATAGTCGTCAAACAGCGATGAAAGCTGCGTTAAGACGTTACGGAATAAAGAGATAGTGTCCGTTTCCGGCTCTGCCGGTGGAACCGTCAAACCTTCCGACCCCCGCTTCAATACTAGTTTGGCAACCGGCTCGGCTGGTTTGCTTGGCTTGACTGGCTCCGGGTTATCACCGCTTCGGGCCTGCCAGCGGTCGATTTCCCGAGAGATTTTGTTTATGGCCGGGGACGATTCTTCGGATACACGCAATTCCCGGCGTATCTCGCCAAGGATGGTCCGAATCCGGTTTTGCTCGGCTGGACGAAGACTCTGCGTATGCAGCCAGTCAGAGTGCTTGGCGAACCACATCCCCATTTCGTCGGTCAATTCATTCCCCTGCTCCACACCTCGGGCAATGTCATCAAGTCGATTGATTCCATCCAGAACTCGTAGCCGTTCGGATTTCACCTGGACGGCGCGCTCGAGGAAGGATTCGAGGACCTGTTCCAGTTTGCGGAGAGTGGTGGCGTCGGTCACTGCGATTCTCCAATATAGGTCTTGGTGATCTGGCGCACGGCCGGCCGCGTACCCGACTTGGCGGTCAGGTAATCTTCAAAAAGCCCGGCTAGGCGATTGACCATGGTATCGAGATTGGACGACGTCGGACTTGGCCGTGTTACCGGTTTGTCCGAGAGGACGATGAGCCCGGCCAGTTTCAGTTCGGCCATATGCCTGAGTGTTTCCTCGCGGCCCATGGTGGAAACAGTGCAGATCTCTTCGATCGAGCGCAGTCCGTTGACCAGCGCCATCGTATTCCACTCCGACGCCTCCATGGTGACTGCGCGCTTGCGACCGGAGAATGAATTCGAGATCACGTAGACGGCGTGCGGATCCGGCAGTGCCTCCTTGATCAGGTTCTGTTCGTCGAGCCGGCGGAGTCCTTCGAGGATTACATTTTCCACCGACAGCCGGACGGTGATTTCCTCGTCGGTCGGAAACTGATTCTCATAGAACTTGAACGAGCCGTTTTGCCATGAAAGGAGCGAGAAGAGCAGTTCCTCCACCTGGTGCTGGATCACCTTTTGCAGATCGGCGCGATCGATGAATCCTTTGTTGACGAGGATCTCGCCAAGCCGCCGTGAGTTTTCCGTTCTTGCTTGTGTGTTGACGGCCTCTTCCAGTTGTGTAGCGGTGAGGAGGCCCCGTTCTTTCAGCAATTGACCGAGATGGAAAGTCTGGCGCGGGCCGTAGCCATAGACAATATCGCCGCGATCGAAGTAGACCATGACAATGGAATCGTCCCTCTGAATGCCGAGAGTTCCGGATTTGCGGCTGGCCGCTATGAGCTGGAAAATTTCCGGCAGGGTAAATTTCTCTATATTCCCTTGTAGATCGAGATCCATACTGTGCTTTCCGATGGCAGGTTCGGCCTGGCGGCTGCGCTCCGCGGAGCAGTCGCACTGCGGTCGTGATTATTAATTGTGACCGGACTGAAACCTGAAATGTTCTAACAGGTTACCGCCCAACAATCACTCCCCCCAAACTTATGGCCTCACCTCTGTTCCGTCAACGGGGATTTTCGGAAATTTGCCGAAAGTCTTAGAAAAGAGACCGTTCGGGTTCGTACGGTAGCCGATTCGCCGTTTTTTTGTAGCCTGATTTGCTCGCCCAGCCTACGTTTGGCATGGGATCGAGGACGATGGACTGATGAGTACGCTCTACAACACGATTCGTGTCATCAAGATCGAACCGCTGGGTCTGGACTATCGAGTGACGATATCCAGTCTCGACCGTTTGTTGATTATTCCCGGCGAGCTGCTGCACGAATACCGTCTTAAGGAAGGCATCGTTCTCACGACTCAACAGCTCGACGTTCTTCTGCGCGAGGCCGAACTCGCCGCCTGCGAGCGGCAGGCCATGCGATATCTCGCTCTGCGCGATCGGGCGGAAGGCGAGTTACGCATGAAGCTCCGCGACAAGCGCTTCGGTAACGAGGCGATCGACACCGTCATCAAGAGGTTTCATCAAAAGGGGTTGATCGACGACGCCCGCGTGGCTTTCCTGCTGCTCAAACAGGTTCTGGACAAGAATCCGGCCGGCCGCAGTTTTCTCATCGCTTACCTCCGCAAGAAATATATCGAGCAGCACCTCGCCGAGCAGACGGTCGACCTGGCCCTGGTCGATCGCGACGAACTGGATATCGCCGTCGAAATGCTCCAAAGCCGCTGGATCCGATTCAGCAAGTTTGACCTTGAGGATGCCCGCCGTAAGGCCTATTATTACCTGTCACGGAGAGGGGTTGGGTTCAACGCCGCGAAAGAGGCGTTCGACCGTGTGTACAACCAGCAGAAACACGAGGCGTGAGCCTCTGACAGTGTAACATTTTAGGTACTTCAGTCTTCACCATGACCATGCAGAAATTATCGACGGCCCAAATCCGTCAGTCCTTCCTTTCGATACTTTACGAACCGCGGACACAGGCTGGTACCGTCGTCGCCGGTTATCCCGTTCGACGATCCCACTATTCTGTTCACCAACGCCGGTATGAATCAGTTCAAGGATGTCTTCACCGGCAAGCGCACGTCGGACTTCAAACGGGCCACCAGCTCCCAGAAATGCATTCGAGCCGGCGGCAAGCATAATGATCTCGACAATGTCGGCTTTACCGCCCGTCATCATACGTTCTTTGAAATGCTCGGGAATTTCTCGTTCGGCGATTATTTCAAGGAAGAGGCGATCGGCTTTGCCTGGGAATGGGTGACCAAAGAGCTGAAATTGCCCGTCGATCGGCTGTACGCGACTGTGTATGAGACCGACGATGACGCGTTTAATCTCTGGGGCAAGATTGCGCCGGAATTGAAGAATGGCCGGATTCTCCGTTTCGGCAAGAAGGACAACTTCTGGTCAATGGGCGATATCGGTCCGTGCGGCCCCTGCTCGGAAATCCATTACGACCGCGGCGAAAAGTACGGCACCGGTCCGGAAGACGTGGTCAATGGCGAGACCGAGCGGTTTGTCGAAATCTGGAATCTGGTCTTCATGCAGTACGAGCAGATGCCGGACGGTCAGGTTGTTCCGCTGCCGAAACCGTCGGTCGATACCGGCGCCGGTCTCGAACGAATTGCCGCAATTCTGCAGGGGTGCGACACCAATTACGGAATCGACCTTTTCCAGAATATCATCCGGGCGATCTCCACAGCAAACGGGCGCCGGTATCTATGACCACAAGGTATCGCATCATGTCGTCGCTGACCATCTGCGCGCGTTGACTTTTTCGATCGCCGACGGCGCCGGGATTTCCAACGAAGGGCGCGGCTATGTGCTGCGGCGAATTCTGCGGCGGGCGGCGCGTCATGGCCGCAATCTCGGCGCGCATGAACCGTTCATCTACAAACTCGTACCGACGCTGGTAAAGCAGATGGGTGAGGCCTATCCGGAGATCCGGGAGAAGCAGGATCATATCATGAATGTGATTCGCGCGGAGGAAGAATCGTTTGGCCGGACGCTGGAGACGGGACTTGACCTGTTTGACAAAGTAGCGAAGAAAGTTCACGCCACCGGCAATAAAATTGTCCCCGGCGACGAGGTCTTTCGCTTATACGATACTTATGGCTTCCCCTACGATTTGACTGAGACGATTGCGCACGAGCAGGGACTGACGCTGGATCAGGTTGGCTTTGAGAAGGCGATGACAGAGCAGCAGGAGCGGTCGAGGGCGGGTTCGTCGTTTGCCGACGTTGCAGGCGCAGAGTCTCCGGAATGTATTGAGACGTTTCAGACTAGAGGTCTTCGCAGACATTCTTCCAACGAAGTTTGTTCGAGATTTGTTAACCGTTGAGGCCGAGGTCTCGAGCTGCCTTGGGCAGAAGATCGTCGGGTGACTGTCATACTTGATCGAACTCCGTTTTATGTCGAAGCCGGAGGCCAGATAGGTGATACCGGTACGATTTCCAATGAGCATTGGTCAATGACAGTCAATCACTTGAGTATCCATGACGGATACTACTATCACATTGGTGACTTGACCGCGGCTCCATTCGAGATACTGCAAGAGTATCAGAGCGTCACTGCCTCCGTCGATTCTTCCCGCCGCTGGGATATCATGCGCAATCACACGGCTACCCACCTCCTGCACAAAGCTCTGCGCATGACGCTCGGCGATCATGTCAAGCAGTCCGGCTCGTATGTCGGCCCCGACCGTCTCCGGTTTGACTTTTCGCATCATCAACCGATGACGCCCGACGAAATCCGTCGCGTGGAAGAAATCGTCAACGGCGAGATCATCAAGGGTACAGCCGGTCGACACAAAGGAAATGCCGATCGAAGAAGCAAAGAAATCCGGTGCGATGGCGCTCTTCGGCGAGAAATATGGCGACAAGTGCGGGTGGTGTCGGTGCCGCACCTTCTCCAAAGAACTCTGCGGCGGTACTCATGTGCAGAATGTCGGCCAGATCGGTTCGCTGGTCGTGACTCTTGAAACCGGCATTGCCAGCGGCGTTCGTCGTATCGAGGCAATCACCGGCCGCGCGGCCACCGAGTATCTGCTCGATCTGAAACGATTCCGCCAACAGGTAGCTCAAGCGGTGAACCGTCCGGAAGCGGAGGCACTCAAAGGACTCGAAGCATTGAAAGAGTCCAACACCTCCCTGCAGAAGGAAATCAAGAAAACCAAGCAGGCAATGTTCAGTGGTGGAAGCGGCGCAACCGGCGACGAAAGAAAAATCGGCCCGGTCCTCTTCTTGTCGCATGATTTCGGCGAAGCCGATACCGACACTATTGCCGCCTGGATCGATTCAGTGAAGGACAAGCCGCAGCCGGTGGTGGCGGTCGGCATGGCGCAGACCAATGGGAAAGTGTCGGTGACGGTCGCCGCCAACGGACCCGCCGTGCAAAATCATAAACTGAGCGCCGGTGACATAGCTAAGGAAGTCTTCTCCCGATTCGGTGGCCGAGGCGGGGGAAAGCCGACCTTTGCGCAAGGCTCGATTGCCACGGGAAGCGACAGTAGAGCCTTCTTCGACGCTATCGTGGAAATACTCACCGGTAAAGTGGGCGCATAACTCGGATGCATAACGGCATTTACCAGACACTCTGTACGGTCCGCGCTCGACGCGGCGGCTGCTTTCTGCTCCTCATTGATCCGGACAAGATCGCCTCGCGTGAATATCTCACGCTGACTGAATCGGCCGAGTCGTGCGGAGTCGACGCCATACTTGTCGGCACATCGTTCATGCTTAAGAGCGATTTTGACGGCGCGGTACTCTCCATAAAAAAGTCAACTTCGTTACCGGTGATCATCTTCCCCGGTTCCTATACGCAGATTACGCCGCACGCGGATGCCATCCTGTTTACGTCGCTCATCTCCTGCCGCAATCCGCATTACTTGATCGAAGAGCAGGTCAAGGGCGCACCGTTCGTGAAGGCGGCCAATATCGAATCGATCCCCACCGGCTATATGCTGATCGAATCAGGCAACTTGACCTCAGTACAATTTATCTCCGGCTCTCTGCCGATCCCGCGCAGCAAACCGGATATCGCATGCGCTCACGCGCTGGCGGCGCAGTATCTGGGCATGAAACTGGTCTATCTCGAGGCCGGCTCGGGCGCCGATCAACCGGTGCCGGTCGAAATGGTACGGGCGGTGGCAGGATATGTCGATATCCCTGTCATGGTCGGCGGCGGATTGCGTACTCCCGATGATTGTGCTCGACGAATCGATGCGGGAGCATCGTTTGTCATCATGGGCAATCACCTGGAGACTGACGGTGAGCTCTCCCTTCTCCGCGAACTCACGGCTGCAACCCACCCGAGGGAATCCGTCACGGTATGAATCAGGTCGAAAAACTGGAAGCGCTGCGACGTCAGACCGAGGATACCGCGATCCTCCGCCAGTCACTGGTGAAGCAAAACGGCGCCCAGTTGCTGGAAATGGCAAATGTCATCGCCGGCGTTATCGGTTCCGGGGGCAAGATTCTGATCGCCGGAAACGGCGGCGCCGCCGCCCTGGGTTCGTTGTTCGCCGGAGAGTTGATTGGCAAGATCGGCACTGAACGAGGCCGCCAGGCATTGCCGGCCATCTCGCTTTCGGCTGATTCATCGATGATCACGGGCGCGGCTGAATCGTTTGGTTACGATCAGTTGTTCGCGCGACAGATCGAGGCACTCGGCCACCGGCTTGACCTGCTGATTGTCCTCTCCCCTACGGGCAACGACGCCAATCTGGTCGCGGCACTCAAGGCGGCACGGGCGGCCAATCTGATCACCATGGCGGTCCTCGGTGGATCGGGCGGTAATCTGCGGAGCTCTGGCCGACCGATCGATTGTCATCCCGCACCCACTCACGCAGCGAGTGCTGGAGGAGACGCTGTACGTGCTGCATCTCCTGGTTGAGCTGATCGAACACGATCTCGTTGCCACCAAATGACGAAGCTGCCGGCAGCCGTCCGCAACGGCCTGGTACTTCTGTACGGCCTGTTTGTTCTCGGCTCGACCTTCTCCATTGCCATCGCTCAATCGGCTCTCGGCCTGTCCTTGATGCTGTTTGTCGTCATCGTCATCGTCTGGAAACACCAGCCGTTTGTTCCGCCGCTCCGCAGCGTCTATCTCATGATCGGTCTCTACGTGGCGGGAATGCTAATTGCAGGGCTGATGAACAGCACGCCGTTCAAGTCGGTCGAGATGATCAAGGAGGAATGGCTGTTCAGCGCTCTGTTGGTGGGTATTGCGGTCATGCAATTCGACGGTGTTCCGCGCCGCTTGATCACATTGTTCTCGATTGGCGTTTGCTTTATCTCGCTCTACAGTATCATTCAGCACTTCACCGGCTGGCATCCCCTCAAGCCGTCATTTCCCGTCGAAGCGAGCGAATATGGTTGGCGGGTCGAGGGAAACTTCACTCATCCGCTGACATTCGCCAATTACTACGGCACCGCGGCTTGCGTTCTGCTGGGCTACGCCCTGGTCCAGGGCGACGATCTGTCGCGTAGAGCAAGAATCTGGTTTCTTACTGTCGCGTCGCTGGCTGGGATTTCGGTCATGTTTGCTCTTAGTCGTGGCCCGGCCGCCGCGCTGTTGGCCACTTTGGTAGTCGGCGTGATCATTGTTGGCCGAAAATTCCAAAGACTGACTATCGGTGCGCTGGTAGTGGTACTTGTCGGTGTGGCGATATCGTCGGGCCTAGTGCTCCGGTATGCCGATCAACAGGCGATGGATTTCGGAGGGAAGGACGAAGGTGGGCGTGTCTTCATCTGGTCGCGGGCGGCCGAGATCATACGGTCTAATCCGGTGTTTGGAGTCGGACAGGGCAACTTCTCTGAGGAGTATTCAAAACGAATCCGCCCGGAAGCGCGGGCGACCCGGAATATGGCTCACGCGCATAACGATCCGCTGACGGTCGGAGCCATCTCCGGCATTCCAACGGCGCTTGCGTTTCTGGGCATGTGGGCTGCTGTGCTCTGGCTGTTGTGGCGCGGCTATCGAAAACCGGATATATCGACCGCCGAACGGCGTCTATTTCTGGCCTCTCTGCTCGGAGCCGTAGTCTTCCTGCTCGGCTCGATGACCGAGGCCACGTTTTCCGACGAGGAAGTGCGCCAGATGTTGATGTTTGTCTGGGCGATAGGGCTGGCGGTCTGGTATAAGAGAGTGTTGGAGCCGGACAAAACGATCGGCGACCGTGACTTGACAACCGCAAAATAACCAGTAAGTTATCGCGTATGGCAGTACCCAAAAAGAAAACCGTGGCCGCGGCGCCCGCCGGATTGGTGTCGGACGGCACCCGGACTTTCGTCTGGCCCTTCGGCAAGAAGAATTACATCCTCTTTGGCGTGGCTCTGGCCGTCATTGCTATTGGCTTTCTGTTTCTGGCTCAGGGATCGATAACGCTGGCTCCTTTCCTTCTGGTTGTGGGGTATTGCGTGCTGGTTCCGTGGGCGATCTTGGCCAAGAACCAGCCAAAGGCCGAGGCCCCCGCCGACAGTTCCAACGTCAGCGCCTGATTCCTTTGCATCTCAACAACTTGGTCCTCAGTAGCGGGCCGGTCGTTTTTTTACGCGTATAGAGTCTGTCTGCCCTTGCCTTTTCGGAGCCGTTGTATATATTGGCGCGCTGACCATCGCGGAACCTGATTGTAGACCAGCCTCTTAGCGGCGCAGGGTCTCATGCCGAGGGTGACACCCGGCCCAGAATGAACCGGGCGGTTAGCTCAGCTGGTTAGAGCACCTGCCTTACACGCAGGGGGTCACTAGTTCGAATCTAGTACCGCCCAGTATAGAGCACCGCAAGGGAATCGACGGTCAGTGGTGAGGCGCAAGGCCGAGCCGCCGGGCAATCCGGCACGACAAATAGCCAACGGGGTTGTAGTTCAGTTGGTTAGAACGCATGCCTGTCACGCATGAGGTCGCGAGTTCGAGTCTCGTCAACCCCGCTTATAATTGGTCATAAATTCTTGGTTCGCGTCACCACAATCCTCGATTGATTTCCGCCTTTCGCAGCAGCGTTTCTGATCGGCTGGCAGCCCTGACATCTTTACGCCTTCTTTACGCCTCTCGACGCTTTCTTGAGAATCCTTCAATTCACATTTGCACTATATCTACGTGAGTCGCGGCGAAACACGTAGTGAAGTTTCTGCCGCCGACCAGGGAAACGAGGTGTCTATGCGGACTGTCAATTCCGGTGGAAAGGACATTGTGAAGACGATCGCGCTCATCATTTTGATGACCGCTGTCTTCGTCTTTGCGCTCTATGCGGCCAAGGCCCTTGTCGACGGCTGGCCGCTCACTCATTGATCCATGTGTAGGAAATGACACGCCAAATGCGAAATGTACGTTGTCTCATAAGGGCCGGTATGATCGAAGTCGCCAAGTTTCTGGCGCTGTCCGCGCTGATAGCGACCGGCGTATTCACCGCTATGTTCGTCGCCCAGGCGCTTTCGATTATTCGATTTCAGCAGCAAGCGGTAATCTCGCGATCAATTTCGCACAGGCCAGTTCGAGAATTCAGAAAGATATTACCGTTAAATCGAACATTCAGCGCTCTCGAATCAGAAAGTTGGAGAAAGATGAAGTTCAAAGAGCTGTCCGGAGTCATGCTAAGCATTCTGGTTCTAATCTGCGGTACCGCCCTCGCGGAACAAAAGGGTCAACCTTTCGAAGGAATCGATCAAACCTGGCAAAACGGCAGCGATCGACGCGATTCGTCCGTATTCAAGGATATGAAGTACTTCACGCCAAGCGTTTTGATCGATCTCAACTACAATTTCTCATTCAGAGATCCAATCGACAATACGGCGGTGGGTTCAACAGCGGTGGCTCGTCACAATGAAGTGCAGCTGTCGGCACTGCATTTCGGTGGCGACTTTACGTTTGACAACGCCCGCGGGCGAATCATGACGCAGTTCGGCACGCGCTCGACCGTTGTTCCCAGAAACGACTTCAGTCCGTATCGCGGTCAATACCAACTGGCTAATGTATACCGCTATTTGAGTGAGGCCTACGCCGGCTATCACATTAATAAGGCGTATGGCGTTAACATCGATATGGGCTTGTTTATGTCATACATTGGCCTCAACTCGTTTTACCAACCCGAAAATTGGGAATACCAGGCCTCCTTCACGTCCGACAATACTCCCTGGTTCTTCAATGGCATTCGAATTCAGATACACCCATCGCGCTTTCTGAAGATCGAACCCTGGATTATTAATGGTTGGCAAAGTTATGGCAAATTCAATACCATGCCTGGGTTGGGAGCGAACATCACGTGGATGCCGAACAGTAACGTGAAGCTGTTGACGAACGACTATTTTGGTACCGACGCGGCCGGGATCAAGTCACGCAAGCGTTTCCACTCGGACAATAGTTTTCTGTTGCGGTACCATGAGAATCCGCAGAGCAAAGGGATCACACGGGCGGCTTTCTCTTTCACCGGCGACATCGGCTTTGAGAAAGGTGGCGGCGTAAACGGATTCTCTGACGGAGACTCAACTCAGGGGCCGGCGCAGTACTTTCTAAGTGCCATGTTCTATAATCGCGTGTGGTTCCATCAAAACAGGTTTGCGTGGACAATCGGCGGCGGGGCGATGACCAATCCGGGTCGCTACCTCGTGTTGTACCCGACTGGAGAGGCGAGCCCCCTTCCGGATCCGAACGATCCGACAAAGTTCGAGGGCGCCTACCCTTTTTCGGCAAACCCGGGTGACAAGTTTAGAGCATGGGATATATCGACAAATATTGACTATATGCCCAACCAGAGTGTGACTTTCCGGCTGGAATTGGTGCATCGCGAAGCCAGTGTCCCGTACTTCGCGGGGCGGGGAGGCGTGACATCGCAAAGCGGTTATTCGACGACAGCGCTGGACCCCAATTGGCGTCCCGATCTGGTGAAGTCCGAAACCAGAATCATTCTGGCGACGCTCTTTAGACTCTGACCGGCAATCGGAAACAACACCTTTCACATGGGAACCACGGTATGGAATTCATAATCGGCGGGATAGTAGCGTTGGCGTTGCTCATTTACCTGGTATACGCCCTGTTTCACCCGGAGAAACTGACCTAAGAGGAATCGATGAACTCACTTGATTACGTGCAAATTGCGCTCTATGTCGGTGCCTTGATCGTGCTGACCCCGCTCCTGGGTGGATTTATGGCGAGAGTGTTGGGCGGCCAACGCCACCTACTCTCTGCCCCCCTGGGTTGGCTGGAGCGCCTGATATACAGATTGTCTGGCGTTAATCCGGCCGAGGAGACGCACTGGAAAACCTATGCATGGGCGCTGCTCTGGTTCAATTTCTTCGGTTTTCTGGTCGTGTTCTTGCTGCAGGTGACGCAGCAGTGGCTGCCCCTCAATCCGCAGAATCTGCCGGCCGTGTCGTGGCATTCCGCGATTAGTACGGCCGTCAGTTTCATGACGAACACCAACTGGCAGGGGTATGGCGGCGAAAATACGATGAGCTATCTGACACAAATGCTCGGGCTGACGGTTCAGAACTTTGTGTCGGCGGCCACAGCGATCGGTGTACTGCTGGCGCTTGTTCGCGGGTTCATGCGAAAGTCCAGCAATACCATCGGTAATTTCTGGACAGATCTGACGCGGACAACCATCTATATCCTTCTTCCCCTTGCTATCATCTACACGGTTATTCTCGTTGGCCAGGGCGTCGTCCAGACCAACGATAATTATCAGACAGTGACTACACTTGAAGGTCAGCAGCAGACGATCGCGGTCGGACCTGCGGCATCGCAGATTGCGATCAAGCAACTTGGTACCAACGGCGGCGGCTTCTTCAATGCCAATAGTTCTGTACCGTTCGAGAATCCCACCCCGGTGTCGAATTTCTTTGAGATGCTGGCGCTTTTACTAATTCCGGCGTCCTTGGCATATACCTACGGCAAACTTATCGGCAATATACGACACGGCTGGCTGATCTTCTCGGTTATGCTCTTGCTGTTCATCGGGGGATTAGCCGCATCGCTGTACAGCGAGTTCTCTCCCAATGCGGTTACCAACACCTCTGCCAATATGGAAGGCAAGGAAGTGAGGTTCGGGGTAACAAATAGCGTGATCTGGTCGACTGCGACGACCGATGCCTCCAACGGGTCGGTCAACGCCATGCATGACAGCCTGACGCCCATCGCAGGCGGAGTGGCTATGTTCAATATGATGCTGGGCGAGATCATCTTCGGCGGAGTCGGGTGCGGATTGTACGGCATGCTTCTGTTCGTGCTTCTCACCGTGTTTCTTGCCGGTCTGATGGTGGGAAGAACACCGGAATATCTCGGGAAAAAGATTGAGGCAAGTGATATCAAGTGGGTGATTTTCGCCATTGTGGTGCCGAGTGTCGTGCTATTGATCCAGGCGGGGATCTCCGCCGTGGTCAAGCCTGGGTTATCGAGTCTCGCCAACGCGGGACCGCATGGCTTGAGTGAGATCCTGTACGCATTCGCCAGCGGCATCGGCAACAATGGCAGTGCCTTTGGTGGGCTCAGTGCCAATACCGTATACTATAATTTGATGATCGCATTGTCTATGCTGGTCGGGCGTTTTGCGATTCTCTTGCCGGTTCTGGCCGTGTCCGGTCAAATGGTAACGAAAAATGTCACTCCCGTTTCGGCAGGTACGTTTTCCACCAACAGTGGGGTATTTGTCATCCTTCTCCTTGGCGTCATACTAATTGTTGGCGCGCTGACCTTCTTCCCCGCGCTCTGCCTGGGACCGATAATCGAGCAATTCCTAATGAACGCAGGACAAACTTTCTGAGGCAACGGCAATGGAGACAAAAGTAGAAGTAACATCGATGAAATCGCTTATATGGCCGGCAGTTGGTGACGCCTTTCGCAAATTGAACCCTCGCGTGCAATGGCGCAATCCGGTGATGTTTGTGACCGAGGTAGGCGCGGTTGCGACCACGATTTCGTTTTTCTGGGGCATCGCCCACGGACAATACTCCGGGTTTGACCTGCAGATCAGCCTTTGGCTGTGGTTCACCGTGGTATTCGCCAATTTTGCGGAATCGATAGCCGAAGGCAGAGGCAAGGCGCAGGCTGAAAGCCTCAAAAGAGGTCGTTCTCAGGTGATGGCTCGCTTGATCGGCCGAAACGGAACGGCCAAGGTAGCGCCGGCAGAGACGCTGAATCTTGGCGACCGTGTGATATGCGAGACCGGCGACATAATCCCTGCCGACGGCGAAGTCGTGGAAGGCATCGCATCAGTCGATGAATCAGCGATCACGGGCGAATCGGCGCCGGTTATCCGTGAGAGCGGCGGCGATCGCAGCGCTGTCACCGGCGGAACAAAGGTAATCAGCGATCGCATCATCGTTCAGGTGACGGCGCAACCTGGTCACGGTTTCGTCGACCGCATGATCGCCCTCATAGAGGGCGCCAAGCGCCAGAAGACGCCCAACGAGATCGCCCTGAGTATTGTACTCGCCGGCTTGACAATCGTATTTCTAATCACGGTCGCGACGTTGAAATTCTTCGCCGACTACAGCGGGACGGCATCGCACCAGGATCTATCGACGATTGTGACGATTCCAGTACTTGTGGCGCTGCTGGTCTGTCTCATCCCCACCACTATTGGCGGTCTTCTGAGCGCGATCGGGATTGCCGGCATTGACCGGCTCATTCGTCGAAACGTGATTGCCACAAGCGGCCGGGCGGTCGAGGCGGCCGGCGATATCGACGTGCTTCTGATGGACAAGACCGGAACCATCACTCTGGGAAACCGAATGGCCACCGAATTTCACCCGGCACCTTTCGTTACCGCGCACCAGCTGGCGGAAAGCGCACAACTGGCATCGCTTTCCGACGAGACGCCGGAGGGACGATCAATCGTCGTGCTCGCCAAAGAGAAATTCGGGCTAAGCGCACAGACCTTAACCCCGCACGACGCGCGTTTCGTCCCATTTTCCGCGGCCACACGTATGAGTGGGATCGATATACACGACACTGACAACGGCGAAATGCACATGTGCATTCGCAAAGGGGCTTTGGACGCAATCCAAGTGCTATCTCGAAAGAGCCGGCAGCACAATGCCGGCAGAAGTCGTCGCAGCGGCTGAGTCAATAGCGCGCTCGGGTGGGACTCCGCTCGCGGTAGCAAGCGATTCACAAGTACTCGGTGTCATTCATCTGAAAGATGTCGTCAAGGGCGGCATTCGGGAACGCTTTGCCGAAATGCGGCGCATGGGTATTCGAACGGTAATGATCACCGGCGACAATCCGCTTACCGCCGCGGCGATCGCCGCCGAGGCCGGTGTCGATGACTTTCTGCCCCAGGCGACGCCCGAGATGAAACTGCAGCGTATCCGCGACGAACAGAAGGCGGGCCATCTCGTTGCTATGACCGGCGACGGCACCAATGACGCCCCGGCGCTGGCGCAAGCCGATGTCGGCGTGGCCATGAACACCGGCACACAGGCGGCACGCGAGGCCGGCAACATGGTCGACCTGGACAGCAACCCAACCAAGCTGATCGATGTGGTCGAGACGGGCAAGCAGATGCTCATGACGCGCGGCGCGCTGACGACATTCAGCATCGCCAATGACGTGGCCAAGTACTTCGCTATTATTCCGGCGATGTTTGCGTCACTTTACGCAAGCGCCGGATCGCAAGCCGGACCGTTGGCGGCACTTAACGTCATGCGACTGGCGTCTCCGCAGAGCGCAATACTGAGCGCCGTCATCTTTAACGCGCTCATTATCATCGCCTTGGTTCCGTTGGCACTGCGCGGCGTGAAGTACCGAGCCGAGGGCGCATCGGCGGTGCTTCGGAGAAACATCTTTATCTACGGGTTTGGCGGCCTGATTGCACCATTTGTAGGCATTAAACTAATCGATATGCTGGTGACTGCGCTCGGGTTTGCCGGGTAGGAGACAAACATGAAGATCATCTTACAATCGATTCGAATTCTCCTGGTATTTACAGTTCTCACAGGCCTGTTGTACCCTCTGGCCATGACAGGCCTCGCACAGTTGATCATGCCCGTGAAGGCTAATGGCAGCATGGTCACCCGCAATGGCCAGCTTGTTGGATCAGAGTTGGTCGGTCAGACATTCGCGCTGGACAAGTACTTTTGGCCGCGACCGTCAGCCGTAGGATACAATCCAGTGCCTTCCGGGGGAACGAACCTGGGCCCGACCAGTTCGACGCTCAGGGATTCAGTTGCGGCACGAGCGGCGAGGTTCAGTATGCCGGTTGGTGTTATCCCGCCGGATTTGCTCGAAGCGTCCGGAAGCGGCCTGGATCCACACATCAGCCCGGAAGCTGCACTATTCCAAGCCGATAGAGTTGCCGCGGCGCGATCCATCGAAAGAGCGGATATGGACAAGCTGGTATCCCTAATGACTCACCTGACCGAACCGCCGCAATGGGGCATTTTTGGCCAACCGCGCATAAACGTCCTGCGACTAAATCTGGCGTTGGACTCAGTGTTTAGCAGATAGTATGTTGCGGTATGCAATCTGACGATCGCCCGGATCCCGACCAACTCCTGAGGGCGCTTTCTCGAAACGACACTGAGCGCCCCACTGGAAATCTTCATGTTTTCTTCGGCATGGCCGCCGGCGTTGGAAAAACGTATGCGATGCTCGAAGCGGCACGAGCCCGCGCAGCTGACGGCACTGACGTGGTGGTTGGCTTGGTGGAGACTCACGGCCGAGCCGAGACCGAACGCCTCCTGCAAGGGCTGACGGTCATTCCCCGCAGGAAGACTACCTACCGAGATGTCGAACTCGCCGAAATGGACATCGATGCAATACTGGCTCGAAGGCCGCAACTGGCGTTAGTCGATGAGTTAGCTCACACGAACGTCCCGGGATCGCGCCATCCGAAGCGGTGGCAGGATGTCGTGGAATTGCTCGACGCCGGGATCGACGTGTTCACCACCTTGAACGTACAACACGTTGAATCGCGCAAGGATTCCGTGCAAACCATCGCCGGTATTACCATTCGTGAATGCGTTCCCGATCAGCTACTCGAGCGTGCGGCCCAAATCGAATTGGTCGATATCACACCGGGTGACCTCCTGAAGCGACTAAGAGAAGGCAAAGTCTACCTGGGCGACAAAGCAGATACGGCCGCCGCCAATTTCTTCAAAGAAGATCGCCTTACGGCGCTACGGGAGTTGTCGCTTCGTTTGACCGCCGAACTGGTCGACAACGCGCTGCATGACATGATGCTCACCCAAAGCGGGTCTGCGCGCTGGAAACCCACGGAGCGATTGATGGTCGCGGTGAGTCATAGCCCGTTCTCCGAGGGGCTCATCCGGGCGACCCGGAGAATCGCCTTCAGTTTGAGCGCGCCGTGGATCGCGGTGAACGTCAACACCGGTGCGATTCTGAGTGATGCAGATCGAGCAACCCTCGCCCGCAATCTTCGGCTGGTTACTGAGTTGGGTGGCGAACTGGTGTCGACGAGCGATTCTGATATTTCATTAGCGCTTCGACGTGTTGCCGATCAGCGACGCGTCACGCAGCTCGTCATAGGTCGCCCTACTTGGCGCTGGCGCGACCTCCTCTCAGGCGGAAGCATTCTCGATCGCCTGGCCCGCCAAGAAGCGCCCTACGATATCTTAGTCCTCCAGCCAAACAGTCAGGAGATAACACCCGGTCAGACCCGTTCCAATCCACCAGTGAAGTCGTTTCGCCCCGGTCCCTACTATATCGCCGTGGGGACGGTCATAGCGGTGGCGCTCATTAACGGTCTGCTCTTCGGCGTTATCGGGTATAAGGCCGTCGGGTTTGTCTTTCTCCTGTCGGTGCTCTTGCTGAGTTTGGTTGTACCCGTCGGAGCTGTCACCACAGGCGCCCTGCTGAGCGCGCTCATCTGGGACTACTTCTTCATTCCGCCGCGCGGGACGATGCATATCTCGTCACCGGAAGATGTCATGATGGTAGTATCGTACATCGTCGCGGCGCTTGTACCGGGAAGCCTAACATACCGTTTGCGCACTCGCGAGCGGCTTATTCGAGAGCGCGAAGCGCGCACCGGTCTGCTTTATGATCTGGCCAAGAATCTTGTCGCCCAACCGAACATGGCCTCCGCACTCGAAAGTCTCTCCCAACGTTTGGGTACCCTTCTACAGGGTGAGATAGACCTGCTCGTTGTAGATCAGTCAGGCAGGTTGAAATCATCGTCCGTGTTGGGAAACGACTGGCTGGCGACCGAAAAAGAACGTGCGGTGGCAGTTTGGGCTTTCGAACACGGTCGCGCCGCCGGCTGGGCAACCGATACGCTGCCCATGGCAGCTGCAATGTACCTGCCGCTACGGGGCACGAGCGGACCGAGCATGGGAGTCATGGCCTTTCGACCGAAGACAGACCGCCGACTGACCCAGGACGAAGAGAACCTTTTGTCCGCCATTGCTCATCAACTTGTGCTGTCGGTCGAACGCGATCGTCTGCAGGAGGCGGCACAGCAGGCCGAGCGGCTCAGGGATTCAGAACGGCTGCTGCAGGCAGTAATTGATTCGATTTCCCACGAGTTGCGGACTCCCCTGACGGCAATCGCAGGCAATGTGTCGGCACTGGCTTCAATGGATGTCACGGCGGACCCTAAAGGGCGTGAGGCAATTGTTAGCGACCTCCTTAGCATCGTTGACAGACTTAATCGGGTGGTTGGCAACTTACTGGATATGTCGCGCTTTTCCGCAAGCGCGGTAGCATTGCAGGCCGATTGGCACGATATAGGCGATCTTATTGTCTCTTCCGTACGGGCGACGGAGCGGCAAACGTCGCACCATACGATACAAATGCGCATTGCAGAAAATCTCCCGCTCGCCTGGGTCGACTATCGCCTCGTCCAACAAGCCATAGAGAACCTCATCGCAAACGCAGCAAATTACTCTCCGGCGGATAGCTTGGTCGAAATCAGTTGTGAGGCGTTTGAAAACAGGTTTCTGATATCGGTCTGCGATCGCGGCCCTGGAATTCCGGAAGCTGCGTTACCCCATCTCTTCGAAAAATTCTACCGAGTTCCCGGAACACCTTCAGGCGGAGTTGGGCTCGGTCTGGCGATCGCCAAAGCCATAGTCGAGGTACATGGCGGTTCGATCGGTGCCAGAAATCGACCGAATGGCGGTGCAGTGTTTTCCATCTCTCTGCCGGTGCGGACTCAGCCGGATATTCCGGGAGAAGCTTGATCACATGAGCAACCCAGCGAAAATCCTGGTCATTGATGACGAAACGGCCATCCGCCGCTTCCTGCGGATCAGTCTCGAGGCCGAGGGCTTTCAAGTAATTGAGGCAACAAGCGGTAAGGAGGGTCTGGCAATGGCCGCCAGTCACGTGCCGCAAGTGATCGTCCTCGACCTCGGATTGCCGGACATGGACGGCGGAGAAGTCTTGCACCAGCTTCGGGAGTGGACCGATATGCCGGTTATAATTTTGACGGTCCGCGATGACGAGCGCACCAAGGTCGCGCTTCTCGATGCCGGAGCTGACGATTACTTGACAAAGCCTTTTGGTGTGCCGGAGCTGCTGGCGCGCGTTCGAGTGGCGTTGAGGCATCGCCAGCCCGAGGCGTCGAGCCCTGTGTTTCGGAATGGACGGCTGTGCATGGACTTTCCCGACCGTACGGTGACCGTGGACGGTGAGCCGGTGAAACTCACGGTCATAGAGTTTAACCTGTTGGCCCTGCTGGCGCGTAATGTCGGCAAGCTGGTAACGCAGAAACAGTTGTTGCGGGAGATTTGGGGGCCGGGGGCGACCGGACAGTCCCAGTATTTGCGAGTATACGTGGGCAATTTGCGTAAGAAGCTTGAGGTCGATCCAGCCCGACCAACATTGTTATTGACCGAACCTGCAATCGGCTACCGGATGGCGATGCCTGACCAGGGGCCAGACAGTCTGACAGAGAAATCCCACTGAGCTCAGGCTACGTTCCCCTCCATCCAGTTGCAGAACGCGTCTCGTAGACCCCGCCAGTATCCTAATGCGTAGTTAGACATACGCTTCCACTTATCCGGACTGTTAAATACACGGAACTCAATCCATCGAAATTGAGTCGCATATTGCATGCGCGCACAAGAAGCACAACGGCTATCAAGCGAAGCTCGCTAAAGCCATTATTATCTATTCCACGACTCGTCTGACGACATACCGATAGCCGAAAATTGCTCTAGGGCTGGCTAATGTTCTAAATTAACCTGATTGAACCGTTGACCGATGACGTGGAAGGAATTTTCAGATGTCGGAATTCTCAGTAGCTGAGAAGCAGTTACTAATCGGGGTCAGGAGCATCGTGCTCAGAAGGGAGTCACCCGATAGATCTGCACTTGATGATTTCGGGAAGCGATTCTTCGATGATGATCTTGTGGATTGGACCGAAGCCTACGGAAGCCTCATAGCAAAGGGTTGTCTTCAATTCGACAACGGTCTCTACTCCTTATCGGACGAGGCTGCCAAGCTGGCGGCGGGATTTCGCAGAGAGAAGATGAGTTTCGGCTTCGATGAATGGATGATCAAATCCTGTGAGTGCAAAGCCTACTCGCGTTTCTGTGAACTTGTATATGGCATCGATCTCTGCCAGTGCAGCATGGTCGATCGGGAACAATTGGATAAACTCATGGAAGTACTTGATCTGACTCCCGCCAACAGAGTGCTTGATCTCGGTTGCGGAGTGGGCAAAATCACCGAATACGTATCCGATAAGACAGGAGCGAATATCACGGGCGTGGATTTCGCAAAGGGTGTTATTGATCGAGCGAACGAGCGGACCGCAATGAAACGGGACCGATTGTCTTTCTGCGCCAGTGATATGAATGAGCTTGACTTCCCTGCCAATTCGTTCGACACAATCATAGCGTTGGATACACTCTACTTTGTTGATGATCTCGATGAGACGATAGCGGCTATGAAGAAGATCCTTGGTGCAGCTGGGCAGATGGGAGTGTTTTACAGCCAAATCATCAAGCCGGATGACTCAAGAGATCTTCTCGATGCGGATTCCACCCGGCTCGCAAAGGCCTTGCACAATAGCGGGCTTTCATACAGGACGTGGTGTTTCACGGACAGCGAGCATGAGATTTGGTGCAAGGAAAAGAGAATAGCTGAGGAATTGAAAGCCGACTTTGAGAGCGAGGGATACTTGGATTTGTGCGAAAGCCGGGCCAAGGAGGCGGAGCAGCTGCTCGGAATAATCAAAGATGGTCGAGAAAGCCGACACCTTTACCACATAAAACTCGCTAACGTCGAGAACTAAACTTGTACACATAAGCTCATCGGTTTATTCGTGGTCCATTTCCCTCCAAGGGGACAACGGACGTGCTCCTATGCTGACATGTTTCTTCTACCGCTTGTTGGTCGTCGTGCTTGGCGAATGGTGCGAGACTTCCAACTTCGGTTGGACCTACCGATTGTGCGTATGGCAGAGTAGGAGGCTAAACGGAGGGCCCGTGGCAGTCCAGGGAAAGTGCAATCGGGGCTGCTCAGTCACGCCGGATACTCGATGACCCAGTTGCGGAACGCGTCTCGTAGACCCCGCCATTATCGTCGATCCATTTAAGCCATTGTAATCACCATTCATTCCTTACTATCGCCATCCATCTGTCTCTACTTTTGAGGCAACGCGAATCCCCAAGCAGTTCCTGCCATGCGACGGTTGTCAGCCGGCAAGGAACAATTACCAGCGGCGGTGAGAGACGAGATGTTCTGCTTTCTGGTTCTCGTTCAATTTTGATTGGAGATTGTTGTGCATTACGGTCCCCTTCAACGTCCAGATATCCTGACAATACATTCCGGGCGCGCTCGTGGTGGGTGCCATGGCATCTCTTCACCGACGCGTCATGTTTTCGTCACGGCTTCCGGCTTACGATTTGTCGAGGCTACGGATTTTCACATAGAGCGCAATCGCCAGTATGGTGATGAGAAGAGAAGAGATTCCGAGACCCCATCGGCGGAAATAGTATTCGCGGACAAGTGCTGCAGCGCCGGTTTGTACCGTTTTGGACTTTGCGAGGCCGTCAGTCGCATACGGAATCAAAGTGTCGAGGTTGAACGCATGGATAGACGACCGCATGTGAATCTCGACTTGGTCGGCATCCTTGAGGGCAAATTCGATATCGGTTACCATCATACCCCGCCTCGACGCTTCGTTGACCCTGGACCGCGATGAATCAATCGCGTTTGCCAGAGTCGCATAGAGTGTACTCATGCTGTCGATTTTTGCCGCCGCCGTTGTGCCATCGCCGGCAGAGTGGCAGTTGCCGCAAAGTTGGCCGTCTCCCAGGCCTATGAGGGTCCTTGTCGGTGTGGTGATACCGTGATTGCTGTGGCACGTCTCGCACATTGGCAAGCCCTGCGCCGCGAATGCCTCATAATGTGGTGATAACGCATACAGGTCGGCCTCGATCGCGTGACACATTCCACATACGGCCGATAAAGAACTGGCCCCGGGTGGTGCTGCGCCGTGGTTCCCATGGCAATCGTTACAGACGGGCGCGCTCAGATCCATCTTCACGAATACTGCTTTGCCGTGAACTGATTTGCGGTAAAGCTCTTCCTGATCGGTAGGTATCCCGTATTCGGCCATGTAGTCGGCGTTGCTATGGCAGGCACCGCATGTAGAGGGAATGTTAGCCGGGTTCGTCGTCGAATAGGGCATGGCGGCGTCACCGATCTTGTGGGCCGTATGGCAGGAAACGCAGGTGGCCACCTTGGAATCGTTTTTCTGAAACAGCCGCTGGCCGTGAATCGAGGTCTTGTACTTGTCGAACTGATCAATCGGCAGTTTGGGGTTATGTTCGTGCATATAACGGGCGTCACCGTGGCAACGACTGCAAAACTCCGGTATTGCCGATCTTCCGGGCACACCCCGCCAGCCGGCGGAAGCTCGAACGGCGTCCATGTCATCCAGGGCGGGATTGCCGCCATGACAGTCGGAACAGTTCAGGCCTTTCTGGGCGTGGATATCGAGAGAGAAATCGTGCGCGGGTCCTTCGTCGCCTTCCAGCTCCAGGTGACAGATCACGCATTGACTCTGTCTGCTGCCCTGCGGCCAGACCGGTGCGGCCAGCGTGACGCAGAGAATTCCGCCCATGATGAAAAGCTTGCGGGACATCATTTGATCCAATACCCCACCAAGGTCATGACTACTATGAACGCCACCACGAAAACTCCGAAACTCATCCACCGTCGTGACGGCTCGTTGCGACTGGACCGCTTGTCCAGGAAGGGGACAAGAAGCCAGAGCAAACCGCCGAGCGACATGAGCAACATGCCGAACTGTTCGCCTTCGAGAAACAGGACTTTGGCCGGTAACAGCTTCAATGCCTGAAAAGCAAACATGAAGTACCACTCCGGACGAATCACATCCGGTGGAGGCGCGAAGGGATCGGCCTTGTTACCGAGCGGCCAGTGAAAGACGCCAACGCCATCCGGAAACACGACCGCAAGCAGCGCGAGGACGTTCAGCGCAACTAACCAGAGCAGAAGGTCGCGGTACAGGAAATTCGGAAAGAACTTCATGTACTTCTTCTTATCAGTCGCTTTATTCTCCCAGCCGATCGGCTCGCTCATTCCCTGACGCTGGACAAACAGCAGATGGATCGCGAGAACGGCGGTGAAGAGTGCCGGAAGAATGGCCACGTGCAGTCCGAAAAAGCGGCCAATGGTCGCCCCGGTTACTTCCTCTCCTCCCCGCAGGATTACGAGCAAGTACTGACCAACGAATGGAATGGCGTGCATCATTCCCGTTCCGACCCGGGTTGCGAAATATGACAGTTCGTTCCACGGTAGCAGATACCCGGAGAATCCAAAAGTGAGAGCAAGGCCGAGCAGGGCGATGCCGCTAAACCAGGTCAATTCTCTGGGAGGGCGATACGCCCGAGTAAAGAACACTGTGAACATATGAAGGAACGCCACGAAGATCATCAGATTCGCCGACCATGAATGCAGAGAGCGAATTAACCAGCCGAAGCTGACCTCACTGATGATAAACTTCACCGATTCGTATGCCGAGTCCGCCCCCGGGCGGTAATACATCAGCAGGAGAATGCCGGTGCCGACCTGAATCAAGAACAGGAATATCGTCAGGCCGCCCAGATAGTAGAAGATTGAATGCCCGTGTACGGGCACAGTCTTATGGTCCATGTATTGGACCAAATCCTGAATCTTCAGGCGCTCGTCAAGCCAGGAGAATAGTCGTTGACGGCGGCCCGACGGCGCACTGGCTGGCGCAGCCATCAGACAGGTTCCTTCGACACAAAGATTTCGGCACCTACTTCGTTCACCAGAAACACCTCCAAGGGCCGGGGTGGCGGCCCCGAGATATTTTTACCGTCAAGACTATACCGACCATTGTGGCATGCACACCAGAGGACGCCTTCTTCGGGGCGATTCTGCACGGTGCAGTCGAGGTGGGTACACTGAGCCGAGAGTGCGCGAAGTTCGCCATTCGGCGTTAGAATGATGATGCCGAGCTTCTGTCCAAAGCGAAACGTTTTGGCACGTTTTGCCTCGGCCTCGATATCCTTTCGGCCAAACGGAAGTTTAACTTGATTGACTCTTGCTTCGCCCGAGGTAGGCGGGAGTAGGAAACGTATGGTCGGGTAAAGAATGGATGCTGATACGGCAATAGCGAAGAAGCCGATAAGACGATCAAGAAACCCGCGTCTCGTCAACCGTTCATTTGGGCTGTCGTTTGGCGCTGTCAAATGCATACACAGATGGTGCGATCTCTTCCCGGTTGTCGAGCAATTCAGCGTGCTCAGTGTCAGATGTTGACGCGATCATCCTCCGGTCTATCTTTTGGAGGTTCCTGCTGATCGTCTCCCGGGTCCTTCCGGCCTGAGATCATTCGTACGATGACCCACATGACCACGAACCCGAACAGGGCGATCGCTATCGGAGTTATCAAAGTTGCCAACGAATCCATAAACGCCTCCGCCGCCAAACACATGAGCGCAGTCTGTGAGACGTGTGACTACTATCCAAAACAACCGCGCGTTATGATTCTGGCTCAGAAGCAATCGACATGATGCAAAACCCTGCTGACCCGGGAGATCCTGTAAGATCGGCGTCACACCTGCATACTGGGCCGCAAAATCAAAGGTCAGGATTTGAGAATGAAACCCCACAAGTATCCCTTGGGTCTCTGACCATCATGTCTAAGTCGATTCTCCCTCGGGAGTTCGATATGCCATTAATGTCGACATACAGAACCAAGTTTGTCAAGTTTTTTTTTCCAGCGCCTCGTCCTATGTCATTGCCCGCCCACACACACGCGGGCTATACATTGAGATGGCGGGCACTATGAAGGGAATGTGACGGAACTGTTACACTTGCCGTATGCTCCTTTTAGCGATTGGATTGATACCGGAGACCACGAATCTGAAGGATGATCTGAATCCAGATTTTAGAGTCTTGAGATGCGCGGGGGGACCGAAAGAAGCGACATCAAATCACTGATCGGTCAGCATTAGCCCAGCAGGATACACTGTCGGGTCGACTTGTCTTCAACCAGTGGGGTAGCGAACCCATTGTTGTAAAGTGGCTTATTGGTACCTCGAAGGTTTGATACGTCCGCCCGGGGGAGCCAACACTAGGCCGAACTTTCAATTTCCTGGTTGCAGAACGCGTCTCGTAGATTCTGAGTATAAATCAGAATAATACATTTTTGATATGCGACAGTGCCACGCTGGCCAACAGCGCCTCCAAAATCACGAACGATTTCCGCCATGAAAGGCTAGCTATCGGAGCACAGACCTATTTCTGAACAAGGTTCATGGTGCCTCCCGTGCCAACACTAACGAGTTCGGCCAGCGCTTCTTCCAGCTTCGAGAGTCGGGCCTTTAGTGCCGCATTCTCGGCTTTCATCTGCTCTTTCTCCCTCTCCAACGTTTGGATGGCAATCATCATGACTCCGGCCATATCGCCGGAGTTAATGCTGACTGAGTCTCCTGACAGACCTACACAGTCGTGTCCGAAAGCGGCATAGAACTCCTGCGCGACAGGACCATAATGGCGGAACCGGGTTGGATCGTTCCCCTTGTAGTTCCAACTCGTCAGGCTCAGTCCGCGAATCTTTCGAAGGACTTCTCCACCGTCCACGGGCTGGAAGTTCTCCTTTTGATTTTTGTCCGAAGTGAAAGTGTAAGCCACTTGCCCCTCAATAACAGTGACAGACGAGTTCCCCAGCCGGATCTTGTTACTGGCGTTCACGTTGGCGTTGTAGCCGATCGCCGTGGCGTTAAACAAGGCGTCGCTCGCAACATCCGCTGAATAACCTACCGCAGTGTTTTGGCGGCCAGTAGCATTGGTCAGAAGCGCGTTACTGCCGCAGGCGGCGTTGGAATAGCCGGTTGTGTTGTTTTCAAGTGCGCTGCCCCCGTAGGCCGTGTTGCTGTTGCCGGTGCTGTTTCGATAGAGCGCAGATTGGCCGCTGGCAGTGTTGCCTCCGCCAACAGTGTTGAAATAGAGTGCCCGGTATCCACTGGCGGTATTTGCAGAGCCGCTGGTATTGGAATAAAGCACTTTAGTTCCGCTGGCAGAATTGTAGCTGCCGCTCGTGTCAGAGTAGAGCGCCCCCAGACCACTGGCTGTGTTGGAGCGGCCGGTCGTGTTGCTATTGAGCGCAAGTTCCCCGATCGCGGTATTGCTATCGCCAGAAATGTTGTTCTCCATTGCGCCTAGCCCGGTCGCGGTATTGTAAGTGCCGGAGACATTGCTTCTGAGCGCGTATTCCCCGGTGGCTGTATTGCCGTCGCCGGTAGTGTTGTTCTGCAATGCACCGAGACCAGTAGCGGAGTTGTAGTTGCCACTGGTATTTTGGGCGAGCGCACTTGTACCAATGGCAACATTGTTGTTTCCAATCGTATTGCTACGGAGCGCAAACTCCCCGCTGGCGGTGTTACCGTGGCCAGTGGTGTTGAGGTTGAGCGCATTGCTTCCGTTGGCAGTGTTGAAGTAGCCGGTAGTGTTGCTAGACAGCGCATTCGGCCCAGTACCAACGTTGTCAGTGCCGGTCATCGTCAGGTTCCCCGTGTTTAGACCTACGAAGACGTTGTTGGTGCCGAAATTGTGGAGGAACAGTGTACCTCCTTTAACAATATTGCCGGTTGTTGCCGCTGAAGAGTCGAGATTGATATTCCCGCTGATGCTCCCACCGGACGATCCATCAATCGTACTGACTCGATACGCGAACGGCACCGTGACAAGGCTCGTGCGGGGACTTAGCTCCGGATCGGCTCCGACTCTGACACCCAGGTAGCGTTTCGTGCTGCTGAAGACGGTGTCGGTGACGGGCGTCACCGTTCCGAGCAGGACGGCAAAAAGTCCACCCGAAGTGGTAACAGACTGCGTTTCGGTCCACTTGCTTGTGCCGCCGATAGCAGCATTGTAGATCGTAAACACGACCGAGTAGCTTCCGTCCGGCACTGTCATGCCGCCGGCTGTGGTCAGGCGACCCTGATAGTTTAAGGAAGTCGGTGTGACGGAGTAGGCACTCGATATTGTCAACACCAGGAAGGCGCACAAAGAATTGATTGAATGTTTCATACACTTAGGCCTTTATGAAAGTGAGCGGACTGAATTCAGCGTTGCGCGGACAAGTACTGCCCATATTATCCTCAATATAGTCGGATGCACGAGCTTTCCTATGGAAATGAATTTGTGTCACCGGAAGAGCGGGTTAGCGTTGGCTCTGTGCATTGTAGCTTATCACGACCATGATTTTCGGCCGATTGGTAGGGCAACAATCCCGCTAAACGGCAATGTGCCTCGTGAAACGTATCGAACTCTCGAAGTTGAGACCAAACTGGCCGAGTCATAACGGCATCGCAAGAAACGGTACTGCATTCGATGGTGAATCTGTCTCGGCAGGAGTCTACTTGTATCGCCTCACAGCTGGCAATGTTGCTGAGACAAAAAGAGGCTGTTGCTCAAGTATGGGCTGGGCGACTGTGATACCAGAGGCAAGTTTGTCGCTCTGCCCTTCTCCATTCTGTGAAATGCCAACAATTCCGCATCTAATCCCACTGTTATCCATCGTGGCCCACCAATTCGAGCACATTGTGAACGGATGGGAAACCGAAAAGTCATGGGTTCTGGACGATCAGAGAAGCCAGACTGGGTGCGGTCGTGCCAGGTCGCGCCAGACCGCACAACGTGACTTAGTCAGGCCGCATTTCGATAACCCAGTTTCGGAACGCGTCTCGTAGAGCCTGTTTATATCGCCACAGTTGATCCATGGTGATACTTACGGCAAGACTTCAAGGTCTTCCCCCAATCATTCGATTTGGCTGACTTCATCCGACACGAATGTTCCCAGTCGGACAAATTGTGTTCCCGCAGGATTCAATAAAGCGCCAGATTCACCGTAGCGTGGAGGGCTGTGAAGGAGTCACCTGTGGTGCCTCCATCTGTCAGATTTGCGCCGACCTCCATTTGGAAATGTCGGCCAAATTGATAGCCTCCGCCAACCGAGACTCCCACCCCTTCGAAGCCTACTCCTCCATATTCGCCGGTCAGTACTGCAAGGATTTCAACGGTTGGTCCGCCAAAGACATAAAACGACCGACTGGTAGGGTTGGCATAATATCGAACGATCACTGAAGGTGCATTCCACATGAGAATGAGGTCGTTTGTTGGATGAATCGTAGAGTGACCGGAGTAAAGAACAAGCAGTTGATCCGAGATTCCCACGCCAATATCAAGTGTCGTCTCGATTCCATTCAGGTTTTGTTGGTCTGCTCCTATGTCGTGCGGAGACGTAATTGCTCCCCATCCGGCTCCGAATCCGAGATAAAAGCCCGTCCGTTTACCGTCAAACGCGGTCGCTGAGGAAACGATCGTCAACAGAAATAGCATTCCGAGCGCGAATCGACCCTTTGGTATCATGATAAAATCCTTTCTTCACGCCAGTTCTTCCGTGGCGTCGGACACAGATAACTCCAAGTCACATCTTCGCGCTCCGGCGGTTTATCATTCATTGACACGCCGCCAGTGGAGTGAAATTAATAAACAGGTTGTGAATTAGCGCGGTCAGGTCGCCGACGTCCACTCCTCCGATTCCGTCGCAGTTGGCCTCAGCATCACAACAGAGCGGAGTGAAATTGATGAAGAGATTGTCTACGAGAGTGGTCAGGTCGCCGACGTCGACTTGACCCATCGCGTCACAATCGACATTGCCGGTGGCCCCGATACAGCAAGGATAAGCGTTCAGCTTTGTAACAAATACATCGTTGAAACCACTCATGGAGGCCTGGAGTGGATTTTGAAGCGGGAAATTGGCGGAGTAAGTACGACCCATCACATAGGCGCTTCCCCCAGCGTCAATTGCGATTCCAGTGCCAAATTCATCGTCACTTCCGCCAAGAAACGTGCTGTAGACCAGCCCCGTACCCGCACTGTTCAATTTGGTGACAAAGGCATCGTCGTAGCCGCCATGGAACATTTGGTAAGGGTCTTGGACGGGAAAATCTTCGGAATTAACACGCCCCGTTATATAGGCGTTGCCGGCAGCGTCAACCGCGATGTCGTTGGCGTAATCATAGTCTCCGCTACTCCCCCCGAGATAGGTGCTGTAGACCAACCCACTGCCGACACTGTTGAGTTTGGTTACGAAGGCATCGGAGTAACCATCTTCAACGGGCTGAAATGCATTTTCGATAGGGAAGTCAGTTGAATTGGTTCGACCGGTCATGTAGGCGTTCCCACTGGAATCGACTGCAACCCCGTAGCAGTAGTCTTCATCGTTCCCTCCGAGGTACGTACTATAAACCAGTCCGTTGCCCGTGGTGTTGAACTTGGTTACAAAGGCATCGACGTAAAAAACAAATGAGGCCTGGAATGGATTCTGGGTTGGGAAATCCGTCGAATAGGTGTATCCAGTTACATATGCATTCCCGTGAACATCCAGTGCGATTCCAGTACCTTGATCGTAGTCAGCTCCACCAAGAAAGGTGCTGTAGATCAGTCCACTGCCAGTGCTGTTGAATTTGGAGACGAAGGCATCGTAGTTGCCATCAAGGGAGCCGATGGACGCTTGGAAGGGATTCTGGGTAGGGAAATTCGCGGATTGGGTATTGCCCATGACAAAGGCATTGCCTTCAGCATCCGCCGCTATGTCGACGCTCCAATCAGCGCCGTTGGCTCCAAGGTACGTACTGTAAATCAGCCCAGTGCCAACACTGTTGAATTTGGTGACAAAGGCATCGGCGGTATCAATGCTTCCAAGAGCCGACTGGAAGGGATTCAGGGTCGGGAAGTTCGCGGAAGCGGTAACGCCAGTTACATAGGCATTCCCACCAGAGTCGACCACGATACCAAGGCCTCTGTCATAGCCACTTCCCCCGAGATAAGTACTGTAGATCAATCCAACGCCGCTGCTGCCGATCTTAGTTATGAAAGCGTCGGTATAACCAATACCACCGTTGGATGCCTGGAAAGGACTTTGGGTAGGAAAGTTCGCAGAATAGGTTCCACCCGTTACATAGGCATTCCCTGCGACGTCGGTTGCAATGCCACCCTCCTCATTTTCGGAATTTCCTCCGCCAAGATAGGTGCTGTAGACTAAACTCACTGCATCTGCGCTTGAGGGAGCCGGCGAACACTGTGTCCGTGAATCAGATTCTGGCTGGTCCGCCAACAGAACACCATTAAAGCGATGCTCACCCAGGGACGTCTGGACCCTCGCGAAGTTATCCCTCTGCACCACGGCGCTAATCGTTCCGCGATACTCGACTTTGACCTGTGCCAATTCGTCGGCGGAGAATGCTGCCATTTCCAAATTCAATCGACCATCAATGGCCGAACACGTCACGTCAACCCCCGGATACAGCCCATGCATCGTAAGAGCGCTGTAGTTGGGGACCTCCGTTCGCCATTTCGAGTGATCATTGCCAATGAAATAGTTACACGTGTATTGCTGTTCCTCAAGGCCCATGACCTCCACCGTTTCACTGGCACCAACAAACTCCGCCTTGATCATGGCCGTTTCGATGCTGTCGTGATCGTGATTGAACTTGCCGGGTAAGGCCTGGATGATGTCAGCGGCAGGATCAGTGGCTGCGGCGGCCGCCGAAGATCTCTCCACTGTCCGGAAGAACTGATACCAGATACCATTCTTCGTGAACCACATCGTCGCCCCACTGGCATTGGCTCGGTACAGAATGCTATCGGGCCACTGGCCAAGATTCTTGGTAAATGCCAACGGTGAATCACCGAGGCTGCTAAGAACAGTGGACTTTTCTGGGACCGGCCGTGGATTGTCAGCCCACGCCGTCGCCACCAATACGAACGCCAGGATGCCCAGGAGGGGAATCGGAGTCAGTGCTCGATCGAACATCGGATGCTCTCTTTCTGTTTTCCTCCACAATGACGCGATGCATCTTTATCGTATATTCATCCTCACTGACACCCCGCCAGTGGTGTAAAATTGATAAACAGATTGTCAATAAGCCTGGTTAGGTCGCCAACGTCCACGCCTCCGCTGCCGTCGCAGTTGGCCTCGTCATCACAGCAGAGCGGAGTGAAATTGATGAATAGATTATCAATGAGCGTGGTCAGGTCGCCGACGTCGACTTGATCCATCGCGTCGCAATCGACATTTCCCGAGGGGCCTGAGCAACAAGAATACGATCCAAACTTTACTACAAAGGCATCGTAAGGCCGGTTTGTACTACCACCTCCAAATAAAGCCTGGAATGGATCCCGGGTTGGAAAATCCGAGGAGTAGGTTTCTCCCGATAAAAAGGCATTCCCACCTGTGTCCACCGCGATGCCAAAGCCATAATCATAGCCATACGTACCTAGATATGTGCTGTAGACTAGTCCATTTCCGGCCTTGTTGAGTTTGGTGACAAATGCATCGGCAGTGCCGCCGTTGGACGCCTGAAATGGGCTCAAGATGGGATAGTTCTCAGACCCGGTACCGCCAGTTACATAGGCATGACCAGCGACATCGACCGCGATACCACTTCCCTGATCCCCGAGATTTCCTCCGAGGTAGGTGCTGTAAATCAGTCCACCGCCGGCACTGCTGAGCTTAGTCACAAAGGCATCGGATGTCCCACTAAGCGAGGCCTGAAGCGGATTCTGAGTAGGAAAGTTCGCCGATAGTGTGTAGCCCGTTACATATGCATTTCCCACCACGTCTACAGCAATTCCAAAGCCATACTCAGCCCCACTTCCTCCGAGATACGTGCCGTAAACAAGACCGTTACCGGAGCTATTTAGCCTGGCGACAAATACGTCCCTGTATCCGCCTCCCAGGGAGTCCTGAAAGGAATTCTGGGTGGGAAAGTTCGTGGATTCAGTCAAACCCATGACACAGACTTTCCCTGCGGAATCGACACCAATTCCATTGGCCCAATCATCGCCATCTCCCCCGAGATAGGTGCTGTAGATCAGTCCACTGCCAGCATTGTTTAGTTTGGTGACAAAAGCATCGAAGGTACTGCCGAGAGAATCCTGGAAAGGATTCTTGGTGGGGAAGTTTTCGGACGTTACAACGCCCGTTACATAGGCATTTCCTTCGGCGTCAATCGCGATACCGCCTCCACCATCGTCGCGAATCCCTCCAAGAAACGTACTGTAAATCAGTGCACTGCCGTCATTGGTGATTTTGAGAACAAAAGCGTCGTTGTCGCCTCCTTTGAGCGCTTGGAATGGAGCCTGAGTCGGGAAATTTGCGGAATTGGTGCTGCCCGCCACACAGGCATTACCCTCGGCGTCGACCGCGATGCCTCGGCCGTAATCACTGTTACTTCCCCCAAAGTAAGAGCTGTAAACGAGTCCACTTCCGACAGTATTTAATTTGGCGACAAATGCATCGGACGAGCCACTATCGATGTAAGCCTGATACGGATTCTGAGTCGGGAAATTCACGGAATAGGTCGAACCCGTTACATATGCATTTCCCTCGGTGTTGACAGCAACACTATACCCATAATCTCCGTCTTTCCCCCCAAGAAACGTACTGTATACCAGAGTCACTCCGCTGGCGGCCGACGTTGCGGATGAAATTTTGCTTGCCGATCTTGATTCAAACGCATCGGCCAACAAGGCACTTTTAAAGTGATGTTCGCCGAGCGACGTCTGAATGGTCGTGACATTGTCCCTCTGAAATGTTGAATCAACAGCCCCTTGGTAGTCGACTTTGACCCGAGCGAGAGCACCATTGGATGAGGCTTTCACCTCCTCTTGCAAATTACCGTTCCTGACCACGAATGTGATGTCCACCCCCGGGTAGAGCCCGCGCATCGTAAGAGCACTGTAATTGGGGACGTTCGTGCGCCACTTAGAGTGATCATTACCCATGAAGTAATTGCATTTGTAATCTTGTTCATTGAGGCCAACAACTTCGACCGCCTCACTGGCGCCGACAAACTCCGCCTTAATCATGGTCGTTTCGATGCTGTCGCGAATGAGTCTGCCGGATGAAGCGTGAATTGCGTCAGCGGCAGGTTCAGTGGCTGCGGTGGCCGCCGAAGATCTCTCCACTGTCCGGGAAAACTGGTACCAGATACCGTTCTTGGTGAACCACATCGTCGCACCATTGGCATTGGCCCGGAACAGAATGCTGTCTGGCCACTGGCCAAGATTCTTGGTGAACGCCATCGGCTTGAATGTGAGATCTTGCGAGCTTTGACTCGATTCTTTGTGTTGGATTGAGTCGATCGTCGAATTGGCCACGGCAACACTTGACACCAGGCCGAAAGTGGCTGCGACCAGGACCAACCGATTCACGGTGGCAATAACCATGATAGATTACTTTCTCCCAGAGGTTCTATGTGTGCGATGGAATCTTTGGGTCGAACGTGATTGAGAACGTACCAGCTTCAGTAAGGGTACTGATTCAGTATAGATTGAAACGGTCAGGTTACAAGACTTATTTTATCGAATTAGTGGTAATCGGAGGGAAGAGGCGCGAAGAAAGGTAATTTCTCAAGTGATTGGGGCTAGGAACCACGATAGCCCAAGGATGTAACCTGAAGATTACGAAAGAGATAGCGGTGTATACGGGTACGCCAGCCAGGGAAGGTGAAATGTCAGTGGTGGTCCCGCTCAGATTCCGAATTAGCGCTCAACAGGTAACTGTTAAAATCGACCGTCAAGTTCTTGGTCAACGACACCCGAGCGCTTGACGGGATTTGTCAGGCCGCGTTTTCGATCACCCAGTTGCAGAACGCGTCTCGTCAACCCCGCATTGATTGAAATGCAGTCCCCCTCGAAAAGGCCAGTCGGGGGGTTTTTGTTTGTGGACCACCCGCAGCCGAGCTATGGGGTACCAAGTTTGAACCGCACGTCAGGCTCGGCCGTGCCAGTTATCGCGCCCGAGGTTAATCCTGCCTGACTATATCGACTGAGATCTCCACTGCCGGAATCGTTCCTCTGTTCTCGAGCCAGTGTGTGGTGTTTCTATCCTCGGGCCAGCCCAGTCCCGGCCCATAGCCCGTAGCGACTCCATTTCGATGGTCAGTAATCGTTCCTTGCAGAATGTAGACTGTGCCAGGTCTGCCTTTATGGTCGTGAATCGGGCCGAAGACGCCACCAGGCTCGATGGTCACCATACGCATTCGAAGTTGGCGCCCTTCCATGCCTTCGATCTCAGGGCCAAGGTCAACCGTAGCAAGTAACTTCACCGTAACACCTTTTGTCTCAGGTGCCACCTGTTCGTTACTCATCATGCTCTCCTCTCTATACCGTCAGGGCCTAACGGGAAGTAGATTCATTACTATCTGCCTTAGAATATGGATTATATCCACATTATCCACGATAGATCACAATATACCCGGCACCGGGGGACGTCGCAAGCGTATATACGGCAGCGGTCAATTGGTCGGCGGAATGGGCGGTCCTGATGGAGGACACGCCCAGGAGAAAAGTGAAAGCCCCGGTGTTTGGAGTGTTGAAATCCCTTAGTCGAATTGGATTCGAATGTCATCCAACAACTGCCGTCATATCTGGCGCATTACGGTCGGACCGGGAATCTTAAGGCGAAAAAAGTCTGGACAGAGTGAGGTTGGGCCCGCCATTATCATTTAAATAGCCCCATGCTATCTATACGACCATGCGTAATTGTGCATCCCGCCCCCCGTCCGCACTTGAAATCCATTTGGGTTAACAGAGATTTCCGGCGCCACGATCGGCTCACCATCTGATTCTATAGACATTTAGCGCGCGGGGCGACCGACGCCCCCACGTTTCAAGACTCCCTCACTCACTGAACTTGCCGGGTAGCGTTCCTGGATTCGCATAGAACCTCGCTGCATCTGAAGTGTCCGTAGAGATCCGCGCGGCCACTTGCGCATCAGGTCCTCGCTGATTCGTAGAAGAAGGATTTCAGTGTACTCATAAAGTGTGGTCGCCAGACACTTACCGCATTGGGTCACACCGACAGTATGTCACTTGTTTTCCGCGCCGGTGTTGTGACAACCGTGACTCTTTCGGACAACACACCCTCTCCAGTCTACAGCTCACAACCGCTTTGGACAGTGTCCTTGGGGCTTTGAGTACCATCACTGCCTCCGGCGGCTCCTGGGATTTGCCTACTCTGCGAATCCAACTGCTGACGGATCAGGGCATCAGTGTCTGGGTTCGGCTTCCGGGCCGGGGTACTTGGTTAGAATTCGTCGTCGTACGGGGCTAAGATAGAGGACACGTTTAATCCTTCTTGTCCCTTATCTTTGTCGTTGACAACCGGAGCTTTTTTACCATATTTATAGTAGGTGATTGAGCAGGTCATCTTATACTCCGGACCGAGTACATCCGACGACAATTACTCTCCGGTGACCCCGACACGTAATACGTTACGAAATAGACACATCGGTAAGAGCTCCGCTCATCACAGTTTGTGTGGTGAGGTGTCGAGCGTGGGTTGTGATGTGCTCTAAAATACGTGGATGGCTGCACCTACGAAACGAGCGACAATTGAAATCTCTAGATAGTTCGAGGTGACACAATGAATCGGTTTTCAATTTGGCTGGCCACAGCAGTGCTCTGGCTGCTGGCAACGTCGGTCTGGGCACTGGACCCTCATTTTCTTGCCCCTGTCGATTACACGGTCGGAAGTAATCCGCAGAGTTTGTGCATTGCCGACTTCAACAAGGACGGCAAGCCCGACCTTGCGACAGTCAACACTCTTGGCAATGACGTCTCGATACTGATGAACAACGGTGACGGCACGTTCGCCGCGGCCGTAAGTTATGCCGTTGGCACCCATCCGACGGCCGCTTGTATCATCGACGTAGACGACGATAGTTGGCCGGATCTGGCAGTGACTAATTATGGTTCAGCCAGCATTTCGATTCTGATGAATCTGACTGATGGCACCTTCGACCCGGCGGTCAATTACAATTGTGGCATTCAACCCAACTCCATCTGTGCCGCCGACCTTGACGGCGACCTGAAGATTGACCTCGCAGTGGCAAACTTCGGTTCCGGCGACGTTTCAGTGATGATAAATCTCAACAACTCGAAGTTCCCGACAGCCGTTAGTTATGCAACCGGGAATAATCCCTTTTCCATTTGCTCCGCCGATTTCAATGCCGACGGCAGGCCCGACCTGGCGGTGGTGAATGCCTCTGACAACAACGTGTCGATCCTCAGAAACACGGGAAGCGGGATTTATGCCGCCGCAGTAAACTACCCGGTCGGAACCTATCCTGTGTCGATCGCTGCTGCCGATGTCAACGCGAACGGAACTGCGGATCTGGCCGTGGCCAATTCCGGATCAAACACGGCATCGATACTCATCAACAATGGGGGCGGCGTATTTGCCGCGGCTGTTGACTACGACGCTGGAAGTTCACCCTCTTCAATTCTGGCGGCCGATCTGGACAAGGACGGAAGGCCGGATCTGGCTGTGGCTAACATGACGGTCGACAGCATCTCTGTCCTGCGCAACAACGGCAACGGAACATATTCCGCCGCATTAACCCACGTCGCAGGGCTCGGACCGCAGTCGATCGGCAGTGCCGATATGAACGGCGACCTCATGCCCGACCTGGCAGTGGCCAACAGTTCTTCCTGGACCGTCTCGGTGCTGATAGGAGTTCGCCAGTGGAAGATAACCGCCTCGGCGGGTGCGAACGGGGCAATAGCGCCTACTGGAATCGTGGGCGTCTACGAAGGGACAGACCAAACATTCGCGGTCAATCCGAACACCGGATACCACGTCGCCAATGTGATCGTCGATGGTTTGTCCATCGGACCGGTCACCAGTCATACGTTTTTCGGCATTGCCGGCAATCACACGATCAGTGCGACTTTTGCCATCAATACGTATACCATCACAGCATCAGCTGGTCCCAATGGATCGATTACCCCAAGCGGTATCACTGTCGTCAACTACGGTGGCGGTCAGACGTATAACATTGTGCCGGCAAGTTGTTACCATGTGTTGGATGTCACGGTGGACAGCGTTTCCGTTGGACCAGTGACGACTTATCCATACACGAATGTGTCGGCAAATCACACCATTGAAGCGACGTTTGCAATCAACGTACACACGATTACAGCGACGGCCGGGATCCACGGTTCAATCAATCCGAGCGGTCCCGTATCGGTTAACTGCGGATCGGACAAATCGTTTACCATAGTTCCGGACTCAGCTTTCTACGTAAAGGATGTCATGGTTGATGACGTCAGTGTCGGAGCAGTGACCAATCACACGATCACTCATGCCGTCAAAGACTATACCATCGCGGCGACCTTCAGCTGTTGTGGCAATCTGACCGGCAACGTGGACTGCTCGACCGGTGACGGCGTCGACATCGGTGATCTAACGGCCTTGATAGACAATTTATTTATCACCTTCACGCCGCTGTGCTGCGAAGCAGAGGCCAACTGTGATGGCGTTGGTGGAGTGGATATTGGCGATCTCACGGCGCTGATTGACAACTTGTTCATCACTTTCACGCAGCTGGCGGCATGTCAGTAGAATCTATCGAACGGAGGGCTGGCTTCGTTGGTGAAGCCAGTTCTCCACGGTTCAGTCTCACAGCACCCAACAGTTGCTACGCGGCGTTTCTCAACCCGCCCGCGCCCCTCAAGCAGACCGGCGCAATCGGTCTTGGTTCAGTTGGCCTTCTGAACTCTGAAATTTACGGTACCTGTTACGCGGGTGAACCGCACCCTAAGTGTCCAGGGACCGGGTTCCGCGATTCCTCTCTGAGTTGTGCCAAAAGTTCCATTGGCGGTCAGGTCATGGCTATAGACCTGAGTGCCGAGAGAATCCAGTATTTCCAACGTCATCGTGCCGGAGGCGCCCGCGCTGGTAGACTGATTGACGGTAGCCGTATCGCCGGTGTTTCGCCAAGTGTAGTCCTTGGAGAAAGTGACGTTCTTCATGGCGGTCGCCTGGAACTGGAAGTTGTCTACCACATTTGTGATCTCCGGCTGATAGGGGGCTAATGGACTTGTCGACTTATCACTGCATCCTGCAGCAGCGACAACCAAGAGCAGCAGGCATGAGAAGATTGTGACTCTCATGATGATTTCTCCTTTCTTAAATACGAATCTGCGGTCTCATTAGATTACATGACCAACCCACAGCCCGCCCATACGTCGAACCTCAGAATTCCGAATCCGTCGCGTCACTGCCAATTGCATTGCTCGAACTCCGAAATAAGACAGCCAGGAAATCTGCCGGCCACTTCCCACATCTACCCGCCTCAGAACCGCAGATCCAAACCAATCCCGCCCGTCAGATCAAGATAGTCATACACCCAGTAGTTCGACTGCTTGTGATAATTGCGGAGATGTCCTACAAGGGTTACCAGGTCACTGAGCTGGTATCGGTGCTCAAACTGAAAATCGGCGTAGTCGATGTGCACCCGGTTGAGACGGCCGATACTGCTGTTCCAGTAGTTGGGGTAATCTTTGTTCTTGAATTCGAATGAGATTCGGGTTTGATGCCGACCGCCGGGATACAGTTTGAGATCGATCTGATACCGGCGCTGCATGTAACCGTAGAAATTCTCGAAATTATCATTGCGATCGATGTACTGCAGCGTGACGCCGACTTCATTCTTGCGCCAGAATTGACACGTTCCGGCAATAAGGGTGCTGTTCTCCCGGAAGCTGCGAATCTCGAATGGCCGATTTACGAACGCACCGTATCTGACGGTGTACGTCCGCCGCTTGTCGTAAGTTCGTCGCTCCGACGCGAATTCGGCGCGTAATTCCACCCGGTCACCCATCGGCACATGCGCCCCGACCTGAACGTCTCGACTAATGTAGTCGTAGGAAGTCAGTCCCGGTTCCTCGTCATAGTTCTCACCCTGATACGTAAAGCTCTGGTCAAAGCGAACGCCAAACAGTTCAACCCGATTCCAGAGACCAAAGGTGCTTTCCCATCGTTTCAACGTTCGTGACTGAAGAGTCCCGGTGTCGTCTATCAGATCCTTGTTGCGGCGTCCCACCGAAACCTCACCCCCCACTCTGCCATTTTTCGCATAGCGATAAGTCGGTTCATACGCGAAGCCAAGCGAACTTCTGTTTCGGTTGCTGTAGCTCGGATATGCATCCAGGTCTGTCGACACTGTTACGCGCTGGCTCAGCCTTGGCGTGAGCCGAAGCTGCCAGTTAAGGTCGGCAGCCAGTTGATTCAGGAAGGCCGACGTCTGAATCGAATCGGCATAGGCATGATAGATATTGGATTCGTATGCGCCCTGATAGGAGGTGGAGAACTCCCATCGCGACTTCGACTTTACCTTGGCAAAACCACTGGTCGCCAGCAACAGCGCACAGACTAAGATGACGGGTGATCGCATAGGTGTATGTTCCTGTGTGTTATTGGCCCATCAGAGCCTGGTACTCGCGATTGAACTTTTCCGATTCCGGCTTGGCTTCAGCCGCCTTGGCATACGCCTCTCGGGCTTTGTCTTTCAGATCCAGCTTCAGATATATCTGCCCGAGTTTCCAGTATGATTTCCAGTTGTCTGAATCGTTCTCTATTGCCTTCTGAAGTAGCTGCACCGCTTCAGTCAGGCTACCGCTCTTTTCTTCCAGAATCGCCAGATTGTGATACGCTTTAGCGTAAGTCGGGTCGCGCTTGATTGCCTCGCGCAAGTCAGCCCGGGCGTCATCGATTCGGTTGAGTTCACTGAAAGCTTTAGCGCGGTTGAAGTAGGATTCCGGTGAATGAGTTAACCCTATTAATCGGGTCAAATAGACCGCCGCAGAGTCATACTCTTCAAGTTTCAGGTAGGTGGTGCCGAGATTGTTAAGCCCTTTTGTATTCACCGGATCCTGATCGAGCAAGGTGTGATAGGCCGCGGCCGCATCCTCCGACTTGTCCTGCTTACTGGAACACAGCGCCAGATTGAAGAGGGCCTTCAGGTTTTCCGGATCGAGTTCCACCACATTGCGGTAGGCGATTTCGGCTGAATCGAACCGCTGACGATCATAATAGAGCTGCGCCAGACTGAAATATGCCTTTGAATAGTTCGGCTTGAGCGCTACCGCCGCCCGGTAATGTCTCAAGGCACTATCGGGCTGATTCGCCTTTTCAAACAGCAGCGCCAGGTTATAGTGCGCTTCATGATAACTGCTGTCATACTTGATTGCCGCGCGGTACGCCTCGGCGGCTTTATCGAATCGTTCCAGATGGTTGTTGGCGATGGCCAGGTTGAAATAGGTTGCGGCGTCAGTTGGCTCGATCACAATCGCCTTCTCATACGCGCCGACAGCCTTGTCATACTGCTCCACCTTGCTGTAACAGACGCCGAGATTCTTGAACACGCGCGACTTCTTCATCCCCAGCGATGCCACCTTCTCAAAATCGCTCGCGGCTTCGGCGTACTTGCCGTCGTTCATGCGAATGAGGGCCAGGTTGTAGCGCGCTTCCGTGTATCCAGGCCGCAAGCGCAAGGCGTCGAGATAGCTCTTCTCGGCCTGCTTGTCGTTCTTCAGTCGATGATAAACCAGCGCCAAATTGTAGTGTGCCGGTGCCGACTCGGCCGACTTGCGAATCTCCGTCGCCTTCTTAAACCAGGTGATCGCGTCATCGTTTGATCCGATGGACATGTACAGCGTGGCCAGGTTGTAGTTCGGCTTATAGTAGAATGGCCGGAGCGCGATGGCTTGTTTATACGATCTTATGGCATCGCCCATCTTTTCGGTGCGATGATATACGATCCCCAAGTTGTACCACGCACGCGCGTACCCGGTATCGATTTCAAGCGCCTTCTTCAGGTACGGAATAGCGTCGCTGTACGCCTTCTTGGTGATGAGCACTGAGGCCGAGTCGTTGTAGGCAACCGCCTGCGGATTGCGACTATTGGTCATCTCATCGTCAGCGTCTGTCGACGAAGAATCGGCTGTAGAATCGACCACCGGCTGCGATTCAATCTCCGATGCGGTCGACCCCTGCGTGATCGGAGCAGCCGCTTGAGCGGTGACGTGAATGACTTCGCGCCGCTTGTCGTCAATCGAGCCGCTCTTTTCCACGGCGAAAACGACAACCGCCGCGGCGCAGATCCAGGCAATGATATTAATGATATAGTACTTCATAGTCTCTTCCGTAAACCGGCCTGATTGGCCAGTTGAATATTCAGTCCCGGGCGGGCGTTTACTTCCAGAATCAATGGCCCCTGAACAGCATCGCAGACGAAATCCACGCCGATATACCCCAGTCCGACAATTTCGCTTACGCGCGACCCTATCTCGAGCATTTCCATGAAATAGGGAATCGGCTGACCCGCCAGCGGCGCGCTCGACTCCGGATGATGCCTGATGATATCGTTGTGGTGTACGCCATCAAGCGACAGCCCGGTGGCGATGTCGATCCCTACCCCGATACCTCCTTGGTGAAGATTCGCCTTGCCATCCGACTCCTTGGTCGGCAGGCGGCACATTGCCATAATGCACCGATCCAACTTGTATATCAGGCGGATATCACCAACTCCTTCGATCCCCTCCGGGATGAATGGCCGCAACTCGGGGTGATTGACTACGGTCTCTTCGAAATAGCACGTGTCAGCCACATTATCCAGGGAGAACGCACCGTTCAGTATCTGTAAGACATGGAAAGATACATCCTCAGCTGTCCACTCTTCCCCGGACGATTGATAACCACTCTCCGTGCGCTTGACGAGCTTGATCCCGTTACCGCCGTAACCGGTATTCGGCTTGATGACAAAGTTCGGAAATTCGCGCACGACTACTTCCCAACGCGCCAGTGACCTGGGATCGATAACCTCGTGATACGTTCGTGGAGTCGGAATGCCCGCCTTGGACAACAACTCCTTACAACGCAACTTGTCGTCGACATTCGGAAAGAATCGACGTTCGTTGTGGGTGTAGATCAAGTCAAGATTGCGGGCGTTGATCCCCAGAACTCCTTTGCGCGAGGGTAGCCAATTGGTCAGTCTATCTTTCAGCATGCTCAAGCCCGTATCAACAGATGTTTGAATCGAACATATTCCATGAGGCGAAATCCGGAATACCTCCCGATGTAGATGTAGAGCGCTATGACAACGAGTATCAGCTCCGGAAAGCTTATCACTAATGACTGGAGGAAGCGCCACGACATGAGGCCGTAGGCCACCGCCGCGACCGCGAGCGTCAGGGCGGCAGTCCGTGCGGCATGCTTTACGCCGAATTCTTCCGTTACCAACGAGAATCGTTCGACCGTCAGCGTCAGTATCACCATGGGAAACAGCGCAACTCTGGCAACGTCGAGCCAGCCCAGGCGAACGCCCAGAATGGTGATGCCGAGTATGAACAGCACCAACGAGGAGAGGATGATGGCCAGCCGTGGGGTATGGAGCAACTGCAGTCGGGATAGGACTAATCGCACCAACGCGCCAAAAGCAATGATGGTCGCAAACAGCGCAACGCCGATAGTCAGGCCGGTATCTCGAAAACCGATCGCCAACAGGGCAGGCATGAACGTGCCAAAGGTTTCGATGCCGATAAGGTTGCGAAAGAGTACCACTGCCAGAATACCGATCGGCAACATGATGATAATGCGTAGTAGTTCGAGCGAGATAGCGACTCGCTTGAAGGTCGCCCATATATTGAGAATATCGAGCGGGCTTTCGCCGGCCGTGGTTATCCCGGCACTGTTCTGAACCAGTCGCTTTTTCAGATTGAAGAAGTACTTGAAATTGATGTCTTTCGTGTGCGTGATCGCCGGTTTCTCGCCGTAATACAATATGAGATAATCGGACGGGATTTCCGCAAAGTACTTGTTGGTCGGGCAGAAGGGCACCCAGTAACCGGCTATATACGCTTCCACCCAGATGTGTGTTGCCCGTGACTGCCCCTGGCTCAGTATCTTTCCTCCTACCAGACGCGTCGGCAATCCAATATGACGGGCCAGGGCAGCAAATAGCCGCGCTTTACCGCCGCATGACGCTTCTCCCAGATGGTACGCGGTCAGCGCATCCGTAGTCCCCGAGTACTGCACATACTTCAACCCGAAGGTGGTGAAGTTGTAGATAGCGCGTGTATTTGCAAGCACCGTACTATCGGGCGAAAGGGCCAACGAATCGGCCAACCTTGCCATCTCAGGGCTGTCGGATTGAATGGCGGTGTCGGTCAATAGATACCTGGCAACCGAGTCGGGAACGGATTCACTTGATATCAGAGTGGAATCGATGACGAATTTCTGGTTCTTCGTTATCACCGTCGCCGTGTAGGTAAGCCGCCGCCGCCCGTCCACGCCGTCAGAACGCCAGACCCCGAGCCGATCTCCATCGATCGTCTCCACTTCGAATTTCAGATCGCCTGAATTGAACGCCTCGTCCGAGACGGACTGGTTGGTTAGATTCTGCGGGAGAGCCATCGCAATGTCTACCGCTGAGCCGTGACCGTCAAACTCCATCACCGTCTCCAGGTAGTAGCTCTCGGTCTGGACGATGGCATCAAGCGTATACCCAAGATAGGCGATCTTGAAAAACGCCATGGCGGAGGCCGCCGTCACCAGCAATGCCGGCAGTACACCGACCAGCCATCGCGAATTGTGGCGAATTCTCACGGACATGACGCGGCCCCTACGATATCACGACGAGTCACGGCCGATCCCGCCTTGGAGCAGTTCGGATATTGCGTAATCACCGTGCAGTATTCGGAATGGGCAGGGGCATTGTTGGATGATCCATTGAGCTGCTCGTAACAACGGCCCGCCCAGTAGTGAGCGTCGCCTGCATCCTTTGCGGTAGGATAGCCGTTGTAGTAAGCCTGATAAGCGGTCAGTGCGTTCGTGTAGTCCGCATCATTATAGTAGGCGGTGGCAATTCTGTATTTGGCGTCGGAGACAAAGTCGTTGGTCGGATACGTAGCGATAAACGACTGGTAGAGCGTAACGGCGGTCGGGAAGTTACCCAGATTGTATTCACAGTTGGCCTTGTAATAGGCCGCGTGTGGGGCGTAGGACGAGGTCGGAAATTTCACCCGCACCGAATCGAAGTCATCGCGGGCCTGAATAAACGTGTTGGTCTCCATCTTGTATTTGCATTGCGCCCGGTAGTACCAGCACTCGGCAATCTTATCTCCCGTTGGATAGGCACTGATGGCCGTATTGAATTGCGTCAGGGCCTGCGAATAATTGTCCTGATTGTAATATGACATCCCCTTGTAATAACTGGCCCGCTCGGCGTTCAGTGTGTTGGGATACTGCGTGATAACCTTGGTAAACTGCGTGATCGCCGAGGTCCACTGGTCGGTGCTGTAATAGAGATACGCTGAACCGTAAATCGCATCAGGCGCATTCAGTGAGCTCGGGTAGGTGGTTTCCACCGCCAGGTAGGCCGCGATGGCTGACGAATAACTGGCAAGGGCTTCGTATTCGCGTCCAACTCGATACTGAGCCTGCGGGGCGATGAATCGGGTGGCGTAATTGGTCACGACGAACTGAAAATCCGCCAGCGCACTGTTAAAATTCCGCTTGGCGTCCTTGTAGGCTCCGCGCCAATAGTAGGCATCCGGAACCAGGCTGTCGGCAGGAAACGTACTTATCAGGACGGAAAAATTATTGATCGCTGAATCGTACATATTCTGCTGACCAAATGCCAGGCCGATACGATAGCGACTCACCGCCGCATATGGTCCGGTCGGATTACCGGAAATCAGGTTGCGAAGACGCGCTATGGCACTGTCGGTATGATCGTACGTATACATCCGCATCGCCTCGCCGAACAGTTGCGCCACCGTGTTGTTGCTTGCCGCCAGTGTCACTGTCGGATTGGATACGGTTTGCCCGGCTGTCGTCACGGCGACACCGGCCAGATTCTGATCCGCGTATCCGGCTTTCGAGAATGTCAGCGTGTAGGTACCATATGGCACGCCGACAATCGTATAGCTGCCGGCGCTATTCGTGGCACCGATAATGCCGGTATTCCCGACATACACGAATATCCCCGCATGGTTGCCTGTACCTGATAACGTCGCCGTTCCAGTCACGGTACCGGACGGAATGAGGTCAACATTCACAAATGTCGTGTCTGCCTGGGCCAGGGTTGTGCAAAGACTGATGGCCGTCAAAGTAAGAAACAGGACTCGCTTCATGGTTTGCTCCCTATATTCTCAGTCGTCATTTTCCGGTTGATAACCGCTCACTGGCACGCCGGCAGCGGAGTGAAATTGATGAAAAGATTGTCGATAAGTGCGGTCAGATCGCCGATATCGACATTGCCGGTTGGATCGCCATCGCAGTTGGCCTCCTTCACACAACACAGCGGCGTGAAGGTGATAAACAAATTGTCTATCAAGCCGGTCAAATCGCCGATGTCGACACCGTCGCCCGGCGAGCAGTCAACATTGCCGACTGTCGCCACACAACAGGTGCCAACGGCAACATTCGTGCGGATGAGTGGTTGGTAGTTGGAGCGCCCAACCAGAAAGGTATACGCCCCGTCAGGCACGTTCGGGAATAAGTACTTTCCGGTTACGTCCGTCTGGGTGCTGTCTCCTGTCTGCAGTATCTTGACCACCACGTTTGGAACCGGCTGGGCCGTCACGGAGTTCTTTACAACTCCGCTGACCGTCCGAGCGGCTACGTGTGTCCCGACTATGCTGACAAAGACAAGGATGAGAATCAGTTGGAAGAACTTTGACATGCTTAGGCCCGTAGCTAAGGGTTCAAAGAATCGATGATTGGCTGTCTTTCAATCAAGAACAGCACGGGTCCAATTTGGTGCATTTTCAAGCGAAGATTTCTGAAAAAACTTCGCTGGCGACTTACTTTAGTGCGAGACCGGGCGATGGAGATATTCCCCGAACCCGAGCGCCAAATGCCTATCACGCGTCTATCTAACCAAGATATCAATTATCGGCATTTCGTCAAGAAGGCAATAGTCCCATGCTGCCGAAGCAGTAATATGGATTATGTTACTCTGTGATACGATCTTTATGGCCTTCAAAGAGAGATTGATAAGCGGCATATCGTGGTAGATTCGGCCCCGCGTACAGTCGTTTCGGCCAGGCGAGCAACATCACGGCCAGCACGTTTCGATGCTCCCCCTGAGCCAGATCGGTGTTGCCGAGTACGGACGGAATCATACGGTTCTTTGCATCGTACGCTTTGACAATCGCCTTGCGGCAGGCGTCGACCAGCGGGTTCTGTTCCTGCCGGGTGAGGCAAAAGCATAGACCTACCTCGGCGATAATATCCGGCGTGGCTTCTTGCAGGATTCGCCGACTCCTCGCGGCGAAGTAAGAAGTGATTCCGCCATATGCAGAAGAGTCAACCCATTCCTGATAGTAGCAGCTTGCAGCGAGAACGATGTGAGTTAAGGCATATAGCTTGTCGCCAAACTCGTCGGCATCAAGATTGCGATCGAGCGAGTCCGGGAAAACGCTTTCTACCACGGCCCGGTACGAATCTCGAAAATCAGCTGCACCCAGCGCCTGGAGGTAATAGACGTAGTTTACCGCCTGCGGAGCGAAGACACGAACGACGGCTGTGTCGAGGAGAAACGGGGCAAAATTGTGTGCCGCTACCACCTGCTTGGCGCGTTCGAAGAGTCCGGAGAACCGCGAAGAATCGAGCCCGTACTCAAAGAGCTTGTTAGTCTGTGTCAGAACGTTGAGATAGATCAGCTCCCCTTCCCATTTCTTGAGCACCTCACCCCGCATTTGTGCCTTTCGGGTATTGCGGGAGAACGGCTGGAACAGACCGGCCGTCCGTTGCTCGCAGTAGTCCGGATCCCCGAGCGAATCCAAGTCGCGCTCGAGTTGATCGATGGTCAGGCTGACATCAAAGAGGATCGGATAGATGAGCGAGGTATCACCGGTGGTACGGTAGATTCGCACGGCATAGTGGCGTTGGATATCGGGATCCAACGTGTGCAGGGAGGACTCGAATCCGGTCCTGATCTCTCCCGCAATCCGTGCATATATGTCTTTCGCATTTATGGTCGGGCAGTATCCCACACACATTGCAACCAGAAGCAGGGATGCAACGGGACTGAGCCAGCGAATGAAGGATGACTTCATTAATAGAAGATCAGGCAAACTCGCCAATTGTCAAGTTAAGAAACCACCGTAACGTTATCCCCTTTAAGCAATTGGCCACGACCTCTTCCTCCGATTGAGCAGCTGTCATAACATTATAATGAGGAGGGAGCTTATCACTTTGTCGGCCTGATGGTCTCAGGCAGTCCCTATCACCCGGTTGCGGAACGCGTCTCGTAGACTCCGCCACTATCTTATCTCTATAATCACCAACGAGTTGCCGTGATATCAAAAATCCGACCTCAGTCTCTGAAGACTCTGCGAAATCCTGGATAGGCCTTGACCAAAAATGGGAATTCGCCGATATTGTTCGATATATGTCGAACAATCGAAATAAGAAGATCGGCGACTATACCCGGATGTTCGCCGCTCTATCAAACCCACACCGGGCAGCGATTCTCCTGCGCCTGGCCAATTGTTGCTGTGGTGATGCCATTAGTTGCAGCCACGATGAGATGCGAACCTGCGTCGGCGACGTCGCCAAACATCTCAAGATCGCGGCGTCCACGGTTTCACACCACATCAAAGAACTGCACCAAGCCGGATTGATCAAGATGGAGCGTTGTGGGAGAACCGTCAAATGTTGCGTTGATGCTGAAGCCGTGCGAGAATTGGCCAATTTTCTCGATCGAGCGGTGAAGCAAGCACCGAAACCTGAACGAAAGAAAGCCTGAGAGACGGAGGATCGACGTGGACGATAACGGTAATTTCAATCAACCCGGTTGCTGTGAAGATGGCCAATGCTGCCCGCCAACACCAAGCGGCGAAAGTCGTAGGCCTGGCCTATGGAAAATCTGGATTTTCTCGGGGGTAATTCTGCTGGCGTGTACCGTGGCGGCGTATTCTTTGTTTTGGCGAAGCGACAAGACAGCGGCTTCGGCCTGTTGCCCGCCTGGTTCAGCAGCGGCTGCCGCGTGCGGCCAGGCCGCGACCAATCCCGGTTTCGACCACACGGCTGCCCCGATTGGTCTGTCACTTGTTGTTCTAACTAAAACAGGTGAGGCACTCTCCGGTGAAAAGCTGGCCATGATCGGCGAAGTGCGGACGTCCCTTGAGTCACATGACGCACGACTGCAATTCGAAACGCTTGAGTCAGGAGACACCGCCTTCCTGAAGCTCGTGAATCAGTATGGAATTACCGCACTTCCCGCGGTGATCGTGACGGGGCAAGACAAAGTCCTCGTGCTCAGTGAAAGACAGGTAAACGCCAATACGATCCTGAGCGTCTTCAATCCAGTCCCGGCGTCAGCCGCAACTGATTCAACGTCAAAGAGCGGATCACTGTAGGAAGGATGTCGATGGACTGGGTTGAACAGGTGCTGAAATCCTCGAGTTTCACCTTCGCCGCACTTCCCGCAGCCTTGGTACTCGGTCTTTTCACTGCGGTAACGTCCTGCTGCAATTTTGGAGTAATCGCTGCCGTCGTTGGCTTCGCAGGTAGTCGCGACGAAAGTCATAGTCGGCAAGATGCTCTATTCACGACTATTGCCTTCACGCTTGGTACCATCGTTTCACTTTCCCTCATGGGGCTGGCGATCGGGCACATCACTGGGTTGGCAGGAACGAGTCTCCAACGGTACGGTACCGGTTTCATGGGCTTTGCCCTGATTTTCGCGGGGCTGGCGGCACTGAGGGTTCTGCCATTTCGTCTCCCATCCGTGGACTTGTCGAAGGTAAAGCGGCCAAGCGATCGCGCTGGCTCTACTGCATTTGGATTGGTGATAGGTACGGCGAGCATAGCTTGCACGATGGCCTGTTGCGGACCTCTTCTGCCGCTGGTGTTTGGTATGAGTGCCGCGCACGGGGGAGCACTTTGGGGTGCTGCCATCCTCGGCTTGTTCGCGATAGGATACAGTTTCCCCTTGGCTGCCCTGATGCTTGGCGTGGGTCTGGGAAGAACGATGGCAATCGCTCAGAAGGCAATCAAACCCATTCGCATGATAGCCGGAATAGGACTTGTCGCCGTCGGCTTCTGGCTGCTGGCGACTATGTAGGCACGTATAAGCATGACCGATTCAAAAAGGTGCGACAAAGAAATTCGTATTGCAGGATGCTGCAACCCTCAGGTGGAAATCGTGAAGCTCGTTGATCGCCAGCCCGTGCCCATCTCAGAGCCGATTCCAAGGCTACCTTGGATAATCGGGGCGATGGAAACTCCAGCTGGTAAGGTCCCGGTTGTCCGATCGAAATTGCAGCCAGCCGATATATTTGGCTCGTGGAAAGCGCGCTGGGGTATTCGACGCATGAGCTATCGTATTCGACCGCGTCTCTATGCAGTCGGCAATCCTACGGACGTTTCTCCAGTATTCGTGACCGCCAACTACAAGATGAGCTTTGACCGCCTGCGATCGCAGCTCGATGGAATCGACGGGTGGATTTTGGTACTCGACACCAAGGGAATCAACGTCTGGTGCGCTGCCGGTAAAGGCACGTTCGGGACGGCCGAGCTCATGAACCGACTCGAAGCCGTAGGCCTCAAGAAGATAGTCTCTCATCGTAGATTGATTGTCCCTCAACTCGGCGCCACCGGCGTCAGCGCACACATAGTTCGCGAGGGGAGTGGTTTTCATGTCTTTTACGGTCCCGTGCGTGCCAGGGACATTCGCGTTTTCATGCAAGCGGGAATGAAAGCGACTCCCGACATGCGACGCATCACCTTTACTTTCACGGAGCGCATCGTCCTCGTACCGGTCGATATTGTGGGCAATCTCAAATACGCACTCTTCGCCGCCGCCTGTCTTCTTCTTCTGTCCGGATTAGGGGCGAACTGGTATTCCCTCGACCGCGTGGCTAAGTATGGTCTGACCAACGCGGCATTGGTGGTGTTGGCGGTGCTTTGCGGTGCCGTTCTGCCCGCGGTATTGGTCCCCTGGTTACCCGGCCGGGCGTTTTCGGTTAAGGGGGCATTCGCCGGAATTGTCCCGATGCTTGGCCTGGTGTTTCTCCACTGGCTGCACCCGGAAATCTTCCGCAGTTGGCTGAACTATGCGAGTTGGCTCCTCTTCTTCCCGGCACTATCCAGTTTCATTGGCATGAATTTCACGGGCAGCTCAACGTACACGTCGCTGTCGGGCGTCAAGAAAGAGATGCGCGTCGCCCTGCCAGTGCAAATCGGCGCGGCCGTGTGCGGCTTGGTACTGTGGATCACAGGATTATTCGTATGAGAACAATGTATCTTCCTGAAGTTGTCACTCTCGAATTCTATGTCGAGAAATGCAATGGGTGCGGCATGTGTGTTCAGGTTTGTCCGCACGCCGTCTTTGCAATCGAGAATAAACGAGCAAAGCTCATAGATCGCGATGCCTGCATGGAATGTGGCGCCTGCGCCTTGAATTGCCCGGTAGGTGCGATTAGCGTTAGAGCGGGAGTCGGCTGTGCTGCGGGTATTTTGAACGGAGCACTGCGTGGAACTGAACCCACTTGCGATTGCGGAGAGGACACGGGGAATTGCTGCTGAAACGATATTCCGACTCCTATAGACTCTTTTCCAGTCACCGTCAATCCGTCCCCGACATCACCTGTATTTGATTCTCTTACAACGCGTTTCATCTATCACGGCATAGTGTAATGCTATTGGGAATCGGAACTTCACAAAAGTTTGGAGAAAGTGAGGTCGGGGCCGCCATGATAGTCTCCTCCATACTAATAAATGACAAACACACGAGAGGGCCGACCTCACGCTCGCAGAACGACTGCCTGTCATCGAGAGAGATCGATTCTGTTCGCGGTAGCGATTTGATAATCAAGAGCCTATGCGATCTCAGCAACAGCCATCTGACGCAAGCTGGTGATGTCGCGAAGCGGTGAATTGCCGAAAAGTCGGCTATACTCGCGACTGAACTGGGACTGGCTCTCGTAGCCGACCTGAAAGGCTGCGGTCGCTGCATCCAGACGTTCAATAAGCATCAACCGCCGGGCTTCGTTCAAACGCAACCACTTTTGATACTGAAGCGGACTCATAGCAGTCAAGGCGCGGAAATGATGATGGAAGGTCGATGGACTCATGTTGACTTGCGTCGCAAGGTCATCGATACGCAGGGACTGTGTGAAATTCCCCTTCAGCCAGTCGATCGCCCGCGCCACCTGACGGCTCTGGCTCCCCGCCGATGCCATCTGGCGCAGACGAGCTCCCTGATCGCCCACAAGCAAACGGTATAAAATCTCTCGCTGGATAATCGGCGCGAGAATCGGAATATCCTGCGGTTCATCAAGCAAATCTATCAATCGTTGCAAAGCAGCCAGAAGAGGCGATGTGATCTCGCCGTTCGCCATGCCACGGCTTGACTTCTGGGCGGGCGGCGAGGGAAGATTGCTGTCAACCATTAGTTGTGAAATCTCGCGGCGGTCCAGCTTCAATACAAGTCCTAAACACGGCTTCTCCCGGCTCGCCTTGATAACTTGTACGACCGTGGGGATGTCCACTGACGTGACCAGAAAGTGACGCGAGTCATACACATATGAGTCCTCTCCCAGAAACACGCGTTTGGCGCCTTGCACGACCACACAGATACTCGGCTCGTACATGGCGCTCACCGGTTCAGTCGGCTTCTCCCGACGATACAACATCAGTCCCGGGATCGCGGTCGTGAGCCGCTCCCCCTTCTCAGTCCATCGGGCAATGCTCCTTACGAGCCCTTCAGTCCAACCTTTCATGCGGGAAAGGTACTAAACGACACCAGGGTGAACAACACAATTTTTGCACCCCTCGGAGGATTAGGCAAGAATCAAACAGGATTGCTATGTCTAACTTCATCTGAATTGCAGTATGATAGGTCAAAAGAAATTGAAAAGGAGAACAACGATATGTATAACGCAAAGGCATTCTCCGCGGTCAGCCCGACGTCAGGGTTGGCATCTACGAAGATTCCTCGGCGAAACCCAACCGAACACGACGTGCAGATTGACATACTTTTCTGCGGAGTCTGCCACTCGGATCTTCACACTGTCCGCAACGAATGGGGCGGAACGGTCTATCCGTGCGTTCCAGGGCATGAAATAGTCGGACGCGTCACCAAGGTCGGTTCCCACGTCACCAATTTCAAGCCTGGCGACATGGTGGCAGTTGGTTGTCTGGTCGGATCCGACCGAACCTGTCCGGAATGTCAGGCTGGCTTGGAGCAATACTGCGCCCATTGGGTAGGTACCTATAATTCACCGGATGAACACACGGGCCCCGTTACTTACGGCGGCTATTCGGATAGCATAGTGGTCGATGATCACTTCGTCCTGCGAGTGCCCACCAATCTTGGTCTTGCCGGCACCGCGCCCCTCTTGTGCGCCGGGATCACCACCTACTCGCCCTTACGCCATTGGGGTGTCACCAAAGGGAAGAAAGTCGGCGTAGTCGGACTTGGCGGATTGGGTCATATGGGAGTGAAGTTCGCGCATGCCTTCGGCGCTCACGTTGTCGTCTTTACCACTTCGGGTGGCAAGATTGAAGACGCTCGTCGGCTAGGTGCAGATGAGGTAGTGGTTTCTCGCAATGGCGATGAAATGCAGAAACACGCGCGCAGCTTTGATTTCATTCTCGATACTGTCTCAGCCGACCACGACATCAATGCCTACATGAATCTCCTGCATCGCGACGGCAATCTGACTCTCGTGGGTGCCCCGGAGAAACCGCTTGCGGTTGCCGCTTTTCCACTGATTCTGCAGCGCCGCAGCTTTTCCGGCTCGCTCATTGGCGGTATTGCCGAGACGCAAGAGATGCTCGATTTCTGCGGCAAGAATAATATTACCGCCGATGTCGAAGTCATCCCTATCCAGAAAGTCAATGAAGCCTACGAACGAATGCTCAAGTCCGACGTGAAGTACCGCTTCTCGATTGATATGGCCTCGCTTAAATCGGAGTAATGGAAAAACAAGGGACACTGCATGCAAAAGCGCAAACTGGGCAAGAGCGGCCTGGAGGTCTCAGCCCTTGGACTGGGCTGCATGGGTATGAGTTTCTCCTACGGTCCACCCAAAGACAAGAAGGAGATGACCTCTCTTCTTCGGTCCGCCGTGGAACGGGGTGTCACATTCTTCGATACCGCGGAAGTATACGGCCCGTTCATCAATGAAGAACTCTTGGGAGAAGCCCTTGTTCCATTCCGTGGGAAAGTGGCGATCGCCACCAAGTTCGGGTTCAAACTGGATCCTGACGGCGGGCCGAAGTGGGTTGGCCTGGATAGTCGGCCAGAGCATATCAAGCAAGTGGCAGAGGCTTCGCTCACGCGGCTCAGGATCGACGCCATCGATCTGTTCTACCAACACCGTGTTGACCCGGATGTCCCGATTGAAGACGTTGCAGGAGCAGTTAAGGATCTGATTCGGGAAGGCAAGGTGAAGCACTTCGGCCTTTCCGAAGCGGGAGCAAAGACGATCCGTCGCGCACATACCGTGCAACCGGTCACCGCCCTCCAGAGCGAATACTCGCTGTGGACGAGAACCCCCGAAAAGGAAGTGATACCGACTCTCGAGGAACTCGGAATCGGTCTCGTTCCCTACAGCCCGCTGGGGAAGGGTTTCCTCACCGGCAAGATGGACGAGAAGACGACTTTCGACAGCTCCGACTTCCGTAGCAGTCTCCCTCGCTTCACACCTGAGGCACTTAGAGCGAATCAAGCCCTGATCGATCTGTTCGGAACGATCGGTCAGAGGAAGAAGGCAACACCGGCTCAAATAGCGCTGGCGTGGCTCCTGGCCCAGAAGCCATGGATTGTTCCGATTCCGGGCACGACGAAGCTGAGCCGCCTGGAAGAAAACATCGGAGCCGCCGCAATCGAACTCACTTCCGAGGATCTTCGTGAGATCGAAAGCACGACATCGAGAATCACTGTGCTGGGGGCCAGGTACCCGGAACACCTGGAGAAATTGACTGGTCGCTAGACAAAACGTCGCTTTAGAGTCTGGGGGGACTGAGGTCGGGATCGCGTTGATCAAAATTCCGCCCCTTTGAGGAGTATGTCGAAGGGGCTTTTGTATGTGGGACAAAGCGTTCCGCGCATTAAGGTCTAGTTCGAGAGTGACGTTGTAAGCATTTCGATCTTTTCTGATTCATGTTGAGCGAAGCACTAACCTTAGCGCTGTATTATTTCCGGGGATGAGCGTGAAATTGCTCTTGACCTGGGGTGCAAATGTCGATATATAGGATATAAGACTCTTAAATCTGGAACTGGTTGTGCTATTTTCAAAAGGGTGTACCTACGCAATTCGAGCCGCCCTGCTTGTCTCGGTCAAGGAGACTAGTGACGGGCGGAAGTTCATCCCTATACGTGAGCTCGCGGACGAACTGGAACTCTCCTTCCATTTCCTCACCAAGATCATGCAGGTGCTCACCGAAGCACGGATTATGGAGTCGTTTCGCGGTCCGAACGGTGGCGTCGGTCTGGCCCGACCAGCCAGGGAGATCACTCTTGTGGATGTCATCGCGGCTGTGGACGGCATGGCCCTCTTCAAGGAGTGCGCCCTGGGACTCCCGGGTTGCGGTGAAAGAACCCCCTGCCCGCTCCACGTAGCCTGGGCAAAACGGCGCGAAGATCTGAAGCGGATGTTTGAAAAAACAACGCTGGCAAGCCTCGCGAAAGATTTGGATACCAACTCATTTAGGAACTAATGGAAAGAGATGAGCGGGATGTTGTCGATACGATGCGTTCATATTTCGGATATCACACTCCGAAATCCGCTATTCATCCTCCAACCCACGTTGCCAATCAATTCAGTCATTTCATCAAATAACCGAAGGATTATCTCTCATGCGCAAGACCTTCACCTCGCGGGCAGTCATCATCCTGGCCTCCCTGGTTGGCTGCTGCATAATCGGCGGCTGTTCCTCCTCGCCCGAAACCGACGCCGAACGTCAGGCTCGATGGGCACATGGCAATCTGACAGAGTGGGAAACGGAAAACGGCATCGGTCCGATATCGGCCGATGTACAACTCAGCGCAATTGACGCAGCCATGGCCGAACAGGGCAGGCAGCACTTCGCGCAGAAGTGCGCCACTTGCCACTATCTCGATATGCGCAAAACCGGCCCGGCGCTGCGTGACGTTACCAAGCGTCGGAGTGCCGCCTACGTGCTCAACCAAGTGCAGAATCCTGAAACGATGGGCAAAGTGCATCCGGAAGGAAAGAAACTGGTGGCTCAGTATGCACAGTATATGACGATTCAGGGGATTACTCCGGAGATCGCCCGACAGCTACTGGAATTTCTGCGCTCTGAGGCTGACAGGCCGGCCGTTGCCGCAGAGCAGCAGCCGGGTTTTGGAGTTCCCGCGCCACCTGCAACCGGCAAGTAAGAATCAGATTGCAGGAGAAAGATGTCATTTCCCGAGAGGAGGATATAAGATGCTTCAAGGTAAACGACTGGTGCCGGCTGGATTTGTTCTTCTGCTGGCAATTGGGCTGGGTTCCGGCTGCTCCAGGAAACAGGAAGCGGGCGGTTTCGGCGACGCCGCCGCAAAAGTGTATGTGGCGCCGGGCAGCTACGACGAGTTCTATGCCTTCATGTCTGGTGGCTTCAGTGGTCAAGTCTCGGTGTATGGACTGCCGTCCGGAAGGCTCTTGAAGGTTATTCCGGTGTTTGGGCAGGATCCGGAGAAGGGCTACGGGTACTCCGAGGAAACAAAACCACTCCTCATGACCACGCACGGATTCGTTCCGTGGGATGATGCGCACCATCCTCAGCTGTCGATGACCGATGGGCAGACGGATGGCCGATGGCTCTTCATCAATGGTAACAACACGCCGCGAATTGCACGAATCGATTTGACTACCTTCGAGACCGTTGAGACAATTGAAATACCCAATTCCGGCGGTAATCACGGCTCACCGTACCTGACCCCCGGCACGGAGTATGTTGTCGCATCGACCCGCTTCAGCGTGCCCATCCCGCAGAAAGACGTACCGATAAGTTCCTACAAGGAGAACTTCAAGGGAACTATCTCCTATGTCAAAGTGGATTCGGCCACCGGTCGAATGAAGATCGCGTTCCAGATTCTGGTTCCGGGAATCAACTATGACCTTTCGCGTTCCGGCAAGGGCCCGTCATATGGCTGGTCGTTCTTCACTTCCTATAATACAGAACAGGCCAATACCCAGCTTGAAGTGAACGCCTCGCAAAACGACAAGGACTTTGTGGCGGCTGTTAACTGGAAGCTGGCCGAACAGCTGATCGCGCAGGGAAAAGGGCAGATCTGGAAAGCACCGCATTATCACAACTATATGGACAGCGCGGATGTCGGTAAGAGCGAGGTGATCTCTGAAGTTCCGATGCTTGTCGCCAAGGACAACCCGGGACTGGTCTATTTTCTTCCGACGCCCAAGTCGCCGCACGGTTGTGATGTCGATCCGTCGGGAGAGTACATCGTGGCCTCCGGAAAACTGGCGGCCCTCATTCCGGTGCACTCCTTCAGCAAGTTTCAGACAGCGGTCGCAAACAAGGAATTCGACGGAGAATTCGACGGCATTCCGATTCTCAAATATGAATCGGTATTGGCCGGTGAGGTGAAGGAGCCTGGTCTCGGGCCGCTGCACACCGAGTTTGACGGCAAAGGTTTCGGTTATACCTCGATGTTCCTCTCTTCCGAAATCGTCAAGTGGAAGATCGGGACGTGGGAAGTGGTCGATCGCATACCGACCTATTACTCCATCGGGCACCTGATGATCCCCGGCGGCGACACGAAACAGCCGTACGGCAAGTATGTCATCGCCCTCAACAAGATCACCAAGGATCGTTACCTGCCAACCGGTCCCGAGCTTGCACAGGCGGCGCAACTGATCGATATCAGCGGCGACAAGATGAAACTGCTGCTCGATTTTCCGACCATTGGCGAGCCGCACTATGCGCAGGCCTGCCCAGCGTCACTTATCAAGGATAAGTCGGTTCGCTGGTATCCGATCGAAAATAACCACAATCCATACGCAATTCATGCTGAAGGAGAGGCGCGGGTGGAACGGGATGGACGGAACGTGCACGTCTATATAAGCACCATACGCACTCACTTTGCCCCTGACAACATCGAGGGGGTCAAGGTCGGAGACAAGGTCTATTTCCACGTTACCAACCTGGAGCAGGACTGGGATGTGCCGCACGGCTTTGCGGTCATGGGCTCGAACAACTCGGAGTTGTTGATTATGCCCGGCCAGACACGGACTATCCTGTGGGAGCCTAAGGAAGTCGGCGTGATCCCGTTCTACTGCACCGATTTCTGCTCCGCTCTGCATCAGGAAATGCAGGGTTGGATTCGCGTGTCGATTTGACAACGAAAGAGATGTGAGTGAAACCTGACATTCCAATAGGCGATCCCGCAAATGCCGCGGGGTCGCTTGCCCGGTCGAACCCCCGTCATGACGGTGCGGGTCGGCGCCGGCGCATGCATCCCGGACTGCGAGTGCTGCTGGCTGTTGCTGCTCTGCTGCTGTCTCTCACCTACTTCTTTCCGCTTTGGGAGATATCGTTGGACGCTCCCCAGTATCCGGAGGGGCTCGGCCTGGAGATTTGGATCAATCAGATGCAGGGGCAACACCCGGGTGATCTGAACAAGATCAACAATTTGAATCATTATATAGGGATGAAGCACATCCAGCCGAAATCCATTCCGGAGCTGAAAATCATGCCCTGGATTATGCGTGGCGTGATGATTATTGGCCTCATAGCCGCAGCGACCGGACGACGATCGATTCTGATACTCTGGCTCCTCGTGTTCCTGGTGATGGCCATTGCGGGGCTCGTTGATTTCTATATGTGGGGGTATGATTACGGGCACAATCTCGACACGCAACATGCCATCATCAAGGTCCCGGGGATGAGCTATCAGCCCCCGTTGATCGGCTCCAAGAAATTACTGAATTTCAAGGCGATCTCACTTCCGGGTATCGGGGGATGGTTTGCCATCGCTTCGTTCGTCATTGGTGCTTTGATCTGGCTGTATGATCGGAGGCGATTCGGTCGCCGAGCTCGGGTCACAGCGGGTGCGATGGCTGGGGTAACAGTGGGTCTGATGTTCCTGCTCGCACTCGGCTGCGGTACAACCGGACCGACGCCCATTCAGTATGGAGTAGACCAGTGCGATTACTGCAGGATGACCATCGCGGACCGGAGATTCGGCACAGAATTGATCACCGACAAAGGAAAGTCGCACAAATACGATTCTATCGAGTGTCTTGCCGCCGCCGAGTTGAAGTCGGCACAGGATGCAAAGAAGATACGCTCTCAGTGGGTGACCGACTTTGCACATCCGGGAACCTTCCTGGACGTGCGGGCCGCTACGTTCGTTGCCACCGAGCGGCAAAAGAGTCCCATGGGCGTGGGACTAGTTGCGGTTGGCACAGACTCCGACGCCGCTGTTCTCATACAATCGGTGGGCGGAGCCGTGGTCGACTGGAACGGCGCAAAGCGCCTGGTGGCAGAAACATGGAAACTCTCGGAAGAAGAATGAGGCGTCGGATGTCGCGCGATTCTCGGCTCTTCCCGCTGTCATTTCGCCGGCTGATTATCCTGTTCTGGATCAGCGGCGCAATAGAACTCCTGGGATCTTTCGACAGTAATGCGTCCACCATTCACGTGCAGCCTGCCGGTCATGTGCGATCGATCGCCGAAGCGATCGCCGGGGCCTCCCCAGGCGACACCATACGAGTCGCCGCCGGACGCTACGAGGAATTCGACCTGCACATCACCAAGCCGATGACGCTGCTTGGTCAGGCCTGGCCGGTCATTGATGCGAACGGACGAGGTCCTATTTTCGAGATAACCGCCCCGGGGGTGACTGTCTCGGGCTTTGAGTTACGCGGTGTGCCGGTGAGTTTTGTGAAAGAGTATGCCGCCATCCTTGTGAGCAACTCAGCCGATTGTGAAATTCGCGGCAATCGCTTCATTGACGATTTCTTTGCCGTCTATCTGGCAAAATCCCAGTTTTGCCGCATTCTTGACAATGCAATCACGGGATCAGCGAAGGAGCTCACCACAGCCGGCAATGGCATCCATCTCTGGAGTTGCTCCAACATCGATATTACCAACAACGTGATTCGGGGACACCGTGACGGCATCTACTTCGAATTCGTGACCCACAGCGCGATAGTGAACAACTCGAGCGAAGACAACCTCCGATACGGATTGCACTTCATGTTTTCGGATACCTGCCGGTACGAACGGAATCGCTTCATTCACAACGGGGCCGGCGTCGCCGTTATGTATACGGATTTCGTCGACATGATCGACAACACCTTCGAGGACAACTGGGGTGGCGCATCCTACGGCCTGCTCCTGAAGGATATCAAGGCCAGCCGGGTGCTTCACAATCAGTTCACGCGCAATTCAATCGGAATCCACATGGAAGGCTCGGATTACGTTCACATTGAAAGGAATCGTTTTACCGCCAACGGATGGGCCATAAAGATCATGGCCAACTGCGTGCAAAGTTCGATTGAACAGAATGACTTCATCGACAATTCCTTTCAGGTAGCGACCAACAGCCGTCACACCTTCAGCAGCTTCTCGGGCAACTACTGGAGCCCGTACTGTGGCTTTGATCTGGATCGGGACGGGTATGGTGATGAGCCCTACCGTCCGGTAAGCCTTTACAGCTTATTGGTGGAGTCGGATCCATCCACGCTCGTGTTAGTGCGAAGCCTGCTCATCGATGTTCTGAATCTGGCTGAACGAATGGTGCCGACCTTCACTCCGGAAGCGCTGGTTGATACCAAACCGCGCATGAGGCCCGTTACATGATTGAGATCAGTCGCCTGCATAAACGTTTCGGACGATTCGTGGCGCTCCATGAGATTGACCTTTTCATCGAACGCGGAAAGGTTACCGGAATTATCGGACCCAACGGTTCGGGCAAATCTACGTTGATGAAATCATTGCTTGGACTGGTGACGCCGACGTCGGGCACCATCACCATTAATGGCTATCTCCTGAATGGTGCGAGTGATTACCGCCGGTCGTTGGGGTACGTACCACAATTGGCTCGCTTCCCCCTGGATCTGACGGGACGGGAGGTTATTGACGTAGTCAAGGGTCTGCGGGATGAGGGCGCTCGCTTGGAGTCGGAACTCATTCGCCTATTCGGCCTGGAGTCGGAGATCTCGAAGCGGGTGCGGGCAATGTCGGGTGGTACCCGCCAGAAGCTGAGTGTGGTACTCGCCTGCATGTATGACCCTGCTCTGCTGATCTGCGATGAGCCTACGGCCGGACTCGATCCAATTGCGAACACCCGACTGAAAGATCTGTTGCTCTCTTTGAAAGAGAAGAAACGGACCGTGCTCATCACAACCCACATCATGAGCGATTTGGAAGAGGTCGCCGACAATGTCGTGGTTCTGCTCGAAGGTCGAGTTCGCTTTGCCGGTGCGATCCGAGAATTGAAGCTGGCGACCGATGAACCACGCCTCGAGGCAGCCGTAGCCCGCCTGCTGGAAAAGGGGGCCGCGTGAAATTGACTATGCACATGGCCTGGTACGCGATCCGGGACCTCATGCGTAATCGCTGGGGTCTGCTCTACACGGCGTTCTTTGCGGTGCTCACCGTCGGCCTGTTCCAACTGCAGGCGCAATCGGCCAAGGTTGCCGTCAGCCTCATGAGTATCTGTCTTTTTCTCATCCCGCTGGTCGCTTCAATATTCGGTACGATCTATTTCTACAATTCGCGTGAATTTGTAGAACTGGTATTGACTCAGCCGGTTGCTCGCAGAACTGTCTTTCTCGGTATGTTTCTGGGGTTGTCGTTCGCTCTGGTAGCCGGATTTGTTCTCGGCGTTGGTATTCCCACAGTTATATTGGGCGACTGGTCGAGTGGCCAGCTTGTCTCAATGACTCTTCTGTTAACGGTTGGTTCACTCCTGACCGTCATCTTCCTGGCTATCTCATTCTTGCTGGCGATCATTTTTGATGATCGGGGCAAGGGGCTGGCCGCAGTGCTGGCGGTCTGGCTCTTCACCGCTCTCGTGTACGACGGGCTGGTGCTATTAGCCGCCATGACTTTCTCGGATTATCCGCTCGAAACGCCACTCCTGGTGGCCTCAATGGCCAATCCGATCGACCTGGCGCGGGTTACCTTGCTCATTCAGACGGATTGGGCCGCTCTCATGGGCTACACCGGAGCCGTCTTCAATCGCTTTTTCGGGACAGCTCTCGGAGTTACGATTGCAGCAATTTCGTTGGGACTCTGGACGGCGGTGCCGTTACTCGCGGGCATTCGGAAGTTTAGACTCAAAGATCTTTAGACGTTTCAGGCTTTGGGGTCGTTCCGGAACCTGCAACGTATTCGTCTCAAATTCGGAGGATATGGTCAGTTATGCAATTGATGCAGTCAGCGAAGAATATGATTAATCGGCTGAAGACGGCACATTCACAGAGCGTCGCATCACTCTACTTACTCACCTTCGGCCTTTTCACACTCGTCGGTGCCTGTGCGGCTCTGGCGATGCAGCTCGAGCTCTGGAGTGCTTCCTCAACATTGTTCAGTGGCCAGCTATTTGCGCGCCTGCTCACCCAGCACGGTATGGTGATGACCTTCGTCGTACTCATACCCCTGATCCCGGCAGTGCTCGGCAACTTCATCTTGCCGTCAGCTGTGGGCTCGCGCGACATGGCCATGAGGAGATCAAACATAGCCGGTTGGTTTATGCATCTGGTCGGCGCCATTGCGATAGTTGTGGCAGTGGAGTTGGGTGCTTATGACACCGGCTGGACCATGAACACGCCGCCCGGTTCGTCAAAGAGCTTCCAGTTGCTCATCGTCGGTCTTGGCCTGATTGCCGTGTCCACCCTTTTGCTCAACCTCGCGATTGCCAGAATCGTTCTGTCGCGCAAGTATCGCACCATACCTCTCGGTAAGCTTCCGGTACTGGCATGGTTCTTCCTGATCGGCTCTTTGGTTGTACTCATTGTCAGCCCGGTGCGGATCTTCACGCTGGCACTGTTGTCTCTTCACCAATTTGGCCACACGCCGGTCTTTTCGCTGCTGGACGCCGGCGGCATCATTCGGTATGAACACCTGTTCTGGGCTTATGCGGGACCGGCGACTTATGCCGCTGTCCTTCCGGCACTGGGCGTCACTTTTGAGGTTCTGGCCGCTTGTGCCGGCACTCCTTTGTTTGCCCGTCGCGTCGTCATCGTGGCTGCTGTCATATTGGGTCAGCTCGGCCTGGTTTCGTGGGGTCAGCACCTGCTTGTAACAACTGATTCGGAGCTGTTGGCATTGACCGGCAGCCTGTTCGGTTTGCTTACTGCCGTTCCGACCTCACTGATACTCCTGAGCTGGTTGATGATGTTGTCTCGGGCAAGAAGTTGGCAGTCGGTTCCGCTGCTGATCACCTGGCTCCAGACTAGTCTCATAGCACTCGGCGGGCTCGCAGGGATCGTGCTTGCTATTCCTTCGACAGGTCTGACATTTCACAATAGTTATTTGACAACCGGCCATCTCCACCTGGTCGCCCTTGGCCTTGTCCTTCTATCATTCCTGGCCGGTCTCATCCACTGGTGGCCTTCCTTCATGCAAAGGCGCATCGCGCCCGCGGCCGGACGGGCCGTCGCTATCACCATCGTGGTTGGGATCATGACGACTTATCTCCCCATGCTCATCAATGGTGTCGGGGGATCGCCGAAAGCGCTCAATGTCTATCCCGTTCAATATGAACCGATGCACATGGTATCGACCGCCGGTACGGTCATCCTTCTGGCGGGTCTGCTTGGCGCCGTATGGCTTTTTGCTCGAGGCATTCTTGGTGGAAGATTGTCGACTCAGTCAGTAAGGACAGTCTCAAGTGGTGAAGTTGTCTTCCTCGATATACAGTAACCAATAAAACAGGAGGAGTAGCGATGAAGAAAGCATCCGGGCCCCGCACATCTCTCATCCAGGTTCTGGTAGAAGAACACCGACACATCAAGCTAGGCTTGTCCATTCTCAACGCCATGCACAAACGCATAACAAGACGCCTTGCCGTCCCCCCGGCAGACCTCGCGACATTGGTCCGCTTCATAAGTGAGTACGCCGACAAGATTCATCACCACGGCGAAGAGGAACTGCTGTTCCCGGCGCTGGAGCGGACGTCCAATCGGCAATTGAAGCAGATGGCGGGAAAACTGGGGACTCAACATCTCATGGGTCGATTATTTGTGAGTGAGATGAAGGATGCCCTCAGGGAGGCTCGGACCAATCGAAGAGGTTGGCGGAACTGCTTTCTGGAGAACGCCAGGGCGTATCACACACTGCTGACTATTCATATCTGCGATGAAAACAATATGTTCTTTCCGTTGGCCGAGAAAGCACTCAGTCGTGCGAAGGCGACTGTAGGGTCTACTCCCGAGGCATTGGCTCCAAGTAAGAAGAGATGGGAAGCGCGTGTGGAGCGGCTGTACCAAAAGTACTGTCCAGGGGTCTCATCTCCCTGTGGCGGCGGGTCGTCGACGGCCAGCTGTGATTGCGAGAATCGAACCTAAATCAGGTAGGCGATTGCCTGCGTCAAAAGTTGTCGTTCAGCCACAGCGACATTCCATCGGCCCACTGGGGCAATCCCAGTTGGGTATAGATACGTCCGCCCGCATCCCCACCTGATTATTTCGCGGGATTCTAAGCCTTTCCCAACACTTCGCTAACACACGCTCGACAATTTCCCTGCATCCAATGGTCCGGCCGCCATGGCTATTTTCCGATCGGCCGCGCCGCAACATCAGGATTTGTGAGGGAATCGTATGGAAGGTGTTAAGGGAAGACCGTCTGCTCACGTCGGCCGGCAATTGCTGCTATTCATCACGCTTGTCGCTCTGGTCGCAACGTCAGTCATCGCCAATAGCGCGATTGACCCCGTAGGCGCAGGCAGTATCAGCGGAACGGTGGTTGATGCACAGTCGGGCGAGCCTCTTGTTGGCGTCAGTGTGGCGGTGAACGGCACGAAGCTGGGCGCCATGACTGATCCGGACGGGCGATTCATGGTCCGCAGCGTTCCCGCGGGCCAATACGCTCTTACGGTTTCGTCAATCGGATATGCCAGGCTCTCGATCACTGAGCTCACCCTAACGGACCGTCAGTTAATACAATTGTCCCTGAAACTCACTCCTGAATCTGTTCGACTACACAATGAAATCACGGTCACGGCAAGAGCCCTGCGCAATACCGAGGCTTCATTGCTCAAGCAACGCCGGCAATCGCAGACGGTCACTGACGCTATCAGCAGCGACGAAATGTCCCGGTCTGCCAGCGGCAATGCAGCGTTGGCGATGACCAAAGTGGTTGGCGCATCCCTGGTGGCCGGCAAATATGTGTATGTCCGCGGACTGGGCGATCGTTACGGCAATACGCAACTCAACGGCAGCCAGCTCCCCAGCCCAGATCCGGAGAAGCAGGCGGCGCCGCTGGACCTCATTCCTTCCGGTCTGCTCGACAACATCGTCGTAACCAAGAGTTTCAGCCCGGATATGTCAGGGAATTTCACCGGCGGTAGCGTGAACCTGACGACTAAAGACTTTCCCGAGTCTCGGACCATGTCGTTCAGCGCCGGCAGTTCCTATAATACGCTCTCTACTTTCGAAAATGGGTTGAGTTACTCAGGCGGCAAGCGCGACTGGCTCGGCTTTGATGATGGCTCGCGCGACGTGCCGAGCGTTCTGCAGGATCCGGACAACATCGCCAGGATGCCGAATGGCCGCGTGATCTTCAAGGATAGCGCCCAAGCTCACCTGGTCGACCAGGCATCTCGCGCTTTCAGCAAGCAACTCACTCCGACCAAGACGCAAGCGCCTCTCAACCAGAGCTACAGCTTCGCTTTTGGAAATACCTATCAGATGTTCGGTCGTCCGCTCGGGCTGACCAGCAGTCTTTCCTATACGCGTAACCACACCTATTATGAAGGCGGTCAGCGCAACTTCTACGAGGCCGCGGAAATACAGCCCGGCCAGGTGATCCTTGAGCCGCAGGACATCTTTACCGACTCCCGCAGTACTGACGACGTACTGTGGGGAACGCTGGGTGGTATCACCTTCAGTCTGGCCCCCAATCACAAGATTGGCGTAAACATCGTTTACGATCGCAGCGGTTCCTCAGAGGCGCGGTATCTTCAGGGATACTCGCTCGAACGGGCCGACAGCAACACGATCTATCGGTCCCGCGTACTCGGCTACACCGAACGCACCCTGTCCACAGTGCAGCTTCGGGGCGAGCACATTTTCAAGCATGTTCGTCCATCTTGGCAGATCAGCCGCTCCAATATTCGCGAGGAGCAGCCGGACCTTCGCCAGTCACCGGACGAGTATTATATCGATCGCGAAAGTGACCCGATCGATACCTTTTATCAGTTCGGCTCCAACTACGCCCCGCCGGCCCGATTCTGGCGCAATACCCACGAAACCAATGATGAGTACAAGCTCGACGTGGCCGTGCCGGTAAGCCATCGCTTGAATTTCAAACTGGGGTCCAATTACCTTGAGAAGTCCCGCACCAACCGCCAGACACAGTTTAACCTGATCGAAAGCTCACTGCGGTACAACGATTACGGCGACTTTGACGAATATCTTCAGCACGCCGGACTCATCGACAGCGTCTCGCTGGACAACCCACGCACGCCGGAAATAGAACCCGGTTATCGATACACCTTTGCATCGTACTGGACAAACTCGACATTCCTTCGCGATCAGTACGACGCGTATCAAAAGATCAACGCCAATTACATCATGGCCAACTTCGAGGTTGCGGGACCATTCACGCTCAGTGGCGGCATTCGGTACGAAAATACGCTCATGAAATCACAGAACCAGGATCCGGCTTCAAGGACCGGATTCATTCACCAGACAGACTGGCTACCGGCAGTGACACTCAAGTACCAGATCTCCGAAGCCATGAATGCCCGTTTGGCCTACGGCCGCACCTTGGCCCGACCCAGCCTGCGCGAAATGTCGGCCTTTTCAACGGAGGAGTTCGCCGGCGCTCGCTTCTTCTCGGGCAATCCGGATCTCAAAATCACCAGGGTCAGGAATTACGACCTGCGCTGGGAATGGTATCAACGGCCTGGAGAGATATTGGCGGTCAGTGGCTTCTACAAGTCATTCACCAATCCAGTCGAGATTCGGTATTTCGGCACCAACGGTGAGCGGCAACCGGCCAACGTCGACCGAGCCAAAAGCGTGGGTGCGGAATTTGAATTTCGCAAACGTCTCGATCAGTTGTCCGGAGGGCTTCGACACTTCGAATTGGGCGGAAACCTGACGCTGGTCCATAGCGAGGTTTCGATTCCCGACGGCGAACTCGCGCTCATGCGCATGCTCGACCCGACCGCCGAAGCCACTCGACCAATGGCCTATCAGTCGCCCTATGTAGTCAACGTCAGCCTCAGCTACTCACACGACCGCCTCGGCCTGAGCACGGCCGTCTACTGCAATATCGTAGGTCGTCGTTTTTACTACAACTCGTCGAACCAAACTCCCGATGTCTACGAACTCGGCCGCACGTCGTTGGATATCACGGCCTCTCAGCGTCTGATGGGCGGCATTTCTCTGAAAGTTGCCGCCAGGAATCTGACCAATGACGATTTCCGTGCCGTCTACCTGCAAACAGGCAGCAATGCCCAGTCCGTATTCGAGCAGCGTGATCTCGGCCGTACTTATTCATTCGGCCTGAGCGCCCAAGTCTTCTGATTAATGGAAAACGAACAGAACATGCATACAACTCTACCTTCTCGCGGCCAACTTGTCACGCGTAAACCAGCCCTCAGCGGAATGCGGGGGAACTGGGCGCGTGCAACACGAAATACGGCTGCGCACTCGAGAGCCAAGCGACAGTCGCAACCCGCGCGGTTTTCATCGATGGACAGGCCCACGGGCCGGAAATAGGAGGTAGATGATTTCGCACTTGCAGAATAATTCGACTGGACGAATTGGCTTATTGGGTCACACAATTCACAGTAGCGGAGGATACATTTCATGTTGCGTAAAGCTCTCTTGACGTTCACGCTCCTGCTCGCACCGGCGTTCGCCTTTGGACAGGTGTCCGAGGCCGGCAAACCGGTCAAGCAGGTATTCGACGCCGACATAGTCGGCGCAATGACTTTTCACGCGGACACCGTTTATGTCCTGAATGGATTTGTCTTTGTCGACTCCGGCGAAGTGCTCACCGTTCAATCCGGCACCATCATCAAGGGTCAGCCGGGCACGGGCGCCAACGCCACCGCGCTGATTGTCTCGCGTTTCGGCAAGCTCATGGCTGCCGGTACACAGTCTGCGCCTATTATCTTCACGGCTCTCTCTGATGACGTGGATAATCCGACTGATCTGCCCGACGATGCCTCATCGAAGGGTCTCTGGGGTGGCGTCGTTCTCCTGGGCCTGTCGCACATAAGTGTGGCCGGCGACTCAAATTTTGTGGAGGGTATTCCTGTCGCGACCTACGGCGCTCGCATAGCCTACGGTCCGGGGAGTAGTTACACTGGCAATGATGACGATAATTCCGGCGTCTTGCAGTACGTGTCCATCCGCTATCCCGGTTCCGTATTGGCGCCCAATAACGAGATCAACGGTCTGACGTTTGGGGCAGTGGGTCGCGGAACCACCATCGACCACATTGAGGTGTTTTATTCGGCGGATGATTCCTACGAGTGGTTTGGCGGTACCGTCAATTGCCGCTATCTCGTATCTGCTTTTGACGACGATGACGCGTTTGACACGGATGAAGGGTATCGCGGCGTGCGCCAATTCGTGTTCGAGATAAAAGACCCGCGCTGGGGTGACCGGCTGACCGAAAACGACGGCGGTAACGCCAATTGTTTCTCGTGCACGCCGTATGCGCGGGCGGTTTTGGCCAATGCCACCATGATAGGACAGGGAGCCTCCGGTTCAAGCGGTGGCACACGCGACCGCATGACTTGGCGTGACTACGCCGGCGCGTACATTTATAACAACATATTTACCGAGGTTCCGAAAGATTTCTTGGAGATCGAAGTAAAGGGTGGCGATGCAGGCATCGATGGAATCACATCCTCGACTCGCTGGTTGCCGAGCGGCCAGGGTTCGCTGGTCGATTTTGCGGGAACACCGCAATTCGATTTCGTGAAGAACTTCTTCTTCAAGGCAGGCAACGCCGGCCCGACCCGCCAGCGGATTTACGCAACCGGGGATTCAACCACGGCTCCGTTGTCAACTTCCCGCGTCCGAAGCGACATCTTCACCGCCGGTGACACGACCATCACCGGTAAGAATCAGGTGCTGGATCCAGAAATCCAGTTTATCGATTGGACCCGCAGTCAATTGCTCGATCCCCGTGTCAAGACGACCGGTCCGGCCGCAACCGGAGCCGCTGCGGTTCCGGCATACGCTGACCCCAGCGGGTTCATTCAACCAGTTACCTATCGCGGTGCCTTTGATCCGAGCCAATCGCTCACTTCCAGCTGGATTTGGGGCTGGAGTTTCCTCTCCTTCGGCGGTTTCCTGAATCCGACGGGTGGCGGTTGCTGCATCGCCAACGTGGGGAATGTCGATAACGACCCTGGGGATCAAGTCGATATCGGCGACTTGACAGCCCTGATCAACAACCTGTTCATCACCTTCGAGCCAATAGCTTGCGTAGCCGAAGCCAATTGCGATGGCGACCCAGGCAACAACATCGACATCGGTGATCTTACCGCCCTGATCAACAACCTGTTCATTACCTTTGATCCGCTTCCTGCTTGCCAGAACTAGGGAGTGATGGGCAAAAGAATAATCTGACGTAACAAGTTCCCTCTTCCATCCTGTTCACGCCGGCCACCTTCGCAGTCATGCGGGGGTGGCCGTAATTGTGCCCCGTGACTTCTGACCAGGCAGAAGACGTCTCATAAACGCAGTTATTAACTACAACCTCTATCCCGTTTAGTCTGCTTCGCACTCTGTTGTCACTTCCTGGCCAATGCCTGACATTCAACGCACCATCGGGCGAGCCTTCCTCACGCCTACGCCCTGTTTTTGCTTGCATACAAAGGACACTGATTCGTCTGTACATAGAGTTGTGTGCGGTGGGTTATACCCGGGGCATGGAATGCGCCTCCAACCGGAGCAGCGAGCGGTAGCTGAGCTACGGAATTGACCGTCAGGTAGGTCCTTCATAACTCGCACCACTCGTGAATGACAGTTCAACCAAGGAGCCCCATTACGTGAGACAGTCTTCGTGGCATACGGCATATCTAGCCTCTTATCTTCTGGTCGCCCTGGCCGTTAGTGGAATGGCCCAAACTGATAAACGCGACATACTCAACGTGCCCTTTACACAGGAAAGGCATCGCGTCATCATTCCGACATCGGTGAACGGTTCGCGGCCACTCAAGCTGATACTCGATACTGGTATGAAATTTGACGGCGTATACCTGTTTCATCGAGAGGCGATAAACCTCATCGATACTACCGGAGCTATCGAAGTTCGGGTTGGCGGTGCCGGAAGTGGTGAAGCCTCCAAAGCGACCATGATCGAGACCGGTCGCCTGGTCTTTGGCGATGTCTCTCTTTCCAACCAGCGTATAGTGATCTCGCACAGCGATCAGACTCAGACCTTTTCAACCGATGGCGTGATCGGGTGGAATCTGTTTGGTCACTACATTGTCGAGATCGATTATGATCAGGAGCTGATTTTCCTGCACGACACAGCGCAAGTGCTGTCAGATTCGAATTGGCAGGTCATTTCGATTGACCTGAAGAAGGACCTTCCGTTTCTCCCGGTGACGGTTGAGGTCACGGCGGGCGAGGTAGTCCCGATGAGCGTGTACATTGACCTGGCGTCCGAAGAAGCTCTCGAGTTGCTCGTTCACGGAAAACAGAAATTCACGATGCCCGATAGCCTCACCGAGAGTCATCTCGGAGTGGGCTTGAGTGGTGACATATACGGCCAATATGGAAAGACATTACGGGTGAGCATCGGCAAGTACGAGCTGAGCGGCGTGCGCACAGCTTTCGCCCCCGCCCAAACAAGATCGAAGCAGGAAGGCGCCGATGGTATTCTTGGAAACAACTTCATACGGCGCTTCAATGTCATCTTTGACTACCCCCATAAACGCCTGTATCTAAGGCCCAACAAGGCATTTAGCTCGCCGTTTGACTGAACATTGTACCGGAAAGAAGCCCATGAAAAGCTGTGCAGAGAGAGCTGCCCTGATGGGGCAAGTTGGCCGGCACGAGTCATTGCAGCGACTCATCCGGTGAGCCCATTCCTGCCCGCGCTCCTGCTGAACGCAATCTACGAGTAACAGGGTCCAGTCCCTGTACGTCACCCTTTCTTGTTCAATGGCAACGTGAACTTCGCGGCCTTATACCATCCGCGCGCCACTGACGGCACTAGTTTGAATACGGTGTGATCCGGTGAATCGTAGCCGCCCTGATAATACTGCTCCCATCCCTTCTGCCAGATCGCCTTCTTAATCTTCAAATCCTTGACAATTTGTATCCGTCCGCCAAGCATGAGACCGTGAAACTTCTTCGAGTCGCAGTAATAGACGGAGACGTATGGATGCTTCATCACGTGTTTTACCTTGTCCGAAGACGTATTGGTAGTGAAATAGGCGACCAGTTCCCCCTTTTGCGCCGCAAAGAACTTGACCAGGGACGGGTAGTCCCTGCGATTTCTCAAATTGAGCATTGCCCGGGTGAAGGGAATGCCATGTCCGCTCACGGTCGTGAAGTAGACTGATGCCGAGGTCTGCAACAGACGTCGGCTTGATTCAAGGAGTTGTTTCCGGTTCATAAAGGCTCCGCATCTTATTGGTGATTCCTAAATCCGATACCCAATCGCGGCCGTAATGTCAATCAGAATAATGGTGTCGGGAGTCCGGTTTTCCGCAGAGCCGATGATTGCCATGTTCTCCTTCGGTCCGGAAACGACCAAGAGCGCCAAATCTCGCCTCTGTGCCAGGGTCAGAGTGATCACTCTTCCCGAGATGACTCCGAAAACTCAGAGTTGACTTGCCACGGGAATTTGTTCATTCTGCTAAATGATTATGCGAAACTCGGATGCGTGCTTTCTCGCATTGTACAGGCTTGCGACTATGGATCTCGCGTCGAGGAACGGAAGCTATGCCGACGGGTCCAGCCTGTAGGTTGTTGCAGGTAATATTATGTCGTCTACTCGATCAAAACTCTTGTTGGTTCTTCGAAGCTACAGCCAGTTCGGATTCCAGATATCCCGAAAATCATGGGACTGGCTGGAACTTCCGGAACTCATGAGTTCGCCTCCCGGTGAAACACCTGCAGCAGAGATCTACCAGTTGCGTCGGTTGGCCGATCGAGTCAACGAGAAACGTTCCCAGGGCGCTCAATCACCTGACCTGATTCACGGGGGCGAGTTGGCTTCCGTAAGCTTCATTGTCGATGCGTTTCGCTACGTCATGGAAGTATATAGCCAGAACGAACAACCCGGCGTGATACACCGGGGGCTTGACGCGACCGCTCAACAGCTTGGCCCGGTGACGGTGACCGAACCTCCCCCTTCGTTCGTCAGGCTCTTTCCTCCGATTCCGGTGCTTCAGGGCAGTCAGACCGTCGCGGAATACGTGAACGGCGCCATGAGTGCCTCGCTGTCCTTCGACCGAATCGTGCGTGAGATAATCCTCTTGTCTCTCTCCACGTCAGACCCGGCTTTCCGGCCGTTTCAGGTCCTGTTCGATGACCGCGACCTCAAGGGCGAGGCGCCGTATGTTCCATTGGTGAAGGGGTTGGAACAGTTTTTCGCCCAGCAGTCGCCGTTCGCACCGGTCGGCCTCACGCTTTTTGATTGCCTGTATGCACCCATACGCGCCTACCCCACCTCCTTGCGAGACCAGGTCAATTACATCCGCACTCACTGGGCCCATTTTCTCCCGGAGGAGCTCCTGGCAAGAGCGCAGCTGGCGCTCGATGTCCTGGAGGAGGAGCAGACCCTTCGCGGCCATGGCCCCGGCTTAAGCGAACCACTCCGGTTTGACAGTGATATTCACCGGAAGTACCTCGGCTATTCTGAAACGGCCGCCTTCAGCCAGGATGCAGACTGGATGTCCAACACCATCCTGATTGCCAAGACGGTCTATGTGTGGCTGTATCAGCTCTCGCGCAAGTATCAGCGTGATATTCATCTGTTGAGCGATATCCCCGACGAGGAGCTCGACCGTCTTTCGGCCTGGGGGATTACCGGACTGTGGCTAATCGGTATCTGGGAACGATCGTCGGCGTCGCGCCACATAAAGCAGATCATGGGCAATCCTGAGGCGGCATCGTCAGCGTACTCGCTATATGATTATGTCATAGCCTACGATTTGGGCGGCGAAGAGGCTTTTCAACAGCTTAAGCATCGTGCCTGGCAGCGTGGCATCCGGCTGGCCAGTGATATGGTCCCCAATCACATGGGGATTTACTCAAAGTGGATGATCGAGCATCCCCAGTGGTTCATGCAGAGCGACTACCCGCCCTTCCCGGCATATCAATTTACCGGCGTCGATCTATCCGAAGATCAACGAGTCTGCATTCAAATTGAGGACGGCTATTGGCAGCATCGCGACGCTGCGGTAGTTTTCAAGCGAATTGATCGATGGACAGGTGATACGAGGTATATCTATCACGGCAATGACGGCACCAGTATGCCGTGGAATGACACCGCGCAGTTGAATTTCCTGTTGCCCGATGTGCGCGAGGCGGTCATCCAGATGATTCTCCACGTAGCTCGCAAATTCCCGATCATCCGTTTTGACGCCGCCATGACGCTGGCGAAAAAGCATTTCCAGCGACTGTGGTTTCCTCAGCCGGGCGACGGCGGGGCTATCCCCTCCCGTGCCGGGCTCGGCATGACCAGGGAGGATTTCGACCTTGTCATGCCCAAGGAGTTCTGGCGGGAAGTGGTTGATCGAATGGCTCATGAACTGCCGGACACGCTTCTTCTGGCCGAGGCCTTCTGGCTGATGGAAGGGTACTTTGTCCGGACGCTGGGTATGCACCGGGTCTACAACAGCGCTTTCATGAACATGCTCCAGACGGAAGACAACGCCAACTATCGCATGACGATCAAGAATGTGCTGGAATTCAGCCCCGAAGTACTCAAGCGCCTCGTCAATTTCATGAACAACCCCGACGAGCGCACGGCGGTGGATCAATTCGGCCGGGATGACAAGTACTATGGTGTAGCCGTCATGATGGTCACCATGCCCGGGCTGCCTATGTTCGGTCACGGTCAGATTGAGGGGCTGGCCGAAAAGTACGGCATGGAGTATCGACGCGCGTATTGGGATGAACCTGTTGACGAGGCTATGGTGCATCGTCACGAGACTGAGATATTCCCGCTCATGCGACGGCGTCACATCTTCAGTGGAGCCACCAATTTTGCTCTCTTCGACTTCATTACACCGGGCGGTTGGGTTGATGAAAACGTTTTTGCGTATTCCAACCGGGTTGGCTCAGAGCGCGCCATTATCATATACAACAATGCGTATACTACTACCCGCGGCGCTATTCACCGGTCTACCGCCATCAATATTGGCGATGGCGCTCAAACGACGCTGGTCCGTCGCACATTGGCTGAAGCGCTTGATCTCAACACCGGTGACAATTCGATCTACGCGTTTCGGGATTATCGGACCGGGTTGGAGTACATCCGCTCGGGTCGCCAACTGTCCGAACAGGGGCTGTTTGCGGAGTTGCACGCCTATCAGTATCACGCGTTCCTGGACTTTCGACATCTTGATGACTCGAACGGCAGTTGGCGTGAGCTGGAGCGACGCCTCGGTGGCGCCGGCGTCTCCAATCTCGAGGATGTCTACCGCGAGTTGCAGGTCGAGCCGATTCTCGGACCCTACCGGGAACTCATGAATGCGGCGGTAGTACGTGAGCTTCTGACCGACCGTTCCAAGGTACCCGACCAGGTTGGGACGGCCATCAGGATTTTTTTCGAATCGGTCGGGCGAGCCACAAACTCTCCTGCTCAGGTCGAACCACTGGTTCAGAGGTTTATGACACGCTTGAAGATCAAGGAGTCGAGCCGGCCTGCCCCCGTCACGAAAGTGAAATCACGCAAACCGAAGGTCGAGGACTCGCGCGGGGAACGGCTGGCGGCATCGGAACTTGCGCATGTCGCTTTCGCCTGGCTAACCCTTGAGCCGCTCGGAGAATTCCGCGCCGATCAACGTTCTGCGCCACCGCCCGGACTTGCCGCGGCCCGGGTCGACCAATGGCTGCTACTGAGACCGATCAAGGCGGCCTTTGAAGAGTGGCTGTCGGACGGTGACACGGCTTACTGGGATTCGCGCCTGGTGCTATTACTGCTATCGCATCCTGACTTGCTCACCCCTGGAGGGAGCCGCGCTATCGGTGAGTCCTTCAGGCAAGCCCTTCTCGACACTGCAGTTCGCGACTACTTACAGGTTAACACGTATGAAAATGTGCTCTGGCTGAATAAGGACCGGCTGGAGCGGCTGACAGCGGCCCTGTACATGACGACTCAGCTCGATACCAAGTCCGGACTCCCATCTTCGAAGACAACTGCCGCGGGGGCCAGGAAGAATGCCCAACGGCTGCTTGCTGCAGCAGACACTGCCGGCTACAGGGTTGAGACAATGATCGAACTTCTGGGTTGAAGCATGAATTACACGGACTATGAACAGCGCTGTAAAGAGTTCACCGCTGCCGAGTGGCAGGCGCTGGAGGTACACCGGTACTACCTGTCGGAGCGGGCGGGACATGATGTCGGCATAGTCGCGACAGTCGAAGACTGGCTGCTTCACTATTCGGCTGACTGGCGCAAAGGAAGATTGCAGAAGGATCTCGACGACCAGGCCAAAGAGATTATGAAGCACAAGTGGATCGAATCCGAGAAGGCGGGAATTGACCTGGGGGACTCGGCCGTTCTTGATTGGGTGCGAAAACACGCCTGCGAATGGCGGTGCTGGCGTGACCAGAGCCGGTAGGCGATTGGCTTGACCGGGCACCCGCCCGGCTGATACATTTTGATACAATCCTCTTCTTCCATTAGGGCAGCATCGCCCTTATCCATATTCTCATTAGTTCACGTTAAGAGACTAGCACACTGTCTGGCGCATGAAGTCAAATCCGCGATCCTATCCGATGCTGTTTCTATGGCCGTCCATGAGAATTGCCATGGCAGTGCGCGTGTCGTTTCCGAATTAGGTAATTGACCGATTATCATCCAGGGCAATTGCGGCGCTTCTGGGTGTTCGGGATGGCCGCATAGCCTCAACTATTGAATCAAGGGAGGAATCTCAATGGCAGAGTTTTGATGCGTTTTGGTTATCCGTGTAACACAACCCTCACAGTGTTCATGAAAGGAAGAAGGTAGGTCAATGAGAGTAATAACTACATTACTATTGGTTGTTGTATTAGTCAACTTCGCCTTCGCCGCCGAGGACTTCAAAATCGGACAGACGTGTTCCTCTCCGACGACCGACGAATACGCCCCGGGCGAAATCATTGTGAAGTTCCATGACGGCGTAACCCGCTCGGAAGTCAGCGCCGTACTGGCCGATCTCGGCACCTCTCTCATTTCAACCAACACTCAGATTGGGATCAATCTACTGGCCATCCCGGCCGACAAGACGGTCGAAGAAATGGTTGCGGCTTACAGGAGCCGTCCGGACGTCGAGTACGCCGAACCGAACTATATTGCCCATGCGTTCATGACCCCGAACGATCCTTACTACACGTATCAGTGGCATATGCCTTTGATCAACATGCCGGCCGCCTGGGATCAGTCGACCGGTTCGGGTGTGGTCGTAGCAGTGATTGACTGCGGCGTCGCCTACGAGACTTATGGCGCGTACACGCAGGCCCCTGATCTGGCCGGCACCACGTTTGTCCAGGGGTACGATTACGTAAATAACGACACCCACCCGAATGACGACTGCGCCCACGGGACACACGTAGCGGGCACGATCGCTCAGACGACCAACAACAGCCTTGGGGTGACCGGCGTTGCGTTCAACTGCAGTATCATGCCGGTGAAGGTCCTCGATGCGTCGGGAAATGGCACCTATACCGCCATCGTTAACGGCATCACCTATGCGGCCGATCATGGAGCCAAGGTGATCAATATGAGTCTTGGCGGCTCGTCCGGCTCTACTGCCCTGCAAAACGCCGTAATTTATGCCTACAATCTCGGCGTCACGATCGTTTGCGCCGCCGGAAATACAGGGACATCGGTCCCGCAGTATCCCGCGTCGTACACTCAGTGCATCTCCGTCTCCGCAGTCCGCTATGACAAGACGTATACTTCGTACACGTCATATGGCTCCAACATCGACATCTGCGCCCCAGGCGGCGACGTGACCATCGATCAGAACGGTGATGGCTATGTCGACGGCGTGCTACAGCAGACACACGACGGAACCAATTATGGAACCTTTGGCTACTACTTCTACGAAGGCACGTCGATGGCCTGTCCGCACGTGGCCGGCGTGGCCGCTCTGTTGATTGCCAAGAACGGCGGCACTATGACCCCCGCCGCTGTGCGTGCTGCCCTGCAGAACACCGCTCAGGACCTCGGCGCCACCGGCTGGGATCAGTATTACGGCTACGGTTTCCTTAACGCCAACGCCGCCCTGCTGTCGATTTCGACCAACAATCCACCGGTCGCTGCCTTCTCCGGCACGCCGACTTCTGGCACCTATCCGTTGGCGGTCACCTTCACCGACGCCTCGACCTACACTCCGACCAGTTGGGCATGGGACTTCGGCGACGGCGGTACCTCAACTGCCCAGAATCCCTCGCATACCTACACTGCGGCGGGTACATATACGGTCGTCCTTACGGCCACCAATGCCTATGGTTCCGACAGCGAGACCAAGGCCGGCTACATCACCGTGACGGCTCCGAATACGAATCCACCGGTGGCCGCCTTCTCGGGCACGCCGACCTCGGGCAACGTGCCGCTGGCGGTGACCTTCACCGATGCCTCGACCAACACTCCGACGAGTTGGGCTTGGGACTTCGGTGATGGCGGCACTTCAACCGCCCAGAATCCCTCGCACACCTATACGGTGGCAGGAACTTACACCGTCACCTTGACGGCTACCAATGCCTACGGTTCTGATGGCGAGACCAAAACCGGCTACATCACGGCGTCCGCGGTGACCTCGCAGTGTGACGATTTCGCTGACGGCAATTACACTGGCTGGATCAACGCATCCGGCACCTGGTCAGCGGCGAACTATTATCTGAAGGGTAACTCGACCACGACCACGGCCAGGTTGATATCACCCTTCGGCACGTTCTCGACCAATACGATCACGTGCAATGTGCGGATGAACACCGGGCGGACAAACCGCAAGGCACGTATCATTTTTGGCTACACCAGCAGCACCAATTATCGCTATGCAGAATTTGACGATGTCAACAATCGCGTCTACATCGGTGAGATTCTGAACGGCACCACATATACTCGAGCAAACGGAAGCTACACCTTCAGCTCGGCTACCTGGTACGCCGTCACGGTCAGCGTCGCGTCCAGTGGCACTGTTACCGCCAAGGTTGGCACCACCACGGTCGTATCCTACGCCTTCTCCGTTCGTACGGGGTCGGTTGGCGTCGGCTATAACCGATCCAACAGCGACTTCGATGACTACTGCGTGAGCGCGACAGCAAGCTGGGAGGATCAGGAGGCGCCGGTGGCCTCGTCGCTGACTCCAAGTACCTATGAGCTGGCGCAGAACTATCCGAACCCGTTTAACCCCGCCACAACCGTCAGTTTCACCCTGCCGGCGGCCGGTCAGGTTTCTCTCGAGGTCTACAACATTCTTGGTCAGCGCGTTGCTGTCCTCGCCGACGGCTACTTCGGTGCCGGCACCCATCAGGTAACCTGGGATGCTTCCAGTGTCTCCAGCGGTGTCTACCTGTATCGTCTGTCTGCCGGCGACTTCAATCAAACCCGCAAGATGCTCCTCGTGAAGTAGTATCTCTCCGGGTTTCCGTTCGTCCAGTACGCAGCCGGGCGAGTCAGATGACTCGCCCGGTTCTTATTGCCTGAATTGGCCGGCTGTTGATATCGAGCGGCAAACATCTTATCTTGAAACTTAACTGTGCTGCACATGTACGACGGCACACAACGCAGGGCTGGAGTTCCCACTATGCTCAGGAAAATTATACTCGCTGTAATCGTTATCGTAGTTGCCGGGCTGGCCGTGGCATATTTCGTTCGCAATATGCTGGTCGAGAAGGCAGTCGAAGCGGGCTCGACGTATGCTCTCGGAGTCCAATCCAACCTCGGTTCGGCATCTCTCGAAATCGGCGGCGGGAGCCTGGGAATGAAGAACCTCGCGATCAGAAATCCGGATGGGTTTACAGCGGAACACTTTCTGACCCTGCGGCGGGGTGTACTTGATGTCGACGCCGGATCGGTGTTGGACAAAGAGGTCGTGGTAGATTCCTTCATTATCGCAGGTATCACGCTCAATCTTGAGCAGATCGACAAGAAGGGGAATTATCAGGTACTGCTGGACAATATCAAGCGCCTTGATATTTCTTCATCGGGAGAATCCCAGAAATTCCGTATCGGCCTGATCGCTCTGCGGGACATAAACGTCACCGGATCGCTGAGCCTGTTGGGGAAGAACGTGGAGAAGTCATTCACACTTGAGAATTTCTCGCTACGCAATGTCGGCAGTGACAACGGAGCTAAGATAAGCGAGGTGACCGCCCTGGTGGTGAAGACACTCATTACGAAAGCGCTCGCCGCCGGGGGCGGACTGCTTCCGGAGGGCTTTGGCAAAAATCTCGGTGACCTGAAAGACAAGGCCACGGAAGAGATCAAGACCGAGGCAACGGACAAGCTCAAGGACCTGGGCAAGTCGCTGACGGGGGGACCAGAATAGGACACGCCGATTCGTGAGTAAATCTGGATGAGAGTAATCTAGATCACCCGACGTAAGATCAGCGTCGTGTCAAATGTGGTGGTGCCTCGGATACCGGACATATGAATTGACTGGTTCTCCCGCGTAAACATGCGTTCCATCTCAATAAACGAGAGCGAGGAACTGCTTCGACCTGCAATCATCGTGATCAGATCACCTCTCCTGATACCAGCTGCATGGCCGGGAGAATTCGGCAGCACATCCTCGACTTCCTTTAGTCCGTTTCGGAGCGTTCGAAGTACCAGTCCCGCCATGTTCATCTCAAACGGATCATTGAAATGGGAATTCGGTTTCAGGTACATTCTCGAGTGAATGTAGTCAAAGGTCACTTTAAATCGACGCTGGGCGTCGAGTCCAAAGAAACCATTCTGTCCAATAATATCCTTTACCTCATTGAATCCATCGGTCGGGTGAAGGACTATGCAATTGCGCATGCTCAGCGTACCAAAACGAACTGCGTCAAGCCTGGACCACTTGCCATGGACAGCACCCTTGATCCCCTCTGAAAAATAGCTCGAGGGTGCGTCTTCCGGAGGTTGCAGGTCCAGACCATCGTAGGAGTGAAGGGAAAACGGAACATCGGCCCCTGTATCGACCAGCAGTTTCACCTTTCCGACTGTCTTCCCCTTCTCTTCGATCGTCGCAGTCATAACTGGAATCCCCTGCGAAAAGGTGATGTCAAGGGCATCTCCTGCACCCTGCCCGTCAAACTGATTACACCTGTATAAGTTAAGAACGGTCTTCTCGTGATCGATTTCTACCACACAGGAGTTTAGTATCGTTCCCCCTATGATCCCGCTGGCGAGCCATTTGTTGTATCTCCGACAGTCACGCGCGACAAGTACTTGTTGATCGTCAAAAGACACACCCGGAAGTGCTATCGTCGCCCCTTGAGCAACATCCGCAACCGAGGATCCGTCACCGGCTCCGCCCAGCGGGGTATATCCAACGTACGTCAGTCCCAATGCGGCACCTACCGCGGAATCAATGATCAATACACCGTTCAAGGGAAAGCCGGAATCAAAAGCTACCTTCACCTCGACCGAATCGTTGATCTTAATTGTGAGATACATGTTATTATCAACGACCTCGAATGGAATGCTGAAGGCGTCGGTTCCATTCGCGAAATGAACCTGAGATGGCTGCAATGGACCGGAAGAGGATCCCGGACTGCTCGATCGGCAGGCGAATAGCGCCAAGAGACTGCATGCGAAGAGCGGTGCTATGCTGCTGATCTTCCGGGAGGTACCCAGTGATTTCATCTCAACTCCTCCGTCAGGTTCCTGCACATGGAACGAGATATCTTCACTCTCACATACGCCTGTCATGGCCTAAGGTTTCGCTATTCGCTCATCTCCAAGGTGTAACGATGACCATCAGGTCATGATCAAGACTATGTCAGGGACCCGCCGAATTGCTGCGCTCACTTCTCCAGCGGTGACCACTCGCCGATGTTCTCCACTACCACCTTGCACTTCCCCTGCGAGGTCCACCGTTCGTTGCCGTTGTATCCCCACTCCATATACTCGGAACCGCCTCCGCCGACAGTGGTGATCAGGCAGCTATTGGCCAGAAACCCGAAAGATCCGGCCACATCCGCCGGCCATTTGCTGTCGCCCCGCGACGGATCGACGGGTATCCAGCCGTACCCGGGCAGAAAGACCTCGACCCACCGGTGAAAGACGTCGTCGTACGAGGCGTCGTCATTGCGTACCACGATCGCCCCGGCGTAACGGGCCGGCAGGCCGGCGGCACGACACATGGCGATATAGACAAACGTGTATTCAGAGCAAGAGCCCGTCCCCCGTTTTAGCACGGCCGGCGCCACATTCCATCCGCCCACTCGTTCATAGGTGAGTTTGTCCACACAGTATTGTTGAATACGCCGCGCGATCCAGTACGGATTGGTCTCCTTCCCGACGGCCGCCTGCACGGCGTTACGAATAGTCGAGTCGCCGATAATGAACTTGGCGTCATCGACAAGGTACTTATCGCGAATATCCTTTGGAATCTCTTCCAGCTTGCCGACCTTGGCCGGAAAAACGAAGAATCTCGTCTCGTACATCTTTGCAGAAACGCTCATGCGTACATTGCTGAATTCGTCAGGCCCGAGATTCGCGAAACGGAAATGGGCTACCTTCTGCCCCCATTTGTCGGTGAGAATGTCAGTCGCCTGTGGTGCAAACTCAATTGTGCTTGTCAGCTCCTGACTCGCCGCGTTGCCCGGGATCGCCAGATAAACATCGAGCGTCTTCACCGTATCCGGACCGAAGTTGCGTACCTGATGTAGAAAATCAACCTTCTCGGCTTTCTCCTTTGTGCGCGCATACGCAACACCATCGTCGAGTTTGAGTTGATAGATGCGATCAGTTTGGTAATCTACCGTCCAAAGGCTTTTGCCGTCCCATGCCATTCCACAGGCGTACGGACCCGGCGACGCAATGCTCAAGACAACATCTCCGCGGGCCGGCTCGACCATCAAGAGCCGGTCGGCGAAGCGGTCGGCCACCCAGAGATAAGTCCCGTCAAACGAGAGGGCGTCCGAATGCGAGCTCGGAGATGGAATCGAGGATATCGTGGTACCGTCGTCCGTACTGATGAGATCGATCCTATCGTACCCGTCGCCGCAGATCCAGAGGTTTTTGCCGTCCCAGGCCAGTCCGCTTGGTTCGCTGATTGGGCAGAGTATCGTCTTTTCCACTATCCGGCTGGCAGTGTTGATTGCGTACAAACGCATTTCCTCTGCATCGGCCACCCAAAGCAATCGGCCGTCAAACGCCAGCCCTCGCGGGACATACCCAGGTGTGGGAATAGAATCTGTCACGGTTCCCGTCGCAGGGTCGACGGCGTAAATTTGATCGCTCCGTCGATCGACACACCACAACTGTTTGCCGTCAAACGCCAGCCCCTGCGGGCAACGATACGGCGACGCAATCGAGCGAACAGTATCGCCCGGCGTGGCCAAGATGCTCCCGGCCAGAATCTGAATAGTCAGAATAACGCAGATTAGTAAGCTCTTCATGAGATTCTCCTCTGAACAGGACGCCAAAACCGACGCCGATGGTCTGGTAATATTGAAAATATGATAGCGTTTGTGGCGATGCTGTCAAGAGAATCAAGACAAGTGAGTGGTGCTGTGTCTTCATGATCTTATCCTTAAGGTGAAATCGGTGAAGAACAGTGTTCTTTCGGCCCGTGATGGCCCTGGCTGTACTGCCGCGACGTTGACTTTGTGCTTGCCAGCCTCTATAGTGTTGCGAAATCTCGAATCACGAGCGTGACGCATCCGCCTTATGCGGCCGTAGATCATGAATCAATCGCAGCATCACAACACGTGTGAGGAATTCCTATATGCCGAGATATGCTATTCCGGTCATCACTGCCATGGTCGCGTTTTGCACTTTGCTTCTTTTCGTCTCTTGTGCAGATGACAAATCGACCAATCCCGCCTCCGCGCCCGTGTTAGTCACCGTCGTTGCCAGCACAGTAACGCAGACTACAGCTCAGTGTGGAGGGAATATTACCTCTGACGGTGGATCAACTCCGACGGCGCGGGGTGTATGCTGGAGTACCGGCGCAACACCAACGGTGGCTGATAGCAAGACAACGGATGGCTCCGGAACGGGGAGTTTTGTCAGCTCGATTACCGGTTTGTCCGGTCGCACACCCTATTATTTCAGGGCTTATGCCACCAACAGTACCGGGACCGGCTACGGCAGCATTCTGTCGTTCACCACGACGGATTCGATGGGGTCAGTGACGGACATCGATGGAAACACGTACCGGACGGTAAAAATAGGCAGCCTATGGTGGATGGCTGAGAATCTCAAGGTTACCCACTATCGGAACGGCATTGCCATACCGAATGTCACCGACAGCGCGACCTGGGGAGATCTACTCTCCGGCGCCTACTGCGATCCGGCGAATGCCGCCACCAACGTAGCCGTGTACGGTCGATTGTATAATTTCTATGCGGTGAACGACAGCAGCATTCTCGCACCGGCCGGATGGCATGTGGCAAGTGACGCAGAGTGGCAAACGTTGGTTGATTATAACAGCGGGGATAGCGTGGCGGGCGGCAAACTGAAGGAAACTGGAACGACCCATTGGATTACCCCCAACGCCGGAGCTACCAACGAATGCGGCTTTTCCGGCTTGCCGGCCGGCTTCCGCTGGCCCACTGGCGGTTTCTACGGTTTGGGCGCCCATGGCAACTTCTGGACCGCGACTGGGGCCAGCGGCGTCACGGCATGGTATCGCTACATGCACTGCACGAATACTGAAGTGGGTCATTTCAGTTCGTCGCTGCAGGCTGGTTTTGCTGTCCGCTGTGTCAGGGATTGAGCGGCCCACGGGCAATGGAGCCGTACGAGCTTTACGGTGAATCAGTTGAAACCTGCCGAGGTTAGTTGGAGAAGATGCAGCTGACGTGCCCCCTGTGGAGAGTTTCCACATTTGTCCTCAGGGGCATCGTAGCAGCCACTTGTGATTGACGGCAGGACCTAGAATTGCAACCAACGCTGGCCGACATACATCCCCAACCCGGTGCCGACCATACTGAGAATGAAGGCTGTCATCAGCCCAAACCGGGCTCCTACCCACCAGCCGAGCCAGCTACCCAATATTGACGCTAGCGTAATGAGGAGCTTTCTCATACTCCTTGATTTCGGATGCGATTGAGCAGAACTTTAGTAACCAATTGGCTGTGGGCAACTACCTGGCGAACATGATTCCGATGCCGATTCTGCTCAGAGACCTTTTATAGTCTACCAGACTCTCCCCGTACCCGTGCGAAATCCTGATGATGAAGTAGCTCATTTCGCTTCTGGGAACCGGCAGACTATACGTCAGCACGACACCTCCCTTGCCGGTACTTATGTTCCCTCGAAGAGTCAGATGCAGCGTGTGATTCGACTTGGATTTGTGCGACAAGTGAATATCGCTGTATCCGAGATAGTCAGTAATATCGGGGTTATCATCACCTACCGCATCGTCAGGGGATGTTTTTTCGTCCTCAGGCAGTCGATACCTCAGTTTGACATACAACAGGAAGTTTGGCTGGTAGTAATATGGGCATGCATACAACAAGTTCCAGCTTCGTGAAATAGGAGGCTTCTGCCCGTTTGATTCATGCTCAAATCCCAGATCCGCGCCAACCTCTCCGGCGTGGAAGGGAAATCGCTTGGTGCGGTAAAACAGCTCCGGGTTGTAGTTGGTCTCCCGAAATGGCGCCGAATTATGGTGATCATATGCCTGCCAGAAAGAGATCTGACTATAGGCAAAATATATCGGCGTGTTGAATATCCGGTACTTGGCGCTCACCTGAAACACGGCCTCTGTTGTTGCGCGCTTGTATTCGTCAGAAATCGTGACGGGCAACATGAACGTTTCTTTGTGCATGGACAAACCGGGCCCCGTCCGTATCATCTGAAACCTCTCCGGCGCCTCCTGTGCCCGGGCAGATACGGCCAGGAACACCATTAACACCAGATGTCCAGCACGAATGTATTTGCCTTCGGCCGTAGGTCTCATCGAAGCAACCTCCAAAGCAGCACACTGGTTTGTGCCGTGTTTCAACGCTTTAGGTGCCGTTGCGGCTTCACTCGGACCAGGGAATCAGAACCGATAGCCAAGAGTGAACGCCAGGCACCTGTTCTTCATGTAGTCGTCGGTTATCATGTGGTAGATATCTGCGGGATCCTCAGCCTCCAACAATCGGTTCCATTCCGCCGGATCATAAGCGTTGACCATACCAACTGTATATCTGATATCGAACACCAGATGTCGGTAGTCAACCGCCCCGCCAATGGCGATGCCGACATCAAAACCCTTCATGGCATTTTTGGTATCGATGACATCTGATATCACAGACCCCCTGAAGTCCGCCGACATCAGGATACTCATCGCCGGACCCAGGTACACTGACGGTTTCAGCTTGCCGTTAACCGACAGACAATACTTCAAGACCACCGGGACTTCCAGATAGTTGTGCCTCCAGCGTCGCCCGCCCAGGATGCCACCGCCGGCCCCTTTCTCAACGTAGATCAACTCCGGCTGCAACGCCACTTCTGGTGTGAGATTGTAAGTCAGGAAGACACCAATAACTGGCCCCGCGTAACTGTCATATCCCTCAAACTCATCGATCGATGTGCTGAGGGTAGAAAACCCGAGCCCCAGTTTAATCCCCTTGCCGGAGATTCCCGGGATCTTTCCCTCCGCCTGAACGCTCAGACACAGCACGAGTAGGATCGACAACGCGGCAAGAAACGGTTTCATGATCTGTCCTTTCCTATTTGTGTCCGGCCTCACACTCCGGATGTGTGGCCACCCTGAGCCGGAAATAGCTTTTATCCGGACGAATTCCCCGGCTTGGGTTACGGTGATTCAATGAGAACATGCCAACGGGAGGTCCGAAAACATTCATACAATTTCGTACGTCCGCACAGAAGTGCCTCATCATAGTTGCAATCGAAAGAGTCGTCATGATGACACCCGGTGCCGACCTTTTCCCGAATTACCGTTAACAGAATTGCCAATGTCACCATAGTAATGTGGTCAACGAGCGCAATGCAATATTGAATACCGGCCGGGAGATGACGCCATCAGATTGGCGAAACGGAAAAGCCTATAGAATCAGTATGATATCTCTTGAGATGTGTTTTTGTCAGACTCAACTGTGGCGTGATGAGTCTTCGTACCCGGTATGATGTCAATTCGCTGGACGGAATCGTTGTCGTGGATTCACACGCCAGTATGGACTGAGAATTGGCCGGTGTTGGTGTTGCCTTCAACGGAGATGGAGTTGTGGACGGCAATTCATGAAAGGGGGAAGCGAAATTCAAACGTGGTCCCGAATCCGATCCGACTCTCAATCGATACCCCGGCCCCGTGATTCTCAAGAATTCGGGCACAGGTCGTCAAGCCGTAACCATGTCCCTGCGGCTTGGTAGTGAGGTGGATCTTGAACAATTTCTCCCTCACCTCGGGAGTCATTCCCCTACCGTTGTCCGAAACCCGGAGAACCAGCTCACCTTTGTCCAGACACGTGGACACGATAATGATGCCGTCGCGACGACCGGTCTCGAGGATGGCGTCGGCCGCGTTATTGATGATATTGATAATCACCTGAGCAATCTGATCCCGGTCCACCTGCAGCTCGGGCAGCTGCGGAGTCAGATTGGCATTCAGTTTTATGGCACTGAATCTCTTCTGGATAGCCGCGAACGATATCACATCGGTGACGATATCGTTCATTAACGCGGGCAGCTTCTGCGGATTAATTCGAGCATAGTCCATCAGACCGGCTGTGAATCGCTCCATGCGGGTGACACTGTCGCGCAATTTGACAAGTGTTTCTTTGAGCTTGGGTTGATTCCCCCGGTCCAACGCGATCATCGCCAGTTCAACGCCCCCAAGAATCATCCCCAGATGGTTGTTCAGCTCGTGAGATATAGACGACGCCATGACACCTCGTTCGGCAAATTTCTCCAGCTCAAACATCCGGCGTTCGTTACTGATTTCTTCTGTCTTGTCGTCCAGCGTGATGATCATACCCTTTTCGGACGCCGAGAGCTCAACACCGAGGCGCACGCTGACGCTGAACACTCGTTCTCCATCCGCACCCTTCGCAATCATCGCCGCAGGCAAACGGGCCGATTGATCCGTCTGAAGCTTGCGCAAGCGCTCAGCCCATCCGGCGTAGACGTCATCGGGAAATACGGTTTCAATGCTTCCACCGATTTCGAGGGAGTCTCCGGCTCTGCCCCTCGTTGACGCCGTCAGGTCATTGGCCGCCCGGTTGGCGGAAACCAGCGTGCCGCCGCTGTCGAACACGAGCATCGCCTGGCGGACACTGTCAAGAATTTGAATGTGGCGCGCACTCAATGCTGCCATCTCGGCGTAAATTACGGTGGTTGCGAGAAGCGGCGTGATGCTGGCGACGAAATGCTGAAGGAGTTGGAGATTCTCGTCAGAACACTCCCGGTCTCCGACGCAGGGCCCCATCAGGATAGCGCCGATCGCCGAATCGTTCACGACCAGGGGCACAAATAACCGTACGCCCAGCGTTTTCCACTCCATCAGAATCTCAGCGTCACCGTCATCCGGATTGAGCTCACTCAAATCAATCGGCCGGGGGGCGGCCATGGCCTCTGCAAATCTCAGCGCGGCGCGAAGGTGCCCTATACTGACCGACCACCCGCGAAATTTCCCTATTGCAGAGTGGGTGACCTTCCGAGTATCGAGATTGTTGTTTCGGGTCAAAATCACCGCACTGGTGACGGCGAACTGACCTGCCACCGACAGGGCGACCGAATCAATGAGTGTCTGCAGATCGGGGTTGTGAGCAAACTGGTCGGCGAGGCTGGACAGGGCCTCGAAGCCGAGCACTTTGCGCTCTTGCTCGTATGACCGGTCTGCGTACGTCGGCGTATTGCTCATGGCTATTTTGCTCGTTACATGACGCCTGTCAACGCGTGACACAGACGGCAAGAGCGGCCTCTCTGGTTTCCTTGATAGACAGGAAGTCGAGCAGGTCGAGCACCCCTAACACGTGACTGATCGTAGCGGACACGTTGCACAACACGATGTCGCCGCCCACGTCGCGGAAGGATTCAATGGTGCCGAGAATTGCTCCAACGCCCGCAGAAGAGAGAAACTCGAGCCTTTCGCAGTCCAGGATGACAAAGCCACAACCTCGCTGCCGTGCGCCTACGATGGCTTGAACGACTGCCTCGGCGTTGTTGTTATCAAGCATAGTACCGAGAAGGATCGAGCTGATGTGCTCCGTGATCGGCTGTTCGCAAAAATTAGTCACACTCATATTAGCAGCGCCATTTCTTAGTCACGGTGAGGACATTGCGTGACTCTCCGTCACGTTCATAAGCAACACTATCGGCAAGCTGGTGAATCATCGGCAGTCCAAAACCTCTCTTCTGTCGGCTGTGGGATGCCGCAGCGGCATCGAGACGGTGTAGCTTGGCAGTTGGGTCGAAGTACTCTCCGGCATCGACGAACGTGATGGTCAGGGCATCTCCGTCGGCAACTGCGCGGACCTGAAATCTATCCTGCCCTGTTAAGCCGGAATGTATGCGAATATTTGTGGCAATTTCATAGAACATCGTACGCAGTTCCAGAATAGTGGTGGCACTGGCGTGGATATCCGCGAGAAACGCCATGAAACGGGCCAAGGCAGCGTCAATGTCGTCAATAACAGCCGGGATGTCGTCGGCAAACGACTTCGATGCCTCAAGCCTTGGCTGGTCGTGCTCCACCTGCCGCCCGAGCCATGGGGCGGCACCCTCGTATTCGAAGGCGTCCTCCAAATCCAGCAGTTGAAGAATTCTAAGAAGAGCCTGAGGTGGATTGGATAGTCGCAGAGGGATGCCATGATCATGACAAAGAGTATGCGCGCTCCAAAGCATGTTAATATGACTTGAGACTACGCGCTCAAGTGAACGGCAGTCCATCCTGAGCAGAGTGGGGTTGCCGGCGATTGCCTCACGCACCACCTGGTCGAAGCCACTCAGGGTGCCCGGCGAAATATCGCATGGCAGCAGAATAGTGTGAATCTGATTAGCGAGCAGCGACATACTGTCTTTCTTTCGGTGTATCTGTCGGTTGATTAGTGAGCCGTCGGGCCCATTTCAGTGAGACTAGGGTAATATCGTCGGCTTGTGGCGATGCACCCACAAATGACTCGATATCATCCATGATCGCTCGTGTGAAATCGGCCGCGGGCAGGGCCGCACTTCTGTTTGCGATCGATAAGAAGCGATCCATGCCGTATTCGGCATTGCTTGCGTTCATCGCCTCGTTGATTCCATCAGTGTAAAGGACGCACCAATCGTCATCTGCTAATTGAATCTGACCCGACTCGATACGCCGGTCAAATTGATCGGCACTCATCAGTCCGAGCGGGTATCCCTTCGTCTTAATCAGTCTTTGCTCCTGCGTCGCCGACACGACGTGAATGAGTGGATTATGTCCGGCCGATGCGAATCTGAGTAATCCCGTGGTAGTGTCGAGTATACCGCAGAACATTGTCACAAACGTGCCCTTGCGCACTTCGGGTAACAGATCCTTGTTGACGGCCGAAAGCAATTCGGCCGGTCCGACGCTTCGACGGGCATGCTTCAGGACCAGATCGCGAGTCAATAGCATAACCAGCATGCCGGGAAGAGATTTTCCGGACACGTCGCCGATGATGACGGCGAGTTTATCAGCTCCCAGCTCGATAAAATCAAAGTAATCACCCCCAACTGTCCGGGCGCTTCGATAGGTTCCGGCAAATTGGTATCCGTCGCCCTCGGGATAGCTCTTGGGCAGGATATTCGATTGAATTTCACGAGCAATGTCAAGTTCGCGGCTCATGCGATCCGCTTCCACAGCCAGTTGTTTGGCATGCTCAAGCCTGGTCCCCATCACTCGAAGCGTGTCGGCCAGGAATCCGAATTCGTTCTTGTCGCGTACGGGCGGGTCCAGAGTCAGAGAACCCGTCTCGACGTTGCGTAGCGAATCGGTGATCAGGCTCAACGGCCTGAGCCGACGTCGGAGGACGACGGCGGTCAGAGCGACACCTATGGCGGCCATGACCAGAGTAAACACCGACATGGTGACCAGGGCGGACCGTCGAACGGCAGCGATCTGACGTTTTGAGGAACTGGTGACAAGGGTTCCCAGAATCAGACCCTGTTCGATAATCGGCACGGCGACGATGATGGAGTCTGCGTTCACCTGGAGAATCTCGCCCTTGCGGAGCGTTCCGTCGTATCCGCTTGAGGGTATCAGGTGGAAACTTGTCCCGCTGATAACCTGCCGCATATCGGTATGCGCCAGAAACCTGCCATCACCGCCGGCGATCGCGGCCCAGCCGCAAGGCGGACTCTCAGCTTTTAACTTGCTGCAGATATCGGTTAGCATGAGGACATCGGGGCCGTCTGCGGCAATCACTTGCTTTGCGGCCGCACCCGCTGATGACCGCGCCTGGACGAGCAACGTTTCCACGACATTCTGAGTGACGGTCGTCACCAGCTTGTTAGTTATAATGATTCCTGTCACGAGCATGAGGATGACAACCAGACCGCCGACATAGATTGCGAACTCACGCCGGATCGAACGCCGGTATTTCGACGCCGATGGCCAGGGGAGCATTGGATCTTTCGGGGCCTCACTCGTCATACGACAGCTCCTTCAGTTTTTCAATCTCGTTACGCGTGCGACGGGCATAGGCCGCGATCTCAGAGTTGTTCGGCGCAACTTTGAGCGCCTTTTCCCATATCGTCAGTGCCTCGCGCAGACGATTCTGCCCGTATAGGTCCACACCCACAAAGCGATATGCCTTTAAGAGGTACTCCCGCACCGATTGATAGCCGGGGGCGAGTCGTTCCACTTCTTCCCATGCCTCAATAGCCTGCGACAGGTCGCCCCGGTTGAAGGCGGTTTGGGCTTGATCATATGAATGTTGTACCTGCTTGAGAACGTCGCGGCTCAGAGCGACCGCCTTAACGGTCGGCATCTTCAACCCCGATTGCAGGTTCTGGATTTCGTTTCGACAGGTCTTCTGGAGTTCGAGGCATCGTGCCTGGCCGGGGAACCGAACCAGCGCCGAGTCAAGCAGGTCTATGGAACGCTGATACTCCCTATTGACCATTTCCTTTTCCGCGGTCGCTTTGAAGCACTCGAATTCCGCCTTCTTGAGCGCAACCTGAGCAAGCGCATTGTCGGGTGCCATGTTGTGCAGGGACTGAGCGGCTGTCAACGCCTGTATGGGGGCTCCGTAACTTATGAGGGAGTCGATCAACCAGACTCGCCGCTGAACAAATTCCTGCTGTCGAGCAACTTCGGCGCTCGCTTCAGCAGCTTGATGCGACATGTCCATCGCCTCGGTCGAGGTCGAATCCACAGAAAGGGCCAGGCCGGCGAAATACCGGCATCCTGAGAAGTCGAGCGCCGCCAGATGGGCCCGCGCTGAGTCAAGATGCGCGGCCAGCTCAATTCGTCGACTCGTTTGAAGAATCTGGGTGCGTACTCGTGCCGCCAGCATTGCGTACTCAGTAGTATCGATACCACTGTTGCGTGCAAGGAACAGGGCACGATCGAAGCTCGCGTCGGCGGCGGCCAGATCACCGGCGGAAAGGGCTCGTTTGCCCGATTCCAGAAGCTCGTTAGCCCGCTCCCCGTTCTTCTGGGTCAATCGTTCGCTCATGAGCCGATTGAAGGCAGCCTCTCGGCGCTCGGCACGAATGGAACGTCTTTCACTCACCGACTTGCCGATGCTCGTGGTCAGGGAAATCATGTGCAGTGCACCCAGCTCCCGATCCACCATAGCATAGTCAAAACTAATGCCGTTATACGAAATGCCGGCCCCACCGGAGAACTTGTCTTCCTGAATACTGCCGCGGAGTTGCAGAATGTCGAAGAGTGAGAGTTCCAGTCCAAGAGATCCGCTGCCGGGAGTATTATCCCGTTTCGTGAGACCACCGCTTATTTCCAGCGTTTGCCGATGATCCGGACTCATCAGCAACATACCGCTGAGCCCGGCTTGAAATTCAAACGGCGATTTGATCGACTCGTCGACTAGGCGCATCGACGGCGCGATGATATTTCTTCCCACCAAAGTGAGACATATATCGTCGCACCAGCCGTACGGCGAGGGTATCTTTCTGGTGGCCGCTATGTCAAGGCCCGGCGTCGAGGTTGCTTTGTAGGTATCAAGCGAATGTGTTTCGATCGAGAACGTTGCACCCAGATCGAAAGAGCCGACCGACCGACCGTACGCCAACCGCAGTCCGAGGCGGCTGTCGGAGATTGAATCCAGCAGGAGATTCGATGCGTCGCGCTTCTCGATACCGTCGATGCCCAGTCGAGTGATCCCTATGCCCAGCGATCCCCAATCCAGTGTGGGAAGAACAAGGCCGAGATACTGGTAAGTCACGTCAGAATCAAACAAGCGCGAGTGGAAACCCATAACCGTGTACTTCTCTGCCCGGGCCAGACGGGCCGGATTCCAGAAGGGTGCGGTGGCATAGTCGCAAACCGCTACATCGGCGCCTCCGAGGGCCAAATCGCGCGCGCCGACCCCAAACCCAAACGGCGACGCGGCGCCGCCGGTCTGCGCCAGAGTTCCGGTGCCGGCAAACAACAGCAAAAGCAAGCTGGCGAAAGTAAGAGACGTCTTCATCGCACCACCGCAACCTTTCGCCTGAATGTCTCGGTCCGTCCCGAATCATAGGTCGCGATTATGCGACAGAAATAGACTCCGGGCACGACGGTTCGGCCGTCGCCGTTCATCCCGTTCCAGGTGTCACTCTGATAGGCACCAGCCGGGCGAAATGACTGATTGGAAATCCGAGAGACGGCGTCTCCGGTGATGGAGAATATGTCTATGTCTACCATGGCATTCTCAGTCAGGACAAAGCCGATGGTTGTAACTTCCCCCCGCCCCGGGTTGAACGGATTGGGATAGTTCGTGAAGGATGTCTCGAGTTCCGCCGCCACAATTGATATCTCACCGGCCGCAACGGGATACGTCGTGCCTGAGAGAACTGGATATACCGGCGTCTGCAGGCTCTTATCCACAACGGTGATGAAGGACGAATCAAGAAAAGTAAGCACGATATTTCCGGGTTCGGCATCACCGGACAGATCGCAGGTCACGCGGATTGGCACACTCTCCCCGCGACTCATCGTTACGGGCGTCGACGCGATAATGGCAAGTGTATCGCCGGTCATCATGGTATCAGTGCCAATCTCTGCGCCGCCAATTTCCATGTGGAATGCCGCCACAGACGCACTGATCGGACCGGCCGCGGAACCAGTTGAGACTCTGCGGCTCAGCGCAGCGGTCATTCCGCGAATTTCAATCTGCCCCAACGGAGAAGAAGATTGATACGCCAGTGTGCCCTCGAAAATGGTGACTTTGTGAGTTCCAGCGGGAGCCATTTGCACGGGTCTCACGGTTCGGACGGCAATTGGCCGACCGGCCGGGAGTAATATAGACGTCGTGCCGGTCGTAAAGGGGAAGGTGGCAACACAACCGGCCGCCGCATTTGCCCCGACCGTTCGGCTCGGATCGCTCATGTCATTGATGCTGAAGTCGGTCAGCCCGACTATGTGAAGGGCAAATGATCCGTAGGGCGCCTCGAGCCGGAAATCGCCCACCAGATCTATCTGAAGACTATCGCCGGCCGACAGCACCAAACCGGAATCCGCCAACGTCAGGTCCATCGCCCCTCCCGGTGCCGGCACGATTTCACAGTCTCGAATTGCGCCACCATTGACGCTGACGCCCATTTTGTCGAATAATTGATCCGGATCGATTCCGCCGCCGCTGCCGTCCTCAATCTTCAGGTTCAGCCGGCTCAGTCGCACAGCCGAATGTTGAGGCAAGGTGGGATACGTCACGCCAAGGGAGACCAGCGGCACCGCTCCGGCGCCACCGGCGATTGATGACGGCGCGATATCATCGAGGCAGATTGAGACCGGCTCGGCGGGCAACCGGAACGCTGACCAGTTTGATACGATCGGGAAGACATTGCCGCTCGCCAACGTAGTATCTGAGACAGCCAGCAGGGCCGAACCGGTGTTCAAGTCCCGCACGGTAAACAGACTGCTATCGGCAATCCGGAGTTGGAATCCGGCCGCCGGAACTGATGGTCTGACGGAAACTGCAACTACGATGGAATCGATCTCCTGTGCCGATAGATTCACGGGAGTGGATAATGGTATATCAATGTTTGACGAATCCTGAAACGCGAGTGTCACTTCACCGATGAGGTAGTTGTGTCGCCAGACAGTCAGCTTGCTGAAGAGATCTCCGGCCGGCAATCCGTTCCCGATTGAGTCAGTGACTTCCAGTGATACTTCAGTCAACTGCACCGCGGAGCTTCCCGATTCGCCCCCATGTCTCACCAGCAATTTGAGAATGTTTGCGTCCTGCTGGCCGTTGTTGATTGTCGGCAAGGTGCAGGAAGCGGCTGAAACGGCAATCTGTTGAGACGGTTCGTCGATTCGCGTGGATGCGGTCCGCATGGGATACGTGACAGATTGTGCATTTGGAACCGTTTGTCCGGTGTTGGCATCAAGCAGCGGTATCCATGACGCACTGTCTACTGATATGCTGAAGTCAGGCGCGACAGTACTGGGGACAATATCGACGATCAAGAGGAGTGTTTGTACGCCGCTCGGCCCAATTGACACCGGATGACTGAAGGCAAGCTGCACTGCTGATTCAGTTGGAACCGTCGTGAGCACCGAGAGAATTTCATATCCGGCCGCTATCATCATCCGGCTGAAAACTGAGTTGGCTGGAACTGCGGCTCCCTGCCCATCGGCCACACGGAAACGCAGGTATTGAATCTCCATGGCCGCTACGGCCGTACTGGTGTCCGGATGGGCACATTCCAGGGTCATGGGAAAGATATAGCTCTGGCCCTTTGTTACCGCGGTGGGACTGGTATTGAGCAACCGCGGCGTGACGGGAGATATCGCGCGTTGAATGCACGACGGAAGTGTTTGAATCAGGATTGAGGAGTCCACGGGTGCTCTTGAAACCGCCTGGAATGACCAGGATTCACGGCCTTCGCCGGTAGCTGTGAAATAGAAATGGCGGGTGATCGATTCGCCTGACGCCAGATTCACCGGGCCGTTCGAACTGCTATCCAGCCGCACGAGCGACGGATTCTCTATCTCCACCAGACTGGCGAACACGGAGTCAATCGGGCTGCCCGTGAGATTGGTGACGGTAAGGGGGACCTCGATCGATTGGCCCACAGAGTACGTCTCCCGCATCGGTCCCAGCGAAACTTTCAATCCCGAAGTCGACACCGTGAACGTACCCGGCGCCAAGATTGACGAATCGATCGGACCGTCGTTGTCCGATTCAAAGTCACAGCCTGCTTGCGGAATCTCCAGCCGGATGGTGGCATTCGGCTCCGCCGAGATCGCAATGTCTCCTGCAATGAATAGTTGGGGCGGGGTTGACGAAACAAACAAGCCCAGGTCACTCAAGGACCACGTCCCCGCACCATAGGCGAATGAGCCCAGCATCGAATCACCCGCATCGAGCTGGTGATTGGTATTGACGTCGTGCCACAGGGAAAGCTCCGCAATGGTCGTATTGTTGGCCGTCCCGAGATTGCTCACATATATATTGTGGAGCCAATCCGGCCGATCACCGTTGAAGGCCGGAGAGAACGACAATAGAACAACATTGGTATCACCCGGAGCCAGCGAGCGGCCGGTGGGGCCATAGATCGCGTACTGACGCCGAATAGAACCATCGACGACAAGCTCTCCCCGGCTGGAAAGTGGTAAGTCACCATTGAGATTGACAATCTCGGAAAACGAGAAATTAGTAGCCTTCGCAATAGTGGTTGACAGCGTATCGCCATCAATCGGATCGAGCGGCAGATCGGAGATGACAAAGAAATACGCCAACGACTCAGGCGGGAGCGTGGCGGTGAACCCCTCAAACCGCAATGTCCCGTTGGAAAACAGTCCCGTCCCGATAAGCTGATCGTTGTCCAGAATCCGGTTCCGGTTGGTGTCCCAGAATAATGACACTTGACCCAATTCGTGATCGGCAAAATCCGTCGACCCAGCCGAGCGAGTGCTGTTGGTGAGCGTCAATTGAGTCAGCGTCTTCGGCTGACTGACATACCCGTTGTACAGGGCAAACGTCAAGAGCCCCAGATCGGCCGAACCGGGATATACCGGCGCCGACGGAGTGGGAATCGATATTGCGGTCACCCGGTTTGACGGGAAAATGAGAAATGATGACGTATTGGCGACCGCGACATCATCCGGTCCCGTCGTCCCGGCGGTGGTCGTCACACCCAGCGGCGGAAGGTCAAGACGCAATGTCCCGCCTTCGAATTGCTCTGCCGAGACAGATGTCGTGACGACAAATCGATTTAGCGGCGAATCCAGGGCAGTGCTGATGCCGCTGAGTCTCCATTCCTCCCCGATCAACCCGAATTGCCCGACCGCTGCATCATCGGTGCTGAATCCGTTTCCAGTGCGATCTTTCCAGAGCCGTACGTTTTCCAGCACATCATGTTCAGACAGGGTGCCCGAATTCACAACCTTTATGGACGTCAGCCTGTCGGCCGCGTAACCGTTGCGGGGAATTTCGAAATCCAGAACCGGTTGATCGACCTGCCCCGCGTAAAGATTGCCGGATGGGAGCGAATGTACGACCACCGCTGCCGCCGGGAAAGCGTCGATCGAGAATGTCGATGGATTCGTCAGCGGAAAACTACCGGTCAACCTGACCGCCTGATCAAATACTATTGCCGACGAGTCCGCCAGCGAGAAACCGATCGAGTTGCCATTCTTACACTTGAGTAGACTAAGCTTTGCCGCCACCACGACAGTGCAGCTTCCGCCACTTCCTGCTACCGCGAGCCCTCCTACATGAAAGTCGGCGTAACCGCTTTGCACGCGGCCGAGGGTAACCAACGAGTCAGCGGCGGATATCGATCCCGGTACGCCGTCACGGTCGAGATACAAGTAGACCGAGTCGACTTGCGATGCCAGTTGTGCCGCGCTCGCGCCCTGCGGGTCGGTGCCCAGAAACGCAAAGCGACACGAATCTATGGCGACTGACTGCGTGTATCCATTGGTCATTTGTATTGCGAAAAGCGGCCCGGTCGACTGGCCGGGAATGCAGGGATGGGCAGACACGGCCACCCTCGACGCAATGATTGCCTGCGGCCCCTCAATAGTGAGTGTGTCCGGAGAAGGTACCTCCTGATCGATCGGCCCATCGTTGCCCGAGCTGACGCGAATACCATCTATCGGAACCGCCAGTGCCACGGTCGCGCCGTCATTCGGATACCGATTCAACCTGGCGGCGACAAAAAGCCTCGACGCTGGGTCGTCCAAGGTGAGCGCCAGGCCGCCTCGCGACCAGCTTTCACCGTTGAATACCATGCTGCCAAGTGAAGATTCTGCGGACGAGCCACCCCAGAGACCATCGCCGTCGTCCGCAAAGATCACGAGCGAATCGAAATCGGTTTCAGAAGAAGTTCCAGCGTTGACAAGGGTGATGGCCCTGAGCGTATCAGCGTCGTAGCCGTTGCGCGGCAAATCCAAAGTCAGACAGAGCTGGAGACTGTCGGCTACGGTCAGCGTACTGAAACCCGTCGAGACGGCCGTGACTTGTGATGCCACCAAACCGTTCACCTCGGTTAAGCCCAACGAATTTGACAGCGGCGGCCCCGCGACGATCGTCAGATCGGCGGTCTCGATATCCGCTCCGGGAATCAGGGCAACATCGACAGTATCACCATCCCTCGCCATCATTGCGGATACAGCCGTGATAATGAATGTAAGGCCGCTGTCCGCCGGTATTTCGATAGGTTGAACGGCAAACGCCATCTCACCCGACCCGTATGCGGTCTCGGCCAACAGGCTATCGGCAACGGAGAGCAATGAATCATCGTCGCGGTCGACATACAGCCGCGCCGCCACCATGTTGGCCGCCAGTTGCTCAGCTGTCCCCGTTCCCGTCGACAGATCCCGGACTGCCATCGCCGTCACGGTCTTCGAAGCGCTGAAGTAATTGTCGATTCGGAACTCTGCGACCGGCGCCTCAGCACCGTCAGGATGAATCGTGCCGTTACCAAGCGGGATCGTTGAAAAATACAGTTCCTCCACGCGAAGGTCTGCAGTGGTATCGACTATGCCGGCTATCTGGTTGCTCACACTCACCGCGCCGAGCCCGGGAGCAGTGGCAATGTATGTTCCGGATGCGTCGATTCTCCCAACTCGCCCGAGCGACCGCCAGGACACGACTCCCGGATCAGTCGCGTTGCCGAGACTATCAAGTCCAATGGCCGTGAATTTGATCGTGTCGCCAATGCCTGCCCGAACTGAGTCCGGCTCCACTCTGATACTCACCAGCGGTCCGGGTATGACAGTGATAGTGCCGCTCGTGTCGACCAATCCGCCCGCTTCGACGACAACATGGCCGGTGCCGGTTGTTTGGGCGGTGAATAGTCCATCTGCGGCGATTGTACCGAGACCGCCCAACATGTCCCAGGCAGTGACAGGCTGGGGAACCGTGATATTGTGATCTGCGTCTCGCGAAACCATTTCAAAGCGGAGTGAATCGCCTGCTTGCAGCGTTCCCGTATCCGGAATAATCTCCAGCGAAACCGGCTCGCCGCTCGATACGGTAATGTCACCGGTGGTATCAGCCAGACCGCTGGCGTGCACGGCAACAACCTTGATCAGCCCGAGTCTGCGTAATGAGAGAACCGTGGACGGTCCGGTGTTTGGCGTGAGTTCACCGATTGATGGAGTACCGAGCAGGCTCCAATCGACCGACACATCGCTGATTAGATTATTGAGAGCGGTATAGCCACGGGCAAAAAGTTGGGTTGTGTCATTGTCAGTGGTGACCCCAAGAGTGTCTACCACCGTGCCGTCGAAGAGTTCGATTCGCACATGATCGAGACCACCACCGAGGGTGACGCTTACTTCTCCCGAATCTCTGATACCGCTGTATGAAGCCTTCACCCAGTAAGAACCGATCAGCCCCGCAGTGTACAGACCGCTCGCGCTGATGTTCCCAACGATATCAGTCGTGTACCAGCTCACTGAATCGGTGTAATCCGCGATGAAGTTCGCCAAAGCGTCGTACCCCAGGGCGGAGTACTGATGAGACTCCAGCGTCGGGACAACATTCGTCGACGGTAGCACATCGATATTCGCCAGCGGCCCCGGGGTCACCCGGATCGTGTCGCTTTCCGCGCTCAGTCCCAGAGTATCCTGAACGGTGATCAATCCTGATCCCGAATGCGCTGCAACGAACAGTCCAGTCGAATCAATCTCGCCTATGTTGCCGCTGACATTCCAACTGAGCGTCCCGACATCCGTAATAGTATCACCGTGCTGATCCAGGCCGATCACCGAGAACAACTGAGAATCGCCGGCCTGAATTGTCAGACTGTCCGGAATGATCTCCAACGCCACCGGAGCACCCGCTTTGACGTACATGGGCCCGGATTGCGCAGTGACGCCGTCGATATTGGAAGTGACAGAGATAAACCCCGTACCGGCACGGTCAGGAACAAAGAGACCGGTCGAATCAACGGAACCAGTAGCAAACGTGTGCGACCAGGTCAGAATACCTTCGGGTGCAGGATTGTCTGCACTGTCGTGAGCTATGGCTATGAATTGGTACGTGGAGTCGCTCGACAGCGTATCCAGCAGGGGCAGAATTGCCAGATGGTCCAGCCCGCCCGTCTCTAAAGCGCCGAGATCCGGGGCGAGTCCGGTGTACGCACATCCGATATCAATGCCGGCGTCGATAGCCGGCGATCCGAAATCGAGGTGAAAGTCACCCGCCGCCGTATCGACGAACAATGGATCCAGCGACAATCCGCCCGCAGAGTCCGCCACGCCCCCAAAGAAGTCTCCGGCGTTGTTGTCCCAAAGCAGATTGAAGGCGCAGATATTGCCGGTTACACCCGAAATCCCTTGAACGCACGATGCAATGATGTTGTCAACGATGCGGGCTGTGTTTTCGTTCACCTGGATATCGATACCGGTGTTGGCGACGTAGATCGTATTGCCGAGAATCGATGTGCTTTTCGCGTCATGCAGATTGTACACACCAGCTCTCCCTGAGCGAAGCAACAATGAGCGAACAACACGGTTACCCGAACCTTCGATCTGGATAGCATTCTCTTTAGCATCGTGAACATAACAGTATGCGATGACACACGAGTCTCCCTCGACTCGTATGCCGTGCTTCCTTGTTGACAACAGTTCCAGTCCTTCGACACGGATGAACGACTCTGAGAGTGAAATGATCGTGATATCATGATCCTGCGCATCAATGGTCGGTAGGCCACCGTATCCTCGATAGACAATTGGAGCCACCGCTGTTCCGTGGGTTTTCAAATCAATTGTACTGCCGACGGTATACACTCCGGAGAGAATATTGATAGTGTCACCAGGATGGAGGAGATGATCTTCTTCGCCATTGTCAATCGTTGCCCAGGCTTCTGTTTCACTCAATCCCGATTTCGAATCGTCTCCCGTGGGTGCGACAAAATACGACGTCGCGCCTGCGGACATCGCCAGAGACGAGATGAGCACCACCCTTTTGAGCAGCCGATATATCATGTTTAGTTATCTGCCCCTACCCCCGATTAACTTATTTATCGGCACCCACTTAAAGATGTTGAGCGCGCAATCCAGACGGCCAGGATTGCGTCATAAAACCGGAGGTCTTTAGGTCTCATTTACGCGTCTCATTCCTGAAGAATGCCCCGGGCTGCAGCATCGGCTGATAACCCCTTGGCGTCCTGCCAAGTACCAGCGGTCACCCCCTCCCCTTCGCTTAAGGTAATCGTCGAACCCTGCCGGATGCCGATTGTAGCGATCTATGGGTGAGAAAGTCGTTGGATAGGTTGAATCGGAATATATGCTGAAGTATAGCAGTACTTGATCGGCCGATGCCCATTGGCACGACTCAGTAGAGGCCGACGTTCATAAGTAAATCTTCCAACGGAGAACACCAGAATGAAACGGTCGCTCGTTCTCATTTGTGTCCTGATCAGTAGCCCTTTCACCGTGGATCACTTTGCACAACGTCCGCATAAGACACATATCATTGTCCGGCTGTTGCGACAACGCGGCCTGCACCCACGATTCGCAATTAAGACTACTCTTCTGCCGATTCTGTCGCCCCACCTTCTGGTTACCGACACCATCCACCTTCTGTCTTGACTCATCCGACACCCGAGATATATTGTAGATACGATCATCTCCCATCGTAACTGTAGGCACTCTGTCATTTGAAAAATATCAACCGACACCCGGCGATGGCTATTTGCCGGGGCATTTCTTCTTTCGAAGGAGAACCAATATGCGAGCACCACTCTTCACACTGATCATCGTGCTTGGTGCGATAAGTTCAATGGCGGCCGCCGCTCCGGACACGCTCTGGACGCGCACCATCGGCGGCTCGAGCTATGAATGGGCCTGGGACGTTAAGGAGACTTCCGACCATCGCTACGTGATGGTTGGTTGGACCAAGTCGACCGCTCATGGTGACAGCGACATTCGTATTGTCAAACTGAATCAGGACGGCAGCACTTACTGGGACAGAACTTACGGCGTTACTGATTGTGACGATGTGATGTCCGGCATTGTTGAGTCGGCGGATAGTTGCCTTTATCTGGGTGGTTATGGCACCGGACAGTTCGGCGTCGAGAGCGCCAACTTCTACATGATGAAGCTCGACCCGTTCGGGTTTAAGCTCGACGAGTACAACTACGACTGCGATTCCGCGACCGATTACGGTAACGATCTGTGTCGAATGCTTGACGGTGGCTTCCTGATGGTAGGTCATTCCTATTACTGGTCGGATTCGCAAAGTAAATACGATTGGGCTCCGAGCATAATCCGGATCGACGCGGTCGGCAACAAGCTGCATCACGTGCTTAGCGACATTCCCGGAATCCAGGAGCTGAATCGTGTCATCCCGACAACCGATAGCGGCGCTATCGCGATCGGCAGAGCCGGCGCCGTGTATGTGGTGAAGATCAATTCATCCGGTAATCCCAGCTGGACCAAGGGGTACGGCGGCGTCGGCGTCGGAGCTGACATTGTACAGCTCGACGATGGTGGCTATATGGCTTTTGGCGATCGCGATTTTGGTTATCCCTACGAAGAAGACTTCTGGCTGCTGCGGCTCAACGCCAACGGCGACTCGTTGTGGACCAAACGATACCAGCACGGCGAGAGAGACCTTGCCTATGGGCTCGATCAGACGGCCGATGGCGGCTTCGTAATGGTCGGCGATCAGTACCGCAACGAGGGCATGGACCCGACCGATATGTACATCATTCGAACGAATGCCAATGGTGACACCATCTGGACCAAAACGGTTGGCGGAGATCAATACGAATACGCCTATTCCGTGGAGCAGACATCCGACGGCGGCTACATTGTCGTCGGGCGCACAAGCTCCTACGGCTCGGGGATGGATGACTTCTATATCGTCAAGCTGGCTCCCGATGTCCCAACCGATGCACCGGAAATCAACGACGCACACCCGATGACCTACAGCCTTAGTACGAACTACCCCAACCCCTTCAATCCGAGCACGACGATCGAGTACACGCTCCAAGGTCGGGGGCTGGTAGTAATTGAGATCCTCAATCCGTTGGGTCAGATGGTGCGAAACCTCGTTAACGAGGAACAGTCGGCCGGCTCACATCGCGTCATCTGGGATGGACTCGACCACAACAACCGACCGGTCCCGACGGGAATCTACTTGTATAGGATGTCCACCGACGGTGTTTCGCAGTCCAAGAAGATGCTCCTGCTGAAATAGTGCCGCCATTATGCGGTTTCGTGGCGAGGCAGTTCGCAGAGACTTGCCTTGATTTTTCCCTGAGCTCGGGCTGTCGTCTCGGTACGGCCCGATGCCGGTCAAGGGAGTAACTGTCCCGGTAGTGACGGCTCTATGCGGCTTTCTGTCCACGCATCAATCATCCTCTCCCCCTGGCGGGCCGCGGCATGCCTATCTCCCATAACAAACTAATGTCATCCCGTATCGAATGATAGACCGCAGGTCATTCACCCTCGGAATCACGATCGCTTAATTCGTACTAAACAGTATCAAATTGTCGGCGACGATCCTTGCCTGGCTGCAATTCAATCCAGCGCATGCTATTGAATTCCCGGAAGGACAAGATACCGGTCGAACCGGCAGAAACTTGTTTGCACGGTTGGCTGAACCACATTACCTTGGGTGGAAAATGGAGGCAAAGCACCCCGCTTGGCCTATGCCGGCGGCCCGCAGGAGACCACACCTATGTCGACACATGAACAGCCACCGCGTCCAGCGAAAAGCGTCGATGCGGCAGTCCCGCACGATCCCTACGAAGATTACGAACTTCCCGTCGGGGGATTCACAGGAACACCTGACGAGATTGAGCGTCAGTGGTACGAAAAGTGCTATCTCACCCGCGGTGATACTATCAAGCAGCTCACCTGGCGGTCTATCATTATGGGATCGGTGCTGGGTGCCGTTCTCTCGCTGACCAATATCTACATCGGACTCAAGGCCGGCTGGGGCTTTGGCGTCGCCATTACCGCCTGCATTTTGTCGTACGCGATCTGGACGGCTCTTTACAAGATACGAGTCGCGAAGACGCCGATGACTATCCTGGAGAACAACTGCATGCAATCCTGCGCCAGCGCGGCGGGTTACTCCACGGGTGGGACTCTGGTATCGGCGTTCGCCGCCTATATTATGCTCAACAACGCCACCCTCCCGTACTGGATCATGATCGGCTGGGTGTTCTTCATCGCCATCCTCGGCGTGACAATGGCCGTGCCCATGAAGCGACAGATGATTAATCTGGAGCAGCTTAGATTCCCGAGCGGGATTGCCGCCGCTGAGACACTTCGGGCCCTGCACGCCAAAGGGCAGAAAGGGATGCGTGCCGCGCGCGCGCTGGGGATATGGGGACTGCTGGCAATGATCAGCGAAGTCCTGACTAACCAACTTCATTTGATTAGCGAAAAGTTGACCGCTTTCGAGCTCTCAGGATATGTGAGCCGGTTCAGTACGGCCACGCTCGGTGAGGCCTGGATCGGCCGAACGGTTACCTGGTTGTGGGATCCGATCTTCATAGCCGCCGGCATGTTTGTCGGCATGCGGGTGGCCATCAGCATGTTTGTGGGCTCTATTCTCTGCTGGATGATATTTGTTCCGTGGGTACAGGCGACCGTACCGGAGGCGGCCGGGCTCGTCGGCTTCAGAAATCTCGTCCAGTGGTCGCTGTGGGGCGGGACGGCGTGCATGGTCACCTCGGGAATCCTGTCGGTGCTTTTCCAGTGGCGGAGCGCCATGCGCGCGTTTAAGGGCCTTGGCGACATGATTTTCAATCGCAAGAGTGGAAAGGGCGACGAAATCGACGCGATCGAGACGCCGAGTTCGTGGTTCTTGATTGGGCAAGTCGTGGCGCTGGCGGGCCTCGCGATCCTGGCGCAAAAGACGTTCGACATGCCGTACTGGCAGAGTGTCATCGCGGTGTTACTCAGCTTTGCGTTGGCGCTGGTCGCTTGCCGAGTTACGGGCGAGACTGATACGACACCAGTTGGAGCCATGGGCAAAATCACACAACTTACTTTCGGTGCCCTCTCTCCTGGCAATATGAACGTGAACCTGATGGCCGCCAACATCACCGCCGGAGCGGCAACTTCCTCAGCCGATTTGCTTACCGATCTCAAGAGCGGATATCTTCTGGGCGCCAATCCGCGCAAACAGTTTATCGCGCAATTTTCGGGTATCTTCATCGGTACGATTGTCACCGTGACCGCTTTCCGCGTGCTGGTTCCCGATGCCAGTGTGCTAGGCACCGACCAGTTCCCGGCACCGGCCGCGCAAACCTGGAAGGGTGTCGCTGAGGCGCTCTCCGCCGGGTTGAGCCACATGCACCCGGTGAAAGTATGGGGTATCGTGATTGGCGGACTCGTCGGCCTTATCCTTCCGATTCTCTCTAAACTCTTCCCGAAACAGCAGAAGTGGATTCCCTCGGCCTCCGGCCTCGGGCTGGCCTGGGTCTTCCAGTGGTTCTACGGCCTGTTGTTCTTTATTGGCGCCGTGATTGGCTGGCTCTGGCAGAAGAAGAATCCGGCGCAATGTGAGGAATATTTGTTCCCCGTCGCATCCGGTGTTGTCGCCGGTGGCGCTATCATGGGAGTCATCGCCGTCTTCTGGGAAAGCGGCGCGGAGATCGTGAGGCAATTCTTCGCCCACTAGTTCGGGCAAGATATTGCAGCTTCCGGCCGTGAATCAGTGTATATGCGAAGGCGGGTTGTAATCAACCCGCCTTCTTGTTTTATCATACCTGCCATCGCGACAACATCACTTGAGCGGGAGCCTCTTGCGGCTTTCGCGAAAAGCCCCTGCGCAAAACTGATAGAGGTAGATGCAGGCATACAGCAGAAGTTCAACGCAGTCCAAAGACAATTATCGACGTTGTCGTGGAAAGCTGGTAATACGTAAGGCAGAGTTCGGCAACAGCCGTCCGCCTGCGGGACTGGCTTGAAATAATCCGAGCTAATGAGTGCCTGGGGGAAGACTGTGTCTAGAGAGCCGTAGGCGCGGGGGCTGCCATCCCCTGCATTAATCCGGCCTGTACCTTTGCGGCACGCTTACGCTGCTCGGAGTCGAGGATCGCCTTGCGCATCCGAATCGCCTTCGGGGTCACTTCGACCAGCTCGTCGGGGCCGATCCACTCAATCGCCTGCTCCAGGGTCATTTTGCGCGGAACGGCCAGGGTGACGGCAATATCCTTGGTGGACGAACGATGGTTGGTGAGCTGCTTGCGCCGGGTCGGGTTGCACGGCAGGTCGTCCGGCCGGGAATTCTCTCCGACAATCTGTCCCGTGTACACGCGCGTGGTCGGCTCCACGAAGATCACCGACCGCTCCTGAAGTCCCTCAATTGCATATGCCGTGGCCGGACCGGTTTCCATGCTGACTACTGATCCCCGGTTCCGAGCGTTCACTTCGCCGCGCCACTGCCCATACCCGACAAAGCGCGCAGCCATAATTCCCATTCCGCGCGTATCGGTAAGAAATTCTGATCGATAGCCGATCAGCCCACGGGTCGGGATATCAAATTCAAGCCGCACAACATTCGTGCCGGCATTGTCAACCTTGCGCAATTCTCCTTTGCGGCGAGCCAGCTTCTCAATAATGATCCCCTGGTACTCTTCGGGGACGTCGATGATCACCTGCTCCATCGGCTCCAGCGTATTCCCGTTTTTGTCCTGTTGCGTAATGACTTCCGGGCGGGAGACGCAGAACTCCAGTCCTTCGCGGCGCATCTCTTCAATCAGAATCGCCAGGTGAAGCTCACCGCGCCCCGATACCTTTACGCCGTCGGCGCGCCCCAGGTCCTCCATGCGCAGCGCCACGTTGGTGCGCAGTTCCTTGACCAGTCGTTCTTTGAGCTGCCTGAGCATGATGGCGGTGCCGTCTTCTCCGGAGAATGGTCCGTTATTGACGAGAAAGAACATGGAGACGGTCGGTTCCTCAATGGCCAGCGGCGGGAGAGCCGATGATACATCTTCGATCGCGGAGAACGTATCGCCGATACCAATCTCATCCGGACCGGCCAGCCAGACGATATCGCCGGCACCGATCTTGTCGGCTTCAGCCCGCTGCAATCCGCGCGTTACCCAGAGATGTACGCCCTTTTCCCGTGATGTGCTGATATGATCATACCCGGCCTCCTGGTTCGCCGAGTCTTTCCAGCGCATGACGAACTTGGTGAAGTCGTCCCCCTTATTCAGACTCCCGCGAAGAACTCGGCCACAGCCGATCTGCCCGATATAATCATTCCAGGCCAGGGTGCTGACTTGCATCAGGAAAGGACCGTCGGGATCCACTTGAGGCGCAGGGACCCTTTCAACAATCGTCTCGAAAAGAGCTTCCATCCCCTTGTGAGACTTGTGGTGCAGATCGCGGACAAACCAGCCGTCGAGCCCGGATCCATACAACACCGGGAAATGTGCCTGCTCGTCGGTCGCTCCCAGGTCGATAAACAGATCAAATGTCTTGTTAAGTGCAAAATCGGGCCGGGCATTCGGGCGATCGACCTTGTTGATGATCACGATCGGCCGCAAGCCGAGTTTGAGAGCGCGCATCAGCACGTACCGCGTCTGCGGCATCGGTCCTTCATTGGCGTCAACCAGAAGAAGTACCGAATCGACCATCGACAGCACTCGCTCCACCTCGCCCGAAAAATCAGCGTGCCCCGGCGTATCGATGATATTGATGAGATAATCGCCCCAGGTCACGGTGCAATGCTTGGCCCGAATAGTGATACCCCGCTCGCGCTCGAGATCCTGGCTATCCATCAATCGCTCGGCAACCTGTTGGTTGTCCCGAAATGTCCGGGTGGCACGAAAGATGGAGTCAATCAGGGTTGTCTTGCCGTGATCAATATGCGCCACGATGGCCAAATTACGAATGCGCTCGACAGGGATCATACTGTAGCAATGCCTTTCATATGATCGAGTTGACCTCGACCCATTTTCCTTCTCTACACCGCGTCCTTGATCAAACCATTCACGGGAAGATCACGTAAAAGAAGACCCGGATCGGCTGACGCCGCCGGGTGAGTGCAGACGGACACAAGTATAGCATACAACGTCAAAAACACCAACATGTTTCTGCATGAATTCCCCCTTGACAGCCCGTCCGGTGGCCTCTTGACATGCCGGTTTCGGTTCGGTATGTAGACTCTCCTGCAGGAGCTAACTGGAGGCAGGACCATGGCTTTGGCATTTCGAGACGACTATTGGGACCATCCTGCCCTCAAGCAGGAGTTTATCCGCTTTGTGAACAGCATGTTCGGCCTGGACCTGAGCCTGTGGGACAAAAGCGGTTTCTGGGACAACAATTACCGGCCCTTTTCCTTCTTTGAGGGCGACAAACTGGTCGCCAGTCTCTGCCTTTATTCCATGTCCATGACTGTCCAGGGAAAGGATTGTCTGGCTGGACAATTCTCGGCGGTGGCCACGCTGCCGGAGTATCGCCGTCGGGGACTGAGCGCCAAGCTCATGAAGCTAGCGACCGAATGGGCGACGGACACGCACGCCTTCTTCTTTCTCTTTGCCAATGAAGAAGCGTTCCCGTTCTACGAGCGCTGCGGTTACCGTCGGTACTCGGAATATAAATATCACCTGCCGGTGGTCGGCCGACCGGCGATTCCTGGTCTCGTGAGGCTCGATGTTCAAAACGCTGGACATCTCGGAATGATCTTTCGTTACGCTTCTGAACGAGCTCCGGTATCCAGCGCTCTCGGCGTGAATAGTCCGAAATTGCTTATGTTCTGGTGCCTGTATGGTCTGCGCGACCATATCTATCACGTACCCGAACTTGATCTTCTGGTGCTTCTGGGGCGCCAGGGGAATCTACTGACGATTTACGATTTGGTTGGCCGAGACCTGCCCGCATTCACAACAATCTATCCTTACGTGGGCCACCCCGACGACCAGACGGTCAATTTTCTATTCCTGCCGGACAGGCTGGGATTACGGGATGGTGTCGAGAGAATCGAGGTCACCGAGAACGGGACGCATCTGTCCGGTCACTTTCCGCTGAGCGATACACCCTTTATCTTCCCGCTGACTTCTCACGCATAGGTTGGATAACCCAGACGATCCGGCACCGAAAAGTGATTGCTACATTTCTTGGACGCACGTACTGTAACCTGTCACACAACTCGGAGACTCCCGCCTTTCACTTTTTGGAGATTGGGTCTATGGACACTGCTATCAAATTAATCATCTGGGGGCAGTTCGGCGCCGCCATCGATACGCTCGAGAATGCCATCACGAATTGTCCCGAGGATCTCTGGGGTGATCGATCGCGCCAGCCGGAGTACTGGTACATCGCCTACCACACCCTGTTCTGGCTCGATTTCTACCTGTCTGATTCTCACGATGACTTTCGCCCGCCGGCCCCGTTTGGCCTTGAGGAAATGGATCCGGCCGGAGTACTTCCACCCCGCGTTTATTCCAAGGACGAGCTGCTGACTTATCTGAGGTACGGCCGCGAAAAGGGCCGTAACGCCATTGCTTCTCTAACCGACGATAAACTTCGGCAGCAATACAACTTCGGCAAGGTGAGTCTTCCGATCGTGGAACTTCATTTGTATACGATGCGCCACCTTCAGCACCACGCGGCACAACTCAATCTGATCCTGCGCCAGTCAGCTGACAGGGGCTCAGGCTGGGTATTCAAGTCGAAAACACCGCTTGAAATCTGAATATGGACGTTTATTATCGTCTTACTGTTCGGCATCAAGTTCAGCGGTCAATTGGCAGTCGGTAACTGGTAGTCGACAATAAAACGCTTTGAGGTTGGACCATTAATGGGTATTTTGTCGGAAATTGGCACTCGCACGTTGCAGAGACTTAAGTAGGTAACACGTATCGTTTTGTTTTCTTTGGTTCAGCGTCCGTAGTTTCTTGTCCTGGTTCTGGAGATTTCCAACTGCACTTGGATCCCGCTGCTTACCGAGGTGAACACCGCATGGAGAGGAGCCCCCAGCCGTGTCTGCCCTGAGTCGCAAACCATTGACCATTGGCGGCCACGTCGCTCGCTTTCCCATTATTCAAGGTGGCATGGGGGTCGGCATTTCATTGTCCGGTCTCGCCTCCGCGGTCGCGAATGAAGGGGGTATCGGCGTCATCGCCGCCTCCGGCGTCGGCATGAACGAACGCGACTTCCGATCGAACTTTCTCGAGGCAAACATCCGCGCCCTGCGACGTGAGATTCGGCGAGCTCGTGACGCGACTTCCGGTATTCTCGGCCTCAATGTCATGATGGCCAACTCCAATCACGGCGATCTCTTCCGGACAGCCATCGAGGAAGGTATTGATATCATCTTCTCCGGTGCCGGTCTTCCGATGAACCTGCCTCAGTACTTGAACGGTTCCACTCGCACCAAGCTGGTGCCGATAGTTTCTTCGGCGAGAGCTGCCAGCTTGATCTGCAAGCGCTGGCTTCACAAGTTCGATTATTTGCCGGACGCAGTGGTGGTCGAAGGACCACGGGCAGGTGGGCATCTTGGCTTTGCCGAAGATCAGATCTTTGACCCCGACTTTGCACTGGACAGGTTGATACCAGCCGTGCTCGAGGAGGTCAATCAGTATTCGACGAAGTATGATAAAGCTATTCCCGTCATTGCTGCCGGCGGCGTGTACAGCGGGGGCGACATCCTGTCGTTTCTGGATATGGGTGCGGGCGGCGTTCAGATGGGTACTCGGTTTGTGGCCACTCACGAATGCGACGCCGACCTGTCGTTCAAGCAGATGTATATTGATGCCCGCTCGGAGGACATTGTCATCATCAAGAGTCCGGTCGGGATGCCGGGGCGGGCGATTCGCAATGAGTACATTGACGATGTCTCTTCCGGCATGAAGAAGCCGTTCAACTGTCCCTATCACTGCATTTCAACGTGCGACATAGTCAATTCCCCGTACTGCATCGCCCATGCCCTCATGAGCGCCCAGAAGGGACGCTTCCGCTTCGGCTTCGCCTTCGCCGGTGCCAACGTACACCGGGTGACCGAGATCATCTCGACCAAGGAACTGTTCAAGCGACTGATCGCCGAATACGAAGAAGCGTTTTCCACTCTTCTGGCTGCTTCACTGGCCTGAACTGGTCCTTCTGGCCGCAATCGCCCATTTGCGATTTCCCGACAATCAGCATAATTTCTCAGCACACGCAATCAACTCTTGTCAGGAGATTTCTGTGACCGTATTCAGTCTCCCCGGCCCGCACCTTACCCTGTCTATCCTCAGCCCCGATCAGGCCGAGTTGGTCCGACGGTATTATCTGGAGAACCGCGATCATCTTGAACCATGGGAACCGAGTCGCGATGAATCGTTTTATTCGCTGTCGGCAATCGAGACTCGCCTTCGCACCGGTGCCGACGCCTTCGCCGACGGCACATCGTTTTCCTTCGCCGTTATCGATAACGAATCAGGCCGGATGATTGGAATCTGCAATTTCTCCAATATCGTGCGAGGCGTGTTTCAAGCCTGCCATCTTGGCTTTGCTATCGATGTGTCGTTTCAGGGAAGGGGAATGATGTTCGAGGCTGTGAAGATGGGGATTAAATACATGTTCGACGAGGTAGGGCTGCATCGCATCATGGCCAACTACTTGCCAGACAACGAGCGGAGCGCCCGTTTGTTAACCCGGCTCGGATTCGAGCGCGAAGGTTACGCCCGGGCCTATCTGAAGATTGCTCGCCGGTGGCAGGACCATGTTCTCACCGCCCTGATAAATCCGAACGCCAAATGACTGTGCGACTACCGGTCTATCCCCACACCGATCTCCACCGGCGTCGAGCTGGTCGAATCTGCCCGTGGCGTTATCCAGCGTCTTCCGTTTTGCGCCCATGACTCCTTGTAAGTGTCATTTCCACCGCCATCGACGAAGATGCCAAACGTGTTCAGGTATGCCCGTGGACCCTGCTTTAGACCTCTCGCTCCGCCGAGCATATACTGGCCGCTGGTGTTGTACACGTCGTCACCGGCCCAGTCGTCGAATATGCCGATCCCCTGGAAGTTTCCCCCACCCGCCGAAAGTCCCGGCGCAAAGTAGGTGTCGTTGCCGCTTCGGTCGTTGAAATACCCAATAGTAAAATCATGCCCCGACCCGATCGACATGTTCATGGTCGCATTGTACGTGTCGTTTCCGTCGAAATCGTCCAAATAGCCGATCGCATAGTGCGCTCCCGAACCGAGTGTGTACCACACACTGTAATAGTCGTCATTGCCGGCACCGTCGATCAGCATGCCTAGGGCGAACCAGTACCCGCACCCTTGCGCAAACAGGCCGGCGCGGTACTGATCATCACCGTTCACGTCGCAGAGAATGCCGACTCCTCCTGCCCAACTGTGACCGTCGACATAATCTGCCCGCTTCCCGAATCCAACCCCCTGGGCCAACGATGAATTGTGCTCCTGCGTTTGCTGTCCCGGGCTGAAGAGAATGCTGTCCTCCGCCAAATACACATCGTCTCCCGAGTAGTTCAGGCACAAGCCGCACCCCTTCGTATATCCATACCCCTGCGCATTCGACCAGCAGTACAACGAATCGTTCCCGGTGCTGTCGGTCAGAATGCCGATACCGAATACCCCGCACCCCTGCGCATTGGACTTGCAGCGATAGACATCGCGACCGGTGTTGTCGATCACCACTCCGACACCGAATACGCCGCACCCCTGCGCGACATTCTTCGCTTCGTACCGGTCATCACCCTCCCTGTCGATTACCACTGCCATCCCCAGCACGGCGCCGCCGACGCCGGGTACGGTCGAATCCGACGACAGGTAGCGGTCATTTCCGGCGACATCAATGATCGCACACAACGGATAGCCAGTGGGATATCCCGAGATACGATAGGTATCATCGCCCCCCGGATCGAGTATCAGGAGCGGCGGTGTGCGATACGTGTAGGTGTCCTTGCCCTTCGTGCCGATTACTATCAAACCCTTCTTGGACGGAATCTCGGTTTGGAAACTCGGAAAGGCGCAGAACTCGAGTGAATCGGCCACCCGGCTGAGTGCCTCCGCGATATCCTCGGCGCCACCCACCATTCTATTCAGGTCTACCTTTGCCGCCAGTTCCTCGACCAGATCGTTGTATTGCTGACTGTCGGACACGAAATATTGGAAAACCTGCCGGCGGCACTTGTCAAGATCAACCTTCTCGAATGATCGTGTGAAATTGAACTCGGCATCATCGACAATCGCGTAGAGCAGATCGACCTTGTCCTTCAGCTTGTTGTATTTCTCCCCCGCCAGTAGATTGCGACTCCGGGTGAATGACGGCAGCGGTAAAGAGTCTTGCCGCTTAAGGTATTTCTCCAGAGGATCGCCAATCAGATTCCGCCGCACTGGGCAGTCTATTTTGCGCCCCGCATTAGCGACCAGAGCGCTGATATTGCCGATATCCGCCGAGTACGCCTCCAGGTTCATCTTCCCGTACTTTGGCAGTTTGAACGGATTCCGGTGAAACATGGTGAAGTACGTCAGGCGCCAGGTGTCCCCGCCGAAAGTCGCCATTTCGTCGGCGTCGAACCGGATGTCTTCGTGGGTCATACCCACCTGCGCCATCGCCGAATCAATCAAATCCAACTCCTGAGCGCTGACGAACGCCGGGACGAGACACACCACTGCGAGAACTGCTAATTGCTTCATTCGAGATCTCCCGATTTGCTGGATTCCAATATACCCGGGACATTGACTATAACCAGTTTTAATCCGGGTGGTGAGTCAACTGGCCCTTGCCGAGATCGGCCCGCCCAACTACATTTCCCCCATGACCGTTCGTAAACTCGCTGCCGATGACGTCGCCGCCTTCCGCGAACTGCGGATCGAAATGTGCCGATCACACCCCGAGGCATTCGGGCAGACACCCGACGAAGTTTCGGTCATGACGGATGAGAAGTTGCTTGAGTGGATGGCTCCCAGCGACGACTACCCTGAAAAGTTTGTGCTGGGTGAGTTCGACGGCGACAGGCTTATCGGCACAGTCGCCTTTCGCCGCGAAGATTCGGTGAAAGAACGCCACCGCGGCTGGATCTGGTCGGTGTATGTGCTTCCGGAAGGGCGTGGCAAGGGAATTAGTCGGAATCTCATGCAGATGACAATCGACGAGTCGCGCAGGATCAACGGCCTCGAGTTACTGACACTCGTCGTGGCGATGCCTCAAACCAGCGCCCGCACCCTTTACACCTCTCTTGGTTTCTTCACCACCGGGCTCATTCTCCACGGCTACAAGCTGCCCGATGGCCGGTATATTGATCAGGAAGAAATGATGCTCTGGTTGACGTAGTCTCGCGTTTGGTGACGATCCCATGATCAGACTGATCTTCATATTCATACTTTCGGCGTTTCTGGCCGGCCTGGCATGCGAGAAGGACAGCACCATTGGCCCCGTTGACAATAATTCCGCGTATACCGATCTGACCGTCAACATCTTCGGTATGACGCCGGTCATCGGGCATCCGGCGGTCTTCGATGTCCGCACAGTTTCAAGTTCGCTGGTGGCCCGGGGCATTCTCGACCCGATCGGCAACGCCACTGTGACCTTCAAAATGCCGGGGGCTCTCCCTCCCGGTTCAAACGAGAATCTCGATTTCTACTCAGACCTGAATGACAACGGCACCTACGATGCCCCGCCCATCGATCACGCCTGGCGGGTGGCTATCCCCGCCAACGGCGTTGTCAACTTCACTCACAACACCTCGTTCACCGATATTGGGACACTGGCCGGCCTTTTCAACTTCGAAATGAATTTTGACGCCGCCTTCGGCGTTCATGGGACCGGGAAACTGGTCGAGCTTCGAGTGGCCGATTCACTCACCGGCCAGACCGTCGGACTCTACCGCAAAGGGATTTTCGGATCCGGCGTTCAGCAGATAATCATCCCCGGCGTGCTCAGGTCGAACCGAACCTATCGGATTGACTTCTACGCCGATCAAAACGGCAATTCAAAATACGAGGCGCCGCCGACCGATCATGCCTGGCGTCTGTATGGCCATACCCCTGACAATCTGCAGCTAACCATCGACTTCGTAACCAACACCACCTACACCGACGTCAAGTTCTAGGTCTATGCCGGCACGCACCGGCCGTATGGAACCCGGATGATGACTCGGCTGTTTCCTATAGACTGGACGCGCCGAGTCCATTATATTGCCACATATAGAAATATGAGGAATCCATGAAGACTCGTGAATTTTTCTTCGCGGTCGCGCTGCTGGGCGGCGTTGCTCCGGCCGGACGCGCGCTGGCCTGCTCGGTATGTCGGTGCGGCGACAATGCGTTCTTGTTCTCGGAGAAGACGACCGGGCTGCCCGATCAGGAACAGGATCACCGTTTCTGGCTCAGTCTCGGCAATCAGTACTCAACCAAGTCGAATGCACTGGCCGAAGACGAAGGACCCGGCACCGAACGTCAGCGCGAATTGCGCCCATCGCTTCGCGCTTTCTACAGTCCCTCTGATCGCCTCTCGTTTTCGGTTGAGGCACCGTACCAGATTCGTCGTATCAAGTTTACGACCGCTGACGGGACGGAGCAGGAAAAATCCTCGGGTCTTGGCGACATAGAACTCGCCGCGGTATGGACCCAACACCTCGCCGGCGGCGCCGGCAAGTTCTACACCGGAGGTCTATCGCTTACGATCAAAATTCCGACCGGCGCAAATGACAAACAGCTCAATGGCGAGCGTGTGGAAGAACACCTCCAGGCCGGCACCGGCACAACCGATTGGCAACTTGGCGCCGCCATCTCACGCTTCACCTGCAACAACCGCATCTTTGCCAGCGCCTATTATCGTGTCAACGGTACCAACGAATTTGATTATCACTATGGCAACGCCGTTCTCGGCAACCTCGGGGCTCAATGGCCCGTGGCAACTTGGCTTTCCGGCTCGGTGCAACTCAATGGTCGCTATGCCCGTCGCGATCTCCAAACTGCCCAAGTCGTAGAAAACACCGGCGGCTGGATGACCTACCTCACGCCCGGCCTGCGCCTGAACGTCTCCCCCTCGGCCAGTTTTTCGACGTCAGTTCAGCTTCCCGTCTACGACGATCTCCACGGCGAACAGTCAGAAAAGGCTGTGTTGAGTACAGGTTTGAGCTACGAGTTTTGAGCCCTGGACTGTAGACAATTCTTCACGACTAGAGAATACTCTTCATTTGTGAATTTCTTCTTATCATTAAATAGGCAGTTCACGCGGTTGCACGATTCAGTTTAATTTGTTTAACTGCAATGAATTGAAGATATTCTAGCCACCCGCAAGCGGTGTTGGCATCTGTTTTTCAATACAATATCTGCCACTTATGGCCAATGAATCGATATGCAAGAGTTACTAGCTACATTAATACGCTGCAAAACGGTGAGTCGCCCTCTGGCCGTAATCGCGCTACAAATCGCCTTTCTGGGCGTCGCGGTTGCCGCTGTTGCCCAACCGGGAAACTCCGATAGCCTCACCCTGCCGCAAGTAATTCACGAGGTCCTCAGTCGGAATGATCGTGTTGCGGCCGCCCGCTTCATGCAGGAATCAGCCGAACGAAAAGCCTCCTCAACCGGAACGTGGGACGACCCCATGCTCATGCTGGCCGTGGAAAACCTGCCCACCTCTCTGGACTTCAAAATGGACGATATGACTATGCGCGTCACCGGTCTGAGCCAATCGATCCCCTACTCCGGTTATAAGGGGCTCGAGCGCAAAGCCGCCCGTGCCGACGCCCAGGTCTCCACGGCGCAACTGCACATCACCACACTCGATCTGGTCACGGCCGCCAAGCAGGCGTACTTCGATTTGTACTATCGGCAAGCGAACCTGCGCGACCTTCAGCAACAGCACGAATTGTTGGAGCAGGTCGTCGCATCCACTACCGCCAAACTTCGTACCAATCAAGCCGGGCAAGACGAAGTCCTCACTGCCCAAGCCGATCTCTGGCGCCTTGAATCGTCCCTGTTGTCGCTTCAGCAGCAGGTCGATGCAGCCCGGTATAATCTGAACAGTCTGCGCGGTCTCGAGCCGAATGCTTCGGTCTTGCCGCTCGCGACGCCGGTTCTGTCGACGCCGCCCGATTCCCCGGCTTCCTGGATTGAGTCGGCCGAAAAAAGCTATCCCGAGTTGCGTCAACTTGATCACCAGGCAGAAAGCTACCGCCTATCGGCAACGGCCGCCCGGCGTATGCAGTGGCCGATGCTCACCCTCTTTGGCAGTTATGGTTACCGCGACGGGCTCTCAACTCGCCTGATGGCCGATCACGAAATTCAGAGTCGAGCCTCGGGGTGACATGATCAGCTTTGGCGCCAATATCTCACTGCCGATTTTTAGCCGGGGAAAACAGCGCCAGATGGCACGGTCCATGGACGCAATGAACAGGAGTACGCTGGCCGGCGCCAAGCAACTTCGCCGCGATATTCGCGCCAATCTTGCCTCGTTGCACTCACGTGCTTTGCGCCTCAATCAGAGCCTGGCCTTGTATCAGGATCGGATACTTCCGGCCACCCGGGAGGCCTACCGCTCGACACTGGCCGGCTATACCACCAATCGAACTCCGTTTGCGTCGGTCTTGAATTCGGCTGTCGCTGTCTATCGCGATCAATCGACTATTAATGATCTGAATAATGAACTGGCTCGCACGCTGGCTGAGGTCGAACGATACACCTCCGATCCATCAGCCTGGGATACCACCGGTGATTCACATAGCGATCAATAATCACTTCGAAGCAAGGATTACCAATGACTGATACACATGTCGAATACAATCCCGATGATGAACCGATGCCGGAAGGCAGTGAAGAGGCCCCGCCCTTCACCCACACGATGTCCATCGTGCGGTGGGTGATTCTGATCGCCATGACATTATTCGCACTCACTATGGTGCTGACCTATTTTGGAGCGACCCCTTGGGCTCAAAACGCCGGCAGCGCTGTGCAGTATCACTGCCCGATGCACCCGACGTATGTCAGCAGCCAGCCGGGCGAATGCCCCATCTGCGGCATGAACCTGGTGCCGGTCGGGAGTGAAGCCAAAACGGACACGGTTGCGATAGCCGACAGCCACATGGCTAAGCCGGGCCAATACACCTGCCCCATGGATCCGCAGATTGTCTCCGATACCGCCGGCAAATGCCCCATCTGTGGAATGAATCTTGAACTGGTGACCGCTGCTCCAGGAGACGATATGAAGCACGCCGGTCACACTGCGGATCTCGGGTCCGCTCCCGTTCCCGGTCTGGTGCCAGTCACGATTGAGCCTCAGCGACTCCAGCTCATAGGCGTCCGGACTGGCACGGTCACGCGACGCAATGTGAGCAACACGACACCGCTCGTCGGCTATGTCACACCCGACGAATCCAAAGTCTCCAATCTCACAGTCCGTGTCAGCGGTTGGGTGCAGAAACTCAATGTCAATGAGACCGGCCAGCGCGTAACAAAGGAGCAGCCACTGCTCACGCTCTACAGTCAGGATCTTTATCAGGCCGAACAGGATTTTCTCGCGGCCCTGTCGATGACGCGGCAGGACGGCACCGATGCCGCCCTCGCTATTACGCATAATCAGATTCTCGATGCCGCTCGCGAGCGGCTGCGGTTGCTGGGTCTTACCACTGACGATATAACGCAACTCGAAAACTCCGGTACAGCCAGGCCGGAGATTTCTCTTCGCTCTCCTTATGACGGCGTTGTCCTGGAGAAGAATGTGAACGACGGCCAGCAAGTGACTCCCGACCAGCGCCTCTTCACTATCGCCGACTTGAGAACGATCTGGGTGCTCGCCGACGTGTACGAGGCCGATATCGCCTCGGTCAGAATCGGCCAGCCGACCACTATGACTATTGCCGCCTATCCGAATGAGCAGTTCACAGGCAAGGTGAGCTTCATCTACCCGACAATTTCCGAGCAGACTCGCACACTCAAGGTACGGATTGAATTTGCCAATGCTGACTTCCGCCTTCGTCCCGGTATGTACGCTCAGATTGAACTCGCCGGTGGCGCTGATGAAGTGTTAGCCGTTTCGCGCGATGCTGTCATGGACGGCGGTGAAATCGCCTACGCCTTTGTCATCCACAACGGCACACACTTCGAACCCCGCCTCATAAAGATCGGCCGTTCAACCGGCGATTATGTCGAAGTTCAGGGCGGACTCAGCGAGGGTGAGACGGTAGTGACGAGCGCCAATTTCCTTATTGATTCCGAAAGCCGTCTCAAAGCGGCGATTTCCGGCATGGGCGGCGCTCAAGCCGATCCGCACGCCGGGCATGGAAAGTAGCGATGTATGGTAAAGGCAATTATTGATTTCTGCGCCCGTAATCGGATGGTGGTGTTTATCGCGACCGCGTTCGCTCTCGCCGGCGCCTGGTATTCCATCAATAATATTGCGCTGGATGCCATTCCGGATTTGTCAGACGCGCAGGTGATTCTCTATTCGGAATGGATGGGGCGTAGCCCTGATCTGGTCGAGGATCAGGTCACGTATCCAGTCGTAACTTCGCTACTGGCTGCACCTGGCGTGTCCGCCGTACGCGGCTTTTCCATGTTCGGTATGTCATTCGTCTATGTCATTTTCGACGAAGGCACAGATATCTACTGGGCACGCAGTCGCGTACTCGAGTACACTCAGCAGCTTCAGGGCAAGCTTCCCGCGGGCGTAACGCCAACTCTCGGCCCCGACGCTTCGTCCGTCGGCTGGGTATTCCAGTATGCCCTTATCGACACCTCCGGCACGCACGATCTAGCTGATCTACGCACCTTCCAGGATTTCAACCTTCGCTACGCCTTGTCATCCGTCCCGGGCGTGGCTGAAGTAGCCAGCGTTGGCGGATACCAAAAACAGTATCAGGTGGAAGTAGACCCGCAGAAGTTGCAGGCCTACGGCTTGAGCATCGGCGACGTCACCCGCGCCGTCCGCCAAAGCAATGCCGATGTCGGCGGTCGCGTTATGGAACTCACGGAACGGGAGTATTACGTCCGGGGGCGCGGCTACATTCAATCGCTCGATGACCTGCGCAAGATCAGCCTCAAGGCTTCGGCTACCGGTACGCCGGTGCTGCTGGGCAGTATCGCCAATGTCTCTTTCGGCCCGGATATCCGTCGCGGTGTCGCTGAGCTCGACGGTATCGGCGAAGCCGTCGGCGGCACGATTGTCATGCGTTACGGCGAGAACGCACTCGACGTCATCAACCGGGTCAAAGCAAAGATCGAGGAATTGAAGTCGTCTTTTCCACCCGGCATTGAACTGAAAATCGTCTACGACCGCAGTTCTCTCATCCATCGAGCCATCAACACGCTGAAACATAGCCTCATCGAAGAAGGAATTGTCGTCGCCTTGGTGATCTTTCTCTTCCTCCTGCATTTTCAGAGCTCGCTCGTGCCGATCATCACGCTCCCGATTGCCGTTAGCCTGTCGTTCATCCCCATGTATTTCCTGGGGATCAATTCCAATATCATGAGCCTTGGCGGTCTGGCAATCGCTGTCGGCGCCATGGTCGATGCGGCCATTGTCCTGGTCGAAAACGCGCACAAGAGGATTGAAAAAGCGCCTCTCTCCGCCAATCGGAAGGAAGTCATCATCGCCGCCGCCAAGGAAGTTGGTCCGTCGATCTTCTACGCGCTCCTGATCATCACGATCGCTTTCCTGCCCATCTTTGCTCTCACCGGCCAGGGAGGTCGGATGTTCAAACCGCTCGCGTACACCAAGACGTTCGCGATGTTTTTCGGCGCCCTGACCGCCATTACTATCGCCCCGGCTCTCATGGTGACTTTCCTGAAGGGCAAGGTTCACTCGGAGGCCAAGCACCCTGTCTCGCGCGGCATCATCAAACTCTACAAGCCGTTCGTTTTTGTCGCCTTGCGCAATCCGAAAACGACCATCATGATCGGCCTCATGGCCATACTGTCCGCCCTGCCGATGATACCCAAAATCGGCTCGGAGTTTATGCCTGCCCTCAATGAAGGCGACATTCTGTACATGCCGACCACCTTCCCGAACATTTCTGTCGAGGCCGCCAAGCAATACATGCAGTTCCAGGATCGCGTCATCCGTCAGTTCCCTGAAGTTGTCTCCGTTTTCGGCAAGGCAGGACGCTCGGAAACGGCCACCGACCCGGCGCCTCTTTCGATGCTGGAAACGGTTGTACAACTCAAGTCGACCGAACAATGGCGCAAGGTGACGCAGGATCGCTGGTATTCCGGCTGGATGCCCGATGCCGTTCAGCCACCGTTCCGCGCCATATGGCCCGATACGCGCTCGATCACATGGAGTGAACTGGTGGCTCAGTTTGATTCGGCCATGCAGATGCCCGGCTGGACCAACGCCTGGACGATGCCGATCAAGACGCGTATTGACATGCTCTCCACCGGTATCCGCACACCAATCGGAGTCAAGATTTTCGGCAATGATCTCGGCGAAATCGAACGTATCGGCCTGGAGCTGGAAAAATCGCTCTCCAAGATCCCAGCCACACGCTCGGTCTACTCCGATCGCAACACCGGCGGCTATTATGTCGACATCATTCCCGATCGCGACGCCATCGCACGCTACGGACTGACCATTCGCGACGTACAGGACGTGATCGAAACCGCCATCGGCGGCACACCGATCGAAATGACTATTGAGGGCAGGGATCGTTTCAGCGTCAATGTCCGGTACCCGCGTGACCTTCGGGACAATATCGAGAAACTGAAGCGGATCCTGGTCCCGCTCCCCGCGGCCAATGCACCGTCCTCCGGCGGATCATCCGGCATGGGATCCGGTATGGGCATCGCACCGAACAATGCCCGGTTCGGGTCACCCGTGCTCGCTTCGACCGATCCATCAATTGAGTATGAAGTTTGGCAGAAGATGGTGCTCGCACAGATGAACAACGGCATGGGGAACGACGCATCGTCCATTCCCGGCGGCGCACCATTCCCCGGCGGCGTAAACGGGATGAACAACCAACCGATGCGCCAGGCAATGCCATCGCAACAAATGAAGAGCGGGAGCTCTGCCGCGACCTACGCCAACCCGCAGGGGAGTCGCGCCATCCCCCTTGGCCAGATAGCCGAGATCAAGTTCGCCGGCGGCCCACCGATGATCCGCGACGAAAACGGTATGCTGGTTGGCTACGTCTATGTGGACATGGATCAGAACAAACGTGACATAGGCAGTTACGTGGACGAAGCCAAGCGGGTGGTGAACGCCGAGATCTCCGTCCCCTCCGGTTTCTATCTGAAATGGACCGGTCAATACGAGCTCATGGAGACAATGGCCAAGCGGATGAAGATCGTTATTCCCATTACGCTGATCATTGTCGTTCTTTTGCTCTACCTGAATTTCCGTAACTTCACCGAGACCCTGATTGTGCTGGCCTCCGTACCGTTTGCACTGGTCGGTTCTATCTGGCTTATGTACTTTCTCGGCTACAACTTTTCCACCGCTACGCTTGTCGGGATCATCGCATTGGTCGGACTTGCTACCCAGACCGGCATTGTGATGATCCTCTATCTCGATCATGCCTACGAGCGGCGACTCAAGGCGGGCAAGATCCGCAATCTCGACGACATCATCTGGGCGCACATGGAAGGCACGGTCATGCGCGTGCGTCCCAAGCTGATGACTGTCAGCACGATGATGATCGGTCTGATTCCCCTCCTGTGGGCAACCGGCAGCGGCGCCGATGTCATGAAGCGGATCGCCGCCCCGATGGTGGGCGGGTTGATCAGCTCGGCGTTCCTGACGCTGGAAATCATTCCCGTCGTGTATACTTACTGGCGGTTGTGGCAGATTCGCCACACCCAAACGGGAACTACAATGGGCAATGATTGAGTCTGTCAACAGCTACTTCGTTGATCCACATGGAATTGTGGCCCAACCCGTGAACCACTCCCGCCGCACCCATGCCTTCTGACGGACCGATATCTCGGTCGCAAACCCCTCGATGAGAATAATTTTCCTTGACATAGACCTATTTGGTCTTGATATTTGATTCGACGTAGAGTGCATAGCTTACCGCCATGAGGTTGTTGCAGGCACTCGATTAGGTATCCGGCGAGAGAGAGCACATGATTGGTCGAAGGTAGTCACGACGGACGATTCGCAGACTTCCGGAAACCGCCAATTCCGGTTTGATTGCCGTCCGTTTCGGTTTCTGTGCCCACTCCCCAATTCCGATCTCGCTGGTCGACATACTTTGGAAAACTTAAGATTATCGCCGTCTGAATGAAGCGGCATGCTGCGCGTTAAGCATGCTGTCGGCAATTTCGGCGGACGTAGACATCATCATGTGAGGACCGGTTCTTCAACGTTCCGGGAGGATGTATGTATCGTCGACTGTTCATTGGGATATTTCTGCTTCTTTGTCTTACATCTGTAGCAAATGCGCAATACATAATCATCGGACCGCCCGATGACCAGACGATTGTTGACACCAGCATTCATCCCAGCCCGGCACCGGCCCGTCTCAAGCCGTTCGATGCCACCGCGTCTCCCGGCACGGTCACCTCGCTCGACCTGTCGCAGCTCGACTGCTCTCAGTTTCCTTCGATCTGTGCGTATGTCGACGTGCTCGACGGCAGCGGCAATCCGATCAGCGGGCTGAATCCCGACAGCTTCTGCGTCTTTCAAAACGGTGTGCCCATCCCAAGTTTCACGGTCCAGCAACTGACGGCGGGCAACTGCATTACTTCAGTATGCTTGGTGGTGGATATCAGCGGCAGTATGACGACCGATCACCGGCTCGATTCAGCCAAATCGGCCATGCACCGGTTCGTCAACAATATGGACACCTATGATCAGGTGGCCATCGTGACGTTTTCCAGCTGCTGGTCTCTGCTCATCAATTTCACGAGCAACAAGACCTCGCTGCACAATGCCATCAATGGGCTGTCGGCCAACGGTAACACGGCCGCTTTCGACGGCATCTACAAGGGCGTCGACTTTGCCCGCTTCCAGCTCGGGAGCAAGGCCGTTATCGCCTTCACGGACGGAGTCGAAAACCGCAGCCACTTGTGTGCTCCCAACCCGCCCGACGGCGTCACCGACAACACGTACTCGGACGACTCCACCGCGATTGTCAATCTCGCCAATTCGGCCGGCGTGCCGATCTATACCTTCAACCTGGGGCCGATCGACACCACCTGGTTCAATCCGTACGCCCTTCAGAAATTCGCCAATGCCACCGGCGGCTTCTGGTCACACGCCCCGACCGGCGCGGCCATCGATTCTCTCTATTCGAAAATCAAACAGCGCTTGTGCAGTCGCTACTACATCTGCTACCAGAGTACGGACACCATCGCGAATGGCGACATCCACTGGACCAAAATCTGCAAAAAGACCGGTCCGAACTGCACCCTCTGTGATTCGGCTTCGTGTCAGGAAACCGCCCCACCGGTCATCGTGCGCACCCCGGCCACGATTAACCTGAGCAATTCCTGCCAATCGACTACCAGCCCGGCTTCAATTTGCGCCTACGTCACTGACCTGGATACGCCGAAAGCCAGCCTGGTGGTGACCCTGTACTATCGCACCGGACCGTCGAGTTATACGTCGATTACAATGACTCCTACCGGCGCGCCAACCGACAGCACCTTCTGCGCGTCCATTCCCATAAGCGCGCTCAAGTGCCAGACCTTTGTCGATTACTACATAACGGCATCCGACGGACAGGCGACTGTTTCCTCGCCGCAGGTCAACCCACAGGTGTCGCCGCACAATTTCGCGCTGTGCCCGAACCATCCGCCGACTGCCAATGCCGGGGCTGACCAATTTGTCTTCCAGTGCGCGCCGGCTCAACTCTGCTGGGCGGCGTCGTGCAGTGATGTCGACGGCAACCTGAAATCGTGCGTTCTCTTCAGCGGGCCCGGCACCTACAACGGATCGCAGATTTGCTTCACCCCGAACACGACCATGAACTACGAATTCGTGCTCAAGGCGACTGATAGCTGTGATGCCGTCGGCTACGATACCGTAGTCATTCACTACACACTCAACAGCGCCCCGGTGGCCAACGCCGGCCGAGACTCGACGCTGTTCCTCTGCACACCCCAAGAGATATGCTGGACGGCCGGCTGTACCGACCCCAACAACAACTTGAGCACGTGTCAGTTGCTCTCCGGTCCCGGTACGTACAACGGCAGTCAGATCTGCTTCACGCCGCCATCCAGCGGCAGTTACCAGTTCGTGCTCAAGGCTACCGATAGTTGCGGCCTGACCTCGCAGGATACCTCGATTATCAATGTGACCATAAACTCGGCGCCGGTCTGCATCGTCCCCAATGAAACCACCTTTGCCCAGTGTGCTCCGACTCAGGTCTGCCTGCCTTACTCCGCCACCGACGTCAATGGCAATTTCCGCTCGTGCCAGATTGTGTCGGGACCCGGCTCGCTGGTCGGTGGGAACTGGTGCTACACACCGTCCACAACTCAGAATGTGACTGTTACCATCCATTGCGATGATTCCTGCAATGCCTATTGTGAATCCAGCTTCACCGTGCATTTCCTGGTCAACCAGCCACCGACGATTGCCTTCGGCAACGATACCTCGCTGTTCCTCTGCGCTTCGCAGCAGATTTGCCTGAGCTACACCGTGAGCGATGCCGACAACAACGTCAATCTCGAACAACTGGTATCAGGCCCCGGGACAATCGATACGGGGGCCAACACGGTCTGCTTCACACCGGTCGCATCAGGCACCTACACGTTTGTAGTCAGAGCCCAGGACACCTGCCTGACTCAGGACCTTGATACCATCAACGTGACGGTGGCCCTCAATCAGAAACCTATCGCTGGCGCCGGTGCCGACCAGAACCTGTTCCTCTGTTCGGCCACCCAGATCTGCTGGCCGGCCTCGGTCTCAGATCCGAACGGCAATCTGCAGAGCTCCGCCTTGACCGGACCCGGCTCGTTTGACGGCAGCCAGATCTGCTTTACCCCGGCCGCTTCCGGTATCTACACCTTCGTGCTCGCCGCCACTGATTCGTGTGGTGAACAGGCGGCCGACACGGTGAGCATACAAGTGACCCTGAATGGTGCGCCGACTATCGCTTTCGGCAATGACACGACCATCTCGCTCTGCAGTTCACAGCAATTCTGCTTTGGGTATGCGGTCTCCGATCCCAACGGACCCGGTAGTATCGTTGAGACTATGGTTTCCGGATTCGGCGCCATCGATACCTCTCTCAATCAGATATGCTTCACACCTGCAGTGTCGGGCACGTATCAGTTCATCGTCCGAGCCACCGATTCGTGCGGCGCGTACGATAACGATACCATAAGCGTGACCGTCACCATTGGCGCGGTCGCCGACATTTCGTGCCCGCCCGGCCCGATTGCCGTTTCGCTCTGCGCGCCCGGACAGGTCTGCCAGATGATCGCCATCACCCCCGGCACAGCGAACGTGACAACATCGCTCGGTACCTATTCCGCCGGCCAACTCTGCTTTAATGCACCGACATCAGGCACGTACAACGCGACCCTTATCGCTTCTACTCCGTGCGGAGCCGACACCTGCCTGGTGACATTCAATGTGACGATTGGCAGCGCTCCACAACTCACGTGCCCCGGAGTAACGAGCAAGTTCCTTTGTACTGCCGGCCAGGTCTGTATCCCGATCGGCGTGGTGGGCGGGGGAACAGTCTCCGTTTTACCGATTGGTTCCTACAATAGCGGCGACGTCTGTTTCACGGCCGACTCGAGCGGCCACTACGTGCTTACGGTAATTGCCTCAGGCACTTGTGGCGCCGATACGTGTACGCTTGAAGCCAACGTCCAAATCAACAGCCACCCGGTGGCCACTAACCCACCGGCCAATATCGATACCTTCCTCTGCGCCGGCGCGCAGATCTGCAGACAGTTTGCCGCGTCGGATCCCAACGGTGGCGCCCTGACCTGGTCGCGACTCTCCGGAGCCGGTACCGTGACCGCCGGTGGCCTCTGGTGCTTCACGGCAAACACGAGTGGCATCTATTCTGTTGTGGTTGCGGTCGCCGATTCCTGCGGCGCCGCCGACACGGTCTCGATGCAATATACGGTCGCCATCAATACCGCCCCGATCGTCCAATTCGGCAACGATACGACGCTCTTCCAGTGCGCTAATGCCCAGTTCTGCGTCCCGTACACGGTGACTGATCCCAACGGCAACGTCACTCTCGAACAGCTCTTTGTCGGCACGGGCAGTATCGATACCGCCGCCAATACTGTTTGCTTCACTCCTGCCGGTGCCGGTACGTACACGTTCGTCGTAAAAGCAACTGACGCGTGCGGTGCGACGGACGTCGACACGATTGTTGTCACCATTACTGCCAACCACGCCCCTGTGGCCAATGCGGGCCCGGATCAAGTGCTTAAGCTGTGCACGCCCACTCAGGTCTGTTGGCCGGCGTCATGCACCGATCCGGATGGCAACCTGGATAGCTGCAAATTGATCGGCGGCCCCGGCACTTACGCCGGCGGTCAGATTTGCTTCACACCCGGCGCCTCTGGAAGCTACACCTTCATTACTCGGGCAGTCGATCACTGTGGCATCGCTGATCAGGATACGGCGATCATTACGATCACACTCAACGCCCCACCGGTCTGTCATATGCCTCCGGCTGAAACAACCCTGGTCGTCCAGTGTGCGCCTGCGCAGATCAGTCTGCCGGTCGGCGCCACTGACCCCAATGGCAATTTCTCACACTGTGAATTGGTCACCGGACCCGGCTCACTGGTGGGAGGAAACTGGGTCTTCACCCCTACTGTCGACCAGTTGGTGAAAGTCAAAGTGCAGTGCAGCGATTCGTGCGGCGCGTTCTGCGTCGATTCGTTCTTCGTAAAGATCAATCTCAACGCTGCGCCGGTAGCCAACGCCGGTCGCGATACCTCTGTGTTCGTCTGCAGCACCAAGACCATCTGCGTAGCGGCGGGATGCACCGACGAAGATCATAATCTGTCTTCTTGTGAGTTGATCTCACCGTTTGGGAGCTACGACAGCAACACCGGCCAGATTTGCCTGACCGTCAATAACGGTGACGGCTCGGACAAGACGTACCAGCTCATACTCAAAGCCACTGACTCGTGCGGCGCGGTCGACTTCGACACGTCGATAGTCTCGGTGAACATGAACGCCGCACCGGCGATCAGCGCCCCTTCTGATTTCACAGCCTACCTCGATGCTATCGGACCCGTCTGCTTCGACATCACTGTGAATGACCCCGACGCCAATTTGGCCAGTGTGACCGTGTCACCGTTCGGCACCTACAACGCCGGGCACGTCTGCTTCGATGCCGACTCAACGGGCGTCTACTGTCTGGTTCTCACCGCCACCGATCAATGCGGTCTAACCGACAAGGACACGGTTTGTGTTAATGTGCAGATTGACGAGTGTTTCCACGTCCAGATCGAGAAGGTGCATGATGCGATGCAGGGCCAGCATTCGCTCGTCGACATTTTCCTCAACTCCTCCGGTAAACCAGTCGGCGGCTTTAGCTTCCTTATCGCGTACGACAACTCTGCCCTCTTCCCGTCGACCGTTACGCCCGGCGCACTCCTAACCGGCTGCAGTTGGGAGTACTTCACCTTCCGCTTCGGTGCCAACGGGAATTGCGGCAACGCCTGCCCCAGCGGGCTGCTGTCTGTCACGGCGCTCGCCGAGACCAATAATGGCGCCTACCACCCAGGATGCTATCTCGATGGCCAGGTTGGTACGTTAGCGACACTCGACTTCCTCGTCTCCAACGATCGCACGCTGGAATGCCAGTATGCACCGGTGCGCTTCTTCTGGCTGGAATGCGGCGACAACACCTTCTCCTCCAAGTACGGAGATACGCTCTGGATTTCGCGCAACGTGTACGATCTGGAACTGAACAATATCACCAACACCAGCTACAGCCTCCCCGGCTACTATGGCGCACCGAACGAGTGTCTCGTACCCGGCGGCAAAGGCTTGCCGCAGCGCTGTATCGACTTCACCAACGGCGGCATCGACATCGTCTGCGCCGACTCTATCGACGCCCGAGGCGATATCAATCTCAACGATCTTCCCTACGAGATCGCCGACGTAGTGATGTTCACGCAGTACTTTATCAAAGGCTTGGCGGCATTCCCGCGTGATTGCCCCGGCTGCATACCGCCAACCTATGCGACGCAGGGGGCGATCGCCGCCTCCGACGTTAACGCTGACGGCGTTCCGCTGACTGTCGGCGACCTCGTCTACCTGATCCGCGTCGTCGTGGGTGATGCCGCTCCGTACGAGAAGCTCAACCCCAATGCCGGTTATGAAGCAACGGTTGCGGTAAGTGGTACGACCGTGCGCGTAAGCGAGTCCAATGTCCGTTTGGCCGGTGCGCAAATCGTCGTGGAAGGTGATGTCACGCCGACACTCGGCAGCGCCGCTCGCGATATGGAATTGCAGTACAGCTTTGACGGCACCGTGACTCGCATTCTGGTGTTCAGTTCCAATCACAAGGCTTCTCTGCAAACCGGCGAATTGCTCAACCTGGGCGGCCAGTTCACGGTGAAGAGCGTCGATCTGGGAGCCGTTGATGGTTCGGTCGTGGTCGCCAGGCTTTCCAGCTTGCCCAGCGAATACAGCTTGAGCCAGAACTATCCCAACCCGTTTAACCCGGTCACCAGGATCAACTTCGCTCTGCCTGAGGCGGGCAAGTGGAAGCTCGACGTGTACAACATCCTTGGCCAGACAGTCAATTCGTTTGAGGGTGAAGATCAGGCTGGGTACTATCAGGTAACCTGGGATGCCTCCGCTTACGCGTCCGGCGTCTACTTCTATCGCCTGAGCTCGGGCACCTATAGCGCCACTAAGAAGATGGTACTTCTCAAGTAATCGCCGCGCACTGCGGATTGATGAAAGAAGGACAGGTCACGGTGACCTGTCCTTCGCTTTTGTGACTTTACTGCTTTCCAGCGATTATGAAAAGGCCGTAGTTGGTGGTCATGGGCCGACGTGAATCCGCCCGGAGAATTGCCCTTATGTTCTGCCGAACATCCCTGTGCCTCATATTTCTGTTGCTGTGCCCCTCGTGCCTTCGGTCGGAATCGACATCCCTTGCGGACTTCTGGAACACGCCCCGGCACGGCGCCAATTGCTTCAACAAAAAAGTAACCTCCGCATGGTGGGCCGCCGCCCACTCAGCCGGCCTTGATCTGGTTCGGCTCACCTTCTCCAAGTGGCAATCCGCCCATCGCGATTTCCTCATCGGCAATGCCGATCGATACGAAGGGCTCGTGCAGGCAGATTTGAATATACTGCGGTCGGTGCTCGATACGGCCCAGAGCTATGGCCTTCGCGTTGTCCTTGTCCCGCTGTCCGTTCCCGGTGCACGCTGGCGCCAGCAGAACGGCGACAGATTTGATCTTCGCCTGTGGCGAGATACTACCTATCGCACGCAGGTCTGCGCCTTCTGGCATGATCTTGCGACAGCCCTCAAGGGACATCCGGCCCTGGCTGGGTACAATGTTCTCAATGAACCGATCCCTGAAAAGACGGCCATCCTTCAGCCGGATTCAGCTGAATTGGCAAAGTGGTATGCCACGACGTTGGGCACAGCAGCCGATCTTAACGAATTCAATCGCCGGGTGGTGCGATCTATTCGTGAGGTAGATGCAACCATGCCGGTCATTCTTGATGCTGGCTGGTGGGCCAATCCAAACGGCTTCGCTTATCTGACGCCGCTTTCTGATTCGCTGGTGTACTACTCATTCCATGTGTACGAACCTTGGAACTTCACTAATAGGAAAGCCAACAACGGCCGAATCGCCTACGGCCGCGATTCAATCGCATACCAGTGTTCCGATCGGGAACACTGGCTGGTCGATATGCCATTGCTGCAGTGCATTGTCGAGCCTGTTGCCAGGTGGCAGGCTCGATTCCACATTCCCTCGACCCATATCATCGCAGGAGAATTTGGCTGCCATCGGATGAGCCCCGGCGCCGACCGATATCTGACGGACTTGATCGACATCTTTGACACCCACGGCTGGCATTGGGCGTTCTATTCCTTCCGCGAAGACACCTGGGATGGCATGGATTACGAAATCGGCTCAAGACCTCTTGGGGAGAATTATTGGGAGGCTGTTGAGAGGGGTGACTCGCCTGAACCGCCCAGAGCGGATAACCCGCTCTGGCGGGTTATCGCCGATCATCTGATAAAGACGCCGACACCGCGCTGATCGCAGTCTCGATGGCCCCGCTGCTTCTGCTCCGCTGAAATCCGCGCCATTACAGTCTGTCAGTCCGACGTCGCTTATACTCGCGCAGCTTTTCCTCACCGAGCGGTGTGGCTCGTTTCACCCTCATGCTGTCCCGCCACTCTGCCGCAAAATCCCGCTGGTATCGCCAGTTGATGGCGGCAACAATCAACATTCCGAGACACGCTCCCATGGTCGCAAGCGCCATGTCCTTGTGCGCATCCCAGACATCCCCCTGTGTGCCGAGATAAGCCATACCCAGATCGCCGCCCACGATCAGCGTTACACCCCACTCTATCAACTCATACAACATTGAAAGCGACATGACCAACTCAATAGGCAGATAGTAGCTCCACGCCCCTTTCGACTGAGCTACACGCATGAACAGTTCTCGCATCGGGTACGCGAAGAGCAAACCAAATGAAAAATGCACGAGCCGATCGAAGTGATTTCGCTGAAAGCCGAACATGTCGGCAAACGAGAAGCCGATTGCCCTCGTCCACTTCTCGTACGGTACCTCGGCATAAGTGTAGTGAGCGCCGATCGTGTGAAGGCAGAGAAATACAAAGAGTACCGTATAAGATACTTTGCTCAACCGGAAGCGATTGCGAGTGAACACCAGCAGTCCGATAAACGCCACGGTGAGCAGGTTTTCAAGAACCCAGTCGGAGAAATGGGACGGTCCGGCTGCCCAGATCATCCACCAGACCGCGAAGACGCACAATAGAATTGTGGGATATGACAATCGCTTATGATTCATGGTGGTCGGAGTATGTCTCCGTTGACGAAATCTTGCAACTAATTTTCCGGGGTCGTTGACTGGTCCACCGGCAGGCAAAAAATACAGGGATGGCAGCATCCTGCAGACCATCCCCGTTGCAAGAAACGTCCAAAACTACTTCATCAGCAGCATGGACCTGGATGCGGTAAAGGGTCCCGCTTCAATTCGACATAGATCCCAGAGCGCCCGGAATTGGCCGCAAATCTGGACACAGGGTCAAATATCAGCTTGAGAATGAACGGTCAGGCTAACGGTGATAAAACGAATACAACCCGTCAGTGCCGGACATTCACCTCGGCTTTGTGTGCGGTAATGGTGATGTGTGCGTTGTCGATGAAATACACTTTAATATCAGGGCTGATACAGATCCATGCAAGCCATTTCTGTAAGCGCCAAAGGGCTGCACCCGGGGCTATTGTCCGCCTTGTGCCGCATTCACCAGACACCACACCGTACCTGCCGCCAGTTTACAAATCGATTGTGTTGACCTATAATCTAAGATGATTGATGAGAGGACAGCTGGCGGTGATTGGTGATATCGGACTGGTTTTACTCGGTATTGCGGTAGGGGCTTTCGGCACGCTTATCGGCGCCGGCGGCGGGTTCATTCTTGTCCCCATCCTGCTTCTGTTGTACCCCGGCGACTCGCCCGAACTCATCACCAGCATCTCGTTGGCTGTGGTGTTCTTCAATGCCGCATCCGGCTCGATCGCGTACGGCCGCATGGGGCGCATAGATTACAAGTCGGGCCTTGTCTTCGCCCTCGCCGCTGTACCAGGCGCCATACTCGGAGCACTGACCACACAGTTCATCCCGCGACAAATCTTCAATATTATCTTCGGCGTACTTCTGCTCCTTGCGGCGATCTATCTGGCAACGCGGCGTTCTCGCGAACGTAAGACTAGCCACCATCCTCGTCCCGGTCATTTCGTTCGTCGTATTGTCGAACGGGATGGTACTGCTCATGAGTACTCCTTCAATCTCTGGATCGGTATCGTCACGAGTGCTTTGGTCGGCTACCTCTCTAGTTTGCTTGGTATCGGGGGAGGTATCGTTCATGTGCCGGTAATGGCAACCTTGCTGGACTTCCCCGTCCATCTGGCAACAGCCACGTCGCACTTTGTCCTCGCGCTGATGGCTTTAACCGGCACGATTGTTCACATCGCATCCGGTTCCTTCGACCACGGTATCGTGATGACCCTATGCTTGGCGGCTGGAGTGGTGATTGGAGCGCAAATCGGCGCCCGCCTTTCGAGCCGGATTCACGGCGACTGGATTATCCGCAGCCTGGCCGTCGCCCTGGCGCTGGTCGGTATGCGCATTCTGGCCATGGCTTTGCCTGCCTCGTGGCAATTCTGGAAATAGCCGTAGCACCCGATCACTCCGGATGTTCTTAAAAAAAGTGGGCGCAAAACTCCGGTTTAATCGTATATTACTCTTGTGAACGGCCCTTCTCGGCCGTCCATCGTGGCCACCGGCCTGCCACGGTGACCCCGGCACACGATTTTCGGCACATTACGAAGCGGTCGACGACCCTGACCCGCATGCGTCATCGCCGCCACCGCCCAACATATACAGACCTTGAGGTGTGGTATGAAAACGTTTGTGCTGATGAGTCGGTACTGTCCTCACGGACCGAGCCTCGTTGAGGTCGCTGCCCGCGTCAAGGATGGTAACAAGATCGGACGCGCCTGGATCGAGAAAGCCCAGACGCTCGTCCCCGAAGCAAAGTTTGTCGCCCACTATGCTTTGCTGGGCGGCTACGATTTCATGGATATCTATGAAGCGCCCGATGAACAGGCTGCCGCGAAGGTGGCCATGATCGGAAATGCCAATGGTGCCTTCATGGTCGAGACCTGGACGGCAATCCCAGACCACTTCCTGGTTCAGCTCGCCCGTGAAGTAGAGCGCGCCGCAAATCCATGAGTCGTATTCCGTCGGGCGCTGGCGGTGTGCAACAGCGCCCGACAAAGCATTTGTTGCGGTCTGCCTAGACGCTTCCGCACTCTGTCTTTTGCACGGCTTCGGTACTGACTGTCGCGACTATGGTGAATATTTCTTCTCGAGTTGCGCTCATGCGCGAATACTACGATCGTCGCGCTCCATGGCATGATGACTACATGGATGCGTCCTCGCTCGATGGGCTCAGAGCGCGATTCGCTGAAGTGCTTTCTGTCGTGACGCCGCTTGTTCGCGACGCTACCGTGCTTGAAATCGCCTGCGGCACGGGCAACTGGACCCAGCTACTGGCCGAGCATGCTCGCACGGTCACGGCCATCGACAGCAGCCCGCGTGCGCTTGATCTCGCCGCCGTCAAATTGCGCCTTGCAGAGAATGTGACGCTGTGTTGTCTTGACGCTTTTGAGATCGACCAAATAGGCGGTCGGTTTGATTGCCTGTTCGCATCCGACTGGTATTCTCACATTCCCCGGTCGCTCATTCCTGTCTTTCTAACAAAACTGAAGACCGTAGCCCGTTCAGGCGCCAAGCTCATTCTTCTCGACATGAATTGCTTTCGGGAGCTGGCCGAAGAAATCTCCGGCTATGATGAAGAAGGTAATTGCCTCAGTCGAAGGGAACTGCCGGATGGCTCGGTGTATGAGATCATCAAGAATTTCCCCACCGAGGAAGACCTTCGTAGCCAGCTGCGGGGCTGGGGGTCAAACACAAGATTCATCCTGCCAGGTCAGCTAAATCGTTGGCTTACAATAACAAACAGGTCGATCGTTAGATAGTCCTGCAGATTTCACTAATTTCGCTTGCATCCCCGCAACTTTTCCCGATATTATATCGTAATGATATCATAATGATATCTCAGGAGGTAATATGATTAAAGAACGCGAAATCCACGCCATATCGGGTTGGGGTCCCTTGATCCTGCTCTTCGTGGTAATCCTAGGCTGCATCGGCGGCATTATTGTTGGGCCGGTGGCCATTAAGGTTGCCTGTGCGGTCGTCATGCTCGTATCCATTATTCTTCTGTGCGGCCTGTTCATGGTGAACCCGAACGAAGGGCGTGTGCTGCAACTCTTCGGACGGTACATGGGCACGGCCAAGACCGAAGGTCTGCGCTGGGCAAATCCGTTCTACACGGAGAAACGCGTCTCATTGCGCGTGCGGAATTTCGAGACCAACCGGATGAAGGTGAACGATATCGACGGCAATCCGATCGAAATTGGCGCGATCGTGGTTTGGAAAGTAGTGGACACCGCCGAGGCTACTTTCCAGGTAGACAGCTACGAAGGGTTCGTCAAAATCCAGAGCGAGGCGGCCGTCCGTAATCTCGCCACCAAGTACCCGTACGACCATCCCGGTGAAGACAATGTCGCGCTGCGCAGTCAACCGATGGTCGTCGCCAAACTTCTGCAGGAGGAAATACAAGATCGTCTCCAGCAGGCCGGTGTCGAGGTCATGGAAGCGCGCTTGTCGCACCTCGCCTACGCGCCGGAAATTGCGGAGGCTATGCTCCGACGTCAACAGGCCGGCGCAGTCGTGGCCGCCCGCAGACTGATTGTCGACGGTGCTGTCGGCATGGTCGAAATGGCCCTCGACGAACTCGCGAAAAAGAACATCATCGAGTTTGATACCGAGCGCAAAGCTGCCATGGTCTCGAATCTGCTCGTGGTGCTTTGCAGTGAGTCGTCCAGTCAGCCGGTCATCAACACAGGCACACTCTATCATTGAGTTATGGCTGAACGGAAGTCATTCCTACTGCGCATCGAAAAGGAGATGCTCGACCAGCTCCAGGGATGGGCTGACGATGAATTGCGCAGTCTCAACGGCCAGCTCGAGTATCTTTTGAGGGATGCATTACGCAAGGCGGGGCGTCTCAAAGCCCCGCCGGGCGCGGCCGGATCGTCAACTACTGAATCAGAGAAGTAGTCTTGTCGTTGCCACGGTGACGTTCACAACGCAATGCGCAGCGATGGGTCGGCTGTTCCGATAGCTGCATTGTAAGTTTCAAACAGTCGATCCGGCGCCGCGAGTAACGCAATGGCCGGCTGTTTGTCGGTGCCGTTCTTGCTGATCGTTCGAATCATCCACCACCCTAGCGTATAGACCATCGATGGCCGGTCCATGGCGCGCTGTCGCACGGCCGTCTCCAGATCCTCGACCTTCGAGCATCTCGGTGCAGGTGGTCCCGAAGTTGTTCCATCGCCAACTCATGGTAGCTCCTCCCCATCCACTCCCGGAACGCTATCGCTTGCGTAGAATCCACCTTGACCGTCGCCAACCGCTCGTTGAGCTGCGCTATCCAATTCCGCACTACCTGACTGTCTTCGAACACTTCCTTTTGCGATGGCGACAAACCGTCAATTTGCTTCGCGATACCTTCCGATACGATCCCCCGCTGAACAACGGACAAGACCCCTTGATAGTCGTTCGAACGGGTAGCGCGCGGGACATATTGCACGGCGAATATGTGATGCAGCTCATGTCCAATGATCGGCTCCATCACATCCGCACCGACACTATCGAGATTGTCCAGCCCCGGTGACTGATGACTGAACACTGCGCCGTAAAGATCGAACCCGACCTTTCCCTGGTGCGCAAACGCGTCGCCATTGCCGTCGTAGAAGAAATAGATCTCAGGGGTAGTGAATTCGCCGGCAGGGAGCCACGGCGTTGCCAGGTTCCGGCACCGTTCCATATCGATCTTCGGAATCACTTCCCTGACCCACTTCGCAACTTTGTCCCGCTTCCGGCAAAGGAGCAGCAGGTTGTTAGCGATACTGGCTGGACCATCGATTGCGACGAAAGGAAGGTGCAGTAGCATGTCCCGGTGAACCTCGGGAGTCACATTCCGAAAATGCGAGTAGTACACCTGGTAAGTCGGGGAATTTAGCAGCGTATCGATTGCTTTCTGCAAGGAGAGATCTTGTCGGTTCCTTGACGCCGGCGCCTCGGCCGCTGCAACTCGTACCCCTTCCGGCAACGTAGCCAGACTGTCAGAGACCCGTTCCCACCCCGGATTATGGGCCAGCAGCGTGTCCACCACCGCCAACAACAGGCTCACCCCGTCGCTGTGGAGCTTTGTCTGACTCTGATCCGGAACTGAATTCGAACAGGCACATGACACCAAGATGCCGATCATCACGGAAATCACGATCCTCTTGATCAACCGTATTGCTTCAACTGCTCTCATATTACACTCCGGCTCCCCCTCCTATGATGAGCCATACTCATGGCGGGTTGCAACGACTTTTTAAGACTCGTTCGTCTTCGCCGCCAGAAGTATCTATACGGATTTGGTGCTGTTTCTGACTCGAGGTGTTGAACAGATCAAATCCAGTCGTTAACGATCAATTCCTCTCGTTCAGTACGACTCGCCTTGATTCTGTCGATAACTGTGCATAGTATAGGGATGAACAACATGCACGTTCTGGAGCTGAGAGATTTTCTATGCAGACTATACACGATCCACACGACGCCATAAATTCTCGCATCGTCAAGCCAGGCAGCCGGATATACATGTCCGGCAATGCCGCCACCCCGCAGGTGATAACTAAAGCGCTCGGCGCGGACCACACGGTAAACGGCCTTGACCTCTATGTCGTTCTTCCGCTCGGTGATGGCATAAAGGAACTCTATTCCCGCGAACGGTGTCAGGGAATCACCCATCGCGTCATTTTCAACAGTCAATGGACGCGCGACGCTATCAACAACGGCTGGGCATACTACCACCCCACTCACCTCTCCGAACTTCCCCGGACCATTCGCTACCACTTCAAGCCAAGTGTCGTGTTTGCCTCCGTAAGCGGACCCGATCGCGGCGGACGGTATTCGCTGGGGACGACTGTCGAGGGTGTACTGCGTGCGATCCACGAAGTCAAGCGCGCCGGTGGCGTGGTCATTGCGGAGAATAACCGGCAAATGCCATTCGTCCTGGGTACCACCATCGACGAATCTTCGATCGACTACATGATTGATGTCGACTATCCACTTCCTCAGGCCCCGTTTCAACACCCCGATGATCAGGCGAAGCGCATCGGCGAAATTATCGCTGCGCTGTATGTCAAGGACGGACGGGGAACGACAGCCGGCTCGACTTTGCAGTACGGAATCGGCGAGGTACCGGAGGCAGTCACCGACGCCATCCTTCGCCTCGGGTACGGCGACCTGGCTATTCACACAGAGTTGTTCGCCGACGGCATGGCGCGCCTTGTACAAAAGGGCGTGGTAACGAACAGATGGAAGACCAATCTGAATTTCTCCGTCTCGTCAATATTTCTCAGCGAGTCGCAGGCTGGGTATGATTGGATGTCGTACAACAGCGCCGTTCAGAGCCGGCCGAGCAACTACACCAACTCGGTTTTCAAGATTGCCGAGCTACCGAACATGGTGGCGATCAATAGCGCGATCGGTGTGGATCTTCACGGCAACATTTGGGCGGATTCGCTCGAGGCCCGCAAGATTTACAGCGGCGTCGGCGGTCAGGCCGATTTTATCCGCGGCTCGCAGTACTCCAAGATAGGGGTGGCGATCATTGCGCTGAAATCCTCGACGAGTGACGGTATCTCCAAGGTGGTCGACCGTTCGCCGGCCGGCATCACGACGACCGCTATTCCCTCAGACCAGGTTATCCTGGTGACCGAGCAGGGCGCTTTCGATCCGCGCGGCCTGAGCCTTGGTGAACGGGCGCTGGGCATCGCACATCTGGCTCGCCCGGAGGAACGCGATCGTCTGTTGAAGCTCGTGATGGACAATGCCGCGTATCACAAGTCGTCCACGGGCCACAGCGGTCGCATCCCCGGCTTCACCAGCTACGACGACGCGGTGAAGGGGAGGTACTAGCGGTCGCACCGCCTTACGGGATTAAACCGCCTCTTTTGCCTGATGACGATCTCTGCTCCTCCTCTTGACAATCACCATCAATTGACGTAGAGTCATAGAGCGATTATACCATTCTACGTTCGGAGGAGAGCATGACGCGCTTGATCGGCTGTTGCATTCTGGCCTTCTTGGTTTGTGGTTTTTCGGTAGACGCCAGGGAGATAAAGCTCAAGAACACTTTCTTCGGGGGATGGAAATACTCTGTCGATGGGGGCGACTTTCATAAAGTCGGCTGGACCGGTAAGACGCTTCGACTAGAGATGGAGGACAATCCAGAATCCGTCAAGCTGATTGATTCCTATCGCAAATACAATCTCGCTGGCCAGATTATTGGTATACCCGGAGGGTTCTTGGTGGGCTGGGCGGCCGGATCTGCCATCGCCGGCAGATACAAAGACAGCGACAAAACCTTACTCACAATTGGTGCTCCGTTGTGTGCCACCAGCATCGTGTTAGAATTGGTTGCGAACGGCAAACTGAAAAAGGCAATCAAAACGTATAACGACCCGGCCCCGGCAGTAACTCTTCGGACAGATGTTCAGATGCGAACAGTGAACGGTCACGCGACTGGATTTGCAGTACTCGCATTGGGATTCTGATCGAGTCACGAATAACTGCACAACCACCAGAAAGCCCGGCACAGGGAGTTGACAATACTCTTGCGCCGGGCTTTCCGTTGAATTGGCACGTGGTGTCGGACCCCCGTGCCTGACACTATTCCCCCAATACTCATTGCGAGGAGCGCTTCCCAGCGCGGCGAAGCTATCTCGAATCTCTTGATCGCCGCTGAACAGTCGCTCTCTGAAGCCCTTCACTAGTGTCTACTTTCCCTCCAGAATCTCCGTGCCCAAATCCTCCCACGTTGGGTTCATCGCGTTCACCAGTGCGATCTTGTCGCTCCGTGATCCTCCCTTGAGTTGCTTTTCCCGAATAATCGCCTCTCGAAGGTCAGGCGTCTCCTCGAAGTAAACCAGCTTGTATACTCTGTATTTCTGTGTAAACCCGGCGATCAACCCCTGTCGATGCTGAAGCAGGCGTGCCCGGATGTTCCTTGTCACACCCGTATAGAGGACGGTGTTTCTTGCGTTTGTAAGTATGTAAACGAATGGCATAGAACCTCGCAGGCCTTGAGATTGCTTCGTCGCTTCGCTCCTCGCAATGAGTCCTTTGAGACTTCGACGTAGCCTCATGCCCCCGTGGGTCAAACCACTAAGCCAATACTCATTGCGAGGAGCGCCTCCCAGCGCGACGAAGCAATCTCGAATCCCGCTACAACCTGAGACTCTCCCCACGCTCCCATTACTCTATGGGAGTAGGTATAGTGTGTTTGTCCCGAGAGAATCTCCACCCCCCCACTGACACCTGCAGTCAGTCAAAATCGTCACATTTACCCCCCACTTGACTTATCCACAATAATTGCCGTTCTTGTCGCCAACCTAAAACGTTTCCTGATACCGTCCCGGTGGGAAATCCTCGCTCGCGCACAACTGCGCTTCGGACAGTTTCACGAACAACTATGAAAGACCACATGACAGCAGCTAAACTGTCCCCCGCCGGATTCTCCGGCCTCGGTATCGCTCCCGGCCTCATGGCCGCCATCGCTCGCCTCAACTTTGTCGAGCCCACCGCCGTCCAGCGCAAATCGATTCCGGTCGGTCTAGAAGGCAAGGACGTTATCGTCATCGCTCAAACCGGCACCGGCAAAACCCTGGCTTACGGCATCCCCCTCATTCAGCGCCTCGCCCAGATCAAGGGGCGCGGCCTCGTCCTGCTTCCCTCGCGCGAGCTGGCCATCCAGGTTGACGAAGCCCTCAAGTCGGTCGGCAAAGCCGTCGGCATGCGCTCGGCCCTTCTGATCGGCGGCGCCTCGATGAGTCTCCAGCGCACCGCCCTGTTGAAGCGTCCGCGCATTATCATCGCTACCCCGGGCCGATTGCTCGACCATATGCAGCATCGCACAGTTGACCTCACCGACGTTCGCATCCTTGTGCTCGACGAAGCCGACCGGATGCTCGACATGGGCTTCGCCCCGCAGATCAATCGTGTGTTCGACGTAGTCCCAAAAGATCGTCAGACCATGCTTTTCTCGGCCACTATGCCGGGTGAAATCGTACACATCGCGCAAAAGCGGATGAAACTTCCGATCCACGTCGAAATCGCACCGCCGGGCACAACCGCTGATAGAGTTGAACAGGAAGTCTTTTTCGTCGATCGCGAGAATAAGACCAGCCTGTTGGAAATCCTCTTGAAGGAATCTCCCGGCTCGACTCTTGTGTTCACCCGTACCAAGCATGGCGCTCGCAAGCTGACACGCTCAGTGAAGAATATGGGCCACTCCGCCGCGGAACTCCACTCCGACCGCACCCAGGCCCAACGTCAGGCGTCGCTGGCCGGATTCAAATCGGGTAAGTATCGCGTATTGGTGGCTACTGATATCGCCGCGCGCGGTCTTGACGTCACCGGTATCGAGATGGTCGTCAACTACGATCTCCCAACCGAAACCGAGACCTACGTCCATCGCATCGGTCGCACCGGCCGCGCTGGCCAACCGGGCCGCGCGGTGTCATTCGCGACCTTTGACCAACGCAGCGATATTCGCGATATCGAACGCCTGATTCGCACTGCTTTGCCGGTCTCCAAGCTCCCCTCATCGCTCCCGGCGCGCACCCGTCTGGATCGGCCGGAAGACATTCGATCTCAGAATGTCCCCACGCGTGTTTCACCGCCCAGAGAACAACCGGCCTTCGGCCGCGCCGCTCGTCGCGACGGTTTCAAGAAGCGCCGCCAGATTCGATAGACATGTTATGCGTGGCGCACGTCTCGTGCGCCACGTTGTCCTTTTCCCCTGCCACATCATCACAAATCGTCATGCTGAAGCCGATTCAAATCGGCCTTCAGCATCTGCGTGTCCACCGAACTTTCGAACATGTCATTGAGAGGCTCACTTCCCCATAGATGTCATTGCGAGGCGCGCTTCGCGCCGTGGCAATCTTTCAGTTCACTTCACGTTGTCCGTCACCCTTCGCCTCCGCTCAAGATGAACTACGTCGAAGTGCGACTGTACAATTGCTTCCCCGCCCTCACCCCAACCCTCTCCCTGAAGGGAGAGGGAGCATAGATGCGTACCCCAGAGGTCACCGATTGACGAAGTGTATCTTGAGCAAAGCCGAAGGGCTCAGGCTGACACAAGTGAATTCAACTTTAGCTTGAGAATGGGAAATTAGAACCCAATATGCAGCGCTTTGATCAGGTAGAAACACCCCGCTGCAATCAACCCCGCCGCCGGAATCGTCAAAAGCCACGCCCACACGATGCGTTCCGCTACACCCCACTTGATTCCCGATAACTTCGTAGTACTGCCAACACCGATAATGCCGCCCGTTATCGTGTGCGTTGTGGAAACCGGAATACCAAAATGAGTGGCACCGAAAAGCGTGAGTGCCCCGGCGGTCTCAGCACAAAAGCCGCCCACCGGCTTCAGCTTCGTGATCTTCATTCCCATCGTCTTGACTATCCGCCAGCCGCCCAATGCCGTGCCGACACCCATCGCCGCGTGACACGATAAAATGATCCAAAGCGTGTTCCACTCGGTGAGCGAAAGCTGGGTCCCTGGCCGCATCATGCCCCCGGCAATGAGCAGGGCCATGATAATGCCCATCGTCTTCTGCGCATCATTGCCGCCATGTCCCAACGAATATAGAGCCGCGGAGAATAACTGTGCCTTGCGAAATATCTTGTCTACTTCGGTCGGACGATACCTCCTGAACAGCCAATAAACTCCCACCATAATGGCGAAACCGAGCACCAGTCCAATGAGCGGCGCGAGCGGAATAAACTTGACCGTCTTCCAGATATTCTCCCAGTGAATGACGTCCATCCCCTTGTAGGCAAGACCGGCCCCGGCCACGCCGCCGATCAGCGCGTGCGACGAACTGGTCGGCAAGCCAAGCCACCAGGTGATCAGATCCCAGACTACTGCCCCCAACAATCCCGCGAGTACAACATACACGTACACCGTGTCGGTGCCGTCTATCTGTACAATCTTCGCAATCGTATCGGCTACACGTGGCGCAAAGATGAACATCGCCACAAAGTTGAAAAATGCCGCCCACAGCACCGCCACACGCGGGCTGAGCACGCGCGTCGAGACAACTGTTGCTATCGAATTGGCCGCATCGTGAAACCCGTTGATCACGTCAAAAACCAGCGCGACGCCGACTGTACAAACGACTACAATCTCAACGGAACTCATGCTTAGGAAGCCTCAATGACAATACCCGATACAATGTTTGCCACTTCCTCACAACGGTCGGTGGCCCGCTCCAGCCGTTCAAAAATCTCTTTCCACTTGATCACCATCACCGGGTCCTTTTCTTCCTTGAACAGATGACCCAGGGCCGCCCGAAGAATCTGGTCCGCCTGATTTTCCGCTTCGTAGACGGCTATGCAGTGTTTTTGTACCACCGAGCCGTCCTTATTGATCGAATCAAGATGGGTGATCGCACCATCGATCTCCGTCGCGGCTCTCACCAGTGCCTCGGTAAACTGCTTGAACTCCGGCCTTACTTTCGACATCTCGTACAACGCCATGCGCGACGCCACCGAGTCGACCGAATCGACAATGTCATCCAGACGTTTGATCAGCCGATGAATATCAGAGCGATCGATCGGCGTGATAAACGTCCGGTGCAACGCGCCGATACACTCACGCGTGATGTCGTCCGCCTGGTGTTCAATCTCTTTGATCCGATCCGCCCGGCGACCCATTTCACCTGGATTCGCCGCAAACGAATCAAGCTCCCGACAGGCCTCAATCGTTATCTTGGTGTGTCTCTGGAAATAGCCGAAAAAACTCGTTTCCCTGGGCAGCAGGCTCTTGAACATGGTTACTCCTTCGTTTCCTTCCGGCCGGACTGACCATTTGGCTGGCGCTTCCCGTGACGGACAATGTCGCCCTCAACAAGATATATCACGTCTTCGGCGATATTGGTGGCATGGTCAGCCACCCGTTCGAAGTTGCGCGACACCGCCAGTAGTTGTATAAAGAACCGCACTCGCGACGGATCGTGCAAAATACCGTCCTGTACCTGCTGATACATCTGGCGATGAATCGCATCGATCTCATCATCAGCCGGTAATACTCGATAGGCCTTGGCCACATCGATATCGACCAGCGCGTCGATCGCCAGCCGCAACATCGTCTGCACCTTCTTGGCCATGGTCAGAAAGTCAAATGCGGTCTCGGCCGGCGCCTCGGTCGCCAACACCGCCGTCCGTTCGGCGATATTCACCGCCAGATCGCCGATGCGCTCAAGATCGTTATTGATCTTCATGACCGCGATGATATACCGCAGATCTCCCGCCACGGGCTGATGAAGCGCAAGTACCTTGAGACACTCTTCTTCGATCTCAACCTCGCGTGCATCTATCTCACGGTCTTGTTCGATTACTTTGTTGGCCAGGGGGACATTTCGATCGGCGATGGACGTGACCGCCATGTGCAGAGATTCCTCGACATAGGCGCTGAGCGACAATATAGATTTCTTCAGAAGCTCGAATTCACGTTCCAGATGTCGCGCCATCATGCCACTCCTTGTCGAGGCGTTGCGGCGAATATAACGAGACACCCGGCAGGGGTAAAATGAATTCCTCACTCCGCTAAAACAATGTCCGAATGTGTAAATCGTGTGGATAACCCGGAGAAAGTCGACTGCCGCCGACAACGCCAATATCAACTATGCCGTAAGAACTTACGACCGGATGGCCGGGTCAAACGGAGACTTTCGTTTTCGTCGGCAGGTTGAGTCCTGAGAGGACCAGACCGGCAAAGATGAACGATCCGCCGATGGCTCCCTGACGAGTGAACACTTCCCCTCCCACCGTCCAGGCAAAAATCGCGGCAAACACCGGTTCGAGCGCAAAAATCAGCGATACGCGAAGCGGTGAGGTGAGCTTCTGGGCAAACATTTGAATGACGAATGCGGACAGCGTCGGCAACAACGCCAGAAAGATCACCGCCCACCAGGTGGCACCATTCGCCACACCGAAAGACCTTCCGGTCGCGGCGCTCATGATGATACTGAAAACGCCTACCAGCAGAAACTGCTGACAGCTTATCCGGATCGGGTCCAATCCCCCTTTCATGAACCTATCGGAGTACAGCAAGTGCAGCGCATACGTCATTGCGGAAATCAACGTCAGGGCATCGCCAAAATTTATCTCGCGCAACCCCCCGGTGAGCACCCATAGTCCGGACAGCGAAACGACTGACGCGATCAGCTCCATGACGGTGGGTCGCGACTTGAATATGGTGATGAGGAAAATCGGCACGAACAGGACAAACAGACCGGTGATGAAACCGGAATTGGCGGCCGTCGTATATTTCAGCCCTACTGTCTGCGACGCATACAGCCCCCACAGGATGACCGAGAGGGCCAGCCCTTTGCCGAAGTCTTTGAAGAGTGATTGACGTTTGATAATCAACCAGACCAGCAGCACCGAACCGGCCATGAGAAAGCGGTAGCCAACCATGGTGATCGGATCGATTCCCGCAAGTGCACCTTTGACAATAACAAAGGTTGCTCCCCAGATCAGTGCTGCATAGAGCAATCCGGCATCGGCCCACCATGCCAGTCGCCGATGGCGAGTATTGACCTGAGCATCAGTTACCATGTCGTCATTCAACTCTCCACTCACAATCGCTGATTATCCCCGCCGGCCGCCGAACAGTGATCCCAGAACTCCGCGTACCAGCGAGCGGCCCAACTGACTGCCGACCGATCGCATCGTGCTCTTGGCAAACGCCTCCATCGACGTATCCGCCGTTCTCCCTCGGGAGGTCTGGCCCGCTCGACCGACCATACGCTCTGTTTCCGCCTCCGGCTCCTTCAGTGCCTGTTCCGCACGCACCTTCAAAAGCTCGTAGGCCGACTCGCGATCGACACCCTTCTCATAGTGACCGAAGATTCCTGACTGTCCGATAATCTCCTGTCGTTGATCCGATGTGATCGGGCCGATCTGACTGTATGGCGGCAACATGTAAGCCGCGTCGACAACTCCGGGACTGCCTTTATCGTCGAGAAACGACACCAGCGCCTCGCCGATCTCCAGCTCAGTGATCTTTCGTTCGACATCCAGTTTCGGATTGGTGCGAAATGTCTGAGCGGCCGCCTTCACCGCCTTCTGATCGCCGGGTGTGAACGCACGAAGGGCATGCTGTACTCGGTTGCCGAGTTGAGCGAGAACCGTCTCGGGAATATCCAGCGGATTCTGTGTGACAAAAAAGATCCCCACCCCTTTCGATCGGATCAACCGCACCACCTGCTCGATCTTCTCGAGCAGTGGTTTCGGCGCATCCGTAAACAAGAGGTGCGCCTCGTCAAAGAAGAACACCAGCTTCGGCTTGTCCACGTCGCCTACTTCCGGCAACCGCTCAAACAACTCCGCCAACAACCAGAGTAGAAACGTGGAATACAACTTCGGCGACTGCATCAGCCTGTCCGCCGCCAGCACATTTACAATGCCTTGTCCCTTGGCGTCCGTCTGTATCAGATCATCGAGGTTGAGCGCCGGTTCACCGAAGAACTGATCCCCCCCTTGTTCCTCAATTGCTACCAGACCGCGTTGAATCGCCCCGATACTTGCCGCTGAAATATTGCCATATTCAGTCGTGAACTGCTTGGCGTTCTCACCCGCATATTTGAGCATTGCCTGGAGATCCTTGAGATCGAGCAGGAGCAGTCCGTTGTCATCGGCAATCTTGAACACCAGACTCAAAACGCCGCTTTGAGTTTCGTTCAGATTTAGTAATCGTGACAGTAGCAGCGGCCCCATGTCCGACACGGTGGCCCGCACCGGGTGCCCCTGCTTGCCGAAAAGGTCCCAGAACACAACTGTGCGACCGGCATACTCATGCTGCGTGATGCCGAGTTTCTCCAACCGCGCGACAATCCTCGGCGATGCGGTACCCGGCTTACTGATGCCGGAAAAATCCCCTTTGACGTCAGCCATGAATATCGGCACGCCGGCCTTGCTCAACCGCTCGGCCATCACTTGCATCGACACGGTCTTACCGGTTCCGGTTGCTCCGGCCACCAACCCGTGGCGGTTCACCATGTTCGTCAGCAGGACGATCTCACTCGCCCCTTTGGCAACAACAATTGGCTCTCTCATGCTTCGCTCCCGATGTTACGGTATCAATGCCCTCATGGTAATACGGTGGGCCGCCTACTGGCAAGCCGTTCACTCGTCGCGAGTCGATTTTCTGTATCTTTCTCCGGGTCTCGCACGTATACTAGCCTGATCTTTGAACGGAGGTGCCGCCAACCGTTGGTCACTGTCACAAACCTGAAGAAAAGCTACCCCGGAATCATTGCTGTCGATGATATCTCTTTTGAGATCCATCGGGGCGAGGTGTTTGGCCTGCTTGGTCCCAATGGGGCCGGCAAATCCACCACCATCAACATGATTGTGGGAGCTTTGGCCCCGGACAGCGGTACAATCGCCATTGATGGCGGAGGCGGCCCGGATAATCCCGACGTTCGCCGCAAGATCGGAACCGCGCCCCAGTCCCTCGCCATTTACGATGACCTTTCTGCCGAGGAGAATCTCTGCTTTTTCGGCCACCTGTACGGACTGTCAGGGAAGAAGCTCCACTCGCGTGTCGATGAGGTCCTCGACCTGGTTGCCCTAACCGACCGTCGCAAAGACCGCGCGGCCAATTATTCCGGCGGCATGAAGCGCCGGCTCAACCTGGCTTGCGCCCTGGTACATGACCCACCCTTGCTGATGCTCGACGAACCCACGGTCGGCGTTGATCCGCAATCGCGTAATCTCCTTTTCGAGAAGATCGAATCGCTCCGGTCTCAGGGCCGCACTGTTCTCTACACGACGCACTACATGGAAGAGGCCCAGCGCCTGTGCGACCGGGTTGCCATCATCGACCATGGCCATATCCTCGATCTGGACACCGTCCCAAATCTGCTCAAACGCCATGGCGGCATGTCTATGGTTGAGGCGGAATTTGAGACAGTGCCGCCAGCCGGCCTGTCATTGCCAGGCACACTCGAGGACCGCACGCTCCGTTTTGAATCCGCCACCCCGTTTGAAGAGATCGCCCGACTGACCACCTTGGGCGTTCCGTTCAGCCGGATCGAATTCCGCCGTCCCGACCTCGAAAACGTTTTCCTCAACCTGACCGGACGGAGGCTGCGCGACTGATGGGCACCATTTTTCATTTGGCCATGAAGGACCTGCGCATCCTCTGGCGTGACAAGTTCGGCCTCTTCTGGGTGCTGGCTTTTCCCCTTCTGATTGCACTCTTTTTCGGGGCCATCTTCTCGCAGGGCGATTCGGAAACGCGCAGCATGAATGTCGCCTTCATCGGCGACGACTCAGCCGGGGCACGTGATTTTGAAGCCCAGCTTAGAAAATCGACAATACTGCAAGTTCGATCAATGCCGTTGGATTCGGCTCGGGGGCTTGTTTCGCGCGGCAAACTGGTGGCCTACGTTTCCTATCGGGATACGGCGCAATCGCAGGGGACCTTCTGGCATTCCAGCCCGCCCGACATTTTGATTGGCATTGATCCCTCGCGCAAGGCGGAGTCGGAGTATCTGAAGGGTATCGTCACCCAATCGTATTTCGCCCGGATGCAGCAGACATTCAGTGATCCTTCAACGCTTCGTCGGAGCATGGCGAAGGATCGAAAATGGATTGATTCCGCTCCCGGCCTCGATAGCACCGAACGACGGATTTTCAGCCAGTTCTATGTCAGTCTCGATACGATGCTCGGCATGAGCGCCAACGATACCGCCTCGGCCGCCGGTACGCCGGGCAAGTCACCGTTCGCCGAGCCGAATATTCGTGTCGAGCCGGTCACGCTCGCTGCGGTATGGCCCAAATCCAGTTGGGAAGTCACTTTCCCGCAGTCACTTCAGTGGGCGCTCATTGGCTGCGCCGCCGCTTTCGCCCTCTCCATCGTCACCGAACGCACGCGCGGTACCTACCACCGCCTCCGTCTTGCCCCGCTCACCAGGGCCCAGATTCTGGCCGGCAAAGGGCTCGCCTGCTTCATTGCCTGCGTGACTGTCAGTGTGATCCTCCTGGCCATCGGCGTCTTCATTTTCAAAGTCCGCGTCGTCTCTCCCACCGGCCTGATTGCGGCCATGGTCAGTTCATCGTTGTGTTTCGTCGGACTCATGATGCTGATTAGCGTCCTGGGCAAGACCGAGGCGGCCGTCTCCGGCGCCGGTTGGGCCATCATGCTGGTCTTCTCAATGACCGGCGGCGGCATGGTTCCGCTTATGGTGATGCCCAAGTGGATGCTGGCCTTGGGCAATATCAGCCCGATCAAATGGAGCATTCTCGCCTACGAGGGGGCGATCTGGCGCGGCTTCGGCCCGTCCGATATGCTCCTGCCCATCGGCCTTCTGCTCGCCATCGGCACTGTCGGCTTTGTCGCCGGCACGGTCGTGCTCCGTCGCGCCGACCGCTAATACGGAGCTTGTCGATCCCTCTTGACGACTCTCTTGACCCCCTGCTGAACGTCTCGTATATTTCTACCGGCCTTCGCCTCCCGAAGGAACCACCCTCACTTTGCCGGTGTTGCGTCTCGTGTGAGTACCGTTCGGACTGAAAAATCGAAGGGAGTACCAATGAACTTCTGGCGACCTCACATCACCCCTGCTTCCCCGCGTCTCTTCGGCAATGACTTCCTCGAATTGCTTTCCCGGACCCACCCGGCCGTGGTGTTGATTATCTATCTCCCCGTGTCCGCCGGTTCGCTTTGGTACGGCCTGACGCACACGAATTTGTCCGCCCTGACTGTTTTCGGCCTGTTTCTGGTGGGGATGCCGACCTGGACGCTCACCGAGTACTGGCTCCATCGCGCGGTCATGCACTGGGTGCCCGATACCTCGTGGGGACCGCGCATGCATTTCTGGGTCCATGGCGTTCACCACGACTGGCCAAACGATCCCCTTCGCCTGGTCATGCCTCCGTCGATCAGCATTTCTCTTTGGTTTCTCTTTTTCGGTCTCTGGCGACTGGTGATGGGTCGTTACGCCTGGCCGTTTATGAGCGGCTTTACAATCGGCTACGTCATCTACGATCTATCGCACTACTTCTTCCACCACTTCCGCCCCGGCGCCGCCTGGGTCAAAGCGTGGCAACGGCATCATTTACTGCACCACCACCACGACAAATACGATCAACGGCATTTCGCGATTTCACTGCCGATCTGGGACAAGCTCTTCCGCACCCTCGGCCCGAGCCGGTGAGACCAATGTTCATGCCGCCGGCAGGACGCACCGACGGTACGAACGTATGTGGGCCACTGAGCTGCTGGATTATCGCCTCGTCAACATCAATGGTCGCTCAATGCGAGTCGAGATGACCGTGCCGTCTACTCGCACTGCCCAATTGCCGTTGTCATTGCTCGCACTGACACTCAATATCGGACTCCGGCCGGGGACGTCATCCTGAACCCAGGCTTGGCCACCATCATCGGTATGATAAAGAAAGCCTTCCCGATCCCCCAACACGCCGTGCAGAGTATCCGCGAAGTCACCCAGCAAATATTCCAAACCATCCGGCAGGGGTAACGGCTCCCATGATGCGCCGCCGTCGCGAGTTCGGTATGCCGTGGTATTGTTTGAAAACGCAATACCGTTGGCGGAATCGAAGAACTGACACTTGGCGAGAAGTAGCGATGAAGAATGCAGGGAATCCGGGTTGGCAACCTTCGCCCAGGTATCGCCGCCGTCTGATGTGCGAAGTACCATTCCTTTCAGGCCCACCGCCCAGCCGTGATGCGAATCGCCGAAGCAGACGTCATATAAGCGTACGCCGGGTGTAGAGTGGGCGAGACTCCATGTCCTGCCGCCGTCTGCAGTCTTATAGACGGCGGTATTCGCGACGAGTAGACCCCGCTCGGTATCCGCGAAATCGATCGCGTCCGCGAGAGCAATTCCCAGATAACTCACACTGTCCCAGGTGCGACCACCATCGTTGGTACGATAGATGCAATTCCACGTCGATAACATCAGACCATTCGCGCGATCGACGAAATCGATCGACTTGAAGCCGGGAGGAACTGCGGCCTCCCAGGTTTCTCCCCCGGTGAGCGACATCATGGCTTCAAACTGGCCGGAGACCGCAACAAGATCGGGTGAAGCGACCTGCACCTGAAGCGGATTGCCAAACAGAAAACATGTCGAGAGCTCCCAGGTACGACCACCGTCGTCGGATCGACCGGTACAACCGTAGTCGCCCACGGCCACTACCGTAGTTGGCGAGAGAAACTGGAGGTCATAAATCCCGAAATATGTGTCGCCGTATGGCTCCCACGTTTCGCCTCCGTCTCTCGTAAGCATAATGGTACGTGATCCGGCAGCGATGCCCTCGCGCGGAGAGTCGAAGTGGAACGCACTATAGGCCTGGCCAAGTTTGTCCGCCGACCACGTCTGCCCACCATCAATGCTGCGAGTTAGAAAACCGCGATGTGTGGGGTCACCGCCTGACCAGATTGTTATTACCCCTCCCGCCAGAATCACGTCAGCGCTCAATGCTTGAATCGCCATTACATAGCGGTCGCCATCCAGCTTATGCAGACTCCAGGTCGCGCCACCGTCGTGCGTAGTCAGAATGATCGCTTCCTCTGTGCCCTTGTAGCCGGCCACGCAGCCGTCGCGTGGATTTGCAAATGAAACTGCGGTGAGCAAGGCTGTGACGCCGGATTCCTGCCGCACCCAGCTACTACCACCATCTGTCGTATGGTAAATCTGGCCCGCATCGCCAACTATCCATCCTTCACGATCGTTCAGGAATGTGAGCCCGCGAAGGCCGGTCGCATTGAGACTGCCGCGGTGCCATCCGACATCGCCGAAGCCGCGCACAAACAGCCCAGCCGTCCCGGTAACCCAAATCGTGTGATTCGCATATTGCGCGGAATTCCAATTTCCGGACGCCGGTATAGAGTCCCAGACCCAATGCCTGCCACCGTCAATTGTGCGATACACCGTGCCTCCCGTACCCACGGCCCAACCGTGTGAGCTGTCGACAAACGCCACTCCACTTAGCGAGTTATCAGTCAGCGGTAGGTGCTGTGTCGACCAGTTGAATGGCTCAGATGAGAGATCTGGACGCGAACGGACCGGATTGTCACTTCCGCACCCAGCCGCGATTATGGCGAGCGCAACGATCATCAGAATCGTACGAATGCGTTTTTCCCTAACCATGATTCACCTCCCCGACGGGGAAAACATAGATTCATGTATCTAATAGTAGGCATTGGAGGCAGCCAGGGCCATGACTTTGTAGGCAATCGCCCTAGAATTGACAAGAATTACACTCTCCTCCGTCAGGAAATAGACGCTGCAAAATGTGGGATGTGTAACCTCCGTTAACTCGTTCGAACATATTACAATAGAGTGGAATGACAAGGCGACAAAAATACCCTACCATTCCGTACACGAAATCCGACCAAAAAATCTCCTATTTTGTTACTTTTTTCACAAAACATGACATTCAAATGACAATATAGACCGCGTAGGTCGTAAACTACCCTCAACAAAACGACAAAGATCGGCAAGGGATATTTTGGAGAGTATGACAACCGGCGTAATCGGCACCTCGATCTGGCAGCAGAACATGCAACTGCTTGAACGGCTCACTATTGACCGTTCCCTCCGCCCGGCCGACCTGGCCCGGCTCCGGACTGCTCTCGATGTCGACGAACTGGTTTACCTCGCCACCTGCAACCGGGTCGAGTTCATCTACTCCGCCTCCAGCAACATGTCGAACCAGAAGCGCCTGCACCGCCTGATCGACTTCTTCTTCCGCGGACAGGCAAATATCCCCTTCTTCCCCAACGACTTCTATCATTTCACCGGCCGTGAGGCGATCACTCACCTCTTCCGTACCACTTCCTCGCTGGAATCCCTCGTTGTCGGCGAAACTCAGATTACCGGACAGATCAAACAGGCTTTGCAGGATGCTCAGCAGAACGGCCTTGTCGGCCCGCAGCTCGGCACCTTGATCAACGAAGCCCTGATGGTCGCCAAACGGGTAAAGCGTGACACCTCTATTGGAGTTGGAGCGTTGTCCATGGCCTCGCTGGCCGCAATGGAACTGCGGGACCACCTTTGCACTGCTGACAATCCGGCTATCGCCCTCGTCGGATCCGGGGCGATGACCCAGAAACTGGCCAACTACCTGGTCGAGCATCGCTTCGCACGGCTTCTCTTTGTAAACCGTACGCTCGCCAATGTTACTGACCTGGCCGCGCAGTTTGGTTGTCCGGCGATTGCGCTCGACGATTTCAGGGCCAACCCGCCGCAAGTTGACGCCATCTTCTCGGCGACCGCCTCGGTCGACGCTGTCTTTGGCTCCGACTTCCTGGGCCGTCTTGCCGCACGCCCCAAACCAATCGTCTGTGTCGACCTCGCCGTCCCGCGCGATTTCAGTGTTGAATTCGCCGGCGACAGCAAAGTGTCGTATATCGATATCCCCCTGCTCAAGACTCGGGGCAACGTCAATCTCCGTCAGAAATTTGTCGAGGCCGGCAAAGCCAACGACATCGTACGCGACGCCGTCACGAAATTTCTGGCCGATCGCGTCGAGCTGTCCTTGAAACCGATCTTCCACGACAGCTACCAGGAATCGCTGGCCCTTGCTCAGCGTGCCCTTGACGACATGTTCGCCAAGAGCCTCCCCAACCTTGATGACGACGAAAAGCAGGCCCTCCACCGACTGGTATCAAAACTGGTCGGCAATGCGGCCTTTCAACCGGTAAAAATTCTCTCGGATAAAATCGCGCAGTCTACGGGCGAACTGCATGTCACCAATCTTAAGAACATTCGCAAAGAAGCAGTGTAGTTACCCGTATGAACCTGACCATCGGCACGCGCGGGTCGGACCTCGCGCTCTATCAGTCAAAATTCATCCGTGATGTCCTCGTTAAGGATCACGGCTGCAATGTTGAAATCAAGATTATCAAGACTTCCGGCGACAGGATCGATACCGTTTCCTTCGATCAAATGGAAGGAAAGGGGTTCTTCACCAAAGAACTTGAAGATGCTCTGCTTGCCCGCGAGATCGATCTTGCCGTCCACTCCCTCAAAGACCTGATGACGACACAGCCCGACGGATTGAAACTGGGCGCTGCCGGCTATCGGGCCGATCGACGCGAACTTTTGTTGGTGCGGCAGGGGGCTCGCACCAACACTGGTTTGCTTCCGGTGAAGGCCGGCTCGATCATCGGCACCTCCGCCGCTCGTCGCAAGGCGCAAATCGCCTACCACCATCCGCAGCTGCAGATTCGCGACCTGCGCGGCAATGTGCCCACGCGCGTGAGCAAACTGCGCGACGGTCAGTTCGATGCCATTCTTATCGCCGCCGCCGGCATTCAACGATTAAATCTCGATTTGACCGGTCTTGATGCCATCCCACTCAATCCGGAGGCCTTCCTCCCCGCACCGGCGCAGGGAATTCTCGGTATTCAGATTCGCGACAACGATCCTGCGGTCGACGCCGTTATCAGCAAACTCGGCTCGCCCGCGGAATTTCGCCAGGCTCAGCTCGAACGCGGCCTGTTGACCATGTTCGGCTCCGGTTGTTCGCTGCCGCTCGGCGTCTATTCGCAGATGCTCGGCGACCGCATGCGCCTCAAGGCCGTTCTCGGAGTACGTGAACAGGATGCATGGCTTGGTCTCAAGCAGGTCGACGTTGTCGGCACCGACATTGACTCGATGCTCGCCATCGCCTTTTCCCAGCTGCAGGAGTGTGCTCCATGCCGCGCCTAGCTGTAACCCGCACCTCCGAGCAGCTTGTTGATCTTACTGGCCGGGCCGCCGGGCGAGGTATTGAAATTGTCCCGCTCCCCGTTGTGGTGACACGACCCATTTCATTTGAATGGCCTCGGACACTAAATGCCGATTCCGTGAGTTGGGTCCTGTTCTCATCCTCCAACGCCGTGCATGCTTTCTTTGACCGCCTGAATGTGCTGACAATTACTCTGCCCGCCACCGTGCGTTTTGGCGCCATTGGTGACCGAACCGCGGCCGCTCTCAAGTCGTCCGGCAAATCCGTCGATTTCATGCCGTCCGACGCTTACGGTCAGTTGCTGTTTGATGAGTTTCTCGATACGCAAATGCCCAAGGGTCAAATCGTGTACGCTCGCGCCCGCGAAATCAATTTCGATCCGCAGGAGCTCTTCGCGAAACAACATGTCGCGTATTGCCCGATCATCTGCTACGAAACGGTCTCGCAGCCGGTTGATCCTGAAATAGTTCATAGTCTGTCCTCCGACGATTACATTTTGTTCACCGCACCGTCGGCTGTCCGCGCTTACCACGAACAATTCGGCAAACCGACAGCGAGACCGATCGCCATCGGCCGCACCACCGGCTCGGAAATGAGCCATCACGGCTGGGTCGGTGTGCACTGGATGAATAAGCCCGTCATCGAGCAAGTATTGGAGTACTTATAATGGAATTGTTGTATCGCCCCCGGCGACTGCGCCGCAACCCGGTTATTCGCGAGCTGGTTGCTGAAACGACCCTCACCACGCGCGGCATGATTCAACCATATTTCGTTTGCGACGGCAACAATGTCAAAGACGAAATCAACGGTTTGCCCGGCATCTATCGCGAGTCAGTCGACTCGCTGGTCAAGTCAATCGCCGATGATCACAAGCTGGGCATACGGAGCGTCATGCTCTTCGGCGTGACTGACCGCAAAGACGCGCAGGCTCGCACGGCGCACGACGACAAGAATCCGGTCATCCTTGCCACCAGGCAACTCAAGCAGAAATTCGGCGACGATCTACTGGTCGGTGCTGATGTCTGCCTCTGTGCTTACACTGACACCGGCCACTGCGGCGTCACTGTGGCAGGCGACGTGCATAACGACAATTCCGTAGAAGTGCTCACTGAAATGTCGATTCGGCTGGCCAAAGCCGGCGGCGATTGTGTCGCGCCGTCGGACATGATGGATGGCCGCATCGGCTCCATCCGTGAAGCTCTCGAGGAAGAAGGGCTCACCAACACGCTCATCATGGCCTATACCGCCAAGTATGCCTCGGCCTACTACGGTCCGTTCCGCGAAGCGGCCAAGTCCGCGCCCGGCAAAGGGGATCGCAAAGGATACCAGATGGATTTCCGCAACCGGACTGAGGCGATGCGGGAGTTGCGTCTCGACGCTGACGAAGGCGCCGACCTCGTGATGGTTAAGCCTGCTCTTGCCTACCTTGACATCATCTCCGATTTCGCCGCCCACAGCGATCTGCCGGTAGCGGCCTATAACGTTTCCGGCGAGTATACGTCAGCGAAACTCCTGGCCAAGGCCGGACTGGCGGACGAGAAGTCGATCGTAATCGAGAACCTCACCGCCATCACCCGCGCCGGAGCCTCGATCATTCTCACCTATCATCTGCGCGACATTCTCAAAAACGGGTGGCTCCATGCATAGCACCGAGAAATCGCAGAAGATTATGACCCTCACATCGCGCGTCATCCCCGGCGGCGTCAACTCACCCGTCCGCGCGTTCAAATCTGTCGGCGGCACACCCCGGGTTATCGACCGAGGTGAAGGCGCCTATCTGTATGACGTCGACGGCAACAAGTATCTCGACTTCTGCTGCTCCTGGGGGCCGCTCATTCTCGGGCACGGCGATCCGGATGTGGTCGCTGCCGTCAAAACACAGGTCGATCGCGGCATGACCTTTGGCGCCTCAACCGAACTCGAGTATCAACTGGCCGAGTTTATCGTCGCTCACGTCGAGCCGGTCGAGAAGATACGCTTCGTTTCCTCTGGCACCGAGGCGGTCATGTCCGCTATACGGCTGGCCCGCGGTTTCACCAAACGCGATCTTATTCTCAAATTCGACGGCTGCTACCACGGCCACAGCGATCACCTGTTGGTGAAAGCCGGTTCAGGTCTGGTGACTTTCGGCAATCCGTCATCTGCTGGCGTTCCCGAGGCAATTACCAGTAACACCGCTGTCCTGCCGCTCGACGATGAGGACGCCCTTGAGAAATTTTTCGCCCAGCACGGTGATCGTCTCGCAGCCGTTATCATCGAAGGCATACCCGCCAACAACGGTCTCTTGATTCAACGTCATGATTATATGCGCCTCTTGCGCGCCCTCACTGAAAAAGTAGGCGCACTGTTGATTCTCGACGAGGTCATAACCGGCTTCCGCCTCGGTTTTGGCGGCGCCACCGCCTATTACGGCATTCGTCCCGATCTCGTCACCTACGGCAAAGTCATCGGTGGCGGTATGCCGGTCGGCGCCTTTGGCGGCCGTGCCGACATTATGGATTTGCTCTCCCCGCTCGGCCCGGTCTATCAGGCCGGTACGCTGTCCGGGAATCCGGTCGCTATGACCGCAGGCTTGACCACTCTCAGGAAACTGGCCGACGGAAGGATATACGCCCACCTCGAGTCGCTCAACCGCCGCTTCGTATCCACTCTCATGGGCAAGGTGGCAAATCACACTGTCAACGTCGCCGGTGTCGGCTCGATCTACTGGATCGTATTTCAGAAAGATCTTCCCCGCGCGGCTCACGCGATCAGCACCGACGGCATCGGCCACTACAACCGGATGCACGACCGCATCCTGCAAGCCGGCATCTATCTGCCGCCCTCAGGCTACGAAGTCTGCTTCCTTTCGGCCGCTATGAATGAGGCGGTGCTCGATCAGGCTGCGGATACGCTGGCCGCAGGAATCCGTCAGGAGGCTCACGTATGGGCATGAATGAGACACCGTTCATCAAAGCCTGCTGGCGCAAGAACGACGGCCAGATTCCAGTATGGATTATGCGCCAGGCCGGGCGTTACCTTCCCGAGTACCGGGCTATCCGCGAACGCGTGAGCTTTCTGCAGTTGTGCAAGACGCCCAGTCTCATCGCTGAAGTCGCTCGTCAGCCCGTTCACCGGTTCGGTCTTGATGCGGCCATTCTCTTTTCCGATATCCTCACTTTGCTTGAACCGATGGGTGTCACCGTTACTTTCCCCGACACCGGCGGTCCCACCCTTGGCAACGGCGTCAGCACGCCGGCCGACGTTGACCGACTCACTGACGTCGATATCAGCGCCAGTTTCCCGTTTGTTGTCAACGGCCTCAGGGAAATCAAGAAGGTCCTGCCCGATACTCCGCTCATCGGCTTTGCCGGCTCGCCGTTTACGCTCGCCTGCTACTTGATTCAGGGCAAGGGATCGCATACGTTTGACAAGCCCAAGCAGTTCATCCACAAGTACCCTGCCGCCGCCGAAAAATTGATCAATCTGTTGACCGACATCACCGCCCGTTATCTCGACGCTCAAATCGAGGCCGGCGCCGATGCCGTTCAGATCTTTGACAGTTGGGGAGGCGTTCTCTCCAAAGACGACTATGTCGACTGGTCCGCCCGCGCCAGCAATGAAATATTCGGCCGGTTGAAATCGCGCGGCGTTCCTCGTATCTTGTTTGTGAATAACATCGCTCCATATTTGAACGTCGTGAGTGATATCGATTGCGACGTGGTCGGCGTCGACTACCGCATCGATTTGGCCGAGGCTGCCGCCGCTTTGCCCGACAAGGCCCTGCAGGGAAATCTCGATCCCACCGTGCTTTTCGGTACTCGCCAACACGTGATCGAGCGGACTCTGGACATTCTCGAATCGCTGGAACGACACGACAATCTGATTTTCAACCTCGGCCATGGAATCCTTCCGGAAACACCGGTCGAATCGGTCGAGGCAATTGTGGAAACGGTGCACCAATACCGGAGATAACCATGCACGGCGAACAGTCCGCCACTACCGTCCCAGTTGAACTGCTGAAGAAATACGACCGCTCCGGGCCGCGCTACACCAGCTATCCCACCGTCCCGATCTGGTCGGACAAAACCGGACCGGTCGACTATGCCGAGGCATTGCGCAATGCCTCGCAACATACCGCCACACCGCTGGCACTCTATTGCCACATCCCGTTCTGCAGACACCGCTGTTACTACTGCGGCTGCAATACGGTCATCACCAATAGCCAGACGCGCATTGAATCGTACATCGAAACTCTCGTGAAGGAGATCGACAACACGGCTGAACTTCTTGGCGGGCGCAACAAAGTGAGTCAACTGCATTTCGGCGGCGGCACCCCCACTTTCATCGACACCTCCGGTCTCGCCATCGTCCTCCAGGCCCTTGATAAACGATTCACGTTCACGGCCAACTGCGAACGATCGATGGAGATCGACGCCCGCGTCACCACCAACAAGCAAATTGACTTTCTGGCCGCCTGCGGCTTCAATCGCCTTTCCATCGGCGTACAGGATTTTGACCCCATCGTCCAGCAGGCTGTCGGCCGAGTGCAGGGCGAGGAGGAAATCGTCCGCATCCTCGACCGGGCCCGCCAACTGCATTTTTCCGGAATCAACTTCGATCTGATCTACGGCCTCCCTCGGCAAACTTTGGAAGGCTTCAGCGCCACAATCGACAAGACGATCGCCCTGCGTCCCGATCGGATCGCCCTCTATTCCTTTGCCTACCTGCCGGGGCAGATGGCACACCAATCAAAGATTCGCCTCGAGGACTTACCCGCCACCGAACTGAAATACCGCCTCTTCGCGACGGCGATTGAGAAATTCACCGCTGCCGGCTACCGCCAGATCGGCATGGATCACTTTGCTCTGCCGGACGATGAACTGTCGGTCGCACAGTCCGACGGACGCCTCTTCCGTAACTTTATGGGGTATACTGTTCAGGCAGCGCCTGAGATGATCGGCCTTGGCATGTCGGCGATCGGTTACATCGACGAGGCCTTTTTCCAGAATCATCACAAACTCGATTCCTATCAGAACTCAATTGCGCAGGATAAATTTGCCATCTTCCGGGGCCTGAAATTGACGCCCGATGACCTGATTCGCCAGTACCTCATCACCCAGCTCATGTGCAATTTCCAGGTCCGGTTCTCCGAGCTGGCCGCCAGATTCGGCGTGCAGTACAACGAATACTTCGCCGATGAGCACAGCCGCCTGAATGAGTTTTTCGACGATCACCTTCTGCGCGAGGTGCCCGGCGGTCTGGAGATCACGCCACTTGGACGGACCTTCGTTCGGAATATGGCGATGACGTATGATTCCTATTTTAACCGCAACCAGTCGGGCAAGCAGCCGACTTTTTCGCGGACAATCTGATGCCTGAACAGTCTCCAAAAGCCTGTGTGATCCTTCTCGGCATGGGAGGGCCGTCGTCGCTTGCCGATATTCGCCGCTTCCTGATCAACATCTTCTCCGACCGTTCTATTATCCGCCTTCCCGGGGGAGCGCTTCTGCAAAAACCGTTCGCCCACATGATAGCTGCACTACGCACGAAGAAGGTCCAAGCTCATTACGACATGATCGGTGGTTCTTCACCGCTACTCAAATGGACTGAATCACAATTAGGACATATTGAGAAACTGATGCGGCCGGAGATTGCCAAATTTCGCGGCTATGTCGGGATGCGATATTTCCATCCCCTCACTGAAGTCGCTGTACGGCAGGCGTACGATGACGGGTATCGCGTCATGTACTTCCTCCCCATGTACCCGCAGTATTGTCGCGCAACTACCGGCTCATCGTTCGAGGCCGTCAGCCGGGCGCTGCGCGGCTTGGGTGGTGTGACCCCCATCTTTATCAAGGACTTTCACGATCATCCCGGCTATATCACCTTGCTGCGCGAATACATTGACAGGCACATTCAGCCGGATGAGACCCTGCTTTTTTCTGCGCATTCGATACCGCAGAAATTTGTCGACGAGGGCGACCCGTATGTCGATCAGGTGCGACGAACCGCCGCTCTCGCCGCCGGTAAACGAGTCTATCATGTATCATTCCAGAGTCGCACCGGTCCGGTCAATTGGGTTGGTCCGGACACCGTCGGCGAATCGAAACGCCTGCTTGGTGAGGGGCATCGCCTTTTCATCGTCCCCATCAGCTTTGTCTGCGATCACATCGAAACACTTTATGAAATCGATATCGAGCTCCCTGAGATACTCAGGCGTCAGGGTGTTGAGCCAAGCATTCGTCGCATGCCGATGTTCAACGACGATCCCCGCTTCGGCGAGGCGCTGGCCGATCTGGTGCGTGAACGGATGGTGACCCATGCCCGTTAAGGATGTTGTCATCGTCGGCGGCGGCATTTCCGGCCTGTCCGCCCTCCATTACATTCGCACGCTCAAACCCAATTACTCAGTCACCCTCTACGAGGCCGAATCGCGTCTGGGCGGGACCATCGGTACCGATCATATCGACGGCTTCAGTTACGACTGGGGTCCCAATGGATTTTTGGATCGCGAGCCGCTCACTCTGCAGCTCTGCAAAGAACTTGGCCTCACCAATCAGCTCGAACGCGCCAATGCCAACGTCTCCAATCGCTTTATTCTCCGTGGCAACAAATTGCGAGCCGTCCCGATGACTCCGTTGGCTTTCCTGAAATCCGACATCCTCAGTTGGCCCGGCAAGCTGCGCATTCTGAAGGAACCGTTTGCCGCCAAAGCCCCAGTCGGTGTTGACGAGTCGATTTACGACTTCGGCCATCGGCGCATCGGCCGCGAAGCCGCGGATTACCTGATTCAGCCAATGGTATCCGGCATTTATGGCGGCGTTGCCGGCCGCATGTCATTGGCTTCATGCTTCCCCACCATGCGTGAGATGGAAGTCGAATACGGCTCGCTTTTCAAAGCGATGATCGCCAAAGCGAAAAAGGCCAAAGTCGAGGGAAAGAAATCCGGCGGCCCTGCCGGACCTGGCGGCTGGCTCACCTCGTTCTATGGCGGCCTGGAGCAAATCATCAAACGGTTTCATGAATTGTACGACAGCCACATTGTCACGGGTAATGGCGTGAATTCAATCACCCGTCAGTATGGTAACTTTCTAGTTCAGTTGGCCAACGGCGAGTCAATCGAAACCCGTCAGGTGATCGTTGCCACACCGTCGTACCAGGCCGCGTCAATTATTCGGCCTGCCGGTGCCGCTCTTGCTGAAGCTCTTGCCTCCATCCCGTACGCTCCGATTGCGGTTGTCTGCCTCGGCTTTCCTGCAGGAGCCGTGCGGCATTCGTTGAACGGCTTCGGCTTTCTTGTTCCGTCCAGGGAAAATCGCCGCATCCTCGGCTCGATCTGGACCTCGTCGATTTTCAAAGACCGTGCCCCGCAAGGCTCTGTCCAGCTCCGCTGTATGGTTGGGGGTGATGGTGATCATGACTCGGCCAATCTGGCGGAAGAAGAGTTGATCAGGACCGTGCTGAAAGACCTTGACGATATCCTCGGCATCGACGGCGATCCCCAAAGCCTCAAGATCTATCGCTGGACACATGGTATACCGCAGTACCGCGTCGGTCACGGTGCAATTCTGAAGAAGATCGAGTCTCAACTTGGGACAATCCGGGGTCTGCACCTCGCCGGGAACGCCTACTATGGCATCGGTCTCAACGATTGCGTCAAGCAGGCGTACAAAATCGCCCTCAACACCTGATCGCAGCACCTCGCCAATGGAAATCGAAAAGGCCCTGCGGGCATTCAGCCGGCAGGGCCCCTCTTGGATTCAATGATTGACTACCGGCCTGTGCGAGGCCCGGCTGCAGGCGTCCCCGGATTATCCGGGATCAGGTCACCTTTGGCGGTCCGCTTCAGCGAATGCCCGGTCGCCAGACCAAAGATAAACAGCGCCATCGTAACTGCGCCGACGGCAAAGATCGTGTCGCCGATCGCTCGCAGCCATTTAAACACCATCACTGCTGGTGAGTAGAGAAACTCTCCGGATCGGGCGAACCAGTAGCCATGCTGCACCGACGCCCAGGTCTGCATGAAACCCACGGGTAGGACGCTCAACAGAACCATGAGGAGCAAACCGCCGTTAATACTCCAGAATGCAAACCTGATCACGTTGTCCTTCCACTCGCTGCGCACATAGAGCACGCGCAGACAGAAGAGCATGAGTCCAAGACCCAGCGTCCCGTACACCCCGTACAGGGCCGTATGGGCGTGAACCGGTGTCGTGTTCAGTCCCTGCATGTAGTAGAGCGCGATCGGCGGGTTAATCATGAATCCAAACAGCCCTGCGCCGACCATGTTCCAAAATGCCACGGCCACAAAAAAGTAGATCGGCCACTTGTACTTCTGGACCCATGGCGTCGAACGCGCCAGTCGAATATTGTCCCAGGCCTCGAACCCGATAATCGTCAACGGCACAACTTCAAGCGCACTGAATACCGCCCCCAGTGCCATCACCGCCGTCGGCGTACCCGAGAAATACAGGTGATGAAGTGTGCCGATGATCCCACCGGTAAGAAAGATCGTCGTTGAGAACAGCACCGATGCATTCGCGGTCGACAACCTGATCAACTGCAGTCGTGCGAAGAGGAAGGCGATCACCACCGTGGCGAAGACCTCAAAGAACCCTTCCACCCAAAGGTGAACCACCCACCACCGCCAGTACTCGACTATTGAAAGGTGTGTATTCTTGCCGTACATCAGTCCGGCCATGTAGAAATGCGCCGATAGCGATCGACGATATCAGGAACATCGTCATCAACGGCTTTTGCGGCCCCCCCTGTTTGATTGCCGCCACGATGCAGCGGCCTACCATGAAAACCCAGAGCACCAGCCCGATCAACAGGAAGACCTGCCAGAATCGGCCGAGATCGATATACTCGTACCCCTGATGGCCGAACATGAACGAGGCATCCGCCGATAATTTCTGTTTCACACTCAGCCACTCGCCGGCCATCGATCCCAGGACAATCACCAGCAAAGCGGTGAACAGGAAATTCACGCCAAACCGCTGAAATTTCGGCTCACTGCCGGACACCGCCGGGCCTATGTAAAGTCCTGCTGCCAGCCAGGCCGTGGCTATCCAGAAAATCCCCAGTTGGGTGTGCCAGGTACGGGCAACCGAGTACGGAAGATACTGCGCCAGCGGTATGCCGTAGAATCCGTCCCCCTCAACACCGTAGTGCGCGACGATCACTCCCATCACGATCTGAAGGAGGAACAGTCCGGACACCACCCAGAAGTATTTGACTACTGCCTTTTGTGATGGCGTCGGTTTGAAGGCGATCAACGGATCATCGCCGGGTATTCGTTCCGCCAGCGGTTCCTTCGCCTGCGAGGCATGATACCAGACCAACAGTCCGACGCCGGCCAGCAGCATGATGATTGAAAATCCGGTCCAGATGATCGCGTCGCTGGTCGGCTCATTCCCCACCAGGGACTCGTGGGGCCAGTTTGACGTATAGCTGATATCCTCACCGGGGCGGTTGGTTGACGCTGCCCACGATGACCAGAAATAGAAAGCCGTCAGCTGGCGCAGCTTCTCCGGATTGTTCAACGTGCCGGCCGGGATGGCCGCCCGCGTATCCCCCTTCGAGTACACCTCGGTGTAATGATTGAAGTTCGCTTCAAAGGCCTCTGCCCGCACCGGATCAAGCACCAGTCGATTGGTGCTCGCATCGTAGGTGTTCGTACGCATCAGCTTCTTTAACCGCGCTGCATACACCGCCTTCTGATCATCCGACAGTTGATCGTACGGTTTGCCGTCGCTTTCGTTCGCCCAACGGTCCAGTATATAGGTAGCTTCCCGGTGAAGGTAATCGGCCGACCAATCGGGCGCCACATAACTGCCGTGACCCCAGACTGAACCCTGCTCCATTCCTCCCATGGCCTGCCAGACATTCTGCCCTACCGTGATCTGGCCGGAACCGATAATCACCCGACCATCGCTGGTTACCACCTGATCCGGAATCGGCGGCTTCTCCTGATATATCCTGAGGCCCGCCCATCCCAGAACGAGAAATGAGGTCACTACGACCACGGCAAAGGCTAACCAGTACTTGCGAAGATTCTGCTGTTGAACCATGACGAGTCTCTCCAATCCCTCTCTGCTTACCGCGTTGGCGATGTTTGGTGAGCGCAGCCACAGCCACCCGGGCCATGGACTGGAGTCAAGTGTGTGTGCGGGACATTATACTTCTTCGCCAGGGCAAAGGCCAGATCCAGAAACTTCTCGTGCGTGCCCACACCCATGTGATCGGTCTCGACATGGTCAAATTTCGCGTTCACCTGCGCCACATCGGCTTCGCTCATGACCCGATCTGCCATCGGAAACAGAATATTGTCTTCCTTAAAAATGTGCCCTCGAAGAAGCGTGACATATCCGCGGGCGTTTCCCGTAAAGGTATCAATCGCTTCTTTTTCCCCTTCCGCAGCCGCGGCAATTGCACCGGCCATCCCGCGCACAAATTCCCGCCCCATCTCATGCTCGTGCAGCATGACGGCAATCGGGCCACCTTCGGCCGGTATGCCTTTCTCGATCAACGCCGGAAAGAGTTGCCCTTCTTCCTTTCCGTGATGACAACCATCCGCAAATGTCTTTATGAAATTGACCGCATCAAGCGCGGCCTGCTGGTCAAGCTTCCCTGTTTCTTCAGCCTGATCGGCAATGGCATCCAGGCAATCGAGCACCACTTCGATGACTCGGTGTTCTGATTTCAGTACGTCAGTCGGTTTCATTGTTTCTCCCTTGTATTAACTAATCACATGTAAATATCTTATTATATGTCAAAAAAACTCATTCGGACCTGAGGCTAGCTTTCTTTGCCGCGAGGTCGGCCACAGTAGTCTCCTTGAGAAACCGTAAGTACTTTTCCCGTATATCTTTCCACTGATGATGCACGGCGCACGGCTGACCGTCCCGACAATTTCCGCCCATAAAGCAATTCCCCCAGCGACTTACCTTATCAATTGGCTCTACAATATCGAAGAGCGATATCTTTGCGGCAGGTTTGGCCAATCTGAAGCCACCGTTAAAGCCCTTTTGTGATTCAAGTAATCCATTCTCCGCCAATATCTTAAGTAGCTTCCCCAGGTAGTTTTGGGGAGCCCTTATCTCCTTGGCAATGAAGGCCGCTCCAGCGTATTCCTGGGGCGCCAGTCCGGCCAGAAGGCTTAGGGCGAGCGAAGCGTGTATGCTGGTCTTGGATATCATATTTAAGCTCTTTTCACATGTTTTTATACGATTACTTATCGGAAAAGTCAAGTATTTCTTTAGAGATTTTTTGGCTGACCTTACCCGTCCGCCGGCGGAATGTTTGGATCAATCTACTCTATCTCTGCCGGCGCGCCTCATCTGATCGAGTCTGGCGACCAGAATCCTCTTGCCCCCGCCGGGCCCGGATATTTGTTTGCCTCGAATAATATCACCACATCGCATGCCGACAGGAGTCGTCTATGACATCTCAGAGACTCGGGTATCCATTGCTCGCCGTCGCCTTCATGTTGCTCGCCTCTTCAGCCCCGTTCGCCACGGGGAATCCCATTTATTCGCCGAGTGTCGTCGCTGACACCCTTCCCTACTACGATACCTCGAGCTACGACAAGTCGATTCCTGCCCCCAACGCCTACACGTCACACCCCGGCGGCGAGTGGCCGGCGTCGTGGTCTGAAGTACTTGCCTACGCGCGAGCGGTCGCCGAAAAATCAGATCGTGTGCGATTCTTCACACAGGGAGAAACTTTCGAAGGTCGCGCGCTCATCTACCTGGTCATCTCCTCGCCGGAAAATATCCGGAATCTCGACAGTCTTCGCTCCACGATGGCGCGGATCGCCGATCCCTCACAATCAATACCCGCTGCCGAACTTGACAAAACTACCGAGTCACAACCGGCCTTCGCCTGGCTCGGATACAGCATCCATGGCGACGAACTCTCCGGCACTGACGCCGCCGTGCGTCTGATCTGGCACCTGGCCGCGGCGAACGATCCGGCGACACTCCGAATTTTGGAAGATCTCGTCATCATCATCGACCCATCGGAGAATCCTGACGGCCGGGATCGTTACCTGTCAATGCTGCAAACCTACCACAGTAATATGTCGAACTGGGACGATCAGGCGATGCAGCACAACGGTGTCTGGCCGTGGGGACGCGGCAACCACTATTGGTTCGACCTCAATCGTGACTGGATATTTGTCACTCAGCCCGAGACCAGGGCACGCGTAGAAACTATTCTCAAGTACAATCCATTAGTGGTGGTCGATGCCCACGAAATGGGTTCCGACGACAACTTCCTCTTCGGCATGCCGCGCGAGCCGATCAATCCGAATACGCCGCCCACCGTGAAACAGTGGATGCAGGTGTTCACGCAGGAACAGGCCAAAGCGCTCGACAAATTCGCTTGGCCCTACTACACCGGTGAATGGCACGAGCAATGGTTTATTGGCTACGGTTCAGCCTGGCCCACCATGTTCGGCGCTCTCGCCATTCTCTATGAGCAGGCGCGGGTCGGCGGCGGCGCCATCATGCAGCCGGGCAATTATCTGTTGCATTATCAGGAGGCGGTTCACCATCAGTTTGCCTCCTCCCTGGCCAATCTCACGTCGCTCGCCGATCATCGCGTCCAGTTGCTTCGCGACTATCGCGAAACCCGCCGCCAGATTGTTGAAAACGGCCGAAAGTCCAATCTTGCCTACCTCGTCGTGCCCGACCGTGACAGCGCACGCCTCTCAACATTCATCAAATCACTTCTCGATCAGGGTATTCAGGTACAACGGGCCAGAGCGGAATTCACTGTGAGTTCCGTCACCGACATCTACCACAAGAGTCTGTCGTCAAAACGATTCCCCATCGGCACTCTCATCGTCTCCACTGCTCAGCCTCATGGCGCACTGGTTAAGGCGATCTTCGAATTCGACCCGCATTTCGATCAGACAGAACTGGATCTGGAACGTCGCGAAGTAGAAAAGACCGGCGGCACCCGTCAGTACGAAACCACTACCTGGTCGGTGCCGCTTGGTTATGACCTGGAAACATATGCTACTACTTCCGACTTCACTGCCACAGTCGTTCCCCTTTCCTACTTGCCCTCGTCTCCCGGCTATCTCATCAATGCCGGCGCCCAGGTTGGGTATTTGGTCGACATGCTGGGGGAACTTACCTACAGACTGCTCAACCAACTCTTTCAGCACGGCATAAACGTCTACGCCACGGAGAACGCCGTCACTGTCGAAGGACGCACTTACCCGCGTGGCTCACTGTATATCCGCAAACGCGGCAACCCCGCCGACCTCGCGCAAACTCTGGAGCGCCTTGCCGGGCAGGTGGGCATCAGCATTTATGGTGTCAATACGGGCCTCGCAACCGAAGGCTCGATGCTCGGCGCTCCGACCTTCCGTCTGCTCACCGAGCCGCGCATCGCGCTTGTTGCCGGCAACCCCATGGACTTCAGTTCTGCCGGTTCAATTTGGTTCACGATCGATCGCCAACTCGAACTCCCCCATTCGCTCCTCAGCCTTGAGTGGCTGCCCTACACGAATCTTGACAAGTACAATGTGCTGATCATTCCCGACGCCTGGGGCGGACAGATCGGCGAGCGCCTCGGCAAGAATGGCGCCCAAACCCTCCGCACCTGGGTTGAAGCCGGCGGGACGTTGATTCTCGTCGGAAGTTCCGCCGCCTGGGCGGCCGATACCGCCACCGGCTTGTCATCGGTCCGCCTTCGCAGTCAGGTGCTAAATGATCTGGGCGAATGGGAAAAATCTTTGCAGCGCGAATTGGCCGCCGAAAAGATCGCTGTCGACACCGCCTCCGTTTGGAACCCCGCAAGAGTACCGAAGGACACATCGAAAGTTCAAGCGACGGACTCAAAAATCATCGAAGCCGACGAGCAATGGGCCACCCGTTTTCAGCCCCGTGGCGCCTTCCTGCTGGCTGAGATTGATACTACGGAATGGCTGTCATTTGGCCTCAGGAAAAACCTTCCTGTGCTCGTCTACACCGACAAAATCTTTCTCTCTAAAAATCCGGTCATCGCGGTCGCACGACTCACTAACGACAAGAACGAGCTTCGCCTCTCCGGCCTCCTCTGGCCCGAGGCCCGCGAGCGGTGGGCCGGCTCTGCCTTCGTGACTCGCGAGTCTGTCGGAAGCGGCCAGATCGTTCTCTTTGCGGGAGAGCCGAACACACGTGCCTATGCCTGGGGCACGCGGACACTCCTGGCCAATGCGGTCCTCTACGGCCCCGGTTTCTGCGGCTCGCGTATCGATTATAAAAAGTAGTCAATGGTAGTCCTCATTTGGCGACGGGTGGTGTGAGCCACCCGTCCTCTATCCGTATACCGATCTATATTATCCATTTCGTCTTGCCCGCTGCCACTCCGGTTGTTATCATGTCTCGGTCGTCGCGTAACCCGATTCCGTTCGGCATTGCCAAGTCGGGACTGTAATTGCCGCACCGGCATCCGCCGCCACGTACAGAGGAGACACCTGCATGCGCTTAGTCGGAAAAATAATTCTCGGCATCATCGCCCTTGGCCTGGTGGTAGTAGTCGGATTGGTCGTCTACGTGAAACTGGCCTATCCGAAAGTCGGGCCGCCGCCAACCGTCACCGTTACCCCGACCCCCGAACTGCTTGAACGCGGTTATTACCTCGCCAATCATGTGGCAGTCTGTATGGACTGTCACTCCGAACGCGACTGGACTCGCTATTCCGGTCCGGCCAAAGACGGCACGATGGGCAAGGGCGGAGATCGCTTCGGCGAAGAATTCGGTTTCCCCGGAAATTTCTACGCCAAAAACATCACACCGCACAATCTGGCGGATTGGACTGATGGCGAGATCATCCGCGCCATAACAGAAGGCGTTAATCGCGAGGGCGAGCCATATTTCCCGATCATGCCCTACCCGTCGTACAAGCACATGGCTGCCGAAGACGTTCAGGCCATTGTCGCGTACGTCCGCTCGCTCCCGTCGATAGCGTCCGAACCGGCGAAATCAGAAGCCAACTTCCCTTTCAGTCTGATTATGCGGCTGATACCGGCACCCGCCGAACCGATGACCATACCGGCCAAGAGCGATACGACGGCGTATGGCAAGTATCTGGTGACTATTGCCGGTTGCGGCGACTGCCATACACCGACCGACCGGGGCCGTCCTATCGATTCGATGCGTTTTGCAGGCGGAATGGAATTCAGCCTGCCCTGGGGAATTGTGCGCTCGGCCAACTTGACCCCGGACAATGAAACGGGCATCGGCGACTGGGACAAGGAAACCTTCGTCTTGCTATTCAAAGGGTACGACAACGATGAGGCACGCCATCTCTCTGTCCCGGCCGGAGAATTCAACACGGTCATGCCCTGGACCATGTACGCCGGTATGACCGAAGAGGATCTGGGCGCCGTCTACACCTACTTGCACTCGCTGAATCCGATCACTCATCAGGTGGAGCGGTTTACTCCCCAGGGAACAGCCGTCAGCCATTAGGCCGGGATTATCAGCCCTCATCGAAGCCCCGCTACAGCGGGGTTTCTTTTTGTCGCTTGATCAAAGTCAAACCGATTGCAGTCGCGATTGATTGTCCTTATTTTCACAAGACCTTTTGGACCGATAAAGTAGAGGAGTTGGCATGGCGGATACGATCAGGAAGCAAAGTCTTTTCAAGCACCCCTTGGCGGCATGGGGCGGTGCGTTGTTTTTTGCTGGCGCGGCGGCCTTCATCATTCTCGCCATTGTCGACCTTATGGCCGCTGTCGACAACCCGTACCGGTCACTCATAACCTTCGTCGGCGCGCCGGCTGTCAGCCTGCTCGGTTTCATCCTCTTCATGCTGTCAATCCGCATACAGGTCATGAAAGCCCGCAAGCGGGGCGAGAAGGTCCGCTTCAATTTCGCCATTGAACCCTCCGATCCCGGCTACATGCGCAACCTCTGGCTCTTTCTCGGTCTGACCGGCACATTCATCTTCCTGGTCGCTTACAGCGGCTATAAAGGATACGAGGTCACCGACTCGGTTGGCTTCTGCGGCGAAACCTGCCACACCGTCATGAATCCTCAGGCGGTCACCTATCAGAATTCCGCGCACGCCCGTGTCCCCTGCGTAGAATGCCACATCGGCCCCGGTGCGTCATTCTGGGTCCGTTCCAAAGTTGACGGCGCCCGACAGGTCATCGCGGCGATCTTCAATACCTACAGTCGCCCAATCGAAACACCGGTCATGAATCTCCGGCCCGCCCAGCAAACCTGCGAAGGGTGCCACTGGCCCCAGCAGTTCTACGGTCAGAAGTTGGTTACCCACACCTACTACCGCTCTGACTCCGCCAATACTCCCTGGACGGTTTCGATGCTCGTGAAGATCGGCGGCGGCAATCCGCGCTCCGGCCGACAGGAGGGCATCCACTGGCACATGCTGCAGGAGAACAAAGTCGAGTACATCGCGTCGGATCGCAAGCGCACGTCCATTCCGTGGATACGCGCGACCAAGGCCAACGGCGAGGTTTCCATCTACACCGACCCGGGCGCAACCATGCCTGATACGACCGCCGACAGCGTGGAAATTCGCCGCTTCGATTGTATGGATTGCCACAATCGCCCCAGCCATCGCTTCCAGTCACCGGCTGTCGCGATTAACCTTGCCCTCTCGACTCGCGCTATGTCACCGGGACTCCCCTATGTGCGGCAGGTTGGTATCGACCTTTTGAACGCGAATTACGCCACCAAACAGCAGGCGCTCGATTCCATTGCCAAAAGTCTGCCTACTTACTATGCGACTAACTATCCCGATATGGTCTCGTCGCATAAGGCCGATATCGATCAGGCGGTCGGGGCACTGCAATCGATTTACGATCAGAACTTCTTCCCGGAAATGAAAACCGACTACCGCGCCCGAGAAAATCACCTCAGCCATTTCACCAACGACGGCTGTTTCCGTTGTCACGATGGGGTCAAGAAGAATGAAAAGGGCGAGGTGTTAGCTCACGACTGCCGCACCTGCCACACGATCGTGGCCCAGGGGCCGTCGGAGAGTATTGCTCAGGCTGGCCAGCAATATCAACGGGTTGGATTTCCAGCATCCGGAAGATATCGAGGACGCCTGGAAGGAGTCCAAGTGCACCGAATGTCACACGCCGGAATCGGGGTATTGATCAGGCTTTGACGATTTTGCGGTAACGGTTGCGGCGGTTTTCGAATAACTTGCCGCCCAGTTCCTTCTGGCGCCACTCTTCGTATTCGCGGAAGTTCCCCGTGAACCACCGCACCTGACCCTCGCCTTCAAAGACGAGCAGGTGCGTGCAAATGCGGTCGAGAAAGAAGCGATCGTGGCTGATCACCAGCACGCAGCCACCGAAATTCAAGATCGCCTCTTCCAGCATCCGCAGCGTATTGACATCCAGATCATTGGTCGGTTCGTCGAGCAACAACACGTTCCCGCCGACTTTCAGCACTTTGGCCAGATGGGCGCGATTCCGCTCGCCGCCCGAAAGCTTGTCGACCGTCTTCTGCTGGTCTGATCCCTTAAAGCCAAACCGCGAGAGATACTGCCGAAGCGGCACGGTCTGCTTGCCGAGCTGCACCTCTTCGAGCCCGTCACCAACTTCCTGCAGGAGTGAGTGCGTGCCCAGCGAATCGCGGCTCTGATCGACATACCCCATCTTGACCGTCGAGCCGATCACCACCTCGCCCGTGTCCGGCTTCTCTTTGCCGACAATCAGTTTGAGAAGCGTGGTCTTGCCGGTCCCATTGGGACCAATCACCCCGACTACCGCCGAACGCGGAATGATGAAATTCAGATCGGAGAAGAGAATCGTGTCGCCGTACTGCTTGGCAACATTCTTGAATTCAATCACCTTGTCGCCCAGCTCCGGTCCCGGCGCAATCGTGATGACGGAGCTGTCTTCCTTCGCGACCGCATTCTCGCGCGCGATCAGTTGCTCGTATTCCCGCAAACGGGTGCGGGCCATTTCGTGACGGTCATTGTTTGACATCTTGATCCAGGCCAACTCATGCGCCAGCGCCCGCGAGCGAGGGGAATCTTTCTTCTCCGCCGCCGCCAGTTTGGCCAGCTTCTGTTCCAGCCACGACGAATAGCTTCCCTCGTACGGAATCCCCTTTCCGTCGTCCAATTCCAGAATCCACTTGGTGATGTTGTCGAGAAAATACCGATCGTGCGTGACGATAATCACCGTGCCGGGATAGTCCTTAAGCTGTGTTTCCAGCCAGTCGATCGTTTCAGCATCGAGATGGTTGGTCGGTTCGTCGAGCAACAGCAGATCCGGACGTTCGAGCAACGCCCGGCAAAGCGCCACCCGTCGCCGTTCACCACCCGACAGCGTGTTGACAATCCGGTCATCTTCGGGCAAATACAAAGCGTCAGCCGCGACAGCCAGATGCTGGTCCAGATTCCAGGCGTCGACCGCGTCCAGTTTGTCCTGCAGCACCCCCATCCGGTCCATCAGCTTCTGCATCTGGTCGTCCGACATCGGCTCGGCCATCTTGCCGGTGACCTCGTCGTACTCCTTGAGCAGCTTCATCGTTCTGCCGAAAGCTGCTTCCAGATTCTGCTTGACCGTCTTGTCGTCGTCGAGTACCGGCTCCTGGGCGACAAATCCCGACCGGTAGCCGCCGAGCAGCTCGGCCTTGCCGACAAACTGATCGTCGAGCCCCGCCATGATGCGAAGCACTGTTGACTCTTGCCGGCGCCGTTTTCTCCCGACGATGCCGATCTTGGCTCCGGGGTAGAAACTGAGGTAGATGTCCTTGAGTACCTGTTTCTGGCCGTAGTACTTATTGAGGCCGAGCATCGTGAAAATATATTGTTCGCCCATGGGTGGCTTTCCGCGCTAAAAGGGTCCTGAAATTGCCTGTGATCGGTCAGTATGTAGCGCGAAAATAGACGGAAGTCAAGCGGGGTGTTGGGGCACCCCGTACGGGCTATTTGAGATAAATGACCTTCTTCGAATCCCCGCCGGAGTCGGTGGTGGCGCGGATGAAGTAGACGCCGGATGACCTATCCCCCGCATTCCAGGCAATCGTCTGCTCCCCGGCTCCGAGTTCATCGTCATACACCGTGGCAATTTTCTGCCCCAGCATATTGACAACGTCGATCTTCACCCGCTGGCGACGGTCATTGCTGACGGGCAGGACGATACTCCCGTTGAACGGATTGGGGTAGGGCGCTCCAAGCGCAAACGACGCCGGCAAGGCGTCAGGCGAATTGTCGTCGACACCGGTGGAGACGTCGAGGCGGTAGACGGAGATGGAGCTATCGTTGTAGGTAACGAGACGCGGCTGACCATCGCCAAAGGAAGTGGTCCAAATGTGTTTTGACGGCGGCAACGGAATGCACGCCAGACGGGCGCCGTCTTCTCCACGGAATAAGCACAGTGAGCTATCGTACTGGGCGAAAAAGTACCCGGGAAACCACGGGTGATAGACAATGGAGCCCTGAAAGCGATAGTCCCTGATGAACCAGCGTAGGGTCAGCGAATCCGGCGATGTGATGTCATACATCGCATAGCCACCGCCGGAGCTGGAGTCTTCGCTATTGGTCCGTTCGCCCCAACTACGCAACCACCAGTACCAGGTTGCCAAATTCGGTCTCGAAGATCCAGCAACCATTGCGCCAATATCACCAACATAATTGTATTCTGCGGAATACTCGTACAACATACTCGCGACCTTGGAGCTGCCCCCAAGTGACGATACGATTCTGCTTGTCCCATTGGGCCGCAGATGCGCTACTTCGGCACCATCGCTGGCGAGTTCAAATCCTATTACACTCAGGAAATAACTCCAGTGATCGCTGCAGAACACCAATGACCCATAGTCCGCATCATTGTACTCCCGAACCTCGCCTACGAAGTTGTCCGTCGCCCAAGTGATAGAATCAGGAAAGTGGTCGTATAACAGAGCTAGATTCACTACCCGAAACGGATACTCGGGCATGGTAAGACCCAGACTAACCAATAACTCTTTCAACCCGTCATTGTCCAGATCCACGGCATCAAAGGCTGATACCTTCAATGGCGCCCAAGCTTCAAACGAGGCCCGACGCTCCAGTGTATCTTCGGCCACAAGGGAGTATCCAAGAGCACCATCGAAGAGACGGACGAAATGTTGAGAGGGAAGAGCAACATGAATATCGGAGATGGTGGAGATGTAGGCGATATCCGCCTTGCCATCGCTCGTCAGATCCGCGACAACAAACTTCTCAATGTATTCCGGATCCGTCACCGATGCGTGAAAGAGTATGGAGTCGCCGGCAATATCACAGAGAAACACGTCGTGCCGCCCAAGTACTCCGACTTCCGGAAATCCGTTAGCCGTAACATCGGCGAATACCACCTGAGAGACCTCGCCGACAGACGGCGGCGTGAACGTCAGATGGTGCACTAGCTCAATCGTCGCGCCGAATGCTGCTGACGCCACAAAGCTCAACGCAAGACCGACTAAACTCATGACTCGACGCATATTCCCTCCAGCTTGTCCTACCCTCAAGATATGCCATAAAGACGTTCCAGCAACACAATTGTGGAATGACTTAACGATAATATAAGACATTGCCTTACAATAACATGCCCAACAAAATACCCCGACACACCTGCCGGGGTACATAATGAAACAAGTCTGTTCAGATTGAAGTCTGTCTACGCCTTGTCGACCTTCTCCCCTGTCATCAATTCAATCTCCGACAACAACGTCTCGACCAGCTGGTTCTCATCCATCCGCTTCACAATCTCACCCTTCTTGATGAGCATCCCCTTACCGTCGCCGCCGGCAATCCCTACGTCCGCGGCGGCCGCTTCGCCCGGCCCATTCACTGCACACCCCATCACCGCCACTTTCAGCGGCGTCTTGATATTGCGCGTGCGACGTTCAATCATCTCCGCCATCGGGATCATATCGATCTGACATCGTCCGCACGTCGGGCAGGCGATCACCTCGACCCCGTCGGTCTTAAGCGCACAGGCGGTGAGAATCTGTTTCGCCACCCGCACCTCATGCACCGGATCGGCCGTCAACGATACGCGAATTGTATCACCGATACCGGTCATCAGGATCGTCCCAATCCCCACCGAACTCTTGATCGATCCCGTCTCCAGTGTCCCCGATTCAGTGATCCCCACGTGCAACGGATACTCGCACTTGGCCGCCAGCATGTGATACGCCCAGAACGCCGTCACCGTGTTGGTCGACTTGACCGATATGACGATATCAGTGAAATTCATATCCTCGAGCACCGCAATTTCCCGCAGTGCTGCCTCGACAAACCCTTCTGGATTATCGTGACCGTACTTCTCCAGCACATCTTTTGGAAGTGATCCGGAATTGACGCCGATCCGAATCGGCACCCCTTTATCCTTGGCCGCCTTGGTCACCTCGCGGACTTTCCACTCCGCTCCGATATTGCCCGGATTGATCCGAATCTTGTCAAACCCCGACTCAATTGCCTTGAGCGCCAGCTTGTACTGAAAATGTATGTCCGCCACGAGCGGCTTGGTTACCCGCTTGCGGATTTCGGGGAGAAACTCCGATGTCCGGTGGTTGAGTACCGCCAGCCGAACGATGTCGGCACCCGCCTCGAACAACTGGTTGCACTGCGCGACCGTCGCCTCGACGTCGGCGGTGTCGGTCGTCGTCATCGACTGTATGGCAATGGGAAAGCCGCCGCCGATCAGCACGTCGCCGATCTTGACACCCTTGCTTTTGCGGCGCTTTATGGGATACGGTATTTCCATAGCGAACTGAAGTCCTTGCATGTATACTAAGGCCGGTAATTTACCCATTTTACACAGCGACGCAATGGAAAGTTGGATGAAATCAGTCTGGGTTAAACGATTGCTCCCCTTTGTCTTAATCGTGGCGATCTGGTTCGGCTACGACTGGTATTCGACACGCCGCGAGGCCTTGATGCTGGCCGAAGAACATCGCTACGCTCTGGCTACCGCCCGCGTCTGGGTCGCGACCGCCAGATTTCGCCTCGACGAAAAAGGGTACCTGCAATATCGAGATTCGCTCTTGGCGGCTGAGGGATTGTCGGCTGAGTAATTTGAAGGCGTTTCAGAAGCAGTATGAACAGACGCCGGACGCGGCGCTCCGCTACGCCGCAACCATCAACAAGATGGTTGATTCGCTCGTGGTAAAGAGGATTCAGTGCTCGGCATCAAGCGGGACACCACCGCTGAAGAATGAAGTTACTCCGTCTGAAAGGCGTTCGGGTACTGTTCCAGCTTGCCGTTGCTGAACGTCACCACGTCAAAGCGCAAATCGCAATTGATGATCCCCGCCGAATCGAGATAGGCGTACGCCGCCTCGATCAAGTGCATCTGCTTTGACTTGTTGACTTTCAGCGACGGATGACCAAACGCATCACTGCCGGCGTACTTCACCTCGACAAAGATCACCTGGTTATCTTTGCGGACTACCAGGTCGATCTCCTTCTTGCCGGCACGCCAGTTCTGCGCGATGACTTTGAATCCCTGGTTCTGATAAAAGCGGGCCGCCTGCTGTTCAAACTCTCGGCCAAGCGCCTGCTTGTTCGGTTTGGTTTCAGTCTTGGAGGACATACGGTTTCACCAGATCGGCAACAGGTTTGAATGATTTGCGATGAATCTCGCACGGACCGTGTTCGGCCAGTTCGCGAAGGTGCGCCGGCGTCGGATACCCCTTATGGGTGGCAAACGCGTAATGCGGGTACAGTTTCTCGTACTTGCTCATGATCAGGTCGCGCGTCACCTTGGCGACAATTGACGCGGCCGCGATCGCCTTACACCGGCTGTCACCCTGTACGATCGCCATCTGCGGTATCGGCAGCTGCGGAATCGGGAAGTTGCCGTCGACCAGCACGAAGTGCGGGGACTTCGCTCAGACCCTTCACCGCCTTCTTCATCGCCAACAGCGAGGCCTGCAGGATGTTGATCGAGTCGATCGCTTCGTTGTCGATGATGCCGACCGAACAGACCAGGCCCAGCTCGACGATCTGCTCGAACACACTCTCGCGACGCAGTTTGGTCAGTTTCTTGGAATCGTCGACACCGTCGATCGTAATCCCCGGCGGCAGTATGACCGCCGCAGCCACCACCGGCCCGGCCAGCGGACCGCGACCGACCTCATCGACTCCGCACAACGCATGACATCCCTTTTCCGTAGACGTGCCGTCTCGATCTCAGGGAAAGTCGATCAGGCTAAGCTGTGCGTGTCGCGGTGTTTCACTTGTTCTCCAGCCGGAGTAATACCGGCAAATTAGCGTGCTTTACAAGCAATTAGTTGCTACTACTATATCGGCAGTCAACCGTGCAAAATTAAGAGCGGGTATATGCAGAAGAAGAATCGTCCGACAGCCGACAATCCCACCGAAAGACACCACCCACACCCGCGCGGGGCTCGTACACCAAGATGAAGCGCGCTCCCAAGCCCCGCTTCTTCGAGTTCTCCGTTATCGCCGGTGAACTAAAGGGCAAGTCGTTCACACCCCCGATCTCGGCATCACCCGCCCGCCGCTGACCCGCCTGCGCAAATCGATCTTTGATTTTCTGACGCCGTATTTGCCCGATGCCCGCTATCTCGATCTGTACAGCGGAACCGGCTCGTATATGTTTGAGGCGGTCTCGCGCGGCGCCGGTAAAGTGGTCGGCATCGAACGCGACCCTCAGTTGACGAAGGCCATCAACGATCAGGCGAGGAAATTCAATGTCGATGATCGCCTGAACTGCTTTCTCAATGACGTCTTTGTTCTGCTCCCGCAACTTGCGCGCCACGGCGAAGTGTTCGATATCATCATGATGGCGCCGCCGCAGTATTTGGGGCTGGTCAATCAGACCTTGCGACTGCTGAAGACCCTGCCGTCGCTTTGTGCGCGATGCTTTGATTCTCTGCCAGACGGATACGTCTGAATTGCGCTCATCTCAAGATCGACGGCTTCACGTTGCAGCAGGAACGAAAGTACGGGAACACGACTTACACGGTGCTGAAGTTGGCGTCTGAGTGATTCACTCCCCGCTCGTCATCCTGAATCATTCTTATGATTCAGGACCTCAGTGTCCACCGCTCTCTCGATCACGCCATCGCGAGGCGCGCTTCGCGCCGCGGCGATCTTTCAGTTCGTGGTTGGCGTACGTCTCGTGCGCCGACTGATCCTACGGGCCCTCACCCCAGCCCTCTCCCGTGCTATACACTCCCTGGGAGAGGGTGACAGAGTGTCATGCCCGCCTTGAGCGCCACCACCTCGTCATCCTGAATCATCCTCTCCCCCCTCGTCATCCTGAACCTTTTCTTAAAGGTTCAGGACCTCAGTGTCCACCGCTCTCTCGATCACGCCATTACAAGGCTCGCTTCTTAGCGGGCCGTGGCAATCTCGAACCTCCCGTATTTCAATGATTGATCATCTACGCACAACAATTGCCGTGCCGGAATCACCGGGCTGAGCGGAAACGAAGCCTGAATATTCCCTCTGACGTTCGCCCTGCTCTTCTCTTCCCCCTCTCCCTTCAGGGAGAAGGTTGGGGTGAGGGCCCGTAGGGCAGCTGTTTCGTCGCACTTCGACTTCGCTCTGGATAAACGTCGTCGAACCCCGGTCGTCCCCGTTACCAATAAGAATGGCGCCCTCAGAATTCACTCTGAACGGCGCCGTGATCATTTTCCTATGTTCGCCGGCTTCTCAGTCTTCCCCCACCGCCTCTGCGTAATCCAGGTATTCACCCGCCTGCTTATTCCGGTTCTCCAGCATCTCCAGATACAAGCGCCGCAACGGTGCAAAGTGGCACGTTTGACCGCAGGCCGTCTCGTCACTCAGGATGAAGCAATGTCCCGGACAGCGGGGCGAGTTGTGAAGCGTCTGATCGGGTACGGCTTCTGAGACCAACTGCAGCAGCTCTTCGGCAGGTATTTTGAAAGCCGAGAGGCATGACGGATCTGTATGAAAGAAATAGAAATGCAGACGCTGACTATTTTCGTCAAATTGCAGCCCCAGCGGCTCGAGACTGGTATCGGTCAGCAGTTCACGAACCGTGAACCAGACCTGGCAAGCGGTGCATTGGGAAAATGGGCGCATCTGGTATCCTCAGCTTCGTCGTCAAATGATCATGCTCTTTCTATCGGCGATCATCATGACGATTCCAAGAATTATCTCGCGTCGTCCTTCAGTCTGTTCAGCCCTTTATCAGACGGATGAAACGGTATTGACGCCGACCAATAAAAAACCCGCCGATGTTTCGGCGGGTTGATGGCAAAATGCCAAAAAAATGACTATTCCTTTTCCTTCTTCGCGGCTTCCGCCCCCGATCCGTCGACCAGCAGCTGCTCGCGAATACGAGCCGATTTGCCCGGTCAGTGAACGCAGGTAGTAGAGCTTGCCGCGACGGACCTGGCCGGCGCGAATCCGTTCGATCTTCGCGATATTCGGCGACCAGAGCGGGAAGACGCGTTCCACGCCGATCCCGGACGAAATCTTGCGTACCGTAAACGTCGCGCCGTTACCGCCGCCCCGTTTGCCGATCACCGTACCCTGGAACACCTGGATGCGTTCTTTGTCACCCTCTTTGATTCGGACGTGCACGCTGAATGGTATCCCCCGGGTTAAATTCCGGGTAATCGTCGCGCACGACCAATTTATCGATCTGGGCTATCTGTTTCACGACTTACTTTCCTTTCTCTGATATTGTCAAATTCTCTTTTTTCACTTCGTCTATCACTCGCAACTCTCGTCCGACAGATCGGCTCTCTCCAGCAAGATCCGGCCGGTGGCTCAGGCACTTCCGGATCGCCTCCTTGGTCCGCCATTTGTCGATCTCGGCATGGTTGCCGGACATCAGCGCTTCCGGTACCGGATATCCCCGGTATTCGGGCGGCCTCGTGTAGCACGGTGAGCCGAGCATCTGATTCATGTACGAATCTTCCAGCGCCGATTCGAAATTCCCGAGCACTTTCGGGATCAGTCGCGCCACCGCGTCGACCATCACCGCCGCCGCCGGCTCACCGCCGGTCAGGATGTAGTCACCGATGGAAACTTCGTCGAGTTCGTACAGGTCGACGAGCCGTTCATCGATGCCCAGATAGTGACCGCAGATGATGGTCACGCGGTCGCACAGCGAAAGCTCGATCGCCAGCGCCTGCGTAAACGGCTTCCCCGCCGCCGAGGTCAGGATCAATCGCTCTTTCGTTCGATCGAATCCGCCGTCGGCCTTTCGCCGCCAGCCGAGGTTCTCGAGGCAGAGGTCGAGCGGCTCGAGTTTCATGACCATTCCGCCGCCGCCGCCGAAGGGATTGTCATCGACCGTGTGATGCTTGTCGGTCGCGAAATCCCGAGGGTTGCGAATGCTGATGTCAAAGAGCCCCTTTTCCTGCGCTTTGCCCACCAGCGACTGTTTCATCGACAGGCTGAAGTAGTCCGGGAAAAGCGTGATTATCTCAAAGCGCATGGCCACCACGACCTCATCCCAGATCGCCGATCGCGCGCCAGACTACCCTGATCCGCTTGGCCGCCATGTCAATTTGCTTCACAAAATCCTTCACCGCCGGAAAGAGCACCTCGCCGCCCGATGTACGTGCGTGATCGACGTACACATCGTTGGCCGGATACTGGTGCACATCGGTCAACTGTGCCGACGGCGTTCGCCGTTCGCTTCATCGATCACCTCGCAGCCGACCAGATCGAAGACGTAGTGGCTGTCGTCGGGCGGCGGCGTCACCAGCTCTCCGCGGGACGCGAGTTCACGGTTGGTAAGCGGGCGGCCTCCTCCGGCGTGTTGATCGCTGCCAGCTTCAACACCGGCCGTCCGCCGATCATGCGGGCGAGCTCGATCTTCGAACGTTGCCAGTCGTCGCGCGATCGCCCGTCGTGGCGGACGCAACGTAAACCTCTTTCAGCGCCAGAAAGCGCTCACTGTTGTTCGAGACGGGCGTGACCCAGAGTTCGCCGCGCACGCCGCGTGCCCGGCCGAGTTTGCCGATCGTGACATACATCTGCGTTCGCCGTCACCTACTCCAGAATCTCGAGTACTGCTCGTTTTCCCTGGCGTGCCGACATGGCCGCCAGCAAGCGTGCGAATTGCTTTCGCGGTCTGCCCGTTCTTCCCGATCACTTTTCCCAGGTCTCCCTGACCGACTCGCAGTTCATACACTGTCGTGCGAACACCGATCACTTCCTCTACCGAGATTTGATCCGGATGATCCACCAGAGGCCTGACGATGTATTCGATGAACTCTTTCATGACTGCTGTCCTTTCGCGTCATCACAGGCGTCGTATTCCGAATCAGTTCTTTTTCCGGTTCTTAGTCCAGTCCTCGAACCCGCTCGGCGTAGTGTGCATTCGGCCGATCGTTACTGAGCCGGCGTCTCGCTCGGGGCCATCGTCGCCTTCTTCATCTTGCGCGTCTTCTTCTTCCGTTCCTTGATGTTCGGCTTCAGCGCGATGGCCGAAACATCTTCACCCTTCTTCGCCCGCATGTACTTTTCCGTGAAGCCGATCTGCGTCAGCAGGGTGCCGACGGTGTCGCTCGGCACGGCACCCTGGTCCAACCACTTGGTCACCAGGGCCTCTTCCACCTTCACTGCCGCCGGTTTCTCAATCGGGCTGTAGGTCCCGACGATTTCGAGAAAGCGGCCGTCACGCGAACGACGCGAATCAGCGGCCACGATCCGGTAGTACGGGCGCTTCGTCGCCCCCATCCGTTTGAGTCTCAAATGAACTGCCAATGAATCCTCTCCTTACTCACCCGGGAAAGCGAAATGACCCAAGTCCTTTGGCCATCCCAGGGAGCTTCTTTTTGCCTATTGAACTAAACATTTTTTGCATTGCCGAAAACTGCTTGAGCAGTTGATTGACCGCCTGCACTGAGTTGCCCGACCCCAGCGCAATCCGCTTCTTGCGCGAACCGTCGATCATGTGCGGGTGGCGGCGCTCTTCGACTGTCATCGACTTGATGATCGCGGTCATCCGCTCCACCTCGCGCTCATCGACTTTCATCCCCTTGAGCTGCTTGCCGACGCCGGGAATCATGCCCAGTAACGCTTCGAGCGGTCCCATCTTTTTGATCTGATTCATCTGATCCAGGAAGTCCTCGAAGTCGAACTGCGCCTTGAGCAGCTTCTCCTGCATCTTTTGCGCCTTCTGGACATCGATTGACTCCTGCGCCTTCTCGACGAGCGTCACAATATCGCCCATGCCGAGAATGCGCGAGGCCATCCGGTCCGGATGGAACGGCTCCAGATCCGTCAGTTTCTCACCGACCGAGGCCAGCTTGATCGGGCAGCCGGTGACCTGACGAATCGAGAGGGCCGCACCACCACGGGCGTCACCGTCGAGCTTGGACAGCGCTACGCCGGTAATCTTCAGCCGCTGGTGGAATGTCTCGGCCACCTTGACCGCATCCTGTCCGGTCATGGCGTCGGCCACCAGCAGCATCTCGTCCGGTTTGACCAGCGCCTGGATCTCTTCCAGCTCCTGCATCAGATCGTCGTCGATATGCAGCCGTCCGGCCGTGTCGAGAATGACCAGATCGATGAAGTTCTTCGAGGCGTACTTGACCGCTTCGTTGCAGATCACCTGCGGCTTCTTGCCCTCGACGTAGAAATGCTCCACACCGATCTGGTCCGCCAACACTTTGAGCTGTTTGACGGCTGCCGGACGATAGATGTCCGCCGCTACCAGCAGCGGTTTCTTGTTCTTTCTCTTCGCCTGCAGCGCCATCTTGCCGCACAGGGTCGTCTTGCCGGACCCCTGCAGGCCGCAGACCATGTAGACGGTCGGCATCTTGTCGATCGGCGCTAGCGGTTCACCCTTGGTGCCGAGCAACGTGACCAATTCGTCGTGCACGATCTTGACAATCAACTGCCCCGGATCGATCGACTGGAGAACCTCCGTGCCCACCGCCTTTTCTTCGACCGCCTTGCAAAAATCGCGCGCGACTTTATAATTGACGTCCGCTTCAAGCAGCGCCTGGCGCACCTCGCGCATCGAATCGCGTATGTTGGCATCACTCAACTTCCCGCGACCGCGCAGCTTCTTGAATACCGACTCAAGTTTGTCAGACAGATTCGAAAACATAACTCTCTAATAGGTAAATTGTCACCGGCCAGTCGACCACTAGATCAACCCCAAGACAATACTAACCCTCTTGGCGACAGGATTTCCCGGAGCCAAAGCCCAGTAATATATCACTTTACCCCCGTCTGGCAAGGGGTTCGGTCGAATAACCTCGTCAGCCTATCCGTAGATTATTGCTGTTAACGTATTGATTGGCAATTGGTTGGAGTATTCGTAGATTAATCTCGATTCGACGAGCCCCAAGACCAGACCGAAATCACTGTCTGCCAGTTAAATACTGGCCCAGCCATCGCTTCCGCTCAACATCAATTCGCTTGTAGGAACCGTCTTTGAGCGCCACATGACCGCCCCCATCAACAACGACCAGCTCGTACGGCACACCCACAACCGCAAATTCCGCTGAAAGATTCACTGATTGCTCGATCGGAATGGTTCGGTCAGCCGACCCATGCAGCAGCAGAATGGGAACGGTTTTGGGCAACTGCGATGCAAAGTAGAGTGCCGATATCCGATACAATTCGGCCTGCTTCTCCGGGTCGCTTAGATGTGCGTACTTCGTGTCGATGAACCGGCACCAGTCCCGTTTGGCTTCACAGAGCGAAGCGACGTCTGACAACCCTGCATGCACAATCGCGCATCGAAAACGCTGATCGAGCAGTAATGCCCGGTACGTTGTCATCCCGCCGCGACTCGCCCCTTCTATGCCGATTCGCGACATATCGCAATACGAAAGCTCCTCGACCGCAGCCAACAGGTTGAGCGCGTCGTAGAGATCGCGGCCGCCGAAATCATCTTCCCCTTCGCTCCCCATGTTGCCGCGGTATTGCGTACCGATCACCACATACCCCCACGCCGCCGTCGACGCAAGAATCAAGTAGGCAGTCAGGTCGGTCAAGGCACCACGATCCCCAAAGCCGCCTCGGTTCCACAGAAGCACAGGGTACTGCCCCTCTGCCCTTGGTCGAGCGATGTACCCATTGACCCGCAGGTCCTCCGAGAGATATGTCACCCGTTCGACTGTCGTATCAGGCACAACCGACCGGTCGTACAGCTTCTCGACCATCCCGGTCTGCACCCGATTCAGCACCACCGAGCGCGAGGCAACTATCTTTCCACTGGCGTGGTACGCGTCGTTCACTTCAATCTGCCCGCCTGGTGAGCGAAGCTGCGCACCGTCATTGCCGTATAGGAGTGCATCCCGAATCGCTTATAGAACGCTTCGAGGTTGGGATCACACACCAGATCGATCATGTAGTATCCATCGAGACGAGCCATCATCCTGCGAACCAGCTCGGCGCCAATTCCCCGATGTTGATAAGCAGGCAGTACCTCGAGTAGCGGCAGATAGGCAACCAGCACGCCGTCGGAAATGGCATTTACGAATCCGACCACGCAGCCGCTCGTCTCATCGATGGCCAACTCCACATGACTGCTTCCTTGAAGAATTTGTAGATGCGTCTCTGTTGTCGGCGGGTTCGGCCAACCGACAAAGAAGCCGCCTAGCTTGCCGGGCGTGATCCCCTCGATCGAATTGGCATAATGAATCCCGGACATAGACTGCTTTTACCTTTGCATCAATGAAAACGGCCCGGCGTGGGCCGAGCCGATCTCGTTTACGATTTGCTCACCACCAGATTCACCGGAGTTCCGACATCCAGTTCGGTTCCTTCCGGTTCTGATTGCTCCAGTACCGTCTCCGGCAGGTAATCCTCGTTCTTGCGATACTTGATTTCACCAACAGTCAGCGATTTCTCCATGAGCCGCTTCTTCGCCTGGTCCAGAGTGATGCCGATCAGTTCCGGTACGTAGGTGAAACTCGACGCTCGCCCCCGGTTTACCATCAGGTTGACATGGCCCCCCATCGAAATCTCCGTTCCGGCAGACGGATACGAAAAAACGACCACCCGTTCGGGGATCGTATCGGAAAACGCCCAGGCGATCTCCCCCACTTTCAGTCCGACTGTCTCCAGATCGAGCATGGCTTGACGGACCGACTTGCCCGCCACATTCGGCACCGCAATGAACTTCTCGCCCAGGGAGATGATCACCTTTACTGCTCGACCCGATTTTACCTTTGTACCCGCCTTCGGGTATTGATCCAGAATCTTCCCAGCCTCTTTGCCTGGGGCGTACTCCTCCGAGGCTATCTCATGCGTGAGGCCAAGATCTTGTAGCAGCAGGTCGGCATCGACCAGATTCCTGTCCTTGAGGTCGGGCAACGCAAATTCCGTTCCCTGTCGCGTCACCACTGGCATGATGATCTTGTCAAAAATCCCAGCGAGAATCATGAGGATAATCAGCGGGATGCCGAAGCCAAAGACCAGCTTCCGTTTAAGCGAGCCGGGCGGTAACGGCTTGGCCAGAAACCGATCCCAGCGCGACGAGGATAACCTTGAGGCGCGCGGTGCGTTCATGGCCTGTTCCAGTGTGACAAGTTACCCATCTCCTCTAACCAAGGATGTGCGGTCAGGCTCCCGCGCCTGACCGCACTCTGACTGCTCATACGGTCACAAGTTTGTAGCTTTTGCTCCCCGACGCAACAACAAATGGGCTCGTTTCAGTGCCCCTGGTCAGGGTATGATAAAGTGATATTGCCCGGAATTCCGTGCGCGAAAATCGGTAGACTCCCTTTTCCGTGCCTACTACCTTTAGACCATGATATTGACCTACGATGAAATGGCCGGCGCTATGCGCCGCAAAGATCACGAGTACAATGGTCGGTTTTACGTCGGCGTACTTTCGACCGGGATCTACTGCCTTCCCACCTGCCGGGCTCGTTCACCTCTGCTCAAGAACGTTCGCTTTTTCTTCACGCGCGAGGAAGCCATAGCGGCCGGATTGCGGGGCTGCAAACGGTGTCACGCTGAACGGTATCCAGACACACTCCCCGAATGGCTGCCGATACTTCTGCGCCACCTGGCCGATCATCGTAACGAACGTCTGACCGAAAACGATCTGGTCGCCATCTCTGGCGTCACAATATCCACTGTCCGCCGCTACTTCCACACTCATTTGCGTACCACGCCGCTTGCCTTTCATCGGCGGCTTCGCCTCGAATATGCCGGAGAACTACTGACCTCCGGCTGCGGCTATCTGGCTGCCGCCTATGAGTGCGGCTACGAATCACCGTCGGCGTTTCGCGACGCGTTCATGCGCCATTTCGGCAAGACACCAAGTGCGTATGTCGAACAGCGGTAAGGAAGGAACTGATGTCACAAATAGTTTATCTGAATCTTGACAGCCCGCTCGGCCCGATGATCGCCGGCGCCTCGGAACTCGGCCTTTGCTTTCTGGAATGGCACGATCGCGGCGGCGTGGAACGCATCCTGGCGCGCGTTGAAAAGCGCTACAAAGTCACGGTCGTACCGGGCACCAATCCCCATCTCGCTCAATTGCGCAAGGAACTGGGTGAGTACTTCGCCGGTGATCGCCGCGAATTCACCATCCCCCTGCACATTGCCGGAACACCATTCGAACAGCGCGACTGGCAGGAACTTCTCGCTATCCCCTACGGTCAGACTCGATCATACGGCGAAATGGCCACTCTCCTGAACGTCCCCGGTGGCGCACGAGCCGTGGGTCGCGCCAATGGCGCCAATTACATTGGCATCGTCATTCCCTGCCACCGCGTTATCGAATCCACCGGTAAACTGCGCGGCTACGGCGGCGGCCTCTGGAGAAAACAGTGGCTCCTCGATCTCGAACGAGGCGTCACCCCGGAAATCCAGCCGTCACAACAGGTCCTGTCGTTTTCGTCCGGGAAGTAGATTGAGAGTGGAAATACAGCTCAAGTGTTGAGCTTGCGGCGCAGACGGGCGCAGAAAGCGCCGTCGAGCCCTTCGAAATAGGGATACGTCTTCACGAATCCGCGGTCATTCACCAGTTCCTTGTCAATGATCTGCGCTGCCGATTCGACTTCAAACCGATTATTCCGCAGGAGAAACTCCTCAACTATCTGGTCATTCTCCGCCCGCATTATGGTACAGGTCGAATACACCAGTACGCCTCCCGGTTTCACCAGTTTGGCCGCCCGGTCGATCATCTTCTCCTGAATGTGCGTCAGCGTGTCAACGTCCTTCTGCGTCTTGGCCCAGCGCAAGTCGGCGTTTTTTGACGCTGTCCCCCAGCCGGAGCAGGGTGGATCAAGAAGCACCCGTTCAAACGGCCCCGCCTTGAATTCGGCCATGTCGCTCACCACCGGTGAAATGATCTTGATACCCAGTCGCTTGGCATTCTCCGTGAGTACGCTGAGCCGGCCGTGGGACTTGTCGATTGCCGTTACCCGCCCCTTATTACGCATCCGAATTGCCGCGTAGGTCGCCTTCCCGCCGGGAGCAGCAGTCAGATCGATTACCTCGTCGCCCGGTTTCGGATTGAGGACACGCACGGGAATGCCCGCCGACTCGTCCTGAACAAATACTTTCCCGGTCTGCACCAATTCCGCATCGAGTGGCAGTCCGCCCCCTTCGATATGCAGAAATTCGGGAAGGTACTTTCCCGGCCGAAATTCAATCCCCGCTTCGGTGAGCGCCTGCATCACTTCTTCCGGCTTTGCCTTAAGGAAATTGACTCGATAGGTTACTTTGGGCGCCCGATTGTACGCCTGGAGGATAACCTCGGTCATTTCCTCTCCGAACTCGCGCACGCAGTAGTGAATGAAATAGTCGGGATACGAATACGTATCACCCAGGAATCTCGTCAGGTCCTCCTCGCGTGAAATGAACTTCACTTTGTCCGGCTCGCGTAGTTTCGCCCGCATGACCGCGTTGACCAGCTTCGCTTGCGCCTGATCGGTGAAGTAACGGGCCAGATTGACCGCCTCCGACACTGCCGCCGGCGGAGGAACGCGATTCATGAAAAGAATCTGGTAAAACCCCATGCGGAGAATGTTCGATATTTTGAGCGAGAGCTCCTGCGATGGACGGGCGAGGTAGAACTTCATCTCGTGATCGAGTCGCCGGCGCATCTTCGTCGTTCCATTCACCAATTGCATCAGGAAACGAATATCGACCGGCCGTAATCGCTCGCGCGGCATCACTTCCCTGACAGCGACATCCGCCTGCTTTCCCTGCTGGATGAGGATCAACGCCTCCAGCGCCAGGGCGCGAACATGATCGTAGCGCTGTACTACTGCGCTGTTCACAGTGTCGGTCATCGGCTCCTACAGTTCCATCGGGTCTATTCGCCGACCATCGGCGTCGCAACGGTAGACGTCGCGACGATGGTAGGCCAGAGCAATCGGTTCATGCCTCAAGCCATCGGCCAGAAACCCGATCACCTCAGTCGGCCGGGTATAGCCACCCTCGCCCACACCCAATACCATCACCAGCCGCTCCCCGTCTTCGCGGATCTCATATATCGCCGGTCGAATGTCCACAATCTTTTCGCCTTCTTTCCCAGCACGTGTCAATTCCAGCTTCGCCGATGCCGTGGCGGCAGCCACTGCACGACGCAGTTCTTCCCGATCCGACCATTCATCGAGCGGCACGGTGTACTCAACCCGGTTCACCAACGCTGACAACGACGCATTCTGTCCCAGTACGGCGCGAGCATCAATCAGGGTCGTCCCATCAAACATGTGCCGTCGAAGGTCATCGATCATATACGGCATCAGATTGGCCTCTAACGTAATATCGACATATTCGGCCTCCGAGGTGAACCCTAGCGGCAACGGGGGACCAAATGACAACTTCATGGTCGGATTGAACCCCTGAGAATAGGCCACCGGAAGCTGGGACTTGCGAATCGTTCGCTCGATCAGTCTCAGGTTGTCCAAGTGGGACATGTACTTATACCGGTCCGATTTTCCCCACCGGATGCGTAAACGGTTCTTGGTTGGCGCCACCAGGTTCCGCGCCGGTACCTTCTTTTTGGACCTCCCGAATTGCCCGGCCACAGAATCATCTTCCGGTTCCACCACTGACTGCCTGGGGACATACTCGCGAAGTTGAAATGATTGGCGCTGACGCTCGTCACGGAGATGCTCGGCTGTCGGCCCCTTGTCAATGTGTTCCCAAGGCAGTGTCTGAGAAAACGGCATCGCCGCAAGATACTTTCGGTAATCGATCTGATGTTCCGCAAAGGCCTTATACCAGAGATCAACTTCGCTTTGCTCCTGCCAACCATCGAAACGACATCCGCTCCGGAAGGCCGTTTCGATCACCGGCGCCAGCTCCCGGCCGCCGCGCCCCAGTACACACGACAACTCAGAGAGCGGGAAATTGTGGAATTTGAAATGCACTTGATTGGCGCGGGTATGACGCTTGATGATCTTGATCCGCTCCGTCATCTCACCTTCCGGAATCATCTCATCCCACTGAAACGGCGTGTGGGCTTTGGGGATAAAGGGCGATAACGATACATTGACCGTCTTGGAACCGGGTGACTCCTTCCCCATATTGGCAATCGTCGTACAAATCTGCCCGATCCCTTTGAGGTCCTCTTCCGTTTCACTCGGTAAGCCGAGCATGAAATACAATTTTATCGTCTGCCAGCCGCGATCGAACGCCAGCTTGGCAGTGTCATACACAGCCTGGTCGGGAAAATCTTTGCGAATAAACAAGCGCAGCCGCTCCGTCCCAGCCTCCGGCGCCAGGGTCAATCCGCTCTTGCGCACCCGTTTGATGGCGTCGAGCAACGACGGTCCAATGCTCCCCGGCCGCATCGACGGCAAGTTCACCGCTACTTTCTGCTGTTCGAGCCGACGCGACAGGCTGATCGCCAGTTCATCGATTTGCGGATAATCTGATGATGACAGCGACAATAGCGTCACATCGGAATACCCGGTCTTACTGAGCTGCGTGATGACTTGATGCGCGATATCGGCTTGCGACCTCGCTCGCACCGGCTTGTAGATCGGTCCCGCCATGCAAAAGCGACACCCCTGCGGACAGCCGCGCATGATCTCAACACTCAGATAATTGTGCACTGTCTCGATGAGTGGCACGATCGGCTGTGACGGATAGTAGTCCGGTTTCAATTCGCTGCAAACGCGTGCCTTGATCTTCTCCGGCGCAAACAGACAAACCGGCTTGCGCTGTTCATCATAAAACGCCGGCACATATACCGATTCGACCCGGCGCACAATCGCTTCCAACTTGTCCCGCCTCGCTGCCCCTTTCATGCCATGCAGAATTTCAAGGATCTGCGGCAACCCTTCCTCCGCGTCGCCGATAAAGAAGAGGTCGACAAACGGCGCGATCGCTTCCGGATGATACGCCGCCGGCCCGCCCGCCATGATTAATGGTTCACCGTCGCCCCGTTCCGCCGATCGCAACGGAATGCCCGCAAGATCGAGCATGGCGAGCATGTTGGTGTACACTAACTCGGAGACAAGGGTGAAGCCGATCGCATCGAAATCTCTCGCCGAGCGCCCGGACTCAAGGGCGTACAACGGGATCCCGGCCTTGCGCATCAGCGCTTCGGCGTCGGTATCGACCGCAAACACGCGCTCGCAAAGAAATCGATCGTCGCGATTAACTATGTGGTAAAGAGTCTGAAGGCCGACATAGGCGTGGCCGATTTCGTATTTGTCGGGGTAGGCGTGCAGGTAACTGACCCGACTGGCCGGGTCTTTGACAATCTGTCCCGGCTCACCGCCGGCGTACCGGCCCGGTTTGATCACAAAGGGCAGAAACTGTTTCTCGATCAATTTTCGCATAAGAAAAGGTGCTGCGTGTGCTCACGCTCTCCATCCGCCGGAAGGATACGAAAGGGCTCGATGGGGAGCAAGAGGGATTTCGACGTGAGGGGAGGACAAGTAGGTCAAGCTCCCCGCAAGCCTGACTTAAGGGACCTTGTGCCGGGAGCGTAGCCCCCACATCGTCATCCTGAATAATTCTTCTGATTCAAGACCTCAGTGTCAGCCGCCTTCTCGACCGTGTCATCGCGAGGCTCGCTTCGAGCCGTGGCGATCTCTCAGGGCGTTCTCTTCGATGGTCATTCAATCAATCGTCACCACGCAAAACTGACGACGTCGCGAAGCGTCACCCTGAGCGGAGTCGAAGGGTGAGTCTCTGGAAACGTAGGTCACGCTCCCCGCGATCCTGACGCAGGGACGTCGAATACTATACCATCAGATTTCGCATAATCGGAGAATACCAGCAATAACAAAATCTGCGCTGAGCTACGTCAACGGCATATACGGCACGGCATTGGCCACCAGCTCGCCCGGGCCGTCCTTCTCGAAACGCCGGACTCCCGCCGCCGCGATCATAGCCGCATTGTCCGTGCACAACGCCATACTCGGACAAAACAGTCGCTTGCCGGCCGCTCTCGCCCGCTCCGCCATCAGCTTCCGCAGTCGGCTGTTCGCCGCTACCCCCCCGGAGATGGTGATATCGCGCAGCCTCCGATCAACTGCCGCGGCAATGGTCTTCTCGACCAGTGTTGTCGCGACCCTCTCCTGAAACGACGCAGCGATATCCGCCTTGTGCACCTCGAGCTCGTGCGCCGACAGCGTCTCCAGATAAAGAGCAACCGCCGTCTTCAGTCCGGAGAAGGAGAACTCGTACGGATTGTCCGGTTCTTTCAACTTGGTCTTCGGGAACCGCACAAACATCGCATCACCAGCCTGTGCCAGCTTGTCGATCTGCGCGCCGCCGGGATAGCCCAGTCCCATGATCTTGGCCACCTTGTCGTACGCCTCACCGGCAGCATCGTCGCGCGTCTTGCCAAGTATCGTGTAACTGCCGAACCCGTTCACTTCAACCAGCATCGTATGTCCGCCCGAGACAATCAGCGTCAGATGATGAGCTTCGAGCTCCCGATGTTCGAGCATGTTGGCGGCCAGGTGTCCTTCGAGATGATTGACCGGCACAAACGGTATGCTCCGCGCAAACGCTAATCCTTTTGCAAACGTCAGCCCCACCAGCAGCGGACCCACCAGTCCCGGCCCGGCCGTGGCCGCAATGAGATTGATGTCATCCAGCGTCACCCCGGCGTCTGCCAGTGCACTCTCATAGATCGGAATGATTGTCTTGATATGTTCGCGGCTGGCCATCTCCGGCACGACCCCGCCGAAACGAGTATGGATTGCCTGCGACAGAATGACGTTCGACAGCACCTCATGATGATCACGAACAATCGCGACCGAGGTTTCGTCGCATGAGGTTTCAATACCGAGTGTCAGCATGTCAGGGGCGGATTACCTTGACCGAATCGACCGACGTCGCCTTCACGCGGAAGCTGGGCGGGCAATCGACCGCCACGCGAGCGTATCCCGCGGGCGTGAGCGCCCGATAGTCGACCGATACGGTAAGATTATTGGCATTAAGCAGATCGATGTCTTCCGGCGGACCGGTCAACTCCACGCGGATTACGTTCGGCTGGATGGTCACGGGCACGTTCGGCGGAGCGTGAAATACTGCCACCGGTAGATTATTGTACACCCGCGTCTTGACCGGTACGATCTGCAGCGCCACCGCCACCGAATCAGGCTCGACGCGACAGCCGAAACGCTCCGGCTGTTTGATCGCCAATCGAATCGTCACGTTGTTGCGCAAGCCCTTCAACTCTTTGTGCTCGGTAACCACGTACGGAATATCACCCATGGCTGAATGCGGCCCGATCAGGGTCGCACGACTGGGGCTAATCTCCATTCGATGCGACACGGCGTACCCGTCATCGGCGACAGCGTCGACATCGACCGTCACCGGAACCCTCCCCCGCTCCAGGCCGTCAACGTTTAACTGGATCATCGTCGGCGACATGATCTCATCCAGCGTAACATTCCCGGTTGGGCCGATCAGGAAAGTATTGGCCGTCGAAAGACTCACCGTATGTATTCCCGCCTGATACTGGGTGGCATTGATGCGCAGTCCCCGGTTCCGCCATGATTGTCGGAGCAGTTGCTTGCCACTGGCCGAAACAGACACCAGGAGGGAGTCCGGCGGACGCTCCGCCAGAATCAGTTTCTCCTTCAGCGCTACTTCCGTGACCGGCAGTTTCAATTCATATGTGTACGGCTTCTCGGTGGCAACATGCAGCCAGATCAGGCACCCGAGCACCAGGGCCAGGAGTTTTAACCAGAAGTTCTCAAACAACTTACGCATGATGATCGCTATTTGTCAGTCCGGCATTCCACGGCCTGTCCTCTGCCGACATAGTAATGCATCAACTAAGGGCAATCAACTGGTAAACTGGCCGGATTAATCGATCCGATTCGGATTGTTCCACCAGAAGCGCGTGAGGCCGTGGTCGCTGCCGATCCACAGGTAGTCACCATCCAGCAGCAGGGTATAGACGGTGCTCGACGGTAGTCCGTCGTCGGTTGAGAATTCCCGGCTGTGGTCTTGTTTATCCAGGAAAAAGATCGTCACACCCCGCTCCGTTGAGATGGCCGCTATGCGCTCATTTGCGGCGATAGGCCGCCTGACGTTCCGGCTCCAGATCGATCGATACGTCTGCATCGCCCCGGTCGTCACATCCACGCTGAGGAGTCCTCCGTCTGATCCCATCCAGAGCTGCGTGCCGGCGCTCGTGATATCGTATACATTGGAGAACAGGAAACCGGTCGGCGCCTGGAAACGAGACATCTCGCCGCTCCCCAGCGTTAGACGATAAGCGCCAATACTCGAACCGATCCAAACATGCCCGTTTTCATATTCCAGATCATAAATGGCATGGTTGAAGAATACGCTGGGATAAACCTGCCCGATAGAGTCCTTGTCCATGCGTATGACATTCAGGCCGCCGCCGGTCCCTACAAACAGCGAATCCCCGACAATCTTCAGCGACAGAATCTCATCGTCGACCAACTCTCTCCGTCCATACAGGTGTCGAAGCACGTGTTGCGTCTGCCGATCAAGGATGTACAAACCGTCCGTGGTGCCGGCATAGACTTTGACATCACTCACTGCCAACGCCGTGATATCGGCGCTGGGGAAATTGAGCGTCTGCCCCGATTCCATGTAACTGAAACTGTTGTTCGGTGGGTCAAACATCGTGATCCCCGTCCGCGGGCTGTTGGCCGCCAACCCCGACATCCAGAGTAGACTGTCGACTTTGACGAGGGTGTAAACGTTGTCGGATAATAGGCCGTAAGGAAGTAATTCCATCAGCCTGCTGCTGCTGTTCGCTTTGGCCGGACCGTACCCCCATGTCCCTATCCACAGATCTCCGGAATTGTCGTCAATGATCTCGCGAATAGAATATGTCCCGCCCCCCGGATCAGTGAGCTGTCCATTCCCCAGGTAGGTTCCCCCTATCGGAGGCATCAAGTCCTCCGGCGCTGGCACACGGGAAATCGGATTGTCTATCTGCGGCAATTCCGTGATGGGATACCATCGATCAAACGTCAGGTCGTATTCATAATAGCTGACCGTTGTCTGGACATACAACCGATCATCAAAGCGCTCCACCCAGATACGCTGAATACTCTCGCCATTCAGACCGTCGGCGCCGGTGAGCGGAAGTTCCCACCTGCGTTCCAGCTTGTTGTATCGGATAATGCCGTTCGTCGTGGCAAAATACACCTTGTTTACACTCGACGTCACCGATCGCACATAGTTGAAATCGGCCCAGGTGATCGCCTGGCCCGGCAATTGTTCCGCCGTCGCGGCGGCAGCCAGCAACAATCCTGCGATGACACACCGCACCAACGTTCTCATCGCGACCCCGCGTGCAATGCGTCTATCACCGCCGCCGCCAATAAAGCGCTTCCCACCGGCATCGCGGCCTCGTCGGCGATAAACTCCGGTGAATGCCACGGCTTGTCGGCTTTGATCTTCTTGTTCATAACACCAAGTCGAAACATGGCGCCGGGCACTTCTTCCAGATAGCAGGCGAAGTCTTCCCCGCCCAGCACCTGGGGTGTCTCTTCGATCTTGCCCGCCCCGTACAGCGACTCGAAGTTCCGCGCCAGCAGCTTGTTGACCGACGGATCATTCTTCAACACCGGATAATCGGCAATCTCCCGTATTTCGAATTTCGCCCCGCGCGCACGGCAAACCCCATCCACGGTACGACGGACAAGCTTCGGGATTCTCTTCTTTGCCGTGGCCGATAGTGTGCGCGCCGTTCCGACTATCGTTACCCGGTCGGCGACAATGTTGCGCGCCACTCCCCCTTCGATCTGCCCAAACGTAATCACGACCGGCGCGATGGGATCAACCTCCCGTGCCACCACTTTCTGCAGCGAGTCAATCACCTCGGCCGCCGTGGCAATTGCATCAACCGTCAGATGCGGCCGCGCTGCATGGCCGGCCTCGCCGCAAACAATCAGGTCGAAATCGTACACCGATGCCATTGTCGCCCCGTCCCTTAAACCGATCTTCCCCGTAGCCAGATGCGGATCGTTGTGCAGGCCGAAAATCATCTTCACACCCGCAAGCGCCCCGGCTTCGATCAGCGGCCGCGCCCCGCCCGGCGGCATTTCTTCGGCCGGCTGAAACAGGAAGCGCACCGTCCCATTTACCTGATCGCGAAGTTGAGCCAGAATTGCCGCCGCGCCAAGCACGGTCGCCATGTGGATGTCGTGCCCGCAGGCATGCATCTTCCCCTTTGTCTGCGACGCAAAGGGCACACCGCTCTTCTCGACAATGGGCAGAGCATCAATATCGGTCCGCACAGCCACCACGCCTCCATCGCTCTTCCCCTTGAGTTCGGCGATCAACCCGGTCGCCTGCGGAGCCTTTTGTGCTTTGAGGCCGAGTTGCCGAACTACGTCGGTCAGGAACGCGGTGGTTTTGAACTCTTCGTTGGAAAGCTCCGGGTTCTGGTGCAGATGCCGCCGCCAGTCGCGCTGCGTCTGCGCCAACGATACTGCGGCAGCCAGAATGGCCGTATGGGTCGGATTCGACAGTGTCTTCATAAGTCCCTTGGGCTGAATAGCAGCAACAGTATACACTACTGGCACCGATTTAGGCAATGATGAGCTCTTTCGGATATGCCCGGTTACCGCCCCCCCTTTGGCCGGCCATTCGACCAACTAGACTCCGCCTGCATGTATACGCCTAATTCACCAGGCGATGAGCGGAATTCAGCTTTCGGCGAGCTCGGAGTGGTCAATCCACGGCTCAGATATCCAGCAGCACCTGAACGCGACACTGGCCTGTCGGCGGCTGACTCACTTCAATCAGATGATATGACGCCGCCTTGACCTGGATGCCGTGACCGTGACGGCCCTTGTCAAACGGTTCGCCGCGGGCAGTGGCCCGCAGCCTGCTTTCAGACTCGATGACCACTTCGAAGCGACCGAAAACCATCCGGTCAACTTCATGGCGAATGATCAATTCCGAAAGGAAATTGACCAGCAGGCTTTCGTGGTCGATGGCGTGTACGTTGATGTCGATCTGCGATCGCTCTTCGATGATCGCTTTGCCGGTGATGATGTCGAACATGCCGACTGCCGCCCCGGCAAACGCCTCGGCCAGGGTATCGCCGTAGGCGCGCACGATGACATCGGCCGTATGATCGATCAGCTCATAGCGGGGCATGGAGGCTACTTCTCGCGCTTCTTCTTCCCCAAAAACACCACGCTCCAGTTGAACTCTTTTCCGAACCGCGCGATCTTCCAGAACTCGTCCACCGGCATGCTGATCGAACGCGCCTTACGCTTGTCCTCGTAATACCCGACATACGGATCGTGAAAAAACAGATGATCGTCGGCGTACCCTGTCACCACCACCCAGTGCGGCGCCTTCTCCCGAAATAGTCGATAGTAGCTGATCAGCACGATCGGCACCATGTCCGCATTCAGCGCGTTGATCAGGTCGTCAAGAGTATACCGGTGATACTCGATTTCCGCCCCGGCCGCAATCGCCTGACGGCGCATCTCCTCATGTATGATCTTCACGATCTCCCGCTTGTCCGATCGCTTCACCTGCGTCAGAAACGGCACTCCCTCCTGGGCAATCACCGTGCGCACGGCGTACCCACGGTTGCGCGCCGCCAGCGCCATGCCGGCCGAGTCACACCCCCCCAGCCCGGTGTTCATGAAAATCAACGTCGCGTCCTTCCAGATCATCAGTTCCAGCGCTCGATCCAGCTTCAGCTTCGGGTCAAGATATCCCATCGCCATCATCAAGCAGGCCGAACCACAGGTGAAGTCGGTCGTCTGCTCGAAGAAGGGCACATCCAGCATCACACTCGCCGCGTCCGATCGCCGGAGTTGCTTCCGCATCGACAGGGCATTGCACCCGTCTTCGTAATACCCCTCCAGCGTCCCCACCACCTGATACTTATGCTTCATATACAGGCTGATCGCCGTCTTGTTGTCGGCCCGCACCTCCAGCGCAATCAACTTACACCGGCGCACCAGCGCCGCCTGTTCGCACGTCTCGAGCAATACCCGCCCCAATCCCTGGCCGCGATGCGACGGATGTATCGCGATCGTGTAGAGACGCCCCATCGGCCCGTGCTCGCGCCAGAGCATCACCGCCGCACCCCTGAGATGGTCGCGTTCGCGAATGACAAACACCGACGCATTCGCGCGCGTCAACAGATATCGGTATTGATTGCGGGTAAATCGGTCGCTCGAGAAGGCGACCCCTTCAAGGTCCAGCAGAACGTCGAGATCGGCCAAGCTGGCGGTCTCCACCTGTGCCTGACGATCCATAAGCCTTCCGTCCTATTCCAGCAGGAACCGCACCAGCTTCTCATAAATCTGCGGCGCGTTCTGATCTTCTTCCCCTGACCCGATCGTGGGGTTATCATTCACTTCGATAACGGTAAATTCGTCACCCACCTGCTTCAAGTCAACCCCATACAATCCGTACCCGATCGCCCGGGCTGCCTTGACCGCGGTCTCCAGAAGCAACGGGTCAACTTGATCCAGATCATACCCCTTCACCGGCCCGTAGATTGTTCGTCCGTTCTCGGTGTAGGTCATGATCTTCCACCGCTTCTTCGGTATGCGGTACTGGCAGACATAGAACGGTTCGTTTCCCAGCACGCCGACGCGCCAGTCGAACTCCGACTGCACGAACTTCTGCGCCACCACTCGGTCGGCCCGGCGCAGGAATCGCTTGCCCACCCGGACAAATTCCTGCGGCGAGTGTACCCGCTCAACATACATCGAAAACGAACTGTTCGGCGCCTTCATCACCAGGGGCGTCGAAAGCGTCTGCAGATAATGCTCTCCGAGCTCCAGCGTCAGATCCTTCTCTCCGAGGAACACCGTCTCCGGCATATTCACCTTGGCGTTGATCAGATGCCGGTACATGTTGATCTTGTCGCAGCAAATCACGATCGAATCCGGATCATCGATCACTCTCTTGCCGTGCATCTCGGCCAGCCGCGAGCAGACATACGACGTGTTCATCGGATCGGTCAACGCCCGGATGAAAATGGCGTCATATTCCGGCACCTTGTACAAGTCGGGACGGAACAGGAAGTCAACTCGGTGCCCCAGTTTGAGCGCCACCTGGCTCAACCGCATCAGCGCGCCCATTTCCTCGGCCCGGCTGACGGTATACCGCTCGACAAAGACGCCTAAAGTTGCCATGTGACCGACTTGTGAAGATGAATCAACTCGCGCGCGTTCAGTTTCTCGAACGGCAGCGACTGAAGGTTGGACAGTTGCATGCTCCCGTCGGCCAGCTGGACGACCCGCACCTGCGCCAGCGGCACGCGGTACAAACGCCAGATCGTTTCGGCCAGCGGACGGAACGGCGCCGGAATGCACCAGCCGAGAATCGACCGGAAATAGAGGATCTTCGCCCCCTCCGGCAGTTCCTGACAACAGATGGCATAGGTGTTATTGCGCGTCATCGACTTTGCCACGCGCGACTGCGCCCCGGGCTTGAGCACGATACTCTGACGGGTCATAAACGGATTGAGCGAATCGACAATCACCGGCGGCTCGAAATACCCGTTGGTGATATAGAAATCAGGGACCGCCAACCCTGCCCGTTTCGCCTTTTCAAGCATCAGCGGCACTACCGTGGCGTCCAGAATCTCTTTGCAGTTAGGCGCGATGGGCCGGTCGCTCGATTCATAGTCTTGCGACATATAGTACGCTGACCCCAGATAGTAGTAGTCGCCGCGGAGATTGACGTACGTTCCATCGGCGTCGAAATAGGCTATGTAGTGGTTTTCCAGAGCCAACTGATGGCTGGCGTGGCGGTGGCCGCCCTTAAGCTGTCGGGGTGCGTTGGGAATATACAAGCCGCCGGTCCGTGCCGCGTCGGTATACGGAGCCGGAGGCATAGGCATCGGTAACTCGTCCGATGCGCTGTCGTCCCGGGTTTCTCGTCGCAGCGACGTTTCGCCGCCGGACATATGGGATGTGTTATGCGTACTCACAAAATCTTTCCGCGCAATTAATCGGTTCAATGCGGTCTGTCAAGGCAAAGGTGCCCAAACTTCACACTTCTTCATATTTTAGATGGATTTGGCCGATTAGTTCCGGCTATCTGACACGAGCAGTGTCGGCAGGCCGACCGTTATGGCATGGTAGAGGGTCAGCGCTTCTTCGGGCGGCATCACCAGCGTCAGCACCGGGTCGCCAAACGGACGGCTCAGCGTCTGACTCAAATTCATTAGCTTATTCTTCACCGCGTCCTTTTCCTCCCCCTGGACACTGGTGCGAATCTCCAGAATCGGCCCGTCCTGCCACTGAAGCTGGAACCGCTCCGGAATCTCTCGCTGTAGAAGATCGGGCGACACCTTCACCACTTCGCCCACGATCTTCAGCACTGAATCCGGCGTCTTCTTCGCCGACGCAAACAGGTACTTACGCGAAACCGGTCGGACCAGCGTGTAATCGTCCCCCAGGAAAGCGTCGACAAAATCGCCCGGATCCGGCTTCTCGATCGAATCCGGAACCAGCGGTGCGTTGAAGATTACCGCCCCCTTAAGCATCAGACGAACCTGCTTCCGGATCACATTGATTTCCAGGTACGGCTTTTCCGATTGTGCCAGTTTGAGCTCGTGCTGCAGGAACCGATATTCTGTTGCAGCCGACTTCTCGTCAAACGGCTGATTATCCTGCTTGGCGGCGTTCTTGTTGGCTTTGGTTGGCTTGGCGGACTTCACCGCGGGCGCCGGCTCAGTTTTCGGACTGGCTTCAGAGTTGTCCGAACCGCACGACAGCCCGGCGGTCATTACGGCCACTGCCATACCGAGCAACAGCAGATGCTTTGTCCGGATGATCCGGTCAGAATACATAGACAGGCGTTCCGATCGGCACTTTTTTGTACAGTCGATCCAAATCTTCTGCACCCATGCGCACACAGCCGTGAGTGACATTGATTCCCAGCAAGCGCTCGTAGATAGTCCCATGAATGAAGTAACCGTCACCAAAACCCATGGCATAGTCGCCCATCATGTTGCCGTCGAGTCGCTCCTTGTCATTCTTCGGTATCGTCTCGCCCTCCTCGATGAACGCCCAGTCCGGTTTACGCCACCAGGGATCGGCTATCTTGCTGGATATTTTGAATACGCCATGCGGCGTCATAAATGACCATTTCCGCCCCGACGCACTGTCGATCAATTCGCCCCCCGATCCGGCTGAGCACTGGCCGACCAGGAGAACCGAGTCTTCCGTGCGCAAGTACACTTTGTTGGCGTGGGTGTTGATCACGATATACGGCTGCTTCGGTAGCAACTTGTCGTACGTCTTCCTGGCGTTCTTCAGTTCCTTCTGCGCCGTTGTCCGATCTGCAGGCAGCGTCACGCTCGCCGGAATGAGGTCCGGAGGCAACGAGACTCTCTCTACCCTGTTGACCTTCACGACAATCACCACCAGCGCGATCAGCGCCAGCGCGACCAGCGAGCCGAGAATGATCCAAATCTTCTTCATCGTAGTATGGTGGCTTTCCGAACTATGGTCACCGGCGTGCCCGCCGTGACATAGGTCATCAAATGATCCATATCCTTATTAGTCAGCGCCACACACCCTTCTGTCCAGTCTTTTCCGCGACCGCCATCGCCGTGAATTTCAATCAGTCCCCCGATACCGGCACGCTGCGAAATGACTCCCCGCTGCTTATTCTCCCTAAACCGCATCCGGTCGTTTTCGTTCGGGTAGTTAATGAGCAAAGCTTTATAGTACTTACTGCCGGTCGGCCGAACCTTGGTCACTCGGTACTTCCCCTCCGGCGTCGCCCCGTCACCGGAAGCCAGCTTCTGATCCCCCGGATTGTGCCCCAGTTCGCAGTCGTACGTCTTGATTCGCTTGCCTGATCGCACTAAATACATCTTGTGCTGCGACTTATCAACGATGACGGCATACGTTCCGGATGACTGCGACTCGTCCAAAGTCTCCTCAACCCACCGGTTCCAGACCGCAACCTTCTTGTCTTCCTCCTCTCGATAGGCCTCGTGGAGGTCAACCATCCGCTGGAGCTGATACTTGCCCTTATTCACCGCGTCGATCGCTTCGTTAAACTCCGCTTTCGCTGCCAGACTCTGACTGATGCGCAAATAGAACTCGGCTCGACTACAGAGCTGCTCCAGCCGGTTGCGCACCAGTGAACTGTTCATCGGGTCACGTGCGTCTTGATCGCCCGGCGCAATTCATTGGAGCCGGCAAAGTACCTCTCGTGAATTCCAGTGACACTGTCGCGCGCCGCCGTCTTGGCCTGGACAGCCGTAGCACTTGCCAGCCGAAGCAGTGAATCAGCTACCCGGTAATCGCGGAGAAAACCGAGTCGTCCGTTCTGACGGGCGATTTCCATCCACCCGTTCTGCACGAGTTGTTCGGCGGTCCGATACGAACGCTCCGCATAGCGCAAAGCACCCGCATCAGCCGCCAGCTTGACCTCGTTCTTGGCCGATTCCAGCAGACCGGTCGGCGGATTGTCGCAGCCGGTCAGACCAAAAAAAAGCGCCCCGATCAGCGCCAGCCCCACCAGGTTGTGGGCGTGGGTTCTCATCATTTCCTTCGTATCCTCTATTCACGTTTTTGGCGCCCTAAAGTGCCACGAGAGCCGGACAACTGATCCGGCCCTCGTGCTAAATAATCGGATGTATCGTCGGGGAGTTTACTTACTTCGCCGGCCTTTTTAGCGACAGCGTTGGCAATTTCCGTCTGGATGCTGGTCGCCTGTTGCATGACTGCTTCGAGCTTGCCGCGGGCAGACATATACTTGCCACCGTCGTAGTCGGCCTTCGCCTGATCAAAGGCCGACTGGACACCGGCCAGATCGCTCTTGATCAGTTCGATGTCAGCCTTGTTCCCCTTGCCGACTGGGGCCTTGGCTAGCACTTTACCGGTCGAGTCAATCGCCGCCTGAGCGGTGGTCAGCATTTCCATAACCTGGACGCGAACCTTTTCCTTCTCAGTCTCAGCCTGGCCGGCCGCTGCCTTCGCCAAACCCTCGGCCTGTACGAACATCTCTTTCGACTTGCCGTAGCTGCGGAAGAGCGCGAACTTGCCGTCCTGAGTGGTCTTCTCAGCATTCGCCGCGTTCAACGAATCGGTCGCTTTACGCAGCGCATCGGGAGCATACAGCTCCGCTTCAGCGGTACGGGCGACTTCGATCGCCGCGTTTGCCGCGTTGATTTCAGCTTCCGGGGGTTTGCTGCAGCCGGCAATTACTACCAGAAGCGCAAAGACCACAAGAAGTGCTGAAACTCGCTTGGTCATTGATGCATTCCTTTCCGCCTGACTCTCATCAGGTCTCTCCTCGGGCTGGCTCCAGTGAAACACACCCCGCCGCCGTGAGGAATTGTTCCCAGTTAGTTGATTGTCTGTTCTCGTTGCCGCGCCTGGTTGCGCTGCTCGTCCTTTCACTATCGCCCAGGAAAGACTACAATTCTCTACGCTGGACATTTTGAAGGCACAAATAATCGGAGTTCTACTTCCTTTGTCAACGCATTTTTTTTATTCTCCATTCCGTTCGTGACTCCGCTTGTCCAGAAACACAAATCAGGACTCGCCGGCCCGTAAATTCTCCCCGAAAACGCTACAACACTTTGATCGCCAACGCATTAGACGGTCACCGAACCACTCGTGCCAACTCTCCAATTTTCTTGAACATGGACACGAAATTCCATTATGCCACCCCGGCGGACATCCGAATAAGCCCTGAATCCTCTCCGTTTCGTGAAAAGATGCACAAACACCTTTCGCACCCTGTGCAAAATCGGACACCTCCTACGCTAACGCCGTACTTACCTTCGACGATACAAGTCCACTAACGGGGACCTCCGGACCTCGTTCGCAGGTCCTCCCACGTGAGGAATGACTACTCTGAGGACCATCTAAAACGTAGGAGGGGGAATCATGCCTACCAAGTTCGCGTGCGCCGTATTGGTCGTTGCGTAGTCTCGTCCTGACACCGTGCCTGCCGCCCAGGACTTTCAGAAATTGCTCGAGGCCGTCGACCGCATCGATCAGAACCTGAGGGCCCTGGTCAACGACGAGGCGGCCACCGCACCAAGGATGTCACGGCTCTGAAGAAGGAAATCACCGGTTAAAGACCGGCGACCCGACAGCTTCCGGCAATCATTGCCCGATTCCACCTACGCTCTCTGCAGAAGCAGATCGACGATCTGCGGGCGCAATTGGCTGCTGCCTCCGGCACCGGCTCAGTCTCTGCCGCCGGCGGCGACATCCCGGCAATGGTCACCGAAATCGCCCAACTGAAAGCCGAAACCAAGTACCTGCGGGGCCTGGTCGAACAGAATGCCAAACAACTGGCGTCACTGGATGACGAGGACGCGATGAGCCTCGGCGCACCGGACGCCAGCCCTCAGTTTGCCGAACTGACCGATCGGATCACCACGCTCAATACCAACGTCGAAAAGTACATCAGCGACCGGAAGAGCGAGAACAAGAATCGCCCGACGGTGAACAAAGGCGACGTTGTGTTCAGCGGCCTGCTCCACCAGCAGTTTTATACGTCGCAGGATCAGACCCAGCGCTCGACCTTCGACACCAAGCGTTGCCGTTTCGGCGCCAAGGGAACAGTCAACCAGTACGCCAAAGTCGAGATCGTCGGAGAATTCGCCCGTAGCGTCAAATTGCTCGAAGGGTATTTGAGCTTGTCGCCGAGTTCGCGCTGGACCCTGACCGTCGGTCAGACCCGCCCGACCTTCGGCACTGACTTCAACCGCGCCGCGGCCAACATGATGTTCGTGACTACCGCGTTGTCCACCGCTCTCGGCTCCGACCGCGATATCGGCGCCTCGGTAAGCTACGCGGCTCCGGCCGCGCCGGACGTCAACATTATCGCCAGCACAGGCGTCTGGAATGGTTCAGGTATCAACGCTGCTGACAAGAACAGCGACAAGAATATCGTGTCACGCTTCGAAATCCAGGCCAAGAAGACCTGGACTGTTGCTGCTAACACGATCTTCGGCCAGACTAACGACACCGGCATGGCTCGCCAGACGATTAAGACGTACGGCGGCTCGATCAACTGGACAAAGGGCATGAATACGCTCGAAGGTGAGTACATCTTCTCGAAAGTCGGCTCGACCGAGAAGCAGGGATGGTATCTCTGGGGTGGCCACACCTTCGTGACCAAATCAAAGGTAGTACCCGAGGTTCAGCCGATGTTTCGCTATGAGCAGTACGATAAGGACGTTAACGTGCCTTCCAATCGTGTCGATCGCATCACGCTGGGCACGAATCTGTATATTGACAAGAAGTTCACCAAGATTCAGTTGAACTATCAGTTGATCAATGAACAGGGCACGGAAACCAACAACGACGAGTTCCTCGTCAATTTGCAGGTAGCGTTCTAAAAGCGAACGAATACTGATGTTTTAATGACCGGCGTACGTCTCGTGCGCCGGCCATCTTATATTCCCCACATCATCACCAGGATAGTCATGCTGAAGCCGCTTCTTAGCGCGCTTCAGCATCTCGATGTGCACCAAATCGTCATACAGGTCATCGCGAGGCTCGCTTCGAGCCGTGGCGATCCTTCAGCTCTCTTTGTAGGTCGAAACCCTTGTGGTTTCGACCTGGGACAGAGCAATTCCCAAAGTCGACTCGACTCGCACTGAGCCTTCCCTTCATCGCACTGAACCCTTCAGGGAGAGGGGGCAGGGGTGAGGGCCAGTGGAGAGCGTGACTTTGTTGTGTCGGGCACAGAGGAGGGTAGGTCAAAACCCCTGTGGTTTTGACAGTGAGGATCAGAAATGTCATTCAATGGCTGGCGTACGTCTCGTGCGCCAGCCGCATTTTGTGCTTTCTGTCCCCAAATCTGACTGTGCAGTGACTTGAAGTAGGGCAGCATCGATGCCCGTCGCAGACGGGCGGATGCTGCCGAGGTGGTCCCTGTATGCCGGACGGCAGCACCCGCTCGAAGACTCGCATCGGTGCTGCCCTACATGCCGGCTGTCGTAGGTCAGGGGCCTTGCGCCCCTGACGAACTCCTCTAGATCGTCACTCGTCGAGTATTCACTTCCCCGACGCCGGCTTCCCTTCAAATAGCGGCTTCCATACCAGTGCCGCGATTACCCCGCCAATTATCGGCGCCACAATAAACAGCCAGACCTGCGCCAACGCATCACCACCGACCAGCAACGCCGGGCCGATACTCCGCGCCGGGTTGACCGATGTACCGGTGATCGGGATACCTACCAGGTGAATGAACACCAGCGTCAGACCAATTGACACGCCCGCAAACCCCTTGGGGGCGTCTTTGTGGGTGGCGCCAAAGATGGCGAAGAGAAACAGGAAAGTCAGAACGACCTCGGCCACAAAACAGGCCAGCATGGAATACCCATCCGGCGAATGCAGCCCGTACCCGTTCTGACCGAGTCCGCCGATATCGACGGAGTACCCTGCTTTTCCCATGGCGATAAACATGAGCACGGACGCGGCGACAATCGCGCCCACACACTGGGCGACGATATACCCGATCGCATCCTTACCGCTGATCTTACCGGCGGTCAGCATCGCCACGGTAATCGCCGGATTTATGTGACAACCGGAAATCGGCCCGATGGCGTAGACCATCGCCAACACCGCTAGTCCAAAGGCCATCGAGATGCCCACAAATCCGATGTGCGCGCCGGCAATGGCGGCGCTTCCACACCCGATCAATACAAGGGCAAAGGTTCCGATTAGTTCTGCCAGATACTTTTTCATGGCACTCCTCATTTGGAACGGTTCAGCTATGCGAAAGCATCAAACCCCGGATCCCGGGACCCTCATAATAGACAATTGACCGCTTAGCCGGGCAAGATAAAAAGGAGAAGTCTTTGTCATTCCGGACCGAAGGTCCGGAATCCATGGGGTCAACCCTGACGGCGAACGAAGACATGCGTGGCGTATGTCCCGTGCGCCAGTGCCCCCTCGTCATCCTGAATCATTCCCCCCTTCATCATCCTGAATCATTCCCATGATTCAGGATCTCGTTGTCCACCGTCCTCTCGATCCTGTCATTGCGCCGCTCGCTTCCCGCCCCCAAGTCATTGCGAGGCTCGCTTCTTAGCGAGCCGTGGCAATCTCAAATCACCCGACGTCATTCCGCCCTTCCCCATAGCACAACTTCGGCGTGAGCAGGACAACACGATCGGTACATACTAGCGCGGCACTCATCGATAAATAATGACCCGCGTCCTCGCTGCTCGATCGCCGAACCGCGCCCTTTCGGCGGATGTGAGAATGAGTATTACGCCGAGGATGTTCAACGCGGGGAGCGCGTCGACGAAACGCAGGAGATTTCTCACCAGCGCCGCCGGCAGTCCGGGACGACGGCCATCGAGTCCCACCACCCGAAGACCCAGCACCCGCTTCCCGATAGTAGCGCCAAACATCCCCTCCGCCAGTACGAAATACAGCACCATCACAACCAGGAATATCACGCACAACGGATCGGTCACCATCCACCATCCGTGGGTCCACTCATGCTCCGAGCGGCTCATGATCCAGACCCCTTTTACTACTCTGGTAACAGGGAAGAAGACAAGACACAAGACGAAGAGATCAACAGCGAGAGCCGCGAAACGACGCCCGAGGCCGCCATATGTGAATGTTGCTGCTTGAGCTGGCAATCTCATACGCCATCCTCACCCCCAATTGATTCAAGATAGAGTAGTTCAACAACTCGAACAACTACCCACCTCGTAGGTCAGGATCCCCGCTTCTTAGCGGGTGATCCTGACGTTCTGTTCTGGGCTGAGCGAGGTCGAAGTGCGACGATCGCCCACAAACCCCTCGTCACAGTCATTGCGAGGCGCGTTTCGCGCCGTGGCAATCTTTCAGTTCTCTTCCCCCTCTCCCACTGGGAGAGAGCTGGGGTGAGGGCCGATAGGGACCTCGACATCACACGACTCTCACAAAGACAAAGACGTCGCACTGAGCGAAGTCGAAGTGCGACGATCACCCACAAACCCCTCGTTACGGTCATTGCGAGGCGCGCTTCGCGCCGTGGCAATCTTTCAGTTCTCTTCTCTTCCCCCTCTCCCTCTGAGAGAGGGCTGGGGTGAGGGCTGCTTGGGACCTCGACATCACACGGCTCTCACAAAGACAAAAACGTCGCACTGAGCGAAGTCGAAGTGCGATTGTGCGGGCCCCCCGTGCATGTTCCGTCAAGTCCTGCGACGCTTCTTAGCGGCGTGTGACCGGACGGTTACCCGGACTCTGGGTCGCACCCCCTCGCGCATTGCACCACGGCAATTGGCCGGTGCGGCGCCACACACTACTAATGCCTGAAACTCCGGCCTGCTATCCAACGTTGAATAGATAGATATCCGTTAACGATAGAGCGCGTGCAAACCTCTTATCAGGATGTCTGGGTGAGCGAGGGATTGCTCGCCCGCCTATTCTCAGCGTTGTCGGGCCACACCACCTGACAACTTTTGAAATAGAAGACGCGGCGCCCGAGCATCACTGTTCCGGCGCCGCGTATATTTTTGAGTCTTACTTCTTCGCCCCGCGATTGGGATACGTCATCTCTTCCGGCCGTACTTTCTGGTCGAATTCCTCGGCCGTCAACAGCCCCAGCGACACGGCCGCTTCCTTGAGCGTGATGTGCTCTTTGTGCGCCTTCTTCGCCACCTTGGCCGCATTGTCATATCCGATATACGGATTGAGCGCTGTCACCAGCATCAGCGAACTCTCCAGATGCTTTGTGATCACCCGCATATTCGGTTCAATCCCCACGGCGCAATGCTCGTTGAACATCTCACATGAATCCGCCAGCAGGCGAATCGACTGAAGCACATTGTGGATGATGAGTGGCTTAAATACGTTGAGTTCAAAGTTCCCTGAGGCCCCGCCAATATTCACCGCTACATCATTACCCAGTACCTGCGCGCAGGCCATCGTCATGGCCTCCGGCTGAGTGGGGTTCACCTTGCCTGGCATGATCGATGACCCCGGCTCATTCTCCGGAATCGTAATCTCACCGATACCGCACCGCGGCCCCGACGCAAGCCAGCGAATGTCATTGGCAATCTTGAAGAATGATACCGCCAGCGTCTTGAGCTGGCCATGGCACTCCACCAGCGCATCATGCGTCGCCAACGCCTCAAATTTGTTCGGCGCCGTCACGAACGGCTTGCCTGTCTCTTTGGCGATCGCCGCCGCCACTCTCACCGCAAACTCCGGGTGCGTATTCAACCCGGTCCCGACCGCCGTGCCGCCGATCGCCAGCGGATAGAGCCGCTTGAGTGCGTCGTGTAACCGCTCAAGCCCGTTGGTCAGCGCCTGCACATACCCCGAAATTTCCTGCCCCAACGTCAGCGGTGTCGCATCCATCAGGTGCGTCCGCCCCATCTTAATGATACTGTCAAACTCCTCGGACTTTTTCGCCAGCGTGTCGCGAAGCTGTGTCACCATCGGAATCAGGCGACGATGTATCTCCTCTACCGTGGCTATGTGCATGGCGGTCGGAAAGGTGTCGTTCGACGACTGTGCCTTGTTGACGTCGTCATTCGGATGGATCGGCTTCTTGGAACCCATCACGCCACCAGCCAACTCGATTGCCCGATTGGAAATGACCTCGTTGGCGTTCATGTTGGTCTGGGTCCCCGAACCGGTCTGCCAGATTACCAGCGGAAAGTGCTCGTCCAGTTTCCCCGAAACCACTTCCTCCGCCGCTCTTACGATCAGATCGCCTTTCTCCTTCGGCAGAATTCCCAGTTCCACATTGACGATGGCCGAAGCTTTCTTCAGAATACCCAGCGCCCGAATCAACTCACGAGGCATCCGCTCACCGCTGATCCGGAAATGGAACAGCGAGCGAGCTGTCTGGGCGCCGTAATATTTGTCAGTAGGTACTTGTATCTCCCCCATCGAATCCGTCTCGGTACGATAGGACATAGCCGCCTCCTTCTTGTACAAAACTTCTCAGACCTTCATTGGTCGGAATATACTCGTTGCCTGATTAGGAGCAAGTCGCGAGGGCTACTGCTTTTCAGTCGCCGGCCCAGAGTGAGTAGAGTTGAGGAAGAGTCGTTTGGGTCGCCTGATCTTTTTTCAGCAAATTAGGATAGATTCCCTCCCGATCCACCAGTACCGCAAAGCAACGCTTTGAGTTATCCAATAAGCCGATCGCCGGGACTGACTCAATCTGAGTTCCTCGCGGATCGATAATTCATTCTGTGTGCCGTCGTTTCTCAGCCAAAATGCAGGCCGGACTACTTGACCTCCGACTCAGCGAGAACCGAGCCGAACGGATTCGCTATCACATGACGAGGTTCTGACGGCAACGTCGGAAATTCAAACGTAACCGATGGCTGATTGACCTCGATGCGAGCATACCATCGCCCTTCACCGTCGAACTCAATCTCGATCGGGAAATACATCTTGAAATGTTCCGGTATACCCGAGCTGGAGATCTGCCCCGTTGCCACCCAGGCACTCCCTTCGCCTGCTCGCGTGGTGTACGTCACCGTATACTTGGGAATATCGCTCCCGTAGACCCACTGCCGGAAAAACCACCTCATATCCTGACCCGCATGCCGTTCGATTACCTGCCGAAACAGTTCGGTGGTGGCATCCTTGTTCCGCAGGAGCGTCACATAATCGCGCATGGTGGCCAGGTAGGTGTCCTCACGAAGATTCTCAAGATCCAACAGCATATGCCGCAGCATGTGCAGAACATAAGCCCCCTTCAAATACACGATCACGTCCATATCCCCGGCCGACTTGCTCGTCGCCGTCCGATATCCCAGCGCCACCGGCCCCGGATCCTGCCTTTGCCCCAACGTGTATTGACTCAGTGAAATGATCTCTTTGCGTGCTTGATCCACAAAACTGAGAAACTGCCCTTGTCCTACCGCCGTCTGCAAGTACCACATCCCGCAATACGTCGACAATCCATCGGATAACCACTGATCGTGGTAGGTCTCATAATTGATCAGGCCGCCGAACCACTGTAAGGCCACGCCCCGTCCCCGGCGCGCCCGCTCACTGCCATACCGGTCAGTGGAAAAGAACGTATCCCATCCGAGATGTATCACTCCCGGCACGACCTCATCCATCGGCGTCATCGTCTCCACCACGCGCACGGTATCATATGGCAGTTGCCCGAGCGACGCACTGAAGAGCCGCAGCGATGCCATGATATCCTCGGCTACCTGACGTTCCATCTGCTTCCCGCCGACGCGAATCGGATCGTCCTTCATCGACTCACGAGGACTATCGGAGCGTTCTCCGGTCAGAAGATCGAGCACAAAGGACTTCGTCAGCTTTCTCGCTTCTCGGCCAAGCACGACTGAATCCTTGGAGCTTTTTGGATCATACGTATCCGATTCCCCGCTGACCGTCCCCTCGGATTCCGGAATATCCTCGGCCATCGGCTGATCCATCATTCGTCCTGCACTGTCACGGTGCAGCGCCGCGAGATGGTACACCACCACCGGCGGAATTTCCGGCGCCATGAATAGAAATCTCTCGTACTCTCCGACATCAAACGATACTGCCGCCTGCGGCTGGGTCACCTGCCAGCGCGTGGTAACAAGTCTCCCCGCCCGCGTGCTGTCGACAAACTGCGCGGCCACGACGCCTTGATACTTGGCCGGGAATGTCAGCGCGATATTAAATATCGCCTTCTGCGTCCGCTCATACCGCGGATACCAGTCCGCTCCGGCAAACGTCTGCAGCCGTCCCATGTGCCGCGCCCCCAGTTTCCCGTGATAATAGAAACTGAGTCTGGTCGTCTCTCCCTGGTTCAGGGGCTGATTGAGTATCACCCACAGCGCCGCCGAACGGTGCTCATCCTTTGTCCATCGCCGGAAATGCACCACCCGGTTTTCACCGTCGCGAACACTATCCACCTCCAGCCTCGGATGCAACGATAGCTCCACCAGCTGTGTCCCGGCCATTTCGCCGGTGCACGCCATCTCTGCCCGGCCGGTGTAATCACCATCATCCTCCAGCATCCCGGTGAGAGCATAAGCGTCCGCCCGCAGGGCCGTTTTGTCGATCCCATTAAGCTGCTCGTACGTACTGTCCAGGTACACGGAATACTGACATACCGTCTCCATGCCGTGCGATACGATGAACTCTTCATGATGATTCGACAGCCGTACTTCTTCCCTTTGATACGGATCGAATTGATACATCACCGTGCCGCCGTCCTTAAGTTTCATAAGCACCGTCAAAAACGGCTGCGTGCGCGGCCTGACCAGATTCTTGAGCGCCGCAAATAAGTACCGATAGTCCTCGCGCTCGGTGAGCCTTTCGCGAAAATTCCGGTAATCCGACAGGTCGTCCTTGTTCGGCGAAAACAGCTGCCCCACTGTCGAATCAATCAACTCCTGGTAGAATTTGTCATTGAAGAGGAGCACCGCCGATTCCACCTGGCGATCCAGCGAATCATTGCCGAAGAAGCGGTGGACTTCCTGCTGCTCCATGGTCACCGGCGGGGCAAACTGAACCCGGGCGCCCCCCGAGAAGAATGCTGCGTAGTACTTCGACGTCGTATCCAGCTGCACCGGTCTGGCGAACACCAGCCGGCCCGAGGTCATGGTCAGAGAGAAATTCGTCTGCGAAAGAGTCAGCCCGCTCACCGTCCGACCGGTTGACGGTTCCAACTCCAGTTTCTCCATCTGCGCCAGCGCCGCATTCAACCGCCCCGCCTCGGCCGCCCGGGTCGATATACCGCTGAAAATCAGGGTCGCGGCGATTCCGACACACCATATGCCATTCGCTATTCGCCATTGGGTAGCCAACGAACCGCTCCTCACGGATGAAACTGCCGTACAAACTCCATTCGCTTCTTCAGCGATGGATGACTGTAAAACCAGAACTCCACTAACGCATTCGGATCAGGATCCGACAAATTGTACGCCGACAGCTTGTCAAACGCCGTCGCCGCTACTTCCCCGCTCACCCCGGTAATACGCATACCGTAAATGTCCGACTGGTGTTCCATCGAGCGACTCGCACCGTTCATTATCGGCTGCCCCACAAACAGGATAATCGTCAACAGCAGCATCACCAGCGGCAACGACGCAAAGTCCTCCAGTCGGTCAAACCGGAATGACCGCACGTTGCTTTGGATGAATCCGTGGATCAACTTGTTCACCAGCCAGAGCGCGACAATCAGGAAAATAATCGCCAGCCCCAACCCGATCCACATATGGTTCATGACATAGTGCCCCATCTCGTGGCCCATCACAAACCGGATTTCGTCGACGGTGAAATTCTTGATCAACGTATCGAACAATACAATCCGTTTGGTATTGAACAATCCCGTGACATACGCATTGACCTTCTCCGATTGTTTAGATGCATCAACCTCGAAGACATTCGATCCTTCTATCCCCGCCTGGCTGGCCAGCGTCAAAATCTGCGTCTCAAGGTTCTTGTCCTGCAGCGGTTCGAACTTGTTGAACAAGGGCGAGATGAACACCGGCGCGACGACGATCATCAGGATCATGAACGGAATCGCTCCGAGCGAAAACACCAGCCACCAGTTCTTGAACCGCGAAATCACCCAGTAGAAGAAAAACATCGGGACAATCCCCAGTAGGATCGCAAGCCCGAGATACTTAAGCCCGTCCAGCCACCATTCCATGAACGTCTGGTTGAGAAACCCGTAGTTCCCCTCGACAACAAATTCGCGATAGTAAGACAGGGGGAAACTGAGGATGTAGTTGATGACCAGAAACAGCGCGAGATAAATCCAGGCCGAGAGGAACCGACTTTTTAACGACGATGCCCACGTGCGCAGCTTGGCCGACAAACCGGTGTACAGGAAGATGCAGAAGATCACCAGCGACGCTATGAAATCCACGAATCGCCAGATATTCGTGAATCGCGAGTACGCGGTCAACTTCGCCTTGCGCTCCGGTGACAGCGGATACTGCACCTCGTCGGATGATCCCCCTTGGGTGGCCGTAACCGCCACCGAATCCGACGGTGTCTGTGCGGGCGTATCCACCTGTGTGGCCGCCGCCGAATCAACGGGCACCGCGGTTGTGTCTCCTAAAATGCTGGAAACGCAGATCAGTGTAAGTCCGGCAATAATCAGTAGGCGCCAATAACCAGCCATGTGCATCCCCTGGTGAAGAATAATCGAAGTTGAGCCCAAAGTAGGTCCGGTTCTAAATCGTTGTCAAGCAAAACAGTAGGTGGCGCGCGACCAGTGGCGCGCAGGAATAAAAAAAGCCGCCCGGCATACTGCCAAGCGGCTGACTTTTGATGGGCCAAAGCCCTGAGCGTATTCTTAATGCCTATTCGTAGACTGAAACCTGTTTGCCGGTTTTGCCGACTCGTTCGTATTTCACGACGCCGGTAATTTTAGCGAACAGCGTGTTATCCGAACCGATGCCGACATTGTGGCCCGGGCGGATCGGGGTGCCGCACTGACGGACCAGAATCGATCCGGCCAGTACTGCCTGCCCTCCGTAGACCTTCGTCCCGCGTCGCTGACTGTTTGAGTCGCGACCGTTCTTGGACGATCCTACACCTTTTTTATGAGCCATTACAAACCTCTATCGCTGAATCGTTTTCTTTACGTAGTCAATCCGTAGGGAATGGTCTCGGCCGCCTACGGGAGCCACATAATATACACGGCTTCCTCTTTTCCGCAAGCGAGAAGTTAACATTATGTACTAAAACGACTTACACCGTGCCGTAGGTCCTTCCCGCATGGGTATCGTACCCCACCGGAACGGTGGGTTCATGATTCAATGGTTTCCCCTTCACCCGCATGCTGGCGCTCTCCCCGTACCCCACCGGAACGGTGGGTTCATGATTCAATGGTTTCCCCTTCACCCGCATGCTGGCGCTCTCCCTGTAGCCCACCGGAACGGTGGGTTCATGATTCAATGGTTTCCCCTTCACCCGCATGCTGGCGCTCTCCCCGTACCCCACCGGAACGGTGGGTTCATGATTCAATGGTTTCCCCTTCACCCGCATGCTGGCGCTCTCCCCGTACCCCACCGGAACGGTGGGTTCAGGTTTCAATGGCTTCAGTATCCATTTCAAGTTTACATCCACGTATGCCAGCGTACCAGCGACAGCTCGACCACTCCCACTGCTCAGCTGACTTGATCAACCCCGCCCTAACTGGATTATTGTGACAATACTCGATAGCTTTCCGTACCTCTTCTACGTTCCGGCACGATTTGTCAAAACACCGCTTGTACCATAAACTGAACCTATGCTCGTGTCCTTGCTTGGTAGTAAGCCGATCAATCAGGTAACCGCCATGTCTGCCAATCTGAACGTGAATGCGCCGCGTGCTTTCCCTCTTGATGACTCCGATGACTCCCCCCAATTCAGTCTCTGAGGGAGGCACGATTACCAAGTGTACATGATCAGGCATGATCACCCAGCCCAACAGTGAGAATTGTGCGCATGCTCGTGCCTCGGCGATGCTATCGACGACTGCCTGGCGCGAAGAATCGTTGGAAAGCAATGGAATCTGATGACGTGTGCCAAAAGTGACGAATCGAGCCCGTCCATCGTGATCATAGTGAGTCAGAAGCATAGAAGCGTCACATCACGTAGGAGTGAATCGGCGGCAATAACCTCGCCCCCGTACTGTACCCCACCGGAACGGTGGGTTCATGATTCAATGGTTTCCCCTTCACCCGCATGCTGGCGCTCTCCTCGTACCCCACCGGAACGGTGGGTTCATGATTCAATGGTTCCCCCTTCACCCGCATGCTGGCGCTCCCCCCGTACCCCACCGGAACGGTGGGTTCATGATTCAATGGTTCCCCCTTCACCCGCATGCTGGCGCTCCCCCCGTACCCCACCGGAACGGTGGGTTCATGATTCAATGCTTTCCCCTTTACGCCAGGCTGCTCTCATCATCCGCCAACGTCTCTGGCCACACAAGACATCCAAATTCACCCACACGCCGGTTATAGCCAATGAACTTCAAGCCCACCGTTCCGGTGGGCTACCGAAATCCACCCCCCTTACTCGCACCCCACCTTCAGCGGCTCGAACGTGATGAACAGATGATTTATCAGCGCCGTCAAATCCCCGATATCCACCTGACAATCCCCCGTCACATCCGCCACCAACGGCGGCTCGATCGGCTCGAAGGTTATGAAGAGATTATTGATCAACGTTGTCAAATCCCCGATATCCGTCCCGTGCGAATGATCAACATCCCCCAGCGTCCAGGTCCAGAATTCCTTCGTCGCGGCGAGCGTGCTCGCATGCTGACGGTCCCACGCCGTCACCCGCCACCAGTAATGCGTCCCGAACTCCAGCGAATCGGAAATCGTAAACGACGTTCGCCAACAGCGAATCCCGCACATACGCAAACGCGAAATTCGCCCGATCCGAAACCTCCAGCTTATACCGCACCGTATCCTGCGGATCGAGATCGACCGCCGTCTGCCAGACAAACTGCGGCAGAAGATTGAACACCGGCTTGTTATCCGGCATCGGTGGCGATGTCAGCGCGAATGCCGCCGGCGGCTCATTGGCACCATTGACCAGGAACTGACCATACGATGTCCACGCCGAGTACTCAAACCCGTCGAACGCCCGCACCCGCCACCAGTACCGGCAGTTCTCCGCCAGCGCCTCGATAATCGCGCCTGCGGTGGAGTCTTGCCCCGACGGTACATTGGTCAATTCAATCGCCGGCCCCGCCACACAGTCGGTGTCGTGGAACCCGGCGAAATCGTAGGTGAGCGGATCGTTTTCGGCGTCTGACGAATTGCTGACCCACAGATTGGGGTAACTTCCGACGATCGCCATATTGATCGGCCCGATCATCACCGGCACCGCGGGCACGGAATTCATGCGGAACGAACTGTAATACCACGGCGACCAGAGCGTGCCGTTATAGACGCGAAGTCTCAGGTAGTAGGTCTGCCCGTCGCTAAGGGGCGAACCGTTGTAGACGACGAACGTATCGCTCGACACCACCGGCGCCGGATTCCACATCTCGGAGTAGGTCCACTCGTTATCGGACCCAACCGCGATTTCGAACTGGGTCTGGGATCCCACCGGCGAGCCCCCATACCCCCATGTCAGGACGGGGAGAGTATTCATCACATGTACGTTGGTCATCACACCATCTACATCCACATGATTCAGTTCGAATACAGAGCTGTCTGCAGGAACGCTGTTCGCTCTGAAAGCAGCCGAAATGATGTCACTTTCGGTGTTTCCGGCCAGAATGGCAAAGCTGACCGTATCCACGGCGTTTGGCGCCAAGCTGATCGGCCCGGCCGACACAACCTGCACGATATCGGTAGCGGCGCCGATCTGCGTTGTCGCCGTTGCAAACCCATTGGTCAAGGACGTATACTTCTCATCCGAAGTGAAACCGTTGCCACCCCAAAACGGAATCCAAGCGGTGGAGCCGAGCGCAGTCCAGGCAGATGCCCAGTCTCCTTCGATCACTTTGGCCCCGCGAAAATCAGATTTCGTACCACTGCTGTTTTGCGCCACCCAAGCCACATGGTTGGTTGCGTCATAGGCGCCGCAGTTGGGAGCGGGACTCTGGTTGATATACGGCGTCTCCCAGTCCATATATAGCCCGACATACATCGAAGGGATCGCCGAACCGCTGATGTTCTTGACAATGTACCTGATGATCAAAAAATCATCGTTTGGCGCGGCCTGGCCGAAAGTCTCCTGGGTAACTTCGACGCCGATCGGCGACGCCGCCCCGTCGTCGGTGAACATCGACCGTGTTATGGTAAGTGATCCGGCGGTCGTCACTTGAAGATTCCCGTCTGCAACGGGAGTGAAATCGCGATCAGGCTCGAAACTGATACTGTGTACCGCGCTTGGCACCTGACCAAAGCCGGTGCCGATCATGAGCCCACCCTCCAGCAGCTGATTGCCTGAGGCATTAAACTTGAAGCCGACACCACCTGCTGGAAAACCGAGATTCGGACCAAGCCCCACGGCACCCCAATTGCTGACGCTCAACTGGATCTTGCCGGTGCTGTGCGTGTAGAGCTGGCGTGTCACCTTCGGGGAGACGAGCACAGACAGAGTTGTAGAAACGTCGCCGAAACCCGTGCCGGAAATCAACACCGACATCGGCAGGACGGCCCCCTCAAGTGCCGATGAATCGACGACTACTTTGATGATGTCGAGCGCCTTGCCGGTATCCAGCGCCGTGATCGTCCCAAACGATGCCGCACCGTCGATGACAGTCAACAGCGGGTCGGCCGACTGAACGTTGAGCGTCACGTTGCTGCCGGTCGCGTTACCCGTGTTCTGGAGTACTACGTACCCGGTGAGAGTGTCGCCGGGACCGACCTGATTCGCGATCAAATCGTACACGCTCAGCAGCGGCGAAGCCGCAGGCGCCGGCAGAGCGGCCAGAGGCCGCCACGCAGTCGATCTGTCCCCAACCGTAATCATTGTTGGGCAACGCTCCCCAATTTGAGCCGGGTGCAGCCGCCGCTGAATTCAGTATGGCCGTTTTGATCTGCGCCGGAGTCGCATTCGGGTTCTTCTGGCGCATCAGCGCCACCAGGCCGGAGACATGCGGAGCCGCCATTGACGTGCCCGACATGAAGCCGGTCGTGTTGGTCGGAATAGTGGAAAGTATGTTGGTACCCGGAGCGACGACGTTTGGCTTCACCATCCCTGCCTGGCAGGGGGACGGCCCACGCGACGATGATCCGCTGAGTACCGGCGGACTGACGGTAGAATTGAGATTGCCAATGGCAAAACAGTCAATGGTGCTCAGCGCCCGCTCGGCCGGATTGCGCGGTCCGGTAGCGCCTTCATTGCCAACCGCAAAAATATTCACGATTCCAAGAGCTTCGGTATTGTCGATGGCCTCGTAATAGATGTCCATACATTCGAAACCCTGGAAACCCCAACTGTGGTTGATCACGTCGGGCATATCCTCTACGGTCGACGGATTCCCATCGGGATCAGCGGCCCATTCAAAGGCGTCCAGTATCGATGCGTCGACATCGACCACACCGGCCGAGATCCACTTGGCACCCGGGGCTACACATAGCGTATCGCCGGTGGCGGGGTTGCGCCCTACCATAATACCCATGGTGTGCGTGCCATGGTTGCGGGAGCTAGGGTCAACTGACGAAATCAGATGTGGGTATTTCAATTTATCGATCGGGTCAAACCAGGCGGCAGCAGAGTCACCGTCGGTCCCCTTCCACGTACCGCTCAGTCCGGCGTTTGTGCCTTCAACGCCGGAGTCAAAAGAACAGACTATTCTTCCCCGGCCGGTATACCCCAGCAACCAAGCGAGATTGGCCTTTATGTAGGTGATATTACTCGCTACGCCTGCCGCGCTCGGTGGCAAGTCACGGCTACTGGATTCTTCCACCGGAGCAATGAGGGTCGGGCGCGGGATCGTGGTCACCAACTCAACATCAGGACGCGCCGCCAGAGCGAGCAATGCACTCACCGGGACTTCTGCCTCCACGACATTGGCAATCCAGTGGCCTTTTGGCGGACGGGTTGCCCTGCCTTTTCCGAGCGAGGATAGTTCATCCAGCAGGCGTGTCTGCGCCATCCGGCTGTTATCGCGCAGCGCTTGAATAGTCTCACGGTGGCGGACAGCCGGGGGAAGCGTCTGGTCGGCAGCGATACCTCTTGCATCCATGCGAATGGAGGGTGGCGCCACCTTGATCCAGACCCGGACCAGGCTGGTATCGGGCAGACTCTGGACCCGTGCCAAAAGATCGGAAGAGAGTTCCCCCGCCACGCCGGCTGAGGTGAGAGCGACGAGAAGCAAGATGAAGCCGATATGCACTTGACTAGTGAGCTTTCGCATAAGAGAATACCTCCAGCACAATCAGTTTCGAGAGCACAACCCTACGTTGCGGATCCGATGACGCTGCCCGTACACCGGAAGGCATACTGCGGCAAACAGGAAAATCACCACCCCGCGCATACTCGCTCTCATATCACCCTCGGAGATTAGTACCAGTCGAACGTGTGAACTGTCGGTCTTTGTGTGCTGTACCCCCAATATACCCCCACCCCCTCCCCCACGTCAATGAAAAATGGATAACTCAGGCTGTGACAGATTCTGTCAGTGCTTGCGCCGACGTGCCAAAACCAATTCAGCGATCGCAAACAGATATCACAAAAACCGTAACCTCTTGCCTCCCCGCCACCTGACTCTCTACAAGATTGTAGCACTTCGCTACAAAGTGTGGAACCGGGGCCCTTTTATATAGAGACGCATCAACAAACGAACCGGTTCGTCCGCGTCCTCTCCGTCCCACTGCTGGGGCGCCCCGCATAATTTAGGTGGCGTGGCGTCAGGCCGGGTGGCGTTGGCAACGAACAGCGTAAGCTGTCCGGATGCCTCCCGACCTGATTGCCCACGTAGGTACTATTTTTCAAAGGAGTCTTCATGTCCCCCGTTCTTTCCTCCCCCGTCGCACCGTCCGCCCCCCGCGCCTCCCTGTCTGCTGCGCACGCTCTATTCTGTGGCTGGCGTACGTCTCGTGCGCCAGCCCTTCCCCCCCGCGTGGCGCACGGGACGTACGCCACGCACTGAGCTGAAAGATCGCCACGGCGCTCGGAAGCGCCTCGCGATGACGCGCAGGTAAATTCGGTGGCCATTGAGATCCTGAACCTTTAAGAAAAGGTTCAGGACGACGAACGGGAGAAAGTGATTCAGGATGACGAGGGGTGAATCGTAGGTCGGGTTCCGAAGTTTGCCGCAGGCAAACGTAGAAACCCGACACGATGTGCTGCCCCTCTTGCTCCCTCTCCCTCCGGGAGTGGGCTGGGGTGACGGCCGGTGGGGCCACGAGTAGAACAAGTAGGGGTCCGCCAAACGTAAGATCGAGAAGAGAAGATGGCAAACCCCTTGATAAATGGAAAATGGGGTTTGCTCTACGGGATCATCGCAGCTGCCCCTCTTGCTCTCTCTCCCTCCGGGAGTGGGTCGAGGTGAGGGCATGTAAGTCGGGTCCTCCCCCCACATCACCGCCCATGCTCCGCATGCGGCGGTAATCGTGTTCCCCAAATTACCCCATACAAAAACCCCGCGCTCGTCTCAGAACGCGGGGCCAATAGTCAATTCAATCGGCGCTGTGTCTTACAACACCTTCTCCTTCTTCGACGACGCCGTGTGGAACTCGAACGTCAGCCGATCGGTCGACGCACCAATCACCAGGTCGCAGTCGCCGGCATACTGTCCGCGCAGAATTTCTTCCGCCAGCGGATCCTCGAGATACCGCTGAATCGACCGCTTAAGCGGCCGCGCGCCATACGCCGGATCGAACCCCTTGTCGACCATGAAGTCTTTCGCCTCGTCGGTCAGCGTGAAGCTGATCCCCTTCTCGGCCAGCTGCTTGGCGATGTCGATCACGAGTATGTCGATAATCTCCTTGATGTGCACCTTGTCGAGCGGATGGAAGATGATCGTCTCGTCGATACGATTGAGCAATTCCGGATTGAACAGCTTCTTCAGCTCGTCCAGAATCTTCTTCTTCATCGTGTCGTAGGAGGCGTCACCCGTCGGTACATCGAAACCGACCGTCTTGCCGTCGCGAAGCTGCTTCGTGCCGACGTTCGACGTCATGATGATGACCGTATTCTTGAAATCGACCTTGCGTCCGAACGAATCGGTCAGCGCGCCGTCGTCGAACAACTGCAGCAGAATGTTGAATACATCCGGATGCGCTTTTTCGATTTCATCCAGCAGCACCACCGAGTACGGTTTGCGCCGTACTTTCTCGGTCAACTGACCGCCTTCCTCGTATCCCACATATCCGGGCGGCGCGCCGATCAGACGCGACACGGCGAATTTCTCCATGTACTCGGACATGTCGATTCGGATCAGCGATTCCGGATCGTCAAACAGGAACATCGCCAGCGAGCGCGCCAGCTCGGTCTTGCCGACGCCGGTCGGGCCGAGGAAAATGAACGTGCCGATCGGACGGCGCGGATCGTCAAGTCCGGCGCGAGCGCGACGGATCGCTTTGGCCAGCGACTGAATCGCTTCTTCCTGTCCGACGATGGATTTCTTCGAGTTCGTCTTCCATGCGGAGCAGACGCTGCGATTCCTTTCTCCTCCAGACGGAAGAGCGGAATGCCGGTCATCTTGGCCAGCACGCGCGCGACATCGTCGGCCGTCAGCGTGACCTTGTCCTTCTCGCGGGTCTTCTTCCCATTCCTTCTGCAGGTCGGCCAACTGTTCCTTTTCGGCCTTGATTTCATCGCGAAGCTGCGCGGCGGTTTCAAACGCCTGATTCTTGACCGCCTCTTCCTTGCGACGGACCAGATCCGTGAATTTTCTGTTTCGATCTCGGAGAACGTCTCCGGACGCGTGTAGGTCGACAGGTGCGCCCGCGAGCCGGCCTCGTCGATCAGATCGATCGCCTTATCCGGCTGGATATTTGCCCGACACGTACCGGTTGGACAGTTTCACCGCCGCTTCGATCGCATCGTCGGATATAATCAGCTTGTGATGCTCTTCGTATTTCGGACGCAGTCCCTTGAGAATACTTGAATCGTATCTTCTTCGGACGGCGGCTCGACCATGACGGTCTGGAAGCGACGTTCCAGCGCGCCGTCTTTCTCGATGTACTTGCGATATTCGTTGAGCGTGGTCGCGCCGATGCAGCGCAGTTCGCCGCGCGACAGCGACGGCTTGAAGATGTTGGAGGCATCGAGCGATCCCTCGGCGCCGCCGGCGCCGACGATCGTATGCAGCTCGTCGATGAAGATGATCACATCGGTCGAGTTGATAATCTCGTTCATGACCGCTTTGAGGCGTTCTTCGAACTGCCCGCGGTATTTCGTTCCGGCCACCAGCGACGCCATGTCGAGCGTGACGACCCGCTTGTTCTCAAGCGTCTGCGGAACGTTGCCTTCGACAATGCGCTGCGCCAGCCCCTCGGCGATGGCCGTCTTGCCGACGCCCGGTTCGCCGATCAGCACCGGATTGTTCTTCTTGCGGCGTGACAGAATCTGGCAGACGCGTTCGATTTCGTTTTCGCGTCCGATAATCGGGTCGAGCTTGCCGCGACGGGCCAGTTCGGTCAGGTCGCGACCAAAGTGATCCAGCGCCGGCGTCTTGGATTTTTTCCGTTTCTTCTTGAACGACGACGGCTTGCCGCTCTGGATATTCTTCAGCTCTTCGTACGCTTCCTTGTAGTCGATCTCGTACGTCGACAGCACCTGGGCCGCCACGCCTTCTTCGTCCTTCAGCAGCGCGAGCAGGATATGCTCGGTGTCGATATCTTTCGATTTCAGCGCGCGGGCTTCCTGACCGGACACTTCGAGCGTCTTCTTGGCGCGGGCCGTCAGCGGCAGCTGACCCATGGTCATGGTACCGCCGGACGGCTGCACCACTTCCTCGATGGACGTCTTCAGATCGTCCAGATCCAGACCGAGGTTGCTGAATGATCTCAACGGCGCGTCCTTCACCGAGGCGAATCAGACCCAAGGAGGAGATGCTCGGTGCCGATGTAGTCATGCCGCAACCGGGCCGCTTCATCCCGGGCATACTCAATCGCCTTCCGGGCCGCTTCGGTAAACATCTCATTCATGGTGCATCTTCCTTTCATGTCACAACACACTCAAATATACGCTCACACAGATGTCGATGCAAGTCAGATCGCTTTACCCGAGTTCCGCAGCTTCTCGCGAACCATCTGGGCCCGCACGAAATCGCGCCGATTCGTGTCCATTTCCTGTCCGATAGTACTTCTGCAGATGCGCCGGCTGCGACAACAGCAGAATCTCGTTGATCAGTGCCGACGTTCAGAAAGTCGATGATCTTCATCGCGTGGCCCAGCCGAACGGCCGACAGCAGGTTCATCACTTCATCCGAGGTCAGCACCCGGGCATACTTCAGGATGCCGTAACGCCCGCCATATCTTGTCTTCGATCATATCGGCTGCTTCGTCCACGAGCCGCTGGCGCGCGGCAGCTTCATCGTCGATGATCTCTCTGGTCACCTGGGTGATCTGCGCCAGAATGTCCGTCTTCCGAGATCCCCAGCGTGTTCTGGTTGGAGATCTGGAACAGATTCCCAAGTACATCCGAACCTTCGCCGTAGAACCCGCGGACCATCAACCCGCTGCGTGTGATACGCGAGATCACTTTGTCGATTTCACGCGTCAGCACCAGACCCGGCAGGTGGATCAACACCGACGCCCGCATGCCGGTTCCGGCATTGGTCGGACAGGCGGTCAGGTAGCCGAAATCATGATCGTAATCGTATTCGAGATACTGGCCGATTTCCGCTTCGTATTTCGACGCCAGCGCGTAGGCCCCGTTCGGGTCAAGCCCGGCCGACAGCGCCTGAATGCGCAGGTGATCTTCTTCGTTGACCATAATGGAAACGTGTTCCCCGGACCGATAAAGAGCGCCTTGGACAATATCTCCATTCAGAAACAGCGGCGAAATGAGATGCCGTTCGACCAGGAAATCCCGGTCGAGTCGGATAATGTCGGCCGCCTTGATGTACTTCCCTTCGGTCAGCAACTTGCGAACGGGTCATGGCCGAGTCAAAGTAACTGACCACTCGACTGCGTGGTCTCCGTATCGGCCGAGCGACGGGATAGCTGCAACCGGCGACATTGCGCGCCAGACGGACCCGCGTCGACAGCACCACCAGCGCTTCTTCACCCTTGCCGGAGAGCCAGGCCGCCGGGGATTTGGCCATTTCTTCAAACATCACGCTCACCTGTCGCTCCTCGTCGGCCTACTGACCAACCTCCATACGTTCACGCACCATCTTCAGTTTGTCGCGCAGTTCCGCGGCTCGTTCGAAATCTTCGGCCTCGATCGCCTTGTGCAGTTCCTGCTCCAGCCGCTCTTCTTCCTTGACCGACATCGGTCGTTGCTGGCTTTCGCCCACTGTCACCGCCGACTCGGGATTACGCCCGCGGTGCAGCGACGCCCCGTGAATTTTGCGCATGATAGATTCCAGTCGCGGGCGAAACGCATGATAGCACTCACCGCACCCAAAGCGCCCCTGACGGGCAAATTCGTCAAAGGTCATACCGCACGTCTGGCAGGTCAACTGCTCCAGCGGCTCGGCCTTGCCGGTCGGCTGCGGCCCTTTGACCATTCCTGACAGAATATCGGCCAGCGGAAACGGCTTGTTGTCCAGCGGCGAATGAAACCCCCGCGCCGCCGCACACTCACGACACAGCGACAGACCCATCTTCTCGTTCTTCACGATCTGTATCATCTGGACAACCGCCTCGCGCTTTCGACAATCCTGACAAAGCATGGCTATTCCCTTTCCTCCCCGCTATCCGACCACCATCCCGTCAGCCATCTGAAACTCCCGGTCACACGAATCTGCCAACTCACGATTATGCGTGGCGATCAAAAAGCTTGTCGATTTCTCGGAATTAAGACGAAAGAGAAGTTCGTGCAGCTTACGACCGGTCGCCGTATCGAGATTTCCCGAGGGCTCATCGGCCAGAACCACTTCCGGCTCATTGGCCAACGCTCGCGCTACCGCCACTCGCTGTTGTTCACCGCCCGATAATTCCCGCGGACGGTGGCTTCGTCTATGTGATAAACCAACCTGAGCCAGAAGCTGTTCCCCGTTCTCTTTCGCCTCGGCCTGTGTCTTACCGGCTAACAGCATAGGAATCATCACATTCTCGACTGCCGAAAAATCATCCAAGAGATAATGAAACTGAAATACAAACCCGATCTTTCGGTTTCGTAGTCGCGCCAGACTCTCTTCCGATAGCCCTTTAAGCGACGTCTCACCCAATAATACTTCACCCTGATTGGGACGGTCCAACCCACCCAGAATATGCAGGAGGGTTGATTTGCCCACCCCGGAGGCACCCGTCACTGAGGCCGTCTCTCCGCGCTTCAACGTCAGACTTATCCCTTTCAGTACCGGTAACTTACCCTCACTGGTCACAAACGACCGGTGAATCTCCCGGGCGGTCAATATCGCCCCCCCTTGCCCGGTACCTGCATCTGGTTGGTTTCCCATACTCAGCGCTTCTTTATTGATGTCGTCACATGGTGCCAAAGTTTTAGCTAACCCCGATCATTACTTTGTTTTACCGCCGCAAAACATCCACCACCGGGATCCGCGCCGCCTGCGACGCCGGCCAGATCGCCGCCAAAAAACAGATCCCATATGTTACTACACCGGCCAGCGCAAAATCTGCCCAGTGTGCGTCAATCGGCAGGTAGGTGATAAAATAAATATCCGCCGGCAACGAAATCACATGATACGTGTTCTGGATTATCGCCAATAGCAACGCCAGCAACCACCCAGTCACCACACCAATCGTGGCGATCGCCAGCCCTTTCATCACGAAAATCCGCCGAATCCCCGCCGGTGTGGTCCCCATCGTCTTGAGAATGCCGATTTCCTGACGCTTTTCCATAGTCAACATGACGAGTGTGGAGATGATGCTGAATGCGGCTACAATCACAATAAGAATAAAGCCGAGAAAAAGAATCTTCTTTTCGATGGCTATCCATGTGAACAAATTCTTATGCAGCACTCGCCACGGCACGACATCGTATTCGTGACCCAACGCCGAATCGATCCTCGGCGCCATCGCATCGGCCAGATAGATGTCGGTCAGTTTCAGATGCACCGCCGTCACGGCATCGCCTGTGCGAAACAGGTCCTGTGCGTCTTTCAGCGAGATGTACGCCAGCTGACCGTCGAACTCGTACATCCCCGTCTCGAATTCGCCCGCCACATAGAACTTCTTAACCCGTGGCCGGATGTTCTTTCGCATCTCGTCGCCGCGCAGCGAATACAAGACTATTGGCTGTCCGACATACACACCCAGTCGCTCGGCCAGTCCGTTGCCGAGAACAATGCCGGGCGTCGTGTCGCCGTCGACAATCTCAGTGGAGAAGGTGTAGTGCCCGATCTTGACATCCTCGGCGATGCCGGCGGTTTTCGCCTCCATGTCGGCATCGACGCCGCGCACGATGATGCCGTCACCTTCCGTCTCCGATGATATCGCCGCCTTGTAGTAGATGAACGGCGAGGCCGCTAACACGCCGTCCATCTTTTCGAGTCGATCCACCAGCGCCATGTAGTCGGTGATGAGCGGCTGTTTGAGAGGGAAGATGGAGATGTGCGATGTTGTCCCCAGCAGTCGGGTGCGGATTTCCGACTCAAAGCCGTTGTGCATGGACATGACAAAGCAGACGGTGGCGACGCCGAGCATGACGCCGAGGACGGTGATCCAGGTGGAGACGGAGATAAAGAATCGACCGGAGCGAAAATATCTTCGGGCGATGTAGCTTTCGAATTTCATGCGAACTGTGCCGACCTTTCCCGGCGCCGCCAGTCGGCTCAGGCGAGGAGTGCGCCGTGGCGCACGGACCTGCTTTAGGTGGAGTATATGGCCTCCCCGCCGACAAATGCAACGTCTTTCATCTCATAATGATACGTTACACAGTACCTCAAAGTCGAGCCAAATAAATGGGTGGAAAACGTAGGGCGGAACTCATTTGCGATCACCACAGGTTACGCATCACCGGACGGAACGGGCAACGTAGGGCGGAACTCTCTTGCGATCACCAAAGGTTATGCATCACCGGACGGAACGCGCAACGTAGGGCGGAACGCTCTTGCGATCACCAAAGGTTATGCATCACCGGACGGAACGCGCATTGAACACAGCCGTCAATCAGCGCAAGGGAGTTCCGCCCTACTACGGCTATGCGGTTCGGGTTAGGTTCACTTGGGATCCGGTCATGGCGAGGCCCCCCCACAAACGTCATCGCGAGGCTCTCCCCCACAAACGTCATCGCGAGGCTCGCTTCGAGCCGTGGCGATCTTTCAGTTCTCTTCTTTTGTAGGTCAGGATCCCCGCTTCCGAGCGGGTGATCCTGACGCTCTGTTCAGCAAGGACGGCATCCCCACGCATACACACCGCTCGTCGCGCAGTGTCGTCCTGAGCGCCCCCCACCGTCGTCCTGAGCGCTCCCCCACCGTCGTCCTGAGCGCCCCCCCACCGTCGTCCTGAGCGCTCCCCCACCGTCGTCCTGAGCGCAGTCGAAGGACGAGATAGTCAGCGTTAATGCGTGGCGTACGCCCCGTGCGCCAAGCAGGGTGAAAGAAGGCTGGCGCACGAGACGCACGCCAGCCATGAAGGCAACGCTCAATGTGAGACAAGAGGTCCGGGTAGAAGCGCATCACTTCACTAATACACCAAAACCCCCGCCGGGCTTTCGCCCAGCGGGGGTTTCAATTCATCCAACCAATCCTCGCGCCCTAAATAAACAGCGGCGCCAGCACCAGCGTAATCGTCGATAACAGTTTCACCAGCACGTGAAGCGACGGACCAGCCGTGTCCTTAAACGGATCACCTACCGTGTCGCCCACCACCGCCGCACCGTGAATCGGGTTCTTCACCTTGCTGCCGTCGGCCAAAGTCAGATACTTCCCGCCATGCGCGCCGGTTTCGATATACTTCTTGGCGTTGTCCCACGCGCCACCCGCGTTGTTCAGGAAGAGCGCCATGATGATACCGCCGATCGTCCCCACCATCAGAAACGCCGCCACCGACTGCGCGCCAATCAGCGGCTCAGCATCGGTGCGGAAGAGCAACTTGAAGACGACACCGACCAGTATCGGCGCGCAGACCACCAACAGACCCGGCAGTACCATCTCGCGCAGGGCCGACTTGGTGACGATATCCACGCACGCGCCGTATTCCGGCTTGAAGTCAGGCGTGAACACGATCATGTCGTTCTTGCGTGCCAGCTTAGAATACTGACGACGTACCTCTTCGATAATCGCCTTGGCCGCTTTACCCACCGCACGAATACAGAGCGACGAGAACAGGAAAACCAGCATGCAGCCGAGCATCGCGCCGACAAACACGACCGGATTCGACAGATCGACACGGAACGGTTCGCCACCGTTCGCAATAGATACCGGCGTAGTGCAGGACCTCGTCCATGTACGCCTGGAACAACAGGAAGGCCGCCAGACCGGCCGAGCCGACCGCGTACCCTTTGGTCAACGCCTTGGTCGTGTTGCCGACTGAATCCAGACGGTCCGTGCGTTCGCGAATATGTTCCGGCTGACTCGACATCTCGACAATACCACCGGCGTTGTCGGTGATCGGGCCAAACGTATCCATCGCCAGAATGTACGCGGCAGTGGCCAGCATACCCATCGTGGCGACCGCCGTACCAAACAGGCCGCCGCTCACCGATGCCATCCGGGAACGCCGCCTGGCCGAGGAAATACGACGCCAACAGCGCGCCGCCGGTGACCATCACCGGGAGAGCCGTGCATTCAAAGCCGACCGCCACACCGGCAATGATGTTGGTCGCCGGACCGGTCGTCGAGGCGTCGGCAATCGACTCTCACCGGGCGATATCGATATTCAGTGTAATACTGCGTGATGAACACGTAGAGAATCGACGTCACCACGCCGACGATACCGCAGACGAAGAAATGCCACCAGGCGTTTTCGGCGGCCGGTGTATACAGCAGCCAGCGGGTGGCCGCACCAAAACCGATCATGGCGAGAATCGCGGTGAAGAAATAACCGCGGTTGAGCGCCTGCATCGGATCTTCTTTTTCATTTTTCAGCTTCACCGACACGATGCCGATGATCGACGCGATGATACCAAACGCACGGGCGATCAACGGGAACATCATCACACCGATAATACCGGCGTCGAAATTGATATCCGCTCGCGCCGCCGCGGCCGCGAGCGTGGCGCCCAGAATCATGGCGCCGATATTTTCAGCGGCCGTCGATTCGAACAGGTCGGCCCCACGACCGGCGCAGTCACCGACGTTGTCACCGACCAGATCGGCGATCACCGCGGGGTTGCGCGGATCGTCTTCCGGAATACCGGCTTCGACTTTACCCACCAGGTCCGCGCCGACGTCGGCCGCCTTGGTGTAAATACCGCCGCCCACCTGGGCGAACAGGGCGACAAACGACGCGCCAAAACCATAGCCGACAATCAGGAGAGGAATCTGTGTGTCCGGGACCGCGGTTGTGTAGCGCACCAGCGCATACAGACCGGCGACACCCAGCAGCGACATGGCAACCACCAGACAGGCCCGACACCGCGCCGCCGCGAAGCGCGACGCGCAGGGCGTCGTTCAGATTATCCAGCGCCGCCGCAGCCGTGCGGATATTGGAGCGGATCGACACCCACATCCCGACATACCCGGCGATCACGGAACAGATGGCGCCGAGAACGAAAGATATCGTCACCCAGAACGCCAACTGCATCGGTGAGGATACCGGGTCAAATTCGCGATGACCGCGCAGGACGCCGTAGCCGAGAAAGAGCGCCACCGCGACCAGAAGCGCCAGCATGAGCGATGGTTCGGTTCTGGCGGCGAAGGAACGACTCGGCTCCCTCTTTGATGGCGTTGGAGATTTTCTGCATCGCCTCGGTGCCAGTGCCCTCGAGCAAGAACCCATCGGGCGAGCCACCAGGCGGCGAGCAGGCCAAAGAGGCTGATCCCAATGATGAGCCCTAGAAGCAGTCCTTCAGACATTAACCTCTCCTTTCGAATTCCTGTAATGGATTAAACAGCCGGGCAAAGGTATGGCCAACAGCGGGTTTTGGCAAGTATTTTGTGACGGCGAGAGGCCGGCGTGGACCCACCCGGTCGGTGCTGGAGGGGAATGATTTTCCGTCTGCAAAGCAAAACCCCCTATCGTAGATCGGGAGTGCGATAATAATTGCGGGGGGGGGGGCGCAGTAGCTATATTGCGACAGGCACACGTCTGTCGCCGGGGATAAAGTCGGGGTCGCCTATGGAATTGCGGCAAAGCGTGAGGATCGTGATACTGTGCGCGGTGCTTTGCGCGGCGTTCGGCGTTGTGGCGTTTGCTCAGAATGACCCCACTCATCGCCCGCGGTTCGATTACTTTCCTCATAACAACGGCAATATGCAGATGTGGATATCCAATCTGGGAACGTATGGTGACGGTGGGGAGGACGAACAATTCTACGTTGATCCGCTGTCAGGCCAGTCACTTCCTTTCACGTTTGTCTATCCCAGAAACTCCCATGTCGTTTTCGGCGTCTTTGATCTTTGGATTGGCGGGAAGGTCAGTGGCGAGCCATCCGTTTCACAGGGTTACTGGGGCGAGCTGGTTTCTGATTATTCGCTTGCCAATCCGATGAGTATATCCACCATCGATCCGACAAAGGCCTGGTATTCGCCGCAGGCCCGATCAGAACTGGATATCAACTGTGAATACACCGATACTTTCCCGCGCCGCCAGCCGTTTCCGGTGGGCGATCCAAATGATCCACTGATTCACCCTCCCCTGGGTGTGCGCGTGCACCAACGATCGATGTCCTGGTCGGCGGAGACTGTCAACGATTTCATTCTCATAGACCTGGTGTTCACGAATATCGGACGCGATGGGATCAAGGACGTGTATGTAGGCATCAGCGGAACTTCGACGTTCGCGGCATATATCGAATCGTATGCCGATTTCGATACTCTGCCCCATCAAGATGATCTGGCCGGATACCTGCGGAGCATGATTCTTCCTGGTGACTGCAACGAGCCGACCGAGCTCGGCGTCGCGTATATCATGGATAACGACGGCGACCCCGAGGCTGGAGTCTTCGATGCCAAGTCGGCCCTTCCGGCTGTGGGGACGATCGTCCTGCGCTGCCCCGGGGATACACCGACTGTCAGCTTCAATTGGTGGGCCTGGTTGCAGAACTACGGCCAACCAGTTCGCGAAGATTGGGGCCCGATGCACGAACGTCGCGAAGGTGAACCGCGTCCACCAGTCGGCATGGGCACCGAGTACCCTTACGGCGACATTCAGCGCTATTATATCATGAGCCGCCCCGAGATTGACTATGATCAGGTGTATGCGGCCATTCTTCAGCAGGGTTGGATGCTGCCGGCCCGCCATGCCGATGAAGTCGCAGCCGGCAGTGGGGTGGCAATGCTTCACTCCGCCGGGCCGTTCGATCTCTTTCCCGGTCAGAGTGCTGAGTTTACCTTTGCTTTTGTCGGCGGCGAAAATGTCCACACCGACCCGACCAATTTCGAGCGCAACTTCATTCCCAGCAATCCAAGCGCCTATCTGGCCAATCTTGATTTTTCCGATCTCGCGCTCAACGCCCGCTGGGCACAGTGGGTGTATGATAATCCCGGTTTTGATACCGACGGCGACGGTTACCGCGGCGAGTACAGAATCTGTGACGGCGACACGCTTTGGTACCAGGGCGACGGTATCCCCGATTTCCGCGCCGACGTGCCGCCACCCGCTCCGCTGTTGCACGTTTACCCGTCGCAGGGGAAGCTGGTTTATCGCTGGAACGGCTACAACAGCGAGACATTTGTTGATCCGTTCACGCGCATCAAGGATTTCGAGGGGTACCGCGTGTACATGGGCCTCGACCAGCGCGAGTCGAGCCTGTCGATGATCAGCCAGTTTGATTATCCCAATTTCAACCGCTTTGTGATGCGCCAGAAACTGAACGGAACGTGGGATTGGCAGAACAAAGATTTGCCCCTCTCGCTCGACTCACTGCGAAAATTCTTCAATGATCCGGAATTTGAGCCATCACTGTATCCACGGACCGACCCGCTCAAATTCCTGGACACCTTCTACTATTTCCAGACACAATCGTATAACGCGGCGCTGGCGCCGGACCAGGTGCACAAGGTCTACCCGGATGCGATAAAGCCGCCCGACGACACGCTTCAATGGACTGCCGACATGCTGACCGAAGAACATGGCAAACCGCTGCCCAGGTATTACGAGTATGAGTATGTGCTGGACAAATTGCTGCCGACTATCGAGTATTATGCCAGTGTGACGGCGTTTGATTTCGGGTTTGCGTTTGGAGGGATACCTTCGAGGGAAGCAAGCAAGTATGCCAACATCACCAATGCGTATGCGATTCCTTCTGCGCAAACCGTAGCCAGTGAACACAGAGACGTCTACATCTGGCCCAATCCCTACCGGTATGACGGCAACTATCTGGAGCAGGGATTCGAGAACCACGATCAGAGTCTCTGGTATGACCGGGCGCGACGGATTCACTTTGGCAATCTCCCCGCCAAGTGCACGATCTCAATTCTCTCCCTCGACGGCGATCTGATCAAGGAGATTCATCACAGTTTTGCGCCGGACGATCCTGAGGCGCAACACGATTCGTTTGACCTGATCAGCCGAGCGGGTTTGCTGGTGGTCTCGGGTATTTATTACTGGGTGGTAGAGGGTGACGGCCGGACGCAGATGGGGAAGCTGGTGATAATTGAGTAGGGCAGCACCGATACGAGTCTTCGAGCGGGTGCTGCCGTCTTGGTGAGGTCAAGGAATCTTATCGGCAGCATCCGTCCGCTAAGAAGCGGACATCGATGCTGCCCTACGACCCGCCGTCAGGCTCACAGCGAGCCTGAGCTACTGTGTTGCCCCTCGTCATCCTGAATCATTCCCCTAAATCGTCATCCTGAATCATTATTATGATTCAGGATCTCACTGTCCACCGTGTCTATCTGTGCCGCCGCAAAGCGTCGCACTGAGCGCTAGTCGAAGTGCGATTGAAGGGAATGGGGAGTCATCGCGAGGCGCGCTTCGAGCCGAGGCAGTTTTTCAGTTCTCTCTTGTGGGTCGAAACCGCAGGGCTATCGACCTGCAATCATCAGAAGTTAGTAAGGCAGAACGGTCCGTGCGGCTGGGCAAACAGGCGGTCGATTGATTGGATCTGCCGGTCGTCGGAAATCTCCGCCAGCCCGTACAGGTGAAGTCTCGAAAACGAGATTGCCCCCAATACCAGCGATGAGAACTCGGCCACATTCATCGCAATCTCCACCTGCGGCTGTCCGCCCGCCACAACATGGGGACGGCCATGGTCGAACGAGACCGTTACCGCGCCGTCGTTCTCCGGCATAAACGAATCGCGGATCACGAACCGGACGGTTACCGATTGATCGCCGAAGGAATGATCTTCGGTCACTTCGAAGAATCGTTTTGTATTGATCACCCGATACATCGCGCCGGCCGAATACAAACCTATCTGGTGGTAGACCGGTCCAAGCATGGTACCCGATCCGTCGCGCGGATCACGCACGGCAAAGTGGAAACTGGTGTCCCAGGTAGTAAAGATCACCCGGTTCACCTGATCGAACTGGCTCTGCATGAAAGCGCAGAGTTCCAAAAGCGCTGCGCGATCCTCCCACATCGGCTGCAACACGCGCAGATCATTCATCAGCATATTCAGCTGGTGCGCCGACTCGAAACGGAACAGCAGATAGCCGCGGATTTCCCCTCCTTCATCCACATAGCCGATATACCTGTTCTGCGGATTGGATTCCATTTTGATCCGCCAGTTCAGTTCAGTTTCATCGAGCAGACCGGTGTGTCGATCGTAGAAGCGCGAGTAGCAGGCCGCGAGCAGCGGCGCGTCATCGAGCGTCAGGTAGCGGACGTGCGCCTTCGCCTTCCCTTTCGGCAGTTCGGACGGCAGAAACTTGTACTGCACGATCGGCACGCTGTTGCCGAAGCCCATCTGGTAATAGAAATCGTGGCGGAACGGCCAGAGCACGGCAAGCGGCGCTTCGCGTTCGCGATAGAACTGCAGGTAGTACTGAACCATTTCCTTGGCGACCGCTTCCTTCTTGTGAAAGAGATCGACCGCTACCATTCCCAGGCCGCCGCAGCCGGCCGTTGTTTCAAACAGGCGCATCCGGTAGTCGATCATGCGCATGCCGCCGAGCATCTGCCCGTTGCGAAACAGCCCGTAACTCGCCGCGCGCGGATCGTCGTCCCACCGTCGCATCTTGGGCACGAACTTGCGGATTTCCTCTTCCGTGCTGGCCATCTTGAAGCCGGGATAGGCATCGACAACGAGCTGCCCGTAGCGGAAATAGTCGTCGTCGGAGTTGATATGGCGAATGTCGACCATGGGTATAGTCTATGATACTTCGTCCGCTTTGGCAAGTCGAACGTTACTCGTGCGCGGTCATCGTTGCGGGGCGCAGGGCATGGGTGCGGTATTCGCGGTAGGCCGTCTGATACCAGGCGATGGCGTCGCGCACCAGGCCCGAATCGGAATCCACCGGCAAGCGGGTGAATTTGCCGGTATCCGGGTCGCGCGCCCACAATTCTATATCCTGCTTCAGGCCGAGAACGGCGAGTCGATTGTCGCGCAGCAATGCCACGTCGCGATTGTGATTCATCAGCGCCCAGGTTTGACCCTCGGCGACATCGAGCAGATTCCGCCCGAAGAACTGGCTTTCATAGCTCACGTTCAACAATCCGAGAATCGTCGGAGCGACGTCCAGCTGCGATCCGAGAATGTCGACCGGGCGCGCCTCGGGAATTAGTGCCGGGCAGTAGAGCAGTACCGGAATTTCATACGAATCCATCGGAATCTGTTGCGCACCGTAGACGCGCGCGCCGTGATCGCCCAAGAACACAAACAGGGTGCTGTCGAAAAATTTGTGTGACCGGGCGTCGCGAATGAATTTGCCGATGGCATAATCGGCGTATGACACGGCATTCTCGCGGCGCTGCTGCTTCGGATCGGCCGCGATGCGCCCCTCCGGATAGGTATAGGGCGTGTGATTTGAGACCGTCAGCAGGGTCGCGAAGAAGGGCTTCCCGCCTGCGCTCATCGAATCACACACGGTCAGGGCGTTGTTGAACAAGTCCTCGTCGCACACTCCCCAAATGGTTTTGAACTGCACGTTGCGCATGTCCGTCTGGTCGATCACCCGGTCGAAATCGTTGTTGGCGGCAAAATCACCCAGATTATCAAAGTACGACCGACCGCCATAGATGAACGTCGTCTGATACCCCTGCGATTTAAGCACCGACGGCAATGTAAACACATGATGACCGCCGGGGCGACGAACAATCGAGTTGCCCGGCAACGGCGGGAAACCGGCCAGCGTTGCCTCGATGCCGCGTACGGTTCGATTGCCCGTGGCATAAATGTGGCGCAGGAGCAGGCCGTGCATTGCCAGGCTGTCAAACTCAGGTGTAAGATGTCCATTCTCGGGGTGAAGCAGGCCGACAAACTTTGAGCCAAAGCTCTCTTCCAACACCAGCACGACATTGAATCGTCGCGCCTCACCCGCTCCCCGTATCATTCGCCCCTGCGGAACAGACTCGCGAGTGGTGTCAATCACATCGGATTCTTTGCGCACCATATCGCGAACGCGCCTGTCGGCCTCGGCATCGTCGATACGGGCATAATACGTGTCGTAATCCAGCTCATTGGTACTCAATGCATAGAAGAAACTATAGTAGCCGTTCCCGGCGATTTCGTTGAGCACGCGGTTATCAGACACCTGCGTGAAGCGATACGACAGGCCAAAGTAGCCAAGAGCCGCAATCGCAACGTACAGAAGCAGGTATTTGGGCCACGCACCTCTGGGCTGCGGCAGGACCCGACTGACGAGAATGGTTCGACGCAAATAGTATACGACAAGCAGGGCGATGATCGCCGATGCAATGAGCACCTGGAAAACCGGATAGGTATCCCAGAGATTGACAAAGACTTCGTGGGGAAAGAGGAGGTAATCGACGGCGACATAGTTGAACCGGGAATCGAATTCGCCGAAGAAGAAGTATTCCACTACACCCAGATACAACAAGCCAAAGGTATAGATGAAAAAGCCAACCAGCACCAGTCCCCGCACTGTCACCGACTTGAGCCAACGTTCCGGCAAGATTGTCAGAAAGACAAAGTAGAGTGCGCACAAACAGGCGGCGACAAAGAGATCGAAAAGCAGGCCGACGAGCAGGGCCGGGATGATGGACAGAAAATCGCCGTGCAGTTCACCTGCCCCGGCAAGAATCAAACTGATTCGAGTAAGTACGCAGACTGCGAGGTAGATACCAACGGCCACGCCCCAACCGGAATAGCGGCTGTGAAAGAGAGCGGTGAGGGCACTGCGCGTGCGCGAACTGATTTGAGACAGAACCATCCGGTCGCCCGTAAACCTCCGGTTAATGATCGATTGGTAAGCTCTAATTTATACATTCTGACTGAGGAACGCACCGAGTTTTCTATCCGCTCGATATGTTGCAATAATGCAACGGGTTACGAGTCTATGCGCGCGAGTCGCCGGAGTGCTTCATCGGTCACACGGAAAACGGTCCAGTCAGTCTGCGGAACGGCGCCGAGATTCTGATAAAATTCTATAGCCGGTTCATTCCAATCCAGCACCGCCCACTCAAATCGTCCGCAATCACGCTCCATTGCGATTTGTGCGAGGCGAACCAGCATCTTTCGACCAAACCCTCGCCCCCGTATTTCGGGCGCGACATACAGGTCTTCCAGGTATAGCCCCGGTTTACCAAGAAACGTCGAAAAATTATGAAAGAACAACGCAAAGGCCACCGGCTCGCCGTCGTACTCCCCGATTATGGCCTCCGCCACTTTGCGCCCCCCGAACAGATTGTGCCGCAGCGTGTCCTCTGTGGCAACGACCGCGTGCGCCAACTTCTCGTACTCGGCCAGTTCCTTGATCAATCGAAGCAACAGCGCGACATCGCTGACAGTTGCTTCGCGGATAACCAACTGCTCGGATGCAGACATAGCCAATCTCCTACCAGATTTCTTCGTTCAGGCTCCGCCACAGGTACCACGAGGCAACCGAGCGATGCGGCTGCCACCGCTGGGCGAAATCGTCGTATTCGGCGACGGTCTCGAATGCTTCATACCATTTGTCGATCGCTTTGCGCAGCCCCAGATCAAGCGGCGCGAAAACGTCGGGGCGCGCCAGCACGAAGATCAGGTACATCTGCGCCGACCAGTTGCCGACACCGATCACCTGCGTCAGTTCGGCGATAACGTCATGATCGGGGATTTTGGCCAAACGGTGGAAATTCACCTGCCCCTGTTCCACCTTGGTCGCGAGATCGCGAACATATCTGATTTTTCCGCTGGAGAGGCCGGCCGAACGAAGCGAAACGTCATCAATACTCAACAGAGATTCCGGGGTCAGCTTGCGACCGTCATTGAGCGCGCGTACGCGGCGATTTATGGCATCGGCTGAAGCTCCGGACAGCTGCTGCCCGATAATGATCTCGATCATGCGTCCGAATCCGCCCGGCCGTCGACAAATCGGACATGGCCCGACGCGCCGGATGATTTTTCGCATGACCGGATCGACCGCGCAAAGATGTCGTTCGGCGTGATGGTTGGCGCTTGGCATGCGGAATAATACCGCTTCCCGAACATGGAGCGCAACAGTCTCATCGTCACTTTCGTATTCAATTTTGGTTGCTGACCGACCAGCCGTTGGTGATATTGTCCGGACAGGTTGCCGCCATTAACTGATTTCGGAGTCAATGTGAATCTGCTATCGAACGATGACACCCGTCCCTTTCCGGTGTTGAGCGCCGGAGTCATGATCGGCCACTATCAGATCATCGAACGGATAGGAGCAGGTGGCATGGGCGAGGTGTTTCTGGCCGAGGACACCCAGCTTAAACGACGAGTGGCTCTGAAGTTTCTCCCTCCCCAATTCCTGGCCGAGGAAGACTACAAGACCCGCTTTCGTCGCGAGGCCCAGGCCGCGGCCGCTCTGAATCATCCCAATATCGTGACTATCCACGAGGTAGCCGAACACATGGGACGGCCGTATATCGCCATGGAGCACGTCACCGGTCAGTCATTGCGGCAGAAGATTCAGACGGCGCCGCTGGCCATTGAGGACATTCTCGATCTGGGCATACAGATCGGCGAAGGACTGGCCAAGGCGCATCAACACGGCATCATCCATCGCGATATCAAGTCTATGAACATTCTGGTCGACGCTGACGGTCGGGCGCGCATTCTCGATTTCGGACTGGCCGCGGTACAGGGAAGCGAACAGCTCACGCGCGCCGGCTCCACGCTGGGCACGGTGGCCTATATGTCGCCGGAGCAGGTACTGGGCAAGCCGACCGATCACCGCTCCGACATTTTTTCGTTTGGCGTCGTACTCTTCGAGATGATCACCGGCCGCCTGCCGTTCACGCGCGATAACGACATCGCCACAGCCCAGGCGATTGCCAATGATCCGGCGCCACCGCTGCAAAATCTGCGCGCCTCCGCCACACCCGGTCTTCAGGCGATTATCGACAAGGCCCTGGATAAGGACAATAAGACCCGATATCAGACCGCCAACGATATGGTGGCTGATCTCAGGCGCGAAAAGCGGCTGCTGGATTCCGGCGCCCGCACAGCGTCGTATTCCGGTTCGGCGCTAGCGACCGCAAAAAAGAAACCGGCGTGGCGGGCAATTGCCCTCTCCGGAACGGCCCTCGTGATCGTCGTCGCCGCACTTCTCGTCCTGAAACCGTGGCAGTTCGAACTGAAATCGAGCAACGATGCCGTCGCGGGTGAAAACCGGCTCGCCATCATGTATTTCGACAATCTGGCCGACCCCGACGATTCCCAGCGCATGGGACAGATCGTCACCGATCTGCTCATCACCGATTTGTCGGAGGCGCAGAATCTCAATGTCGTCTCCAGTCAGCGCCTCTATGATCTCCTCAAGCAGTTGGGCAAGGAGGGGGTGCGGTCGGTCGACAAGGAGACCGCGTCGCGCGTGGCGGAAAAGGCGCGCGCCAAGTGGATGCTGACCGGCAAGATTCTTCAGAGCACGCCAAAAGTCGTGCTGACCGCACAGGTGATCGACGTACAGAGCGGCGAAGTGAAGGCATCGAAGCGGATGGCGAGTAATGACGGCGAAGATATCTTCTCGCTGGTCGATAGACTGACGCTTGAATTGAGCAACGATCTTTCCGCGCCGGTATCCTCCGGACCGTCCAGTCACGCCCTCGCCGGCGCGACCACTCACTCGCAGGACGCCTATCGGTTGTTCCTCGAGGGCGTCGAGTTGATGATGGAGTTCAAAATGGATCAGGCCCGCGAGCGGTTTGTCGAGGCGCTCAAATATGATTCGACCATGGCGATGGCCTATTACCTGCTGTCGAACGGCAGTTCCAACGAGCAGGCGCAGGAGTATCTGGCCAAGGCGGTCAAGTTCGCCGATCGCGCCAGCCAGAAAGAGCGGTGGTATATCGCCAGCCGTCAGGCGGCGTTTAACGGTCGCTCCGATAGCGCCGTGTACTTTCTCAACCAGATCATCCAGCGCTACCCCGATGACAAAGAGGCGCACTACTTTCTGGCCACCGGGTACAGCGATCAAGGGCGTTTCCCCGAGGCAATCGCGGAACTGGAAAAGGTGCTGGCGCTCGATCCCACCTACAAGGTAGCCGTGAATCAGCTCGGGTACATGTATATGCGCACGCAGGAATTTGCCAAAGCCGAAGACATCTTCAATCGTTACATCGCCATTGTACCGGACGAACCGAACCCGTACGACAGTCGCGCCGATCTCTACGCCTGGACCGGCCGGTTCACTGAGGCTATAGCCTCGTACAGTCGCACGCTGAAGGTTGATTCGTCCTTCTTCCAGAGCCGCATGAAGCTCTTCTCGCTCTATGTCTGGGTCGGCAACTACGACAGCGCGGCGACGCTCATCCCTCGACTCCTGCAGGGAAGGAATGCCGAGGAGGTGGCGTTGGGTCGATCCGGCTCGGCCGCGATCAAGCTGGCACAAGGACAATTTCGCGGGGCCTATGACGATATCTCGTCGGAATTCGCTGCCGTGTTCAGGAACGGCAAGCCGGCCGAACAGTTGGTCGGGTATCAGCGACTTTTCGGCATCGCCTACTACGCGGGCTGGACGGACACCATGAAAGCAGTGCTGCTGCGCATGGAACCGATACTGGCCGCTATCCCCGAGAACATCTTCCGCGGCCGCGATACCTGGGCGAGGTACTACGCACTGGTGGGTGATAAACAGAAGGCCGACAGCCTACTGACTTCTCTTGAAACCGATCTGCTGGCGAAATTCAAATCGCTGCCGGACGACTATCTGACAACCCGCGCAGTCCTGGACACTTGGCTGGGACGGCCGGAACGATCGGTCGCCCCGCTCGAACGGATGATGACGAAAATTCCGCTCCCCTTCGGGTCAGCCGTTCGCCTGTGTCAAGCGTACGTAGCGCTCAAGCAGTACGACAAGGCGATTGTTCTGCTTGAGAAGGCGATGCAGGTCTGCAATTCCGATTGGCTCTTCTCGGCCACTCTGCACGCTGAAGGGTACTACATGCTGGGGCAAGCGTACGAGGCGACGCAGCAGAATCAGAAGGCGGCCGAGGCGTACACCAGGTTTCTTGATATCTACAAGAACGCCGATCCGGGCCAGCCGAAGGTGGCTGATGCGCGGGCGCGCCTGGCGAAGTTGAAGGCGTAGGAGTCGGGCCACTTCGTAGTAGGTCAGGGGCCTCGCGCCCCTGACAGAAGGCTGCACTGCGGCATCAGAATAGAACGTCAGGATCACCCGCTAAGAAGCGGGGATCCTGACCTACAAGACACTTACTTCTCCCCAAGGTCATCCCCGCCCTCCCCAATGTCATCCCCGCCCTCCCCAATGTCATCCCCGCCCTCCCCAATGTCATCCCCGCCTTGAGCGGGGATCTATCCTCGGCACCAATGCGCCAAGTGACCATCTCTGCACAGCGGGTGTGATCCATCAGCAAAAGAGAGCTGAGAGATCGCCACGGCGCGAAGCGCGCCTCGCGATGACATCATAGGCGGATTTCATCTGTATTCGCGTATCACGGCGCTCACTCTTCCTCCCTCTCCCTCTGGGAGAGGGTTGGAGTGAGGGCCAAGTACGCTGAAGCGGCCGGCGAACGAGAGGTACGCCGGCCATAACCGACCGTCAGGCTCGCAGGGAGCCTGACCTACTTTTTCTCTTCTTCAATCAGCTGCACCAGAATCTTCGATACCGGCACCGAGCCGTCCTTGGTGTCCTTCATCTGCGGGAAGAAGAGCACGTCGCGGATCGACTGCTGATCGGTGAGCAGCATCACCAGCCGATCGATGCCAAACCCCAGCCCGGCGGTCGGCGGCATGCCATACGCCAGCGCGGTGATGAAATCGTCATCGAGCGGCTGTGCTTCCTCGTCACCGGCCTCCATCGCCTTCCCCTGCTGCAGGAAGCGATTGAGCTGATCGACCGGATCGTTCAGCTCGCTGAACGCATTCCCCATTTCCTGACCGCAGATAAACAGTTCAAACCGTTCGGTAAAGCGCGGGTCGGTGCGATGGCGCTTGGCCAACGGAGAGATTTCCACCGGGTGATCGGCAATGAACGTCGGCTGTATCAGATTCGGTTCAACCTTCGCCTCCCATACCGCCTCGATCACCTTGCCGAGATTGATCATCCCTTCTTCGGGCATGTGCAGCTTTTTCGCCGCATCCTTGGCCTGTTCGAATGACAGTTCGGTGAAATCGACTCCGGTCGCCTCCTTCACCGAATCAACCATCGATACCCAGCGGAACTTCGGTTCGAAATCAATCTCCTGACCGCCGAACGTGATCTTGTACTTACCATACAATGCGAACACCGTGTGCCGGAGCATCTCTTCGTAGAATGCCGCCATGTCGTGATAATCGGCATACGCCCAGTACAGCTCGATCATCGAGAATTCCGGATTGTGCTTGCGGTCCATCCCTTCGTTGCGGAAATCCTTGCAGAACTCCCAGACCTTTTCGATACCCGCCGACAATCAACCGCTTAAGGTACAGTTCGTCGGCAATTCGCATGTACATCGGGATATCGAGCGTGTTGTGATGCGTCTTGAACGGGCGCGCCGACGCCCCGCCATAGAGCGGCTGAAGAATCGGCGTCTCCACTTCGAGAAATCCCTTATTATTCAGATAGTCGCGCAGGATCTGAATAATCTTTGAACGCTGCACAAACGTCGCACGAACGTCCGGGTTGACGATCAGGTCGGCGTAGCGGCGGCGGTAGCGCGTCTCAATATCGGTGAGACCCGAATGTTTGTCCGGAAGCGGGTGCAGTGACTTGGACAGCAGCTGAAAGGAGCTGACTTTGACCGTCCGCTCACCGGTGCGCGTGACGAAAACGTTACCCTGGCAGCCGATGATATCACCGATATCGAGCAGGTCGAAGATGTCAAAATTCTCCTGGCCGACTTCGTCGCGCTTGACATAAATCTGGATTCGGTCGGTAGTATCGCGAAGGTCGGCGAAAAAGACCTTCCCCATCTTCCGATTGAGCATGATGCGCCCGGTGATGCGCACGACCGTATGCTCCTGCTCAAGTGTCTCGAAATTGGCGAGCAGGTCGGCGATGTGATTTGTCCAGTCGTACTTGTACGGATACGGATCGACACCCCTGGCCACCAGCTCGGCCGTCTTTTGACGGCGGATGCGGATCAGGTCGGCCAACGGTACCTGGATTTGCTCTGCTTCGGAGGGATTGTGACCCGCCGCGGGATTGTGATTCTTCTCTTCGTTCATCTGTTATCCTCAACGCCCGCGACGGGGCGTCCGGCGGGCTGATGCTGTTTACCTAGCGAAAATTCTTGTACTTCTTATCAACGGCTCGTTTGACTGACGGCGGTACGAGCCCTCTGATCTCGCCGCCGTTGCGGGCGACATCTTTGACAATCGACGACGATAAGTAGACCCAGGAAAGCGACGGCATGAGAAAAACCGTCTCCACGTCGCGCGCCAGTTTTCGGTTCATGAGACCCATCTGAAATTCGTACTCAAAGTCGGAGACAGCTCGCAAACCGCGAATAATCGCCACCGCCTTGAGATCGTGCACGAGATCGGCAAGCATTCCGTCGAAGCCGACCACGCTGACGTTCCGGCCGAGCTTGGCGGCTTTGATCGACCCGGCCATCATTGTCAGCCGCTCGTCAAAAGTGAAGGCCGGATTCTTGCTCGTCCCCTTTGCCACCGCCACCACCAATTCATCAAACAGACGCGAGGCCCGTTCGATGAGCGACATATGACCGTTGGTCACCGGGTCGAACGTTCCCGGATACACCGCACGACGGACCATCCGTTTGTTAGCCATGATCTTCCAGAACTCCTCTTGTGGCTCTAAACATAGCCGGTATGATGCCGTACGGCAAGCTTATTTGGCGAGGGTGCCGAGAGCGGCGAGGTAGGCCATGGAGAGCGGCTGACCATCCTTGTCGAGTGGCGCCAAGTCGGTCAGCCATGTCACCGGACTGACTGGACAGAGAAACTGTTTGCCCAGTTCGGCAACGAGATGATCGTCGGCAAGCGCGCCCGTCACCAGGACGCTACCCAGCGCAGTCGGTAGACTCTCTCGCTCCAACGCCGTTGCCTGGAGATTTACCCATGTTCGCAGGTCCATGGCGAGGCGCGCGAGCAGAGTCTCGTCAGTTTCAGCAGGTATTGATACATCGCCTAACACCAGCGGCTGGTCACGGTATATCAGGCACACGGTGGCGGACGTATCAATCTCGATGAGACAAATCAGATCAGCAGACGGACGGGTGCAGAAAGTCCGATATCCGGCGGCGAGCGCCAGTCCGCGCGGCAGCACAGTCAGCTGCTCGTGGGCTCCGTTGAGACCGAGATGATTCGCGATCTCCTTCAGGCGACTCTTGCGGACTAAAACGGCAATGACCCGATGAGCCGGTGAAGGTTGTTCGAGCACAATCAGGTACGTCTCGAGCGGTTCAAGCAGAGACTGGGACAGTTCGAACAGGGTGCGCGCCTGCCAATCGCTGGCTTCCGCCAACCGAACGATCCTGACGAGTGCCTCCGACGAGGGCAGACAGAGGGAAATGGCAGTGACGCATTCATGATCGACGGTGAGTGCACCTTGATTATTCGCCGTGGCCGTATCGAAGCTCACGAGGGAATCATCAAACCGGGGGCGCACCGTGCGCAAGGTGGAACCGGTCCAGTCGAGTCCGAGGCGGCCGCTCATCGATTCACCCTCAGATACGGCTTGATCTGCTCGTAGAGTTTCGGCCCGATACCATGCACCTCGGTGATGTCGATTTCGCGCGCAAAGTGATGGGTGACGCGATATTCAACAATGCGATCGGCGAGTGTCCGACCGATGCCGGGGAGCAACTCGAGCGAATCGGCCGGGGCAGTATTGGGGTCGAGCACAAACAGGCCGGTGAATTTGATGTCGCTATCGCCGAGTACGACCGGCAGTGGGGGCGGGGTCGAGGTAGGGGTGGCGTATGATCTGATCAGCAGATAGGCAGTGAGGCAGAGCGCCGTGATGGACAGGACCATAAGGACGCGGAGTTGTGCCGGTGAGAAGTCGAAGTATCGGTTTATGCTGATCATGGTATTCACCCGTGGTGAGGGGACAATATAGCGGAAGTGGTGGAAAAGGCAAATGGAGACATGAGGAGTAGTTTGCCTGAGTTGTCGTTCTGTGAAATACAATACAAGTGGTCACTCGTTCCTAATATTCTGCAACACACGATCATAACACCCATCGCTCAACGAATTGTCATTCCGGGTCGTGTAGAATCAAGCGCCAGCTTGATTCTACATGGCCCGGAATCCATGGGACCGAACAGCATTCACGGACTGTCCCCCCGCTCCGATCATACCTCTCTGCCGCCCACCTCTTCTCCCAAATCCCGCCATTCAGGATTGAAACTATTGATGAGTTTCTCTTTCTCGGCGCGACTCATGTTCTTGATCTGCTTCTCTCGGGCGATTGCGGCACGGATGTCTGTTGTCTGCTCGAAGTACACAAGTTTCCATACGTTGTAGATTCGCGTGAAGTGAGAGCCGTCACCCCGGCGGTGTTTGGCCAGGCGCACCGGCAGGTTCGACGTTACGCCGGTGTAGAGGGCCGTATTCCGACTCGTTGTAAGCATATAGACAAAGCAATTGTAGGTCACACGGGAAGAGTAATGGGCGGAACTGACAGGGGCCGTCAGTGAAAATTGAAGAAATCGACCCATGGATTCCGGACCTTCGGTCCGGAATGACAATGGAGGGGGCGGTTCGAGCCCACTTCAGTGAGGCAGGCTACCGCAAACCGAGCCGGGCGGCGTCGACACCGTCAGGCAGTGGCAACAGCTTCCCTTCGCTGGCCAGCAATGCCTCCAGACCTTCGCTGGTCTGGTTCTCGAGCGACTCCAGCCGATGCGCCAGCTTGCTGGAATAGATACCGAACAGCGGATGACGGCCATCTTTGCCTGCATAGCCGAGGAACATCTCGCCGTGGTAATTGCGCACCAGATCGACAATCAATTCCAGCGGAAAATCGGCGGCGTCGGTAGAACCGACAAAGGCAGCCTCGGCGTTGGCCTGTTTCAGCGCGGCAGTGAGGCCGGCGATCGGTTTGTGCTCCGCGGCAGCGTCGCAAACGTGGGGATAGTTGAGATACCGCTCCTTCGCCTGATCTGGTTTGAGGACGAGCCAGACGCGTTCGAAGAGGGAGGCGTAGCGACGGTAGGTCCGTTCGAGCCGGGTCAGGTCGCCATCAGTCTGAAAGTCCTCGATGCAATTGGATTTTCCTCCGGCCAGGAGGAAGCAGGGCATCTCGCGAAACGATTGGGTCATGGGTCTCCCTTGTGTCAGATAGAGTCCGACCCTCTATCGGGGTGGTGGCCGAAGACCGTTTTGGGGTTGCTTCCGGATACCGGAAACTAAAACAACGACAACGGGAGTCTATGCGCAAGGGAAAAACAAGAAATTCTGAAGTTGCGCGCTGGGGGGCAGAAATCGCCAAATTGGGGTCCTTGTCACCGCTTGACAAGCTTCGCCGGCTGTCGCTATCATTAAGCAAATGTGGTACAGATGGTCCATCGCAACGCCCTCAATGCACGCCCAGAGGTTCCGCATGACAGACTCACATTTTTTCTCTCGCACTACGCAAATCGCCATCGCGGTGTTCCTTATCCTGCTCTGCGCCTGCGCTCCGAAATTGGGCGCACCGAGCGAAGGGATCACGAATCAGTTTTTTCGCGAGTTTGGCGGGCAAACTATACCGGAGCCGAAATATGATTTCTCCCGCCTCGAGAAGGGTTACGGGCTGTTCGTATTCAGTTTCGAATCCAAACAACTTGTCGGTGACCGCACAACCGGATTCGACGAAAACAAACGAAGCGGCTTGTGCATTTGGGAATACCTGTTCCGCGATATGTCGGGGTTGGCGCCGGTAGTAATCTCGCGTGATTTCGCGGCCGTCAGCAAAGGAAATATCGGTTACCTGGGCTTGCCTGATGCCTGGAAGACGTGCATCAACGCCACTTTTCTCGCAGGGCGCGTTGTATATGGCGGACGGATCGAGATCGAACTGGAAAACAATCGCCTCTTTCCTCCGGAAGTGACCAACAAGGGTGAAGAGGATCTGGCCGCATTTTTGAAAGCCTGTCCAGATTCGAGCCTCGTGCTTCCGATCGACACGGTGCTGATGCTGCTGGGATATCCGTCGAGATGACAGCCGATGGGCGATCATAATTCGGAGCCGACACGCGACAATGCTTCATTTGAAAGCGGGTAGCGCACCCCGGAAGCGGACATTTTGACCCACAAATTCAGGATTTCCTATTGACCCTCCACTCTTCCGTAGATTAGATTAATCCTGAACGTGGTCGTTCGCGTCTATCTCTCAGTGAGGGAGTTCTATGATGATTTATACAAAGCGAAATCTCGCGGCGGTCGTGCTGCTGGGCATCGGCCTCATTCTCCTCCTGTTGGTTGCCTGCGATGACCCCGGCGGGCTTCAGCCTCCGGTCGTCCAACGCGCCATGGACATGTCATTGAGCCGGAGCGACTGGGAACCGGCGTCGTTTCCGGTACAGCTGGGTGATCGCTTCGAGCGCGCCAAGCTGCTCTGGCACAATGCCCGCGAAATCGAAATTCCCCCGGTCTACCGCCGGCACCCTTCGTGGAGCATTCCGTTCCGCCTCATTCTTCGTCCCAGTCAGGACGGCACACTGTATGATGAAACGATAGTAACCTCGGATTCGCTCGGAAGAAAATGGAATGGGTTGATGACCAGACTCAGCGATGAAATCAAATGGGATCAGGTCGACTATCTGTATGTCATCGGCCGAACGAACGGTGCGGTACTGCATATCGATCTGGGGCGTATTAGCGAGGATCGGAACGGCAACGGCATAAATGACACTGAGGACAAGGACGGTAACTTCTACGTCAGCGAGGATGAAGATACGGGATCCGGACGGTGTTCCCGACATTCTAGAACCGGGTTACGATCCGGCAACGAATCGCGATCCGCGTCACGATGACTGGTATTTTGAAGGGGAAGGCATCTGTCCCGTGGCCCCAGCTCTTTGTGGGAACCTGCAACTTTGGGATGAGCCAACTGATTCGCTCTACTACGAGTTTCTCAACGGAACAGAAGGAAACCGACGCGACCCATCTACGCTCGGGATGCCGGACGATGAGCTCTTTGGCATCAGCGTCATGAAACAGGTTGACGATTACTATTCGTACCGAATCGATTTTGCGGCCGATTCATTCGTCGTACCGGGGTCGGACGTGAACGGATGGCGGATATATCGCATTCCAGTCAAGAGTGCCCTCGCCGCCGAGACGACCTTTGCGGAGCCCGGAATCGCGCCGAAATGGGACAACTCCGGGATGATGCACATGCGGGCATGGGTGGCATCAGATGGGGGTGGCGATGAGACGATAGACACGGTTCTTATCGCGCGCTGGTATGTGGAGTAGGTGGGCAGTGACCGTTCTTCGATCGGCCCATGTCACCTGCTCGGAGGCTGGAATCCTCCCCTACAAATGAAAAGTGCGGCCGGGCATCAAGCCTGACCGCACAAGGACAAACTCTGGATGCCCGATCAAGGTGGGCATGACAGTGGGGAAACTACTCGGTCTCTTCCTCACTCACCGTCCCGGAGACCTGACGGAGTATCTTGAGATGGGTCAGCTCCTTGTCGGCTTCCATTCCCCAACCGGTCACCACATCCTTCCCCTTGCGGGTGATCTTCACGAAAGCATCGGTCTGAATCTTGTTGATGTCCGGATTCCAAACCAGGTAATCGGTCTCCAGCACCGAGTTTTCCTTGGTGTTGACGACAACATGGCCGAAAATCTGCAGATGGCCGGTGTTCTCGCGGATAACGCTTGAATCGCCAACGACATTTGAGGTCACCTGGCCGAGCGTGTCGAGGAAATCGACAACGACCGTGTATGCGGCCGTCGAGTCCTTCACCTCGAAGCGGCGAACGCGGTCAGCCTGGACCTCGGTGGTCACCCGGCTGCCTTCATAGAGATGGATGCGTGCCCCGATCACTTCGGTGTCAGGGCGAGTTGACGTATCCGTGGATGCAGGGACGGTGCTCGAGGATTTCTCCGACGTGCAGCCGGCCTGAATCAACAGAGCCAATACGATCAAAGTTAAGAATTTGCGTATCAAGAGTTTCATTAGTCCTTTCCGACTCCAATATCGGCGGCAAGATGGGAATATCGAGCCCCAAGTCAAGGCCGATTATGAGCGAGAGGCCTTCCGCCACCTCACAGACCAACTTAACGCATTGTGGTTCATATTAGTACAATAATGTCGAGTCGAAAGATCACTTTGTGAGACCTTCCACTATTGGGACGAACCTGTGGCAGTGTTGGAGCAATACTCTCATGAGTTATCCACAACGGGATGATGGCCTGCAGTGAAGTAGTTTGACGTATTTCAAGTGATTGTGCGGGCTGTATGAGAGAATAGAGCGTCAGGATCACCCGCTAGGAAGCGGGGATCCTTACCGACAAGACTGCCTGACCGACAAGAATCCCTCGCGATTATAGATGTTAGATAATTCGTGGACAGAATTCTGATATGTTGTGGTTGGGAAAGGGGAATTCTGGACCTGATTGGCTTAATCGGAGCTTAAGCCAATCAGATCCAGAATGACAACGTGAGACGTGATAGACAATGACGTTGGGTGAAGTCCGACGAGATTCGTCTAAACCAGTTTGGAGCGCAGGATGTCGTGGAGATGGAGAATACCGGTCAGGTGACCGTCATCGTCGACCGTGGGGAGCTGGGTGATCGAGTACTTCTCCATGAGGGCCAGGGCGGCGTCGAGTACGGCGCTCTGATTGATCCGTTTGGGATTGGCGATCATCACCTGTCTTGCGGTGAGGGTGCTGAAGTCGCGTTCGCGTTCGACCAGACGGCGCAGGTCGCCGTCGGTGAAGATTCCGGCCAGCCGGCCGTCCGAGTGAGTCATGGTAACGCAACCGAGCCGTTTGGATGTCATTTCCAACATCAATTGCGGCATGGTGGCGTCCGGGGCGACCATGGGGATCGAGTCACCGCCGTGATGAACCTCGAAGACATGCTTGAGCAGTCGCCGTCCGAGCGAGCCGCCGGGGTGCAGGGCGGCGAAATCGTCGGGGCCGAAGTCGCGAGCGCGCAGGAGAGCAAGGGCGAGGGCATCACCCATCACGAGAGCGGCGGTTGATGACGAGGTCGGCACGAGGTTGTTGGGACACGCCTCTGTCTGGACAGAACAATCGAGCGCGATATCCGCCTTTTGGTAGAGCGGCGAACCGATGGTGCCACCGAGCATGATGATGCAGGCCCCGAGCCGGCGGGCGGCGACGATAATCGTCTCGAGCTCGTCGAGCGACCCCGACTTAGAGATGACCAACATGACATCCTCGCCGCGAAGGAGACCGAGATCGCCGTGCATAGCTTCGGCGGGGTGCAGAAAAATGGAAGCGACACCGGTTGAATTGAAAGTGGCGGCGATCTTGCGGCCGATCAGACCGCTCTTGCCGATGCCGGTGACGATAACTCGACCCTTACAGTCGTGAAGTCTCTGCACCGCGTTCGAGAAGTTCTCATCGAGGCGGTCGGCCATGGCGGCGACCGCCTCAGCTTCCATTTTGATGACCTCGCGGCCGTAATTGACGTGGTCCTTCTTCATACGATCAATTTCAACGGGTCGATGTTGTGTGCCTCGAAATAGCATTCAATGATCTCGCGAATTGCGCCCTTGCCGCCCTTACGGGCAGTGACGTAATCCACCACCGTCAGGTAGCGACTTGAGGCATCGGCCACGGCAATCGCCAGCCCGACCTTGTCGGCCAGTTTGATATCGAGAAGGTCGTTGCCAACGTAGGCGACCTGCTCGTAGTCCACACCCAACTCCTTAAGCAGCGGGTCGATCATCTCGACCTTGTTGCGCTTGCCCTGCAGAACGTGCTTGATGCCGAGGTCCTTCATGCGTGAATCGGTTGCGGGAGAGTAGCGCCCCGAGACAATGACGATGGGAATGCCGGCTTTCATTGCCAACGCCATGTAGAAACCATCGGAGATATTGAATTTCTTCATTTCGAATCCGTCGGGACCGAAAAAGAGCGAGTCGTCGGTGAGTACGCCGTCAACATCCATAGCCAGTACCTTGATCGCGCGCAAACGCTCGACAAACTGTTCTCGCGTGAGGCTGGGCATATCAGTGCGACGCTCCTGTTGTGGCGGTTTTCACCTGCACTATATTTTGAATGAGCGATTCCATTTTGTCGAGCGGCAGCATGGCACCGGCATCGGAGAGGGCTTTCGACGGGTCCGGATGGGTTTCGACAAAGAGACCGTCAATGCCGATCGCCACGGCGGCCCGGGCCATCGGAATGACATACTCGGGCTGACCGGTGGATACGTTGCCGCCTCCGCCGGGAAGTTGCAGCGAGTGAGTTACATCATAGATCACCGGAAGTCCGATCCGCTTCATGATGACAAAGGATCGAAAATCGACGACGAGATTGCGATAGCCAAAGGTGGTGCCTCGCTCAGTGAGCATGACGCGCTTGGAGTTGGCCTTCTCCGCAATTCTCGCCATGTCTTCGGGGGCGAGGAATTGCCCCTTCTTGATGTTCACCCATCGTCCGGAGGCCGCTGCTTTGGCGACCAGATCGGTCTGGCGGCAGAGGAACGCCGGTATTTGCAGGACATCGACCACGCGCGCGACCGCATCGACCTCAACTGTTTCGTGAATGTCGGAGAGCACGGGTACGTTGAAATCCTTACGGATTTTTTCGAGAATAGCGAGTCCCTCGGTGAAACCGAGGCCGGTGAATGAACCGGCGGAAAGGCGGTTGGCTTTTTTATATGACGCTTTGAAAATATAGGGCACGTTGTAGCGCTGACAGAGCGCGACCATCTTTTCAGCGACGCGCCGACAGAGATCCTCGGATTCAATAACACATGGCCCGGCGATGAGCACAAATTCACCGGCTTCCATTCTTTCGAGGGCGGTCCTATTCATGCGGGCGAATATACGGTGCTCAAGTAGGGTTGTCAGTATTAATGTAGGTGCTTCAGGTGTCTGGGTTTGTTGTCGCCAAACGACTTACAGCAGAGGCGATCTACTCGGCATTTTTGCGCAGGTGCCAGCGGATGGTGTCGCCGGCCTGGACCGGGCGTTTATTGGCGGCCACCTCACCCATGGTATCGTTCACCGAATACACCCAGAACGCATCGGCAGTAGCGTGAATCGAATCTATGCTTTTCACAAACGCACCGATCGCGCTCGCTTGATAGTCAACTCTGTGGGAAGCGTTCAAGAGGTCAAAAACATTGGTGGAATCCGCTCCGATCAGGGTGATGACGATACTGTCACGATTCTGGCCGGCGCTCGCCAGGCGAGGGGCATCGGCTTGAGTTGATTCGCTCTTCCGCGCGGAGTCGTCGATGGAACGGCAGGCGAAAACGGCAAGGCAGAGGAGAATCGAAGCTACCGCAGGGAAAGATCGCATCATTTTGATTCACTCGTAGCGAAGAGCCTCGATCGGGCTCAGTTTGGATGCTTTGAAGGCGGGATAGTAACCGAAAAACATGCCTACCGCCGCCGAGAAAAAGAAAGCGAGCAGAACGGAGCCGGTGCTGACATAGGTCGCCCAGCCGGCATACTTGGAGACCAGACTGGAAGCGCCAACGCCCAGGATGATGCCGAGGAGGCCACCGATAAGACTCATGAGGATCGACTCGACCAGGAACTGCTGAAGAATATCGCGGCGACGCGCGCCGATAGACATCCGGATACCGATCTCACGCGTGCGTTCGGTCACCGACACGAGCATGATGTTCATGATGCCGATACCGCCGACGAGAAGCGATACCGAGGCAATGCTGGCCAGCAGTTTGGTCATGATGCTCGACGTAGAAGTGGCCATGCTGGCGATATCGGTCTGTGTGCGAATAGTGAAATCATCGGCCTGCCAGTCGGAGAGGCGGTGACGCGCGCGCAGGACTTCGGTGATCTGCTGCTGGGCCTCGGGGATACGCTGCTTGGTGACAGCCGAGGCAAGGATATTGGGGACGCGGTCAGTGCCGATGACTTTGCGCTGGACGGTGGAGAAGGGGGCAATGATCAGGTCGTCCTGATCCTGTCCCATGGCGTTCTGTCCCTTTGCATCGAGGACCCCAATGACCTTGAACGGGAGTTTGAGGACGCGGATCATCTGACCCACCGGATCCTGCGATGGAAACAGCTCATCGGCCACAGTTTTGCCGATCACACACACCTTGGTACCGCCCCGTTCGTCGGTCTCGGTGAACGCCTCACCGGACTTGATGCGCCAATCGCGGATGGAAAAGTACTCCGGATAGCCGCCCAGAATCTGCGTATTCCAATTCAGATTGCCTGCCACCACCTGACGATTGGTGCGCGCGTTGGGGGTAATGTAAGCGACAGCCGGGCACTGCTCGCGGATGGCCGCTACATCTTCGAGAGTGAGGGATTGTTGTGTGCCGGCACCGGAGTTGACACCACCCATCATGGAAGAGCCAGGGAAGATCATGAGAATATTCGTGCCGAGGCTGGCGATTTGGGTTTCGACCGCCGCTGTGGCGCCCTGACCAACCGCGACCATGGCCACTACCGCACCGACGCCGATGATGATGCCGAGCATAGTGAGCAGGGCACGCGTCTTATGGCGCATGAGTGATTCTATAGCGGCACGGAGTATTTCGGCAAATTGCATAATCAGTGTCCCCCGCCGCCACTGGGACGTTGTCCGCTACTGCCGCCGCGCTGTTGTCCACCACCGCCAAAGCGGGGCATAAACGGATTCGTGCCTTGAACCGCGGCGGTAGCGGCTGACGTACTGGCGCCAACGATGACTTGATCGCCTTCGCCGAGCTCATCGGTAATCAACTCGACATACCTTGCGCTCTGAACGCCGCGGAAAGCAGTAACCGAGTGAGGCAGGCCGGCGGAATCGAGTACCCAGAGCGTAACACGCATCTTCTTATCCTGGGCGCCGATTGTAGAGTCGAATGGCTGTGGGCGCATGGGCATGTTGCTGTCAGGTACGCCCGCCAAGGCACCGGACTGCATCCGGCGCGGGCGACTCTCCATCCGGCGGCCGCCGGCACTGTCGGATGGCGATCGATTCTGAGCAAACTGGCGATTGGCCGAGTCGGAAGGATTAGGGGTCGTGCCCGGGCGGTTACCGTTACCATTGCCGTTGCCGCCGGCAAATTGCCCGGCCGTAAAGCCTTCAGGAGTGAACCGAATAGCCTGTACCGGCGCGCGAAGGACATTCTCCCGCTTCGCCGTTTCTATGGTCACCGTGGCCGTCATGCCGGGCATGAGTTTCTGCTCGGGGTTCTCGACGTCAATGATGACCACGTACGTCACCACATTCTGGCTGGTTATGGGTTGCAGACGTACCTGGCTCAGCACACCCGAAAAGACGTCGTCGGGATACGCATCGACCCGGAACGTGACCGGCATGCCAACCTTGACGGTCCCGATGTCAGCCTCATCGACACTGGCCTCCACGCGCATCTTGGTAAGGTCGTTGGCGATGGTATAGAGCGTCGGCGCCGAAAGCGAGGCGGCCACCGTCTGGCCGACGTCGACACTGCGGGAAATCACCACACCGCTTATAGGAGCGGTGATGGTGGCGTATTTTAGATTCACCTGCGCACGCTGCAAGGCGGCCTCGGCCTGACGCAGCGATGCTTTGGCGGTTTCAAGAGACGTGGTGACGCCATCCAGATCGGCCTGTGATACCATTTGTCGGGCAAACAGGCCAGTGGTACGGTCGAAATTGCGCTGGGCTTCGTTCATCTGCGCCCGGGCGCGGTCAACGTTGGCCTGCTGTTCACCCACGGACGCCTGCAGAAAAGTAGGGTCGAGCTGGGCGATGAGCTGGCCTTCTTTCACCTTGTCGTTGAAATCAGCATACAGTTTGGCGATGGTGCCGGAGACCTGCGAGCCAACCTGAACGGTGGTAACCGCTTCCAGTGTCCCTGTAGCGGAGATGGAGGTTTCCACGGTGCCCCGGTCGATAGCCTCAGTACGGTAGACGACTGCTTCGGCGGTGCCACGGAAGAAGAAGAACCAGACAGCCAGGGCGGCAAGCGCCACCAAGCCTGTAATCCAAGTGATTATCGAGCGTCGTTTCATTTGCTGCTTTCCACAATTTCTGACTTTTCAGTCAACTTAGCTCCCGGCAAAGTAGAGCCGGGAGCACTGGCTGTCAATGACAACCGGACCGGTTGTTTTGTCCCTCTGGCAGGCCGGTGTCCTGGGCCGGTCACGAGGCGCATGGCAGCCAATTCATATGCTCTAGATTAGACAGCGCAATGGGCAAATGGATTACCGGATAATGCGAAAAAGTTGGGGTATTGGGGTGCCGATATCAGGCGGCGCGGCGAACCGGGCCGCGCCGTCCTTTCTTTCCGGCTTGCCTCCTCACAGTCCGGAAATACGCATGCTCGACGGGAAACTGACCTGGATGGGAACTGAAAGGGAGTCAGTTTGCCCGGGAGCGAGGGTAATCGTCCAGACCGCCCGACCCTGGTAGTCGATTTGCGGCTTGGGGATATTGTCGGAGTCGAGGCGGACCTTGATGCGATCGTCCTGAGACAATGACAACGGCTCTTCAAGCTGGATGGTGCTGGTGAAATTGGAGTGGTTTTTCAATGTGAATCGCACCATCTGGTCGACTTTGGTTTCGCTCTTCTCGCGATCGCGGGTAACGTTGGTCTGCTTGCGTTCTACCGAGACGCGATTCTCGCGACCGAAGGGCAGTTCAAATTCGGCATTCTGCGGAATGAGGCGAATCAAGCTGCTGGCGCCGATATATTCGGTTCCGGTGAAGAGGGCGACGGGGCCGGAAAGCAGCGGCACAACTGCCTGATTGGTGAGCGTAACAACGCGGTACGCACCTTCGAGCGCACGCGGTCGGGCGAGGATTTTGGTTTTGGCCTCAAGTTGCCAGTCGCCGATGATGGTGCGTACCGGTTCCTGGCCGGATTTCACCGTTTCAGGGCGACGGGCTTTGAAGGTAACCGGCACGCCGGGAAGCAAACCAGGAGAATGTGCCCGAAACAAGCGCGAGATTCTCGCCGGCACGACCGACACCGCCGAGGGGATCGCCGATGGGGACGCCCTCAACCGTGTATGACATTTCGCCAGAGTTGCCGCCCCTGATGAAGACGCGGTCAGTTGATGTCGTCTGCACGCCTCCTACACTCTTGAGCATTTCGTCTACCGACTGGGCCGGGCGACGTTTGATGGATTCCTGCGCAATGGAAACTTGATTGGTGGTCGCAAATTTGTCGATGATGTCGCGTGTGCCGATTACGGTGATAGTTTTGCCAATGTCATTCGCCGGTTCGATGATCTTGAGCGAATAGGGTCGGTATTCTCCGGGGCCGACATTGCTGTTGGGGTTGGAGGTCGACAACACTAATTCAACGCTGTCCCACTGTTCGCCGGTCGATTGGCTGATGAGCGCGAAAGCTGTCATTTCGACGAGCTTTCCATCGGGAGATAGACGAGCGTCGTACGCCGGAGTCCAGGAGGCGCCGGCAATCATGTAGGAAACGAGCACGGTGCAAGTTGAGGGAGCTTTTGCCTGCAGGTCGACGAAGATCGACCGGCCGACGTGGCGAATTTCATCGTATGCACGCGAAATCTGGCCGTCGCAAGCGGAAATCCGCTGGCCCAGATCACCCAGAGCGCGGTCTGATTCACGCAGCGAGTCGCCGACCTCGATCATGCGTTGGCCGACAAACCGAAAGGCGCCTTCCCACTGCGCGACGTTGAGCGCCCCTTCAGACATCTGTTGTCCAACAGCTTGTTGGGAGACTCCCTGAAATGAGGCTAACAATTCTTTTTGTGCCTGGAATGCGGCGCGATGGTCATTGATGAGATTGCGCTGCCTGATCAAGCTGTCGCGCAGTTTCGCGGCACCGCTGACGTCGCGACTAACCCGCTCGACGTAGTCCTTGGCCTCCTGCCGGAAGTTCACCATCGTGACACCGTTGTCACCCGGCACTTCGACACGGTAACTGCCGGGATCACTGTTTGTCGGCAGATTTTCGACAAGGACAGTCTGATTACCCGGCTGCAGATTCACCACCGCGGCTCGCACGACGCGAGCCATGTCCGCATACACGGTGACTTGTTTGATGGGAGCCCGGACTGTTTGCTGGGCGGCCTGGATTCCGGACAACGGCGCGACCGCAATCAAGGCACCCACTACCCACCGATAATCGATACGCATATAACACCCTCCCGTGGTCGTCTGACCACACTGTGCGTTTTGGCGCGTATCTCTGGCACGTCGGCGCCATGTAGTGCGTGGGGAGTCTATGGATATGACGGCGGGGTGGTGCAGATTGTGCAAGGTGAGGTGAGGTGAGGTGAGGCGATGGCGTATGATTGGGCACTGGACACTGAGATTCTGGAGCCTGCGGCTCCAGAATGACGATGGGGGGGCACATGTACTCCATTAATAGTAACGGAGACAATAACCTTGACGATGTAATCCACTACCTGTACCTTGAAGATGAAGGTGAAAAAGGGAATATGTCGAACTGTGGGGCTGATAATTTGTCGATAGCAGTGAAAATCAATTGGATCGCTATATGATCGTCGACACCGCCAAACTGAAGCGGTTGTGGCGGTACCTGAAGCCGTACTGGCATCTGGAGCTCGTCACGTTATTCGTCATGGCGGTCCTGGCCATGATCACGCTGGCACTTCCGCTCGCCCTGCAGTACATGGTCGATACGCTCATTCCGTCGCTGGCCGGCAAAGGGAGCAACGTCGACCTGACACCGGTGATTGTCTTTGGTCTGGTGCTGTGCGGTATCTACTTCGTCAACATACTGATATCCTGGTCGCGCGACTGGTTGGTGGTGACTGTTGGCGCGAATATCATCAAAGACATGCGGGCGCACTTCTTTGCGCATTTGCAGCAGCTGTCGCTGACCTTCCACAAGGATCGGCAGATCGGCGAGACGATGTCGCGGCTGTTATCGGATGTCGGCCGGGTGCAGGATCTGCTCACCGAGACTCTCCTGATGACACTGACCAACTTCTTCCTGTTGGCGGCAGTTATGGCCTACCTGCTGCATACCAATTGGCTGTTGACGTTGATAGCGGTGATTCCGGTGCCACTGACCGTGCTGGCCACCCATAAATTCGGACAAAGGATGAACGTACTGGCGACATGGCACCAGCAGATATTGGCGAAGCTGTCGGCGAGACTTCAGGAGTCTCTGCTCTCGATCAAGACGGTCAAGGCATTCGGGCAGGAGAAACGGGATCAGCAGGCGGTGGGGGTGGTGCTGACCGATCTGGTGACTGTGTCGCGCAAGGTAAGTGTGACGATGTCGGTGGCAACAAACATCATGCAGTTCGTGAATATGATCGGGCCGATCATCGTGCTGTCCTGGGGCGTTTACCTGGTGGCCACCGGCGGCATGAAGCTCGGTGAACTGATCGCCTTCTACGTGCTGTTGAGCTATCTGTACACGCCGATCAGCTCTCTGGCGGGGGTGGTGATGCAGGTGCAAACGTCGATGGCGTCCGTTGATCGCGTATTCGAATATCTTGATATCCCGCCGACGGTGCAGGAGGATCCCAATCCGATCATTCTGACGGAAGCCAGAGGGGCGGTCGAATTGCGGCAGGTGACATTCAGTTATGAGGGGTCGCCATTCCGCATTGACAAACTGTCACTCGCCGTGCAGCCCAAGGAGAAGGTGGCGATTGTCGGACCGTCCGGGTGCGGCAAGACAACTATCATCAATCTCGTCATGCGCTTCTTTGATCCCGAGAGCGGCGAGGTGCTGCTGGACGGGATCGATTTGCGCAAGATAGCGCTGACATCGCTACGCCGGCAGGTGTCGCTGGTGGATCAGGAGCCATTGTTGTTTTCGATGTCGATTCGGGAGAATATCGCCTACGGAAAGCCCGAGGCAACACTGGATGAGATTATTTCCGCGGCCAAGGTAGCGAACATTCACGATATGATCCTGGCACAGCCGGAAGGGTACGATACGGCGGTGGCGCAGCGAGGCTTGGGATTATCGGGTGGAGAACGCCAGCGGTTGTGCCTGGCGCGGGCGATATTGACCAATCCGGCGGTGCTGATACTGGATGAGGCGACGTCGGCGCTCGACTCGCAGTCGGAGCATCTGATTCAGCAAGCGCTGACGAAGATATTGAAAGACAAGACGGCGATTATCATTGCCCATAGATTGTCGACGGTGCAGCATGCAGACCGGATCGTGGCGCTGGAAAACGGAAAGATTATCGATATCGGGCGTCACGAGGAGTTGACGGCGCGGTGTGCGATGTATCGTGATCTGGCAGCGAAGCAGCTGCTGGTATAATCATCCAGCATTCGGGCCATTAGGTCGTCGCGGTTTGCTTGCCTCCCCCCTTCCTCATCACCATCACCAACGCCCTAATCGCCAGGAACAGCGCCAGTGAAATCAGTAATGCGGCGGCGATACCGTTGATGATCGAGCCGGCAGTCGGTGTGCCGGTGGTCAGATCGGCGAGGCCAAGTTGAGTCAGCGACCAGAGAGTGATCGTCAGCACGAAAATCATCGGCAGCAACGTAAAGGCGATGCGCTGGCGCGCCTGATAGAGCCACATCGTGATGGCCAGCAGAGTCAACGCGGCCAGCAATTGATTGGCGGCGCCAAACAGTGTCCAGAAAAGACGCCAGCCGTTTTGATCTGATGTCAGGACGAAGAAGACCGGCAGCGCGATGGTCGCCAGCGTGCTGAGCCATCCCCATCCGATCCCCGGCTTGCCGATAAATTCCTGAATGATGTACCGTCCGAGACGCGCACAAACGTCGAGGGTGTCAAAGACGAAGGTCGAAAAGGCCATCGCGCCAAAGGTGATGGCGAACGGCAGGTTCTGTTCCCCAATGATCAACGTCAGAAAATGACCGATGCCGTTGCCATAGATGGTGGCCGGGTTCATCCCCTTCTGCTGATCGGGCGACAAGATCATGATCGTAACAAGGGCGATGAAAGCGACAAAACCCTCGGCCAGCATGGCGCCGTAGCCGACCTTGTGAATGTGCGATTCCTTTTCGATCTGCTTGGACGTCGTGCCGGAGCAGACCAGGCCATGGAAGCCGCTGCAGGCGCCGCAGGCGATCGTTACGAACAAGAACGGGAAGAGACTGCCGGTCTTGCCGCCGATACTCCACGAGGTGAACATGGTCTGTTTGATTTCGTAGCCACCGGCGAAGATGCCGATGACGCCCAGTCCCAGCGCCAAAAAGAGAATGAAGCCGCCGAGATAGCCGCGCGGCTGAAGGATCAGCCAGGCCGGTGCGACGGAGGCGAGCGAGCAGTAGATCAGGATCAGCAGGCCCCACACGCGTATATCCATGATGAACGAATTGGCGATCAGGGTGCCGAGCCAGACGACACCCAGTGTCGCCGGGACGAAGATGATGGTGAGCAACCAGAGTGGCGGTTTGAGAAATCGCTGGACCAAACCCATGATCATCGAGAGCGCCAGATACATCGTGCCGGCTGCGGCGACGGCGCCACCGGGATGGAATTTGGTGACAATGCCCTGAAGTTCTTCAGGCGCGGTGACAAAACTGGCGGCGGTGATCTGCGTGAAGGCGACGATGACGTATATAAGGGTGATCCAGATGAAGAGCATCATGGCGGTGCCCGCTTTGTACCCCATGTGCTGGCGGACGATGTCGGCGATCGAGCGAGCGCCGTGCCGCACGGACGCGGTGAGGCTCGAGAAGTCGTGCACGGCGCCAATGAGGACGACACCAAAGCCGATCCAGAGCAGGCAGGGGAGCCAGCCGAAACTCTGACAGGCGAGGATGGGGCCGGCGATCGGGCCAGCGGCGGCGATGGCGGAGAAGTGCTGGGGAAAGAGGTAGTACCATTTGACCGGGACGAAGTCGAGGCCGTCGTTGATTGTGGTGGCGGGGGTCGGTTTGGAATCATCGAGCTTGAATTGGCGGGCGACCCAGCCGCCGTAGAGACGGTAAGCGAGCGCGAGGACGCCGAGAAAGAGAATGGCCAGAAGCGGTAGGCTCATTTCCAACCTTCATCGAGAAAAGTTCAATGACAAGCTGATATAAAGTATGAGTTGCCGCGAGATGCGCAACAACAATCGCGACGCAAAATTCCGCGGATGCGGCGTGATGCGAGGGGAAATACGAACGGACGGAGCCGCCGCGCTCCGTCCGTTTTCGTGTGCAGAAGTGACCGAGTTACGGTCACTATCCGAACAGGATCAGATGGTGTTGTCCTTTTTCATGCGGCTGATCGCCAAATGTCCGGGTGTCGTTTCCACCGCTTTGACCTCGACGATCTCGCAGACGAAGAAGTCTTCCAGCGTGATTGTCTCGCCGCTGTAGCCAAGCAGTTCTGCATCAATGGCGACCGTGCCGGTATCGGTGCGGTTGAAGAAGGTGATGATGCGGTTGGCGTAATCAAGGCTGCCGATCATCCCCTTGAATTCCACTTCGGGAGTGGCAGCCTCGTTTTCATGATCGTTGTTTTCAACTTTCACGACGGCCGCGTAGATGGTGGTAGTGTTGACGGCAGTGCCCTCGACTTCAACCGTGTCGCCGACTTTCAAATCGGCAAAGGCGATCTGCTGTTTGCCTTCCAGGTCATCATTCCCCTGAGAGAGCGTGGTGCTCGCTTGTGAACGGCTGACATGGGCATAGAAGCGGGAGAGTGAGTCGGTGGTGATGGTCTCGGTGCGGGTGTCGACGGTGAAAGTGCCGGCGACAAAATCGATGCCATTGATTATGGCTTTGAATTCGACCTCATTTTCCGGACCGTGTTCCGCTTCGTTATGTACGCGTACACGGACGCGGTTGGCGAGCAGGCCGCTGCCGGCAAGGTCGCCGCGAACCTCGACCGAATCACCGGCGGCGATTTGATCGAGGGTGATGGGGGTTTCGTCACCGCTGTTCTTGAGCACGACTTCGGCGTCGGCCGCAACCATAATCAGGACGGTGGAACCGACGAAGGTCATGGTGCGAGCTGCGGCTTCGAGTGTCTCCACCCGGCCGGCCAGTTCGTTGCTGGAAGCAGGAGAACCAGGGGAAGCAGGGCCGCCCGCTGTGAGGTTGCTGCTTTGTGCCGTCGCCTGCGAGCCGAGGGGATTATGCGTAGAATCAGAGCATCCGATCGCCAGCAAGCTGACGATTGAGATAGCCGCGGCGGCGGTCGTAAAGCGTAGTGCCCGTGTCATGTGTGTCCTCCTGAGACTGGTGAGCGTTGTAGTCAATTCTCGTGTTGTCTACTACCAAGAGCCACGGAGTCGATGATTCGTGCAGGAAACCGACGGGAATTTCATGAGCAGAGGTCGGGATCCCCACCAGCCCTCACCCCAGCCCTCCCGGAGCAAGAGGGGCTGCCGAGATATGCTAATACGGATGGAATCCGCCTACGATGTCATCGCGAGGCGCGTTGCGCGCCGTGGCGATCTTTCAGTCTTCCTTCACTCTTCCTAGTTGTCGGGCTTCTTGATCAATTGGAAAAGGAAGCCTGACCTACGAAGAAATGCGCCCCCACCAGCCCTCACCCCAACCCTCCCTAAAGGGAGAGGGAGAGAGAAGATAGCGTCAGGCCACACGCCGCTAAGAAGCGGCGCACGACCTGACGCAACGAACATGGGATGCACATCCCATGGATTCCGGACCGCTGGTCCGGAATGACAATGATGCAAAGGTTCTTCACTCTGAGATTCTGGACCAAGGGTCCAGAATGACAATGTAAGAAGCATGTTTTGGGTTGGCTCGCGCACGAGACGTGCGCCGGACAGAGAACCGGCCGGGTGGGTCCCGGCCGGTTCAGACAACACGAGGTGAACAGGTTGGTTAGTTCGTGCAATCGAGTGGCGCGAAGGTGACAAAGAGCTGATTGACCATGGCGGTGATGTCACCAATATCGATACCGGCCTGACCGTCAATGTCAGCCATATCCGGATTCGGCAGAGGAAGAATCGAAATATACAGATGATCGACCAGAGCAGTGAGATCACCCATATCCGGGCCGGCACCGTCCTGATCGACGTCGCCACAAATGATCCCCGCCTGCGACAATGCGGCCGCGACATTCACGACACCCGAGCCAAGTTTACCGGCATACAGCGGGTTCAGGCTGTCGACATTGACGGCGCTCAGCGTGATAGCGTCGAAAAGATCATTCCAGGTGATTTCCGGCTTTCGCGAAATAATCAGAGCTGCCTCGCCACTTACAAAGGGAGCGGCAAAGCTGGAGCCGTTCCACCAGGCGTAAGTCGAATCGAGAAACGGACCGTAGACGCTGGTACCGGGGGCGCAGACATCGAGCTTCTGATGATAGGTGGCGAAGGTGGATTTGTGATCGGTTGAATCAACCGAGACAACGCCCAGCACATAGGAGTCAGTGGCGGGGAAGCGGTCGAGTTCAATGCCATCATTGCCGCCTGAAGCAATCACCAGAACATTCTGATTGCGAGCGTATTCGATAGCGGCATCGACGGTGCCGTGTTTGTCACCCATGACCAGGCTGAGATTGATGACGCGGCAACTGTCGGCGACAGCCTGAAGAATGGCCTCGGCCACGGCGTATCCATTGCCGGTACCGGCGGTGTCAAGCACGCGATAGGCGTGGATTTCCGCCTGCGGAGCGACGAGATGGATGATGCCGGCGACAAAGGTACCGTGGCCGCTGGCCCGACCGCCGGCCGTATCAGTTGGCGTCATGTCGCCGTCGACATAATCCTGCCCGGCGACGATGGTACCCGAGAGAACGGGATGAGTGGGGTCGACACCGACATCGATGACAGCCACTCTAACATGGGCACCAGTCGAGACCTGTTGCGCCGGAGCCAGGGCAAGTTGAGTGGTTGCAGGCTGCTGGACGAAATCGGAGTTGGTGCCGTTGAGATCGATAAACGGCTGACTACCCTGCACCGGTTCGGGTGCGTCGGCAAGATAATTCGGCGTGCAATAGATGATATTCGCATCACTGGTGATGAGTGTGGCGAGGCTATCAACATTGATACCCGGCTGTGTTTGCAGGAGATAGCCGTAAATCTGCGGCAGATAGGAGACGGTGGTCGTGTGATAGATTGAGTTCACCTGATCGATGTATTGCGAGTCGGTCACGGCGCAAATGAGCTGATCTGGAACAAACGCACCGGAGTCTTTGGCGTCGGCAGAGAGCGTCGCGACCATCAATACAAAGGCGAGTGTCATCGTATTTCTAAGGTGGCGCATCATGTACCTCTTATACCCCCGCCCCAAAGACCGAAAACGGCGCCCAATGGTAGGCGGATCGAAACTGCTGGGCGGCGGCCAGTGAAGCCTGTCGGGCTGATTCTATAACGGTGAGATCGGTATGTAAGTTCGAATAGAAGAGACCCATCCAGAAAGCGGTCGAGGCGTCGGCGACCGGCCAGTGGCCGGCGACGACAGTTCGGGTTCCCATCTCGAGCAGGGAACGAACGAGGCCGGTGGACTCCTCACCGGGGAGGGCGACGTGGGCACCGGTCTGGCAAGCGGCCAGGGTGGCGAGATTCACGCGGGCGCGGCGAAGACGAAAGTCGGCGGCGAATAAGGGTCCATCGATCATATTCAGAGACGAATAGAACGGGTTCTCCCGATTCAGTTGCGCGTGACCAGCGAAATGCCAGAGTTGGTAGTCACCGTCCGAAGGCCAGAGACTGCGCGTACAGGGGTCGTGGATGACCACGTCGCCCGTGAGCGATGATCTCAGGGTATCGAGTTCTTTGCGAACATTGGGGAGGTCGTCGGCCTGACCAACGAAGATTTCGCTGCGCCGGGAGTCGATTCGCAAGGCGCGAGCGTACAGGTAGTGGCGGAGACTGGGAGCGTGAACCATGCTGAACTCGCGGGCGAGAGGTTGTCCGTTGCGGCGAAGGGCCTGCCAGGGAAGATTGGCGAGCGGACCCTCGATGAGAAGAAGCAGATCGCGCTGAGCGGAGTCAATTTCGAGCGGCGCCCAGAGCCAGTCCCCGGTGTGGTCGAAGAACTTCTTTTCGTCATCGACATCGTGGCCCGACGGAAGGTGAGCCGCAAGGGCGGCGGATTCGAGAAGAAAACCCCAGTGGGCGGCGGCGCGATCAGCGAGTTCGCTGCCATAGGCATAACGATGGCTGCGCGTTGTGCCGTCTTGATGGACGAAAGCGACGAGTTCGGACGATGAGTGATGAATTTGTATGACCGTGCGGTCGCGCGAGACTTCGGCAAATTGCGCCGTGAGTCGCTGATTGGCAATGTTGTCACCGGGCCGGAAATCTTCAATGGCAAGCAGTTCCTGGCGAATTGATTTCTGAAGTTCAAGGATGCGAGCGCTGCCTGCTCTGGCCGCAACCGATCGTTCGCCGCCAAGGCCGACCTGCCCAGAGAGAGCGGCTACCTGATTGGCGAGCGCCATGAGCGATTCTTCCACTTTGCGGCGGGCAGGTTCGGTTTCGAGATTGGCAACCATCGGTCGCCATAAGCCGGCGGTGCGCATCCGTTCCGACCAGACCGCGGCTTCGGTGGGATTCGACTGCAGGTGGGCGTCGATCAAGCGGTGGTGCGGGCTTTCGAGCGACAATCCGTAGCGGGTACGCAGACCGACGGGAGGCAGTTGAGCGCGCACCTGATCGAGACGATCGGCGGCCTGTTCCCATAGTTTGACCGCGCGGTCGCGCTCGCCGCGGGAGGCGGCAAGATCACCGGCGCGGGTGTGCCAGCCGGCGAAAAGATGCGGGACTTCTTGCGCGGCAGTGTTATGACTGAGTCGATCCAAGGCGCGGTCGGACAGGGGTGCGTCAAATGATGCGTACAAATCGCAGACGGCCTGCCAGAGGGGGAGCTGTGCCTTGGCGAAATAATCGATCGCCTTGCGCAGTTGACTGCGCCGGAGTACCGGGATCGCGCGTGATTTGGGATTTGAGAAGATACACGGCCCCACAAAAGCCGAAGTTTTTTTCCGCCACGAAGGCGACGCGAGCACGTTCGAGAGCGGAGGACGCTTCGCGGTGTTTCCCTAGTTGACTGGCTGCCGAAGCGCGATAGTAGGCGGCCTTGGCTGATTCATAGCGGAGATTCAGTTTGCGGAAGAGTAGCTCGGCCTCTTCCCCGGCGTCGCGGGCGTCGGCAAAAAGATTAAGATTGAGAAAAACCTCGGCGCGATCGACCACACATGACGCAACGCGCAACGGGACGCCGATGCGACGGTAGGCGGTTTCACAGTCGGCCAGTTCCTGCAGGGCGACATGAAATTTGCCTTCGAGCATGTGGAGCCACGAGAGTCCCCAGCGGGCATCCACGGCGTCGAGTTCGTGACCGTGAGCAGTGTAAATTGTTGCCGATCGTTCGTAGAGCTGTTCCGCCTCGCGCATGTCGAAGAGCTGCACAAGGGTGTTGCCGCGATTGAAAAGCAACGTGCGGCCGCGAGTTCATCGCCGATGGAAAGAAAGATATTCCCCTGCTGCCTTGTAGAGCTGTTCGGCCTCGCGGTGACGGTCCTGGCGGTGGAGGAGGTTGGCGAAATTGACCTGCGTCTTGGCGACCTCGCTTTGGTTTTCCAGAGCGGAGAACGTCTTGAGCGCCAGGCGGGCACGGCGTCGTGATTCGGCAAAGTCACCGAGGTACATGTAGACGTCGACAAGCGTGCGGTCAATGCGCCCGACAGCAATGCGGTCGGTTTTCGACAAACGGCGTGCTTCCTGGTAGGCTTCTTCGGCCTCGACATAACGCGAACTCATATGGGCGGCACGGGCCAGCGCACGGTAGGCGGCAAGCGAGACGACGCTGTCACCGGCGCGCGAGCGCTTCACCAGTTTTCGGGCGAACGTCAGCGCTTCGGCGAGCGAGTGCTGGACTTTGGCGACAATCGCCTGATTGATAGCGTCGGCCAATTCCGCCGGAGAAACCAGAGCGACGGTTCCGCGGGAGAGGAATTCGAGCAGCGCTTTTGATTTTATATCTTCGGAGCGTTCCATTTTACGGACGGCAATTCGATCGCCGCTGCGGGCGAGCGAAGGATCAATTTGGACGGGGGCGTTTTGGCGATCCAGGTGAAGAAACCGCTCTGGTCGGCGCGGACAGTCAACCGTCCGGCGGCCAGTTGCCAGTCGGCAAGCGAGTCGGTTTGCGGAACAGCAAGCTGGGCACTAAAGCGCCAACCGTCGGTCACGCGAGTAGCCTGCAGATCGAAGCGGATGCCATCGGCGCTAAACTGCAGCCGTCGCTTGTCGGCGTCGGCGCCACGTACACCCAGCGCCACGGACGCGGTCCATGAGTCGAACGAAAGATTGGCGACCAGCCTGCGAACCAGACGACTGACTTTGCCCTCAGCAAGAGCGGCGGCGCGATTGATCCATTCGCTCGGCGCGCTTGCAAGCTGAGGTGATCCGGCCAGCGGAAATGCCTGGAACAGAGCGAAATCCTGACGGCATTCCGGGCATTGCGCCAGGTGAGCGGAGAAAGTGATCTTCCCGGACATCGCCGCTTTGATCATCGCTTGTCTGGTCGGGTGGTTGGTCATCTGAGGCTGCGCTTTCATTATCGTTTTTTACTACCTGATAGAGGAGCGGACCCGCCAATTCGTGCATCCTCAAAACCGGATTGCTCCAGCGCCTTCTTAAGACGGTCCAGGCAGCGGCGCCGGGCCGGTCCCAGGGCGTTGCTGGAGATACCAAACTGAACAGCGAGGTCGTCGTAGGACGTGTCTTCGTCGGCAAAGAACATGGCCTGCAACAGCTTGGCGCACCGCGTGTCAATCCGGGCCAGCGCGTTTTGCATGGTCGATTGAAGTTGGAGTTGTTCCAGTTCCTGATCCGGGAGTGGGTCGGCGCTTTCGATGGAGTGAGCTTCCTCGATATCGGTATGGCGACGGTCGCGGCGAAGGACTTTGATTGCTTCGCGGCGCGCAGTGGTGGCCAGCCAGCCGGGAAGGCGGGAGGAATCTTTGATCTTCGTTCGGTGAGAGTGAAGGAGCACCCAGGTCTGCTGGAAACAATCGGCGGCTTCGTGGTAGGAGAGGCCGACGCGGGTAATGACGGAATAGACAAGTGCTTCATACCGCCGGATCAAGTTCTTTCCAGGCGGTGGGATTGCCATCGACAACGGCAATCCAGAGATCGGGGTCTGTCATTCCTTGGGTGGTCATGCGAGCAATGACAATATATAGGTGAAAGGCGGGTTGAAAGAAACGATTTACGCTAGTGGTTCGCCCTGAATTAAAAACGGGCTGGAGGATACCAGCCCGTTGAAATGCCGTAGCGATTTTATGGCGCTTACTTGGTACCCCTCTTTTTGGCGGGGGCCTGGTGGAAGAGCATGTTCGCCGGGAGGGGCTGTTTGGGGAGGCCGGGGCCGCCGATGGTGACCGCCAAGCCGCCATCCCCCTCGTGCTGGAACATGCGCACACTTATAGGGTGGATGCCGGCCTTGAGGACGACAACTCCCGGGACTTCACCCATGCCGTGCAGACCGTCGCTGTTGATGACGATTGAGTCGGAGACCACCAGCATGCTGCCGTCGTCGGAGCTGAGCGTGAACTCGTAGGTGCCGTCGGACGGGATCTGGATGTAGCCGTTGAAAGTCAGGCCGTAATTCTCTTCGCGCGCGTAGACAACGGGATGGAGACATCGGATGAGATCGTGTCCTTGAGCGGCTTGAGGCCGCTGAAGTCGGGGAGTTTCTCCCAGGCAGATTCGAAGTATTGGCAGAGCAGGCCGGGGACGAGTTTGTCGACTGTGCGGGCTTTGCGCGGCGAGAGTTTGGTGACGTAGAGTTCGTTCACATAATGATCGTCGGTGCCCGGCTTGATGGCGCGCGCCTTGAGCAGGCTGGAGCCGGTGACGGTGATTGGCTCCTTATAGACGGCAGATTGCGCATCCGGTGTCTTGCCGTCCAGCGTGTAATGAACAACAGCGCCGGGTGTGGGTGTGCTAAGGGTGTATTGCGCTCGGCCGGCGAAGCCGACGCTGTCGGCGGTGATGGTGGCAAGGGTGCCGTCAGCGACGTCGTAGAGCGGCTGAGTCGGACGGACCGGATCATCGTTGAAGTTGGTCGCGGTGACGGCGACGATGCGCAGCCGGTCGTTGTCGGGAAGGGTGATCGTCTTCGTGCCGGCGGGGAGATCAAACGAGACGAGATAGAGATAGGTGAAGTGGTACGCTTCATTCGAGTCGGCGGCCGTGTGACGATGCGACGCATACCAGGCGACCGGATCGCGATGAATGTAGGCGGGGGCGATCTGCTCGGGTTCATCAGCAAAGCGGCCGCTGGCGACGCGGCTGTTCCACTGGCCGAGCGGTGAACTCCAATCGAGAATCCAGCGAGTTTGCTTCACAGTGCCAATGGTGAAGGTCCCTTCGGCGGGGCCGTCGACAGCGGCGGCGAGGAAATGCACTTTGTTGAACTTGCCGTCGGGAAGGGTGATGGTCTGGCCCTTGCAGACGACGACATTTTGGGCACCATCGGCATGCGGGCCGGTGACGAACGGAATGCGGAGGTGTTCGAATTTGGACAGGAGCATCTCCCCAGCCAGCGAGTTGCCGTGAGTGTCGAAGTTGCCGTCTTTCTTATTCGCATCGCTCGACATGCCGTCAAGGTTGTACGGAAGATCGAGGGTGCGGGAGAATTGGGCATCGTCGACGTAGTTTTTGGGGAGTTTGCGGACAACGTCGAAGGCGAAGGCGCGGGGCTGGTAGGGGGCCAGATTTGCCAAGACGGCATCCCTTCTGATCGGCACGTCAGCCATCTTCGATTCAGCACCATTGACTTCAGTAGCGCCTTTGAGCGGTGACGCCAAATCTATGGCACAAACGAGAGGACGATCATCGATATTGCGAACGCGTACAATCACCTCATCGTCGTCTTCAGCAAGCTTCACAGCGCACACAAAAGGATCTGGCCCACCATCATTATCACGTAAGTCCTTCACCTTCATAAACGATCCCGATTTGTCGTCATCACCTAGAGCGAGGACCGATGGAGTTTCAACCAACGAGTATATTTTTCCCAGATAGCCCTTATGTGCCGGTGATTGAAACGCAAGTAAGGGTTGGTTAAGTCGGGCGGCACCGTTCACCACGCTCGGGTAAATATTCCACCAGCGACCGGACCTGACAACATTCGGTTTCCAACTCTGATCCGTGTGTCCGTGCACGGCAAACGCAAATTCGTGATGGCCGTTGTCCTGCGACCGTTCGTCCTCCACCCAGTTCCATTTTTCATTCACGCCGGGGGTGTGGATGAGCGTCAGGCGCAGGGTGTTCTTGTCCGGGTGATCCCAACCGTACTTGCAGTCGGAAAAGACGGCAGTGCCCATGTCGGCCCACTGATGGCCGGGGACTTCGTACAGCTTGTCATAATTGACGCCGCGCTTGATGGCGCCGAGACCCAGATCGTAGGTGACACTGTCGCTGGCTTGTGCAAACGTGAAGGCGGCCTTGAGGAGCGTTTCGCGTTCGTACCAATCGACCGAGTTGTCGAATTTGATTCGATCGCCGCCGTCACCGGCAGCCAGACTGATACAGGTGGTGAAACTGGATTTCTCCGTATGACGGGTGACCATGAGCATGACGCGCACGGGGCCGTTTTCGACAATCTTGATTTCGGGCGTGCCGCCGACGATGGCGCGCGGTGCGGCCATGATATCATCGTACCAGATTTCCCACGCCGGCCAGGCTTTGGGTTTGTCGGTGAGCAGTTGAAATTCGATCGGTTTGGAGAGGAGTTCTTTCTTCTGCGATTTGTCATAGATGGAGGCAACGTCGCCGTTGGCGTTGAGCTGGACTTTGTAGCGTTCGTTCTCCAGTGAATTGTTGGTCACGGCAAGTGTCGGCTTGATAGCGCTCGGTTTTGTCGCGGGCTGGATGTCGTACACGGCATAGCCGACTGATGGTGCGTTGGCCAAGAAGAGGATCGCGAGGCTGTCGGGCCAGGCGGCGACGATCTGCGACGGCACTTCTTTCTTATCGGGACCGACCACGCGGATGAATTTGGGCGCAGGACCGTTGAAGTACACGGTGGCGTCGACAACGTCCTGACGTTCGATACCGAGCGGGTTATAGACGACCAGCGGCACACCCTTGGCGCGCGTATCCAGATACGGCGTAGTAGCGGCAACGGCCTTGGTCAGAATCTGACTGAAGCGGTTCTGGCAGAGAATCTCGTCTGCCCACGAGAAGACGTACGCTTCGGGAATGCTGGTGCCGGTGAGGTCGTCGTGAAATTGATGCCAGAGGAACCGGGTCCAGGTGTCGCGCAGTTCTTCGCGCGGGTACGGCTGATTGGCGACGAGCCAGGCGATGACCGAGGCGCGCTCGGCCGCGTCGGCGAGAAGTTCATTCTTCCGGTTCCATCGTTTCATGGCGGCTTGCGAGGTATAGCAGCCGGTACCGTGACGGGTCATGACCAGTTCGCCACGGTAGTGCGGGAGCTTGGAGGTGTCGCCGTCTTTGACGAGATCGACCAGATCGTCGGCGCCGACACTCAGCACTTTGATGTCGCCGTCGCCTTTCATCGATTGCTCGAGCCAGGCGACGGATTCAGAGTCGGGCGAGCCGCCGGTGTCGCCGGTGCCGAAATACATGTAGGCGAGCGGAAGGCCGGAGGTGTCGGCCTGCTTCTGAATGTCTTTCGTCCAGATGGTGTCCTTGCGCAGATCGCCGCGAATCTGCGAGCCGTAGCTGCGCGCATTGAGACCGGCGATGATCGAGGAACCATCAACACCTGTCCAGACGCCGATATTAAACGGCAGGCCGTGCGCCGAGCCCCAGCTCAGTTTCTGCGTGGAGAAGCTTTCCAGGCCGCAGTGCGCGGGCGATCGACGGCAGGGCGTAGCCGAAGCCGAAGCAGTCGGGGAGAAAGATGTCGCGGCTGGTTTTGCCGAATTCGCGCTTCCAGTAGCCGTTGCCGTAAAGGGTGTTCCGCACGAGTGACTCGAACGAGGGCATGTTGACATCGACCGCGTCGACCCAACTGCCGGTCACCCGCCAGCGGCCGTCGGCGATGTACTGTTTGCAGGCGTTCATATTCGGCCGGATAGTATTCCTTCAGAATTTGATAGCGAAACGCGCCTTCGAAGCTGAAGACATAATTGGGGAACTGCGTGAACAGTTTTTCATTTTCGCGGAAGGTGAGGGGTATGTATTCGTTGATGCTGGTCTGGATAGTCCAGCGCCATTGGGTGTCGAGATGGGCGGTGCCGACGACCGCCAGTTTCTTCTGTTTGACGCCCGTGCCCTGGGCGGTCTCTTCAGCCGATCCAATGCTGGTGGTCAAGCAGCACAGCAGAACGATGCCAATCCATACCCTTCGCATATCTTTTCCTCTATATCTCATGTTGCAGATTGTACCTGTTGAACGGGTGGGTCGGGTTTCTTTTCGGTCTGTTTGCTTCGGGCAAAGCCGCGCTGTTTGAGGCGATCGAGCAGGACGGCGCCGAGAATCACCAGACCCAGAACCACTTTTTGCGTATAGCTTTCGACATTCGTCAAGTTCATGCCGTTTTGAATGACGGCGATGATGAGGGCGCCGATCAACGTGCCGAGAATGCGCCCCTCGCCACCACTCAGACTGGTGCCGCCAACAACAACGGCGGCGATTACATATAGTTCGTACGAGAGACCGTAGGTTGGCGCGCCGCTTTTCAGTTGTGACGCCATCACCACGCCGCCAAGTCCGGCAAGAAGACCGCACAACGAATAAACAAAGAAAAGGACGCGGTTGACATGAATGCCGGCGAGCCGCGCCGCCTCAGGATTGCCGCCGACAGCGTAGATGTAGCGACCGAGCGTAGTGCGGGTCATCAGAATGTGTGCGGCGGCGTATAGCACGACCATCAGAATGACGGCAATCGGTATGCCAAGGAGCGGATCGACGCCCCGGCCGAGCCAGATGAAGCCGGAGGGGAGCTGGTAGATTGGTTTACCTTCGGAGATGATATACCCGACACCCGCGGCGACCTGCATCATGGCAAGCGTGGCAATAAACGGCGGAATGCGGAAGCCGGTGATCATAAAGCCGCTGAACGCCCCCACTGCTCCGCAGACCAGTATGCCGCCCACACAGGAGAGAAGGACGACAGAAGTTGAAGCGCCCTCGCCGCCGAATTGCCCGACCAGCCAGGCGACAACCACAGCCGCGAGCGCGATCAAGCTTCCGACCGATAGATCAATGCCGGCGGTGATGATGACCATGGTCATGCCGATAGCGATGATGGCGATGACGGTGATCTGGTTGGCGACGTTGCGGATATTATCGGCCAGCAGGAAGGTGGGCCAGTTGTACGACGGTGGCGTTGTTACGGTCGCCGAGGCGAGGTGCGGAACACTTGCAATGATCGACCGGACCACCGGCGAAGCCGAGGTGCTGACGAAGAGGTGACATGGCTCGGTTGAATCGGCCGAGCTCAAGAGCTGTTGGCGGATTGATTCCGGGTCGCCGTAGATTGTCACACCCACACGACCGGCGGCGGAAAGCGCGGACAGGAGTGAGTCGCCGAATTCGCGATCGGTAGCGTTGTTCTGACCAATGATAATGATCTGTGTGGAAGTCGGCGTGGCTGCGAGATCGCTGAGCAGAAGGCGGGCGGCGGCTTTGCCGGTGGGATGCTGTTCGGACATGGTGAGAATGGAAAAGAGCACACACAGCAAGACGAGAATGCCGAGCATCCCGTAATTGCTGATGAACCGTCCGATCTTGTTTGTCGCCATATTTTAGATTCGCCCCGTTAGACGGCGAGGGCCATAACCGTTTCCTGTTTCACGTCGGGTGAATTCACGATTTCACCGCTGGTTCTCCCCTGCTTCATGACGACGATACGGTCGCACATGCCGAGCAGTTCGGGGAGTTCGGAGGAAATCATGATGATCGCTTTCCCTTCGGCGGCCAGCTTGTTGATGAGCAGGTACATCTCGTACTTGGCGCCGACGTCGATCCCGCGCGTGGGTTCGTCGAAGATGACTACTTTTGAATTCGTCTCCAGCCAGCGGGCGACGAGCAATTTCTGCTGGTTGCCGCCGGAAAGGCTTTCAACCAGTTGCTCCGGGCCGGACAAGCGTACCTTGAGTTCAGTCACACGACTGGCAAAGCGGGCCTGTTCGAGACGCTGCTTGATCCAGCCGAGTCGCGACCATCCGGCAATATTGGGCAGGGAGAAGTTGTCCCGCGCGGAGGCACGCAGAATGAGGCCCTGCGCCTTGCGATCCTCGGTGAGAAGGCAGATGCCGTGCCTGATGGCGTCGCGCGGTGACTCTGATGCTGATCGACACGCCGTCGAGAACGATATTCCCCTGACGTCATCGGGTCGGCGCCGAAGATAAGGCGGGCGATTTCGGTACGTCCGGCCCCCATGAGTCCGGCCATGCCGAGCACCTCGCCGCTGTGAACAGAGAACGAAATGTCGCGCACTTGAGCGTGAAGTCAAGCCGGACACCCGCAAGCGGACCTCACCAATCTTGCAGACAGCTTTGGGAAATTCGGTATCGAGGGAACGGCCGACCATCTGCTCGATAAGTCGCGGCGCGCGTGATATCTTTGGCGGCGTGCGTGCCGATAGTGCGGCCGTCGCGCATGACGGTTATGCGGTCAGCGATGGCAAAGACCTCGTCGAGTCGGTGACTGATGAAAATGATTCCCATGCCGCGTTGGGCGAGGGCGCGCAGATTGACAAAGAGGGCGTCGACTTCCCTGGGTGCGAGCGCGGCGGTGGGTTCGTCCATCACCAGAATTTTGGCCTCGCGGGCGAGTGCACGGGCAATCTCGACCAGTTGTTGTTGGCCGACGCTTAGGTCGGAGACGAGCGCGAGCGGATCGATGGCGACATTGAGTTGGGTGAAAATTTCGCGTGTGCGTTTGATCTCGTGGGAAGCATCGATGAGGCCGGAGCGAAGCTGTTCGTGGCCAAGAAATAGATTGGCGTGCACCGGAAGTTGCGGGACGAGGGTGAATTCCTGGTAGATCGTGGCGATGCCGGCATGTTGGGCCTGAAGCGGTGTGTCGAAACTGACTGGAGAATCACCCAGAGCAATGTCACCGGCGTCGCGCTGATGGACGCCGGTAAGAATCTTGATGAGGGTGCTCTTCCCCGCGCCGTTTTCGCCGACGAGGGCATGGATCTCCCCCTCGCGCAGGTCGAACGAGGCCTGATCGAGCGCAAGAACGCCGGGAAAGGCCTTGCGGACATTCGACAGATTCAGACAGCAACGGCGGCATCGTCATATTTCCAGTTCACGCCCAGAGAGGACTATTTCGCCGTAGCTGTTGCATCCTGCTGAGTGAATAGCGCACAGTCAATCAGCGTCGTCGGCGAGACGGGCTGGCCGGAGACATAGGTCTTGATCGCTTCGATTGTCTTCTGGCCGATATCGTGCGGCTTCTGGACAACGTCGGCGTAAATCTTTCCGGCTTTGATAGCCTCGCGAGCCTCGGGGACAGCATCAAAGCCGATAATCTGAATCTTACCCAGCTTGCCGGCCTTTTCAATCGCGGCCAGGGCGCCGAGAGCGGAATCATCGTTGATGCCGAAGACGGCGGTCAGGTCCGGATGGGCCTGTAGGATGTCTTCGGTGGTGCGAAAGGCCTGGTCCTTGACACCGTGACCGGAGAGTTTGGCGACAATCTGGATATTGGGGTACTTGGCGATTTCTTCTTCGAATCCTTTGACGCGTTGGATGACTGACTCAACCTCGGGGTGATCGATGATCGCCACCTTGCCGGAGCTATTGATGGCGGCGGCAACGGCCTGAGCGGCCAGACGACCACCGGCGACATTGTCGGAGGCGACGTGCGTGACGATCTTGACGCTGTCGGCGAGACAGGCGATATCGGCGGTGAAGACCGGGATGCCGGCATCGTTGGCCGCCTTGATGGCGGTGCCGATGGAGCGGGAGTCACACGGTGAGACGACAATGGCGTTGACGCGGCGGACGATGAAGTCCTGAATCTGATCTTTCTGTTTGGCAACGTCGAATTCACCGGCGGTGACCAGCAGTTTATAGCCGGCGGCGTTGGCGGCCTCCTGCAGGCCGGCCTCGAGATCCTGATAGAACGGATGGGTGCGGGTCAAGAGTGAGACGCCGACAGTGAACTCGGTGGTTTGAGGAACGGTGTCTTGCTTGGCCTGATTTTTGGAGTCGCCGCCGCAACCGACGGTCATGGCAACACAGCGCAATACTGGAAATGATAGATCTTGAAATGCGGGGAGAATTTCATACCTGCCTCACAGCAACCCTGGTGTGAATGTCCTGAGGCGATGCCCAAAATCGCCTTGCCTATCGAAGATAGAATACTATACCTGCAATGCCGAGGCAACGGAATTGCGTGGACAGAGAGCGACGAGGAAAGGATTGCCGAATCAAAATGGATGCTGTTTCGTAGTAGGGAGGAAAGTGAATCCTGTCTACGCCACCCCGGACCGGGGCATTTATTGACTGGAGGCAAAACTGATGGCATTTCGAGATCAAGTGATAGAGGCCAGCTGGACTTCGCGAGCCGAGCGATATCGCCGGCCCGGGGTGTTGGCACTCATTCTGGCGGTGGGGTTATGCCGAATGGCTGTCGCCGACACAACGGCGGTCGAAATCCTGCGACAAGAGGCGGTCAGGCTCAAACCACTGGTTTTCACCGAACCGGCAATGCAGTTTCTGGACGCGGTGGCGGACTTGCCGGAGGTGTCGGTGCGAACGGCCTACGTCAATGCTGAGACCAGAAAAGCTATTTCGCCGGCGGAATACGAGGCGCTGACCGATTCGACGAAGAGGGCGTACAAGATCCGGGAGTTGGATGGGCACTTCTACTACAACACTCGGTATGGCACACCGTTGGCTTTCGTGCGGGCGTTGGACCTGTCGGTGAAAGCCGGGTTGGCAGAATTGGACGGCGCCAGGATTGCTGATTTCGGGTTTGGCTCTATCGGGCAGTTGCGATTGATGGCCAGCCTTGGGGCAGAGGCGCACGGAATCGAGGTTGACCCGCTCCTTCCACTCCTGTACAGCCAGGTCGGCGACACGGGCGCGATCGCACCGTCAGACGCGGCCAAGGCGACTCATGGCGGAAGGGTGGTGCTGAATTTTGGGCAGTATCCCGCAGATTCAGCGGTAAGAGCTAAAGTTGGCGACGGGTATGATCTGTTTATCTCCAAGAATACGTTGAAGCGAGGGTACATTCATCCGTCGCGCGAGGCGGATCCCCGGATGCTGGTGCATCTGGGTGTAGACGATTCGACGTTTGTGTCGACTGTCTACCGGATGCTGAAGACGGGCGGAGTGTTCATGATCTACAATCTGCACCCGGCGGAGGCCAAACCGGATGAGAAGTATGTTCCGTGGGCGGACGGCCGGTGTCCGTTCGAGCGGGCGCTGTTGGAAAAGATCGGCTTTACGGTGATCGCCTACGACAAGGATGACACGGAGTTTGCCCACACGATGGCTAAGGCGCTGGGGTGGGATGCGGAGATGGATCTGGCGAAGGACCTGTTCGGGCACTATACGGTGGTGCGGAAGTAGGGTCTTCTGCAAACTGACGAGCCGCCGACAGGATGTCGGCGGCTCGACATCGGGTCGAGAAGGGCCGCCCCGTTTTCCCTGGACTTACTGAGTGACTCTCGTCAGCACCAGGGTCGGGATAGCAATTGGACTGTCTTTGCCCACCAGAGCGAGAAGATCGGCGTATTTTTCCTTTCCGAGTTGGATACGGTATAAGTCAACGACCTGGTGAAAAGTTACTTTGCCGGGTTCAACTTGACACGTACTGACGCCGGAACCGAATTCGTTCTCGATGTGGACGGAATCGGGTATTGACGAGAGCAGCCAGCCCTCGGGAAGTTCAAATGTCACGTTTCGTTCCAGGCGTGCCGTACGCGGGATATACACGTCGTTGGTACGTCCAGCGACGTCGTCGGAAAGCGCTCTGCTTCCCATAAAACCAAAGAGACCCGCCGACTGGATAAGCATCTCCGACGGGGTAATGGTCACGAGGTTGTTCAACGTATATTGGTAGTCAATAACCAGTGGTTCGTTGGCGGCGGAATCATTGAGAATGCTGACGGAATCGATGGACACGTCGAGACCGGGAATCTCGATCCACCGTCGGATGAACTTGTCACGAGTGTCGGCATGCTGTTCCGCCAGATTGCGTCGTTCGTCGTATCCGGCGATGCCGTCCAGAGTACGGCGGTCATCGACTTTGAGCGTGCCTGAGGAGTCGACCGCAATAATGATTTCGGCGATTTGGGTTCCGCTTTTTTCCGGTTGAACGGGAACTGTCCAGGTTTTTCCGGCGGTGGGGCCGCCGACCGTTAGCGTCGGTTGACCCTGAAAGTCCTCCGGAATCATGCCAAACGGAAGGTATTTGAAGGTGGGAAACAGGACGACGGCGGCGCTGTCGAGCTGCACACGAAGGGCGGGCATGCCGAACTGACTTCCCGTGATATAATCGCCATCGAAATACCCATCGCGAGAATCGTGAACGATCAAGTACTCGCTTTCCATGCCGGCGCGCTCGAGCATGGCTCTTGTCAGACTGGCGATGTCGTAGGGGCTGCCCACTTTGGAATCAAGCGTCTTACCGGGGTTGCCATCGTTGTCACGCCACGAAGGGGTGATCCTGTCGGCCACAAACTTCAGGATAGCTTCCGCCTTTCCGCGCGGCGTGGTGAAGGGCCGGACGAGCGAGTCGGTCACCCGCTCCACACTGGAAGAAGTACGCTCGGCTTTCTTAATGACATACTTGTGAAAAGTTTCGGCGACCTCAGCCCAGGTCTTCTCATTATCCCAACTTCGGTCGATCATTTTGAGATGGGTGACCTGAAATTCAAGGTAGTTGGCGAACAGCTTGAACGGAGGAGAGAACGGCTCCATGCGCAACGCGGGCACATCGGTGGCCTCGTATGTCAGGTACGTCTTCTTGGCCTCAGGTTTTTGTGAGACAGCGACCGGCGTAAAGCGAAGAGTACTCAACCGCTTCTGCTGAATGGTCCACCAATCGGGATAGGCGAAAGTGAATTTCAGCTTCTCACATGGGATGGAGTACTGCAGGTCAATGTCGTATTCCAGTGGCGGCATAAACAGGCCAGCTACGTATTCCGATTCGTAACCGATCTTCACGATAGTCCCGACCGTGATATTAGGGAACGCGATGGCATAGCTCTTCCAACCTTCGGGATTTTTGATCTCTTTGCAGTCGGTGATCGCGAAGTCGCGGATCGTGCCGGCAGGATATACGACCCGGGCATAGAATTTGTCGGGCTTAAAATCGAATTTGTAGGTGGTGAGATAGTCGGCTTCCGGATTCAGGACCACGTATTCCTCCTGGAAGACGTCGGCATAATCCCAGGTCAGAAGGTTGCTTAACAGCCCGCTCTTGTCCATTGCGCCTGAGTGCTCAATAGTGTGGTCCGCCGACAGAATCACGCCGTCGTACCCCCTATATTTCTCGACGTAGGCAGTCACGTCCACTGGGGTGGTTCTCACCTCGGCCACCGGCATGACCAGTCTGGTCGTGCGAACCGACTGCGTGCAACCGCTAAAGCCGACCAGCGCGAGCGTCAGGAAGATGAACGGGCGTATCATTTGGTCCCTTTCTGAAGTATGAACATGGCCTTCTTCGCAGCCAAGTATTGACGGCAGAAGCTCAAGGCGGCGGCTTTGGCCGGGCCGCTGAACACCTTGCCGACCCGATCGACGGTATAGGTAAAATTGCAGGCTGAACTGTCGGATCGACAGCAACTCGAGAAGAAGCCGCTGAGCGAATCTCCCGCAGCCGATGAGTCGGCCAAAGCAACACCGGTACCGCGAAGGCGAATGGCTGCACGAGCATGCTGGGAATGGTCAAAATAAACCGGCAGGGAGTCCGACTCCCGCGTAAAGATGCCGGCGTCGGCGACCCGGAAAAGGGTGTGCGGAACGTAGAAGGCGGTCGGAGAAACGACTACAGCGCGGGACAAATCGGCAACGGCACTGATGACCATTTGACGGGGTTGGACATCAATGATACGATAGTCGCGGAGCGTGACGGCGGTCAGTTCCCGTCCAATGATCCGGTCGAACACGTCCTCGGCGGAGAGATCCGTCTGCTCGGCATCGGTATAGCGATAGGATGCAAGGAGATCGCCTCGAAGCGTTATGTCGGCCTCACTTGTTTTCAGCGAGTCACAATGTGCAGAGATTTGTAAATCGAGTGACGGAAGCTTGGCCGTTGCCGTGATGATGGTCTCGCGCGGATGCTCCGGATCGAGAATGAGCGCCTGATGCCCTATGATGTCGTCCGGCGGATCATCAAACGGATTATACCGCGCCGTGGGATCAAAGAAGACTGATTCTCCGTCATTATCATAGTAACAGATGACATGGTCGAAGAAATACCGATCGATCACCGCCAGAGCGGGATACATATCCGAAGAGACCAGTCCCATGTACACGGTGAGGCCGAGGCGACGAGCCAGGGCGCAAATCAGATAGGCACGGTCCTTGCAGTCGCCGTAGCCAAGAGCGAGTACTTCTCCTGGCGGATGCGGGTAGATGCCGTGAGTGTTCCGGTCGTCGATCAGATACCGAATGTTGGTGCGCACCCAATCGTGCAGAGCGCGAAGCTTATCAACGGGCGTAGGCAGGACTCCGATCGCGCTGACGAGGGAGTCGGCTTGAGGTGACGGCAGGTTTGGCTGCAACGACAGTGTCTTGCCGTACCAGCCAACAAATGTTTCGGGCGAGTTTGGAGTGACGAGCTTTCCTTGCCAGGTAACGACCGGAAGCAGCATCGCCAGCTGGTCGTTGTACGGATAATACTGGAGCGGCATCGCTCTGCCCCGAGGAGCGAAGGAGAACACCGTAGCGGTACTTGACGGCCGCGATATCGTATAGTTTACACCCTCGCGCGAATAGAGATAGCGCAATGCGATATCAGTGTTTTCGGGGTGGTGGAAGGTGAGGCGGCACGAAATCAGCGAGTCACAGTTGGGAATGATCATACGGGGCATGCATTCCACTTCCGGAATGGTGGAGGTATAGGTATAGCCGATCAGGTCGCCCTGCCTAAAGGGACCAGCGAAGTGGAGCAAGTGCACTTTGGTGTCGGAAAGAAATACATCGTCGCCGTCGTTGAGCATCGACGATTCAAAGTCGTTGCGTTGCTTCTTGCCGTTGTGGAGAAACTTAAGCGTTTTGATCGGACGATCGACGGGTTCGTAAACAATGTCTCGCTCCGCATCGCTATTACCGGGAAACAGGCATCTCCGGGAGACGGAGTCACAGGTCTGCAATTGCGTGAGTTGGTCGCGCTTGGCGCGGAGCGTCACATGCGCTGAGTAGTTCATGCCCCAGCGCGCCGGGCTGTCCTGCGAGTAGACAGCGGCACCGAGCAGACAAAGGCAAACCAGACGCAGTAGATGCATAGGCAGTATCGACATTGCCGTTTGATGTCAATATGCCTGCTTAACGTGGCTGAGTCAAGCGACGTTATCGGACAGTTGTGCGACCCGTTAGCGTGTGTCGAAGAACTGTCAATAGAATCCGCCGCCGGGCTGCCCACCCGGCTCGCCGCCTCCGCCCGGTCCTCCGGGTCCGCGACTGGGCATGAAGTCCTCGCGCTCTTTCTTGATCTTCTGATACACGCGTTTCTGGTCAGCGGTAAGAACCTGCTCGATCGCCGCATCGGCGGCTTTCTGCTGCTCGCGCATCTTGCCCATCTGGCCGCGCATCCTTTCCATCTCCTCGCGGCGATCAGCGCCGCCCGGTTGTTCACCGGGACGCATAGCAGGAAGTTCGGGCGCCTGCATCTCCGGGCCGGACTCCTTGAGAATCACCTCGATCTTCCCCACCTGATCGGCGGAGAGGTCAAGCTGTTCGTTGAGTTCCAGCAGGCGCGGCGTCGGGAGCAGTGGTGCGGGAGAGCTTGTGATTCGGCTCCGGCTGGCGCTGTCAACCAAAGCGACAAGCACGGTTTGAGTTTCGGCAGTGATCGAGCGAATTTCCGCTGGCCGCTTTTTGCGATCCGAACCTTTCAGTTGATTAACGGCAGCCATCTTTCCGATCTGGCGATCAAAGATTTTGACGACCGAGTCGTGCCATTGCTTTTGGATACCGGCGTTGACCGCACATCGCGTGGCGTATAGATTGGCCAGACCATTACGGCTGATGGCCAGGGCCGGCGATAGACTACTTAGGCAAATAAAAGATGCCAGAAGCAGTGTCGACCGCCAGCGTGAAATAAGCAGAGTCATGGACGAAATCTCCTCAAGTAGATTTCCAGATTCTCCTAGTTGGACAATGATACGCGTAGGGGAGATTAATGCAAATCGTCAACTATTGAAAAACCCGCCCCAGGGGCGGGTGTGACTTCGCACGTATCGGATTGTATCAGAATCGCTTGGTGTAAACGTGGCAGTACGGCTGCTTGCCGGTCTTGTCGTAATAGTCCTGATGGTACAACTCGGCTTCCCAGAAGGTGTCGGCCTGGGCGACCTGGGTGACGACCTTGAATCCCTTGCCTTTGAGGACAGCAATCAGAGCTGTCGGTGACATGCTTCTGGTTGTCGTCGGTGTAGAACACTGCCGAGCGGTACTGGTCACCGTAGTCGGGCCCCTGACGATTGTACTGAGTCGGGTCGTGAATTTCAAAAAACAGTTTGGCGAGCGTTTCATACGTCGTTTTGCTCGGATCGAACTCGACCTCGACGGTTTCGGCGTGCCCGGTATTGTCGTAGCAGACATCTTTGTAAGTCGGATTCTTGGTGTGGCCACCCATATAGCCGACTCGGGTATTGATCACCCCGGAAGCCTGTTTGAGCAGGTGTTCGGTGCCCCAGAAGCAGCCGCCGGCAAAGTAGGCCTTCTGCGTGGCGACCAGCTTGCTCATCGAAGTCTCGTCGGACGTTCCGGTGGCTCTGGCCAAGCTCGCAGTGACCTCGTCGGGCGGAGCCGCGATGAACTTGAGCGAGATCGAATTGACGCAATGGCGAACATTCTTCGGCGTAAATCCCTCGCCTTCAAAGACGTGACCGAGATGGGCACCGCACTTGGCGCAGGTGATCTCGGTGCGCCGGCCATCGGCATCGAGAGTCCGTTTTACCGTGCCGGCGATTTCATCATCGAAGCTCGGCCAGCCGCAGAAGGAATCAAACTTGTCGGCCGATCGATAAAGCGGTGTGCCGCACTGCTTGCAGACATAGGTGCCCTGGGCCTTATTGTTGACGTACTCGCCGGTGAACGGCATTTCGGTCCCCTTGTGAATGATGACTCGTTCTTCTTCGGGGGTCAACTTGTTGAGCGTCATATTCGTCTCCGTCGAATTGGTGGCACTGGTCATGGTCTTCTCCTGGGATTTCAAGGTCAGGGAAATAAGGCCGACCGCGACAAGGGCCAGCAGACTTACCCAGACTATTCCGTTCACCCTGAATGATTTCTTGTTGGTCATGGACTTTCCTCCGGTGGTCCTTTGCGCGGACCGTTATGGTTCATGTCCCGGATCGTAGTACTAAGACAACGGGGCGGCGGCGAGAGTTCCGGCTGGGTTGTTAAGGAAAGTTAATAACCGGGCCGGGCGGCGAGGTTAGGGGCGCATGACAATGGGCTGACAGAAAAACCGGCACGAATGCGGGCCGGAATCGATATTTGACTTCGGCGACCGACAATCATATGTTTCGGAATTGTCACGCCGGCATACGGCGTCAAACAGTAAGGAAATCGTCATGGCCAACAATACGAATACACACGAATTGTTGCAGCTCGCCTTTGAACGGGCGACCGAATATATCGAAAGTCTCGAGACGCGACCCGTAGCGCCCGATCCGGAAGGCGTCGAGCGATTGAGCGAACTCGACGTCCCGTTGCCGGAGGGAACGCAGGATCCCAAGGCTGTGCTTGAGAAGCTGTATCGAACCGTTACTCCGGCAACGATGGCTATGGCGGGGCCGCGCTTTTTCGGATTCGTGATCGGCGGCGCGTTGCCGGTGACGGTAGCGTCGAGCTGGCTGACGACCGCGTGGGAGCAGAATACTGGCATGTATCACGGCACGCCGGCCACCGCGAGGTTGGAGCAGGTGGCGTTGCGCTGGCTGCTTGAACTGTTTGGATTGCCGGCGGAGAGCGACGGGGCGTTTGTCACGGGAGCGTCGGTTGCGAATTTCACGTCGTTGGTGGCCGCTCGCAATGTCGTGATGGCACGTGAAGGGTGGAATGTCCGCAAGCAGGGGTTGCGGGGGGCGCCGCCGTTGACAGTGGTGATCGGCAAAGAGGCGCATCCGGTGGTGTTCAAGGCGCTGGCATTACTGGGAATAGGCACCGATCAGTTGATTGAAGTTGAAGTCGACCGGCAGGGGAGGATGAGGCCTGACAGATTGCCCAGGATCGATGGACCGACGATTGTTATCGCGCAGGTAGGGAACGTGAATACCGGCGCGTGTGACGCGATCGGCGAAATCTGCACGCGGGTCAAAGGAACCAACACGTGGGTACATGTCGACGGGGCGTTTGGCCTGTGGGCGAGGGTGGCGCCGAAACGCCGGTATCTCGTTGAAGGCGTTGAGTTGGCTGATTCGTGGGCGACCGACGCCCACAAGTGGCTGAATGTACCGTATGATTGCGGACTGGCGTTTGTCCGTCACAAAGATGCGCTGCGACAGGCAATGGCCGTGACCGCGGCCTATCTGCCGAGCGAAGCCGAGTTTCGGAATCCGAGCGATTATACGCCGGAGCTTTCGCGGCGGGCGCGGGGTGTCGACGTGTGGACGGCGCTGTATCATCTCGGACGGTCGGGCGTGGAAGACATGATCGAGCGGATGTGCCAGTATGCCGAGTTGTTCGCGGAGGCTCTGAGCAAGGATGGGTATGAGATCCTCAATGACGTGGTGCTCAATCAAGTGCTGGTGTCGTTTGGAAGTGAAGAGCTGAACGAGGCGATTGCGAAGGGGATCCGCGAGGATGGCACCTGCTGGGCGGCCACTACCAAGTGGCAGGGGCAAAGCGCGATGCGGATCAGTATCTCGTGTTGGGCGACGACGGAGAAGGACGTGGAGATGAGCGTGGAGGCAATGAAGCGGGTGGCGAAGCGGGTGCGGGTGGAGGCAGGGGTGCGGTGAGGGTCGGCAGCTAAGCTGTTGCGCGCGCGGTTTGTCGGATTATCTCCCACGCCGCGGTTACATCGGACTCTGTTACGTGCGTCTGGCTGATCACCATGCGAAGGGTGTAGGCGCCGCGCAGTTTCGTGTGAGTCAGATAGAGTTTGCCGGTAGCATTGAGCGCCGCGAGCAGGCGTTCGTTGTGCGCGTTGAGTACCTCCGGATCGTCCATCCCCTTCGGATGATGACGGAAACAGACCAGCGTGAATGGCGTCGGCGCCAGTAATTCAAAATCCCCGGCCGCCTCGAGCCAGCCCCGAAATTTCTGCGCCAGCGCAAGATGGGCGCGAAAGATCGCCTGCAGCCCCTCTACCCCATAGGTGCGAATCACGAACCAGAGTTTAAGGGCGCGAAAACGCCGTCCGAGCTGAATTCCCCAGTCGCGATAGTTGTTCACCCGGCTGCCCTCGGCGGTCTTGAGATATTCCGGGAGCACTTCAAAGGTACGGATGAGGGCTGCCTTGTCGCGAATGTAATAGGCCGAGCAGTCGAAGTTGGTGAGCATCCCTTTGTGCGGGTTAAACACGAAGGTATCGACATACTCGATCCCGTCGAGATACTGCCGCATTTCCGGCAGAAGCAGACAGGTGCCGGCGTAGGCGGCGTCGACATGCAGGAAGATCTTGTGCTTGCGGCAGATTTCGCCGATAGCCCGCAGGGGGTCCACAGCGGTGGAGCTGGTGGTGCCGATAGTGGCGACGGCACAGAGCGGCGTGAAGCCATGCTCGATGTCGCGCATGATGACTTTCTCGAGCAGGTCGGCGCGAAGAGCGAAGTTGTGATCGACTTCGATCTTGCGAAGAGAGTCGCGGCCGAGGCCGGCGATCTTGACCGCCTTTTCGATCGACGAGTGGGTTTCGCTCGAACAATACACGGTATAGCGTGGACGGCCAGATAGGCCGTGCTCATTAATCTGAAAATCCGAGTGCCTCTCCCTCGCCGTGACAATGGCGCAAAGCGTGGCGGTGGAGGCGGTGTCCTGAATGACGCCGGTGAATTCGTCGGGCAGTCCGATCATCTGGCGAAGCCACTGCATGACCCGTTCTTCGAGTTCGGCAGCGGCGGGCGACGTCTGCCAGATCATGCATTGCGGCGCGAGAGTGGCGGTCAGCATTTCGGCGAGCACCGACGGCGCGCTGGAATTAGCCGGGAAATAGGCGAAGAACGACGGGTGCTGCCAGTGGGTGATGCCGGGCATGATGATGTGTTCGAAGTCGGCGAAGATTGTTTCGAACGGCTCTCCCCCGAGCGGCGGATTGGCTGGAAGCTGATTGATAACGTCCTTCGGCTGGACTTGCGACTTGACCGGATACTGGCGGACGTTTTTCAGGTAGTCGGCCATCCAGTCGACCAGCTCGTGAGCATGTTTACGAAACTCCTCGTGGTCCATAGTCGGAAGATAGCAGGAGTAAACTGGTTGCGCATCGGAGAAAATTATTTATCCCGATTTTGTCCTAATTACGCGGAGAGTCGCGAAGATCGGGCAGGCGACGATGTAGGGTTGGAAAGATGTTGCTCAAAATGGAGTCCGTGTATACTATTCTCTTAAGGCACAATTCCACAGCTGAATCCTAATTGCGCACACGGCGATCGAGCGGCATTTGACCTCTCTATGATCTGTGGTGTGACCACTTAGCTAATTTGACATCAAAACGATGATCCGCTGCGCGCAATGCGTGGGGGATGAACGATATCACACGTAATAGTCTCTGACCATTGCAGAATACTGCCATCAGCAATAACGGGATGACGGCTGACTGTGATCGACGTCAAGGACGCGTTGGAGGTAGTTCTATGGTGAAGAAGTGGGTTGCCGCCGTGACCGTGGTGCTTTTGAGTGCTGTATGGCTGTTTCCGATTGCAGCTAGCCGGGCCTCGGAGAGCACTCAATCAGGCGACGTGGTGAAGCAATGGCAAGAGCGGTACGCAGTGTGGTCAACGGGGGGGAGTATTGAAACCACCAAACAGGCGTCAACTGCTGCTCAACCGATGGTACCGAATGCGCATGTCAGTTTCGCCGCTCCGCCCGGCGAAGATCATAATGCGGCAGTATCGTTGAGTGAAACCACGCCGGGCGAGGTGTACAGCGTTTACTCCGAGTTCCAGGGACCCGGATTTGTCCCCAAAATTCTGGGAAGCGCGTTTTCGCCAGGGGGCGGTGTGCCGGGTTCATGGATATCTCTCGGACCGGTGCCGCCTACTCCGCCGTACTCGGATCAATGGAATCCGAGCATCAGTTCCCACCCGATGGGTGGATTTCTGGCGGCGTCAACCGGCCACCTTATGCCGCCGTATCTCGGTCCAGCGGGCATCCTGGTGACCATCAGCGGAGGCGGTGGCGCGCCGTTTGTGATGTCGCCGGCTGCGCCGTTGATGGTCAACGTGCCGGGCGCGACCTGGGTGGATTTCCCCGTTCTGAAGATGGATGATATTGTGGGGAATCCGGCTCCCGGCTTTGGATCAGTTCACGTAGCGTGGGTACAGTACATGGATGGGGATGGCGATCCGGCCGGGGATGGAAACCTGTTTAACGATCCGGCCGACGTATTCAACATCCGTTACGCGTACTCGAATACGCTAGGTGGAGGAATCCCGTTCCCGGCCTTTTCTGCACCGGTGATACTCAACGCGGTGCCGGGTCCACTGCCGGTTAAGGTGTTTGACCATCAGGCACACCGGCCGTCGTTAGCGGTGGTCGGTCCGATGCCAAGCATGCCGCCGGTAGCTGCTCCTCCGGGAGCGGTATATATCGCATGGATAGGCGCCAATATGATCTGGTTGGATGCCTCTGTCGCCCCGGCGGCGGGCGCTCCGTGGGGCTTGCTCACGGGCGGTGCAGGACCACTGCCGCTATTTCCGTTGCCGGCCATATTGCCGCCGGTCCGCAATTCTCCTATCAAGGTCTCGCAAGAGGTCGGCCTGGCGTTTGATCGCGGGCCGATGTTTCCGGGAGCGCTGTACCTGACGTGGGCGGATATATCGAACGGCGATGCCGACATTTTCTTCGCCCGTAGTTTCAACGGGGGCACGGTGTGGTCGGTGCCGATTCGCGTCAATCAGGATCCGATAGGCAACGGACTGGATCAGTGGGGGCCGCAGATCGATGTCCACCCGGTAACGGGTGAAATCCGCATTACGTACTATGATCGTCGCCTTGACCCGGCGAATACGAGGATTCAGACCTGGGCGTCGAGTTCGATGAACGGCGGCATCAACTGGGCAGATAACATCTTGAGTTCAATTGGGCCGATCGCCCCGGTGAGCACGCAGATTCTGGCTGTTCCTGTGCCCAATCTGAAGGTGATCGGTGATTACCTGGGAACGGACGTCAACGCGATCAACGGCTGGGCGCATATCTGGAATGACGGTCGTAATGGCGGCGATCAGGATGTGTATTATGAGTACAAGCTCTTGGTGGATACTGACGGCGACGGTATTCCGGATGTGATGGATAATTGTCCGACTGTGCCGAATCCGCTTCAGACCGATGCGGATGCCGACGGTATCGGCGACGTGTGCGACAACTGCCCGACCGTCATAAATCCGACGCAGATCGATGCGGACGGCGACACCTTCGGTGATGCCTGCGACAATTGCCCGACGGTTATCAATCCCGGCCAGGGGGACGCCGACCTTGACGGCATAGGCGATGCCTGCGACAACTGTCCGAAGGCATCGAATCCGCTGCAGACGGATACGGATGGTGACACCTGGGGTGATGCCTGCGACAATTGCCCGACCGTCTCAAACCCGCTGCAGACGGACACTGATGGTGATACGTTCGGCGACGCCTGCGACAATTGTCCGACAGTAGCGAACCCGTCGCAGACAGACACCGACGGCGACGGCTTCGGCGACGGCTGCGACAACTGTATGGTCATCTTCAATCCGGGTCAGGCGGACGGCGACGCCGACGGTGTTGGTGATCCGTGCGACAATTGTCCGACCGTTTGGAATCCGGCCCAGATTGACACGGACGGCGACGGGTTGGGTGACGCCTGCGATCCGTGCTGTGTGGGTACGGTTGGCAATGTCGACTGCGATCTGCTCGACGGGGTCGATATCGGCGACCTGACGACCCTGATCGACAACCTATTTATCAGTTTCAATCCGCTGTGCTGCAAAGCAGAGGCAAATTGCGACGGTGATTCAGGTTGCAGTATCGATATTGGCGATTTAACGGCGCTGATTGACAACTTGTTTGTTAACTTCACGGCGCTGCCGAGCTGCGGTTTCTGCCCATGATGCAAGGGCGCCAATTTCGGTAGAGAGAGAAAGCCGCTCCGCGAGGGGCGGCTTTCGGCTGCTTGTCCGGCAATGGCACGATACTCCAATTGGGAATCTTGCTTGCCAAAAGCCGACGGTAAATGTTTCTTGGACAGATATGATCCACAAACGAACATTGATGTGTGTTCTGGCCCACCCGGATGATGAATCGCTGGGAACGGGCGGAACGGTGGCAAAGTATGCCGCCGAAGGGGTGGCGGTTCACCTGGTCTGCGCCACGCGCGGCGAACGAGGCAGGTATTTTGACGCCACGGAGAAACCACCGATGGAGGTGATTGGTCAGACCCGCGAGGCGGAATTGCTTGCGGCAGCGCGAGAGCTGGGTATCGGCGAAGTGAGCTTTCTTGATTATATCGACGGCGATCTGGACAGGGCCGAGCCTCACGAGGCAATCGCCAGAATCGTGACGCACATCCGTCGCGTCCGGCCGCAAGTCGTGATTACGTTCGGGCCGGAAGGGGGGTATGGTCATCCCGACCATATCGCCATTTGCCAGTTCACGACGGCAGCCTGCGTCTGCGCCGCGCAGGCCGGTTATGAGCCGGAGTTGGGTGAACGGACGTCGCCGCACGCGGTGCAGAAATTGTACTACATGCAGTTCTCGGTGAAGAAAACTGAAGCATACAAGGCGGCTTTTCGCGACCTGCGCACCACCATTGACGGCGTGGAACGTCGCTTTGACGGGGTTCCCGACTGGCAATTGACTACCCGGATTGATACCAGCGCCTACTGGCCGCAGGTCTGGCGGGCTATCCAGTGCCATCAGACGCAGCTATCGATATACACCAAGCTGACGTCACTTCCGGAGGAGCATCATCAGTATCTGTGGGGAACGCAGGAGTACTACCGGACCTACAGTCTGGTGAACGGCGGGCGGGACAAAGAACGGGACTTGTTTGAGGGGGTACAGAGCCGATCGAAATCGGCCCTGTAGCATCTCAGTATCCGGTGTGCTCAGATACTGACAGTAAGCACGAGGTGCGCCACTTCCTGACACGGATTGAGAATAAAGGTGGCCGCAACCGGCAACTCCAGTTCGGCTGAGAATTTCATCTTCTTTGTGCCCTTCACGCCGACATTGATGATCTGAGCGTCATCGGTGCCGTAATAGCCGGGATTCTCCGAACTTCCGCCCGTGCCTCCGATGAATATTCCCATGTCGATATCTTTCACTGTGAACGGGTAGTCCAGTTGAAAGTAGGTGTTGTTGCCGGCGTCGTTGTAAATATTGACGTAGCCGGACAGAGTCAACGGAAGTTGAGTCGGACCGGTGTACGACAGGCCGGTTTCAAGCAGGTGCGCCCCGGCACCGTCGGGGTTGTCATAGTTGTTGAAATTGAAAACTCTGATACCGGCAGTCGGGAAGTAGTAATCAACGATAGTGGCAGTGAGACTGCCGGATCGGCCCAGGTGAATAGTGTACCCCGCCCAGGTATCGACTTCTTCGAAGTCCGAAGAATACGATCCCCAGAATCCAAACTGGAGATTCCCCAATTGAAATTCCAAGGACGGCTGAAGGGAGACGGCGTCACCGAAATCGAGGCCGCGCCAATTATAACGGGAGACGATGTCGGCCCCGACTGCCGAAGTCACGCCTTGTGCCGCGGCCGTGTTAACAAGCATCACGATTGGAATCACCATCAGTAACGGTAGAATCAAGCACTTTGCAACTTGCGTCATATCATCTTCCCTCATTACAATCTGAGACCAGATTCTTCCTGATATGCCTTTTCACCGTGAAGGGAGCTGTCAAGCCCAGCCTCTTCCTCGTCGACAGTTGTTCGCACTCGCGTAACGAGATTAATCAGGACCAACATCAGGTAAGTGAAACCGAACGCATATATTGAAGAGCCAACAACAGCCATGAGCTGCTTCACAAAGAAAGAGCTGTTCCCTGCAAGAAGGCCATCCGCACCGGCGGGATTGACGGCCGTACTCGCCATCAGGCCAAGCAGGATGACACCGATGGCACCGCCGACGCCGTGCACGCCCCAAACGTCGAGGGCATCATCCCACTTCAGATAGTTTTTCAAATTGACGGCGAAGTAACAGACGACACCCGCAATGATTCCGATGATCGCCGCGCTGGTGGGCGTAACGTACCCGGCGCAGGGGGTAATGGTCGCGAGTCCGGCAACGGCGCCGGTGAGCAGGCCAAGGAATTTCGGTTTCTTCTCGAAAATCCAGGCGAGCAGCATCCAGGTCGGACCGGCAAACGAGGCGGCAATATCGGTATTCAGAAAGGCGACACCGGTGACAGCGTCGACTTTGAGCTGACTGCCGGCGTTGAAGCCGTACCAGCCGAACCAGAGCAGGCCGGTGCCAAGAGCGACAAGAGGGATGCTGTGAGGCACAGAATCGCCGACCTTTCGTCGCCCAACGTACAACACGGAGGCCAGGGCGGCCATACCGGCGATGTTGTGAACGACAATACCACCGGCAAAATCGAGCACGCCCCATTTGGCAAGCAACCCGTTGCCCCAGACCATATGCACGAACGGGAAGTAAACAAAGGTCAGCCATCCGACCAGGAAAAGCAGATAAGCGCTGAAGCGAATGCGGTTGGAGAAGGCGCCGGTGATCAGGGCGGGAGTGATGATGGCGAACATCATCTGATAGGCCATGAACACAAATTCCGGAATGTTTCCTGTCCCGAAGGGCGAAACAGTATTGAGGGTGACACCGATCATGAAGATCTTGTCGAAGTTGCCGATCAGGCCGCCCTCGCCGCCGCTGAAGCAGAGCGAGTAGCCGTAGGCCCACCAGATGATGGTGGTGAGGCCCATCGACACGAAACTCTGGATCATGATGGTGAGCACGTTCTTGCGACCGACGAGGCCGCCATAAAAGAAGGCGAGGCCGGGTGTCATGAGCATCACCAAGCTGGTCGCCACCAGCATGAAGCCGGTATTGCCGCTATCAAACATGAGTTTCCTCCTGTGGCACGGCACGGTCCGAGCCGCGCCCATGCATGTTCAAGGAAGGTAGTTTGGCTCTGCGTGATTCGACAATCAGGGAAATCCCGAAAGGAGCGTAGGAATTTCCTTACGCAAAAAGCGGATGGAGTTGGTAGTCTAATCGACGGAGATTATCTTCTCGCGTATGGCGTATTGGGTCAATTCGGCGACACTGTGCAGGTTGAGCTTATCCATAATATTCTTGCGATGAGCTTCAATTGTCTTGGCACTGAGATTGAGGCGGGCGGCGGCTTCCTTTGTATTCTTCCCTTCGGCGATCAGTTGGAGTACCTCACGCTCGCGACTGCTGAGCACCAAAGCGGAGCCGGTCCGGGCTTGATCGGCGATCGCCACGTAATCGTTGACGAGAAGTCCGGCCACGCGACTGGAGAGGTAAACTTCACCCGCGACTACGGCTTTGATCCCGGAGACCAGTTCTCCCATTGCCGAGTCTTTCAATAGATAGCCGCGGGCGCCTGCTTTGATAGATTCGGTGACAAACTTTTGATCGGAGTGCATGGAAAGTATCATCACTTTGCAGCGGACGCCCTCCTGCTGAAAACGGCGGAGCACCTCGATCCCGTTCAAGCCGGGCATGGAGATGTCGAGCAGGATGATATCAGGGGCGCATTCCCGGGCCAGCGCCAGCGCCGACTGACCATCGATTGCTTCGCCCACAACCTCGAATCCACCATGCTGTTCGAGAATCGATTTCAGGCCGGCGCGAAAGAGCTGGTGGTCATCGGCCACCATGATCCGAATGTTACTCATGGCGAACCACCTTCGCTAATGGGACGGTGAGACAAATGGCAGCACCCTTGCCGACCGAGGAACTGATGGTCATGTCGCCGCCGAGGAGGCGCATCCGTTCCCGAACACTGAAGAGACCAAACTTGCCGCTCCGGGCAAGGGAAGCCATAACGGCAGGTGCGTCGAAGCCGCGGCCGTCGTCGGTGATAGTAATGCTGATTTGCGCATCGTCGCCGTGCACAGTGATAGTGGCGGTTTTGGCATCGGCGTGACGAACGGTATTGGCGAGGATTTCCTTTACGGACTTGAACAGGACAACGGCCTGCTCGGCAGGGACGGTTCCGGGAAAAGCGGACGAATTCACCGTCACGTGCAATTTGTGAGTCCGGGCAAGTCTTTCGGCGAGCCACTCGAGAGCGGCAATGAGGCCAAATTCATACAGAACAGGAGGGCTGATTTCGAGGGTGAGAGATCGCGTGTAACCGATCGTCTGGTCGAGCAGCGCAACCACCTCACCGAGGGCATCCTCGAAGCCGCAAAACACGGCATTTCCCTGAAGCTGCGAAATGCGCAGTTTCGTGAACGCGAGCGCCTGGCCCACGTGATCGTGCAGGTCGCCGGCGATTTCACGCCGTTCACGCGCTTCGGACAACGACAGCTCCAGGGTCAGTCGCTGCAGTTGTTCCTGATACTGCCTGATCTGCGCGGCGGCGCGGCGCTGTTCCTCGACCTGCTCGCGGAGCGTGATGTTGGCCTGCTCCAGTTCATGCGTGCGGTCTTTGACCAGTTGTTCGAGATTAGCGCGCGCGTTGACAAGTGATTCGTCGGCCTGGCGATGTTGCAGGTGTGCGCGGAGCATCTCAGCCAATGAGTCGATCAGATTGCGCTCTTCGGCCAGAAATGGTCCCTCGGCAAGGGTGGGCCGCGCTTCCAGATAGCAGATTTCGATTTCGCCCGCCTTGCTATTGTCGACCGGGAAGGTGGCCGCCTGGCGCCACTCTGTTCGGCGGAAGTTAGACGTGGAAACAACCAGGCCGTCGAACTCGATTCTTGCCGCAGTGACGCCGGGGTATTGCCAGGCCTCGGGGAGAAACTCGACGAGTTCCTTCAGAAGATCAGGCAGTTGCCGGAGGTGGTTTTGCAGCAGACGAGCCGTGCGATGGAGCGCGGTCAATTCCTTGACGCGTTCGCGCAAGTTGTATTGCGCTTGATCATTGGAAGAACCGAGTGGATCGCTCGTACCGCCTCCAGCACCATCATGTCAGTCGTTCACTACTCGCAAACATACCATGCGATCGCCGACTTTGCAACTCGCACCGGTTGACTAGATCTCGACCTTGCGCAGGCGCAGAGCGTTGGCAATGACCGACACGGAGCTGAGGCTCATGGCGGCTGCGGCAATCATCGGACTTAACAGGAGCCCGGTGAATGGATAGAAGAGCCCAGCCGCCAACGGCACACCGAGACTGTTGTAGACAAACGCCAGGAAGAGATTCTGGCGGATATTTCCCATAGTGGCGCGGCTGAGTTTTCGCGCGCGGACAATGCCGCGCAGGTCACCCTTCACCAACGTTATTTCAGCGCTCTCCATCGCGACGTCGGTGCCGGTCCCCATGGCGATGCCGACCTCGGCCTGCGCCAGCGCCGGAGCGTCGTTGATGCCGTCACCCGCCATCGCTACCTTCGCGCCTCCGGTCTGGAGGGACTTGATCGCCGCCAGCTTCTGATCCGGCAATACATCGGCAATAACCTGATCGATACCCAGCTTTCGAGCCACCGCCTCGGCAGTTGTTTTGTTGTCGCCGGTGAGCATGACAACCCCGATACCGTCGTCGTGCAACTGGCGAACGGCCTCGGTGGAAGTGGCCTTGATCGGATCGGCGACACTGATAAGTCCGGCTGCTTTGTTGTCGACGAAGACAAACATGACGGTGTGGCCATCGAGACGAAGCTGCTCAGCCTTGTCTTGCAGGGGAGTGGAGATGGAAGCGAGTCCTTCGAAAAGACGGTAGTTGCCGAGAGCTACATCATGACCTTCGACCTCACCGCGCACGCCCTTACCGGCGATCGCTGTGAAACCGGCGATCGGTGAGAAGGTAACTGATTTCCTTTCGGCGGCGATGACGATAGCGGCGGCGAGCGGGTGTTCGCTGGCACGTTCGAGGCTGGCGGCGAGGCGAAGCATATCGGTTTCGGTCCAGGGGAGTTCGGCGTGGATGGCGGCCAATTCCGGTTTGCCGACGGTGAGCGTGCCGGTTTTATCGACCACCACAGTGGTGATGTCGCGCATTGTCTCAATGGCGGCGGCATTCTTGAAGAGTACTCCCGCCTGTGCGGCACGACCGGCGGCCACCATGATTGACATCGGTGTGGCCAATCCCAGGGCACAGGGGCAGGCGATGATGAGGACGGACACGGCGTTGACAATGGCATACGCAAGGCGTGGTTCCGGTCCGAAGAGCGCCCAGACAACAAAAGTGATCGCCGAGATGAGCATAACGGCAGGGACGAACCAGGCGGCCACTTTATCTGCCAGACGCTGAATCGGGGCGCGGCTGCGCTGAGCGTCGGCGACCATCTGCACGATGCGCGCCAAGAGTGTCTCGCTGCCCACCTTTTCGGCGCGAATGACCAATGTGCCGGAACCGTTGACCGTGGAGCCGACAATCTTGTCCCCGGACTGCTTTTCAACCGGGATCGGTTCACCGGTGAGCATGGATTCGTCGACTGTGCTGTGGCCGTCAATCACGAGTCCGTCGACCGGAATCTTTTCCCCTGGCCTTACGCGGAGAAGATCACCGGGGTGGACATGCTCGAGCGGGATATCCGATTCGGATCCATCGCTCCCAATTTTACGGGCAGTCTTGGGCGCGAGCCCGAGCAAGGCACGTATGGCGGCGCCGGTGCGGCTGCGCGCACGCAGTTCCAGCACCTGCCCGAGCAAGACCAGGGTCACGATAACGGCGGCAGCTTCGTAGTAGACACCAACCTCGCCGGCAGCGTTGCGGAAAGAGGCCGGAAAGATTCCGGGCGCGACAGTGGCAATGACGCTATACAGATACGATACAGTCACACCGAGGCCGATGAGTGTGAACATATTCAGATTTCGACTTACCAACGATTGCCAGCCGCGCACAAAGAAGGGGAAACCGCCCCAGAGCACGACCGGCGTGGCAAGTATCAATTCAACCCAAATGCGATTGTGAGCCAGCCAACCGGGGAGCGAGTGCCAGAGCGGAGTCATGTGGAACATTGCGATAAACAGCAGGACAGCAGTCAGCGGCAGGCAGACCCAGAAGCGGAAAGACATGATACGCAATTCCGGATTTTCGGCCTCGTTCAGTGAGACTGTCAGCGGTTCGAGGGCCATGCCGCAAATGGGGCAATTGCCCGGACCTTCCTGGCGGATTTCGGGATGCATGGGGCAGGTGAAAATGGTCCCCTTGGGAGATTCCGGCGCGGTTTCGCGCGCGGCCTTGGGTACGAGATATCTTTGCGGTTCCAAAGTGAATTTCTTCCGGCATGAATCACTGCAGAAGTACCAGTCCCGGCCGTCGAGGCTCGCTTTGTGGCGAGTACTTTCGTCAACGGTCATGCCGCAGACTGGATCGACGTGTTCCTGAATGGGAAGAGCAGTCGCGGGAGTGTGGCGCTGGAGCTGGACCATCTGCGGACTGCCGTGCATTTGGTGTCCGGATTGATCGTGTGACTGCTTCCGGTTCAGGAATGACTCCGGATTGGCGGCAAAGCGCTCCTTGCAGCGAGCACAGCAGAAGTAATATGTCTTATCGTTATGCTTGTGCTGGTGTATGCTGTCAGGACTCACCGTCATTCCGCAGACGGGATCGATGTGTCCGGTATCTGGTTTCACGATTTGGTTTTTCCTTTTCTTTCCGACAGAGTGATCCCTTCAGCCAACCGTTCCACTATCGGGCAGTGCCGGGTCGAAGTCGAGCGGGCGCAGCGATGGATCAGGTCCTGCATGGTGTCGCGCATGCGGGTCAGCCAAGCGATTTGTTGATCGATGAGCTCAACTTTTTCCTGAGCGATGCGGCGGATTTCGGCGCGATCGAGCAGGTCACCGTCGACGATGGCCAGCAGGTCGCGGATCTCTTTCAGACCGAAGCCGAATGTTTGCGCATTCTTGATGAAGATCACCCGCTTGAGGTGATCATCGGTGAAAGTCCGATACCCGCCATGGGTTCGATTTGGCAGCGGCAGGAGACCTTCGCGCTCATAAAAGCGAAGGGTTTCCTTGTTTACTTCAGCTTTAGTGGCCAGTTCGCCGGTAGTCATCGCAACCTTTCTTACTTTCTGAGTTTGATGAATATAACACCCTGTACTATAGTACAGGGTTCATATTTTTTTGGAATATTCTCACAGCGCAGCAAAGAGGCTTTTTGGCACAGGGGATCGCGATCGGGAAGAATCGAATTAGCTGTATTCTCCCGTTAACTTGCTGTAATTTATCGATATAAGGGACTCGCTAGTCAGAGAATCTATGGGTATCATAAGTCGAGCAACGCGCATAGTGAGACAGGCCGGCTTGACCGGCCTATTAATGAAGGGGGTGATTCTCGCTTATGACCGGTGGTTCGACTTCCGGTATGGAGTGGATACCTGCCGACGCCAATTGCTGAGCGAGATGAAGATCTCAAGCGGCAATCGGAAACACGGAAATAAGTACGAACCGAGCCGGGTTCTTCCGGTGAGGCGGTTTCTGAAAATGATCGCGCCTACTCTGCCCCAGCCGGCGGTGCTGGTAGATATAGGAAGCGGCAAGGGGCGGATATTGCTGATCGCCTCGCAATTCGGTTTTGCGTCGGCGACTGGGGTGGAGTTTGCCGAAGAACTTTGCGAAATCGCTCGCTCAAACTGCCGGATCATGAGTGAGTCGACCGGCACCTCAACGAAGTTTCAGATCGTACATGGGGATGCCACAGCATATCCCGTCGGTCAGACCGACAATACATTCTTCTTTTTCAATCCCTTTGATGATGTCGTGATGAAAGCGGTTCTGGAGAATATCACGGCGTCGGTTACGGCATGGCCACGCCGGATCGTGCTCTGTCTTTACAACCCGCCGTCTACAGACATAATTGATCGATCACCAGCGTTCACGAAAGACAACGAGTTCACGATCCTCGGCTACCACTTTATCATCTACGGCAACCGGTCCGATTCGATTCAGTCCTAGAAGACTCAGCGCTTGCGGAAGAGCAGCAAGCCCTCGACATAATTTACCCGCAGTGATTCCGGATAGGCGGTGCCTGACACCTGCTGTAAGACGATCGAGATATCGTAGTTTCTCGACGAGGCAGTGAGGGTCAGGCTGTCTCTGGGCATGGAGACCTCGCCCCCGCGTTTCTTCAAATTGGACAGTGAATCGGAAAGGGCAATTTCCAGCCACTCGCTCGTATCGGCGGCGCCGGAGCGGAAGTTGAGCTTGAGGATGCGGTCGAGAGTCGTGCTCATCCAGATACGACAGGTATCGGTGCCCAGGGGCACGGTGGTGGTGCTGTCGCCCTTGGTGAATTCCCATCTGGGTTTCAGGAAGGCGAGATAGTCGTAGTCGGCGATGGCCAAGACATCGTCGCTCCTGGCAGTAACCGAGAAGTAGGTACCCTGTTCGGAGACAAAGCGAGGGTAGGTGAAATCGAAACCGAGCAGGTGGCATAGACTGTCGTTCACGCCGGAATACCGCCCCATGGTGTCAAGCGGGGCAAGGTTGCTGTCGAGGAGCCATCGAGAAAAGGCGGAAGCGCCGTGCCAGTCGTTGAGATACATGACGATGGAACTCATCTCGTTGCGGTCGGCATCGGTGATTGCCCCGCCGGTGGTGTCAACCAGCTGACCGGCGGTGAGCTTGTACTTGCTCAGGAATCCATCCAGGCGGTTGGCTTGACTGGACTGAGAAACGTGCAAAGCGCTCCACGGGCCGTAAGCGGCAAGTAGAGCGATAAGGCAAATCACCATGGGGATGCTGCGGATATCCTTCTTCTTGCTGATTACAAAGTAGAGAACCACGACGGCCAGACCGACCGCCATCGCGATAACCAGGTACCGATTGACCGTGATGCCGTATTCGCTCGTGCGTTCGAGTACGGCGAAGAAAAGCATCACGACCAGCGGGATGAGCAGGCGGAAGAACCAATTGGCAAACGTGCGGACCCATTTGTTTTCAGCCAACTGACGCAGCGGCCAGAGCAGGAGCAGGGAGAGTATGCCGACCACGGAGTACCAGAGGATCAGTTCCGACACCCATCCCTTGGGCCAGTTCCACTGGACGATGATCTTGGCTCCATAGACATAGAGTATGACCAGGTACAACCCCACCAGAGGGAGCAGAATGAACTGGGCAAAGATTTTCAGGCCGCGCGGGTATTCGGCGACGTCGTCGAGGGACGAGAGGTTATCGGGAACGCCCGAAAGGAAAACCCAGGTATTGAAGAATATGGCGATGATAGCCCAGAGCTTGAAATACATTTCCGGCTTGACGTCGACGCCAAACAACAGATCGAGGGCGGCCAAGGCTATGGCAAGGCCGACAAACATGACGGCTGAGAAAAGTGCGGAAGTCAGAAAGCGCAGGAAGAGGGATTTGTTGTATTGCCAGAAGCCCTGGACCCGGTCGCCGCTGAGGTATGGCAGAAAGGCAACAAGAAAATGGCAGACAATAACAAGGAGGAGGAGTCTGACACCGTCGCCAAAATGCTGGGTGAGGTCGCGGGGTTGGGTTACGAAGTAGAGCAAAATGAGCAGGAGACCGCCCACTTGCAAGACCAGGGTGGCCCCTCTCTTCCACTTCTTGTTTTCGGCGTAAGCAACCAGGGCGGTGAAAAGCGGAAGGCCAAGCGCGGCCAGGGACAATATGCGCAGGGTAATGAACCGGCTCGGATCGGTTTCATGGCCGATGAGCGAGACTGCCGACACGGCTCCCACCAAGGCGCTCAGCAGGGTGAACGGAAAGCGGATCGCCGCCTGCACTGCGGCCTTGTACAAAAAATCATAGGATGGAAATCTACCTAAAAACCTCACGACTAATCCTCCTGGCTTGAGGTCTGCCGTATGATCGCCTGCCAGGGCAGGGAGTGTCAGCATAAAAATGCGGTTTCCCCGCAGGCGGCAGCGGGCAAGATCGCCTTGACAGGTACGGTCCGTTTGAGTACCTTCGCGCGACCCTAGCGGACACTTTCTCACGAGGACATGCGGAAAAAAGAGGACTTCGACAGTCGATGCTGCAGGTAATGCGCGACGCCAAGCTGGTTTTGGAGGACGGTCGCGTTTTTTTTGGCCGACGGTTTGGCGCCCGGACCGACGCGGCAGGCGAAGTGGTCTTCAATACCGCCATGTGCGGGTACCAGGAAATTCTTACCGACCCCTCGTATGCCGGTCAGATGGTCGTGATGACCTACCCGCAGATCGGCAATTATGGGATAACTCGTGAGGACGCCGAGTCCGGTCGCCTCTATCTCAGCGCACTCATCGTGAAAGAACTCAGCCGCGTCGCCAGTAACTGGCGAGCGGCGATGACACTGCAGGAGTACCTGGAGGCCAACGGCATTCCGGGCCTGGAAGGGTTCGACACGCGCGCCCTGGTGCGCCACCTTCGCACAGCCGGAGCGATGCGAGGTGTAATTGCCGATGTCAGCGTGGATTCCGAAGCGCTTGCAGGGAGAGCGAAGGCCCACCCCTCGATGGCCGGGATTGATCTAGCTTCCACAGTAACCCTTGGCCGAACATACGACTGGAGTGAATCAGCGAGAGTACTCAATGGTCGGTGGCGACAACAGGATCTGTTTGCAGCCAGCGCCGCACCGAAACTTCACGTGGTTGTCTATGACTACGGCGTGAAGTGGAACATTCTTCGCTGTCTCATTCAGGAGGGGTGCCGGGTGACGGTGGTTCCTGCGACGGCGACAGCTGACGATGTTTTGCAGCTTCGCCCGGATGGGGTGATGCTGTCCAACGGGCCGGGCGATCCTGACCCGCTCAAGTACGCCATCAGCAACATTCAGGCTTTACTCGGCCGGGTGCCCGTGGGCGGAATATGTCTCGGGCAACAGTTGCTGGCACTAGCGGCGGGTGGAAAGACATACAAGCTGAAGTTTGGTCATCGGGGAGGGAATCATCCGGTGATCGACACGCACACACAGCAGGTACAGATTACGTCACACAATCATGGGTTTTCCGTCGACGCCGATTCATTGCCGGAGCGCACTGTCGAAATCACCCACATCAATCTAAATGATAATACAGTCGAAGGTTTGGCGCTCAGGGATGTGCCGGCCATGGCGGTACAATTTCATCCGGAGGCGGCGCCGGGGCCGCACGACGCGCACGACTTTTTCAATCGCTTTGTCGAAATGGCGGCGCACTGGCGCGAGGAGCATACCCATGCCCAAGCGCGCTGATATCAACAGAGTACTGGTGATAGGTTCCGGCCCGATTGTCATCGGTCAGGCGTGTGAGTTTGACTACTCCGGTACGCAGGCGATAAAGGCACTTCGATCCGAGGGGATTGAGGTGATCCTGATCAACTCCAATCCGGCGACTATTATGACTGATCCGGAGCTGGCCGACCGGACATATATCGAGCCGCTGACCGTGGAGTTTGTGGAGCGGATCATCGCGCGCGACAAACCGGATGCCATCCTTCCCAGTGTAGGCGGGCAGACGGCACTCAATTTAGCGCTGGCTCTCCAGAAGGCGGGGGTGCTCGATCGCCACAACGTATCGCTCATCGGCGCAAGCGCGGAAGCGATCCGGGTGGCGGAGGATCGCGAACTGTTCAAGCAGGCGATGGTGGAGATCGGCCTTGAAGTGCCGCGCAGTGTCTTGATCGCGACGATGGCGCAGGCGAAAGCGTTCAGCCGTCATAACGGCTTCCCGGTCATCGTGCGGCCGTCGTTTACGCTGGGCGGCTCCGGCGGCGGGATTGCCTACAATCTGGAAGAGCTTGAGCAGATCGTCAATCGCGGCCTCGCCCTCTCCCCCGTCGGACAGGTGCTGGTCGAGGAATCGTTGATTGGCTGGAAAGAGTACGAACTTGAGGTGATGCGCGACTGCCGCGATAATTTCGTGGTGGTCTGCTCGATTGAGAATTTTGACTCGATCGGCGTGCACACCGGTGATTCTCTGACAGTCGCACCGGCGCAGACACTTACGGACAAGGAGTTCCAGCGGATGCGGGATGCCGCGGCGGCCATCTTGCGACGTGTCAAAGTAGAGACGGGCGGCTCCAATGTGCAGTTTGCGGTGAATCCGCACACTGGGCGGCTGGTGGTGATCGAGATGAATCCCCGCGTATCGAGATCGTCGGCCCTGGCCTCCAAGGCAACGGGCTTTCCCGATTGCGAAGATCGCGGCCAAGCTGGCAATAGGGTATACGCTCGATGAAATTCCGAATGACATCACCCGCATGACCCCGGCGGCGTTTGAGCCGGCGATTGATTATGTCGTCACGAAGATTCCGAAGTTCGCCTTTGAGAAATTTCCCGGAGCCGATTCAGCACTGGGGATACAGATGAAGTCGGTCGGCGAGGTGATGGCGATTGGACGAACGTTTAAGGAATCACTCTTCAAAGCGCTGCGATCGCTGGAGGCGGTGAAACCGTTTCGACCGGGTGAGATGACCCGGGAACAGATTACGACGGCGCTGGCCACGCCCAACGAGAATCGCCTGCACTATATCGTGCACGCGCTCGATATCGGGTGGAGTGTGGCGGAGATCAACCGGCTGACATTCATTGATGTCTGGTTTCTCGACCAGATCGCGCAGTTCGCCGAACTTCAACGGCAAATCCGAGGGCGCAAGCTGGCTGAGCTGTTGGACGGTGAGCTGCATCTCGCCAAGCAGTGGGGATTTTCGGACCGTCGCCTTGCCTACCTCACCGGTACCGACGAAGACTCGGTGCGCAAACGTCGTCATGCCGTCGGATTACGGCCGATCTTCAAGCGGGTTGACACCTGCGCGGGAGAGTTTCAGTCATTCACTCCTTACCTGTATTCCGCCTACGATGAAGAGGACGAGAGCGAGCCACAGCCGGGGCGCAAGATCATGATTCTCGGCAGTGGACCAAATCGAATTGGCCAGGGGATCGAATTCGACTACTGCTGCTGTCATGCCTCGTTTGCCCTGCGTGAAGAGGGAGTGCAGAGCATTATGGTGAACTGCAACCCGGAGACCGTATCGACCGACTACGACACCAGCGACCGCCTTTATTTCGAGCCGCTCACGCTTGAGGATGTGCTGGAGATATACGAAAGAGAACGGCCCGACGGCGTCATAGTGCAGTTTGGTGGGCAAACGCCGCTGAAATTGACGATGCCTCTGGCGGAGGCGGGGGTGACGATTCTGGGGACGCCGCCTGACTCCGTGGACCTGGCGGAGGATCGGGAGCGGTTTGCGGAATTTTTGGATCGACTCGATGTGCCTCACCCGGCGCACGCCATCGCGCGGACGATGGACGAGGGCGACGCGGCTGTGCGGATACTGGGTTTTCCGTTGTTGTTGCGGCCGTCGTATGTGCTGGGCGGACGAGGAATGGCGATCATCTATGGGGCACAACAGTTGCACGCCTATCTGACCAAGGCGTTTGATGCTGCACCCGGACAAACGGTGTTGATTGACAAGTTTCTTGAGGATGCGTTTGAAGTCGACGTCGACGCCCTGGCGGATGGCCAGACCTGCATTCTGGCGGGAGTGATGCAGCATATCGAGGAGGCCGGGGTACACAGCGGCGATTCCAGTTCCGTCCTTCCGACCTACTTGATCGAAGAACGGCACCTGGTACAAATCAGGGAGATGACTCGGCTGTTGGCGCGGGAGTTGAAGGTTGTCGGGATGATGAATATCCAATACGCGATTGCCGAAGGTCAGGTGTATGTGCTGGAGGTCAATCCGCGGGCATCGCGAACCGTGCCGTTTGTCGCCAAGTCGACCGGGGTGCCACTGGCGAAAATCGCGACCCGGCTGATGCTTGGTCATACGCTGGCGGAAATGGGGTTGACGGAGGACCTGACAGTCTCCCGCTTTTTTGTCAAGACACCGGTCTTCCCCTTCATCAAGTTTCCGGGAGTCGACCCAAAGTTGTCGCCGGAGATGCGTTCGACCGGCGAGGTTTTGGGGAGCGGCGACAATTTCGGCGTCGCCTTCTACAAAGCACAACTGGCGGCCGGGATTCGCTTGCCCGGTGACGGGGCATTGTTGATCAGCGTCAACGACCGCGACAAAAAGGGGATACTTTCCGTGGCCCGGAGATTTGCGGCCATGGGGTTCCGAATCCAGGCGACTGGGGGAACCGCATCGTTCCTGCAGGATATGGGAGTCCCGGTCGACAGTGTCCTCAAGGTGAGCGAAGGGCGGCCCAATTGTGTCGATGTCATCAAGAGCGGCGCCGTGGGACTGATCATCAATACGCCGCTGGGAGCAACGTCGGCCCGCGACGGCTGGGCGATCCGAACGGCGGCCATTCAGCATGGGGTCCCGTGCATCACCACGCTCTCAGGGGCGGCGGCAGCGGTTGAAGCAATCGCGGCGCTTCGCGAGCAGAGCATCTCGGTTCTTTCCCTCCAGGAAATCCACTCGTCATAGTTCAGATCAGCCGAAACGGCTTGTGATTCTCTCCGGCTGTATCTATATTCACGGCAACGACTGAAACTCAATTGTTGACATGAAGCGCAGCTCGCAGAACCCGATTGTCACGCGCCACGATATCCCTTCAATCAGACCAAGCCTGGTCGATGTTTCCTCCGTGTTTAATCCCGGAGCCGTTTGCTTCGGCGACAGGATCCTCCTGCTCCTGAGAGTTCAGAACCGGGGGCGAGAAACCTTCCTCCTTCCGGCCACGAGCATCGACGGCATAAGTTTTACCGTCGGGCGCCAGCCGGCGGTCTTCACCGGTATCGAGAAAATCAATCACCACGTTTATCACGTTTACGACCCACGGATTGTCCGCATAGAGGATTCCTACTACGTCACGTTCGCGATGGATATCGACGGCGGCTGCCGCATGGGTATCGCCCGGACGTCGGATTTCGCGACCTACGATATTCATGGCGATGCCGTTCGATCACGATGCCCGTAACGGTGTGCTCTTTCCGGAGCGGATCGACGGCCAGTACGCCATGCTGAGCCGCCCGAATCTGAGGACTATCGACGGTGGCGTGACCACCGGCAGCGTCATCGAATACGCCACGTCACCGGATCTGGTTCACTGGGAGCCGAAGGGCACGATGATGCAGGGGCGTTGGCACTACTGGGACGAATTGATCGGGTCGGGACCGTCGCCGATCAAGACACGGCATGGTTGGTTGCATATCTATCACGGGGTGGCGACACATTTTGCGGCGAGCAACATCTACCAGGCGGGCGTAGTACTGCTTGATCTGAACAATCCACAACAGGTGTTGGCGCGCAGTAGATACAATATCCTCGAGCCGCGCGAGCTGTATGAACTGACGGGGCAGGTGCCGAATGTGGTATTCCCCACCGGTCTCGTTGCGAGAAAGACAGGTGCAAACGGTCTGGTCGAAGACGACACGGAGCTGCTGGTGTATTACGGTGCCGCGGATACGTGCGTGGGGATGGCGACGACAACCGTGCGGGAGCTGCTTGACGCGTGCGAACGGGTGCAAGAGAAACGGAACATATGAACATTTACATAACGATGCTGATTGGTTGCTGCATCCTGTTCTCTCGTAGCGCGACCGCAGGCGAAGAGATGCCGACACCACAGATTCCGTTTTCGCCTCAATTGTATGTCTGTTATCGCGCATTGGAGCCGATTGCCGTTGATGGACGCTTGACTGAATCGTCATGGCAGAAAGCAGAAGAGACGAACCCTTTTGTGGATATACAAGGGGACCTGAAACCATCACCCCGGTTCGCCACACGCGCGAAGATGCTCTGGGACTCGACGTACTTTTATATTGGTGCCGAACTGGAGGAGCCGGATGTTTGGGGCACGTTGACGGAGCGCGATGCGGTCATTTATCACGACAACGATTTCGAGGTATTCATCGATCCCGACGGCGATACGCACGAGTATTATGAACTTGAACTGAATGCGCTCAACACCGTGTGGGATCTCTTTCTGGTCAAACCGTATCGCGACGGCGGGCCGGCGGTGAATGCGTGGGATATACAGGGTTTGAAAACGGCGGTGGCGGTGCGCGGAACACTCAACACACCGGGCGACAGGGACTCGGGGTGGAGTGTGGAGATTGCCATACCATGGAAAGTGTTGGCCGAATGCGCGCACCGGCCGTCGCCGCCAAACGACGGTGACCAGTGGCGGATCAATTTCTCGCGCGTCGAGTGGCAGACCGACGTTAATGACGGCAAGTACGTCAAGCGGCCGGGGCCGGAGGACAACTGGGTCTGGTCACCGCAGGGGCTGATTGCGATGCATTATCCTGAGATGTGGGGAATTGTTCAATTTTCAACGCTGGCGGCCGGCGCGGGAACGGCTGATTATGAATACGACCATCTGGACGGCGCACGCTGGGCGCTTCGCATTATTTACTATGCCGAACATGGTTTCTACAGGAGACACAATACATTTTCCACTGATTATCAAGCGATCAGCAATATTGCGTGGTTGCCGAATCCACCGGCAGGTTTCTCCTGGCCACCAAGAATTGAAGCGACCGCCCACCAATTCCGAGCAGAAACTACTCGCTTAAGCGACAGCAGTGTCGTTTGGATCACTCAAGACGGCTGCTGCCGAGTGGAGCACAAATGAATCTTAGTTTTCTTGACTGGACAATCGTCTTCGTATCGCTCGATCCTGATGATCCTCTCGGTGGAGGCCGGACGCAGGGTAATGCGGAGTGTGGCCGATTTTCTGGCGGCGGGACGGTCGGCCGGGCGGTACGTGCTCTGTGTCGCCAGTGGCGCCGCCGGAATCGGCGCGATCACCGTGGTCGGCAATCTGGAGATGAATCTGATCGCCGGTTTCTCCCTCACCTGGTGGGGAATGACCACGGCGCTGGTCGTGCTCATTATCACAGTGTCGGGCTGGGTCATCTATCGTTTCCGGGAGACGCGATCGCTGACACTGGCGCAGTATTTCGAGGTCCGCTACAGCCGAGAGTTCCGCATTTTCACCGGCATCATCGCCTTTCTGTCGGGCATCGTGAATTTCGGCATCTTCCCGGCGGTCGAGGCGAGATTTTTCATCTACTTCTGCGGCATACCGGAGAGCTTCTCGGTATTCGGGCTGAACGTCGCCACCTTCCCGGTCATGATGCTATTCCTGCTGGGCATATCGCTCTACTTCGTGCTTGGCGGCGGGCAGGTGTCGGTGATCTACGCCGATTTCTTCCAGGGGATACTGGTGTACGGCGTGTTCGTCATCCTGATCGTCTATTTCTTCTTCACCTTCGACTGGGGTCATATCGAGACAGACACTCATGCAGGCGCCGCAGAATGCGTCGCTGATAAATCCGTTCAAGACCAGCCAGGTGGAGGATTTCAATTTCTGGTATTTCCTGGTGGGTATTGTCGGCGTGATTTACGGCACGATGTCCTGGCAGGGGACGCAGGCGTACAACTCGTCGGCCAAAAGCGCGCACGAGGCCAAGATGGCCAGCGTGCTGACCGCCTGGCGCAACCTGCCGATGAACATCATGTTCCTGTTCGTTCCGATTATTGCCTACACGGTGCTCAACCATCCCGACTTCTCCGGCATCGCCAATTCAGTCGGCGGGCACGCTGTCGAGGATCGACGGGAAGGCGGTGCAAAGTCAATTGAAAGTACCGCTGGTGCTGACCCATATTCTCCCACGCGGATTGATCGGCGCCTTTGCGGCGATGATGCTGGCCGCCAGTATCAGCACGCTCGACGCCTACATGCATTCGTGGGGAAGTATCATCGTGCAGGATGTCATTATCCCAATTCGCAGGAAGCCGTTCGAGCCGAAGCAGCATCTTCGCGTGCTGCGCTGGGCGATTACTCTTCGTCGGCGTGTTCGCTTTCTTCTTCAGCCTGATCTTCAAGCAAAGCGAATACATCTTTCTGTTCTTCGCCATCACCGGCGCCATTTTTGCCGGCGGTTCCGGAGCGGTGATTATCGGCGGTCTGTACTGGAAACGTGGCACCACGGCGGCGGCGTGGGCGGCGATGATCACCGGCTCGGGGATTGCCGTCGCGGGGATCATCATTCATCAGATCATTCCGGATTTCTTTATCAACGGTCAGTGGTTCTGGGGAATCAGCATGGCTGGGGCAACGATTGTGTACTGTTGTTCTCGCTGTTTGGCAAACGCGAGGACTTTGATCTCGATAAGCTGTTGCACCGGGGGAAGTATGCGATTGCCGGCGAGACGAGTGTGGTCGAAGCTGCACCCTCGAAAGGCTGGAAGATGCTCGGCATGGGCAAGGAGTTTACGCGCGGCGACAAGATCATTTACATCTGCAACTACGTCTGGACCGGCGCCTGGTTGCTCATATTTGCGGTCGGCACGATTTACAATCTGACGCACGACGTCGACGATCTCGCCTGGTCACAGTTTCTGGCGAATCTATCTTGCGATTCACATTGTTCTATCGGCTGTAATCATCATCTGGTTTGTCATTGGTGGTTTCCGCGATCTTCGCCGCATGAATCACAGCCTGAGTACCGCCACACGCGATCACCGGGACGATGGCTTTGTCACTCAGAAAGATCATTCGTGAATCAGAAAGAAATCGCACTGAATATTCGGCGAATCGAGCAGTTCTATAATCGAATGTTGCCGCTGATTCTGGCGGAGACCGCGCCGCTCGAAGCGGTGTACGCCTGCACGGCCGAACCTGTTCCGTTTGCGGAGCGGCTAAAACTTGAGTACAAACCGATTCGACCCGGTGAGGTGTGGGGACATTTCTGGGAGAGCGGCTGGTTCCGATTGAATGGCACCGTGCCGAGTTCCTGGCGCGGCAAGCCGCTCGTGGCGCATCTCGATCTCGGCGGCGAGGCGTTGGTGTTTCGTCCCGACGGATTCATCATGCAAGGGGTCACCAACGGGTCAGTATTCGATACCGAATTTGGGCGCGACATTGTGCGGCTTTCTGATTCGTGCGCCGGTGGGGAGAAGATAGAACTCTGGGTCGAAGGGGCAGCCAATGCGCTGTTCGGGATGTTCTGCGATCTCGATCCCGGCCCGCAATCGACCAATCGGTACGGCTACTATGACGCCAAGGCCAATTCGCTCAAGCTGGCGGTGTTTGACACCGAAATGTGGCAGCTGACTCTTGACCTCAAAGTTCTTATCGGCCTGATCAAGACCTTGCCGGAAGCAAGTGTGCGCCGGGCGAGAATCATTCGAGCTGCATGCGAGGCGATCAATGCGTACGCCAAGAGCAATGGTGATGCGGCCGCCTGCCGGGCATTGCTCAAGAAGGAACTGACGAAGCCGGCGGAGGCATCATCACTCTCGGTATTGGCAGTCGGCCATGCACATATCGATACCGCCTGGCTGTGGCCGGTCCGGGAGTCGATTCGCAAGTGCGCCCGAACCTTCTCCACCCAGCTCGATTTGATTGACCGGTATCCTGATTACGTCTTCGGCGCGTCGCAGGCTCAGCATTATGCCTTCGTGAAGCAATATTATCCCGGTTTGTATGATCGGATCAAGGCTGCCGTCAAGGCCGGACGATGGGAGATACAGGGAGGCATGTGGGTGGAGGCGGACTGCAATGTTACCAGCGGCGAGTCGCTGGTGCGGCAGATTCTCCACGGCAAGAACTTCTTTCGCGATGAATTTGGCGTTGATGTGGACAATCTCTGGCTGCCTGATGTCTTCGGGTACTCGGCCGCGCTGCCGCAGATACTGCAAAAGAGCGGCATACGGTATTTTCTGACCCAGAAGTTATCCTGGAGCCAGTTCAATGACTTTCCTCATCATACATTTCATTGGGAGGGGATTGACGGTACGCGCGTGTTGACGCATTTCCCTCCGGAAGACACCTACAACAGTCAGTTGTGGCCGGAATCGCTAGTGCCGGCGCAGGCACGCTTTCATGAACGAGACTACATCGACGAATTTATTTCCTTATTTGGCGTTGGCGACGGCGGCGGCGGACCCAAGGCTGAACATATCGAAATCGGACGCCGTCAGGCGAATCTCGAGGGTGCGCCGCGCGTTAGATTCGGCACGGCGAAGGAATTCTTCCACAATCTCGACCAACACAAAGACAAACTGCCCACATGGGTAGGCGAATTATATTTGGAGCTTCATCGCGGTACGCTCACTACGCAGGCGTTTGTGAAGTGGGCCAATCGCCGATTCGAACAGAAGCTGAGAGTAGTTGAAATGCTCTGGTCATGCTTGCCGTACGACAAGTACCCTCAGAGTGAAATTGACAGCGTATGGAAACTTCTTCTGTTGAATCAATTCCACGACATCATTCCGGGGTCGAGTATTTCTCAGGTCTACCGACTGGCGCGAACTCAATACCTGGCGGAGCTGAAGAAGTGTGATGAGCTCGTTCTGCGGGCGGCGGGGCAGATGTTCAAACGCGAAGCTGACGCCGTGACACTTTTCAATCCACATCATCACCCATATGTTGAACCAGTCCGCCTGCCGGACGCCTGGCAAGGAAGTTCTGTGATCGGCCAAGCAGGCAGGCCTCTCCCCTGCCAGAACGAATCAGGGCAGGTCGTGGCTCTGGTCGATATCCCCCCATACTCCTTTGTCACTCTGCGCAAGGGGGCCCCAGTGGCGACGCCACACGAGCAGCCATCGCTGGTGCTCGAAAACGACCGGGTCAGATATGAATTCAGTGATCAGGGAACGTTATTGTGCTGCTTCGATAAGGATGCGCAGATTGAAATCGTCGCGCCCGATAAACCGGGAAATCTCCTAACGCTTTATGATGATCATCCGAATGACTGGGATGCCTGGGATGTCGATGCCTTCTATCGGGAAACACCGATTGAGAACGCGCGGATCACATCAGTTGAATACTTGTCAGCCGGAGAGGTGCGTCAGGGGGTCAAGTTCAGTTTTGCGATCGGTCAATCGACGATCGAGCAGCGGGTATACCTGGGGGCAAAATCGAAGCGCCTCGACTTCGAGACGACAGTTGACTGGCGGGAGAAACATCGCATGCTGCGCGTGGCGTTTCCCGTGACGGTGCGCGCCGAACAGGCAACGTTTGATATTCAATACGGTTACCTGAAGCGAGCCACACACGAAAACACGTCGTGGGAGAAAGCCAAATTCGAGGTACCGGCCCATCGGTACGCCGATCTTTCGATCGCCGATCATGGGGTCGCCTTGCTGAACGACAGCAAGTACGGGTACAAAGTCGAAAACGGCTTGCTTGATCTGAATCTTCTCCGTTCACCCAATTACCCCGACCCTGACGCCGATCAAGGTGAGCATCACTTTGTCTACAGCCTGCTGCCGCACACCGGCGACCTGATCCATTCCGATGTGATGGCGGAGGCGGCCAAGGTGAACCAGCCGGTCGTGATCGTTGACGGGTATGCGGCAGAATCAAACACGACGCCGGTACGCCTGACGGGGCACGGACTCTCGATGGAAGTTCTCAAAAAGGCGGAGAGAGAATCGTGTTGGATCGTGCGCGTGGTCGAGACGCTGGGCTGTACCTCCCACGGTACGATCGATATCGCCATCAATGGCGCAACGCTTCAGGAGACCGATCTCATGGAATGGACCGACGGAACGACGACGCCAGTCACCGGTCCGATGGCGCTGGTCCTAAGACCGTTCGAGATTCGCACTTACAGGATACGGACAGGAGTAGCCAAGTGACACGGATCGGCCTGCTCTTTTGGCTTTCGGTAGCTGTGATTGTCAATTGCTGCTTTGCCTACTCAGCAGCGGGGCAGGCGTCAGGCCGGCTGACGCAGACAGTGATCGTCTTCGACTCCAATATGATTCACTTTGCCCCTGAAGACTCCACCCGGTACGACACCGATACAGTGAAGTCGTCGGATCGAGGGCGAGTCATCAACCGGACGGTGACACTTCCCCACTTTGCGACGCCGGTACGGGTCGCCGGGCACTTGATCATCAGGCCGACCCCAAAAGACGAGTTGGAGATGTACGACCGGTGGGACCGGGCCGGCAATGTGCGTCTGGCGGTAGAAGGCGGTCCCGATCTGGAACTCATCAAGTTCATGACCGCGTACGGCGGACGGACTGAATACGATGTGGATCTCTCACCTCTTGCTGCGCTTTTGCAGGGTGAATGCAACATCAGGGCGTTTATTGACACGTGGGTGACGCCGGCCTGGACGATTGATTTCTCACTGACGTATGCAAGTGATTCGACCGCGAACAATGCCGATTGGGTAACGAGTGTGCTGTTTGAAGAATCGTACACGCGTGAGTCGCCGGGGGACTTGGGAAAGGAAGTTCCAGTCGAGGTACCGGCTGAACTTCGGCGAGTTGTGCTTCGCTATTATGTCAGCGGGCATTGCACTGACGGTACGGGGGCGGATGAATTCGAGCGGAAAGATAATGTCATCTCCGTCGACGGCGTGGTGGTGTATCGGTTTCAACCATGGCGTGACGACTGCAGGCAGTTTCGGGCAATCAATCCGTATTGTCGTCGCTGGACCGACGGCTCCTGGTCGTGTGACTACAGTCGAAGCGGCTGGTGTCCCGGGGACCTGGTCAAGCCGGTGGAGCTTGATTTGACTGACCATCTGACACCGGGCCGGCACACGATTCACTTGGTAGTTGAGAACGTCCGCCCAACGGATGACAAGGGGAATTTCGGGTACTGGCGTAATTCAATCCAGCTACTGGGATACAAATAGAAGCCAATGAACTACAGCATTGCTCTCATACCGCAACCGGTGGAGTTGCGTACCACCGACCAGAAGTTGCAGCTGGCCGACCGGGCGCCGCTTTATGTTATGGGCGGCCCTCATGCAGATGACATGGCTGAGTACTTGTGCGACGAATTGGCGCACTATGGCCTGAGCTTGCTGCCGCGAGAAGATTCGATCGATGGACCAGGCGTGTCGATATCGCTCGTCGATGAGGAATCGCTGGTCGAGAACGGCGCCTATCGCCTCTGGGTCGGCGAGGAGGGTGCGACCATTGTGGCGGGGACAGCGGCCGGAATATTCTACGGGATACAGACATTTCTCCAGTTGCTACCGGTCTCCGGAAGCCACTCTGGCACTGCCACTATTCCAGGCGTTGAGATTGTCGATTTTCCGCGGTATCGCTGGCGCGGCATGCATCTTGATGTCAGCAGACATTTCTTCCCCGTCGCCTTCGTGAAACGATACATCGATCTCCTCGCCCGTCACAAGATGAACGTGTTTCACTGGCACCTTACTGACGATCAGGGGTGGCGGATCGAGATCGAGAAATATCCCCGACTCACTTCCGTCGGAGCCTGGCGCAAGGAAGCGGACGGTACGATATGCGGTGGTTTCTACACGCAGGAAGAGGTACGCGACGTGGTGGCGTACGCCGCACGTCGAGCCGTAATGATTGTACCTGAAATTGAGATGCCCGGCCACGCGCGAGCGGCGCTGGCGGCCTATCCGGAATTCTCCTGCACCGGCGGCCCACATCACGTGGCAACTGAGTGGGGGGTGTTTGATGACGTGTTTTGTGCCGGGAATGAACGCACCTATCTCTTTCTTCGAGATATTCTCTCCGAAGTGGCGGCATTGTTTCCCGGGCCGTACATACATATCGGCGGTGACGAATGCCCGCACGTCCGATGGCAGGGACACAGCCTATGCGCTGAATTTGCGAGTATCCTCAGGCTGGCCAGTGTGGACGAATTGCAGAGCACATTCATCGCACGCCTCGCTCGGGACCTACTGCATCTGAACAAGCAACTGATCGGCTGGGACGAGATTCTCGATGGTGGTGCGCCGGAGGGTGCTACCGTGATGGCATGGCGGGGTGCAGAAAAAGGGGTGGTTGCCGCGGCGCTGGGGCACGACGTTGTCATGACACCGATGTCACACTGTTATTTCGATCATTATCAGGGAAAAGAGAATGAGCCGAAGGCGATCGGCGGCTTTACTCCGCTGGAGAAGGTGTATGCCTTTGAGCCAATGCCGAAGGGACTGGTCCCGGAACTGCAGCCTCGCATACTCGGCGCTCAGGGAAATGTCTGGACGGAGTATATGAACGATGAGCTTCATGTCGAGTACATGGTCTTTCCCCGCCTCTGCGCGCTCGCGGAAGTGCTGTGGTCGCCGGAAGACGGGCGAGTATACGAGCAATTCCATCGGCGCCTGGGAGTACATCTAAAGCGACTGGATCGGCTGGGTGTGCATTACCGGCCGTTGGATCACTGATTGCCGAACCGGCACAATTGCCCTATCTTCCACTATCAGCCGCCAGAAAGAGAGATTGCCTTTATGCTGCTAGATTTCAGCAAAGCCTTGGCATGCGCGTTTTTGGTGATGGCCATTGGAGTGCCCTCGCCGTCTCATGCCGAGTCAGATGTTGCGAACAGTCACGAGGAAGATTTCATCGATGCACCATCCGTGGTGTGGAAATTTGCGGCCGGTGCGCCCATTTTTTCCTCCCCGGTAATCAGTGATTCGCTCGTGTTTTTTGGCACGCTCAACGGCAATCTTCATGCCATCGAAATACGGACCGGCAGATTGACCTGGACCTATGCGACCAAAGGAGAGATTCGGTCAACGGTCTGTCTGAGCGGCGATACGCTCTATCTGATAAGTGGTGATGGGATGCTGCATGCAATTGACAGAAATTCCGGAAATTCGCTATGGCATTTTGCCACCAAAGGCGAAAAGAAGCAGGATTTTGCGGATTACTACCAATCATCGCCGGTGGTATTTGATGGTATCGTGTATTTCGGGTCGGGCGACGGCGGCGTATACGCCGTTAGAGCTTCTGATGGCAGCGAGGTCTGGCACTTTGCAACCGAGGGTGTAGTTCATGCGACACCTGCGGTGGTTAGCGATCGGGTGTTCGTGGGATCATTCGACGGGTACTTCTATTCGCTGGACCGGACCACGGGAGAATTGATCTGGAAATTCAAGTCCGTTGGCCATCGCTACTTTCCCAGGGGAGCGTTTTCCGGTGCACCGGTAGTCGCCGACGGAGTAGTGATTGTCGGCGCTCGAGATTATAACCTCTATGCGCTTGATCGGGACTCCGGACATTGCCTTTGGAACAAGGCCTATTCTCGCGGCTGGGCGTTACCGAATACGGTCAGAGACAGCATTCTCTACACTGGCACGTCGGATGACCGGATACTGGTCGCATCGGACCTGGCCACGGGTCGCGAATACTGGCGCACAAATCTTGGTTTCAATATCTTCGGCGGTATGGCGATGAGCCGGTCGATGGGTTACGTGGGTACGCTCATGGGAAAGTTGCACGCGGTAGACCTGAACACGGGCAGGATCGTCTGGACAGTGGCCATGGACGGGTATCAGAAGAATCATCTCAAGTATTTCAAGCCGGACGATTCATTTCGGGATGACATATTCGAGATCGTCAAGTCGGATGAGGCGTTTATCGACGTCGAATACGATCTCGGAGCGATCTACTCGACACCGCTCATAACCGGAGACCTACTCATCGTGACAAGCACTGACGGCAATGTGTACTGCTATCGCCGGCAGCAATCAGAATGAGGGGATCGTTCGACACCTTGGGATACCGGATCTGAGGCAGGATCGGCGACCGATTTCACTTGCCGACAGTCAGGATGCCGCGCAAGCGAATGTCCTTTGATGAAGCGCCGATCATGATCGTAAAGTCACCCGGTTCGACAACGGTGTGTAGATTCTTATCCAACATCGACAGCATGGCCGGAGTGACGGCAAATTGTACGACCTGCGTTTCCCCCGGCAGCAAATGAACACGCTTGAACCCCTTGAGTTCTGTTATGGGACGGGCAACTGAGGCGAATTGATCTCGGATATATAGTTGCACAACCTCGTCTCCGGCCACAACCCCAGAGTTTTTCACCCGGCAGGTAACAACGCCTGAGTCCGTCGGCGAAATCCGGTTATCATCCAATGACAGGTCAGTGTATTCGAAAGTTGCGTAGCTCAAGCCGTAGCCGAACGGAAATAGTGGTTGACCGGTAAGGTCGGCATAGTCATCTCCCCGGCCGGTCGGCTTATGATTGTAGACAAGCGGTAGTTGTCCTTCCGCCACCGGGAAGGTGATCGGCAAACGCCCGGCTGGAGAGTAATCACCAAATAGGATATCGGCGACCGCGTCGCCCCCCGCCTCGCCGGGGTACCAGACATCAAGGACGGCAGAAACATCGGCCAGCCAGGAATTCATAGTGATCGCGCTGCCGCCCACGAGGACGACGACAACCGGCTTTCCTGTGGCGGCCACACGCTTGATCAACTCCTCCTGACGACCGGGCAAGGCGAGGTTGGCGCGATCGCGAAACTCACCCTCCTCGATTCCCACCACGACAATCGCAACATCACTCCGAGCCGCAAGAGCCACCGCTTCAGCCATAGCGGAATCGGATTGTGGGGGAAGACCGGCATCCCACACGAGTCGAAACCAGGCGTTGCCGAAAGGTTCGAAGAACTCGATGCGAATGTCGTATAGCCTCTCCTTCTCGAAGCGATAGTCGGTGACCAGCGTGCGTCGGCTGATCTTGTGCCAGTTGTCGATGAGGAGTGAGTCGTTAAGGTAGAGCCGGTAGCCATCGTTACCGTCGATGCCAATCTTGTAGACACCGGTGCCCGGACCCCTGAGTTTTCCCGTCCAGCGAACGGAATAGAAATCATACGGCAGCTTGGCGGGGTCCGGCGAGAAGAGGGTCCATTGAAATTGAACTTGCCGATCCACTCGACTGAGGACCGGGGTTCCGCTCAGTGCGACATTAGCGAAATACGACCCGACCAGACCGGTCTGTACAGTGTCATGCAACGTACAAGAAAGGTAGTCGGCTGCGACAGTGCCGTAGTCAGCCTCGACTCTTGGGCACCCCTTGGCATACTGCACGTTGGCCGAGGTGCCCACTTTCTTACGGATGCCGTCGAGTATACTCACCGGGTTGTTCCCCGGCCCGCTGTAACCGCCCAACCGCACTTCGGATGCATCCGGACCAAGCACGGCGATTGATTTCAATTTCTTGCTGAATGGAAGCGTCTTGTAATCGTTCTTCAGGAGTACGGTAGACTCCAGAGACGCCTTGAGCGCCAGTTGTCGAGGTGAGACATCAGAGTCATCCGGCTTATCCGAAGTATTCAGGCCATACGGATTCTCAAACAATCCCAGCTCGAACTTGGCTCGCAACACTCGAGCGACGGCGCTATCGATCATATCACCGGGAATCCGTCCGTCCAGAAATGGCGGACTGAAAAGCGAGAAATGGTCAAACGAGGTCTGGAAGATGACGTCGAGCCCACCCTTGAGGGCCAGCTCGCCGGATTCCGCATAATCTTTCGACGTGAAATGAAGAACGTTGGCGCCGCCCACCGCGCCGGCGTCGGAAATAATGAAGCCGGCAAAGCCGAGTTCCTTTTTCAAGAGCGTTGTGTTGAGCCACTCATTGGCCGAACAGGGAGTGCCGTCATACGAATTGTAGGATGTCATCAGCGAACGCGACCCGCCGCGGGTGATGCAGTCAACAAACGGCGGTATATGAATTTCGCGAAGAAGGCGTTCGCTATACTGAATCGGATAGCTGTCGCGACCGCCGTCGCCGACATTGGCGATGAAGTGCTTCGGCGTCGTGATAACGCCGCGTTTTTCGAACTCCGATACAAACGCCACGCCCATCGCGGAGGTCAAAAAGGGATCTTCGCCGTAGGTCTCCTCCACCCGGCCCCAGCGGACGTCGCCGGCGATGTTCACGACAGGCGACAGAACCTGCCGGATACCGCGACTGCGGCAGTCGCGAGCGATGACCGCTGACACCTGATGCATGAGCGATGTGTCGAATGTCGCCGCCAACGCAATCGCCTGGGGAAACGAGGTGGCACCTTTTTGTACTGCGCCGTGCAATGCCTCACAGAACGGAATTATTGGGATGCCGAGTCGGGTGCTGTCTACAAAGTGACGCTGGATGGCGTTGACGAGCGCGACGGTGAGCGCGCTATCATAGGAAGCGGGGATCTGAAAGCCAAACGCACCATCGCGATATTTGGCGGCACCGCTATCGAGATCGGCAGCCAGCATGAACAGTTGCCAGAATTTCTCCTCAGGCGTCATCCGCTTCAGCAGGTCCTGAACGCGTGGTTCGATCGGGAGGCGGGCATCTCTGTACGGCTGACCGCATACCGTTGCCGCCATAAGCAGCAGCAGGAACAAACCAGCCATAATAGGCAACCGGTCAGTGCACGGAGATTTCATCGATGAATATCCACGCCTTTCCACCTGACCCCTTATGCCAGGTTGGGCAAGTTTCCATGTTATCCGCGCTCACGCGAACATAGCGCGCCTCGGTCGGCGGAAACGTGACATCGAATGGAGCTATGATGGCGCCGTCCTTGTCCGCCGGCGTTACGTTGGCGACACTACCAACTGTGCGATAGGCCTTTCCGTCAGTAGAAAGCGAGAAAGTCACGGTGAGGGGCATGAAGACCCAGGAATTGATGTCCTGCAGGAAATCGGTGTTGATCGCGGAGATCGTCTGAACGGAACCCAGATCGATAGTGGCCTGCATATCCTCGCCCTCGAAACCGAGCCAGTGGGCGTGATAGTCACCCCACCCCTTCATACCGTCGACCAGAGCGGTGGCGTCACCGCCATGGTATTTCTTGCTTGCGGGCGGTTCCAATGTGATCGTCTTGCGACGAGCGAGGTGATTGACAGTACCTTCCTCAAAGAATGCAGATGTTGAGGCAAGGTACTCATCGGGTGAGATACCGCTCTCCCAAAGTCTGGGAACGCCAGCCGCCTTGCAGCGCTGGACGAAGAGCTTCAGCAGCTCGGAAATCTCCGGTCGGACGGTCAGTTGGCCGTTGTCATTCACGGCGAAACAGCCGCGGTCTCCCGTGCCGCCCACTTTGGCCTGCTCGAGGACGGCATATTGCAGGGGAAGTCGGCAGGTCCGCACGCGGGCCAGCACCGCGGAGTCGTTTCGAACCGCATCCTCGGCCCGGTCGAACAGCGCACCATACGTATCGAGCATCGCCGGAGACAGATACCCGTGTTCGGACACCAGCGGATAACCGTAAATATCGAGGTTTTCGCCGGAGGCAACCAGCGCGGCATGCATGGTGTCAATATACTGCCTGATATGCGGAGCGGCGTCGCCGTAGAAGCCGTGCAGGAAGTCGTTCATGACGGAATCGACGTTGAGATTCGGATTCCACAGCAACTTGGCGATCAGGTAGATGCGTAGTTCGGCAAATTCGCCGTACATCTGGCCGAGACCCTGCTCGAAGACGGTGGCTATCCCGTTGTTTACAAAGAACTGTATGTTGGGTTGGAGGACATGGAGGTTCGGGAACGGGCTCATCAAGTTGCGAAATTGAATGACATAATCCCATAGAAAGATATTGTGCGTCAGGCTGCTCCAGTCGCGGACATCCTTCACAAACGAAGTACTGCTCGGATCCTCAGCGAGAGGTTTGCTCCGATTGCACTCGATACTGCACAGCATGATGTTGACGTTCGGTCGCGGTTTCAGGTGCTTCGGCGCGGAACGGGAATACTGGTAGGCCAGCGTGGATATGGTCTTATCCGGGAATTCGTCGGCGACGCGATTGACGAAAGCGAGAAGTGATCCGGAGGGGGAGCCCTCGACACTTTCAATCGCCCGACAGGCGGCGCATTCGCATGGGACATACGTGTCATTCTGTGAGACGGACCAGAAGGTCGCTTCCGGTTTGGCGGCCATGAGGGTACGGAGACGGTCGACGACGATACGAAAGACATCCGGGTTAGTCAGGCACAACTGACCGCGCGGAGTCCGGTTACCGTTGAGCAGCGAGAAATACTCAGGGTGTGACGAGAAGAAAGAGTCCGGCGGAACGAGGGTTTTGAAGGTGTGCACAAACAGGCCGAATTCATTATGGGTGTCAAGCTTGTGCCAGGCGACATACGATGAATCGTGGATATCCTGCATACGAAAGATGATGGCGGGAATTTGGGTGTCATCACCAAGCAGGAGCTCAATCGTCGTAGTGTGCGGTATTACACGGACCCATTGGCTGTACATCCGACAGTTGAGGTAGGATTCAAGAAACGTGTAGACGCCGTTCTGCAGACCGCGATCGGTATGTCCGGTCAAGTAGATACGCTTTGGCTCGATGCTGATCCGGAAGCCGTCTTCGCCGAGTTGAGAAGTCACCAATTTGGGGTCATGACTCTCGCCCACCGCAAGTATGATCTGCCGGCCACCTTTCGCAAGGGCATGGGTAATGGGCAGCTCTGCGCCTGAGACACGAATAATGTAGGACTGCAACGTATCGGCTATGGCGGTCGTACTCGTGGAAGCTCCGTCCTTCACATAGATACTGAATCGGGAGTGTGAGTTTTTCACCAGCTCCATAGAGGTTGAGAAAGCCGTCGGCACAACCGTCAGCCAGAACAACGTGACGGTGAGGGCAACTTTCATGCGATGCAAGTTCATGGTTGGCCCGGCGTGAAATGAAAGGCCCAGGCGTAGCGGCAAGGCGGATTGCTGCGGAGGGATTCCGGAATCTTAATCACGCAGCCGCCGGCAACGTTCTCCCACGTAAGCGGTTCGTTGACACCGAGCATGGTGACTGCGCTGCCTGCTTCCGGGGCAAAGGCTCTGATTTCGACAGTGGCAGGCATTGTAGTTTCACCGTCATCGGCAAGATATATGGCGTTGATCGAGTGATCGGGCAGGCGTGTGTAACAGACCTTCCCTTCCTTGTACGGCGCAACCGCGCGGCTGTAGTAGAGCGCGCTCCCGTTGATCTTCATCCACGCACCGAGGTCCTTCAGGCGGAGCAATGATTCCGGCGGCAGTTCACCCTCGGGGCTGGGGCCGATATTCAGCAGCAGATTGCCGCCTTTGGCGACAATATCGACCAGGAGATGAATCAGTTTGGCGGTTGGCTTGTAGGTATCGGTCGAGACATAGCTCCAGGAGGTGGCCATGGTCATGCAGGTTTCCCAGACGTAACTGAGCGCCGTGTCGGGGATTTCCTGTTCGGGCGTGCGATAGTTCTGGTACCGTCCTTCGACGGCGCGATCGACGATGATCAGTCCGGGCTGAAGTTCGCGCGCCATGGCGGCAATACGCGGCATGTCGATATTCTGATCGCACGGGTTCTTCCCCCAGCGCGGCGACGTCGGGGTCATCGGCTGTACCCAGCCGCCGTCGAGCCAGAGGATGTCGACACTGCCGTAGTTGGTCATCAACTCCTTGATCTGGTTGGTCGTGAACGTTTTGAACGCCTCCCACCTTTGCGGATATCTTTGCATATCGTAGTTGACGTTACGGTCAAACGGCGGAAAGTAGGGACACCAGTAGTCGGGGCAGTGCCAGTCCGCCTTGGAAAAATAGGCGCCGATGCCAAAACCTTGTGTGCGAAACGACTTGAATATCTCGGCGGCAATATTGCTCTTCGGATTGGTGCTGAACGGACATGCTGGGTCGGTCACTTTGTAGTCGGTCTCTTTCGTGTCGAACATGCAGAAACCGTCGTGGTGCTTGGTCGTGAAGATGACATACTTCATCCCGGCCTCCTTGGCGGCGGCCGCCCAGGAGTCGGGGTCGAATCTGGTCGGATTAAAGGTCGTTTTCAGATTCTCATACGCCGTCTTGTAGGCAAAGTAATCCTTCGCAAACGGCCCCCGACGTTCGCACCAGTTTTCGTCTTCGGGACAGAGGCTCCAGCTCTCGACAATCTGCCACTGACTATAGGTGCCCCAGTGCATGAGAAGACCGAATTTCATGTCCTGGAACCACTCCAGCTTTTTGAGCACAAGCGGGTCGGTTTCCTTGTCGGTGGCGGCCTCCGGTTGTGCGAGACAGGCTGCGCCGAGGAGTAGGCAAGCAAGACAACCGATGAGAACACGAGCATTGAGCATTGGACGAGAATCTGATTTATCGAACACGCTGACCTCCAACGATGCTGTTAGCAATCATCCAAGGATAAGCAGGACGATTGCCGATAGGCAAGGCTCAGTTTGTGAGTTTTCCGGCCACCCGACCCAGAGCCGCCAGTCGTACCCTTGCAAAACCGGGTCGATAGGGCTAGATTGACTATATACGGTTAGACAATTGAGCGAAGGGGTGACTACGATTATGCGCCGGTTATGGTTTTCAGTAATCTTGATCCTCGCGTGCTTTGCGTTAACTCTCCGCGCTACGGCCGTCACGACGCCCGAAAGCGGATGCTACGCGATTGTGGTCGGCCAGGACGTATCCGTCACAGGTTCTGTGCTGATGGCCCACAATGAGGATGACTATGGTCCGCAAATTGTCAATCACCGTTGGGTACCTCGTACTTCCCACGGCGCGGATGAGGTCATTCGTGTCAACGGCGGTCTGACCATTCCACAGGTTTCCGAAACGTGGGGGTATGTCTGGTCGGAAATTCCGGGTATGCTTTTCTCCGACAGCTACATTAATGAGAAGGGGGTTGGCGTCTGCTCGGATGCTTGCAGTTCACGTGAAGACCGGTCGGACCTGACCGGCGGCGGAATCGATTACATGCTTCGCCGAATTGTCGCGGAGCGGGCGTCTTCTTCGCGCGAAGGTGTGCACCTGGCGGGCGAGTTGGTCGAGCGATTTGGGTACACCGGATCGGGAAGGACGTATGTGATTTGTGATCCCAATGAAGGTTGGCTGTTTTGCGTCGTTATGGGGAGACATTGGGTGGCCGAGCGAGTGCCCGATAGTCAAGTGGCGATAATAGCCAACACATACACCGTGCAGACAGTTGATCTTGCCGACACGGTCAATTTCCTCGGCTCAGCAGATCTGATCGATTATGCGATGGCGCGAGGGTGGTACAATCCGAAGACTTCTGGTTCCTTCAGTTTTGCCAAAGTGTATGCCGAACCGGGCGTCGCGGCTGATTCGAGCAACATAGTCCGGCAATGGAACGGGTATCGCATGATTCTGGCGGAGCCGCCGGATATCACCAAGCCCCTTCCCTTTTCAGGCAGACCATCGCGCAAAATCGGCGTGCGAGACATCCTGCCGGTCTTGCGCAGTCATTTTGAGCAGACGCCGATGTATGCCGAGGATTCCGCAACCAGTTGTCCTCACGCCAACAGAATCTCTCCTACGTGCAATCAGATGACACAAACCAGCTTTGTCGCGGAATTGAGAAGTGAGACGGCGGACGGTATCGGGTCGGCGTACTGGGTGTGCCTGTCGGCGCCATGTCTATCCTGTTACGTTCCCTTCTATGTTGGATCATCTGACTTTCCGGCCGCATACACGGGTGAGAGTGTTACACCGACTGAAGAGTATTTCCACGCGCGGTTGGCGCAGCCATTTGCCGTGGATGATTCGAGCGCCTTTTGGACGTTTTCGAACATGCGATATCTGGTCGAACAGGAATACGGCCGTAAGGCAGACGTGCTCCGCACGGTTCTTGAACTGGTGGAAGCCGAGTCACTTGGTGAGCAGGGTGAGGTTGAGTCAGAAGCCCAACGGTTGATGATCACTGATCCGGATGGAGCGCGGCGAATTCTCAGTGAGTATTCAGGCACCATATATCAGGCGGCGATCAGTGCGCTGGCGCAATTTCAACCTAAGAAGTAGCTCACCCCTTGAATCCGACTTGTGAGTGAGTACCGTCGCAAAACGGTTTGTTGCCTGATTGACCGCATCGGCAGAAGGAAGTCTTACCCTCCCGCGATTCTTCCGCCCCGTCATCATGGGAAATTCGGAGATTGCCGGAAATCACCAGCGGGCCGTCCGGCTGGACCGCTACCGTTGCGGTTGCCTTGGCATCCGACGCGAGGGCAGCCTGATCGTTGCGAAAACTCGAGAGTGCGCCGGAGGGACACCTGCCGACCTGCGCGACGATCCGGTCGCTGGGAGCGCCGTCAATCGTAATCCAGGGACGCCGTTTGGGCTCGAAGACCGCATTTAATTCCCGCCAGCAATTACCGGAATGAATGCACATATCCGGTTTCCACACGACGGTGACTTCACCGTTTGAATACTTCTTGATCACTTGCTTTGTCATCTTCTGAACGCTCCATTCATCCGGTCAGGACATCGGCATATTCGGGGTTCTTGGCAAACTCGGCCTTGGCGAACGGACAAAGCGGGATAATCTTCACTTGCTGTTCGCGGGCATATTTGACCCCCTCGGCAACGAGCAGCTTGCCGACCCCCTGCCCCTTAAGAGACGAGGAAACTTCGGTGTGATCGATGATCATGGCCGACGGCCCATTCATGACAAACGTCATGCGGGCGATGCACTTACCCTCTCGTTCGATAAAGAACTCGCCCTTCTGTCCGTCGAAAGTGCGTTTGATCTCCATGGTGACTTTCCTGTTATTGGTACCGCTCGATGGTATTCCGAACGACTTGTGATGGCTAAACACGCGTGCGATCGAATCGGTTCCGGCGACGTTCTGACAAACGCGCTCACCCACGATCCGACAGTCGCTCCTTTGGAAGTCGACCCAGTAGCTGCAGCAGGCCGTCGAGAATCGTAATCGGATGAGGAGGGCAACCGGGGATGAACAGATCAACCGGCAACGTTCTGGAGACACCGTTGTGCACCTGCTGATGGTCGATATATGGTCCGCCGGAGATAGCGCAGGCGCCGACAGCGATCACGATCTTTGGGTCGGGCACTGCGTCATATGTCTTTTGGAGAGCCAGAAGCATGTTCTCGGTCACCGGACCGGTGATTAATAGGCCATCGGCGTGCCGCGGTGATGCGACCAACTGAATGCCGAAGCGGCCGAGGTCAAAGACAATCGTTCCGAGGACATTGACCTCAACTTCGCACCCGTTGCACCCACCGGCGCTCACCTGGCGCAGTCTCAGGGATCGCTTGAACAGGCGGAGAGTTTCATCGTTAAGTTTCTGAACCAACGCCCGTTCCGAGCCGTGCGCGACGATCAGGTCGGACCGCACGCTCGTCGCCAGGTGGTAGTCATCCGAGAAGTGAATCAGATCGGATGGACAAGCTTGCTCGCATTCTCCGCAAAACAGGCACCGTCCGAGATCGATTGCCGGATGGCGATCGACGAGCGAAATAGCCGAGGTCGGGCAGGCCGCCACACAATCAGAACATCCGCTGCCACAAGGGTCGGAGCTGATAATCGGACGTCCCTCAAATCGATCTGGCAAGTTTGGCGATTCATCGGGAAAGCCGATCGTGCGGTTACCGAATTTGGCGCGAGCGAGTAATGCTTTCAACATAATGACACTCTACAGGTCGTGGCCGCAGTACGAGAGGTTGAAGCTCTTGTTACACAAGGGAAAGTCCGATATTTGCTGATTTCTCATGGCGGTGGCCAGCCCGGTCCAGTTGTGAAAGGATGGATCGATGACCTTGTACCAGGCGAACTTGCCGTTAGTATCGGTGCAGGCGACGTGACAGATTTCGCCTCGCCAACCCTCGACGAGCGAGATCGATAACGAGTCAGGCTTTAGTTGACCTACGTCCACACGAGCTGTTTCGGAGGGGAGCGCTGCTAGTCGCGCCCGGATAAATTCGACCGAACGGACAATCTCCAGCCAGCGAACGTGCGCACGCCCGAATACATCCCCCACGTGCCAGAGCGACACCGGAATCTGGGCAAAGCTGAAGACATCAGAGGGATAGTCAAGCCGGGCGTCCAGCTCGACTCCGGCGGCTCGGGCCGGCGGTCCCACGATTCCCAGTTCGCGACAATCCGCAGCGGTGAGCATCCCTGTTCCCTCAAAGCGATTGATCACGGAGGGGGTTTCCCACAGGAGCTGCGCCACGATGTTCATGTCGGCGAAGGCTTGCTCAAGTTTTTGCGCGAGAGTCTCCACCTGATGGTCATCGAGATCAATTCCAACGCCACCCGGGCGGGCAATTCCACGTCCCAAACGATTACCGCACAGCAAGGCCGTGATATTTAGGAAGTCACCCCTGATTCTTCCGCAATGTGCCGCCACAGGCAAGAAGCCGACGTCGCCGGCCAGTGCACCGAGATCGCCGGCGTGATTTGCCAGGCGCTCCAGTTCCAGGGCGATACTGCGAAGCATCATGCCACGGAAGGAAACGTGGCAGTGCGACAATGTTTCCATATTCTGGCTGAAGGCCGTCGCGTGACCTACCGAGGCATCGCCGGACAGTGTTTCCATATAGTGCATTGTGCGTTTGTCAGGTCCGCCACGGAGGGCTTGCTCCACACCGCGATGCTGGTAGCCAAGGGAAATCTCCAGGTGACGAACACTCTCTCCCACGCAGGAGAATCTGAAGTGCCCCGGTTCGATGACGCCGGCGTGTACCGGGCCAACCGCGACTTCATGAACGCCTGAGCCGGTCATCGCATAGAATTCCGTCATGCCGACCGGTGCCTTGCTGAACCGGATCGGTTTCAGCCAGGGGTGACCAAGAGGTGTAATGCCCCACAACTCCGCGATTTCGCGCTCGAACCAATTCGCCTGTGTACATCGAGGAGTAAGCGCGTCATATCGGCCGTCTACTTTCGTCGAGCAGATGCCCAAAGACCCCTCGTCGCGCGATGACATGATGGCAATCAGGTCATGCCCGGTTTGATTGGGCTGAGCGAACAGGGAAATGAGCCGGTCACCATGACGTGTGGCGCCGATGACTTCATCGGCGAAATCGGTGATCGGCAGGACCGGGAGATCCTTCCGCCCTATCATTTCGCAATTGCGGCAATGAAGCGAGCGACGGAGGCTCATCAGTGCCCTCCCAACAAACGTGCGGCGTCAGTCAACAATTGATTCAACGCCGGCGGAATGTACACGCCGAGCACCAATACGCCCATGCAGAGCAATGCCGGCGGCATGACTGCCGCCAGAGATTCCCTTGCGGCCGTTCCTTCGCGCTCGCTGCGCCTTGCGCCGTACACCATGCCGAGAATAATGCTCGCCATGCTGACGAAGATGATTCCGAGGGCGACCAACAAAACGAGGGCCACCACCCAGTGACCAGAATCCAGTGATGCACGAATGATCGTGAGTTCACTTTGAAAAAGGCCAAAAGGAGGCGCTCCAGTGACGGCAAAGAGTCCGGCCAGCCAGAGAAAGCCCGAGCGCGGGAGTTCTCCCAGGACGCCGGTGATCAAACGTGTGGATTTGGTCCGATACCGGGCAAGAATGTTCCCCGCGACCAGAAACAGCATTCCCTTCACCAGGGAATGATTTACCGCGTGGAGCAGCCCGCCAAACGAGCCGAGGCCGCCGATGCCAACGCCGATGGCCATGATACCCATATGTTCTATACTCGAATAGGCAAGCATACGTTTGAAGTCGAGCTGCCCGACGATAAAAATGGTGGCAATGACAACGGAGAACAATCCGAAGATGAGCAGCAATTCACGGGCAAACCCGCCCGATCCGGCTGCATCGAGCACCTGCGTCATGCGCAGAATACCGAGAAAGGCGCAATTGAGGAGTGCGCCGGAAAGCAGCGCCGACACCACCGACGGCGCCTCGCTGTGGGCGTCCGGCAGCCAACTGTGCAACGGGGCCAGGCCCATCTTGGTGCCGTAACCGATCAGCATGAAGATGAAGGCGATCTTGATCCAGGGAAGCTGCAGCATCGGTGCATTCGCTATCAAGGCTTCAAGTACCAACGGAACGCCGGCAACGCCCCTTCCGGACGCGGCAAAGGCCAGAAAGAATGTACCGAGCAGCGCCAACGCGATGCCTACTGAGCAGATCAACAGATATTTCCAGGTTGCTTCCAACGAGCGGTGGTGTCGGTGGAAGAAGATCAGCGGCGCCGACGAGAGCGTGGTCGCCTCGATCGCCACCCACAACACACCGAAGTTGTGACTCATGGTGACCAGTGTCATGGTCGATAGAAACAACAGAAGACAGCCGACAAATACCGCCTCGGGTTCGTTCACGAATAGAACTGATTCCTCGAAATCCGGCCGTGCCCCCGACGGTTCGTGCGACAAGTATTGGACGGCGTAGACCGACGCCACGGTGAACAGGCCGCTGACAATGGCAAGAAAGAGCAGCCCCAGCGGATCGAGATTCAGCCAGCCGTCCATAATGGGATCGGGCCGCCATAGCCAAACGGCCGCCGTCATCGCGCTGTGCGACAGAGCCGCGGCCAGCAGGATGGTCCGACGCAGAGTATTGTTACGGATAACGAACGACGCGAATCCCGCCATCGCCGGAACCAGGATGAGGGCGAGCAGTATCATTCCTCAGCGTCCTCCCCGGCAAGTTTCTTCCGATTGCGAATCCAGTCCCGAAGAGTACTCAGTTGCCCGGCCTCGATACTGTCAAATTCCCTGCTGATATGGAAAACCATCACGCCCATGATGAATACACCTACGAACACGTCGAGCAAAATCCCGATTTCGATTAGCATCGACTCCGATTGTGCGAAAAATACCCCAAACGCATAGATGCCGTTTTCCAGGGCCAGATAGCCGATGATCTGCATGAGTGCCTGTCGTCGACTCACGATGAGGAAAAGACCGGTGACAATGGTGAAGAACACCATTGGAATGGTCAATCGGTACCCCATGTTATCCGGCAACGGCAGCACATACCCCCACCAGAGCGAACTGCTCATCACCATGATTCCGATGAGAAGCGACATGGTCGGCCCGACGTAGAAAGTGATGATGCGGGCTGACTCCAGCTCGCGAAGTCCGCGCATCAGGAGACGGGGAAAGATGACACCCTTCAGAATGATCACCATCGCTGCGATGGCGGCAAGGCGGATACTGAGCCCCCCCTGATGGACAAAGAGAGGCAAGAGACCAAGGGCGAGCCCCTGGAGAGCGACAATGCGAATAGACGCGCGCAAAGATCCGGCGCCGAGCAGCAGGAAGTCGGTGATGACAATGAGCGCGATGATCGCATTTACGACGTCATGCATAACATCACCCCAGCACCAGAATGGCGGCCAGCATCGACAGCGCTCCCGCACCGACCAGCAATTGCGGGACCTTCAGCAGACGCAGACGGGCCATGGATGATTCAACAACACCTACGGCAATTGCCAGCGCGATCATGCCACCGACGGCAAATCCTTCGCGCCACCAAAGGCCCGCTTCCGTCAGATTTGGTGAAAAGACCCCCACAAACAGCGCGCCTAGCAGCCAGAGTTTCAACGCGCTCCCATAGACGACGAGGCCGAAATCAGGGCCGCCATGATCGAGCACCATCACCTCGTGAATCATGGTGAGCTCGAGATGGGTGGTTGGGTCGTCCACCGGGATGCGGGCGTTCTCCGCCAGATACAGCACGAAGAGTGCGGCCGCCACCAGCACCGGCGCGCCGATACTCCAGCCGGTAACTCCAGTCGCATAGAGTATTCCACTTAGCGACAGACTGTGACTGATACGTGACAGCGCGAGCAGCCCTACTAAAAGTGACGGCTCCATTAACATTGCGAAGGTCGCCTCGCGACTGGCGCCCATGCCTTCAAAACTTGAACCGGTGTCGAGCGCTGCAAGAACCGTGAAGAGTCTGGCCAAACCAAGAGCGCAGGCCAGGACGATAACGTCTCCCCCAAAGGCCAGCAATGCCGGACTTCCGGCAAATGGTACGATCAGCAATCCGACCACCATGACAGCAAGATTGACTACCGGTCCGGCACGGAACAGCCACGAGGTCGTCCGGCTGTACACAGCGCCTTTGCGCAGCAATTTGGCGATATCGTAATAAGCCTGGAGCAGCGGCTGACCGCGTCGACCGGCCATGATCGCCTTGGTGCGATTGATGATCCCGGGCAGCAACGGGGCGGCGACAAGCGCCAGGAGGACGTGAGCCAATGAGAGCATGGTGACTTTCATCGCAGCTTCCAGAACATGAGGGTGAGCAGCGAGATCAGAATGTAGAGAATGTACAGATGGACATTGCCGTGCTGAAGCCAGCGAAGTTGACCGAGCGTCCAGGCCACGCCGCGAAAGAGCGGCTCATATACGCGCGAAAGAAACGCGTCGGGGATTTTCACCGCTGCAACTGATCGGTGAGGAAAGGGACCGGTCGGCAAAGTAGAATTCACATGCACGGGGCTCAAACGGGAGAAGAGACGGCTCACAGTCTGCACGAACGAGTATCCCCGGTACTGCATGCGCGCCGTCGGCGCCGCATAGCCACAGTCCCAGGTGACTGTGGTGCGGATCGAGCGGGACTGGAGAAGCAGCGATCGTACGATGGCCACGACGGCAATCGCGAACAGGAGCACGGCCAACGTAAGACTCAATCCTTTCAGAAAGCCCCATGACAATTGGAAGGACTCCGTGATCGAATGTATCGACATACCGGTAAGTGATGCCAGCGCCGGCCCAATCAACAGAGGTACGGCGAATGCGCTCAAGCCAATCAGCACGCACATCCCAGCCAGCAACCAGATCGGAAATGTCATTAGCAGACCGGATTCAGCCGCTCCTTCGGCTGCCGAACTCCTCGGCTGACCGAGGAAACCGATACCGAAAAACTTGCAGAAGCAGATTGCCGAGAGACCGCCGATAAGCGCCAATCCGATGACCACGGCGATCGAGATCGCCGCCAGATCGGTTCGAGCTGATGACGCGCCGTTGAAGGCGCCCATATACACGAGGAATTCGCTGATAAAACCATTGCCAAGCGGCAGACCGGCAATCGATATCGTTGCGATGAGTGCGGCTATTGACGTGCGCGGCATCCGTTTAAAGAGACCGCCCAGTTGGTCGCAGTCCAGCGTGCCACATCGTTGTAGTATGGAGCCGGCGACGAGAAACAGGCCGCCTTTAAACAGGGCGTGATTAATCACGTGCAGCAACGCGCCGCCGAAGCCAAGAGTGGTGAGGACAGTCGAATGAGTCGACCACCCTAACACGCCTACCCCCATGCCGATGGCCATGATGCCGACGTTTTCGACACTGGAGTAAGCCAACAGACGCTTCAGATTGGATTGACTCAAGGCGAAAAGGACACCGATCAAGCCGGATACCAGGCCGATCCCGATGAGCAGGATCCCCCACCAGTAGGCGGGCGGACCGAGGAGAGTGAGCGCCCGGAATAATCCGTAAATCCCCATCTTGATCATCACGCCCGACATCAGTGCCGAAATGTGACTGGGGGCGGCCGGGTGGGCCTCCGGAAGCCACACATGAAACGGCAGAAAGCCGGCCTTGGAGCCAAAGCCGATCAGGGCGATGATGAACAGTACTCCGGCCAGTGCGGGCGTGGCCGCAAAGCTCTCAAAATCCAGCGACCCCGATTGCCGGCCGAGGAGCAGAAAGAAGACGAGCAGAAAGGCAGCCCCAATGTGAGCGGCAATAAGATAGATCAAGCCGGCTCGCCGGACCGAGCGCTTATCACTTTCAAAGATCACCAGGAAAAACGAGCTGATCGACATCAACTCCCAGGCCACCAGAAACAGAACCGCATTGCGTGCTACGACAACAATGATCATAGACGCGATGAGCGCCGCAGTGAAGAACCAAATCGATCCCAGATTGTGTCCTTCCCGGTGCTGCCAAAGATATGACGCCCCAAACAAGCAGACCGGTACGGAGACAACGAAAATTATCAGGAGAAATACGGCCGACAGCGCGTCCACCCCTACGCCAAAACTCCCGCCCGGAACCTGCCATGCCCAGCGAAGTAAATCGACGTCGCCGGTCAGAAGCGCGTGGACAGCCGGAATCAAACCGACCAGACAGCCGAGCACAATTCCCGCAGCACCGACAGATGATGCCGTCGCTGGAGATCGATGTAAGGCCAGCGATGCGATTCCGGAGAGCAGAATGATGGCCGTGGCCGCGAGTATGGTCTCCATGCGTTCTTCCGATTACGGTTTCTTACCTGTGCCGGAGATCAGAGTCTCTTCCACTTTTCTGGCGGCATCGAGAATCTCTTCGCGCAATCCCTGGCGCCTGATGGCAGCACTAAAGGCCGGATCGCGAAGCGACCAGGCGAGTCGGGAAATCAAGTGGAGATGAGCCCGCACGGTTGGGCTGATGAGCATGAACAGCGCGTATACCGGTTGACCGTCGATCGCGCCGAAATCAATCGGCTTCTCAAGAAAGTAGAGCGTGATCATCGGTTTCGCGATATGGAGCACAACGGGATTCCGCACGTGCGGAATGGCGATGCCCTCGCCGATGCCGGTAGAGGATAATTCCTCTCGTGCGACGAGCACCCGGTAGAGAAATTCTCGATCAACTTCTTCAGGCAACTGAAGCAACTGCACGACATTTTTCAGCACCGCCCACTTGTCCGCACCAACTACCCGATAGTGGACTCCCCCGTTTTGCAGTGCGTCGTAGAGTGAGGGCATGGGTACGCCGCTGGATTCCGGCTCGGCGAAGATCTCGGGAGAAATGGGGATTTTGCGCGAGGTTGCCCATTCGAGAATCTCGGCTCTATTGAACCGGTATTGCTCGTGTACCTGGTACGCCGGGAGAGCGCCCTGGGTAATCCAACGGTAAACTGTTTTCTCAGAGACAGTTAGGAGGCGTGCAACGTCCTTGACAGTCAGTGTCATGATGCCCCATCTTTCTCACTCATGTCTCATCTATGACTTCTAATGCTCAACAGAAGACATTTATGAGCAAATGGGATCAGATGTCAAGATTGAAAGTAGACAGAAATCGGGTAAAGCCGGCTGGGAGTGATCGCAAAGCAGGCGTACCTGATTGGCGAGACCAATTCAAGGAAGTAATGAGAAATGTAGGGTCACTACGGCATTGGGCAAGGACCAGTATCATGAGTCCGAACGTGCAGCACCCTCGCGTCGCCGATGATAGTCGTCTGCGTTCTGGTCTGGTCAGCTACGGCCGTGGTCGCCCATGTGCTTTCCCAACATGGCCTGGAAGGCCGGGGTGGCGCGAAGTGCATCAAACCCCGGAGCGATTCGCAGCCAATTTGCCGACACATTGGCCGGCTCAGAAAGCAAATGATCAAACAGGGCCGTCGCCTGATCGTACTCGCCAACTAACGCCAAAACCATGGCGAGATTCCGCAGGTGAGTGGGCCCTTCCAGTGCATCTCGGGATTCGGGAACAAGTTCGACGGCCCTCCTGGCGGCCTGCACCGCCTTCTCTTCCTGACCAAGTCCGGCATACACTCTCGACAACGAACCGAGCAGCATCGCGGATCTCGGTGTGGACGCAACTTTGGCTTCTAATTGCACTCGGGCGGAGTCATAGTAGATTCGCGCCTGGGCCACACGGTTCATAAGTTCGCAGACGAATCCTTTCGTGTAATAATAGTCGGTAGTATCGGCACCGTCTGGAAACAGGACGTCACCAGGGGCGTTCAGCAGATGAAGGGCCGGTTCGTATTCTCTATCGCAGCAATGATAGTACGTTTCAAACCAGGTCAACTCCGGCCAGCGACCGATAGTCGCGCGCGCGGTGTCGAGGACCTTAAGCGCTTCCGTCGTTCGGCCGGTCAGACTGAAAAGCGCCCACGACTTAATATGATATGCCCAGTGATGATTTGGCTCGAGGTCGATAACGTGGTCCTGCTGAGTTACTGCCTCCTGATAGCGACGGCAAAGATAATATGTTAGACCAAGTTCATACTTGTACCATGCATCGCGGGGAGCAAGGCGTGTAACCGTCTCGAGACCGCGGATCGCTTCGTCCCATTTGCCAAGGCGCCTCTGCACCCACGCCGTGCTGGCCAGTGCCAGAACGTTGTTGGGTTGTATCTCAAGGACTCTGGAGAATTCCTCCAACGCGTGGTCATAGTCACGAGTGCCATGGTAGTAGTACCAGCCGAGCGCCTGGCGGGTCTCGGGTAGGTTGGGTGCCAGACTAAGGGACAGATCCACCAGCTTTTTGGCGCTGTCTAGAAGAAGGGCTGACGACGGCACGTTTTGATCCCAGTTCATTTCGATGTACAGAGAACTCAATTCGGCATAGGCCGGGGCAAAACTGGGCGCCAGCTCGATCGCTTTGCGAAACATGATCTCAGCGAGTTTCAGTTCATTCTGCTGATAGCGCGCGATTGAGAAATATTGCTTTCCGCGCAGATAGTGATCGTAGGCGGCGGCATTTACCTCGGTGTTGTGTGACAGCGCTTCTTGTTCCGGTTGAAGCAGAGTGACGTTCAGCGCGGCGGCCACCTCCTGTGCGATCTTGGACTGGGCCGTGAGGACGTCCGTCAGCACGGCGTCTATGCTGGCCGCCCATAGGTGAGAATCGTCCGCCACTCTCACCAGTTGCGGATTGATCCGGACCCGGCTCTCCGATCCCGTCTTGTCCCAGCGGATGGTTCCCTCGAGGACGTACTCGACATTCAGCTCCTTTCCGATTTGTTTTAGATTCTTGGTCGACTTCTTGTATTGCATGGAGCTGGTGCGGGATATAACGCCCAGACCTGAAAGGCCGGCCAGACGAGTCGTAATTTCGTCAGTGATGCCGTCAGCAAAGTACTCCTCCTGCGCGGAGCCGAGATTTTCGAAGGGAAGAACGGCCAGCATCTTTCTCTTCGCCTCAGCCGGCATGCCGGAATGCGAGGTGAAGCGCGTGACCAGCCAGTACGTCATCAAAACAATCAAGACGCCGACTGTGGTGGTGGTGACATACAGGCCCCAGCGGCGACGACGTTTGGCAGTTGGCGTAGCTCCGCGCGACGAGAGGCGTCTGAGATCTCCGGCCAGTTCGTCGGCATGCTGGTAGCGGGCAGTCACATTCTTGTCAAGCGCCTTGTCAACGATGGTCTGCAACTCCGGGGGGACGTCTCGCCGGAACCGAGCCAGAAGCTCCGGCTTTGCATTCGTGATCGCATGCAGGGTGGCGGCCTCAGAGTCAGCCTTGAAGGGCGGGTGGCCGGTAATCATCTCATACAAGACAACGCCGAATGAGAAGAGATCGGTGCGATGATCGACTTTCTCTCCTCTGACTTGCTCCGGCGACATATACCCGACGGTCCCGAGCGTCGAGCCGGTCCTGGTCAGTTGTTCAACCCCGCCGACCGCGGCAAGACCAAAATCGGCGATGCGGGCTCGTCCGTACGAATCGATGAGAATATTCGGCGGTTTGATATCCCGGTGGGTAATCCCCTTGTCATGGGCAGCCTGAAGACCGTCGCAGATCTGGACACCCAAGTGCAGGACTTGCTCGAGGGACAGCGGCTTGGCGGCCGGTACTTCCTTGAGTGATTTCCCCTCCACATACTGCATGGAAAAATACGGCCGACCCTGGAACTCGCCGACTTCGAACACCGACACAATATTGGGATGATCGAGCTGCGCGGCTGCCTGGGCCTCGCGCTTGAAGCGGGCGCGGCACCCGGCGTCCTGACACAGGTAGACGGGAAGGAATTTGAGAGCGACTTTGCGGCCAAGGTCGGCGTCTTCGGCGAGGTATACCTCACCCATGCCGCCGGCACCGATCTTCTCAATGATCCGGTAGTGCCCTACAATTGTGTCGTTCGCAAGCTGAAGGTGCGATCGGGTTATGTCATTTGAGTCGCTGTCCGGCATGATCGACAATATCCTGTTATAGGCGGTGGTCAACCCGCCCGTTGTCATATGCCAGATTCAAGATACATGTCACAAACAACTATGGCAACAGACTTAGATAGGCCCATACCGCCCACCAAACTGTCGACCGCCTACGGTGAAAGATACGGAAACGGAAAAAGGCCGGGAGGCGCAATACCTCCGGCCTTCTCATGATGCGGGCCTGCTTATCGTCCTACTTCAGCAGCAACATCTTCTTTACTTCAACGAAACTGCCTGCCTGTAAGCGATAGAAGTAGACGCCACTGGTCGAAGGTCCGCCGTCGTGATCGCGGCCATCCCATTGTAGCCTGTGCTCACCGGCTTCCATCTGACTCTGGATCAGGGTGGCAACCCGTTGTCCCACGATGTTGAACACGTCGACCGTGACGAAACTCATGGTCGGCAAGGCAATATCGATGGTCGTGGTCGGGTTGAACGGGTTGGGATAGTTCTGCCCAAGGGCAAATCGGTCCGGGATGAGGTTGTTGTGATCGTCATCGACGCCGGCAACAATTGAGGGCGCAAAGTCCTGATCGAGCTGATCCGAATGGACATTCGTATAGCTCCGGCTGACCGGAACAAAGGAATACCCGGTCATGCTCGGTGTCACTGTGCCGCTCCAGTCGTACGGAACGGCAAACAAGTAATCACCGTTACTGTCGGCAATCGTGGTTCTGGTCGAATCATCGACATAACTCAGGGTCACACCAGCTATGCCGGCGCTGCCGGAAATGGTGACTGGATCATGCGCGGCCACCCTAATAGCCACCACCTCGCTGTCGACCAACGCTCCATCAGAAGCGACAAAGGTAACGTGGTATACGCCTGCTTGCGTATAGTCGGGACTAAAACGCAAGTTGCCGGTGCCGCCCCCGAGATCGACAAAAGCGGCGTTTGTCGGAAGGTTCTCCGTCGACACAATCAGGCTGTCATCATCAGCATCAATGGCACTCACATTAATGTCCAGCGTATCACCTTCAAGCACCATCTGCGCACCAATCGCAGAGAGCACCGGCACACGATTGACGTTGCTCACCGTAATCGACGTCATCTGTGTGTCAGCCAACGAGCCGTCAGAAGCAATCAGGCTCACTGAGTAAGATCCGGCCTGCGTGTAATCGGGCGAAAATGTCAAGGTGCCCGCGCCGTTGGCAGAATCGGTAAACGTCGCGTTGGCCGGTAGGTTTAGAGCGGCCAGCGACGGAACGGTACCGTCAGAATCGCTCGCCTGGACGTGCAGATTCAGCGTCTGATTTTCAGCCATCGACTGTGTGCCGCTCACGAACAACAGCGGCTTGCGATTGACACCGGTTACCGTGATCGATACCGACGCACTGTCGGCCAGGGCTCCGTCAGAAACGATGAAAACAACGTCGTACGCTCCCGCCTGAGTATAGTCGGGACTGAAGGTCAGGCTACCGGTCCCATCTCCGTGGTCGACAAAGGCGGCCTGTGTCGGAAGGTTCTCCGCCGAGAGAGTCAGGCCGTCTCCGTCAGGGTCAGTGGCAGTCACCACAGTACTCAGAGTGTCACCTTCAGGTACCGACTGCGCACCAATGGCAGCCAGAGACGGAGGCGCGTTGACCGCGGTTACCGTAATGACCACCGTCTCACTGTCGACCAGGATTCCGTCGGAAACGATGAAAGTCACGGTGTAAGCTCCGGCCTGCGTGAAGGTGGGGCTGAAAGTCAGAATGCCCGTCCCGTTCCCATTATCCGACAAGTCGGCGTTCGGAGGTAGATTGACGGCCGACAGCATCAGGCTGTCACCGTCAGCGTCAGCAGCACTGATGCCAACCACCAGCGTGTCGCCCTCCGGCACTGACTGCGCACCGATGGATGCAAGCACCGGCGGATCGGGACGATCTTCACCGACGGCAAAATCGCCGAAGGCGTCAACCGCTGTCGCCTCGGTGCTGGTCTCTCCTTTGATGCCTGTCATCGGATAAGACCAGACTCCGCCGGCATATCTGCCCGGCTTGAACAGCTCAGGATTAGCCCCGGCATCAACATCGCCGGCACCAAAGTTGAAAGTGACGTCGAAATCAGTAAAGGCAATACCGCTATTGGTAAGTCTCCAGAATCTGTTAACACTCTGGAGAGGGTCGATTGTTGAGGTTGCGATGCCGGCGTGTTCGCCGGCTGTTGTGCTCGCTGTCAAGTCACCATCTGCGGTAATTCCTGAGAATGATATACTCAACGGAGAATAATTGTTCGCGTCTCCGATCTCGAAGGTCTGAGACGGTGACGCCGCTGAGATATGCTTTCTCAGATCACCGACCACGTGGCCGCTTATGTGCGACACGCTACCTGTTCCGGTGACCACGACGGCATTCGCACCGGTACTGATGTTGCCGCCCGCAAGAGTAAGTGTCCCGCTGACATTGAATGTCCTGTTGACCACGACTTTCCCGGTCAACTTGTCAATCGTCAGATCGTTGAAAGTCGTGGTGGCGCTTCCACCGATTGACTGATCGGTGACGCCGGCAAAAACGATGTTGCTTCCCGACGCTCCAAATGTGTTGTTGTTGCTGAATCCCCCCTTGAGCTCAAGAGCATAGGCGCCGGCATTGAAAGAGGCGCTGGATCCAATGGTAAAGGTCCCGGCTGTTACAATAGCTGATCCGGCGGTGGCGGATGCGGTTCCCGAAATGGTGAAGTCGCCGCCGACGGTGAGCGTCGAGACCGGCAGAGTTTTCGCGCCACTGCCACTAAGGGTAAGATGGTGGTAGGCCGTTGCCGGCACAATCTGAGCCGCTCCATTGTAGTTGACGGTGTTGGAATTGGTAGTTGCGTCAAGGGTGGAGATGCCCTGGATTCCGGCTACACTAAGCGTCGCACCCGCACCCTGGAGAAACTCACCGGTTCCATTTAGGACCGTGGACACCGTGAAGTTCGTCAGATTATTGGTCAGTGTGACCTGGTTAACAGTGACATTGCCGATGGTAACGGCGCCCGCGCCGTCCAGCGATTGTGAGTTGGCGCTGAAAGTGTAAACGCCGGTACCGGAACTGAAGGTAGTACCATTGTGTATGAGACCGCCCTGGAGAGTGATCGCAGAGTTACCGGCATTCGTCCAGGCGCCACCCGATTCGATGGTGACCAGACCGTTGTAGGTCTTTGTACCGGCGGCGGAGGAGTGTGCCAATGTTCCGCTCACGGACGTCGTCCCCGTGACGGAAAGACCGAAACCCGCCACGGTGAGAGTTGTACCGCTACCGACTGAGAGCTTGCCCCCGGTCGAGACGGAAATTGCCGTGGTGGCAGAGCACGTCCCCGACAGTGTGAGATCGCCGTTGATCGTGCCCACACTGGTGAGCGTCTTAACGCCACTTCCACTTAGCGTGAGATTGTGATATGCCGTAGGCTTCACCGTCTGCGCTCCACCGCTGTAGTTGACAGTGTTGGCGCCGGCGGAAGCGTCAAGAGTGGTGATGGCCGACGTGCCGCCGATAGTGAGGGCGGCACCAGTTCCTTGAACCAGATCCCCGGCCCCACTCAAGGCAGTGGAAACCGCGAAATTTGTCGCGTTGTTGGTGAGCGTAACCGCGTTGACGGTCACGTTGCTGATTGTGAGAGCGTTGCCGCCGTCAACGGTCTGGGGATTAGTACCAAAGGTATAGACTCCGGTACCGGAACTGAACGTGGTTCCGTTGTAGGTGAGTCCTCCCTGAAGGGTGATCGCCGAGTTACCGGCATTTGTCCAGGAACCACCCGAGTCGATTGTGATCCGACCGTTATACGTCTTCGTGCCGGTTGCTGAGGAATGGGCGAGTGTCCCGCCCACCGAGGTCGTGCCTGTCACGGTCAGGTCGAAACCGGCCACCGTAAACGTCGTGCCAGTGCCGACCGTGAGGTTTCCGCCGATCGCAGTAGCTACTGCTGTAGCGGCTGTACATGTTCCTGACAAGGTGAGGTTGCCGCTGATGGTCCCCACGCCGGTGAGCGTCTTGGCGCCGCTTCCGCTCAGGGTGAGGTGCTGATAGGCGATGGGCTTGACCGTCTGGGCCGCTCCATTGTAGTTGACGAGGTTGAGAGCGGCGGTACAGGTGAGAGTGGTGATGGCGGAGGTACCGCCGATATTGAGGGTGGCGCCGGCTCCATTGGTAAGCGTGCCGGTCCCCGCGAGCGCCGTACTCACAGTCAGGACGCCGTTGTTGGTGACGGTTCCGTTGGTGGTGAGATTCGGAATTGGGACAATGCTGGCACCGCTAATAGTCTTGGTTGCACCGCTAAACGTGTAGACCCCCGTACCCGCGTTGATCGTGCCATCATTGCGAAGACTTCCGGCCAGATCTATTGATTCGTTGCCGGAGGTGTTGTCCCAGAGTCCCCCGTTGTTGATAGTGATGTCGCCGGTGAAGGTCTTGGTGCCGGTCGATGAGGTGAAGGCGAGTCGGCCGGTCACGCTGGTCGATCCGGAAACCGTGAACGTGTAGGGACCAACCGTGAGAGTACCGCTCGCGACGGTGAGGGCGCCGCCGATGGTAGTTGTGCCGGTGAGAGTCACGCCACCGGAGGTATTGCTGACAGTGACATTGGCATAGGTGGTATACGTACCCAGGGTCTGTGCCGCGCTACCGTTGAAGTTGATAGTGCCGGCCCCGCCGGTGGTGAGCGTGCCACCACTTTCGAAATTGCCACCGACGTTGACTGTACTCGCGCCGGTAGAGATGAATTGTGCCTGGGCCGCCGTACCGGTAAACGTGACAGATCCGGCGACGGTGATGGTGCCGGTGCTGACAGTGACAACGCAGGTACGTCCGGCAGTGGCACTGCCGGGAATGGCAATGCTCGCAACATTGAGCGTACCGGCGCCAACATTAATTGTGGCCGTGCCTGCCGTTGGTGACGTCATCGCAATCGCACCACTCACATTCAATAGTATGCCGGAACTGACAGTGATGCCATTCGTCCCACCTGTATTGGCAGCGATTGTTACCGAAGTAGCCTCCGCGTCAACCGCGACGGTGACCACGTGACTGCTCGCGATTGTCACGTCATCTCCTGCTCCCGGCGGCACACCGCCAACCCAGGTCGTGCCGGCATCCCAGTTACCGCTTTGTGCCGTAACTATGCCGGCCGCCCGGGCGCGTGTTGCCGCAACGGATATAGACAGAAGGATTAGCGCAACTAGTAGGAGTCTTGAAGTTTGAATGCAGTGAGACAGGGCAACCTGAAGTATTCCCCGTCTTGATCTGAAATCCCCCCGCGGATACCGGGCGCGAACGGATCGCGGGCAATATCCATTGACACCAGCCCGTTCACAGCACCAACGGGCAGGGTTGGTTTTGAAACACGCTCACGTTTAACTCCATTTCCAAAGCTGGATAGTAGTCGACAGTCCGACACCAAGAGCGACCAGCAGGCAATTGCCGGACTAATCGATAGGATCGGGACTGACAGCTAATTCTCGCATTCCAGATTGTCTACTTTGGTGTCGGCTTTCCCGGGGCGAACTTGAGTCATCGATAACTCAACTGCCACTACGCAAGCTGATGAAACTGCAATGGGTTGCGCTCATGAAAAACGGAGCGGCAAGAACGCGCAGCCTGACCTCATCGGTAGGGCTTTCTCCAAGGTCAAGAACAACCGGACGATCAGGGACTCGTAGCTGTACGTTTTCAAGGTGGGCCTGCCCCACGCGCGTTCAGCCGCCAGGGAGTTGACGACTCGACAGCGCAAACCCTTGGTTAGTGAACGGGCAGAGTTCGGCAACTGTTGCGCGCCCAACATCTTTACTGTCGGAGGCCGCTCGCCCAACTTTTCCACAATCTGCCTTCGTAGAATCCCCTGTATGTGGACCTCTTCAACCTCTGAAGGAATTCGCGCTTCTTCCGACCTACACAAGTAAGTAGAACTCCTCAGGTGCTTGCTATTGAAGCACTTCATGAAGTACGGCGACTTGTTTCCCGAGCAGCACACAAAGCGACGGACATGGGGAAACGAAGAAAGGGTTTTCACATGACACCAGACGACTGCGTTTGTGTGAACGAGTTCATAGCGCTTGCTGAGCATCGCTCCGATGGAGTATCGGTACGATGAAGGTTTGCGTGACTCGCGAGCCTGCCGAAAAGGCGCTCGGACATGACGAAGAGAAGTATCGGATCCTACTCGAGGCGACCGGTTACGGTTTTGCCGTATTCGGTGATGACTGCAAAGTGATCGACGCCAATCTGGAGTACGTTCGTCTTGCCGGCCGTTCCAACCCCAGCGAGGTGGTTGGGCACAGCATGATGGAATGGACCGCCGACGGTGAGCGCTCAAAGAGTGAGGCGGCGGTACGTGAATGCCTGAAGAAAGGCTCAATCAGGGGTCTGGAAGTCAATTACCTCAGTCTTTCCGGCACTATTATTCCAGTGGAAGTGAGCGCCATCGTTGTTGATTCGGGGAATGGTCCGCATATACTGGCTCTCTGCCGCGATATCTCGCAACCTCGGCCATCTGACAGGAAGCTGCGTGAAACCGAGCGGGGGCTGGCCGACGCCGAGGGCTTTGTCAGGAACATCCTTAATTCAATTGGAACCGGAATTGTTATTGTCGACGCCCTCACGCACGAGATCGTAGAAATCAACGACTACGCGCTGAGACTTATCGGGACGGACCTGGATGCTGCCAGGGGGAGGGTGTGCCATCAGTTCATCTGCCCGGCCCAAAAGGGGGCCTGCCCCATCTCTGACCTGAAGAACACCGTAGACAATTCCGAGCGGGTGCTGCTAACCGCGAATGGGAGCATGATTCCCATCCTGAAGACAGTGACACCTATCACCCGCCAGGGTCGACCGTATCTCATCGAGAGTTTCTGGGATATAACCGATCGCAAGCGGGCCGAAGAAGCGCTCAAGCTCGACGAGTCCCGCCTCGGCGCACTGTTGCAACTGCACCAGATGATCAACGCGACGGAGAGCCAGATCACGCACTTCGCGATGGAGGAAGCGGTCCGCCTGACCGGCAGCACGATCGGCTATATCGCATTTGCCGACGAAACCGAATCGGTATTGACCATGTACGCCTGGTCAAGTACGGCCATGAAGGAATGCCGGATTCAGGACAAACCGATTGTCTACCCAGTGAAGGATACCGGCCTGTGGGGTGAAGCTGTTCGCCAGCGCCGTCCGGTAGTCACCAACGAATACGCCGAGCCTAGTCCACTGAAGAAGGGAATCCCCGAGGGCCACGTCCGCATCGCGCGTCACATGAACGTGCCCATATTCGATAATGATCGCATTGTCATCGTCGCCGGCGTCGGTAATAAATCAACGGCCTACGACGACACGGACATCCGGCAGTTGACTCTGCTTATGTCCGGGCTCTGGAGTATTGTGCAATACAGGCGGTCTCAGGAACAGGCTCTGACCCTTCAGGACAAACTCGAACGCGCCGAGCGCATGGAGTCGCTCGGCGTACTGGCCGGAGGTGTCGCCCACGACCTCAATAACATGCTCGGACCGGTGGTCGGATTCTCGGAGTTGGTCCTACGCGATCTTCCCAACGATTCTAAAATTGCCAGTCGAGTGGCCAAAATTATGAAATCGGCCCAGGACGCGGCCGACGTCATTCAGGATCTGCTCACACTCGCCCGCCGCGGCCGCTATGAGATGTGTCCGCTGTTGCTCAACGACGTGATCACGTCGTATCTCGAGTCGCCGGGTTTTGCCAAACTCAAGGAACGACACCCAAACGCGCAACTCGATCTTGCCCTGGCTCCCGACCTCAAGCCGATAAACGGGTCGCACGTGCATTTGTCAAAGGTCATTATGAACCTCGTCGCGAACGCCTGCGAAGCCATGCCCGATTCAGGGATTCTGTCATTGCAGACAGAAACACATCACATCAAAACGTTGTTCAGCGGCTATGCCAAAATCGAAGAGGGCGAGTACGTCGTCCTCAAGGTAAAGGACTCCGGCATCGGGATCAGCCAGGAGGATTTGGCCAAGATTTTCGAGCCGTACTATTCAAAGAAGAAGTTGGGTCTGAGCGGCAGTGGCCTCGGTCTTTCGGTCGTATACGGCGTTGCCAAGGACCATGGCGGCTACTATGACGTCTTTTCCGAACTCGGCCAAGGAACGGAATTTGTGTTGTACTTTCCGGTGTGCGGGGACGCGCTTCCGATCAAAGAAGATCAAATCAACATTGCCTTCGGCACCGAACACGTACTGATAGTCGACGATAGCCCGGACCAGCGCGAGCTGGCGAAGGAAATTGTCTCGACTCTCGGCTATCGCGTGGATGTGGTTGAAGACGGCCACGAGGCACTGCGCTTCCTTAAGCGGCAATCCGTCGATATAATCATGCTGGATATGATCATGGAAACCGGCTTCGACGGCCTCGATACTTACCGGGAAATCCTGAAGATCCGATCCGATCAGAAGGTTGTCATAGTCAGCGGCTTCTCTGCCACCGAGAGAGTAGAGGCGATGCAGGCACTCGGTGCCGGTACGTATGTCAGAAAACCTTACAACATGAATTCCATCGCCAAAGCGCTCCGAGACGAACTGAACCAATTACCGAAAAATGCCATCATGCACACGACGACCTAGGTGAGTCTCCGGCCGATACTCACTCTATGAACAAGAGTGGTTGAGAATCAACTTTGTGTGCGAATGCAACAGGTTAGAATGGGCGCAGGTTCAGCCGGTACAGGTTTTCGCCTTTTCCAGGCTGGATTTCAGGCGCTGCAGGGATTCCTGCTGGCCGAGAATCTCAAGGATGTCGGTTGCTCCGCCGGGCGTGGCGCTCGTACCGGATATTGCAATCCTGACAGCCCACATAACGGTTCCTGTTTTCAAACCAAGAGATGTGCTAAGTTTCTTAAGTTCTTCCCACAGAGATTCGTTTTTCCACGGCTGGACGGTATTGAGAACCTCAATTGCCGCCGGCAGAATTTGTTTTGTGCTATCGAGAGTGGCCTTCTGCCCCTTGTTTACGAACAGCTCGCAGTCAAAACTCGGGAAGAGCCTCAAAGAAAGCAATGTGCTGCGGAATCTGAGAGAATTTTTCAATGCGAGGCTGAATCAAGGCCATCAATTTGGCAATATCAATATCCCGCGTGATGACGCCCTTCACATGCGGTAACGCAAGTTCGCTGAATCGCTCTGGCGTCAACTTGCGGATATACATGCCATTAAACCAGAGCAACTTCTCGAAATCAAATATCGACGACGATTTGTTTATCCCTGATACGCGAAATCTCTGTACCAGCTCCCCGAGTGTGAAAAATTCCTCACTCGTGTCTTTCGGGCTCCAGCCAAGCAATGCAATATAATTGACTATGCTTTCAGGCATGAAGCCGTCTTGAACAAGGTCCTGAAAGCTGACGGCACCGTGTCGCTTCGAGAGCTTGGATACCGTACCGTCCTCGCTCTTTCCCATAATCAATGGCAGATGTACATACGCGGGACGTTCCCAACCGAAGTGATCATAGAGGATAACATACTGTGGAGTCGACGAGAGATATTCCGATCCGCGAACAACGTGCGTCACTCCCATAAGGTGGTCGTCAACTACGTGGGCAAAATTGTAGGTTGGATAACCATCTGATTTGATGAGCACACTATCCTGGAGGTCCGAATTCGCTCGCGAAATACTACCGAAAACCAGGTCATCGAAGGTGGTCGTTCCGTCCAGCGGCACTTTCTGGCGAATCACATAGGGCATACCGCTCTGGAGCTTGTCACTTACTTCCTCCGGCGACAGGTTCCTGCAATGTCGGCCATAGCCGTAACTGCTACTATCTTCGGTCGCTTCATCGGGTTCCTGATTGCCGCAGAAGCAGTAGTACGCGTGGCCGGCGGAAATCAGTCTCTCAGCATATTCAATGTAAATGTCCTTCCTCTCACTTTGCACATAAGGGCCATTGGCCCCCCCTTTGCCCGGCCCTTCATCGTACTGTAGACCTGCCAGATTAAGCGTGTCGTAGATGATTTGAATGGCGTTCTCAACCAGTCGTTTTCTATCCGTATCTTCGATGCGAAGTATGAATGTCCCGCCATTGGACTTTGCCAACAAGTATGAGTACAGTGCCGTGCGAAGATTACCAATGTGCATGTAACCAGAGGGGCTGGGTGCAAAGCGTGTGACAACCTTATCCTTGTTCATTCCATCCAATACCGGTTTCATATGCTGACGATAGACTGTTTCTCGATCTACGACTTGTACTGGCTGATCTGCGCAGCGTGCTTCTCGAAGAAATCAAAATGCGGCGGAAGCGCTTTGAATTCATGCGTCGCAAAATCGCCCACAAAAGCATCCAGCGGATCGAAGATCCGGTTCCACGACCAGAATTCTTCACCGACTCCAAAATACTCACGTATCAATTCGGTGCCGCGAGGAGCTATCGGATGCACCAGGACGGCCGCGATGCGCACGTAATGGAACAGATCAGTGAGAGCCTGGGGATCGATACCGCCGGTCGACTCAGATTTTGAGTGCTTTGCCCAGAACTTCGAAATATCACGAATATACTTGTCCACTGTTATCATGACTTGCTGGAATTGATGCGCATGCATCTGTCGTTCATACGTCAGCACGGTCTGGCTCGACGCGCTTCGCGCTTCTTCACTTACCTTGTTGGCGGGCAGGCGGCCACTGAACTCCTTCTGAACGGTGTAGAAACAGGATCTGGCACAGCGATTGAGCACATTGCTGAGCAGATTTCCCTCAACCAGCACCGGATCGGCATCTTGCGGCTTGGCGTCGGGATCAAAGGCCTTTGGTTTGAAACTCACGCCCTGCTTTCCGAGTCCAAGCCCGAAGAAGTGAGCCCGCAATTGATCCGAGGTGTAATGATCAAGCAGTTCCGTGGCGGCGGGAGGTTTAATGGGGCCGCTGCTGCTGATCTTCTTATTGAGAAACTGCACATGTTTATTTACGACCAGCACCGGTAGCCGCATTGTCCCTTCAGGAGGAGGAAGTGCCGGCCGTTTGCCCTGCAGGCCGAGAAACATGGCCATTTCTGCCGGACCATAGAAATAGACGTTGTCTTCGCCGATGAACTGAAAGACGGAAGCGTCTTTGGAACACCACCATGCTTCCCACCCTGACGTGTTCGCCAGTCCACTCTGGCAGCAATAGGCCGTAAATGAAATAGGGGCGAACAGCGACTCCGGCCATACCCACCAGGTTCGTTCCGGTTCGTTTTCCAAGACTGGCGCCGGCAGGCCCCATTCCTGATTGCCGGTCAAGCGAAATGGCACAAACGTCTTGCCGGTCCGAAAACGGAAACCGGCCGCGACAAGTGTCGCGCAGGCTTGCTCCCGTTCTTCAAGACTTTCGAAAACCAATCCCACGGATTGGCTCTTGCTGCTTCGCTCAGTGTACCCGTGAACCGATCCCAGGATCTTATTGACCGATTCCAGATCATCTTTTTTGACAAAGACAATCGGCGGTTCAAAGAATTCCCTGATAGCTTTGACGGCAAACGGACGACCCTGTGGGCTTTCTTCTATTTCGCCAAGCCAACCTTCGAGCAGAGTCCTGAATTTGGGAACATCAACGTACCAGTTGCTGACCTGCTTGAGTACCGGTACCGATCCGGAAAGCGTACTCTTGGGGTTAATGAGATCCTGTGGTTCATATTGATGCCCCAATGAGCACTCGTCAGCATACCCCTTATCGGAGCCGCAACCGTCGATCGGGCAGATCCCTTCGACCTGGCGACCATTCAGAAACATGGAAGTCACAGAATCATAGAATTGCTGACCCGACCTCTGGGTCAGGTGCCCCTCCTCAAATAGCCGTTTCATTAGTTGCTCGCACAGCTCCTTATGTGTCTTTGCGGGGCCGTCGAGAGCCGAGGCGGCAAACAGATTGAGCGAAATACCAAAAGCGGATAGGGACGCTTTTTGCAGCTCGTGGTTTTGGCGTACGAACTGCTCAATACTGCCGGTAAAACCCTTCTCCGACACAGCGACCCGAAAGGCTTCGACAATCGAAGACCCATAGCAATCAGTGCCGGACACGAAGAGTACATTCTCTTTGCCGATACGATCACGAAGGAAACGGGCAAAGATATCCGCGTGTACAAAAACCCCGCCGATGTGGCCAAAGTGAAGGTCCTTGTTACCGTACGGCATGCCCGCGGTCACGATGGCACGACGCGGAAAGGTCGGACGAGTATCACGATCCCCTGATTTATCCGGAGCAAAAGAATTCATTTGGCCTTGTAACCTCTGGAACTGCTTATAGTAAGGTCGCTTTTTATGGCAGACAACATAGGTGATTGTCACGGCAGTTGCAACATGTTCTTCAGCAGGCACTTTCCCGGGCCCGGACGAAAATCACGCCCGGCGATTGACGACAGGTATCCCGTAAATTTCTCTCTTGACATTGTCTAAATTAGTACTTAATCTAATTCCATGAAAGACGCCATCTCGATCCTGCGACAGTGTGATATTCAGCCAACGCCTCAGCGGATTGCTGTTGTCGAGTGCATCTTGGCCAGTAAGACCCACCCGACTGCCGACGACGTCCTGATCCTCGCTCGAAAGAAGTGCCCGACCGTTTCTCGAGCCACGGTTTACAACACCCTGAACCTACTCGTCGAAAAGAAGCTTGTTGGTATGCAGACGATCAGGGAAGGTGCCGTTATTTTTGATCCCAATATTCAGAAGCACCATCATCTCATCGATGAAGACACTGGTGACATACATGACATTCCGTGGGATCAATTGGAGGTTAAAGGAATTAAGAAATTCGAGGATTTCGAGATTCTGGAGTTTCAGGTGATATTGCGAGGAAAGCGGAGAAGGAAATGATTTTTTTGTCCGGCAGTGACACTCTGTTTAAACATAGACTGTCTCTGCCTTTCCCCGTTGCCGGAAGCGATCGTGAATCCACACAGATATTGACAATCACGCGTATGAACGTTTGTACTTTGTAAGGAGAAATTATGAGTGACCAAAACAAGGATAGCGGAGCCAAGTGCCCGTTTATGCACGGATCCCGCACAACGGCCGCTATTCAATCGAACACTGACTGGTGGCCCGATCGACTGAACCTCAAAATCCTTCACCAGCACTCGTCGAAGTCCAACCCGATGGACGCGCAGTTCAACTACGCCCAGGAGTTCACAAAGCTCGATTATGCGGCGCTGAAAAAGGATCTGTACGCGCTCATGACCAATTCGCAGGAATGGTGGCCCGCTGACTGGGGCCACTATGGTGGGCTGTTCATTCGCATGTCTTGGCACAGTGCCGGCACCTACCGTACTTTCGACGGGCGTGGCGGCGGCGGCACGGGCAATCAGCGTTTTGCGCCGGTCAATAGCTGGCCCGATAATGGCAATCTCGACAAAGCACGCCGCCTGCTTTGGCCCATCAAGAGGAAATACGGCAACAGGATTTCCTGGGCCGACCTGATGATTCTCGCCGGCAACTGTGCGCTCGAATCCATGGGCTTCAAAACTTTCGGCTTTGGCGGCGGACGCCCGGATATCTGGGAGCCCGAAGAAGAGATTAACTGGGGCCGCGAAGATGTCTGGCTGGGTGACAAGCGCTACAGCGGAGACCGGGAACTCGAAAATCCCCTGGCCGCTGTGCAGATGGGTCTCATTTACGTCAATCCTGAGGGGCCGAACGGTAATCCAGATCCGGTGGCCTCGGGTCGAGACGTTCGCGAGACATTCGCCCGTATGGCGATGAACGATGAAGAGACGGTCGCACTGGTGGCCGGTGGCCATACGTTCGGCAAGGCGCATGGCGCCGGGGACCCAAAGCTCGTTGGCGCCGAACCGGAGGGTGCCCCCCTTGAGCAGATGGGACTTGGCTGGAAAAACGCCTTCGGTACCGGCAAGGGTGTGCACTCCACGACCAGCGGCATCGAAGGAGCGTGGAAACCAAACCCGACCAAATGGGACACGGGTTACTTTGACACGCTCTTCGGTTACGAATGGGAACTGGTAAAGAGCCCGGCGGGCGCCTGGCAATGGCTGGCCAAGGATGTGGCCGAGAAACACATGATCCCCGATGCCCATGATCGGTCAAAGAAGAACCGTCCCATGATGACCACGGCTGATCTTTCACTCCGCTTCGACCCGATCTACGAACCTATCTCGCGCCGGTTCCACAAGCATCCTGATCAGTTTGCCGATGCGTTCGCCCGCGCCTGGTTCAAGCTAACGCATCGCGATATGGGGCCACGCTCCCGCTATCTGGGACCCGAGGTACCAGCCGAAGTCCTGATCTGGCAGGATCCGGTTCCGGCTCTGGACCATGAATTGGTAGGCCAGCAGGAGATCACTGTACTGAAGAACCGAATTCTTTCATCGGGCTTGTCGGTCTCTCAACTGGTGACCACGGCCTGGGCATCTGCAGCATCGTTTCGTGGCTCGGACAAGCGGGGTGGGGCCAACGGGGCTCGCCTTCGCTTGGCGCCGCAGAAAGACTGGGAAGTAAACCAGCCGGCTGAACTGGCCAAGGTCCTGCCGAAGCTCGAAGCAATTCGGAAGGAGTTCAATGAAGCCCAGTCCGGCAAACGGAAGATCTCGCTGGCCGACCTGATTGTGTTAGCGGGGTGCGCCGCGGTCGAAGAGGCCGCGAAGAAAGCCGGCTACGAGGTCAAGGTTCCCTTCTCGCCCGGAAGGACGGACGCTTCACAAGAGCAGACAGACGTGGAATCGTTCGCCGTGTTGGAGCCGGTGGCAGACGGTTTTCGCAATTACCTGCGTGCCGGTCTGAAAACACCGGCCGAGGAGCTTCTGTTGGATCGCGCCCAGCTGCTCAGACTGACCGCACCCGAATTGACAGTGTTGATCGGTGGTATGCGCGCGTTGAATGCCAACGTCGGACAGTCCGGGCACGGTGTGTTCACGGGCACTCCGGGAACGTTGACGAACGACTACTTCGTGAATCTGCTTGACATGAATATCGAGTGGCTACCCTCAACGACCGAGGGTGTGTATGAAGGGCATGAGCGCTCAACCGGCAAGATCAAGTGGACCGGTACGCGGGTTGATCTGGTGTTTGGATCGAACTCCGAACTCCGGGCGCTTGCCGAAGTTTATGCCTGTGACGACAACAAGCAGAAGTTGGTTAGTGACTTCGCGGCCGCCTGGAGCAAAGTGATGAACCTGGATCGTTACGATCTGGCGTAATCGACTGGGTGGTTCGGGACATAGTCTGCATTTGTAGCCGCAACCGGGCATCGGAATATCCGAACCGGTTGCGGTGTTAGAACAAATCCCACTATGTCAACATATGCGAAAGAGTAGACCAGTCATCACTAGCTTGAATCCAAGGAGTGCATTGTGGCACTATTAGTCGGAGCGATCCTTGCAATTGCGGTAGCGATATTGGCGACCAGCGTCGGGCTGGATCGCGACCGGGCCTTTTATCCAGTCGTCACAATTGTCGTCGCCTCTTACTATGCGCTCTTTGCGGCCATGGGAGCTTCCACCGATACAATCGTTCTGGAGTCACTGGTCGGCGTGGCCTTTCTGGCGCTCGCAGTGGTGGGTTTCAGATCGTCGCTCTGGATCGTTATGGTTGCGCTTGGCGGGGCACGGCATTTTCGACCTCAGCCATGGGCTTATCATATCAAATCCGGGCATGCCGAATTGGTGGCCAAAATTCTGTTCCACATTCGATGTTTTGTTGGCGGCGTACCTGGCCTGGCAGCTCAAAACGGGGCGCATCCGAGGGTGATGGGCTTTACGATTGTTTGGGCCGCATGCGCGAATCCTTCAAGGCGTACCTGCGTACCAAGAGGCTGACCACTCCGACTATGCGAATAGACGTCTGAGTCAAGTACGCTTCAACCATTACCTGGGAGATCGTATGGTCATTCAGCAGCATGAACACCAGGGGCATGGCCATTCCCGGCGTTGCGGCCCCAAACTCACTCTCCTCTAACTCCTGTGGGCCTCATTCTTCCGATCCGATTGTAGTACATGACGGTCATGGAGAGTCGTTGGAAGGCAATCCACTGAGGAGACCTGTGCAAATAGGATGGACCTATTTCAGGAATGGAGGCAGGGAAATCGATCCCCAAAATTCGCGTTGTGGGACAAGGATTTACTAGCCATTGTGGCCAGATTGTGACGCTTTTTTGCATTCTCAGAAGCGTCGGTATGGCCCGAGTCAATCCACACAATTATGGGCGACACTGTCGAAGCGTCGTCAGGCCGCCGCTCCGCAATAATCTAGAAGATAACGTATATCCATGTAGTATATTATCGGAGCTGTCGCGCCCATCATTCCAGTTCTTTTTTGGCAGGTCCAACAACTTTGCGACGATTGGTACATATCGAGGTCCCCCTCTCACGAAGACAGAAGTGCAATTTAGTATAACGAGGTTCGTGTTATGAAACGTAACGTTTCGGTTATGGCCATCATGGTCTTGCTGTGCGGTCAGCTCCTGGCAGCTGTCCCGACAATGATCAACTATCAGGGCCGCTTGACTGATGCCGGTGGCAATCCTGTCGCTGACGGCAATTATTCGATCGTCTTTAGAATCTATGACGCCGCCTCGGGTGGGACTAGCAAGTGGACCGAAACGCAATCTGTTTCCACCGCCGGAGGATTCTTTGCGGTTCTGCTGGGAACCCTTTCCCCGCTTACGGACACAATCTTTACCTCAGCTACCCGCTATCTTAGTGTGAAGGTCGGCACAGATCCTGAGTTGACTCCTCGCACTCGGCTGCTTACTGTCCCCTTTGCAGACCGGGTCAGCACAGTTGACGGCTCCAGCGGCGGAAGCATCAGTGGGAATCTCAATCTGAACAATTCGACAGCCACGACGGGTAATATCCTGAAGGAGGGCGTGTCGTTCATTCAGAATTTTGGTACAAGCAATACGGCTATTGGTCTGAATGCCGGGAACCTGACAATGAGCGGCACTGAGAACACGATGACGGGGAGAAATGCCCTGCACTCAAACACAAGTGGCAATTGGAATACGAGCACTGGTTTCAATGCACTTTCTTCCAACACGGTAGGTCATGGAAACACTGCTAACGGCCACAACGCTCTTCTCAACAACACGACCGGTCGGTACAACGCCGCCTTTGGAAAAGACGCTCTTTACAGCAGCACGGTCGGAGACAGCAATACAGCGTGCGGTTTCCAGGCACTCTTCTACAATACCGACGGGACATGTAATTCAGCCTTTGGTTTTCAGGCACTCCTCTTCAACACAGCAGACTACAATACCGCAGACGGCTACTTGGCGCTCTTGAACAACACTACTGGTTTCCAAAACACGGCTTCTGGTTGGGCCGCGCTTAGAAACAACGTAGCTGGCACCGGCAATACCGCGTATGGGGCTAATGCACTCGCAGCCAACGTCAATGGAGGTGGTAATACGGGAATCGGAATCTATGCCGATGTTTCAACCGGCGGTCTTTTCAATGCCACTGCCATAGGTTCAGGCGCCGTTGTCGATGCCAGTAACAAGATTCGGTTGGGCAATAGTGCTGTTACTGTGATTCAGGGTCAAGTGGCCTACACCTTCACCTCCGACCGAAATCAGAAGGAGAATTTCCTGCCAGTCGATGGCGAGGCAGTCTTGCAAAAGATCCGTAGTTTGAGTCTTAGCAGCTGGAATTACAAGAACAACGATCCTAAGCAGTTCCGCCATTACGGTCCAGTGGCTCAAGATTTTTTTGCGGCCTTCGGACATGACAGTGTTGGAACCTGCGGAGACTCTGTTAGCATCAATTCTGGTGACATGGCGGGAATCACGCTGATTGCGGTGCAGACTCTCGAGACAGATAGGGAGCAGCTCAGAGCAAGGGTGGAAACTATTCAGGCGGAGAATACTGAACTCAAGGCGCGGCTCGAAAAATTGGAAGCGACGATGAACAAAATCGTGCACCATAAACTTTGATGCACAGTTCAGCGAAGTCAGAAATAGCCCGGAGCTCCTGGAGTTTCACACATAATGCGAATCATAGACCTATTTGGTGGAGGTGGGGGGAATCGAACCCCCGTCCGAGAATACCGTCAAGCCGTCCTCTACGTGCGTAGCCAATCTATAAATTCTCGTACTCCGTGCTGCCGATCAGCAGGCCACACAAAGTACCAGTCGCGTATCGTTTAAGCTGTCTGCAACGACATCAGACCGCCGAGCCTCCTTTTACGTCGTCGTGTCCCACCGTCGAAGGCAAGACTGTGAGCACAACGGGCACATCAACTAATCAGTTACGATTAGGCAGCCATGGCGTAGTTGTTTTCGCCATTTATTGGTTCGCCCAGTTTGGTAACGGAGACCCAGACAACTCCGGCACGCCAACAACCCCCCGATAAACCCGTCGAAACCTGTCACCCCCAAAATCTCGAAGAGTATCGAAAAGGCAGGGCCTTTTCGTTTGTCAAAGAACACGTGGGTCAATATACGCTATCGGCTGAATGCGCACAAACTCCCCACACCCGTATAACGAAATACTCGACTCAAAGTTCCAATTTCGAGACGTCAGCCAATCCTATCCGCACCCTCTATCCCTCCTCCCATCAAGCGATTACGCGTCATGTCTCAGGCGCCGCAACGGAAAAACTTGCCCTTGTGATATCTGCCCTATGCCTTATACTTGTTAAGCTGCGCCGGCACCCGCTTCTACGGGCGTGGGTCCAAGTACCTGACGGCAACAACGAACCACTCGCCTGTTCGAACGGCGGACAGCCATTTGGAGGATTCAATGCCCAGTCCCGTAGGCCCGTTTCTTGATCGTCACCGACTGCGCACAATCCATGATCTCGGGTTATTCTTCCTTCGCGTGGCGATGGCTCTACTCCTCCTGTTCGGCCACGGCTGGCCGAAATTGATGCAATTTGGCGAACGATCAGCGAGCTTCGCCGATCCCCTCGGCATAGGATCGATCGCCAGTTTGATTCTTACGCTTTTCTCCGAGGTTGGTTGTTCCGTCTTCGTCGCGCTCGGACTTTTCACCCGCTACGCCGTAATTCCACTCATCATCATGTTCACCGTCATACTGCTCTTCGTGCACGATGACGATCCGTTCACCAAACAGGAACTCGCCCTGATGTATCTGATACCGTTCATTACGTTGTTGTTGACCGGGCCAGGACGCTTTTCACTCGACAGAAAGTTGCGGAAGACGGAGACCTGGTGGTCGTGGGATCGCTGAGCGTCAGTTGAAGAGCATGAGGTGACAATTTTCCGGTAGCCGACCAATGAGACCGTTGACCACGTGCCCGCGTAAGAGATGGTAGATGGCACTGCGGTGCCCGACGCCCAGTACAACCGTATCCACGTTGAGCGCCCGTGCGGCGCGCGCCACGCCCTCCGCTACTGTGTACGAAATCGTCCAGACCGGAATGAGATTGAAGTTCTGTTGCTGAGCTTCGCGATAGGCAAACAGGAGTGATTCCTTGGCCTGCTGTGTCGGCGTGTTGGCGGTTGGATCGACAAACAGCCCGGGCCGTTCTTCCACATACAAGGCATATATGAAATTGCCGGCCAGTCCCTTCTCGCGGGTAATGGCCTCGTCGATCAGGCGTGGATTCTGTCCGAGCACGGCCACCAGGGTGCGCGACGGATACAGCGGTGCGATACTCTCGGCGGCGCTCAAGCTGATCAACTCCGGAAAATCCTCGATGCTTCTTTCCGCCTCGGTAATCCGTTTGCTCGCCAGGCGGGCCATCATCGGCACCTTGTAGAACCAACTGAAGAACAGTCCCTGTTTATAGGGAATGGCTATCAGCATGCCGATGCCCACGACGATGCCGCCGAAGATGGTCGCCTGATGTTTTGTGATAATGACTACGATCCATGCGACCAGCACCATGCCGGTGGTGAGGATACCAACCCAGAAGCGTGTCCCGCGCTGACCTTCACGATACCGAATGACATCCAGCCCCCCCGAACTCAACACGAACGCACCCAATAAACCAAAGGCGTACATCTCGCCCAGCAGAGCAAGATTCCCTTTGGTGAATACGATGACACCGATAGGCACGACGGTAGCCAACAGGATAGCCCAGTGCGGCGTGCTAAACCGTTTGTTGCGGCGCGTCACGATTGACGGGAGAAAGTTCTGATTCGCCAGCGCCAGGAACACGTGATAGGTGCCGATAATCGCCGTGTTGGCGGCGAACAAAAGCAGCACTGAGGCGGTGACGACCACCGCTACTTTCAGCGGAAGACCGCCGTATACATCACCCAGCTCGGAAATGAACCGCTCCGAACCGGTCACCTTGACCGAATCCGACAGAAGCGATACCGAAAACAAGGTGAGCAAGGGTGACGTGAGCAATACGGTCACGATCACGATCATCATGCCTTTGTGTGCCGTACCCTTCAGCGGCGACTGCATTGCGGGCGACAGCTGGCTGATGCTCTCCAACCCGGAGAAGGCCAGCCACGCGCCACCGAAACCGACCAGCAGCGTGGTAAGCGGCACTCCGCTGGGCACCTTGACATGCTGCCACACTAGATCCCACTGCGGCGGCCCCATCATGATCACGGTCACCAGGATAACCGCCAGCGACACCGCCAGCGCCGAGACCGCCATCATCAGCGAGATGCCGGCACTTTCGCGAATACCGATGACGTTTATGAGTGCGAGAAAACTCAGTGCGATGACGGCAATCATAACGACATTCTCGCCTGCAACCGGGATGACGGAGCCCAGATAATGCATGCCCGAAACCGCCGAGACGGCGGAGGTGAGAAAATAGTCGACCGTGATAAGCAATCCCCCAAATACGCCGAAGCGAGGGGAAAAGGCCTTCGTGGATACGGTGACAACACCGCCACCCTCCGGATTGCGCCAGCAGATTTCAATGTACTTGCTGGCCAGCAGCAGGAACCCGACCGTAACGGCGAGCACCATGAGCGGCGCAAGCGATCCGATCTGACCGTACAAAATCCCCGGCACGTAGTATACCGACGTGCCAATGTCGCAAAACACCACCGCCCAAACCAGCAGAGGCGAAAGGAGCTTGGGGTGCAGCTCAATCGCCTTTTCCGCGATCGAAGGGTTCTGCCCGGATGGTTCTTCGGTACTGGGGTTCGTGGCTGCGCTCACAAAATATCCAAAATTGAATTGTCCCTGGATGGTGCCGCGGTCACCGTTACCTTCATAACGGCTATGGACAGAGTGTTTTCATACGTAAGAGCAGCGCTAAGTATATTGTCGTCGCCATGTTAAGGCAAGCTTGTTTCGAGTGATCGGAGATTCCACCCCCGCCCACGTTTAACTCCTGCCGTCGGAGATTTCGCTGACGTAAGCATTTGGAATACTATAACTTAGATGGCCGATTCGGGTAGCCCACCGTCGCCGGCATTATCTCGGCGCGGCGGAGGGAGACTTTGTCACAGTGGAAGCTCCGGGGTCGGGTCTCATATATGTCCCGACGAAATTGTTGGTGAACAAGTCTCCGAGCGTCGTGTGAATCGATCGGGTAGTATATCCCAATTCCTGACGGGCCTTCGAGGAAGAGAAGGCCCAGTCGTAGTCAAGCAGTTTGGTCAGTTCCGGATACATCCTGATGCGACTTCTTCCCAAAATGACAGTCAGGGCATAACCGATTCTGGCCAGTCCGCGATAGACCCAGTTGGGAAGCCATAACAGATGTGGGCTCTTGCCGACGAAGACGGATACAGCCAGAACAAGCTCTCGTGCCGTCATGTTGTCACCGCCGAGGATATAACGCTCGTTGGGGCGACCCTTCCGCAGCGCGGCAATAACGCCCGGCGCCAGATCCCGCAAATCGACCAGGTTCATCAGATTGGGAAAATCGGGCATGACGATGCCATTGATCCGCCTACGGCCGCGGCCGCGATCATCGCGGGTCGTTGACGGTGAGAGAATGATCGATGGATTGACAATGACCAGCTCCGGCCCGCCGGCGGCGGCGAGCTTAAGCAATTCTTCCTCAGCGGCCCACTTCGTCATGAGATATGGGATCTTCACGTCAGCGAGATTGAACGGCCATTGCTCGTTCAGCGACGCCGCAACAATGGGTACATTCTTGCCGTTTCCGCGGGGTCGACCGCCGATGGCCGCGACCGACGATATATGTACGAATCGTTTGACCCGCGCCTTAGCGGCCGCATGATAAAGATACACGGCGCCGAAAGTGTTGATGCCGGTAAACTGCGTCAGTTTGTCCTTGCGGAAATCAACCCACGCGGCCGCGTGGATGATGGCATCGACACCAGCTACCAGTTGATCCAGCTCCGGCCGGTTGCGAAGATCGGCCAGCCGCTTTTCAAGGCCCAGAGAATCGATGAAGGTAGTGTCCGAACCCTCCCGTACGTGGGCAACGACGCGAATGCCCTGCTTGGCCAGTTCATAGATGATCTGCTGTCCAACCGAGCCGGACGCTCCGGTAATGAGTATGGTCTGCCCCTGTAAATCCATGAGTTCACTCACCCCTTCAGCCTGAGGCCGCCGCTCTGCATCGCGTTTATCAGTCGGGGCTAACATAACCAATTTCTCTCCAAAGTGCCGCCAAATCTGAAAGCAAGTGTCAGCGGCGAATCTCGGAAAGGGAACGGTTACAGGCGAAAAAGGTCAGTTATCGACTGTCCGGCATAATCTTACAAGCGAGCCGAAAGCTCTGCAGCTTCCCGTGTCGTTCTAATGGCCAAATGCAGGTATCCATTACCACCGATCTATTAACTTAACCTGTTCGTCAAGCATAAACCGCGGGGGCACTCGCTCAGCGAGTGTGTCCAATATCACGGATTTTATCCAGAGGATGGAACTACGGGCATCGCGGGCGCAACGCGTGTTGAAATTTCTAACATCTTTCGGAGATTTTGTCTTCGGCCAGTGATTTCGAGAATCTGAATCATCAACCGTATGCACCCCTTGCTCTCCCATCGTAATCACCCACGCCACTTCTTCCGGTCGAGCGTGCACGATTGCATTTCGAATCTTAATGTACTCATCCAATCGTTGCCAATCGCTCCTGTCTCGTTTGAGTACTTTTCTAGGGTCAACAATCGAATTCGCACAAATGGGAATTATGAAATACAGTTTTTCATTTAATGGCCACCATTCAAAGCCCTGCCCTCGCAAATGGTCCAGCCGTTTCTTAGTCCTAAAAATCTCATCCGGCAGACTGTCTTCCGAACGACTCTTGTACTCCTCATAAAGGCACATGACAAAGGACTCAAGTCCGCTCATGCCCAGCAAGAAGCTAGCTGTAGCGAGATGCTTCTCCTTCGCCCATTCTCCCTGGTCAAGATTCATGTCATGTTTCCTTCGCTTATCTTCAATCATGTTGAAGATCGGTTCGGCCTCGATTAATAGCGCCTCCATCCCCGCAAACAGAGGTTGAAATGGTCGTGTCTGTAGAACCGATTTAATGGTCGCCATCTGGCGATATCCTCATTTGTGTGCGGCAAACCGATCCAGGATTCCAGTCAGTCGGTCGATGTCCTGTTCATTGTTGAACAAGTGACAAGAGACGCGAATTGAGCCCTCCCGCTGCACCAGAATAATCCGCTCCTTCAAAATCGCCTTGTGCAATCTGGCGATGTCGTCGCACGCAAACGTGAAGATTGACGACCGGTGCTTTTCTTCCATTGACGACGTAATCCGATAATACGGCTTCTGTCTGATATAGGCGGCCAATCGATCAATCAGGCCGTGGGTATGTTTCTGAATATTCGGAATGCCCAGATCTACGAAAAGGTCCGCCGCGGCACGCATGCCGAAGATATTCAGCACGGCGTAATACCCCAATTCGAACTTCCGCGCTTCGTCGAACCACTCTTTGTCGTAGTGGAATAGGTCGGTGTACTGCATGTGCCAGTCGACGCCCAGCCAGCTCATGAAAGGTATCTGTAGCGATTGCTGCACCTCGTCACTCAGGTAGAAAAAGGCACACCCTTGCGGCGCCAATAGCCACTTCTGGCAGCCGGAACTGAAGACATCAATCCCCAGCTCGACCACATTGAGTCGGCTCGACTCCCATCCCCTGAATACCGTCGACGATCAAGTAACAGCCATGTTCTTTCGCAATCCGTGAAATAGTCGCCAGATCGTTCTTGTACCCGTTGAAAAACTGCACGTACGAGAGCGCGATCACCCGCGTTTTCGGATTGATTGCCTTTTCCAGCTCAGCGATGTCAAAGCGACGGTTGTGCGACGGCACAAAGGTGAGTTTCAGTTCCCGTCGTTCCGCCGCCGCACGCCAGGCATAAACGATCGCCGGAAATTCAATATCGGATACCAGTACCTCGTCACCCGCCTTCAGCGGCAAGCCGAAGGCCGCCACATTGATGCCGAAACTGGTATTCAGGCCAAGACCTACCTGGTGCGACTTGGCGCCGATCAGCGAGGCGTAAATGTCGCGCAGTTCGCACTGCGCCACGTCGGCATCATGGCTGTCGTCTGTGGCGGCGTCCACCCGAATCTGGACATTGTGTCGGACGGCCTCGGCCACCGGAGTGCAAAACGGACCGTAGGAGGCACTGTTGAAGTATATAACGTCCTTCGTATGAGGAAACAGGCTGCGCGCCTGTGCAAACTTCGCTTCAGTCGTCGGCGTGACGGTCGACATGTCACACTCCTTCACATGGCGTATATGAGTCCAATTACGGTCAGACACCCGGCTAACTTGATCAAGTGCGAAAGCAGCAGAAAAAGCAGGAAAGGCATGGGCAATTTCAATCGGACCGACAGTGACATGATCACCGGCGCCGCTCCAAGTATGAACGCAAATATCGCGGCAGCAAACCCCGCCCGTACCGTTTCCAAGGGCAGGATCAGCCGGAGAAAGCCGTAGCCAAAGGCGGGAATGGCCACATAAAACAGGGCCTCCATCGTGAAATTCATGAAGGTCCACACAAATCCGGTCTCTTCTTTCAGTTCTTTCGGAATGGCATACGAAAGACGCAACCGGCGCTCGATGAAGTCGAGGATGAACGAGATGACCAGCAGGTACGCACCCGCGGCCAACAGGCAGACCAATGCCAGCGAACCGGACATTATCACAGCCATCCCTCCTTGAGGTACCAGTCAAATGTTTCTCGTGCACCCCGGTCAAACGGGATTGACGATTCAAAGCCCAGCTCCCGCTTCGCTTTGTCGGTTGATACACTCCACGACGCCAACAGCTCACGCGATTTTTCGACCGTCAGCATCGGCACCGCTCGGACCAATCGAAAGGCAGATTCCGACACGAAGGCAATGAATTTGAAGAGCGGCGCCGGTATCGGCAGCGGCAGCGCCCTTCGCCCGCAAACGGTCTCGAGCGTGGCCACAAGCTGCGCCATGGTATATGCCCGCGATTCGCCAATGAAATAGATTGAACCCGAAACCGTATTAGCCGTCAAGCCGCGCAATACACCGGCACAGACGTCGTCGACGTGCACCAATTGAATCAACCGCTTCGGATTACCGAAGAGCGGGTTGATACGACGGTATACCGTCTTGAACACAGTGAGTATTTCTTTGTCGCCGGGACCGTACACACCCATCGGACGAAGGATCACGGTCGGCAAGCGACTGGCGAATTCCTGTACCACCTTCTCTCCCGCCGCTTTCGATCGACCATACGTGGTGATAGGATTGGGCGGATCGGCCTCGGTCAGCGGTGTGTCACCTCTCATCGGTCCCGAAACGGCCAGTGATGAGACATAGATGACTTTCCTGACGTGCGGATTGTGCGCGACAATCGCTTCAAGCAGATTGAGCGTCCCGGTTTCGTTGACCGCAAAAAATGTCTCGGCCGCTTTTGCCTTAACGATGCCGGCGTTATGAATGACATAATCAACGCCCGCTACCATGGCCGGCAGCGTATCCGGACTGCAGACATCACCATACCTGTAGGTGACCGGCAGCGTCTTCAACAACGACAGATCGGCGGTTCGTCGCACACCGGCGTAGACGATGTACCCGTGTTCGAGGAAAGTGTTGCAGAGTCGTGAGCCAATGAAGCCATTGGCTCCCGTGATCAGGACTGACGGTTTCGCTTCGGACATCGTCCGAATCTACCCATTTGAGCAGGCGCTTTCAAGCTGTTATCTTGCCCCATGGATTTCGGCTATCGCCTGGTGACGGACGAACAGGGACGGATTGAGTACAAGCAGCGCCCGGGCCGCAAAAAGCACTTTCATCTTGAAGTCTTTGTGGATGAACCCGATTCGGTGCTGGATTCTGTTCGTCTGGTCGAATATCGTCTGCACGAGTCGTTTAGCGAGCCGATCCGTCACAACGATGACCGTCGCCGCCGCTTCGCCGAACGATTCTTCACCTGGGGGAAATTTGCCATTGCTGTCACAGTGCTGTTTGTCGACGGCCGCCGCGAGTCGTTTCAGTTCAACCTGGATTACTCACTCCCACCCGATTACGGCCTGAATTACGTGAAAATTCCGGCGGAGTGAGTCTCACCCCGCATTGTGCCGTCGCACTGCCGCCACCAATAACGGTATCACAATGATTTGCACGGCAATTCCGGGCAATCCGCTGACTATCGCCCCGCCGGTCGAGAAAAAGGCCGCCGCCGTGTACGGCAATTCTATAAACATGCCCAGCACGAACAATCCAAGTCCAAACATGAGGCGACCCACGATCAATGCCAATACGAGAGCAATATAGATATTGAAATGTAGATGCTTGTAGGCCAACCCCGCCACCAGGCCGTAGATCGGCAGTTCCAACGACATCAACGGCACAGCGTAGGTCGGCGGCATGCCGGTGAGCAAGTGCGACATGAGCGGGGCAATCAAACCGACTACCACTCCCGAAGCCGGCCCTACCAGAAACCCGGCCAGGAGTACCGGGATGTGCATCGGAAGAAGAATACGGCCGCTGATGCCAAAGAGGTGGAAGCCGATCGGCAGGAGTACCGCCAACGCCAAATACAGCGCGGTGTGAGTCAACCATCGCGCTTTGGTGTGCTGATCTTTCACGGAGAACTATGATTAGTCGGCGCGGCTGGCCGACGCTGTGAACAGCGAGGGATGGTCTTCAATCGCCACAGCCCCGAATCTGGACTGCTCGAACATCTTCTGCAATTCCGCGGCTGACGGCAACTGGTCCTTTTCCACCACCCCGCCGATTCGCTTATGCAGCTCACCCACTTCCTTTGACGAGGCGAGGTGGACGATGTGAAATTCGGCCCCGGACTTGAGCACGCGGTGGATTTCATCGAGAGCTTTGCGTTTCTCCACAAAGTGCGGAAAGGAGGCAAAGGCAATTGCCAGGTCGAACTTCTTGTCACTGAATGGGAGCATGGAAACGTCGGCATCGACGACATTAACATTGTCGAACGGAAAATTGCGGTGGGCAATGCGGATCATGTTTATCGAGAAATCCAGGCCGGTCACGGTCCCCTTCTCTCCGGTTTTGCGCCGAAGCATGTCAAACAAGATACCGGTGCCACACCCGACATCGAGAATGTCCATACCGGGCTTGACGCCGAGCTTGTCCACCAGATGCATCAGCCGCTCAAGGTCCTCGGCGGTGAACATCAAGTCCCATTCTTCGGCAAGTTTATCAAAAAAGGCCTGATGGGGGTCGTGCATAGGCCCGCAATGTAAATCCTACACCAAGCTTGTCAAGTTAAATTCCCCCCTTGTCACACAACGACTTACGACGCACGCACGGACGGCCTTTGTCGGCCGCACTGTCAGAATGTGACAACCAGCCGCCAAATCGTCGCCCCCGGGGAACCGGCAATCGTTATATTATGGGTTCCGCATTTGGTGGGAGAGACAAACAAACTATGGCATATAACGACGTCCGAAATAAGCGCAATCGAGAGTACCTCTGGGTCAAGGGGGCAAGGGAACACAATCTCAAGGACATCGACGTAAAGATCCCTCGAGACACCCTGACCGTGATCACCGGTCTGTCCGGTTCGGGCAAAAGCTCACTGGCTTTTGACACCATTTATGCTGAAGGACAGCGACGGTATGTCGAGTCGCTGTCGGCCTACGCCCGCCAGTTTCTCGGCTTGATGGAAAAGCCGGATGTCGACTTCATCGAAGGCCTCTCCCCCGCCATATCGATTGAGCAAAAGGGCGTTCCCAAGAATCCGCGCTCGACTGTCGGTACCATCACCGAAATCTACGATTATCTGCGTCTCCTCTTCGCCCGCATCGGCGTCCCACATTGCGTGAAATGCCACCAGCCGATCACGCAGCAAACGGTCGAGCAAATCGTCGATTCGGTGCTCAGTTTCGAAGAAGGTACCCGCCTGATCGTACTTGCCCCGCTCGTGCGCGGTAAAAAGGGTGAGCATCAGGACGTGATCGACAACGCCAAGCGGGAAGGATTCGTTCGTCTGCGCATCGACGGTGAAATTCTCGAGGCCGATCAGGTCCGCCCACTTACCAAAAACATGAAGCACACGGTTGAGGCAGTTGTCGATCGCCTGGTGGTGAAGCCGTCATCCAAGACGCGCCTGGCCGATTCGGTCGAAACGGCTCTGCGCCTTTCCAACGGCACAGTCTTGATCAATATCAAGAATCAGGATCTGCTCTTCTCGGAACAATTCGCCTGCCTCAATTGCGGCATTTCGTACGAAGAACCGACACCGCAGCTCTTTTCGTTCAATTCACCTTTCGGCGCCTGCAAGACCTGTGATGGTCTGGGTCAAAGGATGGAGATTGCTCCCGAGCTGATTATTCAGGACCAGAGCAAGTCTATCAATGAAGGGGCTATTCACCCCTGGGGCGGCGTCGATATGTCCAATTGGTACCGATACCGCCTGCGCGGTCTGGCCAATCGGTACAACTTCAAGCTCTCCACACCCTGGAACAAACTCCCTCAGGACATCCAGCAAGTGATCCTTCGCGGCTCTGGCCGCGACGAAATCAAATTCGAATACGAACATGCCACCGGCAGCGGCTACGGCTCAGGAACATACGCGGCCAAGTTCGAGGGAGTGATTCCGCACCTTGAGCGCCGGTACAAGCAGACTGATTCTTCCGGCGTCCGCCAATGGATAGAAAATTACATGACCGTCTCCCCCTGCCCCACCTGCAAGGGGGCGCGGCTTCGCCCCGAGGCACTGGCGGTGATCATCGATCGGGAAACGATTGACAGTCTCGTCGATAAGCCGATCAAGAAGGCGTACAGCTTTTTCAAAGACGTCAACCTGACCAAACGCCAGCAGACGATTGCCAAACAGATTCTCAAGGAAATCCGGGAGCGTCTCGGTTTCCTCTGTGACGTCGGGCTTGATTATCTGACTCTCAGCCGTTCGGCGCAGACGTTGTCCGGCGGTGAAGCCCAGCGCATTCGCCTGGCGACCCAGATCGGCTCCCGCTTGGTAGGGGTATTGTACATTCTCGATGAACCGTCAATCGGCCTTCACCAGCGCGACAATCAAAAATTACTGCGCACCCTGACTGAGCTTCGCGACATCGGTAACACGGTGCTGGTGGTCGAACACGACCGCGAAACGATTGAACAAGCCGACTACGTGATCGATCTCGGCCCCGGCGCCGGCATTCACGGCGGGACGGTAGTCGCCAGCGGAACCCCCGATGAAATCAAGGCTTCGCGCAAATCACTCACCGGCCAGTACCTTTGCGGCACGCGTGAAATTCATACGCCGACCGATCGGCGTGCCCCCAACGGCAAGTCAATCGGGCTCAGTGGCGCGACGGGAAACAATCTGAAGAATGTCGATTTAACTATTCCGCTCGGTGCCTTTGTTGTGGTCACCGGCGTGTCCGGCTCCGGCAAATCTTCGCTCATCAACGAAACGCTCTACCACGCCCTGGCCCGTCACTTCTACGGCAGCCGCACGATGCCGCTCCCATACAAGTCACTGGAGGGTCTGGAGCATATCGATAAGGTGATTGATATCGATCAGTCGCCTATCGGCCGCACTCCCCGCTCCAACCCGGCCACCTATACTGGACTGTTCACGCACGTGCGCGATCTGTTCGCCGGCCTTCCGGAAGCCAAGGCGCGCGGCTACGGCGCCGGACGATTCTCCTTCAATGTCAAGGGCGGCCGTTGCGAAGCGTGCGAAGGGGACGGGATCATAAAAATCGAGATGCATTTCCTTCCCGACGTATATATCCCCTGCGAGGTCTGCAAAGCGAAACGATACAATCGTGAGACTCTGGAAGTCAGTTTCAAGGGGAAGTCTATTTCCGACGTGCTCGACATGACGGTGGACGAGGCGCTTACGTTTTTCGAGAACATCCCCCGCATCAAGAAAAAACTACTCACCCTGGCCAATGTCGGTCTTGGCTATATTCACATCGGCCAGCAGGCGACTACGCTTTCCGGCGGCGAGGCTCAGCGCATCAAACTGGCTACCGAGCTGTCAAAGATGGCTACCGGCCGGACTCTGTACATTCTCGACGAACCGACGACCGGCCTGCATTTTGAGGACATTCGGATGTTGCTGGGCGTACTCAACGAACTGGTCGAACGAGGCAACACGGTTGTGGTAATCGAGCACAACCTGGATGTCATCAAGACCGCCGACTATATCATCGATATCGGTCCGGAGGGGGGCGACGACGGCGGCCGGATCATCGCCACCGGCACCCCGGAAGAGGTCGCCAGAACCAAAGGTTCCTACACGGGCGAATTTCTGAAGCTTATCCTCTGATCGTCTGTTGTTGTTCCCGCAGTCCCAAGCCGATATATTCGCCCCATGCAAACCGTCCTTCATATTCTCAACCTGGTCACCGAACTGCGGCGCGAACTGATCGGCGCCGAATTGGTCGGCACCGAGTACTACAAAAAGGAAAGGGCGGCTTACTTCTTCTTTCGGCAGGAGAAAACGCGCTGGGCACTCGGCTTTCGCTTCCATCCGGCCGGGTCCGGTACGTTTCTGGTGCCGGCCTCAAAGATCACGATCGATACCACCGAAAAGCCCTGGCCGATGTTTGGCCTTTCGTCAGGAACAGTCAGCGCGGTGGAGCAACTCGGTCTGGATCGCCTTTTCTTCGTTACGCTTGCCATTAATGATGAGAAGAAACTCCTCGTGTTCGAGGCGATTGGCCCCAACGGCAATATCTGGTGCCTCGACAGTGATCGCCGCAAACAGGCTACGCTTCGCAACCGTGAATACAAAATCGGCGATCAATACGACTTTCCCGCGCCGCCGGCTCGTCTCGATCCCTTCACAGTCGAGGCCTCAGCTATGCGCGAAAGGCTGACGGCTGAAATGCCATCCATGGTAACCTATGTCGAAAAACAGCTTATCGGCTTCACGCGCACGATGGCAAAGGAAGCTGTCGCTCGCGCCGGCATTGATTTCGTCGAGCCGTCAGCAGTGACCGATGAACAGCTTGCCACGTTGGCTAGGTCCGTCTGTGATCTTGCCGCTCGGTTTCCGGCGGCGGATTCTGCCTACCTCTACGTAATAAAGGGAGCGGCCGAGGTATACCCGTTCAAACTCTCAACCGTCACCGACGAGCCGGAGAAATTCAAATCGTTGTCACAGGCCGTGCTTGCCATGACCGAACATCGTCAGACCGTCGAGGAGGATGCTGATCGCGAAAAGCAAGTGACCGGCGCCGTCTCGCGAGCCATCAAACGACTCGAAGGACGGATACTTAAGATCGAGCACGACGTCACGGACGCCGAGAACTTCGAAATTTATAAGCGATACGGCGAACTCCTGCAAATTCACCATGCCGAGCTCAAGCGCGGGATGAGCAAGATCACAGTCGACGATATCTTTCTCGAGCCGCATCAACCCGTCACCATAAAGCTCGATCCGGCGTTGCCACCGAGCGACAATATTGACGCTTATTTCAAACGCCACCGCAAAGGGCGCGAGGGTCTGGAGATTCTCCAGCGCCGGCTCGAGGTTTCCCGCCACGAGCTGGCCGAACTGCGGACAATTGCGGAGGCCCTTGAGATTAATTTCGACGTTGCCGTCAAGCAGTTCGACTCAGAACTTCAGGCTCTTCTCCCCCGCGAAGGCGAGCGAACCAAAGAAGCCCCCCGCCTGCCGTATCGCGAACACCAACTTTCCACCGGCGTGACCATCTTTGTCGGGCGCGAGGGGGCCGACAACGACCGACTGACGTTTGAGTTTGCCAAACCGCATGAGCTTTGGTTCCACGCCCAGCAGTGCCCCGGCTCACACGTGGTGATGAAATTCCCCAACAAGAGCTTTATCCCGTCCAAAAAGGAAATCGAAGAGACCGCTGCCTATGCGGCCGGCCATTCCAAGGCGAGAAATGACCGCCTGGTGCCGGTGATTTACACCGAACGCCGCTACGTCCGCAAACCGCGCAAAGCCAAGCCGGGGCTGGTGACGGTCGAGCGCGAGAAGTCGGTGATGGTGGTACCGAAGCGGCTCGGCTGACACCCTCGTTGCTTTTGACACCGAATAACGCAATATTCTCCCCACTAATAGACACTACCCCGAAAGGACTTGCGATGGCTACAGAGTCAGCCACCTCAAAAACCGCAATACCGCAGCGCAACGAAATCGCCGAACAGCACACCTGGCGACTTTCTGACATCTATCCCTCCGATGCGGCCTGGGAAGCCGATTACGCCAAAGCTCAACAGCTTCTGGAGAAGGCGAAAGAGTTCGCCGGCAAACTGGCCTCGTCGCCGGCCGTTATGTACGACTGCTTTGAGTCGCGCAGTACCCTTTCGCTGATCCTCCACTCGCTCTATCAATACGCTTATCTCAATAAGGATCTCGACAACCGTGTCTCGAAGTGGCAGGCCTTCACCGAACGCGTCGCCATGCTCTCCTCGCAGGTGGCCGCGGCGTTCTCGTTTGTCGAGCCGGAATTGCTCAAAATGCCCGACGAGAAACTGCTGGCCATGGAAGCGCAGTTCCCCAAGCGGGGCATTTACGATTTCTATCTGAAGGAGCTGGTCCGTTCCAAAGCGCACGTGCGCAACGAAGAGGTAGAAGAAGTGCTCGCTATGTCATCGGTGATGGCCCGCGGCGCGGACAACATCTTTTCCATGCTCGACGATGCCGATATTACCTACCCGATCGTCAAAGGCGAGGACGGTCAGGAAATCAAGCTGACCAAACAGCGCTACGCCAAATTGATCGAATGCAAGGACCGCACCGTCCGCCGCGACGCCCACAATGCCTTCTACCAGCCGTATAAGGAACATGTCAATACACTCGGGGCATCGCTGTCGGCGTCGGTAAGTCGCGATATCTTTTACTCCCGCGTTCGTCGCTACGGCAACTGTCTCGAAAGTGCGCTCGACGGCAATAATATCCCGCTTTCGGTTTACCACTCCCTCCTCGACACCACCGAGGCGAACCTGCCGGGCATGCACGCGTACACGGCCCTGCGCAAACGCATTTTCAAGATCGACAACGTTTACACCTACGATATGGCCAACCCCCTCTTTCCGGAGCAGAACTACGAGGTTCCGTACGACCGCGCAGTTGAGCGGCTGCTCGAGGCGGTGGGGCCGCTGGGTGGCAAGTATGTCAGTGTGCTTCGCGACGCCATGCGGTCGCGCTGGGTTGACGTGTATGAAACCGAGGGCAAAGGCGGCGGCGCGTACAGCTGGGGGAACTACTCGATCCATCCGTATGTGCTGATGAATTACAACGACACCGTCGATAACATGTTTACGCTGGCGCACGAAATGGGCCACGCCATGCATTCGTACCTGTCGAATACGACCCAGCCCTTCCCCAAATCGCATTATGCCATCTTCATTGCCGAAATCGCCTCGACCCTGAATGAAGGGCTGCTCTGGAATCTGCTGATCAAAGAGGCCACCGATATCCGCGTCAAGCTCGACCTCTATAACCGGTATCTCGACATGACTTTCGGGACGTTCTTCAATCAGGTCATGTACGCCCGGTTTGAACTGCTGATCCACGACCACGTCGAACAAGGAAATGCCCTCTCCCCCGAGTACTTCAACCAGGTCTGGGGCGATCTCACAAAGAAGTATTACGGCCCGGCTTTTACGCTCGACGAATTGACAGCCCTTAAGTGGTCGCGCATCCCGCACTTCTACAATTCGTTTTACGTGTACCAGTACGCCACATCCTATGCCGCGTCGCAGGCTATTCTGCAGAAATTCCTCAACGGCGAGCCGGGCATCATCGATCGGTATTTGGAAATGCTGTCCTCCGGCGGCAAGGACTACCCGATCGAACTGGTGAAGATCTGTGGGATAGACATGACCACTCCGGAGCCGTTTTTGGCGACTATTAATAGATTCGCCCAGCATGTGGCCGAGGTAGATCAACTGACTCGCGACCTCTAGCCCCGCCAGCGACGTCTTAGACTGCAACAAACCACCGGTCCACAGCAAACCGGTGGTTTTTCTTTGACGATCACTCCTAATTGTATCTGACGGCGCTCTGCCAGGAGATCGACCGGTCCGCCAAAAACGAGAATGACTGATTGACGGAGGATGAATGTCGTGAATACAATCACCCGATTTCTTTGTCTGGGACTGATCCTTGCCGCCGTGTCGGCGTCGGCTCAGCCTCTTGTCCCCACCGACAGTGTCAAACTGGCCAAACTTCGTGCCCATATCGACTGGTCCAACAGCAAGTGGTGCGAGGCGCACAAGATCAGCGACCCCAAGCTGTTGGCCTCGCTCTTTTCCGACGATGGCGCCCTGCTTTTGGGCGGCGGCGTTCTGGTTCAGGGGCATGAGAATATCGAGAAGCGGATCGGCCGGTTTATGGAAAAGTACGGTCCCTTTGAGATGACTATCACTACGGCGACTGTCTGGCTGGTCGATTCAATTGGTTACGAATTCGGCCGGTACACTCGCAAGTCCCTGAGTACAGCGGCCGATGTCGACACTACGACCGAACATGGGCAGTATTTCGAGATGTGGAAGGAGCGCCCCGACGGCACTTGGCGGATCTGGCGCGACGCCGGGATACCGAAAGAGTGAGCCTCGGTTCCCGGTAGCATCCTGTCTCAGAACTGTCGAGTTTTTCAGAGCCAAATTCCCAATTGCTATCTTTTTCGTCTAACCATATATTCCTTGGTATGATAACCAAGAAGACGGAGTATGCCATCCGCGCCCTCTGGGAGCTTTCGACTCACCCCGAGGGTCAGAGTACCGCCAACGAAATTGCCCAACGTCAGGCGATTCCCCCCAAGTACCTTCCCCAGATTATTGCGGAACTGGTTCGGGCTGGATTGGTTATTACTGCCAGAGGTTTTGGCGGCGGCCTGCGACTGGCCCGCCCGGCGTCCGAAATCTCGCTCCTTGATGTCATTGAAGGAATCCAGGGGAAGTTCACGATGTTTGAATGCCAGATGGGTACAATGGAGTGTATCCACCTGCCGGATTGCGACCTAAAAGACGCGTATTGCGAGGCGCAGACGGCGGTCGAAAGAGTTTTCACCAATAAGCGGCTGTCCGACATAAGGCTCAGCTCGCCGCAACGGGGACCCCATGCCGACTAAAGAAATGGTGCTGCATATTCTCAGCGGGATCAATGACCCGGAACTGAAAAAGCCGCTGACTGAACTCGACATGGTAAAATTCGTCGAGATCGACGGTGGCCATGTCACCGTCGGCATTACCCTTACTGTCCCCGGTTGCCCACTCAAAGAGAAGATCACTTCCGACGTCACCGCCGGCCTGCGGCTTATCCCCGATGTTGAGTCGGTCAAGGTTGTTTTCGACGTGATGTCCGACGAGCAAAGAGCGAGACTCCGTCAGAAACTCGGGCATGGTACGGCAACTGAGGGCGCTCATCCGGTCACCGTCGGAAATTTCGCCAAGCGCTTCATCGCGGTGTCGTCAGGCAAGGGCGGTGTCGGTAAGTCCACCGTCACAACAAACTTAGCGACGGCGCTGGCCCGCCTTGGTCACAAGGTTGGGCTGCTCGATGCCGACGTGTATGGTTTCTCGATCCCCCGGATGCTTGGGATTCAAGGACAACCCACTATTATTGACGACAAGATTGTGCCGCTGCGCAAAGGCGATAACCTGCAAGTGATATCGATGGGCTTGTTCGTGCACGAGGATGAGCCGGTCATCTGGCGCGGCCCGATGTTGCATAAGGCGATCAACCAATTTCTGTCCGACGTCATGTGGGACGAACTCGATTTTCTATTTCTCGATCTCCCCCCGGGCACGGGCGATGTCACCTTGACTATCGCACAGGCCATCCCGGCGGCGGAACTGCTGGTGGTCACCACCCCTCAGGCCACAGCCACGCATGTTGCCGGTCGTGTCGCCAAGCTGGCAGAGAAGACAAAGTTACGTGTGATCGGCGTCCTCGAAAATATGTCGTATTTTGAGACTAATGGTACACGCGAATACGTCTTTGGACGCGGTGGTGGCAAGACGCTTGCTGAGAAACTGGGTGTGAAGTTCTTCGGAGAAATTCCCCTGCAGAGCACGATTCGCGAAGGAGCCGATACCGGACGTCCGGTCGCCATGTATGGCACTCCGGAGCAAATTGCTCTATTCGAGACCATCGCTCGAGCCATCGAAACGAGTGACTGACGATAACTGCTTGTGAAGTCGCATCCTGCTTGAGACTCTAATTTATTTCCATCATCGGTTTGGAATCATAGCCCCGGCACGCCGAATTTTGTTATCCGCCTAAGATACACTCAATCAACTGCTTCAAAAATGTCCGGTTTATTTTTATCCACAGGCTTGACGGTTATCGCCACGACGAATATGTATACACATGAATTCTCGAGGGAAATGCTGTGTGGGCAGCATGTGGATTGTAGGGAGCGCTTCGAGCACAGCCTCTTATTCAATCACGAGTTATAGAGCACACTCTTAGGCGTGTCTGTGGATGATTTTGTGGACAAGTCGCGGGTATAGTGTGCACAAAATTGGGTAACCTACAGGGAGACCAACGACTCTCTCTGTGAACAAGTGGATTGAACACCGCAGGGGATTGCGAACCAATGGAAAAATCTATGTCAACCTCACAACAGTGGTCGGACTGTCTTAAGTACATGTCGTTGCGCCTCAAACAACAGTCCTTCAACACTTGGCTTCGCCCCACCAAGGGGGAACTTGCCGAAACGGGCGACTTCAAAATCGCCGTCGCCAATCAATTCGTCGCCGACTGGATCAACGACCACTTCCGGGACCTCATCGAAGAGTCCTTCACGGAAGTCCTCGGCCGGCGGCTCGACATCACCTGGGTCATCACCGGCCAGTCCGAACCAGAGGAGCAGACTTCGCTCCTGTTGAATCAGATCCCGGCCGGTCAGATCTCGCCCACCGCACCGGCGCCGGTTGCCGGCTCGCCGTCCAATCATAACCTCAACGACAAGTATCGGTTCGACACGCTGGTGATTGGTGACTTCAACCAGTTTGCCGCGGCCGCCTCTCAGGCGGTGGCCGAGGGTCCGGGCATGACAAAGTACAATCCGCTCTACATCTACGGCGGCACCGGACTGGGCAAAACGCATATTGTCCAGGCCATCGGTCACCAGATTCTGGAATTCTTCCCCAATAAGCGCATCATGTATGCCACCTCTGAGAAATTCACCTCCGACTTCATTTCCGCCATCTCCGACCGCACCATCACCGACTTCCACCGCCTCTACCGTGATGTCGACGTGCTGATTATCGACGATATCCAGTTCTTTACCGGCAAGGAATCCACTCAGGAGCAGTTCTTTCACACGTTTAACGCTCTGTACCATTCCGGTAAACAGATTATTCTCACCTCCGATCGTCCGCCCAAAGAGATCAAAGGGCTTGAAGAACGGCTACTCTCCCGCTTTGGCTGGGGTTTGGTAACCGATCTTCAGGCCCCTGACCTTGAAAATCGCACTGCCATTTTGTACAAAAAACTCTCCTCGGAGGGTAAAACGCTCCCGGACGACGTTGTCCGCTATGTCGCCGACAAGGTGACCACTAATGTCCGCGAGTTGGAAGGGGCGCTCATTCGCCTGTTGGCCTGGGCGTCGATTAAGAAAGTAACTATCGACCTCTCTGTGGCGCAGCAGGTGCTCTCTGAGACCCTGAGTGCAGCTAAGAGAGAGATTACGATGGATACTATCCAGCGTAAGACTGCTACGGTCTTCAACATTCCTCCGGAAATGATGCAAGCCAAAAAGAAGACTGCCAAGGTAGCTCTTGCCCGCCAGGTGGCAATGTATCTGTCCCGTTCACTTACGGACAATTCCCTGAAGTCCATTGGAGGGGCCTTTGGCGGCCGCGATCATTCGACCGTAATTCACGCCTGTGACCTGATCTCTCGCCGGATTGCGGCAGATATCACATTCCGCGAAAAGATTGACAAAATCTCTGCTTCACTACTATACTAACATTTTGTCAATGGTTATGTGGATGCTATCTGAACTACAATCAGGGCCTAAGTAAATGTGGGGTACTCCCTCTATTTGTTGGTAACGTACTGTACTTGGTGTGAATAGAATTTGCGAAGAGAAAATGAAGAAGTCGCTTAGCACACAGTGTTTCCGTAAGCGATAATCTTACTTCTATCGACTTATCTACATCTTCACACCCCTTATTAATATCATCTCTTTTATATATAAGACCAGATAACAAGAGTAAGATGTGGGCAATCCACGTGGAGTGAGCATTCATGAAGTTCGCCTTACCTAAATCGAAACTTGCCGGTACACTTTCTTCAGTTCTTCAAGTTGTGCCGAGCAAATCAACATTGCCAATTCTGACGAATGTTCTCGTGGAAGCCCTCGATAACAAACTGAAGATATCCGCTACGGATCTGGATATATCCATCACCGGTTCAGTTGAATGTTCTGTCACTAAGAAAGGTTCCGCTGCGCTCCCTGCGCGGATTCTCTTTGAGATTATTCGCGAGCTGCCGGAATCCGAAGTTTCCTTTGAGGCAATAAACTCTAGGGTAGAGATTAAGATTCCGAACGGATCCTACAAGATTGCCGCCGTGGCACCCGATGATTTCCCTAAACTCCCGGCCGTCAATACGAAGAAAGAGATCAAAATTGACGGGGCTGATCTGGTTCAGATGATCCGCAAAACCACCTTTGCCGTATCAAACGATGAGACCCGTCCGGCCCTCAATGGAGTTCTCTGGCAGACCAAGGGTGAGCGGATGCTTATGGTGGCAACCGACGGCCATCGGTTGGCCCGCATGGCCGTGGCAAATAACAAGCTCAAGGGAATGAGCGAGGATATCATCATTCCGCCCAAAGTCTTGAATTTGATTCCCAAGTTCCTCGAGGGCGGTAAGGCTGAGGTGGGCGTCATTTTCGGTGAAAACAGTATCATTTTCAATCTCGGGGAGACAGTGCTCACTTCGCGCCTCATCGAGGGGCCATATCCGAATTTTGAGCAGGTAATTCCCCCCAACAATGACAAGAAGCTGGCCGTATCAAAGGAAGAGCTGGGTTCGGCAGTGCGGCGGGTGTCCATCCTCTCGAACAGCCTCACCCACCAGGTGAAGTTCTCCCTTAAGAAGAACTCCCTAACCTTGGCGACCAATAACGCTGATTACGGCGGCGAGGGTAAAGAGGTGCTCGACTGTGACTTCCAGGGTGAGGCAATGGAAATCGGGTACAACGCGACCTATGTGTCGGAAATTCTGTCGCGCATTGAGGCCAGCGAGGTGACGTTCGAGCTTTCCAGTCCCGTGGCGGCCGGCATAGTCTACGGAAGTGACACGAAGAAGGAAGATTATCTCTGTTTGATAATGCCATTGCGGTTGGCTGAATAAGCCGCCGGAACAATGCGCACTGCACAACGTGGCGGATGATGACATTCGCCACGTTTTATTGTATCCTTGGCCCATGCTTGTCGACACCCTGTCCCTGACCAATTTTCGAAACTTCAGCCAGTTGAGCACTGACCTGGCGCCGGGGATCAACATCTTCTATGGCGATAACGGATCGGGAAAAACCAACTTGTTGGAGGCAATCTACACTGTCTGCCTCGGCCGGTCCCAGCGGGGGGCGGTCGACGCGACGATGATTCGCGACGGTGTCGATGTCTATCGGGTTGTCAGTCGAGTCGAAAACGGCGGCAGTCAGCCGGTGGAAGTAGCCGTGGCTTTCGGACGCAACGAGCGTAAGAAGATCACCCTTGATGGTGCGGTCATACCTATTTCGCGGCTCTATGGTCTTTTTTGCGCGGTTTCCTCGGGACCCGAGGACAGTACCATACTCTCCGGCGGACCGTCCGAGCGGCGCCTCTTTCTCAATCTTCACCTGGCGCAACACTCGGTGACCTATCTGGCCGACCTGGGTGATTATCAGCGTACCCTCTCGCAGAAAAATGCCGCGCTGAAAAACGGCATGGATCCGTCGCCGTTTGATCCCCTCCTGATCGAATATGGCATCCGCATAATGCGAGCCAGAGCACGGTTCATTGACGCCCTGCGCGAAACAGCCCGGCCGTTTTACCAGCAGATTGCTCGCGGCGAGTCGATGGATCTCACCTACCTGCCGTCAGTAGCGGTGGGCGCCGACGCCTGGGATGACAACGGCGTTTCACGTGAATTCGAGGCCCGTCTCGCCCAAAACAGAGAGAAGGAACGGATCCTGAAGAACGCCAGCGTTGGCCCGCACCGCGATGATATTGGGTTCACCATCGGTGGCCTGCCGGCCCGGACGCACGGCTCACAAGGCCAATGGCGGACCGCGGCGATAGCCCTCAAGTTGGGAATTTACCACATCCTGAAGGAGAAACGGCGGACCACCCCGGTACTTTTGCTCGACGAAATTTTTGCTGAATTGGACGAAGGTCGGGCGTTAGGTTTGGTGCAGGAATTCGCCGAGGTGTCCCAGGTGTTCCTGACCACGGCCGTGGAGCCGCCCCAGTCTCTGAAAAGCCGCAGCCGTAGTTACCGCGTGGTCAAAGGCGCAATCGAGAGTGTAGATTGAAAGACGGTCTGATACTGTCACATATCACCAAGGCCTTCGGGCAGACCCGTGTGCTCAACGATATTTCCCTCGCATTGGGCCAGGGGGAATTGCTGGTACTTCTGGGGCAGTCAGGGTGTGGCAAATCCACTCTCCTGCGAATTATTGCGGGTCTCGAGGAACAGGATTCCGGCGAAGTCAGCATCGCCGGCAGGCGTGTGGAACATCTGCGGCCGCGTGACCGCAACGTGGCGCTCGTTTTCCAGAACTACTCGCTCTACCCGCACATGTCGGTCGAAAAGAACCTGGCCTTTCCGCTCAAGGTGGCCGGGGCAAAGAAAGACGAAATCACCAGCCGGGTTCGTTCCGTTGCCGAGATGCTCGGCTTGACCGATCGATTACATAACAAACCGGCCCAACTCTCCGGCGGGCAGCGCCAGCGTGTGGCGCTGGGACGAGCCATCATTCGGGAGCCTGCCATCTTCCTACTCGACGAACCGTTGTCCAATCTCGACGCCGACTTGCGCGTGCGTATGCGCCAGGAGATCGTAAGGCTCCAGCGGCAGGTAGGTGTCACCATGGTGCATGTCACCCACGACCAGGTCGAGGCGCTGACCATGGCCGACCGGATCGCCCTGTTGAATCAAGGGACCATTGAGCAACTCGGCACCCCGGAGGAACTGTACAAAAACCCCGCGTCGCTCTTTGTTGCCACTTTCATTGGTCAGCCGAAGATGAACACGTTTGATGCTGTGGTTGAGTCGGGTCTGTTGAATCCGCTGGGGATAAAGGTCGACGCTGCACTCCGAGGGCCTGTAGTTGCGGGCATCCGACCGGAAGCCGTCCAGTTGGTTCCTGACGGTGATCTGAGTGGCGAAATCACCGACGCCGAGTACATGGGCGACCATTATGTCGTCTGGCTGGCTATTGGAAAAGTCACGCTTACCGCCGTGGCGGTGGCCGGCGAAGAATACGTGATCGGACAAAAGGTCCGCTTCAGCATTCCACCGGATGAAATACTTCTGTTTGATCGGGAGTCCGGAAAGAATCTGAATTCACTGCCGCCGCGGTGATCGCTGGCATTTCGGACAGTAATGGGCTGACCGAGAACCGATCTTCATGCGCTTGATGTGTGAGCCGCACCGCTCGCAATCGTCCCCCTCGTTGCCGTAGACCTTTAAGTAATTCTGAAACCGCCCCGCCTTGCCGTTGACCCCCGCGTAGTTGTCGACCGAAGTTCCCATCATCCGAATCGCCTTCTTCATCAAGCGTTGAATGTGGCCGTGCAGTTCGGCCAGTTTCGCCTTAGAGATGCCGGTCGTGAGCCGAAGCGGATGGATGCCGGCCGCGTATAGTGACTCGTCGGCGTAAATGTTCCCCACGCCCGCGAGAAAGCCCTGGTCGAGCAGCGCCTGCTTGATCTGGCGTGGCCGCCGCACGCACAGTTCGACGAAGGCGTCGGAAGATATTTCGAGCGGCTCCGGACCAAGCTCCTTCAACCCTTTCTGTTGCCACAGCTCGTCAGTGCGAAATAGCCGCAAACGGCCAAAACGGCGATAGTCGTTAAACCGCAGCTCCATTGGCGTATCACGAAAGGTGAGAACCACCAGGTCGTGTTTCTCTCGAGGCGTTTCCGCCGGTACCCAGAAGAAGTTGCCGGTCATCTTGAGATGAACCCAGAGCGACGTCCCCCGGAGAGCTGGATGATAATATTCTTCCCTCGCCGCGTCACGATATCAATTGATCGCCCCACTACGTTGGCGGCAAAACCGGTCGCCGGGAGCGACGGGCTGACTACCACTGATGCTTTTGGTGCGTCGATCTGCACGCCGGCAATCGTGCGTCCGCCTACGGCGTCGCGCAGGCCGCGAACAACGGTTTCGACTTCGGGAAGTTCAGGCATGGGGAGTGGCGGGAGCGGTAATCTTCGATGGCAGCGCGGATGGCATCAGGCGCCAGATTGGAGCAGGTCATCTTTTGCGGCGGCAGACCGTGGAGTGTATCAGCGACCTGTTCGCGTGTGAGCGCAAACGCCTCGTCGAGCGTTTTGCCGAGGACCATTTCCGACGCGGCCGAGCTGGTGGCGATAGCGGCGGCACAGCCGAAGGTCTTGAATTTGACGTCGACTAACCGGTTGTCGGCCACCTTGATATAGAGACGCATGACATCTCCGCAGGCGGGATTCCCCACCTCGCCGATCCCGTCGGCGTCGGCAATTTCCCCGGCGTTACGCGGGTTCTGGAAGTGGTCCATGACGGTTTCATTGTACATGTCGGCAAGGTACACGGCAGGGTCGGAAAAGGCAAGGCGGCGCGGCAAAACTGCTTGCGTCGCACGAAGCGGGCGATAGATTGGATGCAATAGTCGTTAACATAGTCCCTTATGTGGTCCATGTATTTCTATCTGAACGTACAGAATCGCTGCACGGAGGTACTACGTGGTACGCCGAATCAGTTACTTCGTGATATTCATTCTGCTAGTCTCGAGCCCGACGATCTTCGCTGGCGAGTTCGGAGACACCTTGAAGGCCCGGATGGAGCGGTTGTATGAACTGCCGCTCGACACGACAACCGCCCTCTCGCTTTCGGATGTGACGCTGACTCATCAGGATATGACGCTGACAATTGACTCCGGACGAATGGCCTATTTCCAGATGCCGGAGCTTGCCGGTAACACTGAAATCTCGGCCATGTATGTCGAGGGAAGGCTGCACTTTACCTTCACTCCGACACCGTCGGTAGAGCGAGGTCAACTGAGGCGGTTTTTCGACCGGGATTCACTCGATGTTCCGGTCAGCGCGGCAATTTTGTTCTGCCGTGCGGATTTCGTCAAGTCGCTCAAGACTTCCGTCGCCCTGCCCTTTTCGCGCGATGATGCCAAGAGCATCGGCAAGCGGCTCGGATCGCTCGACGACTTCGATAAAGCCTACAGCTATAGGTTCTCCATCGTGCAGGCGTCGCTGTATCAAGCGGAACGGCCTTTTCTCTATGCGTTCGTCCAGCCCGAAGAGGGTGACCAGCTTCAGTACATCTTTGATCCCTTCGAGCGGGAACGGGTGCAATTGCGCAAGAGCTACCGTCGGCCCGGCATTGACGCGATGGAACTGATCTGCTCCTATGCAACGGACTCAAGACACTCAGGTGGTTTTGACGGCCTGCCGCGGGAGCGCTGCCATGCCTCTCACTACAAAACAAACGGTCAGATCGACCGAAACGGCAAGTACTCCGGATCGGCCGAGATTACCATCACGGCGGATTCAGCGCTTCGCGTAATCGCATTCGACTTTCATGAAATGCTCAAGGTTGACAGCGTCGTGGCCCCCAGCGGCGCAAAACTGACCTTCAGCCGCTATAAGAATCTATTTCGTTATTGGTATGCGGCGCTGAATGTATACCTTGATTCCACGCTGCCGGCGGGTTCGACAATCACGCTTACCGCATATTATTCGGGTGACGTGGCGGAACGCTGGGGAAGCGAGTTCGTCGTGAACGCCGGCGCCATGTGGTATCCGCGCGTCGGATGGTTGAACCGGGCCACCTTTGACATGACCTTCCGCACTATAAGGGAGTTCGCGTTTGTGGCGTGCGGTACGAAGACAAGTGAACGCGAAGTTGGTGACACGCTTATCACTACGTGGGCAGTCAAGGTACCGACGCATAATGTGTCATTTGCGATCGGTAACTTGAAAAAATACGAATTCGACGATCCGGCGGCCGGAGTGCTCGACATATATGTCAACGACGAGATCAGGAAATCGGATCGAAAAATGGCCAACGCCGTGAGCGAGGATCTCATTTCTGCCGGCCGCTTCTTCAAGGAGCGCTTCGGTAGTCTGCCGTATTCCCGCATCACAGCGACGGAGATACTGGATCGCCACGGCGAAGCGTTTGTCGGTTTCCTGCACCTCGGTTACAATACCTTCACGTCGACAAAGGAGTTCGGCGTTGAGGCAACATTTCGCGCCCACGAACTGGCCCATCAATGGTGGGGGGTCGAAGTAGGCTGGGACACCTACCACGATCAGTGGTTGTCAGAGGGATTCTCAACTTACTGTGCTTTGATGTATGTCCAGGCGACTCAGGGCAACGATGTGTTTGTCAGCAAGCTGATCGCCGGGCGAAAGGAAATCAACGGCGTCAGAAACTACATTTTCGGCTCGGGCGCCGAATCGGGTCCGATCTATCTGGGGTACCGTACCTCCAGCACCAAAACCGAAGGCGACTATCAACTCATCATCTACAAGAAGGCCGCTCTGGTCCTGCACATGCTTCGGACCATGATGCTGGATCTGACCACCCTGCGGGAGGACCGCTTTTTCGCCATGATGCGGGACTTCTACGAATCCTATCGCGGCAAGAGCGCCTCTACCGACGATTTCCGCCGGGTGGTCGAACGACACGTTGGCGAGGAAATGGGCTGGTTCTTTGATCAGTGGGTCTACGGCACGGATATTCCCACTATCGATTTCTCATACACACTGGAGCCGGGTGAAAACGGCGCGTACACTGCCAAGTGCAAAATGGTGACCAGCGATGTTCGCGCGGACTTCTTTGCCTACATCCCGGTGGAAATCCAATTGGATGACAAGGCGAAAGCGTATGTCCGGGCTGTAATCGACAAGCCAGTCACCGAATTTGCACTCACCTTGCCGCACAAGCCAAAAGGGATTAAATTGAACCCCGGCGAGGCTGTCCTGGCCAACGTGAATCAGTAAATCAGTTGCTGAGATCATGAATGCTCGGCGCAGATTACTGTCGCACTGTCCGCGTGTGCAACGATGTTCACCTATTGCACATCGGGATGTGCTGCAATCCGCGACCCCTCAGCCATGCGTGCGATCAAAACAGAAAAAACCCCCGTGTGTCACACGGGGGTTCAGTACCAACAGGGTAGGCGAGGAGATCAGAGTTCTTTCCATTTGAATGTATAATAGCCGCTCGTCAGCACCTCATTGATGGCGGCGTAGTAACTCTGAATCTGCATCTTGTAGACGGCCGTCTCCGTCCGGATCAAGTAGACATAATCTTTCGACGTCAGCTCGAAATTGGCGTCGTTGTAATCGTACCAGTTGCGAGTAGTGTCGTTTACGTCTCCATTGAAGATGGAGTTGTTGTAGTCGGCAAACATGGGTGCCGCTGCCGGATGTTGCGTCACACCGTTGAAATCGGTCGGATTGACCAGTTCGCCATACATCGGAAAGGCCTTGCAGTTGCCGGGACCGCTGATGCCGCCGTTGGTGCGAACCTCGTAGTTGGAGAAACTGATATCCCAACCGGTGGAAGTTTCCGGATTCGGCGGTGTTACTGCCGCGCCGGAAGAGAAATCAAAATAGCCGGTACCGCTCCCGACTGTGATGAGCGCCGTGTCAGGTGTGCCGGTAAGGGAATTCAGGTTTGCCGTCGGCTGGTAGACGTAGATCAGTTTGACTGTCCCCATACTGCTCTGCCCCGGCCCTATGAGGGAGTCGATCTTGAACTTGATGAAATTGTCCCCCTCGGCATCGACCATCGTATACACATAATCGTTCATGGCCAGCGAGTGCGTTTGAAAATTGTAGATGTACCAGTTGTCGACGATCAGCTTGGCCGTGTCTTCCGCCCAATGTGCGCCGGTAGTGTCCGCGATTGTGACGGCGTCAAAATTGGTCGTGGAGAGTTTGGCCCCCTCCACCGAACCACTGTTTTCGGCAGAGGCACCGCCGTTTAGGTTGAGCGTGTAGCGCAACATGGAGATGTCCCAGTCGGCAGTCGTGAGCGCAATCTTCGGCAGCGCCGTCACCATCGAGTCAAACGAGTAATACTGCGGATCGGTGTGGCTGGACGCGTTGATTTTGGTGGTGTAGACACTATCGGCGGCGCTGTATAGCGTCGTATCTCGGTAGGCGCCGCTGTGTCCGCTGCCGGTCGGCGTGTTGTCGTCGGAACAACCAGCCACACCGGCAATGAGAGCGGCGAATCCAACCGCCATCAAGAGTCGTTTCATGATCCTGTTTCCTTTCATATTTCGTCTCCTAGTGAATAGACAAGTCGTACTTAAAGCCGGCAAATACCTGCCGCCCCGGCCAGTAGCCGTAGGTGACATTGGTGCGATCGAAGATATTGTCCAGCCGCACAAACGCCTCTATGTCGCCCATGCGATGGAAGGTATTGAGCGAGATCACCGTCCGAGCCGGCGCCCATTCCGGATTTGCCTCCTGTTCGCCGGTATTGGATCGCGACACCCAGAGCTTCTTTGATTCGTAATTCACCCAGCAAGTCCCGCCCCAGCGGCTGTCCCTGGTCATAGCCGAGAACATCACCTTGGCCGTGTGCGCGGGGCGATTGAGCAGTTCCTCCCCCGTTTTCAGATTGCGTGATTTCAGATAGGTATATGACAGGGAAAGGTCACAACCAGCGAGCATCTTCACGCGCGACTCCCACTCGATCCCCTGAGTGTAGGCCCGCTCGACATTCTGATACATATAAACACCGCGCCAGTAGGATGGCGTGAAACCAAGCAATGTGAAGTCAATCATATCATTCAAATGGTTGTAATAGTAGGTCAGGCGGTGCAGGCCGATTGAGCCGTAGGAAAACTCCACCGAGACGGCACTATTGATAGAGGTTTCCTCCAAGAGTGGTCGATAGTCCTTTGGCTGCGGCATTTCCGGCGGCAAGGCCACCTCTCCCCCATAAACCACGTAGCCGGCAGCGCTGTGATCGAATATGAAATACTGCTCCTTGATTGACGGTGCCCGGAACCCCTTGCCGACAAAGCCGCGAAACTTCAGTGCATCCGACGACTTGTACATCAGATTGAACGACGGATTGAAGTGCGTCCCGAAACTGGAATGATGTTCGTACCGGGCGCCGGGGAGCACTGTCAACGAGTTAAACAGATCAATTTCGTACTGCAGATATCCGGCGGTCGATCTGTCGGCCTGTTTCGAATGGTCGAGCTCGCTTGAGACCAAATCCTGATAGGCGTAATCAAGACCGTAAGTGACGACGTGCTTGTCACCGATGACATAGTTTGACGTGTAGGAGGCCTCGAAGTACTTGTCCTTGGTGTCCGATGTGTCCACCCAGGTGCCGTACTGGGCGCCAAATTTCTTCCAGAGATGGTTGTACAACGATCCGTAGAGCCGCAGCTTCATTGAGTACTTGTCGCCGGAGAGATAATCGAGCGATGCCGAACCGTCGTAGCGGTGATTGGTCTCGCGATCGTTGTACACGATATCGACATCCCCCAGTCCTCCCTCCTCGATCCATTTGCGCTTTTCGTACATGAAGCGACCGGAAGTAACCAGATTCAACTTCTTAGAGAGACGGTGTGTCGACTTGGCGTCGCAGTTCCACCGGTCAATCGCATCCTGACCGTTGGTATGCCGAGTCGTCTTGTCGAGATCGAAGCCGGCCGTGTGATAGTACCGTGCTCCCGCGGTGACGCCGAAGTTGGCCTTGCCGTAATCGAGTTGGAGAGACGGATTAGCCGACGAAAACGTACCGTAGTCCAGGTATAGATTACCGCGCACTTGATCATAGGCAGGCTTTCGGGTGATGATATTAATGACCCCGCCGATCGCATCCGAGCCATACAGCGTCGAGCCGGTCCCCTTCACAATCTCAATCTTCTCGACATTGGTGAGCGCAAACTGGCTGAGATCAATGGAGCCATTGACCCTTCCAACAGCCCGCTCGCCGTCGATCATCACCAGCACGCGATCGCCTTCGACCCCCCGCATGGTCGCACCGCTCCCGGAGAAATCATTGTTGATATTGACGCCAATCGCGGCGTTAAGCGCTTCGTCGACCGTGGTTGCACCAGTGCGCTTAAAGTCGGCCGGCGTCACCACCTCAGTCTGCACCGGCACATTCTTCAACAGGTGAGGTGATCGGGTACCGGTGACGACGACGTCGTTCAGCACCCACGGTGACGATTTCAGGGTGATGACAATGTCAGTGGATGACGGCACATTGACGTGCACCGTGTCGCTGTGATCATAGCCGACGTGTGAAGCGATCAACGCGTAGTCACCTTCCGGAAGATTGGGGAAACGGAAGGTTCCCTCCTTGTCGGTGGCGGTCGCCCGGCCGTTAGGCACGAGCCGGACGGTTACGTCGCGCAATACCGTCCGCGTGTCGGCGTCTATAGTCTTGCCGCTCAATTCGGCCGCAGACAGGGAGGTCGAAACGAAAAGAAATCCAAGTGCGACACACAGCCGGAGAGCCATTAATCGCGTCGCCCGGCAGCCAATCTTGGTCGTGTTCATACCGGCCAAAAGTACAGTTGTTGGCCCCGACTTTGTCATCCATCTGTCATGAACGCGGCCCGAACCGACCATTTTTGTATGTTTTTTCGTGTTGCCCTGAAAGGAATTAGAGAAATGCGAGAGAATTAGTCGTCAACGACTGAACTTGCGGACAGCCCGTTCAAAGGCCGGTGAAGTCAGCTTCTTTGTCACTGTAGCCAGCGCCCTGAGGTCACGCGGAGTGAGCTTGTTGAGCCGATTGGCGAAGGCTCCGGAGGCAACCTCCTGATAGATCTTTTCCATCCGTCTGCGCACGGAACCGTCGATCAACACCGGCCCAGTCGTCGCCGAACCATAGCGTGCCGCGACGGAGATACGATCAAACATCCCTGAGATGCCGAATTGTTTGATGAGCGCGATAATCAGGTCGAGCTGGTAAGCGACCTCAAGGTATGCATGCTCCGGCTTGATCCGCTTTTTGACAAGTGTCTCAAAACCGGCATGCACCAGCGAGGCCAGTCCACCGCACAGCACCGCCTGCTCGCCGAAGATGTCGCCGATAGCCTCATCGCGAAATGTTGTCTTGATCAGCCGCTTTGCCTTGAATCCACATGCCTCGGCCAGCGCAAAGACCGTCGATCTGGCTTGTCTGGATCGATTCTGGTGGATGGCATAGAAAGCCGAGACGGATTCATTGCCCAGGAATTTCTGCCTGACCGCCAACCCCGGCGCGTGCGGCGCGATGAGCACGACATCGCTCGACTTCGGCGGTCTTACAAAACCAAAGTGTACCGACAGACCATGCAGAAACCAGAGCGTCGCGTTGCTCTTCAGATTCGATTTGATCTGGGCGTCGTGCACCCGCCCGTGCAGGTAGTCGGGAAAGGCGAAGCAGACGATATCGCCCCGAGCGGACGCCTCAGCCACCGTCGCGATGTTTGTGAATCCGTCGCGACGGGCCAGTTTACGGCCGGCGGAACGTGGACGCAGGCCGATGATCACCTCGTACCCGGAGTCGCGCAGGTTGAGCGCCAGCGAACGCCCCTGCGATCCATACCCGAGCATGGCCACTGATTTTTTCGCTTTTGGTCGTCGCGGCATTGGGGTAATATACGGTTCAAGTCTGCATTTGCCAACGGGACGTACGGATGGACACGCAGTACAAAGCGATGCTCGAATTAGTCAGGACTGCACTGGCCGAGGATATCGGCCGGGGGGACTTGACGTCGCAGGCTTGCCTTGAGCCCAATCCTGCCAAAGCACGGGTGGTTGCCAAGTCGCCCGGCATCGTCTCCGGTCTGGCCCCCGCTCTGCTTGCGTTCGAGATCGTCGATTCCGCCAACGTTGTGGTTCCGGCCAAAAAAGACGGCGATTCTTTCTCGGTCGGGGATATCATCATCGATATCGACGGGTTCAATCAGACCGTCCTCGCCTCCGAGCGTGTCGCACTCAATTTCCTGGGTCATCTCAGTGGGATCGCCACCATGACTCATGAATTCGTGAAGCGAATCGAAGCCGTGAATCCCAATTGCCGCATTCTTGACACCCGCAAGACCACCCCCGGCCTGCGCTTCCTGGAAAAACAGGCGGTCGCCCACGGCGGCGGCACCAACCACCGATTCGGCCTGTATGACATGGTCCTCATCAAGGACAACCATATCGCTTCGTGCGGTTCCATCATGGAAGCGGTCGTGCGCACGCGCGAATTTCTCGCCTCGCGCGATTTCCGAATTCAGTTTGACACCGACGCCGCACGAATTCTGATCGAGGTTGAGGTCACCAATGAGGTGCAATTGACCGAAGCGGTCGAGGCGCGGGTGGATCGACTTTTACTCGACAACCAGACGCCCGAATCGCTCAGGAACTTGGTAGAATTGGCCAAGCGACTCGATCCGAGTGTTCACCTGGAGGCCTCGGGTAATGTCCGCCTTGAGAATGTTGCCGCTATGGCCGCCAGCGGCGTGGATTTCATTTCTATCGGCGCCCTTACGCACTCTGCCCCGGTGTCGGACTTTTCATTGAAGATCGTCCCATGATAACTACGCCGGACGAACAACTGGCCGATCGGATTCTGTCACGCATCCGTCGCTCGCCGCTAAAGGCCTATTCCTACGTCGATCTGGCCAAGGGGGCCAAAGCGACAGTCGACCAGGTGGCTGACGCCGTCCGCCAGATTCAAGCGTGGGGGTACAAACCGCGCGTCCGCAAACAGACAATAGCCTTTGTGCGGGGGGCGGACCTTCTCACCGCCACGGAAATCCGTTACGGTCTGAAAACCAAACTCATCGGCAAACAGGTGGTTGCCTATGGCACGGTGAGATCTACGAACGATCTCGCTTCGCAGATGGCCGACAATGGTGCGCCGGAGGGAACCATCGTCACCGCCGAACAACAGACCAAAGGGCGCGGGCGCTTTGGCCGAAGCTGGCACTCACCGGCCGGGCTTGGCATCTACCTCTCCATCATCCTTCGCCCCAAGTTCCCACCCGAACGGGCGCCGGGGGTTTCGCTGATGACCGCCCTGGCCGTGGCTGACACGATCGCCCGCCACTGCAAAAGCCAGGTGCAGGTGAAATGGCCCAACGATATCCTCATCGGTGGCAAGAAAACGTCGGGTATTCTCACCGAACTCTCCGCCGAACGAGGCCACATTGATCATCTCATTGTGGGGATTGGCATCAATGTCAACCATGGGGTCGCACATTTTCCGGAGGAACTGCGGACGACAGCCACGTCAGTCCGACGCGCCTTGCGCCGGAAAGTGAATCGAGTCGGACTGCTACGCGAACTCCTGGTTCGATTCGAGGCGGAGTATGCGGAATACCAGAAACACGGCCTGAAGAATTCCCAGAAACGTCTGCGCAAATACTCATCCTTACTGGGCAAGACAATCCAGTTGGCATCCGGCACCAGCATCGTTTCCGGGCAGGCGATCGACATAGATGCCAATGGCTGTCTGATAGTCGAATCCGCCGAAGGCCGCCACCAGATCGTCGCCGGCGAGGTGACGGTGGTGAAAGAGTAACTGTCGAAAGGTAGATTATCAATATGACCACCCTGACCACTAAAATTGCCTGGGCCGGCGGACTCGCCTTTGAAGGCACCTCCACCTTCGGCCACAAGATTCGCACCGACGTCAAACGCGAGGCCGGCGGCGAGGAATCCGGCCACCGCCCCACCGAGTTGCTGCTCTATGCCATCGCCTCCTGCACCGGCGTCGACATCGTCAATATCCTGCGCAAACAACGTCAGGACTTGACCGGCCTTGAAATCGAAGTCATCGGCACCCAGCGCGATGAATACCCCAAGGCGTTTGTCCATATCGAAATCAAGTACACCGCGCATGGAAACAACCTCGATCCGGCCAAAGTCGCCCAGGCGATCGAACTTTCGGAGAGCAAGTACTGCTCAGTAAGCGAAACCGTCCGGCGGGAGACCCACATCGAAACGAAGTTTGACATCCTCCCGGCCTGAATCATTTCGGATCACTCGCTGTCTAACCGTAAAGAGAGGAAACTATGAAAGATCAGTTGAAATACGAAATCACCAGCGACAAACCGTTTGACACCGTTGTGGCCAATATCGAACGCCTCGTTCCCGAAAAACAATTCCGCGTCCTGCATATTCACGACGTCAAAGCGACGCTCGAAGAAAAGGGATTCTACCGCGATTCGCTGAAAATCATCGAGGTCTGCAACGCCGGCTTCGCCAGTCAGGCTCTCCAAAAGGATGTCGACGTCGCCCTCTTCATGCCCTGCAAGTTCTCCGTCTACGTGGTGAACGGGAAGACGCATGTTTCCCTGGCGCGGCCGTCGATGATATCGCAAATGTTGCCCCAATCCGGCTTGAATGAACTGGCCGAATCGGTGGAAAAGACACTCAAAGAGGTCATGCACGCGGCTGTCTGACCCTTCGCCGATTCTTCTGCTGCCCCCATTTGCCCGTTTCACATTGACTTCTGTAAGTTTTTCATTACCTTACAGTTGTCTCGCCTCGCGACGCTGCCCTGGCCGCGCCCACGATCCTCATCGCGACGACACAACGATTGCTCGACAACAGTCAAGATCACCGGTCTTGCCTATTAGGTACCCATCTTTTTGTCCGCCTGAGGAGGGTGACATGCACGCGTCACGGTTATCGAAATATCTCCGCACCACCTGTTTCGCCACCGCCATGGCATTGCTATTCAGTCTATCTTCAATCGCCGAATCCATGCATGCAAACCCGTTTACCGAAGTGAAAGCACTCGCAAGCGGCGATGGCGTTCAGACTACGGTTTCGCCCGATCTCTATACTGATCTCCGACAGGGCCCGGACAGTCGTACCATCACTCTTCCGGTAAGTGGTGACCAGACGTTGGCTCTGGAATTGGTGAAGTTTTCAGTATTGGCGCCCGACGCCCGCATTCTGGTCGCTACTCCGTCCGGTCAGGAACCCCTGGCGGCCGGCGAAGCCATCACTATGCAGGGCTCAATTGCCTCTGACCCGTCGTCACATGCCTACCTCTCGATTGCCCCCTCCGGCCTGATCAACGGCTTTGTGCAGTCGGCTGACGGTTTGTTTCTCTTCTCCACCCCCATCGAGAACCAGAAAGTAGCCGACTATCTCGTTGTCCAGCATCCTTCCGCCTTTGGCGGTGATCGGTACGACAACTTCTGCGGCACAGAGATTAACCCCGACCGCATCCGCCAGGAACACGGCATCGCCGCAGCCAACGACAAGAAGGGCAATCTGATGCTCAACGTGGCGATCGATTGCGACCAGAGTCTTACACAAATGTACCCTTCAGTTAGTCTGGCGCGCGACTATGTCGTGCAAGTGATCGGGGCCGTAAGCAGTATCTATCAGCGCGATCTGAAAATTCGCCTCGCGCTCCGCTTTGCCCGCTTCTGGCCGTCAGGCGGCGAGCCGTTTGACGTCAATGATCTGAGCGGTTTCCGCAGCTGGTGGGTAGGCCATGAGGATACCACCGGACTTGACCTGACCGAAATGTGGAGCGCCCGCTTTCCGGGCTCGTATGCCGGTATTGCCTACCTCTCCAATACCTGCGAGCATTATGGGTACGGCATTCAGGCGACGATGAATGGCACCTTCAACGTGCCGACCGTGTCCCCCCACTGGCGCGTCTGGGACGTCAATATCGTCGCCCACGAAATGGGCCACAACCTCGGCGCCTACCACACTCACGACTACGACCCGCCGATCGACCAGTGCGGCAGTATGGGCATTCCCAGCATCGGCACGATCATGAGCTACTGCCACATTGTCGACGGCTCTATGCTCAATCTCGACCTGCGCATGCACCGTCTCATCAGTACCTGGATTCGCAGCGATATCGATTGGGCCGGCTGTCAGGAGTATGACTGCAACGGCAATTCGATTGATGACGCCCGGGATATCGCGCTCGGCACCAGCCTTGACGTCAATCACGACGGCATCCCCGACGAATGCCAGGACTGTAATAACAACGGCATCCTCGACCCGATCGACATTTCGAATGGCGCTCCGGATGTCGACGGCAACGGGGTACTCGATGCGTGTGAGCCCGACTGCAACGGCAATAATTACCCGGATCGCGCGGAAACCGTCAATGGCATTTCACCGGATTTTGACGGTAATTTCCTTCCGGATGCCTGCGATGCCGACTGCAATAACAACGCGGTCATCGATTTTGCCGAAATCAATGATGATCCCCTGCTGGACCAAAATCGCAACCGTATTCTCGACGCGTGTGAAGACTGTAACAGCAATACCGTCAACGATTACTACGATATGAATCTGCAGCGACTGATGATTGTCGGCGACTCGACCAATCAGGCGTCAATGATCATTCGCACCCTCAACGGGTATAGCGGCGCTACGCACTCGAACATCCTCTCAAACAGCGGCGGTATCTGGGACCTGGTCGTCAATCCCGTCGATAGGCTGGCGTATATCGCCAATTATGATGCCGGGCGCGTCTATCGGTTCAATCCGGTGACAAACACGGTCACATCCATACTCTCGAACGGCTACATTTCGGCCAGTGGCATAGCGTTCCACGATATCGGCGGCACGCAATACCTGTTCCTTGTACAGCGCCTGCTGAATCGAGTGCTTCGCTTCACCACCGCAGGAGCGTTGGTGGGTACTTTCGTCGCGTCGGGGAGCAGTCCGATGACTTCACCACGTGGCCTCACCTTCGGCCCTGACGGCAATCTGTACGTAGGGTGTGATGGTACCAACGCCATTTATAAGTTCGACGGTACCACGGGCGCCTATCTGGGCGTCTTCATCTCCGCGGGATCGGGTGGCCTCAATGATCCTTCCGGCATGATGTTCGACCCGGTCGGTGGCAACTTCTGGGTTGCCTCTACCGGTTCCAATCAGGTACTCGAATACAATGGTACATCGGGCGCATATATCGGTCCGTTCACGACCGACGGCCCATTTCTGGGTGTCCCGTGGGGCATTCGCAAAGGCCCGGACGGCCTGATTTATATCGGACGACAAAGCCCCGACTCCCGCATCTTCGCCTTTAATCCGACTACGCGCGAATACCTCTATGCCTTCGTGCGAAATCTTGCCGATGCCTCATTCAAACCGACCGGCTTCGACTTCCTGCCCGACTCGCCCAATGATCTGAATCACAACTGGATATTGGATGCTTGTGAGTCCGGTGACTTTGACGGTGACGGTATCGCCAACCTCACTGATAATTGCCCCGGGGCAGGAAACGCCGGACAGGTCGACTCCGACGGTGACGGCGTCGGAGATGCCTGCGACAACTGTCTGGCTGTTGCCAACCCGGATCAGCGTGACGCTGACAGTGACGGCCTGGGCGATGCGTGCGATCCCTGTCCCTCGAGCCCACTGCAAACCGATGCCGACAGCGACGGCGTTCTCGACGGCTGTGACAACTGCCCGTTGGTCAGCAATCCCGGTCAGGAAGACGTCGATGGCGACTTGATTGGCGATGCCTGCGACATCTGCGTCAACTCGCGAGACAATTCCGACACTGACGGCGACGGCGTATGTCAGTCTGAAGACAATTGCCCGGCAATAGCTAACGCCGACCAGACCGATTCGGACCATGACGGCATCGGCGATGCCTGTGATTTTGACGGCGACGCCGACGGAATTAATGACAACGTCGACAACTGCCCGTTCGTCTATAACCCGGGTCAGGAGGACACTGATAACGACGGCATCGGCGACGTTTGTTGCTGCGTGGCCGCGACCGGCAACATCGATTGTAGTGCCGGCGATGGTGTCGATATTGGTGACCTGACCGTGCTCATCGATAACCTCTTCATTACGTTTGCACCGCTGTGCTGTCCCGGTGAAGGGAATGTTGACGCCACGGGGGGGACCGATATTAGCGATCTGACCGTCCTGATCGACAACCTGTTTATCACCTTTGGCACGCTGCCGAATTGCCAGTAGGCTGCAGGTGCCAAGACTAATGTAGCGGCCGTTGGAAATGCACTGTTTCCAGCGGTCGCTTTTGCTAGTCGACCTCTGGTCACTTGGCGGACAGTCACTCTATGTTCATGTCCACAACTCGCGATTTGTCGAAGTCGACACATACTCCAAAGGGAACCTTGCACTCCCAGGGCAGATTCTCACACGAGCCGTCATCTGAAGAAGCGTCGAGGAATACACAGCGACCCTCAACTTCGGTCATGACAAGCATATGATTGAATAGTCCGGAAAGTTGAAACGGCAATTTGTCTCTGGTACTTATCAGAACCGGCCATGCTTTCACGCCGGCGCTTTCCAACATCTTTACCATTAGAAGATTGATTTCGAACGGTACGCCGTGCCGGGTTTTGTATAGTTTCCGAAGATCGTCATGTGCCGGATGCATATTGTACCCACCACTATCTGCTGTATACTGACTTGTGAGATAGTCACAAATCTTGACAATACGTACCATAGGCGCATCGTCAGATGACCATAGCTTGCCAAACTGCTTTCTCATGCCGATGGTAACTTTCAGATACTCATTCAGATATCCTTGAATACTCCGGCCCACGTATTGCCAGTGGGTGGAATCGTACACCCCGCGAATAATCCTGTTTTCCCCTCGATCGACGGATGAGAATCTGTTGAAATGCAGGCCGCTGCGATTCAGTTCCGAGAAACCCTGGGCACTGCTGTCCGACGGAAATGCTCTGATATTCTCCATGTGCCAGGTGTGCTTCTTGTAGGCGGTAGCTGTCAACACCTTGACTCGTTCGACCGCCGGATCGGCTCTTTCGGCCGGCATATTTAGGGGGACAAACAGGTAATCGCAATCTGCGCCAATCTTGGCCGTAAACTCGGAAGTGAGGCAGTATATAGGATTATCAAAATGCCAGGATGGCAGGTTCCGCATGACAATTCCTTCACCAAAATGATCAATATCTCCCTCAATCCTCGTCTTGAACTTGTACGCGTCGTAGTAGTGCTCCTGTCCAAACAGGTAGAACGCCTCGGGCCCAAGTTTGTCAAAACCTGAGTAGTATTCGATCGTATATCGATACTCTATGATATCACCGGGCTGCAAATCAGAAAACTGCAACACACAGTATCGCCAAGGTCCCTTTTCTACTGTCTGAGAATGGTCTTTGGCAGAGAGCTTAGAGGTGATGCCCTGCCTGTGAAGCCTCATCTCAATGTCAGTCAGATGGTCATAGTGAAGATATTCAATAGTCGCCTCACCGGCTTGCACCGCGCCCGCCGGCGTGAATACTTTTAAACGGGTATGCCGGTCGAAAGTCACACCGCTCTGTTCGGTTGTGACGAGACCGCGATCAAAAAGAATTACAGCATCCGGATAGTCCGCGGTCGGTTGAAGACGCTCCTCATTCTCACTGAACTGCTCCCAGTCTTGCGCATACACGGATACGGCAAAGAGAAGCGAAAAGATAGCGAAACACCTGAGTAGATTCATGCGATCCTCCCACCATCACTCAAATAGTCTCCAGGCCGGACAAATCGACAACTATTACTCGGCCAAGCCGGCTTGGGCAAAATGGCAATCAATGAAAGCTGGCTGGATCACGGCGCCGACCGGCGGCAGGAAACGGTAGATTTGAGTTGGCGGAGGACTGCCGGACACCATCTACTCTCCGTGAGCACTCGGGTGAGTGGCTACCAGTTTATGCCTTTTCACTCAACAGGCGAAATTAAGATCCTAATAATGGTGTGTCAAGTCGAGAATTGCTCGCAGCCGAATTTGTGAGGCCGAAATCGGTGGGAACAAAGGTCATCTTTCGCGGAGACGAAATTCAGAGGAACTGCCCGCCTGCGGGTGTTGTTTCCCCTGCATGCGTTTAGTTCGGTCAATCTTTGACAATCGATTCACCCGCTTGGGGCTGTTTGTTCTGGCCGGCGGCCTGCTGGGTGTTGCCATCTCGGTCGCTTATTCGTATTTTGGTTCCACCTGACAGATCATGTGTAATCCATACCTGGCCGGGTCGCTGGGTGCCGGAGTCGGACTTATGCTGTCGCTGGATAAGGCGAAAAACTAGAATGCCGATTTTTGAGTATCAATGCCGCGATTGCGGCCGCAAATTCGAAGAGCTGGTGGGCGCAGCCGACGAAGCGATGAGCTGTCCCTCGTGCCAGTCGCAAAATGTCTTGAAACTGCTGTCGGTCTTCGCCGCCTCCGTGCCGTCCGGTGGCAGTGCTCCGGCGACTGCTTGCGGACGCCCCGGCTGTGGCGCCGGATTCAGTTGAGCCAATTGAAGTGCGGCTCGCGGTCGCGGGCCATCGGAGAACTATGAAGAACCTCGGTCTTAGCGTTGTCGTCACCGTCCTGTTGATTGCAGGTTGCGGCCCGGCAAAACATCTCGATGACAAACTCGACTGGCAGAAGATCGGTACTGTTGCGGCCAATTTCCCCGCTGCCCCGCAACCCGGCTCCAAACCGATCTTTCTCTACTTCAGCCAGAATAACTGCCACTACTGTGCCGCGATGGACAGCCTTTTTGAACGGTCGGAGGTCGCCTGGTATATCAACGAGCACTTCCTGCCGGTAAATGTAAACGTGGATACCGATCTCCCCCTGTATGTGGGCCGTGACACCCTCGACTACGCGCGTCTCTTCAAGATCTTCAAAATGGACGGATTCCCGGCCTATTACTTTTTCGACACTACCGGTCACCTCATGGGGATGCTGGAACGCTCCATGGACCTGGTGCACCTCAAACGGAGTCTTGTTTACGTCAACGATGGTCACTTCGGCAAGCTGTCCTGGGAGGATTTTTTGAAGTTACCCGACGTACCAAAGGACACCGTTCGGGGAATCTTCTAGCCGCGCTTTTGTGCCACCACGCAGATTCGTCCGGCATCCGCCGGCGCCTTTCCAAAGGTCCTGCAGTCGTAGACGCCGCGAATGACGAATCCGGCCCGGCGCACGAGCCGTTGTATCTCTGCTGGAGTATACCCGCGCTCGCAATGGGTTTCATCAAAGCGCTTCCAGTACTTCCCTTGCCGCACAAAAAACGCCGCGCGCAGTATGCCCAGCTTCCGCTTCGCGTCAAACTCCGCTCGCCACGCCCAGGCCAGATCATCAGTCGCCCCCGTCGAATTCTGCCACCTTCCAAGCCCGGCCAGCGTGTTCATGTCGAATATCAGCCACCCGCCGGGTACGGTGCGTGTATGCGCAGCGCGAAACGTTGCCAACAACTCCCGCTCTGTCAGGAGGTAGTTCAGGGCGTCGTAATAGCTGGTGACCAGGTCAAACCCCGTACCGATCGCTCTATCCGGTAGCTCCAGCTTAGGCAGGGTCGATCGGTAGAACCGTGCGTCGAAGCGGTGGCATTTCTCTCGGGCCACCTTCAGCATGGCCGCCGATTGATCAACTCCGACAACGCTATACCCATGCTCGGCAAACAGCTTTGCCGCCGTTCCGGTGCCGCAACACAGGTCGAGCACTCGACGAGGTCGAATCTTGTGGCGCCGCATAAGTTCCAGTGAATAGGCCACCATCTTCGTAGAAAATCGGTCCATACCGATCTGGTCATACACATCGGCGAACCGGCCGTAGACGCCGCGCGACCCGGTTTTAGTTGACACTTTTTTTCCTCCAAATTTCTTACCAGCACGTATACTCGGTTGCGACGGAAGCGGCAAGCAGAACTTTCACGTCTGGGCCGCAGCTCCGACGCAGAGAAAGGAACCCCTGATGACGACGATGTTCTGGATATGGATGGCGGCGGCGCTCATCTTTCTGATTATCGAGTTGACCACACCGACCCTGATCTTTCTGTCCTTCGTGGTCGCAGCAGCAGCAGCCGGTATTTATTCATACTTTGAGCCGACGGAATACTATTGGCAACTGGGTATCTTCGCCGCACTGTCGCTAATACTGATTCCCACTACCCGCCGGTTTGCCAAGCGGATTACGAAGGAAGCCCCCGAGCATGCCAATGTCGATCGCATGTTGGGCGGCATTGCCATCGTCACCAAGGATATCGACCCCGATGTGGGCGGCCAGGTGAAGTACGAGGGCGAATTGTGGGTGGCCAAAGCCGACGAGCCGATCGCGGCCAACAACAAAGTCAAAATCATCTCGGTGGCCGGCACACGCGTGCACGTCCAGAAAGTGAGCTAAGTCGTGGAATCGTCACTGCATCCGGTTGTCATTTTTCTCCTCGTCCTGGTTGTCTTTGCATTCATTTATGTGCTTGCGGCGATACGTACCATCCGCCCCTTTGAAAAAGGACTGATTGAACGTCTCGGTCGCTTTCAGCGCGTCATCAATCCCGGCCTGAATTTGATTGTGCCGTTTTTCGACACCCTGATCAAAGTCGATATGCGCGAGGTAGTCATCGAAGTCCCGGCCCAGCTGGTGATCACCAAAGACAACGTCAATGTCGAGGTTGACGCTGTCATCTACTGTCAGGTGACTGACCCCTTCCGCTCCCGCTACGAAATCACCAATTACATCATGGCGGCCACCAAACTGGCGCAAACCAACCTCCGTAACGTGATCGGCGAGCTCGACCTGGACCAGTGCCTGTCGTCACGCGAGCGGATCAACTCCCAATTGCGCGATGTCATGGATCAGGCGACCGACAAGTGGGGCGTAAAGGTCAATCGTATTGAACTCCAGCGCATCGATCCGCCGGCCGACATCACGCAGGCGATGAGCCGCCAAATGAAGGCCGAACGTGACAAGCGCGCCACCATTCTCGACGCGGAAGCGATCCGGCAGTCGGAAATCACGAAGGCGGAAGGCTCCAAGCTGTCACAGATTCTCGAAGCCGAAGGGTACTCACAATCGATACGGCTGAAAGCGGATGCGGAGAAGTATCGTCAAATCGCCGTGGCCGAGGGTGAAGCTCAGGCCACTATCAACGTCTTCAAGGCGATTCACGAGGGCCAGCCCGACGAACGACTGATCACACTCAAATATCTGGAGATGCTGCCCAAACTGGCTGAGAACGAAGCCAACAAGATCTTCATGCCGTACGAAGCGACGGGAATCATTGCGAGCCTTGCGGCCATGGTTGACGGTGTGCGTCTGAACAACGCCCCGAAGGCGAAAACTCCGGTGGCGGTCACCGCCACGCCCCCACCGATGAAGCAGGGGTAGGCAGCGTTGTAGGTCAGGCTTCTTTATCCAATTGCTCAAGAAGCCTGACAGGTAAGAACTTGCCTCCTTCATTTCGTTAGATGATAGTGTGCCATGTCGATTCTTCGACGTTACCCCAGTTTCGGAAAACCGGTTTTCGTGACGATGGTGACATGTAACCGAGCACCCGTTCTTGAACCAATGAGGTCGATGATTCTCGGCAAATTGCGTCGACTGGACAGAGAAGGCGCTTGGCAACTCACCGCATGGGTCATATTGCCCGATCACCTTCACTTGCTAGTGCTCCCCAAGACGGCAGAGATATCACCCTTGATTCATCGAGCAAAAATGGCGATTAGCTCAGGGTTACGCGCGCGGATAGGACACTCATTTGGGCGACTGTGGCAACATCGCTTCTTCGATCACATCATTCGAAATCAAGAAGATATGAATCGACACATAGATTACATTCACTACAACCCGGTAAGACATCACCTTGCGATCTCTCCGGGCGAGTATGAATATTCTTCCTTCAAGCTGTATCTCACTGACGAGAAGTATGAAGCTGATTGGGGCAGCGTGGAGGGGATGGATGGAAGGGACTTTGGCGAGTAGACTACCCTGTCAGGCTTCTTGACAAAATGGTTATAGAAGCCTGACCTACAGTTCCAAGCCAAAAACCTGACAACATAGCACCAAAGGATATAAACCACCATGCCCATCAAAAACGTCTACTCCGACAGCCGCCTCGCCGGCGACTATGCCAAACTCGAATTCCCCAATACCTACTACCTCGCCTTCCGTGACCTCCCGGCCATCATGGCCGAACACGCCACCGGCACGCGGGCGATTGATTTCGGTTGCGGCGCCGGGCGTAGCACCCGGTTCCTAAAACAATGCGGCTTCAGCCCTATCGGCATTGATATCTCCGAAGAAATGATCCGCCTGGCGAAACAAACGGATCCGTCCGGTGATTACCGCCACACTGCCGACGGTGACTTCTCGCAGTTTGCCTCAGGCACAATCGATCTCGTGCTCGCCGCCTTTACCTTCGACAACATCCCGACGCGCGAGAAGAAACTCTGGATCTTCCAGGAAATCGCCCGCTTGCTCAAAAAGAGCGGCCGCTTGATTGTGCTGGTTTCCGCACCGGAATTGTACCTGCACGATTGGGCGTCCTTTACCTGCACCTGCTTTCCGGAGAATAGGACAGCCAAAACCGGCGAAATCGTGCGAACTATGATGAAAGATATCCCGGACAAGCGGCCGATCGACGATATCCTCTGGCCCGATGAAGCGTACCACGAAGTGACTTCGGCAGCCGGGCTCACGATCATCAAGAAGTATCGCCCCTTAGGCAATGCCGACGAACCCTACGTCTGGGTCAACGAGACAACGATCGCACCCTGGGTGATCTACGTCCTGCGCAGTGCCGCCTGCTGATTCCTGGCGTCACCTCTCGATTCAATATCAAAAGACCCCGGCGGGCAGCCGGGGTCTTTGGGTTAGTGGGTTGGAGATTGCCCTCAATCGCACGGTGCGATCGGTGTGAAGGATATGAACATATAGTCCACCAGCGCCGTCAGGTCGCCGATATCCGGTGCCGACGGATTCCCCAGGCCGTCGCAATTCGCCTCTTCCGGACAACACAACGGTGTGAAGCTGATGAACAGGTTGTCTATGAGCACGGTTAGGTCACCAATATCCGGCTCCTCCAGTGTGCTGCAGTCAATATTCCCGGTCGATCCTTTGCAGCAGGTGGTTGCAGGATTGATACAGGTGCAATGCACCGGTGCCGGCCCTATGCCGATTCCGTAGTCGATAATGTACTGAATATCGGCGTAGTTGATGATGCAGTCACCATTGGGATCACCGTTGGCCAGAGGCGATGGAGCGGGTCCACCGATTGTCAGATAGTTGATCAAATAGCTGACGTCATTGATATCAATGGCGCCGTCGCTGTTCGCATCGCCCGGCATCTGCCCCAGACACGTATCGGCGGGGCAAATGACAAGCGCGAACTCCAAAACCGTGTGGATTGGTGCACCCACCGGTTGCACCGGCACCCAGCCCGGATTGTAGTAGTTCTGCCCCTGGAAATTCGCCACGTTTCCTGCATTAACAGGGTATCCCGAAAATTCCAGATGGAACGCCGGTGGCACCATGGGCAGGCAGGTCGACGGCACGACCGAATACCGATCGTGATGTATCGTCCCATGCGGTCCGGATACATACTGAGCGTCATTGTGCACGCTCGACGGATGGGCGGCCGCCTCATTGTCGTCGAAGTACGGATCAGAGATGCAAAACGCGGGTGTGCTCTCATCCGTACAGACTCCGGCTATCGTGACAAAATGGCCACCGATACGTTCACAGTAACCGGGCGCCATTTCCTGCCAGAAACCAAGCAGGAGAATCACATCCTGGCTCTTCATTACCTGACTCTGCAACCACTCATAACCAAACGCCGGCTCGATCGGCACAACCTGTAACGTGTAGTAAGGGGCCAGTCCGGCGCCGTTGATCCAGGTCTGGGCAGCGGTGGCCAGATCGAATATGTTGGTTCCCGGCATCACGATATTGGTGTTTGCCAGTTTCGCCAAGGTATCGACGAATGGAATCACATTCGACGGGTCATGATCGTCCGCCTGAGTCATGCCTCGCACCAACGGATACTGATCACACACCGCGGGTGGCGGCGTGGTGCAGGTGTCGAATTTCGAATCAAACCACCAGAGGCAATTGGCCAGGGCCACCGGCCCGCAGTGCGTCCACGGCGCGCCGGGTGGCATGCCGAACCACCAGCCATTCTGCTTTTGATCAAAGTCAGGCATCCCCGCCGGGGTGTAATCCAGGTCGGCCGCCTTGTAATATTCACAAGTGTCGGGCCCCGCGCCGGGCACCGGAACTATGGCAGAGAACTCTGACGTATTCCTATTTACATCCGTAACGGTCGTCGTGAGAAAATCGCCGGGAGATGCCGCTGCAACTGTCAGCGTCCAGCTCCCATCCAGCAGCGGTGCCGCGCTGCCCAGATACGCCCGTCCCTCTCCATAACCGCTCGGGTCGGGACTGGCGAGGAATAACTCGACCGTTGCAGTGGTCGGGTCTCCGGGAATCGTTACCACGCCCGCCACCGTGGTATTGCCACCGGCGTAAGTGACTGATATAATCCCCGGAAAATTCAGCTCTTCGTTCGGCCCGGTGTCCAAGTCTCCCAGATCATTCAATGTTACACCATCGCTCTTCAAGTCGATGCCCAACGCGGCGTTGTCAAAGATGGCATTCATGGTGATCCGATTGCCGTCCGCATTGGTGTTGTCAACGGCATCCTCCCATACCGAAACACCGGCGGCGCCATTGGCGGAGATGCGGTTGCCCGGTCCTATCACGTTTCTCGGAGCGCATCCCCATTTGGCCTGGCCATATTCACCGGCCGTCACGCCATTAAAGAGATTGGGCAGGGGGACGTTCGCAATGTCCAGGCCGATGATATTGGAATCGACGGTGTTGCTGTGAGTGAGAATAGGCGATCCGAATCCTACGTTGTTGTACCCCTGGATGCCTATGCCGTCAAAATCATTGCCTGAGACCAGATTTCCGCGAACCAGATTGTGATGCGTGCCTTCGGCCAGACAAACCCCGTCGTGATCGTTCCCCAAATCTGCGGTCCCGTAGATATCGGTGCCAATGTAATTGTAGAGGATGAAGTTTTGCCAGACATCGCCCGGCAATTGAGGTCCGATCACCGCCACACCTTCAGCATAATTTCCGGAAATGAGATTATGAGTGACCGTATTCCGGCAGGCGTAGCCCCCGGGTATGTTCTTAATGCGCACGCCGCCCCACAGGGCTGTCATTTGACCGTTTCCCTGATCGAGCGTACCCTTGGGATCAGTGCCGATGAAACAACATTCAATCAGGTTATCGCATGCCTCTCCGGTCGGCGTCCCCTCAATGCGAATGCCATCCTCCATGAACTGGTTGATCACCAGCCCACGAATGACATTGTTTGATGACTGTACATTTAGCCCAGGTGTCGGACCCGCTTGCGGTCCGGTGAGTACAATCATCAATATCGCTGTTGAAGGTGGATTGGTGCCGGCCGCAGAACCGGCCTGTGACAAACCGTCGATCACCACTCCGGATTGATCGGTGAGTGGCGGCAGGCCCGGCGGGAGAATCCAGAAGAAATATGGCCCCGGGAGGGGAAGATTGAAGATGATGGAATCTCGGCCCAGATTCGCATTGGCCGCCTGAATGGCCGCGCGAAGACTGCCGACTCCTCCATCCAGAACTGTGGTAACCACCAGGACAGCGGACGGTGAACGTGGCGCCTTCTGCCCCACTTGATTATCAGCCGATTCGCCTGGTGCTCGAATGGCGAGATCTCTGGTCTCAGCAATGGCTGCGGAGGCCAGGAGAAAAATAGCGACGCACACTACCATACACGCCCGGAAACGGAACATACATCCTCCTGCGCGCAAACGATTAATATGTAGTACCCAGTCTGCCGCGGCTGGATATTTGATTGTCGCGTAAAATGTGTCCAGGAGCCCGAGAGTCGGATTGGAACTCTGCGACTCCTGCATATGGAGTCTCTATAATTGAAATGTATCCCTGCCCTCAACATGCGTCAAGACAATTCGGGCGTGGAACTATACGGGATAATCTTAAGGACTATTATTCACTTTGTTGACGATTACGGTCGCGTTGAGGGCGTTTCTTGTCAGCGGAGGGGCACCCCCTCTCGGCCAAGTCAATGGAGCAGGCAAGACAGGGGGCGTCAGCAGGTGTCAGTAAGGTCAACCTGGGCACTTGGGACTCGCGCCCAGGTTGGTTGTGTACTTACCGCTTGGTTGTGATGACCATCACTGACAGGCGGGCAACACACTGAAATTGATAAACAGGCTGTCTATCAGCGCCGTCAGGTCGCCGATGTCAATGCCGCTCCAGCCATCGCAGTTTGCCTCAGCCTCGCAGCATAACGGCCCGAAGGTAATGAACAGGTTGTCGATCAGCGCCGTCAGATCGCCGATATCTACACCGTCGCCCGCCGAGCAGTCGATATTCCCTATCGTGGCGACACAACAGCCACCTCCATTGACATAACTGAAGGTGGGTGCCATTCGCACGAATGCGCCGGAGCCGTTGGGCAAACGTCCCGTGCTGCTGTCGGTTACCTGAGCAGGAAATGTCACCGAGTCGATGATGGCCAAAACGGTATCCGACAGTATTACCGCCTCGCCCGACTTGGATAACGCAAACTTGGCGTGCAGTCCTGCCTGCAGCGTATCCTCGTCCGCCCAAATCATCAGATAGCCCCCCGCGGCGATCGACGTATCAGGGAATGTCCACTTGCCGGGATTGGTCACCTTGTCGGACAGGTGGCACCCCTTGAGCGATATCGGCGCCGCCGACGGATTGTAGAGTTCGATCCAGTCATCGTACTCGCCGTCCTGATCGGCTTGCGTAGTACCGTTGTCCGCCATGAACTCATTGATAACTACCTCGGAAACGGTTGGCGACGTAACGATCACCACGGAATCTTCAAATTCAGCTCTGGCCGGCAGGAAAGAACCGGCCGACGCATTTTCCGCGTAGATATAGAAGTGAATGTCGGAAGTGCCGGCGGTGATGGATACGCCGTAGACACTATCTCCGGCTGCGCCATCGTTGTGATTGCCGTCATCCAGCATGTCGGCTTTCACAAAACCTTCGGCGGCACTCGCCTTGTAGCCAAGCTTCACGCTGGCGGCATACCGAACGTGCGCCGTAAAGGTCGCCGGATTACCGATCTCCACGGTTGTCGGCGTGTGAGACACCGCTACGATGGTGGGGGCCTGCGCCGTAAATTCGGCCCGTGTATTCAGGTAGGTCACCCGTCCCGATATGAGCGGGACAATGCCGCAGACCGACTGCGATCCCGGCGAGGCCGCCGTGAGATTCGTTTGGAAGGCAGCATAGGTGTAGAACTTATTCGGGTCGGCCAGTACGTACGCATCAACCAGACTCTGTAATTCCGCGCCGCGCGTCTGATACCAGCCGTTGGAGAAATTCTCTTCCATCATCGTCTTCATGTGAGCGAAATACATCTTCTTCCAGGAAGCATTGGTGAGAATCTTGGTGATGATCGGGTACTTGGCATTGGAAACATTGGTCAACGGATTCAACTGCTGCATCCCGGACAACGTCAGATTGCCTGACCCAATCAACTGGGTGAAGCCGCCGAAATTCATATTGAGATCCTAGATGATCGGATTGAACCGCTTGTCGTCATTGCGATACAAATAGTAATTGTGGTTCATGCTAATCGGGGCATCGAGATTCACCAGAAGAAAGTCATACGCCAGCATCCAGAGGTGCCGGTCGATGTCGAGTACTTTCGAAACGGCCGTGGAATAATTATTCAACGTGTCGAGAAAGTCGATCAGATCGGCCCAGCCCTCATCGGAGTCCAGTTCGTAAAGCATGCTGTAGTTGGCCGAATCCACTCCGAGATACCCCCAGACGGCATAGGTACTCGACAAGCCGTCATATGCCCCTTTAAAGCAGGCGTTCTCGTCGTTGCCAAAGTGCGTTCGCAGGAAAAGCTTGTCGATATCCTGCACGCTGACATAAAAGCCGATCAGCGTGCCGTTGACATAGACATTGGTATAATTGGCCAAACAGGCCGGCATGTATTTGCGTGCTATTTCGTAGCCAAGTACCTCACGAACAAAACTCGGATCACTCCAGACATTGGCCAGCTTCAGTGTCCCATATCCTTCGATCTCCTGGTTGTCGATGATGTAGTCGAGCTTGATGTTGAACGGGTTCTTTACCTGGTTTGCCCGATAGGTGCTGTTCCCCTTATACCGGACGCCGACACTGTCATACTGTACACCATCGATAATAACCGTGCCAAGCAGGCGTTCGTCCAGCTCACGAGCGAACAGGCTGTCGAGAATGGCGTCCCAGTTGGACTGGGTAAATATCAATTGGATCGTATGAATATTGGTTGGATCGTAGAATCCCTGACCGGCAGCGGACTGGGCCAGTAGCCCGAACACGATGATGGCTAGTACAAGTTGCTTCATGGGCGGACCCTCGTGGCTGGAATGTTGCTGGTACCTGGCGATAACGCACAAGTCCACCTATAGATTAATCGGAATCAGCCGATTTCGGGCGAGGTTCATGTAACAATTTGTATATCCCTCACGCTGAAATTGATCAAATACGCTCCAGATCGTCTGGCTCGATCGTGAAGTCATGCTGCACGTTGCCGGTATTGCGGGTTGTTGCCGGTTCGAACAACAGAACTTCTGCGACTCCCGTCGCTGACGGCTTATGCTCCAGGCCGCGTGGCACGATACAGAATTCTCCCGGCCCCAATGAAACCACACAGTCGCGCAAATGGATCTCCATCCGGCCGGAGATCACCAGGAACAGCTCATCTTCATTCGCGTGGTGGTGCCAGACATATTCTCCTTGAAATTTGACCACTTTCACATATTGACCGTTAAGCTCGCCGACAATCTTCGGCGACCAGTGTTCCTGAAACGATTCAAGCTTTTCGTTGAGATTGACCTTCGTGAGCATCGCGCCTTCTCCTTGCCGGCCAAGTGTTCCGGTTACCTGTGGGGGAATGACCTCCGGAGCGCAATATACGCCAGAGCCGACCGAAAAGTTGCCAGAGGAGGCCAAGATTGGTTTCATCGGGTCGAGATTGACAACCGGATCGCCGATACCTATATACGTCTGGCAAACTAGTAGGTCAGGAGCCTTGTGCTCCTGACAGCATGTCCCGCAAGGAGTGTTCTTTGGAAATCAGAAAGCCGGCAGTCGCAGGGATGTTCTATCCCGGTAATGCGGTCGAATTGACAAAATCGATCGCCTTGTTGTATTCAGAGGTCGACAAGGTCGCACTCTCCGGCCGTCCTATGGCTATCATTGCCCCCCATGCAGGGTACCCCTACTCGGGACGGATCGCCGCCAAAGCCTACAAGCTGCTTGAGGGTGAGGAGTATGACAATGTTGTTATCGTCTCTCCCTCCCACACGGTTTTCTTCCAGGGTGCGTCGGTGTACGGCGGCGACGGTTATCAGACGCCCCTCGGTGTCGTCGAGATCAATCAGGACCTCTCACACAAAATGGCAAATATCCATCCCTCGGTCTACCTCTCCAATATGGGGCACGCGACCGGCGGCAGCCGAGGCGAGCACTCTCTCGAAGTTCATCTTCCCTTTCTCCAGATTGTGCTGGGCACCAAATTCAAGCTCGTGGCCATCGTCATGGGGGACCAGGAGCCGGAATCGGTAAGTGCCGTCGCCGAGGTGCTGGCTTCAACGCTGAAAGGAACGAACACCCTTCTCGTTGCCTCGACCGACCTTTCCCATTTTCATCCGGAAAAAGTTGCCCGCAAACTGGACTACGCCGTTCAGGCGGCGATAGAGAAATATGATTCGGACCTGCTTCGCGAAACACTCGAATCCGGCCAGGGCGAAGCCTGCGGCGGCGGTCCGGTGGCAGCGGTCATGCAGGCAACCAAACGCCTCGGTGGCAGTGAGGTGCGTTTCCTCGATTACAATACATCGGGCGCTACGACCGGCCAGTTTGATGAGGTGGTGGGGTATCTTTCCGCGGCTATCATCGGCGGAAGCAAAGTCCGTATCGCGCCCAAAGCGGAAATCGGCGCGCATCCGGCTAAACCGACAGGCGACGATTTTACTGATGATGACAAGCAGCTCTTGAAGAAGATCGCCAACGATGCCATAGTGCATCAATTGGAGAATCGTCGCTATACCCCGCCGGTCAGAGATCAGCTGGAGATCCGTCGGGGTGTTTTCGTAACGATATACGTCGGGGACGAGTTGAACGGCTGCATGGGTCAGGTGCGCGGTCGCGACCCGCTCAATCAGTCAGTGGCCGAATTGGCCGTCGCGGCGGCCTTCGAGGATCCCCGCTTTGAGCCGTTGACGATGGCCGATCTGCCGGCTATGAAGATTGAGATATCCCTGCTCTCGCGTCTGGAACGGGTGAAGGATTTCAGAGATATTGTCGTCGGCCGCGACGGCCTGATGATTCGCCTCGACATGCACTCGGGCCTTCTGTTGCCCAAAGTCGCCACCGAGCACAAGTGGAACGCAACTACGTTTCTCGAACAAGTTTGCCTCAAGGCCGGTCTCCCCAAGAACGCCTACAAGGACAAGCTTGCCGAAATCTATAAGTTCTCTGCCGACGTTTTTTAAAATGAAACGGCCGGTGCGCATCGCACGCACCGGCCGCTCGCTACTTTCTTCAAACTGACCTACTACCCCTTGCGCACCATCGGGCGAATCTTCTGGAACGCGTTTCGCAAATCGATGAGCAAATCATCGATGTGCTCTATCCCCACCGATAGCCGCACCAGTCCGTCGCCGACCCCGTTGGCTTCGCGTACTTCTTTGGGAATTGACGCGTGCGTCATCGACGCCGGGTGATTGATCAATGATTCCACTCCTCCCAGCGATTCGGCCAGCACGAAGACCTCGGTCGCCGTGGCGAATGCCTTCACGGTTTCGAAATCCGCCTTGAGGTCAAACGAGAGCATCCCACCCGGCATCGTCATTTTGTTCGGGATCGCCTTGTTGTCGACCCCCGGATAATAAATCCGCTCGACCATATCGACGGTTTCGAGGTATTCGACTACCTTCATGGCATTGAAAGAGTGCCGCTCCATCCGAAGGTGCAGCGTCTTCAGTCCGCGCAGCACCAGCCACGATTCAAACGGCCCGAGGTGGCCGCCCACCGCGTACTGATTGAAACGCACGCGTTCAGCCAATTCGTTGTCCTTCACAATGAGCGCGCCGGCGATGACATCACAATGACCGCCCAGGTATTTGGACATCGAGTGATGCACGATATCGGCGCCCAGATCGAGCGGTCGCTGGATGTAGGGGGTGGCAAACGTATTGTCGACGGCGACCAGAATATTGCGCGGCTTGGCGATCTGCGCGACCGCCTCAATGTCAATGAGCTGTAAGAGCGGATTCGTCGGCGTCTCGAGCCAGTACAGACGCGTGTTCGGCTTGCTTGCCTTGGCAAAATTGGCCGCGTCGCGCCCGTCGATATAGCTGAAATCGAGTCCGAAATTGCGCATCAGCCGCTCAAACAGACGGCGCGTGCCGCCGTACAGATCGCTCACCGCTACCACGTGATCGCCGGCTTTGAGCAGATGGAGCACGGCCGTCAGGGCTGACAGCCCGGATGAAAACGCGTAACCGTGAGTTCCGTTCTCCAGAGAGGCCAGGGCCTCTTCCAGCGCTTTGCGAGTGGGGTTCGACCAGCGCGAATAGACATAGCCAGACTCGTCCCCCGGGTAGGCTACCCGATAAGTTGAACTGGGGAAGATGGGCGTGGTCACACTGCCGGTCATATCTTCAGGAACCCGTCCGGCATGAATCGCGCGGGTCTCGAATCGACGCTTCTGCATTTTATCGTCCATATTACCTCTTACAAAAATCCTTTCTCTCGCATCCACTCGTCATTGAACATCTTACTGATGTACTTTGCTCCGCTGTCGGGCAATATGACGACCACTATCTTGTCTTCGCCCAGATTCGCCTCTTTGGCATACGTGAGCGCCACGTGCACTGCCGCACCCGACGATCCTCCGGCCAACAATCCCTCTTTCCGGGCCAACTCCCGGCCGGCCACGAAACACTCCTTGTCGGTCACTTGATATACTTTGTCGATCACCGAAAAATCCATGGTGGGACAAAGCATGTCCTCGCCGATCCCCTCGACAAAGTAGGTGTTAGGTTCGATCATCGACTTGTCTTTGTGGTAATTGAAATAGACCGACCCGATCGGATCGGCGGCCACCGAATAGATCTTGCTGTTCTGCTCTTTGAGATACTTGGCCACACCCGACATGGTACCGCCGGTGCCAATACCGCCGACTATGACATCCAGTCGCCCGTCGGTCTGTTGCCAGATTTCGGGGCCGGTCAGGCGATAGTGGGCCAGTATGTTGTCCAGGTTGAAGTACTGTCCAATCCAGAACGAATTTGGCGTCTCGCGGGCAATCCGCTTTCCGGTCTCGTAGTAACTTTCCGGCGATTCCGCCGGTACGGCCGTGGGACAGATGTGAACGGCCGCCCCAAATGCCTTCATGGCGTCGACTTTCTCCTTGGACATCTTGTCCGGAATGGTCAGGATCGCCTTGTACCCGTTGACCGCCGCAAACATCGCCACAGCCGCGCCGGTGTTGCCGGACGTCGCTTCGACAATGGTTCCTCCCGGCTTCAGCTCCCCTTTGCGGACCGCCTCGGCAAGGATGAAGTTCACCATCCGATCCTTGATTGACCCAGTCGGGTTCAGGAATTCCGGTTTCACCAGGACGGTGGCCCGGACCCCGTGGTCGCGGCACATTCGACTGATACGCACCAGCGGCGTATTGCCGACTGCCTCGGTTATGTTGTTGACCCAAAATTGCTTAGGTTGATTCAAGCGGTGCATCCCTCTCATCGCGGACCCGTGGGCCCCGTTATTATTCTCTCTTTAACGTCTATCGGCAGATGCCGGTTCGCCTCCAACTGCTCGTCACCCTCCTTACCTCCAATATTCGGGCGCGCCATCGGCGATGATTACCACCGGACCAATCGCCACGTCTGCTTCCGAATTTGTGCCAAGCTACGGCTTGAACAGTACTTGTCAAGCCGGCGCCACAAGCCGCCGGCGACCCGGAACCCGGGAGTATTCCGGAGTATAATGTCAGGAACGAATGGCCGAAAAAAATGTTTGACATCGTCGGTAGGCGCGGTTACTATTGTCCGCCGATTGACGCCCTCCATAGATGACAGCTCCCAGGGGGACGACTCGCAAGGCCATAGCAACGGCAGTTACGAGAAACCGAAACGAGACATGAGGAACTGACCGATGTACTGCGCGCAGTGCAGTGAGAAAATTTTGGGCAAACCGATCAAGCAGGGTGCGGATTTCTACTGTTCGCTCGAATGCGCCAACCTCGCCTCCGGTATCGAACCGGCTGATGACGAGGAGTATTTCGAGGAAGAAATCGACGAGCTGTACGAAGAAGACGAGTAACCCTCGCCCTCCGTCGTCGGCTTCAACTACTCTCGCGTGATCTTCAGAATCTCGTACTGCAGCTTGCCTGCCGGTACGGTGATGGTCACCTGCTCGCCGACCGCCTTGCCCAATAACCCTTGCCCAATCGGCGACTTCACCGAAATCATATCCTTGTCGACGTCGGCTTCATCAGCCGGCACAATCGTATACCAGAGTTCTTCGTTGTCGCGAAGGTCTTTCACGAGCACTTTCGCGAACAGATAGACCTTGTCGCCCGGAATCTTATCGATATCCAGGGACATAACCCGGGAAAGCTTGTCTTCGAGTTCGGCAATACGCCGTTCGAGATGAACCTGGGCCTCTTTGGCGGCATGATATTCGGCATTTTCCGACAAGTCGCCCAGTTCCTTGGCCCGCTTGATCTCAGCAACCAGTTTGGGGCGGTCGTCATACTTGAGCTTCTTTAGGTCCGCCTCCATCTTCAGTCGCCCGTCCCGGGATAAATAAATCGGTTCACTCATGGCCGGTAATATACGCCATCCGGCAGCCTATGGCAAGATTAAGCCCGGCGACGTGCCAACGCCCCATAACTTATCAGCGAGATCGCCAGCCCGGGGAAGATCGGCTGCAAGCCCAGCCAAAAATCGTCTGTGCCGGTCCAATTTTTCGAAAGATACCAGACCAGCGAAATCCCCCCGGCCACGAGAATCGTCGCGAACGCTCCATTGCCGGAAAAGCGCCGCCGGCCCGTGAATGAGAACAGCACCGGTACCAGCAGGGCCGGAGTCCCAATTGATCCAAACGCATACCAGATGTCCACCACGGATCGGAAGACAAGTACAAACGACACGGCCACTGCCGCCGACACCAGCAGACCAACTCGCGTCCAGTACAGCACGTTCTTTTTCGCTCCGGCCGATAGCCGCGCCATGATATCGTTGCCGAAGGTTGACGCGGATATGAAGAAATACGAATCCACCGTCGACTGTACCGTCGAGAACATCGCCAGCGCAAACAGTCCCATAACGCCCACCGGAAGAATTTTCAGCGCCAGCATGGGAAACGACGATACCGGATCGGCCAAATCGGGCAGAAGCGCCCGCGCATAGAGTCCGCAGCTGGTTGTCATGAAATCAAAAATGGCCCAGCACGCGATTGACACGATAATCCCCCAGCGCGCCGTCCGGGCCGTCTTGGCAGCATAGCATCGCTGAAAGAATGCCGGCTCCACGAGTGTCGCCAGCGCGATCACGTACCAGGTAGCAATATACCACCCCGACTGCCCCCCATGCCAGGTGAGATGCGATTCCGGCACCCGTGGCGCGATATACGCCAGCCCGCCATACTTAATGACCAGGAAAACCAACAACACCGCAAATCCGAGAAACATGAACACCGTCTGGAAAATGTCGGTACGGACGACCGAACCGAACCCCCCAAGAAATAAGTAGAGAATTGAAAACAAACTGAAGAATACGACGCTCATCCAGAACGACCAGCCGAAAATCTGCTCGCAAAGAATGCCCATCGACAAAACATACGCTCCCGGCACAGTCATCAGATAGATGATTATCCCTCCTAATACCGCTGTCTTGTTGTCGTACGCGCTTGCCAGCCGTTCCGGGATTGTGACCGCCTCCGACTGCCGTGCCTTCTTCGCCAGCAGCATGGCAAAGAGAAAGGCCGCCACATAGTACGGCAGACCGAACACCAGCCAGTTCGATAGACCGTAGCGATAGCTGTACTCCCCTACGCCGAGAATACCGCCGTACCACGTGGAGACCAGACTGGCAACGAACGCCGGAAGCGTCAGCATCCGCCCGCCGACAATCAACTCGGCCGTCGATGTCGTATCCTTCAGCTTGCGCGCGAACCCCAGCCAGAGGATCGCCACGCAATACAGAATAATCAGACTGTAGTCAATCAGATGCATGGCACCCTAAAACAGTTCGAGTGACACCTGCGTCCAGAACGATCGTTCCGGCGCCACATAATATTCCGCCCACCCGCCGACTATCGTCGCACCGGCGTCCGTGTAAGCGTAGTTGCCGCCGTATCCTGAGGCTTCATACTTCATGTCAAACAGATTGTCGACCCGCCCCGAGAAGACCAAATTGCCGCCAAGTACGTTGCCGAGCGTGTACGCCGCCGACAGCGAGGCTGTCGCGAACGGTTTGATCGCCAGCGAGTCGATATTGAACAGTTCCATATACTGCGTACCCACAAACCGTCCTCGTGCCGTCAATCGCCAGTTGTGCAGCTGAGCGTCGGCCACCACACTCCCCAGGTAATCAGGAGCATTGACAATCTTCTTGTCAGCGAAATCGACCACGATGCCGTCGATCTCCGGAGCGTAGTCTTTCACCCGATTGTAGTTGAGCGACAGGTTCCCCGTCACATTCAACCACGGTGTCGCTTTCATACCGCCGGAACATTCAATTCCAGCGTGCACCGATCGATCGGCGTTTACCGTCATCGCCAACCCGGTCGAGGCATTGATACCGCCGTACGGAAGAATCTCATCACGGAAATCCATCCAGAAGAAATTCACTCCGGCCTGGTACCGGTCGCTCCGGTACTCTCCCCCCAGTTCGAGATCGTACACCCGTTCGCTCTTCGCGGTAGGGTCACCAAACGTGAAGACCGAGTCACCCGATGCGCTCGTACTGATGTTGAGGACTTCGAGCGACGGCCGTGCGTGCGGGTCACTCGCGTCGTACATCGCCGCGTCGGTGGGCGTGCGCGACGACACCGAAAAGTTGGTGTAGAGTCGCAGTCGTTGGGTTGGTGCATAATTGATTCCGAGCCTCGGGGAGAGAAACAGCCAGTCGACGTCGTACTGATACCCCGGAAAGGCACCCAGCGTCTTTTGGTCAAAATCGTACCGCTGATACCGAAATTGCGCCGTCGCCTGCATCGATAGCCGCTCGCTCAAGCGATAGTGTTCCTGTGCGAACAGAGAGCCGACTTGCTTCGTACCGCGGTACTGATAATATCTATGGCGCGGATCGAGCGTGCCGCTCAGATGTTGGGCCCAAACCACCTGCCCCCAGTGATCGGAATCGAACAGATAGAACGAACCGCCGAACGAATGCGTGCCGCGCGAGTGTTCGATATCGAGCCGCGGATTCCATCCGACCTGACTCTTCTCCACCCACTGCTGACGCACCGCCGACCCGAACGTCTCACCATCCGTCTGTGAATCGTCAATGTCGTATTCGGCGTACAACGCGCTGTCCTTGAATTGCTCGTAATACCCCTTGCCGCGGATATAGTACAACGTGTTTTGCAGCGTCACCTTTTCGGAAAGCTGGTAGGTGTTGTGCAATTGATAGTGCGGCTGATTGAAATTGTCGGTCTCGTTATCGTAGTGGAACGGGTTGTATCTGCGGTCGCCCGCCAGCGTTTCCCGGTCGGCGCCGTAGTATGACAGATGCATCCGCATCGGTCCGCCGTATACGTACAGCTCGGTCGTCATTCTCGGGTCGATCCGCGCGACCGAAAAGTAATACGCCCATCCTTCGTACCAGCTGTTTTCGCGATATCCGCCTGTCTTCTGTCGCGAGTACCGTCCGGCGAACTGCCACTGGCCGTCCACCAGTCCGGATGAATATTCCAGACTTTGCCGATAGATGTCACTCACCTGCTTTCCGTCCGACATGTACCCGCCATACCCGTTGGTTACTTTCATCGCGCGCGGGCGGCCGAGAGAGTTGGTTACGGCGTTAATCGAGCCGCCGAACGAGGCGTCTCCGTAGAGCGAATTGCCAACGCCGCGCTGCACCTGTATGTCGGTGATGGTCGACGCAAAATCCGGCAGATCGGTAAAGTAGGTCGCCTGATCCTCGGGATCGTTGAGCGGGACACCGTTGATGTAGGTCGATATCCGCTTGTCATCGAAGCCCCGAATGTTCAGGTAACTGTAGCCGAGCGACGCACCCCCGTCGGAAAAGGCATACACGTTGGGCGTCGATTCCAGCAGGAGCGGAAACTCCCCGACCGTGTAGTCGCGTTTGATCTGATCGGTGGAGTAGTTGGAAAACGCGGATGGTGTGACTCCGGCGGCGGCTCGGTCCGAGCGCACGATTATGTCAGCCTGCCGATAGTAAATCGGCTGCAAAACCACCGGATCGGGAATCTCGCCGATTCTGAACTGCTGCGCCGCGTATCCGACCGACGAAAACGTGACCCGCGTCACGTCGCTGGACGGATCCAGTTGATATCGCCCGGTCGAGTCGGTCATCGTGCCAACGGCACGCACATTGGTGACCACCGATACGCCCAGCAGCGGCCGGTTTTCCGGGTCGGTTACCCGGCCGGTCTGAGTCGCGGCCCTGCCCAGCGATGCCAGACAGAGCACAGCCAGGGTCAAGTGAATGAAACGTTTCATGACAGCAACCTCGCGTTAACGGTTTACGTTTAGCAAGATTCCGTCCTGAATCGATAGGTGAGCCCGCATACATGCGGACAGAGGGGATGTAGGAGTTCGTCTCTCCATCGCCGTTTCCCTACGCCGGTATTACCCGGATCAGGTCAAGGGGGTATGATCTCAGGCGGTCTTTTACGCCACCCCCAACGGAACTATTCTGTTTTCGCTTTCAATATGCTTTGCCGAAATCTCCGCGCAAGCCCTTTTTTGCCGCCATCGGATGCGTGCCACAAGCTATCGCGGTTGTCACTTCTTCGGCGGACCATTCTTGATCCGCTCGTCCATGGCACCAAAGACGTACCCCCAGGCGTTGTCAAAGTAGTTATATACCTCATCCCATTTCGGACCCTCTCCCCACCCCTGGTGCGTCAGCCGCACGCGCGTTTGTCCCGCGTCGATCGGTTCAAATTCAACCACGACATATGTGTGTTTCTTCCGCATCTCGCCGAATTTTGGCGGTGCGTTCCACGTGAACGAAACAAACTTGTTCTCCAGATAGCTCAACACGCGGCACCCCTCCGATCCCCGCTCGCCGACCGGAGCATCCAGCGAAAACAGAATTTCATACGGGCCGCCGACGGTCAATTGCACTTTGGCTTGCGCGGCAAAGAATTCTTCGAGTCCTTCTTTGGTCGTCCAGAGTCGATAGACCTCAGCCACCGGCGCCGCTACCACTGTGTCCTTGACAATTTTCCGCCCCCCGCTCACCGGGATTTGTGTCTGCAGTCCGTCGCCGCGCCAGTCCGCCGGCCCCAAAGAAATGATATACGGGTGCAGTTCCGCCGTGAAAATACCCGCCTTTACCGCCGGATCATCAGCCATGATCCCCTTTGCTTCATCCTCGCTTGTGGTGCGAACAATGACAAGACCGTAGGCCGCGTCCTCACACGGTCCGGCCAGCAGCAACTTGCCTTCGGCCTGAAGTTTCTGCAGTCGAACAAAGTGGGCGCCTAGGACCGCCTGCTCGTCGGGCGTGACCGTCTGCAGGAAATCCGCGCGCGAGGGTCGCAGAAGAATCAGATAGCTTTTGGTTTCAATCACTTGTTCGTCTCCCTTCGCCGGCAGCGGATCAATAAGCATAAGAAACGTCATAGCGAGCGCGAAAATGGCTTTCATCATTTCTCCCGTTTGAGCGTAGAGTTCTATTGGCGGCGAGACCAAATTGGCCTTTCCGACAAGGTCTGTCAAGATTACTTTTTGAACTCTTGAACACTAACCCTGGCCCGCTCTCGGCCAGGCCAGTTTGAACTATTCATCGTGGACGTTCGCTATCCATAAGTATCGATCCCACAAATAGTTGCCGGACCGCACCGGCACGTGCTATCTTATTAATGGGAAGAGTAGGTGCGTCGCTTCTCGAATTCAAAATGGTGATGTTTGCACAGTGGCCGACGGACTTCCAGTGTATACTCTATATGGACGTTCAACGAGAGGACGGTTGTGATGACGAAGAAACGATCCGACGAAGATATCAAGACCGCCGTGCGCGAACACTACGCCGCGGCGATAACTCAGTCGCAGCCCTGCTGTGGACCGAAAATCACTCAGCTCGGGCCGGAGACATCGGGAAACTTCATCACGCTGGCCGGCTATTCGGCCGGGGACATTGCCCAGATGCCCGAATCGGTCACCTCGTTTGGCTGCGGCAATCCGGTGAACTTCATGGATGTCAGACCCGGCCAGACCGTGCTCGACCTCGGCTCGGGTGCCGGGCTGGATCTGATTCTGGCCGCTCGTAAAGTCGGACCGAACGGCAAGGTGATCGGTCTTGATATGACCCCGGAAATGATTGCCGTCTGCAAAAAGAACCTGGCCCAGGCAGGCGTGAAAAATTACGAAGTCCTGCACGGCGAAATGGAAGCGATGCCCATCCCTGCCGGCACGGTTGACTGGATCATTTCCAACTGTGTGATCAATCTCTCACCCGACAAAGCGAAAGTATTTGCCGAGGCGTATCGCGTGCTCAAGCCGGGCGGGCAGATTTTGGTCTCCGACATTGTGGCCATGGGAATGCCTGATGAATTTCGCGACGACATCCGTGCCTGGGTCGGCTGCATCGCCGGTGCTCTGGAAGAAGAAGACTACCTGAACCACGCGCGGAGAGCCGGATTCACGGATGTCAAAGTAGTGGATAAACTGGTGTACACCGCCGAGACGCTAAACACCCTGGCCAACGGCGACTGCGGATGCGGCACGGCCGGTAAGCCGATTGCCCAATCGGCGATCGACCGGTACGCCGGGAAGATCGCGAGTGTGAAGGTGTACGCCCGTCGGTCGTGACCGGCCTAGGCGACTTCCTTTCGCTGCAAGATATCGCCGCAGATACTGACTACGGTCACCGTGACCGGGAAATCTGCCCCTGCGTTGGCGCGCGCCGTCATCGCGGCCTGGGCCAAACCGCCGCAGCAAGGCACTTCCATGAGCACGACTTCGAGCGACTTCAACTCGTTGAGTTGGAATATCTGAGTCAGCTTCTCGACATAGAATGGGAGATTGTCAAGTTTCGGACAGGCGATTGCCAGCGCCTTGCCGGTGAGCATTTCCGAATGAAACCCGGCATGCGCAAACGGCACACAATCGGCCGCCAGCAAAAGATCGGCATTGCGGAAATAGGGAGCCTGTGGCGATACCAGCATCAGTTGCACAGGCCACTGGCGCAGCGACGACGGCTGGGGAGTGGATGCCAAGACAGCGGTCGGCACACTCTGAGGTGACCACTGTCGCATCGACGATCCGGGGCAACCGCTCTGATGAGCTGCGGGCCGCGGGCCCGGTGTGTGCGCGCCCATTGACAGCGGCGCCCGCTGAATGTGCGTTACCTTCGCCTGCTCCAGGTTGGCCGCGACCGCCAGCTCGTCATAGGCCTCGACTTCACGTCGCTCGATCGTCAACGCGCCGGTCGGACAGTGACCCAGACAGGCCCCGGCACCGTCGCAGTACTTCTCCGTTTTCAGTCGCGCTTTCCCATTGACGATTTCCAGCGCCCCCTCGGCGCATTTGCTGATGCAATCTCCGCATCCGTCGCAGAGCGCTTCGTCAATTCGGATGATATCACGTACAACTTTTGGCATAACACCCTCAGGCTTCATGTGTTTCGCCATAAGATCGGTCGCCGTGGTGTCATCCACCTTGACTTAAATCAACGGCTGTTAATTGAATGGCTCCGGATTGATATAATCCACTATCGCTCATGGGGATCAAGCCCCGCCAATTGCCTCAGGCGGACCCGATCGAGGACCTCTATGCGCGGTCCGTCGACCGAAATAACCTGATCCCGTATCAAGCGGGCTAATGATCGCGAGAGCGTCTCGGGAATAGTACCAAGCTGGGACGCCAGGACAGTCTTCTTCTCGACCAACGTGATTACCGGTTGTTTCGACTTCGACTGCTCGTCCAGCGCGCCTATCAGATAGTGGGCCAGTCGAGTCGTCACGTCAGTCAACGACAACTCCTCCACCAGCTTTGTCATCTTCCGCAGCAACACCGATAGCCGGGCAATCAGATTGACTGCCAGTTCCGGATTGCGCCCCAGCAGCGCCACAAACCTGTCTCGTCCGATTACCACCATCTCAGTGTCTTCGAGAGCCTGTGCTGATGCCGGATAGCTGCTTCCCGAAAAGAGCGCCGCTTCGGCGAAACTGTCGCCGGGCCCGGCAATCATCAAGATCTGCTCCTTGCCGTCAGCCGACAACTTGAACACTTTGACCCGACCCGTGCCGACAAGATAAAACGCCCGGGCTGGATCCCCTTCGGTGAACAGCAACTCATCGCGACTTGCCGTCCGGATTGATGCACTCGCCGCAACATCGTCCAACGATCGATTATCCAGTTGGGAGAACAACTGCGATGACGCCACAATTGACTTTACCGAATTTGCCGTGGTCATGGAGGGAAGATAGATTTTTGTGGAGAAAAACGAAAGGACTACAGGAGACTGTTGAGCAGGCGCTCAATATCCGACATCATCAGCGGCTTGCCCAAAAAGCCGTCGGCCTTATGCTCACCCATGCGCGCTTCGGCGTCACCCACGGAATAACCGGAGATCAAAATCACCAGCATCTTGGGGTAGCGGGTCTTCACCTCGCTGAGCAGTTCCAGCCCGGTCATGTTGGGCATGCGCATGTCGGTGATGACCATGGAGAAGCCGCCCTTTTCCAGCTCGGCCAGCGCTTCATTGCCGTCAGAGGCGCGAACTGAGGCATAGTCAAAGACTTCGAGCATCTCCGAAAGGAGGGAAGACATGTTCGGATTGTCATCGACTATCAATATCTTCTTGGTCATTCCGATCCTCGTCTTAAGGGCGGTATCGGCAGGACCAAAAAAAAGTTGAGTCAGTTTCTGTCAGCCATGGATTGGTTGTAAGCCGAGATGATCTCGGCCTGGAGCGTGCTGATGCCCCGCTTTTCGAGGGCGGATACGGCTACTTTTCGATCACCGTTCAGCTCCGGCGGGACGAAATCGGGCAACCGGTCAAGCTTGTTAAATACCAATATGTACGGGATCTTCTCCGCGCCGATTTCCTCCAGCACGCGCTCGGTCTGTTGAATCGTCTCTTCCAGATGAGCATCAGACACATCGATAACATGTAACAGCAAATCGGCCGTGCACACTTCCTCCAGCGTCGATTTGAATGATTCGACAAGTTGGTGCGGCAGCTTCTTGATGAATCCGACCGTATCGGAGAAAATGATCTGCGCCGGGTACCCCACCGACATTTGACGGGTCGTTGAATCCAGTGTCGTAAAGAGTTGATTGGCGGTGGTCACGCCCGACTTGGTGAGCAGATTAAAGAGCGTCGATTTCCCGGCATTGGTATATCCCACCAGCGCCACCTTGAACAGTTCCTGACGCCCCTTGCGCTGGGTCGCCCGTTGCCGGTCCAGTTTCGCCAACTTCTCTTTGAGATGTGCGATCTTCGTGCGAACCTGCCGGCGGTCGATTTCCAACTGTGTTTCGCCTGGTCCCTTGGTGCCGATGCCACCATACTGCTTGGAGAAATGCACCCATGCACCGGTCAGCCGTGGCAGTGTGTACTCCAGTTGGGCCAGTTCCACCTGCAATTTGGCGGCAGCGGTACGAGCCCGGGTGGCGAAGATATCCAAAATCAGAATCGGCCGGTCGATGACCTTGACCTCGAGTTCTTTCTCGAGATTCCGCTGCTGTCCGGCGGAGAGCGTATCGTCAAAAATCACCGTGTCGGCGCCCAGTTCTTTGAGCGCCTGCTTCAACTCGCTCACCAATCCCTTCCCCACAAACAACGCCGGATCGGGCCGCGGACGCACCTGCACCCGCCGTCCCACGACTCTGGCGTTGGCCGATGTTGCCAGTCGACCAAGTTCATCCAAAGATTGCTCGACAGCGGGGCGGTCGGTGGAGCGCTGAGCCACGCCAATGAGAAAGACTTTCTCTGTTGCGGTTGTACCGTGTTCTCTAATCATGTCTACCGGCAAAGATACCCCATTATTCGCACCTGTCAAATGGCAACTCGTTGGACGAAACGTTCTTGCGTGCGATTATTCGATGTGGACAGGGCGGCTCCAACATCATATATTGGTCTGGTCCGAGTAAACCGGCATCCCAATCACGTACTCTTGCGCGAGCGTACCATGCCCGAGCCTGATGAGCAACTTAGCGAACGCCAACATCGCGAACAGGAATTCTACGACACGTATCGTCCGAAAAACGTCGTCAAAAGGGTCACCTTCGATTACGTCTTCGACCAGGTTTCCCGGCCGTGGAATTCCTATTGGTGTACCTACAACGAAGTTTTCAGTCGGTTTCGCGATCCCTCACAACGACTGCTCGATTTTGGCTGTGGCCCCGGTGTCGGCTCAATTCGCTACGCCCGTCGGGGATATGTAGTGCATGGCTTTGATATTTCGGAAGCCAATATCGCCAATTGTCGCATGCTGGCGCAGACTTACGGCGTGGCCGATCGCACGTCCTTCTCGTCACACGTTGCCGAAATTCTCCCCTACGATGACGAGTATTTCGATGTCGTCGTCGGCATGGATATCCTGCATCACATCGATATTCCCGTGGCTATCGGCGAGGTCAGACGGGTACTGAAGCCGGGCGGCGTGGCCGTCTTTCGGGAATGCATTGAAGCGCCCGTCTGGGATGCCGTTCGCAACTGGCGTCTCGTCACTCGTTTCTACCCCAAAGAAGCATCATTCGACACGCATATCACCGCCGACGAGCGCAAGATCAACGAGCATGACCTGGCCACCATCACGGGCATGTTCGAGGAGTATCAGGTGCGACGCTTCGGGATTGTTAGCCGGTTGCACCGCTTGGTTCACGATCCCCGGCAGAAAGTGCTCGGGGGCCTGCAGCGGTTTGATTATTACCTGACCAAGGTGGTGCCGCCAATCAGAAAGTTTGGCGGCGAACTGCTTCTCGTCCTGGAAAAGCGCCAGTCGCCGGCCGCTTCGTAGTCGAAAGGCGCAAACGACCTATCCCTGGAATCCGCACGTCTTATGCGTGCCGTCACAAAACGGCTTGTCCTGTGACTGCCCGCACCGACACAGTGAGAACATCCCCTCTTTCTCAACCACCGAACCGTCGGGCATTATGATTTCCGCCTTCATGCATTCCACCTTCGCGGAACCATTCGGCTTGATTCTGATCCGCACATTTCCTAGTTCCATATGCTCCTCACATCTGATGTTTACGCAGTGAACGGTGCCGGCGCCCGTCGACTGAAAGATGATGCCGGAAGCGGCTAGGACGGACGGGTCTCTGACGGCTCCGGAGCAGTCGGCGGTTTCCCCTTTTGTAGGAATACCAACTGGATCATGAGCAAAATCAGGGAGCAGGTGATCGCCGAGTCGGCGACATTAAACGTCCAGAACCGATCGAGTTGATAAAACGACAGGTGGATATCCGGAATGTCGATGTCAACAAAATCGACTACCTTCCCCAGCCGGATACGATCGATCAGATTCCCCACCGCCCCCGCCGCCATGAAAGCCAGCGGCCAGGCAATGGCCCTCTGCGTACGGTGTATCCAAAGATACCAGGCCAGAATCGGTAGAATTATCAGGGCCATTATCGTGTACATCACGGGTGATCCAAACCGGGTCCCCATCGCCCCCCCTTCGTTGTACACCAGCGTGAATTGAACGAAAGTCCCCCACAATTGATAGGGCGGGCGGCCACTGAGTGCCGCAACCGCCCATACTTTGGTAATCTGATCGAGAATAATGACGGCCAGGAAGATTATTACCGGCCAAAGAAGAAGTCGTCGCTCAGCTGCGTCCAGTCTTTTGATCCTCTTCAGCCGATTTGCACTGGATGCACAGGCGAGCATGGGGCACCGCCTCGAGCCGCGCGGCCGAAATCGGCTTCTTGCAGCTCTCGCAGAGACCGTAGGTCCCTTCTTTTATACGCCGCAGGGCCTGATCGATATGGTAGACCAGCCGGCCCGACTTCGACGCAAACAGGAACGCCATCTCACGGTCCATCGTATCGGTCCCTTGGTCCGCCATGTGGTACGAATACGCCGAGAGATCGCCGGTCGCTTCACGCGTGGTCGACCCGCCATAACTGTCCCCAACCACGCCCATCTCGTCCAACATCTCTTTCTTCTTCGCCAGGAGCAATGTCTCGTACTTTTTGAGTTCCGTATCCTTCATGTCCGCTCCCACTTAAGTTTTTGCAACCGCAATGGCGGCCTTCTCGCCGTTTATAGTCCATTCCGTTCCCCCCGGCAGGCTCACGGAATCCGCCCCATCCATAAACTCCAGAGTATGCGCCAGAGTTTCCTTCCGAATGAACGATTCATGCTTCATGACCGCGGCTCTGAGTCGCGGCGACGACGCCACCCGAACCGTGATATGGTCGGACACGTCAAATCCGGACGTCTTTCGCATATTCTGAATCTTGTTCACCATTTCCCGAGCAAACCCTTCGTCCACCAACTCGGCCGTCAAATTCGTCGACAACGCTACCGTTACCCGACCGTCACTTTCTACCGCCCAGCCTTCCTTTTCGATCTTCTGAATGTCAGCATCTTCAGAAGTCAGCGTCACACTGCGCCCATTGAGGTCCAGGGTGAGCGCGCCGGTCGTGCGGAATTGCGCCAATTGCTCGCTGCCCAGAGTGGACAACTGGCTGGCCGCCTGCTTAACGTCGCCGCCAAGTTTCGGACCGGCTACTTTGAAATTCAGTTTGGCTGAGTAGCTGACGTAACTATCCAAATCGGCAGCATCTTCGATTCTCTTAATGTTTAGCTCGTCCCGCACAATTTCCAGGAACGGTGTCAATCGGTTGAACATGTTTTTGCCGACAACATGGATCATCATTTGAGCCAACGGCTGCCGCACCTTCAGATTCTTGCGCGACCGCGCCGCCCGCCCCAGCGACACCATATTCTCCACCAATCCCATCGCCTCTTCCAGATCGGCGTCAATCAGGCTCTCGTCTGACTTCGGGAATGGCATCATATGGACCGACAGTGGCAAGCCGTGTTTCTGGCGACTCGGGCCGGTAAGTTCCTTCCAGATCAACTCCGACGTAAACGGCGACACTGGCGCGCTCAACCGGCAAACCCCCTCCAAAACGCGCCAAAGCGTCAGGTAGGCCCGCAATTTCGACGGTTCCAAACCAGGCCCCCAGAACCGGCGGCGGTTGTTACGAACATACCAATTGGACAATTCTTCAATCACAAAATACTGGATCGCTCGCACCGGCCGCGTGATCTCATAGGCGTCAAACGCCTTGGTGACGTCGCGCGCCAGCGTGTTGTACTTGGACACGATCCACCGGTCAAACGTCTCGGCCGGCCCGGCATGCTTTTCCAGGTACTGCTCCACCGAAAGGCCGGACTTCTCCGCCTCCTCCACGACCTCGTCGATATTGGCGTAGATGGCAAGAAACGAGTAGGTATTGCGCAGCGTGTCAAAATACTTGCGCCCTACTTCACCCAGTCCCTCAATGTCGAACTTTGTCGGGACCCACAGAGCGGAGTTACTCAGAAGGTACCAGCGGGTCGGATCGGCCCCGTACTGCGCCACGGTCTCAAACGGGTCGAACACGTTCCCCTTATGCTTCGACATCTTCTTGCCTTCTTTGTCAAGAATGAACTCGAGTACGACGACATTCTTGAAGGCGGGCTTGTCAAACAGCATGGTCGAAATAGCCAGCAGCGAATAAAACCAGCCGCGCGTCTGGTCAACCGCCTCGGAAATAAAATCGGCCGGGAAGTTCTGATCGAAAACTTCCTTGTTTTCAAACGGATAATGCCACTGGGCATACGGCATGGCGCCCGAATCGAACCAGACGTCGATTACCTCCGGCACGCGCGTCATTACCCCGCCGCATTCACACGTCAATTTGACCTTGTCGATTACCGGTTTGTGGAGATCGACGTCCGGTGGCACCTTGTCCCCTTCTCGGCGCAACTGTTCGATCGATCCTACCGCGCGGGTCTTGCCGCACGATGAATCATCACACACCCAGATTGGCAGGGGCGTTCCCCAGAACCGCTCGCGTGAGAGCGCCCAGTCGACGTTGTTCTCCAGCCAGTTGAGCATTCGTCCGGTGCGGATTTCATCCGGCACCCAATTGATAGCATTGTTGTTTGCCAGCAACTGGTCACGGAACTGGGTCGTCTTGATGTACCACGACTGCCGCGCGATGTAAATCAGCGGTGAGTCGCACCGCCAGCAGAATGGATAGTTGTGCTCGTATAGCTCCTTCTTGAAGAGCTTGCCGCTGATCTTCAAATCCTTGATGATGATCGGATCGGCGTCCTTAATGTACATGCCCGAGTACGGCCCGGTGTTCTCGCGGAACAGTCCATTGGCTTCCACTGCCTGCAACACCGGCAGATTAAACACTTTGCCGATCTCGTAGTCATCCGCCCCGTACCCCGGCGCGATATGCACGATCCCCGTGCCGTCTTCCATGGTGACGAATTCGCCGACGATTACCTTCCAGGCGTCGTATCCGTCCTTCTTAAACGTGTCAAACAGCGGCTCATACCGGCGACCCACATACTCATTCCCCTTTTTTCGCTCCAGCGCGGTCTTCTCTTCACCGAATACTTTGTGCACCAACGCCTCGGCCAGCACCAGCTTCTCGCCTTCGTGTTCGACCATCACATAGTCGGCGTCGGAGCGCATACACAGCGCCGCATTGGACGGCAGCGTCCACGGGGTCGTCGTCCATACCAGGTAGCTGAAATCGCCATCAGCCGCCTTCATCTTGACGAAGATCGACGGATCCTTGACGACATCATACCCCTGGGCCACTTCGTGTGAGGATAATCCGGTGCCGCAGCGGGGACAGAACGGAACTGTCTTGTACCCGACATACAGCAGGTCGCGGTCGAACAGATTCTTGAGAATCCACCAGACCGACTCGATATACTCATTCTTGAGCGTCACATACGCATCGTCCAGATCAAGCCAGTAGCCGATCCGTCGCGTGATGTCATTCCAGTCCTTGAGGTACTTGAAGACCGACTCCCGGCACCGCTGATTGAACTTGTCGATACCGTATTCGATAATCTTCGCCTTGGAGTCGAGCCCCAGTTGCTTCTCGACCTCGATCTCCACCGGCAAACCGTGGGTGTCCCATCCCCCCTTACGATCCACTCGATACCCCTGCATCGCCTTGTACCGACAGACTAAGTCTTTGACTGTGCGAGCGATTACATGGTGAATGCCCGGCCGGCCATTGGCGGTCGGCGGACCTTCATAAAAAACAAACCGAGGCCGATCATGCGCCAGCGCCCGAGCCTTGTGGAATATGTCATGGGCGTCCCAGAACTCAAGCACCTTGAGCTCGGCCGACGACTGCGTGAACTGGTCCTTTAGTGGATCGAACTTCATATGTACCATTCCGATATAGCCGGTTACAATACGAAATTCCGCCTCGGTTTGTAAAGGTTTTTATCGCCCGCCGGACTTGCTCCCCCTGCGCCCCCCAGGATGGTCTCCTCAGCCGACCCTCCCGGGAACCGCCGGTCAGGTGCGATCGCGTGTGACAAACCGAAGATTCTTCTTGACCGAAGCGGTCAATATTGTATATCTTGACTCCATATAATCTATGATATCCGGTTTTGTGGCGCCCCAGTACGCTGTCTCTTGCGTCCCGAACCGTAACGACTTTTCGAACAACTGAATCCCAGACCGTGACTTTGGCTTTGCCGGTTTTTGGTATTGATCAATGAGCGCACACGCAGGATCAGGAGATCCTTCTCACGGGGGGTGGGAGAATGTCCCGGGCCGCAGTATGGCATGTAATGATGACTGCCGATTCGTCAAGCTCACGCAGGCGCCTCAACTGGTCGCCGGCGACTCCAGCCCGGGATCACCGCTCTCGAAAAATGTCTGACAGAAGCTGTTTTCGTGAATAGATGACCAATACTCAATCAGAGAATGGAGGAGGTCAATGACCTTCAAAACCCTCATGCGATGTAGCCTTGCGCTGCTGACGTTATTTGTTATACCGTTGGCAGTGCAGGCCACGGTGCACAATGTGAGCATCGTGGAATTTTCCTTCAACCCCACCCCGCTGCAAATCGAGTGGGGTGATACGGTGAAGTGGACAAACAACGGTGCTATGGAGCACACGTCGACTTCCACCGCCGCTTCGCCCAAATCCTGGGATTCCGGGTCGTTGCTGCCCGGCCAGTCGTTTTCCGTCGATTTTCCCTCTGACGACGGCCCAGGGCCGTTCCCCTACGTATGTACGTTCCATAGTCTCTCGATGACGGGTGTGATCATCATCCTGCCGGCGCCGCGCGGCGCCTGCTGTCTGCCCACTCCCCCGGGTGGCTGCGTCATCAAGACGTTGAAAGAATGTACCGCCTTGGGCGGCACGTACCAGGGCGACAATGTCACCTGCGCCCAGGCCAATTGCGGTTCGGGGCCGACCGGCGCTTGCTGCCTTCTTACGGGTTGCGTCCAGATGACCGCCCAGAACTGCGCCGCGGCCAACGGTTACTACATGGGGGACAACACGAGTTGTGGTACCCCGAACATCTGCATTGTTGTCGGAGCCTGCTGCGTCCCGGCGACGGGCCAGTGTTTTGAAACCAACATGCCGTCCGAATGCGCCAACGTGAATGGCATTTTCACACCCGGCGGGACGTGTGCCACGGTTAATTGTGGTACGCCGACCGGCGCCTGCTGTACGCAGGGAGCCGCTGGATCGGTGTGTTCGGTCATTACGGCCGCGGCTTGCGCTGCTGCCGGTGGCACTTACTACGGCGACGGCACCAATTGCAACAGCAATCCGTGTGATAACACCTTTGGTGCCTGCTGTCTGCCGAGCGGCGCTTGCGTTCAGTTGACGGCCTTCGAATGTGACCTCGCTCACGGTATCTTTGCCGGCCCCAACACGCCGTGTACTGGCCAAACTTGTCACCCCGTTGAAGGCGCTTGCTGCGTCCCCGGTGCGACCTGCTTCCAGACCACTGAGGATCAGTGCAAAGCTGCCGGTGGCATTTGGGCAGGTGCCGGCGTTCCGTGCGTACCTGACCCGTGCAGCCCGCCACGCGGCGCCTGCTGTATACCCGGTGCCCCTTGTATGATGCTCTCGGCGGCCGATTGTGCCGCAGCCGGCGGCATCTACAAAGGCGACGGTGTCCCGTGCACGCCGGGCATCTGTAACAATAATCCCGAAATCGGTGCCTGCTGCCTGCCCAACGGCCAGTGCGTCCAGGTACTCGAGGCCGACTGTATCAAGCATCAAGGTCAGTGGCAAGGTCCGGGGACTCCTTGCGTAGCCGGGCTCTGCCCGACTCCGGTCGAGGGTGCCTGTTGTATCCCCGGTGCCGGCTGTGTGATCATGACCCAGGCCGAGTGCTTGCACCAGGGTGGCATCTATAAGGGTGACGGCACCAATTGCCTGCCGCCGAATCCGTGCGATCCGCCTGTCGGCGCCTGCTGCACGCAAACCGGTGGCTGCGTCCAGACTACGGCCCAAAAGTGTAAAGACCACGGCGGTGTCTGGCAGGGTATTGGCGTACCGTGTATTCCTAATCCGTGCAAAACCAACGATACCACTGGCGCTTGCTGTCTGCCGGACGGCACCTGCATCAGCCCCGTCACACCGGTGGATTGCCAATTCAAACACGGCATCTTCCTCGGCGTCGGGACTGCCTGCGTCGGCGTCCAGTGTCCGACCAATATCGACGGCGCCTGCTGCTTGCCGAATGGTACCTGCGTTCAGGCCCTTCAGTCTGAATGCAAACAGTTCGGCGGTACCTGGTACGGCGGTGGCGTTCCTTGCTCACCGACCCTCTGCCCGCCTGCTGAAACCGGCGCCTGCTGTCTGCCCGACGGTAGTTGCATCCAGACCACGCCGCTTCTCTGCAAGCGGAAACAGGGCGTCTTCCAGGGTGCCGGTTCCAACTGCGCGCTGGTCCACTGCAAGCCTCCGACGAAGGGTGCCTGCTGTCTGCCCGACGGCACCTGTGCGCTGACGACGGCTGCTCAGTGTAAAGCCTCCCACGGTGCCTGGCAGGGCAACGGTACTAGTTGCTCGCCGAATCCGTGCGGCAAACCCAAAGGTGCCTGCTGTCTCCCGACCGGTGGTTGTGTTGTCGTGACGGCGATCGAATGCGAACGCTTGCACGGCATCTACAAGGGTGACAACATCCCATGTCTCGCCACCACTTGCGAACCGAATCACCCGCAAGGTGGTTGCTGCCTGCCTAATGGCGCCGGCTGTGTCGTGACGACGCAGACCGATTGTGCTGCTATCGGCGGCGTCTACATGGGTAACGGCGCGCCATGCAACGCGGCGGTCTGCCCGGTCTCTGCTCCGACCGGTTGCTGTCGCTTGCCCGACGGTACGGCCATCCAGACTACGGGCGTGGCCTGTGCCGGCGCCGGTGGCTTCTATCTCGGCGATAATACCAAGTGCCCGATCGCGTCAACTTTGACCAGTTGCTGCGTCGGGGCGACCGGCAATATCGACGGCGATCCCGCCGGTGGTGTCGACATTGGCGACTTAACCGCCTTCATTGATAACCTGTTCATCAACTTCACGCCGGTTCCATGCGATCAGTCGGCTGACCTTGATGGCAACGGGAGTATCGATATTGGCGACATGACCGCCCTCATCGACAACCTGTTCATCACGTTTACCGATCCGGGACCGTGTACTGAATAGCACTTTCGAAGTGATGTGAACTCAGTGCGGCGGTTGTGCTTTGGCACAGCCGCCGCTTTATTTTGCTCGACCATTGCCCAACGACCCGCCGAAGCGTACATTGGGGGGGATTATTGACGAATTATCTCTATGAAGAAGTCTAATACGAAGGCACCACAACCCAAATCACCGGTTCAAGCGACCCTACCTGTTGTCGCCTGGCTGGGGGCGCTTGCCCTCATTGCCGTGGCCACCATCGCGTCTCTGATGCTGTCGCTCAAACACATCTGGGCCATCGACTTGATCGGCTGCGGCCGGGGCGGCGGATGCGATGAAGTCATCCGCGGATCGTGGGGCATTCTCCTTGGCTGGCCTGTGGCCTTCGTTGGTCTGGCGTATTTTGCCGGCTGGTTTGTGTTTTGTTTGATGAGCCGACAATCCTCAACACCATCCTGGCTGCGCCTGATTGCCTCGCTCGGTAGTCTGGTGTCGCTCTTCTATATCGCCATCATGATTGTTGACGGTCACTACTGCGTGTGGTGCTTCACTGCCCACGTGGCCAATCTCCTGTTTACCCTTCTCCTCTGGATGAACTGGCGATTCTCGTCGGCACCTGTTCCCCGGTTGCCGCTGGTGACCGCGGCTCTCATCGGCGTACTGCTTCTGGCGGCGAGCCGTCTGACCTACGCCACCCGCTCGCAGGCTGCCACGGCTCGCGAGGCCGCCAGCGCCGCCGAATCCATTGCCAACATCAGCGCACCGACGGAGCAATCGAGAATATTTGGCGGCCGTTTTTGGAGCGGTGCGGTGAATGCCGACGTTCGCGTGGTGGTTTTTCACGACTACCAGTGCGAATTATGTCACGAGGTCGAGGTGCAGCTTTTGTCGCTCTTGAACTCACGTACTGACGTGGCGCTGTCGTACAAGCAGTGGCCGTTCGACGCTTCCTGCAACGAACAGATGCACGGCAGTTCGCCTCATCCCGAAGCGTGTCTGGCTGCGAAGGCCGTAGAAGCTGCGGGCATTCTGGGCGGCGCGCGCGCCTACTGGTCGATGCATAACGCGCTTATGCGCGCGAACAGTATGACACAGGAGTACATAATCAATCTGGCCGTCCAGTCCGGTCTTGACCGCGTGGCGTTTGCCGCGACCATGCAGTCGCCTCAGGTAGACAGCCTCATTCAATCCGACATTGCCGAAGGTGTTGCCTACGGTCTGACCTATACCCCGCTCATCTTCGTCAACGGTTACCCCGTGCGTGGCTGGCGGACGGCCGGCGCCCTTCCCGAGGCTATCAATCGGGCCGCCCTCTTTGCCAAACAGCAACCGAAAGCAGCCGATCTCCCCGACTCGGCCGCGTACGAACAACTGGCCATCTGGCAATCAACCCAACCAACTGCCACTCTCCCCGAAGTGGATCGCCCTGCTCTGCTCGGGCCCGGCAACGCGACAAACACGATTGTCATGTTCGGCGACCTCACCTGCCCGTTTAATGCCGCGGCTATGAATGTCCTGAGACCGATTATCGAATCACGCACCGATACCCGGCTGTTGTTCTATCACTTTCCTCTCGACCTTGACTGCAATCCACTTCTCAAACAGCAAATCAATCAGTTCGCCTGCGAGGCCACGCGGATCGTCGAGGGCATCCGTCTCCAGAAGGGGGATGATGCATACAAACAGGCCTGCCTTTGGGTGATCGCCAATCGGGAACGCATCGGCGCCTCCGCCATGGCTGAGCTGGGACAGCTTTTTGGCCTCGATGCCCCCGCGGTCGCTGCACTGCTGTCGTCGGACCAGACCGCGGCCCTGCTCAAGAAGGACATGGACCGCGCGGTGGCGCTGAATATTACCACCTCGCCGACCATCTACATTAACGGTAAGTTAGTGCCCAACTGGCGGATACCAGGGCTCTTTCCGAAGATACTCGACGCCGCCCGCATCAAACCATAGCTTCCTTTTCCCCTTGTTTTTGACGTTGGTTACCCCTACGTTCCCCAAGCAAAAGCGGCCTGTCCGACAGCCGCAAAAGAGAGTGATACGTGGAGTTTTTTTCAAGCGTTCTTGACCTGTTCCTGCACCTGGATGTCCACCTGCAGGAGTTGATTACTACCTACGGTGTCTGGATCTACGCCATTCTCTTTGTCACCGTTTTCTGCGAAACAGGCCTGGTCATCACCCCTTTTCTCCCGGGCGATTCGCTGCTCTTTGCCGCGGGTACCTTTGCCGCGACCGGCGCCCTGAATCTCTGGCTCCTGATGGGCACCCTTATGGTTGCCACCATTCTTGGTGACATTACCAACTACACGATCGGCTATCGCGTAGGCCACCGTCTTTTCCCCCTCCTGACCTTTCGTGGCCACCGTCTCGTCAAGCAGGAACACCTTGATCGCACGCACGCCTTTTACGAGAAGTATGGCGGCAAGACCATCATCATTGCCCGCTTCGTGCCGATCGTCCGCACCTTCACGCCGTTTGTCGCCGGCGTCGGCAAGATGACCTATCTCAGGTTCATCTCCTATTGCGTGGCCGGTGCCTTTCTCTGGGTCGTGGGACTCTCGACCCTCGGGTATCTCTTTGGCAACATTCCGATCGTACGCAAGAATTTCTCAGTCGTGATTCTCGCCATTATCATCATCTCGACACTTCCTGCCATTATCGAGTGGTGGCGACACCGTCGAGCCTCCCGCGTTGCGGCTGAAAATTCAGGGGACAAATAGGCGATACCATGGGCGACCTACTGGCCGGATCACCTCTTCTTCTGCTCTTTGTCGTGATTGGTGTCGGCTATCTGGTCGGCAGTATTCGCATTTTCGGCTTCAGCCTCGGCGTGGCTGCTGTGCTGTTCGCGGGCATGGCCTTTGGCGCGCTTGATCCGCGACTCATCCTTCCCGAATACATCTACATCATCGGCTTGGTGCTGTTTGTCTATGCGATCGGCCTTCAGGCCGGTCCCGGCTTTTTCGCCTCGTTTCGCAAGCGGGGTCTGCGTTCGAGCGGTTTAGCTGTCCTCCTTCTCACCGTGGCTGCCGCAGTATCAATCGCCTTGTATGCGTTCATGGATATCTCCGCTCCCGCCATCGCCGGCCTGTTCTGCGGAGCGCTCACCAACACCCCTGCCCTCGCGGCCTCGCTTGAGACGATCAACTCCTTCGCCGGAAGATTCTCCGCCGAGGCGCTCTCCCTGTATAAGAGCGCTCCGGTGGTTGCCTACGGTCTGGCGTATCCGATAGGCGTGTTTGGCGTCATCTTCTGGTTCTACCTGTTCTCCCGGTACTTCAAGATCGACTTTGCAAAAGAAGAAGCCGATCGTCTGAAACAATCCGGCTCGGAAAATATCCTTAGCAAGACCTATCGCATTATCAACCCGGCCCTGCACGGCAAGACCGTTGCCCAAATGCTTGAATCGTTCGGCCGCACCGGTTTTGTGCTCAGCCGCATTAAGAAGGGTGAAACTATTGAAGTGGTCGCCCCGGAGACCGTGCTGCATCGGGACGATCAAATTGTCGCCGTCGGCCCGGAACGATCGCAGGAAATCGCCCGCATTCTCTTTGGCGAGGAATCCGCCGAACATATCCAGGAACGGCGCGACGACATGAGTTATCGCCGTGTCTTCGTCTCCAATAAGGAAGTGATCGGCAAGACGGTTGATCAACTCCGCTACGATCGCCCCTTCCAGGGAGCCATCACCCGCCTGCGTCGCGGCGACGTCGAGTTTGTCCCTACCCCCGACACCATTCTCGAACGCGGCGACCGCATTCTGGTCGTCTCGCGACGGGAGCGCGCCGATGAAATTGCCTCCCTCTTCGGAGATTCTATCAAATCAATCTCTGAAGCCGACTTTCTGTCCCTCTCGCTCGGCGTCGTGATTGGCGTGTTTCTCGGCATGATCCCCTTCCCGATGCCGGGAGGATTGACCTTCAAGCTCGGTTTTGCCGGCGGACCACTGGTTGTAGGATTGATTCTTGGCCGACTCGAACGGACCGGCCCGATCATCTGGGGCATGCCCTTCACCGCCAACCTGGTGTTGCGCCAGATCGGTCTGGTCTTTTTCCTGGCCGCCATCGGCACGCGAGCCGGAACCGGCTTCGGTGCGACCTTCCACGCCGGTGGTGTCTCATTGATTGTCGCCGGTGCGCTGATAACGACGGGAGTGACGATCGCCGCCATCCTCATCGGCTATCGCTATTTCAAACTGCCGTTTTCTGCGGTGATGGGTTTGATGTCCGGCATTCAGACACAGCCCGCCTGTCTGGCGTACGCCAACGAACGCACCAACAGCGAACTGCCCAATATCTGGTATGCCACCGTCTACCCGGCGTCGATGATCGCCAAGATCATCCTGGCGCAGATTATCGTCTCGGTGTTACTGGCGTTTCTATAGAGGGAATCACGCGGTCTTGTCGTCCTCACCCGACCGGTAGGCAATCACTGACACTTTCTCAATCGTAATCAATCCCTCTCCCACCAGACTATCCAGCTCGGGCAGAAAGCCGGCCAGCCGTTCCTCGCGGTCGACGATTTCAATCACCATCGGAAGATCCTCGGACAGGCGCAAAACCTTCTGCGTATGAATCCGGCTGTGCGCGCCGAAGCCGGTGATTCCTCGCAGCACCGTCGCACCGGCCAGGCCATATTTTCGGGCCGCCTCGACAATGACTTCATACAGCGGGCGACCGTGAGCTTTGTCACTCTCGCCGATGAAGATGCGCACCAGTTTGGCTTCGGATTCGAGTTTCATGGGATCTCTCCTCACCGCCGACCCAGCACCATGCCCATGTAGAGCAGCAGGATGCCCAGCCCGTTTTGCACGACCACATTTATTCCGGCGAACAGCCACTGGCCGTCGCGAAGAAACTGCGTTGTCTCGAATGCGAACGAAGAAAAGGTGGTGAAGCCACCGAGAAAGCCGATCAGAATGATCGCCCGCATCTCCGGACTAATGGTCCATCTCCCCTCAGCCAGCGCCCAAAGGACACCGAACAGAAAGCAGCCGGCGAGATTCACCGCCAGAGTTCCCCACGGATACGAGGCGGGCAGGTAGCGGTGGACCAGCCCTCCCAGCCCATAGCGAAGTCCCGATCCCAGTCCACCCGCCAGCATGATCAACAGTAGTTTCGTCATCGATGATTCAATCGTCCTGCTGAGATAGACTATGGTGTACTCGCGTTCATGTCAACGATGAACCGTACGGGCGATCCGTGTCCGTCATTGACACGCGCCGTTGAAGGCGATATATCTGCTCGATGAGGATGCAGCCGTGACGACACCCTCCGCCGGCCTTCGCCGCATGGCCGACTTCTTCGGTCTCCGCCGAAGCATGGTCGGCCTTCTGTCGATGGTCATTCTCGTCGGTATGGGCGAGAAGATGGCTGAGCGCTTCCTGCCTATCTACCTGATCGCCCTCGGCGGCGGTGCTATTTCCGTCGGCCTGCTCAACGGTCTCGACAATCTCCTTTCCGCACTCTATTCCTTTCCCGGCGGGTACCTTGCCGATCGGCTGGGGGCCAAGCGGGCGCTGATGGTCTTCAACCTGATCGCCATGGTCGGCTTCGTGATCGTGATTGCCATCCCCACCTGGCCGGCGGTGATCGGCGGTTCTGCCCTTTTCCTGTCGTGGACAGCCATTTCGCTTCCCGCCACGATGGGCCTGGTGGCCCGTGTCCTGCCAAAGAACAAACGCACTATGGGAGTTTCGATGCACTCTCTCGTGCGCCGTTTCCCCATGGCCTTGGGTCCTCTGGTCGGTGGGTTTTTCATTGCGGCCTGGGGCGAGACAACCGGTGTGCGGCTCGCCTTCGTAGCGGCTCTTGGCATGGCGCTCATTGCCGCCGTGATGCAGCAAATTCTCATTGAAGACGATCACGAGGCCGCTCGCGGAGACAAGCCGGTCGAAAAGAATCCCCTGGTGATGGCTCGTCAAATGAGCCCCGCCTTGCGCAGCCTTCTCGTCTCCGATATCCTGATCCGTTTCGCGGAGCAGATTCCGTACGCCTTTGTCGTCATCTGGTGCATGAAAGAAATCAGCAGTCCGGTGAGTGCGGTTGAATTCGGCGTTCTCACGACGATCGAGATGGCCACCGCCGTACTCTGCTATATCCCGGTGGCCTACCTTGCTGACCGATCTCAGAAGCGCCCGTTCGTCATTATCACCTTCATTTTCTTCACCCTCTTCCCGTTGGCGCTAATTTACTGCCACTCATTCTGGCCGTTGGTGGCGGCGTTCGTTCTGCGCGGCTTGAAGGAATTCGGCGAACCGACCCGAAAGGCGCTGATTATGGATTTGGCCCCCGCTGGTCGCGAGGCCGCCATGTTCGGAACTTACTATCTGATCCGCGACACGATTGTTTCGCTGGCGGCGTTTGGCGGTGCTTTCCTCTGGATGCGGAGTCCCGCCGTCAATTTCCTGACCGCCTTTGCCTTTGGTGTTGCCGGCACCCTATGGTTTGCCTGGAAAGGTAAAGACGTCTCACACGCCGAGTCTTGAGCGTTATTTCGCTTTGCCGATCCAGTTGAGTGGATCGAGGATACTCTTCGGAAAGGTCGGTGCTGATATGAGGGTTTTGTCGCTGACGTGGCGCAAGTCCTCAATCGTGTAAAAGGCATCGGGATGGCGTGCTCTGATGACCCCAACTACCTCCCCGAGTCGCGCGCGCGGCACAACCGTATAGAGCATCTCCACCGGCCCCAGAGCGCCATGCCCTTCCACCCGGGTGACTCGAAAATCGTTGGCGATCAGATACATCATCATGTCCGCCGCATCCTGCGTCAGAATCAAGCGCACCAGGAGCGTCCCCATCGATAGCTTGCGCTCGATCGTCATGCCGACGTAGGTCCCGGTCGCGAACCCACCCGCATAAGCGAGATAATTGGGCACACTCGTCAGATTCTGGACAATCTGACTGATCGCCAGCAGCCAGATCAGGACCTCAAAGAACGCGAGAATCGAGGCGACCTTGCGCTTACCCCGGCCGACTAGAATGATCTTGAGCGTTCCGCACGAGACATCCACAATTCGAGCACAGAAAATGAGAATTGGCACTACCGCAGGAGGATAGCTGGTGATGTTTATCATTGCGGGAATGTCCATAGTTCGACCGAAACTCCAAGGACGCAATCTGGGATTTGATGGATATCCAGGCAAGGGAAAACGGGGATATCTTTCCGCTCTTCGTGCCGAACACTAATTGCTTTGCTGCACTGACTGAATCATACTTCCCGCATGGACCTCACCGTTCTGATTATCTTCGCCGTCGTCTATCTCGGCATGGTGCTGGGGCGAATCCCGGGTTTCGCGCTCGATAGAACCGGCGTGGCCCTGCTTGGCACCATCCTCCTGCTCGCTTTCGAGCGGACAACCATGCAGGATGCCTGGATGGCGATCGACGTCACCACCATCGCCCTGCTGCTCGGCCTGATGATCGTCTCGGCGCAATTCCGCCTCGGCGGATTCTACTCGACTATCACCCGTCGCCTGGCCAAAGCCAATGTCTCGCCCTCCCATCTGCTGGCTCTGCTGATTGCTGTCGTGGGGCTGCTCTCCGCTATTCTGGCCAATGATATCGTCTGCCTGGCGATGACTCCGGTGCTAATCGACGGTTGTATCCGGCGTGGTCTCAATCCGCTTCCGTACCTGCTGGCCCTTGCCTGTGCCGCCAACATCGGCTCGGCCGCCACGCTGATCGGCAATCCTCAGAACATGCTGATCGGTCAAACCCTGCACCTTCCGTTTGCCGGATATTTGGCCGTCGCCGCCTTTCCTTCCGTTCTCGGCTTGTGCATTGTGTGGCTGGTCATCAGGTGGCAGTATCGCACTCGATGGACTCTGCAGCTTCCACCGGTGGTCATTGAGGAATCCGCATTTGATCGCTGGCAGACGATCAAAGCGATTGTGGTCACGACGGCATTGATGGCCATCTTCCTTTTCACTGATTGGCCGCGCGATGTCGTCGCTCTAACGGCGGCCGGTATTCTTCTTGCCAGCCGCAAGATGGCTTCGCGCCAGATGCTCGGCCTGGTCGATTGGCAACTGCTGGTGCTTTTTGCCGGTCTGTTTATCGTCAACTACGCCCTGGCCCAGTCCGGCATGATGACCGCTGCCATCACCGGCTTGCGCTTGACCGGTCTTGATCCGTCGTCCCCCGCCCCCTTCTTTGTGATCTCGGTCGTGCTTGCGAACGTCGTATCCAACGTACCGTCGACCATGCTCCTGCTGCCGATCGCCACTCACCCGCTGGCCGGCCCGATCCTGGCGATCGCCGGTACCTTTGCAGGTAATTTGATTGTCGTAGGGAGTATCGCCAACATCATCGTCATCGATCAGGCCGCCCGACTCAATGTACAGATTACTTGGAGCGACCATGCCCGCACCGGCATTCCGGTGACGATTCTGACTCTGGTCACCGCCGGGCTCTGGCTTTGGCTGGTGGGATGATCAGTTGCGGCGCATGATAAAACGCGCTTCTTCGTATTCGTGGACTTTGACGAAGCCGAGCTTCTCGTAGCAGTGAGTTGCGGCAGCGTTGTCACTCTTTACATTCAGGCAGACCAGATTCCCTTCCGCTGTCAATTCCGCGCACAGGTGACTGGTCACCGCTCCCGCTAACCCGCGTCTGCGTGCGACCGGTGCGGTCGTTATGTTGCCCAGCACGGCGATCTTGTACTCCGTCGAATAGACGTGCACCCCGGCGACTGCCACAATCTTTCCCTGTTCGAATACGCCAAAGTACTTCCCGGTTGCCAGCATCCGTCGATCATAATAATTATCCGGATAGGCGTTGGAATAGAGTTCTACCAGGGCAGGGTGATGGCTGTCGTCAAGGCGTCGGATATCGAGAGTGCTTTCTTCGCTGCGACGGCTCACCCTTGTCGCATCAAGCCGCATCTTATGATGCATGCCCAGCGGGATTTCGTCGAATACCCCTTCAAATCGGTTTCGATCCCTCGCCTGAAAATGGCAGAAAAACTCGTAGGGCAGCAGATCGCGAATTTCTTCAAGAAACCAGCCGAATCGCGACGACACGCCGAATGCCATGACGGTAGGTAACCGCCCACCGGAGTAGACCAGGATCACGTCATCCACTACGGGCAAGTGCTCGGCGCCGCTGTAAATGGCGGCCCACTGACAGTGACTGAAGAAGAAATCGTCGAGATCGCCGAGATGGTAGGAGAACAACACCGGGTCTTTCTGAAAATGGGTCCGGAGCCGCTCTTTGTCCGACGTATACGTGAACATGATTGTCCGAAGCGGCGCTATTTGCCCGCCTTGATTTTGGTGAGCATCTCCAGCACTTCGTCGAGCTGCTCCCGTTTGAACGTCACCCCCTTCTTGGTCGGCAGCCACTCCTCATTTTCGGCCCGAAAGTATATCCGCAGCCCCACCAGTTGGTGACCTTTGTATTCAGAATCCTCGATAATCAATTTCTCGGTTTGAGAACGTTCCAGTTCAAATCGCATTGTGTGCCTCCCATGATGGTTATATAAACAGCGCGCCACGAGGCGGCGCGCTGACATAAAAAGTACGCCCGGCGCTCATTACGCAAGTTGTTTCTTGCCGTAAGCACCGGGCGATGCAGTCGTCTGAGCTAACAGCTTAGAAGCCGTAGCCGATGAAGAAGGCGATATTGGTCGTCTTGATCTTGGGCTGAACCGCTTCGACTTCCTTGATCACGTTTGACATTCCGAGATCATATCGCGCATCAAGAGTGATGACACCCTTTTCACCCGCCGCGATATCGATGCCGCCGCCGAAAGTTACTCCAAATTCGGTCGACTTGGCGTCAGTGAGATCTTCTTCGCTGTCCCCGGCGCCGGTTTCATACTTGGCCTTCGCGCTGGCCTTGAACCCAAAAAACGGGCCGGCAAAGATATTCGGGGCGATTTTGCCCTTCGTAGGAATCAAGAACTTGAAAAGCACCGGGACTTGAATGTAGTTGGCCTTTATCGTGACCTTGTCGGTGCCCTCTTCGTACTTGGCGCCCTTGGATACGTACAGCACTTCGGGCTGAATGGCAATTTGCGGCGACAACTTGAACTGGAGCCACAAGCCGAAGTCAATCCCCATTTTGCTGCTGGGAGAAACGGTAATCGTGTCCGTGGCCGTCTCGAATACGAAGTCCTTGTCGTCGCCGGTGAGATTGGCCAGACCAACGCCGGCCTTAATACCGTACTTGACCGGGCGAGTCGCCGTGTCCTGCGCCAGAATGCCGGTGGCCAGCAGGAACATGACGAGCATAATGCTGATTAGAATCGAACGCTTCATTGTACTTTACCTCCATGAAAGTGGCTATTGCGGTCGCCTTTCAAAGGCCCGTTTCTGGGTCGAAGATGAGAAAAATTATATGTCTACACAAGAGGAAAATGACATGCATATTTTACTGTCAGAAGACCGCTACCGTTCGGTCGTCCGGTCTCTTCGTGCTGTCCATGAAAAAAACAGGGCGGAAAACCCTCCTTCCGTCCCGCCGGTCAACTTGTCAATTGATAACTACCGCTTGTACCCGATCTTGCGCAGGAAGCTAACGCGCTCGGCCCGGTCGGCCTCCTCTTCAACCCCGAGCGGCGGCTCACCGTCGATGACCCCCATCACCCCCCGCCCTTGCGACGATTCGGCCACAATCACCTGCAACGGGTTAGCCGTGGCACATAAGACGCGACACACTTCGCTCACCTGCTTGATCTGATTCAGCACATTGACCGGAAAGCCGTCGCGCAAAAAGATGAAAAACGTATGCCCGCACCCGGCCGCCAGCGCCGCTTCTTTGGCCGCCTCGATCAACTCGGGCGCATTTCCGTCGTGGCGAATCAGACGTTTGCCGCTCGCCTCACAGAAGGCAATGCCAAACTTGAGCGTTGGTGACGACGAAACGAGAGTCTCGTACAAATCCTCAATTGTCTTTATGAAATGTGATTGTCCGAGTATCACATTGGCGCCCTCGGGAATCTTGATCGACACCAATTTGGTTCTCAACTGGTTGCTGGCACTCATGGCGTTTCCTTGAAAAGTTTCTCTTCCAGTCCGGTGTTGATGCGCGGATTGGAGTAGTACTCCACACTTTCCCGCTTCACTTTGATGAACAGCGTTGCTTTCGCATCAAGAAAGAAGTCAAAGCGCTTGGGTACCCAGTAGTCCTCACCCCCCGGTGTATAGGTAACCGTCATGTTCAGGGCTTTTACCTTGAACCAGATGCCGGCCCCGGCCTTGGCCGGAGAAAAATTGACCCGCACGAGGCGAAGCGACTCGGCATCGAAAAAATACTCGCCGTTGATCAGGTCCTCGTCATCCGTCTTGGCGGTCACCACAAAATGCTGAACGGCGTGCCCGTCGATGGTTTCCTCTCCCGGTCCCTTGTACTCAACACTGTATTTTTCGCGATGCCCCGGGCGAAACGGCCTGAGCATGTCGAACGATATGTCGCGTCCCGGATGTTTCGCCTTCCGCGCCAGCCGCTCGTCGGCGGCTTTGCGCAGATTCTCGGCGCTCTGTCGCACGCTGTCCTTGTAGTAATCGAGATACTCTTCATGGCACCAGGTCGTGTCGGTCAGGTATTTCAAATATATCCGCTTGAGGAATCGTTCTTTTTCCCTGAATACGCCGTCCTTTGTCTCCCCCTCAATCAATTCCGCGTCGATCGTCAGGTCGTTGACCGCCGCCCGTTCTTTCTGCCCCTCGGCCAGTATGCGGTCGATCAACGCTTGCTGATCGATGCCCTCGCCGGTTTGCGCCTGACCTATTGCGCCATACAAAATCAGGAGCAAAATCGCTCCCCCAAAATGCCATTTGGCCCTCATCTTGCCTCCTGTGTTCCCTCTTCAATCGTCACCGATTGTATGATGTCACCCTTGATGATCTGATCTACCACGTCCATCCCCTCCGTCACCTGTCCGAACACCGTGTAGCGGGCGTCCAGATGCGGCTGCGGCGAATGGGTGATAAAGAACTGCGATCCGCCCGTATCCTTGCCGGACGTGGCAATGCCCACCGTACCGCGACGAAACGGCTCGTCGGAATATTCACACCGGATATGGTACCCCGGTCCGCCCCACCCGTTGCCGTCCGGATCACCCCCCTGAATGACGAAATTCGGCACCACGCGGTGAAACACCAGCCCGGAATAAAAACCATCCTTGGCCAGGTTGATAAAATTCATGACCGTCAACGGCGCCAGATCGAAATACAGATCAAATTTGATGATACCCCGATTGGTCGTGATAATCGCGCGCGGATTCCCCTTTGCGTACCGCTTGATCGCCGTCTCAATGTCGGCCGTCGAAAACTTCGTCTCGGGAGAGCCCACACCTGCCGTGTGATCGATTTCAAGATAGGTCTTTTCGAGCGCCGCCGCGTCGCGCCGGTTGATATACTCCGGATCACTCAACCCCAGCGCCAGGATGCGAATGAAAATCGAATCGCGCCGTCCGTCAGCAAGAAACGGCTCTGTCGCGCCGATGATTGATCGACGCAGGTCCATGTCTGTCGACTTGTCCGCCATCATCTGCTCGAGCTGCGGCAGGTACGGTTCCAGCTTCCCCTGCCCGATGACGTCCACGGCCGACGCATTCACCAGGTAACTCCGATGTTTCAAGGCCTCATTGATATAGAAATCTGTGTTGGCGGAGTCGAGCTTTAGCAGTTGCTCCAACGCCGTCGCCGCTACCAACGGGTCGGGGTCGCTAAACAACTTGTTCAGTCGTGGAATGACCCGGGTGGAATTCATCAGGCCAAGCGCTTCGGCCATGGCGGCGCGTAAGGATGGCTCCGCTTCGACGTGCAGCAGGGAGTCAATCACCGCCACCTGTTCATCGCCGCGCACCGCCGAAAGATACTTGAGCGCCGCGCTGACTGTGTTCACATTGGCGTCGCCCGTTTCGTACACGCGCGCCATATCCACGCCGAGATCGCTGTTCAACGTCCGCAATGCGTCGAAGATCGCGGAGAGAATGAGTGGATTTTCTTCGCGTGCCAGTCGGCGCACCAGGTACGCGGCCGCGCCCGGTGTTTTCTTCTGCGCCAGACTCTGGATAGCCTGCGCCACCACGTGGGGATTTCCGTCATTGAGCGCAATCGCCAAATACCGCTCCGCGTCGGGGGAACCGGATACGGCTAGTCCGCGGATGGCCAGGCCGCGCGAATATGGATCGGCATCGGCGAGAAAATCGACATAAACCGGCGTTCCGGCATCCAGCCCCAGGCGCGCCATAGTAAACAGCCCCGCCAGTTTCACCAGCGTGTCCGGCTCGGTCGGGATAAAACTCGCCAGCGTGCCTGCCTCTGTTTTGGCCTTGGCATAAAACAGGGCGTAACAGGCGGCGCCGCGCACCTCCGGCGCGGGATGCTTCAGGTATTCGGTGATCGTCGCCGCCACCTCGACCATCGAGCTGTCGGCCAGACGGCCGGCCGACATCACCGCCTTCTCCGTCACTTGAGTCGGAGCTTCAAACGTAGCGTCGAGCAATCGCCGGGCGTAGTCTTTCTGGCCCGTGAGTCCCAGTGCGAATGCAGCAGTCGAGGCGACATCGAGCGACGGATCTTTCAGGAGATCGAATAGCTTGTCGGTATCCTTCGCGCCGCCGATCCGCCCGATCGCCAGCGCCGCGCGTGCGCGAACACTTGGATTATCATCCTTGAGCCCGGTCAGCAGGTCCTTGTTGATCTTTCGGATATCCTCCTGATGGATGATGATCGCCAGCTTCTGCTCGACTGTTTTGGGCTTGAGAGTGAGATACAATACGAAGGCCAGGGCGACGACCAGTACAACAATCGCCCCGTTGCGGATAAGCTTAAGTGTGTTTGACATATGTCCGGAAAATCTACCCTGTCAGGCCGAGTCAGGTCAACATATAATGTAAGTGGTTAGGAGCAGTATGGTTGCCTTGTGATGGCGGATAAAGACCCCCCTTAACCGGCTGCACCACTGCGAGATGGAGAGGACTCACTGCATCGAGGGACGGTCGGATTCTGCACTTCGCCCGCTAATAGTGAACCCCGCGCCAAAAGGTATGGCGAAACTGAAGATTTGGACTATATTTCAAAATACCGATCATAATGTCCACCGCTTCACGCGGTTTCCGCAAGGAGTTCTTCATGCGTGCGCTTCGTCTCTTCTCGATACTCTCCCTGGCCGTCTTCGGCCTCATGCTGTCGGCAAAGGCCGCACCACCGAAGGATTTTATTCGACCGCCCCAACATCGCGCTGCCGCCGTGCTTGACTACGACACGTACATCGATGCCAACCGTATCCTCGCGTTTGTAAACAATGATGGTTCTCTGTTCACCGACTACGACGGCATGTTCGGCCGGACTGACGGGTTCTACTATCCGTACTATGGGATATCAGGTATCGTGAACGGTTCAACGGACAACACGGTCATTTACACTGCAGGCCTGTGGATGGGGGGGAAAGTGAACGGCCAGGTGCGGGTTTCGGTGGCTGAATACTATTCTGAATTTGCAGCAGGTCCGATGATCAACGGTGGCCCGGCTCCTGATTGGGAATCCAAACCTGAGTTTCGTGTGTATTCCCTCCATAGCGATAGCCTTATCGGACATCCGAATGCCGATTATCTGAATTGGCCGGTCGATCAAGGTGCCCCACTTGACGGTTCGGGATACCCGCTCGTGATGGGCGATCAGGCAAAGTGGACGGTGTTCAACGATGCCGATCCATCTTTGCACCAGGGACCTGATGGCGGGACTGATCCGCTTGGCATCGAAGTTCGTCAATACGCTTTCGCCTATGACCGACAGGGGATCATGGGCGACGAATTGTTTCTCCAATACACGCTCTACAACCGGGGTGGAAATTACATTGACAGTTTCTACTTTTCTTTTTGGGCTGATCCCGATCTTGGCGATCCAACGGATGATCTAATTGGATGTGATTCCGTGACGGGAGATTTTTATTGTTACAACGGCGATAATTCCGATTATCAGTACGGTTCGCAACCGCCGGCGTGGGGAGGGAGAGTCGTTGCCGGTCCGGTTGTCCCCTCTTCGGGCAACCAGGCCTACTTCAACATGGATTCGCTGAGCAACCTGCGGAACACCAAGGTCTCATCAATTGCCAAGTACATCAACGGGACAGACCCTGCGTCGGCGCAACAGGTCTTTAATTGTATGAAGGGACTCTATGCGAACGGTTCACCGCACATGTATGGTGGCCTTCCACGGAGGTTCATGTGCTCAGGTGATCCCGTTGCCGGAGTCGGCGATCTCGATGAGAATCCCAGCGATCGGAGAATCATGGTTACCTGTGGTCCGGTCGTCTTCGCTCCCGGCGACAGTCAGCAAGTCTTCATTAAGTTTGCAGTCATCCAAGGGCTGGATCGGCTAAATTCGCTTCAGGCTCTTCGCCTTGTGCTAGACTATGGAGAAATTGCCCCTCCAACCTGTTGCCAGGGGACAACCGGCAATGCCGATTGCAATGCTAATGGTGAAGTCGCGATCGACGATTTGGTCGCCATGATCAATGTGCTGTTCTTGCTGGAATGAGCCTCAATTCTGTTGTCAGGATGCCGCGAATGTCGATCGCGATCCTTTCAATCAGATAGACATAAATGACATCACAACTATGGTACGGCACCTCTTCCTCACCTTCGAGCCGCTGCCGGCCTGTCCGTGATCTCTGTAAATGATAGGGGAGAAATGAAAGCGCGGTGAGACCTCATCGCGCTTTTCGTTTAACTGCCGTCCTGGCCTTCGACCAGCATCATCAGGTCCTTCACGAGGATCGGTTCTACCGCGTAGAACCCCTGGCCATACGTGCAGCGAGCCTGCATGCCGAACGATCGCGCCATCGCGGACAGATGCTCGATATAATCGCGCTTCTTCTCCGGATTGAGAAACTGCGATCGATGCGCCGAAAGCGCGGCCACCCACTGGTCAAAATGCGGTGTGATATCCACCACGAAATTCGGATAGACCTGCGGTGGCAGGAAGTAGTGGAAAATCCGCGACACCAAATGCGATTCACCGTCAATCTGAATCTTCTTTAACGCCGCCAGATTACACGCATTGATGGTGATCACTCCGCAGGCCACGTGGTCCGGATGCGACTGCCGCCGACCGTGCCCGACATGCGGATACGGCGCCAGCACGATGCGCGGTTTTGTCGTGCGTATGATCCGCGCAATCCCCAGGCGTTTGTCGTAACTATCTTCCAGCCGCGTGTCGCCCCAATCAAAGGTGGCTACAATGTCGACCCCTAAGACGTTGGCGGCATCCTTTACTTCCTGAGCCCGAATCTCGGCCGTGCCGCCGGTTCCCATCTCCCCCTGAGTCATGATCACAATACCGCACTTGTACCCGCGCTTAGCCAGATCGATGAGCACGCCGCCCGTGCCCACTTCGACGTCGTCGGGATGCGCGCCGATTGACAGGATATCGTAAGTTGGTTGTTCCATAGGCTGTTAAACAAAAACGCCCGGAAGCTGGTGCCTCCGGGCGTCGAAAAATCCGCGAATTATTCAGTCGCTTTGAAGCGATCTGAGTGGAACTTAAGCATCTTTCTTAGTACGTCATACAAATACGGATTGCTGCCGGTCGGCCCACCCGGGTAGGCATCGTAGTCGAATTCCTCGACCGTCAGGCCGTGGGTACTCCGTAGCGTTTGAATCCATGACTGGGTCATCGGATAGTAGTTGAACGGTGCCGAAGGACTGCTGGCGATGAAGATCCTGGTGTTGGCCAGCGGATCGGCTCCGGCTGCGGCGTACAACGAATCCAGACTGTTCGACAGCCACAACGGCCAGACAACCGGACTGGCGTCGCCTGCTTGATCGAACGGCAGGTGGAAATCCAGATCGCGTTGATCGGGTTTTACGATATCCCTGATGAGCGTCGTGCTGTCGGTAATGATATCCGACGTATCGACGATCGTGATGATGGCTGTAGAGTCGCCGGAAATCGCGCGCAGGAAACTGACTGTCAAATTGTGCGGGCTAAAGGCCAGCGAGCCGCCGATGAAAAGGCGCGAGAGCGGATAGGCGCTGGAACTGTCGAAATGCGCCCGGAAATAGGCGTTGCTCGAATCGAGAAGATTCTGCTCCTGAAGCGCCTGGGTAAACAACGGTATCAGACCGCTATTGCCGTCTGCCCCGTCGAAATCAAGAGGCCCGTCCACCGCGGATACCGAACCAAATGTTCCGGGATGCTTGAGCGCCGCGCGAAACGCACCATAGGCGCCCGTGCCGACGCCGCCGATGCCGATCTTCTTCATGTCGGATATTATTGTGGCCGGAATGCGCGTGCCAAGATACTCCGTGATCAAACGGTCACCGATGATGCCGTCGTACTTGCCGGCTGGAGCGCTGTTGCCGTAGAAGTAGGTGCCGAAGACCGGGTCATTCGTCACACAATGAATGATCATCGGCTCAATCTCGCCGTCGGCGATCATCCGCTCCGCCAGCCGAAACAGACCGTGCTCCCAATAGTAATACTGCGAGCCGCCCTCGGGAGCCAGAAGCACCAGCACCGGCACGGGGCGTCCTTCGCCCGTCGGAACCGGCATGGCTACCTTGGGTATATAGGTCGTACCCAGCAGCAATTCCGTCGGATTCTTCAGTTGCAGCGACAGCAGGGTGTCGTACGAGTGATTGCTGTTCGGAAACAGCCCCCACTCCGTGACACTCGCCGTCGGTATTCCCGTTCCCCGATCATCACAGCCGAAGAACACGGCCAGCGCCGCCAGAATCGTAATTCCTGTCAATATATATTTGCGCATTGCCTGTCTCTCCTAGAACCGGTAGTTGAACGAGAGGGTAGTCTCGTACGTGGCAGCTTTATAGTCTCCGGGGAAACTGTCCCCGACTCCGTCACCATTGAGGTCAATCACCTGCGCCACCGACTTGTCCGGATACGAGGTGTAGCCGCTGACAATTCCCAGATCCCAGCGCTCAATGTGGAACATGGCTCCCAGGTTGAATCCGGTCTTGTTGCCGATATCTGCAAACTGAGGCACCAGATCATTGTCATTCTTGTTAACCTTCTGGTCGATGAAACCGCCGGCCAGCAGAGTCATCGCCGTCAGCGCGTCGTACTTTACGCCCAGCATGATCTTGCCCGCGTTGTCCCACTCCACCGGTCTCGAAATATCCGTCTCGAAATAACCACTCACCGCACTCCCGCCCGACGGAAGCGTCGAGTACGTCGAATACGTGAAATCAAAGCCTTCAAACTGCGACCAGAGTGTATACTCGGCATCCAGCGCCGCGTACAACTTCGGCGTCAACTGATAACCGATTCCTACGCCGAATGACGGCGGCAACTTCAGATCAGTTTCCACGTCGGCGTTCATCTTGACAAGGTCACCGCCCGTAAACAGATATTCCGCCGTTCCCGGCAGATAATTGTCATGCAGGTACCCGTTGTACGGCATCAAGAAGCTCCGGCCGGCCTGCCCTTTGAGACCGATCTTAAACGGCACGCGAATATTCGCCGCCAGATTCAGCTTCTCACTCTGCTTGAGCAGCAGCCCCGCGTTAATTCCAAAACCCCAGCCGTCGAGCTCGTTGATCGTGAATTCCGGAATCTGATCGTACGGCCGATCACTTAGCGGCGCACCCAGCGGGTTTGGACGAAACGTCAGATCGTTAAACATGAGGTCTCCCCGCAACAGCTGCAGGCCGAGTCCCAGCGAGAGCTTCTTGGGAATGAACTCCCGGGCGATCGTGAGCTGGAATGCGACCACGTCGAGATTGCTCGCGTACTGATTTGTAGGCAACTCCGACGACTTTTGATTGTACGCCGGCAGCATGACGCGTGGGTCGTACAGCTTCCAGTCGATCTGGTAATCAAACGGCTGATAAATCGAGAAGCCGAGTACCGCCTCACCCCAGTATGGGGTCTTCAACACGGTACCAGCAGCCGGCTTGTTCAAGATGGCGTGGGCGTTGTTGATAGCGTACCCGTTGAGAATGCCGTTTGCGTACTGGTTCCCGAACTGATCGGAATTGGAATAGTTCGGTGTCAACTCGTTGCGGAAATGAATGAATGCGATGTTGGCCCCCAACTGATTGTCGGGCATCCAGGCCAGCCCCGCCGGATTGTAATACATCGCCGTCCAGTCATTGGCGATCGTTCGAAATGCGCCGCCCATGCCGCGCGCAGTTGTACCCACTCCGGTGTTTTCAAAGCCGGCGGCGAATACTACCGTTGCCGCCAGCGTCACGACCAGTAGTAGGGTGACGGTGCGTGTGACAAACCCCATCATGTACTCCGTAATATGTAAATGAATATACCAATTCGCTCATTAACTCCGGGGATAGGTCCGACAGGCGGCGAGGATCAGCCTGTCAAATATGCGTGAACAACCCTTCCCTTTCACCTAAGACGCTCCAACCCAACAGTTCACCCAAACAAATGGACAGGCAAAGTAGCGAACCCCGCGCATACTGTCAAGTGTCAGAAACAAAATAGGTTGGACTCGTCGGTCCTCATTGCCATGTCGCCTCCAGAGGGAATTATTCATCATCCAATGACTGTACCAACACCCCTTCTCCATCCCCCCCGTCAGCTCGAAAAAAATGTGCGTGATCTCAAACCAATTGCTCCCAAAACGGTTACCGGCCTGATTCGACCGGCGACAATCAGGTCATTCTTCCTCTCGAAATGTCACTGATTTAAAAACCGACGTTGGGGAATTTTATTCCCGAGCGATATGGTGGATATTTCCCTGAAGTTGCGCCGATACTTCCCCTTCCCCTGCCGACCAACCCCGGTAACACATTTAAGATCAATGGATTAGTTGAGATACCGCCGGCATGGCACCAGGCTTGCAATAGTCGTCGGTGCGATCAGGAGGATCGCCCGAAAAACGACTACGACTGCAAACTACCATAGGAAGGTGAGTATGCGCAAAGTCCTGTTCTTTATCATACTGGTCATTGTACTGGTATCGCTAAACTGGTTTCACAATGTCTTCGCCGACGATGCCATACCGGCCGGTGTGAATCTGGGCGACATTCAATTGAGTGACGCGCAGAAGGAGGCTCTTCTTAAGCGTTCGGCGGGCACATCCCCCGTCCAGAATCGACCATATACCACACCCAGACTTTACGATTCGTCGTCGGCTCCCCGCTTGCCCCAACCTGTTGACACCACGGCTGACAGCACGCTGACGGCCACGGCACGCGAACTGGTTCCGTTTGAGGATCTTAAACCGTTCGGGATAGAACTTTTCGCGGCACCGCACGAATCCACCCCACCCGAGGATATCGCTTCCTCCAGTGACTATCTCGTCGGACCGGGCGACAATATCGTCGTGTCACTCTGGGGTCGAGTGGAGAATGAATTCACGCTGACAGTTGATCGGGAAGGCAAAGTGTTCATTCCGAAGGTTGGCCAGATTGTCGTCTGGGGCAAAACCCTCGATCAATGCCGAACCGCTTTTCAACAGCGTTTCAGCGCCGTCTACTCAGAATTTCAGCTCAACGTCTCATTGGGCAAAATTCGATCGATCCGACTGTACTTGACCGGAGAGGTCCGTCGCCCCGGAGCCTACAGTGTATCATCCCTCACCTCCCTGTTTAATGCGCTCTACCTGGCCGGAGGTCCGACTGAAAACGGCTCGATGCGTGACATTCGCCTGATGCGTCGGGGGACGGCCATCACCACGGTTGATCTCTACAAATTCCTGTTGGAGGGTGACAATTCCAGTGACGTCCGTCTCGAATCGGGCGATGCCATCTTTGTGCCTGTCGCCGGCGCGCGCGTGGCAATTCGCGGCCAGATTCGTCGCCCCGCTATTTACGAATTGAAACAGAATGAAACCGCCGGCGAACTGCTCTTGCTCGCCGGACGGCCGACCCCGGAGGCGTATCTGGGGCGCGTCATGCTGGAACGCGTCTCGGATCGCGATCAATGGGAGGTGGTCGATCTCAATCTGGAACCCGCCTCTACCGATGCCGGCTCCTGCCAGCCGATGAAAGACGGCGACCGGATGACCGTGTTTTCCATCTTTCAGGCCAACCAGAATCGGGTGGCCATATTCGGCATGGTCAAACATCCCGGCTATTACGAGCGTACCGATACCACCCGCATTGCCGATATCCTGGCCCGTGGCCAGTTGCAGGAATACGACGTCTTTTATCAACGGGCCAATCTGTTCCGACGGCATTCGGACTGGCGTACCGAGGTCATCTCGGTCGATCTGCGCGCCGTGCTCAACGGCGACTCGACCCAGAATCTGATCCTGCAACGGCGCGACTCGCTCCACGTCTACAGCATGGACGAAATTACATGGAAAAAACTGGTCAAGATCGAGGGCGAAGTGAACCGCCCCGGCGAATATCCGCTGTACGATCAGATGACGGTCAAGGATCTGGTCTTCCTGGCCGGCTCGTTCACCCGAAGCGCGTCATTGTTGCGTGCCGAAGTCGCGCGCATCGACACCGCCAGCCAGGTGAATATTCAGTATATCGATCTTGGTGATGATTCGGCCATGGCTACCGTGCTGGACGAAGAAGATCACGTCTACATTCGTCGCATTCCGCAGTGGCAATTGCATCGCACCGTGACGATCACCGGCGAGGTCAATTACCCCGGCGAGTACATGATGTCCAACCGTCAGGAAACACTCTATGATCTGCTCACGCGCTCGGGGGGCTTTACGGAAAGCGCCTTCCCGCGCGGCACGATCTTCCGCCGTAAATCGATTGGCGACGTCATCAACCGGTCCGGCATTCAGTCGGTGCTCGCGAAATCAAGCCCCATGACTCAGGACTCCACCGGGAAGATCACGCGCACGGTGCATTTCGATATCGAACCAGCCGCGCTCAGCCGCATGGTCATCGACATGGACAAGATCGAAGCCTCGCGCGGGCAGTTTGGTAATATCGTTCTTGAACCGGGCGACAGTATTCATGTCCCATCGCTCCCGTCCGGAATCACCGTGATGGGAGCCGTCGGCGCCAACGGTACCATCAAATACCTCGAAGATCAAAACGTGAAATATTACGTCAACCGGGCCGGCAATTTTGCCTTACAGGCGGACAAGAAGCAGACTCGCCTGATCAAAGCCAATGGCCTCGTCTATTCGGGTGGCGGCGTCCTCGGCAAACACGTCGATCTCGGTGATATCATCGTCGTGCCGACCAAGGTTGAAAAAGATCACGACTGGACCAAGTCACTCACCGCCATACTGGGCATAACCACCAGTGCGCTCACTACGGCGCTACTGATTACCAAGCTCTAGCCAGACTCTCTTTCATTCTCACCTTCCTAACGGCCGTCGATCACGGGAAACCGGGATCGACGGTTTAATCATGGGGCTGGAAATATCTTCCCGCCCGAACGGAAACCAAGGCCCCACACAGTCCGAAAAACGCCCCACCGGCAACGCCCGCCACACACTTAAGCACAATAAACCCAACAACTTAAATAATACTTGCCGCCGCGGCCGAGGCTGGCACCCCGCTTGCAAAACAGTAGCCAGACATAGGAAGGATGAATTACCATGGATTGGAAACGCTCACCTTCAGCTACTGCCGTTCAGCCGCCAAGGACTGCGGCCGACGACCAGGATTCCGCTTCCCTGCGGAAATTCTTCACATCTGCCGATACCAAAATGACAGGCTCGGCCACCGCGGATGATCGTCATACGCACAACGAATTCGTGGCCAAACAGGGGGAATCTATGACCAACCGATTAATGGAAGCCGGTCAGAATCGTGTTGAGGAAATCGTCGATCGGATCGCCAAGACGCTGGAAATCAGTCCGGCAATGGTACTTCCCTTCGTCGATTCGACCGACTGTCTGGCCGAATTGCTGCATCATGTCGAACCGGTCAATGGCCGGATACTTGCTGCGGGGCATGTCACGCCCGACGTCGCCCTGGCTGCCCACCGGGCCAAAGTCGAGATGAAAGAGATTCTCGGCGCCTCTCCATTCTGCGGAGACCTGGAGTCACTGCTCCGGGAAGTCATCTCCGAATACGACGTTATCTACCTTGCCAACCCAAGCCGCATCACCGGGGCAAATTTCTCCCTGGCCGATTTGGAAGCTATGGCCAAGGCAGTGCCGAGCGGGCGACTCATTATTGACGAATACTATTTCGATTTCTACGGCATCACCGGTATTGCGCTGATCAAGCAGTATTCCAACGTGGTCGTGCTGCGCTCTTTCACGGCCGCCTTTGGCATCGGTTCCGCCGAATCCGGCTATCTGGTTGCGGCTCCGGCGACAGTTGTGCAGCTGCAGAAGTCGCTCCCGCCCGAGTCGGTATCGATGACGCTCTACCGGATTATCACGACCGTCATCGAGAATGCGGCCAACCAGACAAAGCGATTGACCGCCCTTCACGACGAGTCGCTCCGCCTGGCGACCGTGCTGACTCGTCTGGGTGTTCAATGCCGTCTGACCGCCACCGATTTTCTGCTCATGCGTGTGGCCAGCCCGACGGAAGTGGGCAACTACCTGGGCAGGTTCCGCGCTCCCATCGAAGATCTGAGCGGGTATCCGGAAATGGGAAATTACATTCGCTACAAGCTTCAGTCGGAATTCTCCAATAACAATCTGTTGAAGGGATTCGAGAAGATTCCACCGGGCTGTTACAAGATGTCCACGCCGGATCGACGGGCAGTTCGCCTGCGCCATTCCGGTGACACCACGGTAGCGAGCAAACTGATGCCGGCAAATGTCGCTGATCGGCATCGCGTCCTTGTGGCCGCCAAACAGTAACCTCGGACAGATTGGGTTATACTGATGCTTCCTGAAATCGACTGCCCCGAACCGATTCTTACTGAATCAGCGAATCCGCCTGCGAGCCGGAGGGCCTTCGACCAATTCGTCAGCAGCGAATCCGCGCGCGAACATGACTCCTTCGATGAAACACTCGACGCCCAGCCGACCCGTGTCGGACGAACTGCCTTGTTCGTTCGCAAAACCATTCTCGCCATCTGCGGTCAATACGGTGCGATTGGTATTTCGCTGGTCGCTCTGACCATAGGCTTCTCGCTCCACCCCGTGCCCTGGTCGATCATGGTTGAAGCCGGCGTGGCCATAATACTGATTCGCCTCGCCTATCTGGTGACTCGCGGCCCCAAACCGGTGCTCCGCGCCCACACGATTCGCAAGCGCGCCCGCTGGGTGCTGGTCGACGAAGCCAAAATCAGCGCCGCGTTTCTATCAGTCTGTTATCTGCTCGACTGGCCGGTGGGCAGACTGACAGTCGGCCTGTTTGTCGCTTTCAACCTCTGTCTCCAGTTGGCCATGCTCTGGTATTCCCGGCTCATGCTCGCCGGGTTGAGCCGCCAGGCGCAACGACTCGGCAACGTCATACTGAAGCGACGGGCGATCATTGTCGGCACCGGTCCAAAAGCCCTGGAAATTGCCAATCAGATTCTTGATTCGCCCGACGTTGACACTCAAATCATCGGCTTTCTCGATTATCATAAGAAGTCACTCTGGCGTTATCGCGATATTCCGTTTCTTGGCCACCCGGAACAACTCAGGGAAATTGCCACCAACGGTCAGCTCGATGCACTGTTCATTGCGGTCGAACCCGAAGATGTCAGCAACGCCAAGGCGGTCTTCACTGCGGCCGAAGAAATGGGCGTGCCGGTCTTCCTCATGCCGGATGTCTTCCCGTCGTCGATCGCCTTTGCTCGCTCCGGGTACTTCTGCGGCATGGCCACCCTTATCTATCGCTCGGTGCCGGACGACCACTTCACTCTTCTCGCAAAATCGATGATCGATCGTGTTGGCGCGATATTCGGACTACTGATGGCCGCTCCCATGATTATTGGTGCTGCTCTGGCTATCAAACTCGACAGCCGGGGGCCGGTCTTTTTCGCCCAGGTGCGCGTCGGCCTGAATGGCAAGACTTTCAGACTCTATAAATTTCGCACCATGTGCCGCGACGCCGAGCAACTCAAGGCACAACTGGCCGGCAGCAACGAAATGTCCGGGCCGGTATTCAAAATGAAAGACGATCCGCGCATCACACGGGTTGGACGATTCCTGCGACGGTACTCGATCGACGAATTGCCGCAGCTATTCAATGTTCTGCACGGCGACATGTCGCTGGTCGGCCCGCGTCCTGCTCTGCCCAAAGAAGTCTGTCGCTTCAAACCGTGGCAGCATCGCAAGCTGGCGGTTAAGCCGGGTGTCACCTGCATCTGGCAGGTGAGCGGTCGCAACAATATCGACTTCGAGGACTGGATGCGGCTGGACTTGAACTACATTGATAACTGGTCGCTCTGGCTCGACGCAAAAATTCTGGCAAAGACAGTGCCAGCGGTACTAAGGGGATCGGGGATGTAAGCACATCCCCGATGCAATAAACACGGCAGGAGGCCGACATGTTCGCCAGGACGGCGATCATCTTTCTTGCACTCATCAGCAGTTCATCACTCACCGCGCAGGTTATCCCGGCCGGCCATCGTGAATACGATCTGCTCTACGACCAGGTTGAAGCGAACCGATGCCCTGTCAGTCGGACGGTTCGATCGCCAACTGGGACCGTACTCATTTGCCGATCTGCGCGTTTCTCCCGGTCCCTTTGCTTATCTCCAATCAAACGACGACCGCTACCTGACCCTCTTTGGTTTCGGCCGCGAGCAATTTGACGCCCGCCGAGCCACTCGCGCGACCGCCTTCGAGTCGATCCGTGGCGGACTGGTCGGCGCGCCGCTGAAAAACGTCTACATCTACGGTCAGTTTGTACTCGATGAACAGAAGGCCGACGATCCCGCTTACACCGGTAAGAAATGGCGCGGTCTGGCCGGCGATGTTGAGGACGCTTTTGCCGTCTACGCCACCAATCGGCTGAACATCACCGTTGGACGCTTTGGCAGTTTCTGGGGAATGCGCGAGTCGCTGATCCTCGGCGCCGAACAGAAGCTTGACGGTCTGGCCTATAGCATCCGGTGGGGAAGACTCCGCCTGTCGTATCGATTGGCCCGACTCAATCCGTTGCACGTGTTGACAGATAGCGTGAGCATCACCGAGAACAGATACTTCGCCGGACATCGCCTCGATATCCATCTCTCCGATGACTTGCGCGTTGGAGCGTTCGAGACCATCATCTTCGGTGGTGAAGGCCGACAGATTGAATTCGCTTACCTCAATCCTCTGCTGTTTTATCACGGCACCCAACTCAATGATTCAACCAATGACAATGCCCTCATCGGTATCGACTTCGATTGGAAACCACTCCATCGCATGAATCTCTTTGGCCAGCTGGTGGTGGATGATTGGCAGATCGACAACCAATCACAGGGTGATCAGGAGCCAAACGAATTCGGCCTGCTGGTCGGCGGCTTTCTCGCCGACCTTCTGCCCGAGACCGACGCGAAATTGACATATATCCGCGTGACAAACCGCACCTACAATCAGATACTCCCACGAAACCGCTATATTAATGATGGCGGCCTGCTGAGCAGCCCACAGGGCAACGACTTCGACAACGCCCGGCTCGAGATTCGGCACTGGCTCAGCCCCCTTCGCTACCTGCGCACCAGACTCTCATTTCTGCGTCAAGGTGAAGGAAGCGTTGACGATCCCTGGACTCAGCCCTGGCTCGACATCACCGGCCCATATCACGAACCGTTCCCCACGGGTGTAGTGGAAACGTCCACGAACATCTCACTCGGTGGAAAGGGAGTCGCTTTCGATCATCTCTACTTCGATATCGATGCCGGCCTGTCGCACATCAAAAACGACGGTCACGTCGCCGGCGCCAACCGCACCAGCCTGTTTGCCAGTATCTGCCTGTCGGTCTTTGGCTTTACGTCGATTCCAGTGGATTGATCCGATACTCCACCAAAACCTTTTCTCGATTTTGCGGTTCCAATATGATACGTTGTCCGCCGCAAAGTGAAATGGGAGACTCATGATCGAATCGACTCAGGACCGCCGGCCCAATCGACTGATTGGCGAAACCAGTCCCTACCTTCTTCAACACGCCTACAATCCGGTGGCCTGGTTCCCCTGGGGTGACGAAGCGCTCACCAAAGCGCGCGCCGAGGACAAGCCGATTTTCCTCTCCATCGGGTATGCCGCCTGCCACTGGTGCCATGTCATGGAACACGAATCGTTTGAAAGCGCGCAGATCGCTGAATTTCTGAACGAGCACTACGTCAGTATCAAGGTCGATCGCGAACAACGGCCCGATCTCGACCACATATATATGACCTTCACGCAGGCGATGGTCGGACAGGGGGGATGGCCGATGTCTGTCTTTCTCACTCCCGATCTGAAACCGTTTTTCGCCGGGACCTATTTTCCACCTGACGACCGCCATGGTCGGCCCGGCTTCATGCGCGTAATAACCGAGATCATTGCCGCCTACAAAGAGAATCGCGATGAGGTTGTTAAGTCTGCGGATGACATTTTCGAACAAATCGAACAGATCCTCCAGGCCGACCACGGTCAGGCCATGCTTCTCCCCGCGCTGTACAACAACAGTGTTCAGGAGTTGATGAAGGCGTTTGATCATCAGCACGGCGGTTTTGGCTCGGCGCCGAAATTTCCCCATGCGCTCGAACTGTCCCTGTTCCTGCGCCATTACGCCAAATCCGGCGACCTTACTTATCTACAGGCAGCTGAAAAGGCCCTTCTGGCTATGGCGCGCGGCGGAATCCACGATCAGCTCGGCGGCGGCTTCGCTCGCTATTCGACCGACGCCCAGTGGCTGGTCCCCCACTTCGAGAAGATGCTCTATGACAACGCGCTTCTCGTCCCGACCTACGCGGAGGCGTATCAAGTGACCGGCAATCAGGTCTATCTCGATATCGTGCGCAGCACGCTCGATTTCATTCTTCGCGAAATGAGCGACCCGGCCGGCGGATTCTATTCCAGTCTCGACGCAGACAGCGAAGGGCACGAGGGGAAATTCTACGTCTGGCCCAAAGACGAAATCGAACGAACGTTGGGTGCCGAGGCTCAAAGAGCGACTGAATACTTCAATGTGACGAGCGTGGGCAATTTCGAAGGCGTGAACATACTTCATCTTTCACCGGCATCGGACCGCATTCAAGCCGAACTTGGCGATACGTTCCCCGGTTGGCTGCAATCGATCAAAGCAAAGTTGTTTGATGCTCGCAGCAGGCGCGTGCGCCCGTCAACTGATGACAAGATTCTGACGTCGTGGAACGGCCTCGCCCTGACCGCCTTCTGCCGAGGGTACCAGGTGACGGGTGACCCGCAGTATCTGATAGCCGCGCGTCGCAACGCCCGCTTTGTCATGCAGCACCTGTCGCAGAACGGCGGATTGCTGACTCACTCCTACCGCGACGGCAAGCACTCCGATGGCCGCTTCCTCGAGGATTACGCCTACTACCTGCGCGGTCTTCTCGATCTGTACGAATCGGATACTTCGGCCGAAAGCGAGGACTGGCTCCGTTTCGCTCGCACGCTGGCCGATCACGCGCTCGATCTCTTTCAGGATCCCCAGACCGGAACCCTCTTTCTTCGCGAGGCCAACCAGCCCGACCTGATTGTGCGGCCGAAAGACGAAACCGATACCGCCCTGCCTGCGCCAGGATCACTGCTGATCGGCTCGCTCCTGCGTCTCGAACGACTGACCGGGAATCTTCACTACGGTAAAGCGGCCGAACTCGGCTTGCGCGCCGTCTCCGGCCACATCGAGCGGTACCCCACCGCGATGGCCTCGGCTCTCATCGCGCTCGAATACTACATTGCCGACCGAATCGAAATTGTCATCGTCGGCTCCGGTGACCTACGCGATCAGATGTTAGAAACAATCTATCGTAAGTTCCTCCCTAATCGAGTCCTTGCGATGAGCGCGACTGGGCAGGACGGCTTGCCGCTTTTTGAGGGACGGTCAGCCGATCCGGGGCAGGTGCGCGCTTTCGTTTGCCGCAACTCAGTCTGCCGCCTGCCGGTGACGACTGTCGACGCCCTTCAGACCGAGCTTGCGAAACTGTAAGCTGTTATTCGATGTCTACTTATCGGATACACTTTTTCACTTTCTTCTCCTGGGGCAATTTCCTACCTTGGGCGCGATTGGTATAAAGAATGGCCCCTCGGCGGGCCGATAAGGATGAGTAGAGTGTCTCACGGATACGACGACAAATCCATAGCCGAGTTAGCCCTGGAATCCTCACCTATGACTGAAACGACGGTAACATCGCCTCTCGGTTCAATCAGCGCGCCGGTCGCCGCCGCGGCGTCGCGTGCCCGTCTTGTTTTGGTCGGGTCGCGCGAGTCCGTCGGAGAAGAACGGGTGGTGCCGTTTGCCCTGCCGGATCACAACCGGCTGGCGCTGGTGGTGAAGCGAGGCATTGATATTTTGGGTGCGTCACTCTTCCTGATCGTGTCGTCGCCGATCATCGGCCTGCTCGGCCTGCTCATCAAGATGGAAAGCCACGGCCCGATCTTCTTCCGCCAGATTCGTCTGGGCGTGAACGGTAAGCCGTTTTACATGTTCAAGCTGCGGACGATGGTTTCCGATGCTGAACGTCGCAAGAAGGATCTACTTGCGCACAACGAACAGGATGGCCCCGCCTTTAAGATTCGCAAGGATCCGCGTATTACCACGCTTGGGCGGTTGCTGCGCAAGTTTTCGCTCGATGAACTCCCGCAGTTTGTGAACGTGTTGATGGGCGACATGTCGCTCGTGGGACCAAGGCCGCCGTTGCCGAAGGAAGTCATGCGGTACGAGACATGGCAGAAGCGCCGCTTGTCGGTGAAGCCGGGCGTGACCTGTGTATGGCAGGTTGACGGTCGCAATCAGGTCAGTTTTGACGATTGGGTGAAGCTTGATCTCTGGTATATCGACCACTGGTCGCTATGGTTGGATATTAAGTTGATTGCCAGAACGCTTCCGGCCGTTCTCCGCGGCTCCGGGCTGTAGACTGTTAGCAAGAATCGGCTCACAACGATCTTCCGTCACAAATGTCACGCCTGCCTTGAGCGGGTGCCCAACACTTCGTTGCCAAACAGATTTCTCTTTTTTGTCATCCTGAACTCACGGGATTTGTCATCCTGAACCTTTTCCCAAAGGTTCAGGATCTCGATGTCCACCGCACTACCGTTCGCGTCATTGCGAGGCGCGCATCGCGCCGTGGCAATCTCTCAGTTCTCTTCTCCCGTCCCTCACCCCAGCCCTCTCCCATTGGGAGAGGGAGCAAGAGGGTGCTCTGGTAGGTCAGGCTTCTTTGACCAATTGATCAAGAAGCCTGACAGCAGGTGCTGATATACCATAGATTAATTGGAAATTGCCTCGCCGGGCAGCATCGATGCCCGCCGCAGGCGAGCGGATGCTGCCCGGGTGGTCCGTAAATCCCCAACAATGGCAGCACCCGCTCGAAGACTCGCATCGGTGCTGCCCTACTTGGCCCCGCACTTCGACAAACCTTCCACAACCGCCCCTTTCCGGCAACTATTTTCAATTGCCCGAAAGTTTTTGCATTTCCACTGACAGGTTCTGGCAGTGGCAGGAATTAGTTTACCGCTAGGCAGACAGCCGCGCGGGGCGAGGGGGCCGGGGGAGGTCGCACTGGCAAGGTCGAACGCAACGAGAGAAAGCTCCGTTGCCTGGGTGTACCGCTACTATCGTGCCTTTGGGCATCTGGGCAACACATGTGCCGCCGAGCGCCGCTGCTCGGCGGCGCACTTTTTATATGCCGTACCCCGGCATTTGTGCCGGGGCAGCTTTTGGGAATCGCCCCTCGTCGAGGTTTATCCTGAGCGACCCCGAAGGGCTCGGGACGGCATTGGAACTGTCCTCCCATCCATGCCCTCCCGTCATGTCACCCCCGCCTTGAGCGGGGGCCCACCCATCCAGCAATGCGATCATCCTGTATTCGTGGGTACAAAGTGTATGTCAAGATTCTCAAAATGTATGTCGAACCTCACACGTTGAGGCCAACACGAAATGCGTTGCTACTGACCGTTTGAAAAACAACGGAGTACGAACGCGCGGGACTCTACAGTGAAATGCGAGCAAGTGAGTAGAGTTTGTCTTTGCTCGACGAGTGTGGGTTACGGCGGGTCCATGGGGGCAGTTTGCGAAGATACCCCACCGCGCAGGCGGTGGGGTACGGATGCTGAGATTGGAGCGGGTTTAAACAGTAGTGCCTATATATAGGGCCCCGATCCGCATTCTGTAGCGATTTGGTAGTGCAATGGATTGCGAGGGCATGGTGAGATCGTGCGTGATCATGACGCACATCGACGTCGCTCAGTGTGACGGTTCGCACTTACGACAGATTTTGCTGTCAGGTCGAAACCGCCGCGGTTTAAACCTACAAGAAGAGAACTGAAAGATCGCCACGGCCCGAAGCGGGCCTCGCGATGACATTTGTTGGGTGCGGGCCTCGCGATGGCGTGATTGTGAAGGCGGTGGACACTGAGATCCTGAATCATCGGAATGATTCAGGATGACGAGGGAAGGAAGCTCCGGCGCACCACCCCCCCATCTTTATCTTGCCCGCCGTTCCCCCGCGCGTGTATAAATCTCCCGTATGAGTACCTCCCGTCTGCTCACCTGGATTGAACTGTCGCGCGCCGCACTCGACGCCAACATCAAGTCGCTCGCCAAACTCGCCCGCGGCCGCGTCATGGCCCCGTCAGTCAAAGCCAACGCCTACGGCCACGGCCTTCCCGAAATTGTCAGCCTGCTGGGGTCGCGCAAAGATGTCGGCTATCTGTCGGTCCACTCGCTCGACGAGGCCATCATCTGCCGCGCCAACGGCTGGCAAGGGAAGCTGATGATCCTCGGGCCGGTGCACCCCACTATGGCCGCCGAGATTGTCGCGTTTGACCTCGAACCGGTGGTCAGCTCGCTTGATATTCTCACCGCACTCGGCAAAGCGGGTGACAAGGCCGGCCGACCGGTCCGCTCCCATCTCAAACTGGAAACCGGCACCAACCGTCAGGGGATCACCGCCAAGGACCTCCCCAAATTCGCCAAGGCGTACAAGCAATACAAAGCGCTGGGCAAACCGTACGGCGCCTCTACCCATTTCGCCAATATCGAGGACACGACGTCGCACGAATACGCCCAGTCGCAACTCGACACGTTTACCACCCTGGTCGCACAGATGAGCAAGCTGGGAATCAAGCCGAAAGTCCTGCACACGGCGTCCTCGGCCGCCCTCATCCTGTTCGAAAAAACCCGCTTCGACCTGGTCCGGCCCGGCATCTCGTTCTACGGCCACTGGCCCTCGAAAGAGACTTATCTGTCGTACCGGCTCGAGGGGGGCACCAACGGTATCCTGCATCCGGTGTTGACCTGGAAGACGCGCATCACACAGCTCAAGGACCTCCCCGCCGATTCATTCATCGGGTATGGCTGCACCTATCGCACGACCGCCCGGTCGAAAATCGCCGTACTGCCGATCGGGTACTACGACGGGTACGTGCGCGCCCTCTCCAACACTGCCTATGTGCTGGTGCGCGGGCAACGTGCCCCGGTGCGGGGTCGCATTTGCATGAATCTGATGATGATCGACGTCACCGATATCAAGGGAGTGCGGCATTTTGACGAGGTAACGCTGATTGGTCGCGACCATCGCGAGACTCTATCCGCCGAGCAATTGGCAGCCTGGGCGGGGACGATCAACTACGAGATTCTGGCCAGGCTGAATCCGGCGCTTCCGCGAGTCATTGTCGGGTAAGCACTTACAAGACTATAAAGACCGCATTTTTTTCTTGGAATCAGGATGAAATCTCCACTTATTCTGCCGATTATTGTTACAAAATTCACTTGACAGTTGGTCTCGTGAGGAATACTATTATTGTGAACGTTTTCACATATTTCGGTAATGCATTCGGCCATATAAAGTTTGGGGCATATTGACCAATGATACCCGGAACGCCTATATCCAAGAAGCGAATCTCTGAATCGACGATTCATAGACTCTCCCTCTACTATCGAGCGCTTTCTTTGCTCGAAAAAGAGAACATTGAGACTGTTTCGTCAAAGGAATTGGCGCGACGGGAAAAGCTCACACCCGCTCAGGTTCGCAAGGATCTCTCCTTCTTTGGTTCCTTCGGGACGCGCGGTCTTGGGTATCCGGTCAAAGAACTGAAATCGCAGATCGCCACCATTTTGGGTATCGATCGTTCCTGGCGTGTGGCGCTGGTAGGGATTGGGAATATCGGTTCGGCGCTCGTCTCGTACAAGGAGTTCACCCGACAAGGCTTCAACATCGTCAAGCTGTTCGACAACGATCAGCGCAAGATCGGCTCCAATCATAAGGGACTGATTGTCAGCGACATCAGAAATCTCGAGAGCGAACTGAAAGAAGCCAAGATCGAGATGGTGGTGGTGGCTGTTCCGGCCACGGTGGCGCAGTACATTGTCGACGACGTCATTCGCGCCGGTATCAAGGCGATTCTGAATTTTGCGCCAGTGAATTTGAAAGTGCCTGACGACGTTTATCTGCGGCACGAGAACATGTCAATGGAGCTGGAATATCTCTCCTTCGCCGTCGTGAATCAGCATACGCAGAAACGGGCGCGAGCACTGGCGTAAGGCGTTTTCTGTATGCATATTCAGTTTTGGCGGGCCCGGCCCGCCATTTTTATTGCCCGAGAGGTCCCGCTGCTCTATTTTCCCACAGGTACTGATCGAAATACAGTGGATCACCGGCGCATTTGGCCGACAATGGTATAACGAATATGTTGCGCATCTTTACCCTTTCTTTTTTGCTCCTGGCGTTGTCCGCTTTCGGGCAGCAGCCCAGTGACTCAATCCCGCTTTACCGCCAGAAAGGCGGGCACGCCCTGCTCGAAAAGGACTGGGCGAAAGCCCGTACAAATTACGAGGCGGTGATTCGTCTTGATTCCAACAATTTTGAAGCACTCCGCAATCTGGGTGTGATTTTCACGGCTACCGGCGATCAAAAGAAAGCCAAGCCGTGCTTTGACCGAGCCTATGCTATCAACCCCGACGATGCCGATCTCTGCAATAATCTCGGCGTCATTGCCAGCAACGAAGGTCGTTCCGCCGACGCGATAAAGTTCTTTGAACATGCCGTGCTGGGTGAGGACTCCAATGTCATCTATCTCACCAGCCTGGGGAACGAATATGCCAAGATCGGCCGGGTACTCAAAGCGCTCCCCTATCTGCGGAGAGCTGACTCGCTAAAACCCAATCAGCCGATCGTGTACTTCTCACTCGGCAACTGCTTTGCCTCCAACAAGCAGTACGATTCCGCCGAAGTTTACTATGAGAAATCGGCGACGGCGGGGGGCAAGGATGCAGAGTTGTTCTACTTCACCGGCGTGGTGGAACGGAATCTGAAGAAATTCGATGAGGCCGAGGCTAGCTACAAGAAGGCGATCGAGATCGATCCGAAATACAAAGACGCTCTGCAAGCGCTGGGGCTTTTGTATGCCCAGCAGTCGAAGTACACGGCGGCGGCCACGCAATTTGAAAAAGTCACCAAGCTCGATTCCAAATACTACCCGGCCTGGATTGGCCTTGGCGTCACGTCATACATGACCCGTCAGTTTGCCAGGTCGGACACTATACTCTGGAATCTCTTTCACACCGATTCGACTTTGGGGAAGCAGATGCAGGATCTGCTCCAGCGCGAGATTGCCCGGTATCGCGCGGCCAACGGTGACACGACCACGCCGGTGCCGGCGCAGCCGGCCAAACCGGTGGAGCTCCCAGCGGGCGACGACAAACACTAATATTATTTAGAAGCATCCCTTCTCTCGGCCTCACCCCAACTCTCTCCCAGAGGGAGGGGGAGTAAGAGGGGCAGCTGTTATGGTCATGTAGGGCAAACCCCATTTTCCATTTATCAAGGGGTTTGCCATCTTCCTCTTTGAACCCCCTATCGGCCCTCACCCCCGCCCTTTCCCAGAGGGAGAGGGAGTAAGAGTGCTGCGCCAGTGATATGCGGATGCCGATAGAATTCGCCTATGAAGTCATCGCGAGGCGCGTTGCGCGCCGTGGCGATCTTTCAGGTTCATCCACCGATGTCTCCTGGGCTGCCGACAGCGCACCAATAGAACGGAGTCGCGAAGCGTCACCCTGAGCGCGAGTCGAAGGGTGGCGAAGGGACTCTTGTAGGGCAAAACTCATTTCCCATTTATCAAGAGATTTGCCAACTTCTCCGCTCGATATCACACTTGGCGGACCCCCTGACAAATTGAAAACGGGGTCCGCCCTACTTGTATTTGTGCTCACCCTCTCCCCTCCGCTCTCGCCTTCAGCGCCTGATTCATCATTTCAAACCCGCGCCGCGTATTGTCGTTCAACATCCTCTTCATGAACGGCACGAGCAGGCCGCGAAAGTTTTCGCCATGCAGAAATCGCACCATGCCCGGGTCGGTCGGCTCGATGATGAAGTAATGTTCCCCGCTGAACAGACCGGGGATCGGCAGTCGTCCGACCCAACGCAGTTCGCGCGGCTTGTCGACCACGAGAAGTTCCGGAGACATGGTCATCGTTCTGGTATCGGGGGGCGCGATGCTGATGATCAGCTTCTCCCCTACTTTCGGCAGACCGCGAACTGATGTCAGCATCGGATTCCATTCGGCGTGCCGGGGGAAATCAATGAGCATCTCCCACACCCGTTCGGGTGTGGCGGAGATATCGATGAATGTGGTTAGGGTGAGCATGGGGGGAAGATATCGGACACGTGGTGATCGGACAATGGTCTTTTGTATTGTTAATTGTGCGTTGATTCGCAAATATGCTGCGATGGATCTCACTTTACCTACTTACTTGGGAAGTAATTATCTAAGCAACTCTCAGCGTGCTCGGGTGATCACCGAAGCATGGGCCGTCAGAAATCTATATTGTCCGGCATGCGATGCAGAGCTATTAACTCAATTCCCGGCGAATAGCCGGGCCGTCGATTTTCATTGTTCGCTCTGCAATTCACGATATCAGTTAAAGGCAACCAAGAGCGCCATTGGAGGAAGAATTAATGATTCGGCCTATGAATCTATGATGAGCGCAATCAGGAATAATCAGTGTCCTCACTTCATCATCATGCGGTATGACCTGGCCTCTGCTCGTGTGCGGGACTTACTGTTGCTCCCCTCTTTTGGGATATCCGAGAGCGCGATTATTGCTCGAAGGCCGCTGGCGCCGACAGCTAGGCGCGCAGGTTGGGTCGGATGTCTAATTGACTTGGGATATCTCCCGGCCAACGCACGAATTTTGATCGTCCAGAATTTTGCCGTTCAGCCCCGCGAACACGTTACAGCGAAGTTTGCCTCGCTAAGGCCCTTGGAAAGTCATTCCGCGAAATCCCGGGGCTGGGCTCTAGACGTATTGACATTGGTTCAAACGCTCAAGCGAGAGGAGTTTTCGTTGAGCGACATTTATGCGAGCGAAGCAGTACTTGCGGCGCTTCATACTAACAATAGGAACATTAGAGCCAAGATTCGACAACAGCTGCAGGTACTTCGCGACCTTGGCTTAATAAAATTCCTCAGCCCTGGTCGGTACTCGCTCTTGGGGAGCGTGAAATAGCCCCCCCATTAATCCCCTTGACCTCTCCCCCATTTCTCATATATTAACAGGCTATTAACGAACGGAAGAACTATGAAAAGAACCTTTCAACCATCTAACCGCAAGCGTCTCAACGACCACGGTTATCGCGCGCGCATGGCCACCAAAGGCGGCCGCAAGGTCCTCGCCCGCCGTCGCGCCAAAGGTCGCCGGAGACTGACGGTTACCGTTGCCCGAAAGAAATAAGTTTCCCCGGAGCCTCAGCCTCAAGCACCGGCTCGAGATCAGCGAACTGGTGCGCCACGGTCAGCGGTTTGCGGGGGTTTCTTTTACCTTGGTGGCCCAGACCAGCGACCGCTTTGGCTGGTGTGTCCTCGTAGGGAAAAAACATGGCACCGCCGTCCGTCGCAACCGGATCAAACGGCTGGTGCGCGAGGCGATTCGGCTGGAACGAAACCGGCTTGACAAACCGGTCAAAATCGCTGTCCTTCCGTTCGCGAAGGATGAACTCCCGAATTTTGAAACCATACGCACCGATGTTGGCCGGATCTTTGCCAAAATCGCCCGGCTCTCTGAGTAGTTTGCTGGCGCTCCCCCTTGTTGGGCTGATCCATGTCTATCGGTGGACCCTCTCCCCGCTCATCGGACAGCAATGCCGCTTCGACCCCACCTGCTCGCACTACGCCCAGGACGCCCTGCACAAGCATGGAGCATGGCGCGGGAGCATTTTGGCGATCAAACGGATTGGCCGATGTCACCCTTGGCATGCGGGCGGCTTTGACCCGGTGCCATAACCTCCACAGGGAATTGTGCTTTGGATAAAAAAACGATCCTGCTTCTTATCCCCATCGTGCTGGTAATCATCTTCTACTGGCAGATCCTCGAATTCCTGGGTCTGTACACCCCGGCTCCTCCGGTCCAGACCGGCAAGACCGACACCACCCAGGTATCGACCCCACCCGATTCGCAACTCCCGGTAGTCTTAGCTCCGGCTGCTGTCCAGCCGGTCCTGGATACCACGCTGGCCGCCGCGCCGGTCGACACGACCACGGTGAGCGTCGATACGGTGGTCATCACGACCAAGAGGTATATCGCCACCCTGATCACCAAGGGAGGCGGGCCGATCTCGATCAAGCTCGAGGATTACCATTACCACGACGATCGCGGCAATATTGAGATGGTACCGTTTCCTGCCGAAGTGACCCCGGCGCTTGCGTTTTCATCCGGGACATTTCAGACGGGGAGTCTTCCGTTCGTATCAAGCCTCTCCCCCGGTCATTACAATGCATCAACCGCACCGGTCGACGTCGTCTACACCTACACCAACCCGCAGGGCGGGCAGATCGTCAAGAGCTATCGCTTTTATCCGGATGACTATCATTATGACCTCACCGTCGGCGTCAATCGACGGGAAGCGCTCGGCTTCGAACGACAGTACGAGTTGATGTGGAATACGCCGCTCGGTGCCACTGAGCCGGACCTGAAGTCGGATTATCTGGAAATGAAGGGCGTTGCCCGCATGGGCGAGGATTTCCGCAAGCTCGAGAAATTCGAAGGCAACACACTGAACATGCAGGAGAGCGGCACAACGGCCTGGGCCGGTGTGCGCTCGAAGTACTTCACCGCCGTTCTGATTCCGATGAACAAACCGGCCGACGGTGTCTCGGCGACTGGTAGTCAGCAAGCCGCTACCGGGCCTCACGGCACCTACGAGAAGCGCGACGTGCACGTCGGCATTGAAATGCCCCTCGCCGCGACGTCGACGTTCACCGACACGGTCCGCGTCTTTGTCGGCCCGCTCGACTATACGCTGATGGCGCGCTACGGCAAGGGGCTGCAGGATATTCTCGATATCGGCACCACACCCGTCGTCGGCTGGATCATCAAGATCTTCGCCGTGCCGATCATCTGGCTGTTGCCCAAAATCTATGCTGTCATACCCAACTACGGGTTTGTCATCATCATCTTCGCTCTACTGGTAAAGCTGATCACGTTACCGCTATCGCTCAAATCAGTCAAATCGATGGCCGGCCTCAAGGAAATTCAGCCGAAGATGGAAGAGCTGAAAGTTAAGCACAAGAACAACCCGCAGGCGCTCAATGCCGAGATGATGAAATTGTACAAGCAGGCCGGCGTCAATCCGGTCTCCGGCTGTTTGCCGATCCTTTTGCAGATGCCGCTCTTTTTCGCCATGTTTGCCGTCTTCCGCTCGACCGTGCTGCTGCGGAAAGCGCCATTTATCGGCTTTGTCGACGATCTGTCGCGCGGCGCCACCGGTCTTACCGACCCGTACATCATTCTCGTGCTTCTGATGGTCGGTTCGCAGTTTGTCTCCCAGATGTTCACGATGGCGTCAAGTCAACAGAACAAGATGATGATGTACATTCTGCCGCTGGTGATGGGTTTCTTCTTCTATACCGCGCCGGCCGGCCTGGTTATCTACTGGACCTGTTTCTCAATCCTGTCGCTGGTTGACTATTATCTTTTCCGGCGCAACCAGCCGTTGAATCCGCAAATCAAAACCGCCACGACGTAGGTTATGACTGCCGCTTCGCGCGGCGCGAGGGCCGCTTACTCAGAGGATACCATTGTCGCGATCATCACCCCGCCCGGCGAGGGTGGGATCGCGGCTTTGCGTCTGGCCGGTCCGAAGAGTCTGGCTATCTTTCAGAATCATTTCAAAGCCCGACATGATGCAGCGCCGCTCGAACCGTTTGTGATGCGCTATGGCCACGCGGTCGATCGCGATGGCGGGATGATCGACGAGATCCTCGCGGTCTTCATGCCGCAGGGGAGAAGTTACACCGGTCTGGACCAGGTGGAGATCTTCTGCCACGGCGGCCGTCAGGCGGTATCACTCATTATGGAGCAATTTATCAATTCAGGCGCTCGCCCCGCCGAACCGGGCGAGTTCACCCGCCTGGCTTTCCTCAATGGACGAATCGATCTGACCCGCGCTGAAGCGGTAGCCGAGCTGATCGCTGCCAACACAGCCCAGTCGTATCGCGTCAGTCGGGAGCATCTACTTGGAGCATATTCGGAGCACATTGAAAAGCTGCGCGGTGAGCTGGTGAGTATTCTTGCTGAAGTTGAGTCCGGGATAGATTTTAGCGAAGAAGACATCGACCCTGCCGAAAGCGCGAAACTGGTCGAACGCATCTCGGCGCTCGCCGGGAGCATCAAGACACTGCTCGATTCATACATTGGCGGTCGCATCATACACGAGGGATTTCACGTCGCCATCGCCGGCCGCCCGAACGCCGGGAAATCATCGCTCTTCAACCTGCTTCTCCGCCAGGAACGCGCTCTGGTCACGCCTACGGCTGGCACCACCCGTGACTACTTGAGCGAATGGATTGATCTTGGGGGGTACGCCGTGGAGCTGATTGACACGGCCGGCCTCCGGAAGGGGGGAGGGGCGATCGAGAAAGCGGGGCAACGGCGGTCGTCGGATATCCTCAAGCGAGTGGACCTGCTGCTCTGGATATTCGACATCTCACAACGCGGCTGGGAGTCCAGACTCACACAAGATCAGAGTACACACCCGGCGAAGTCGCGAATGCTGGTCGCAAATAAGATCGATCTTATCAAGAAAACAACTGTCCCACAATATGTTAACGATGACATGGTGGCTGCCATATCCTGCGTAAAGAGAACGGGGATCGACGCCTTGAAGGAAGAGATTCTACGCCAAATTGCAGTCCGAATGCCCGACCTCACCTCGGGGTTGGTGGTCACCTCCGCTCGCCATCAACAAAAGCTCAAGTCCGCCCTGAAGGGCCTCACGGCCGCCCGCCGGAGGCTCAGCGCGGGGGAGGGGACTGAGTTGGCAGCCTTCGAACTTCACCAAGCTGTCGACTTTCTCGACGAAATCACCGGTCGGATCTACACCGAAGAGATTCTCGGTGCGATCTTCGCCCAGTTCTGTGTCGGTAAGTAAAAGCCGTACATAGCGTCCAGCACAATTAACTCTCAGCGCTGTTTCACGTGAAACAGCGCGAAAATAGACACTTGCGATCTTTGTTAAAAAGTGTTTCTTGGGAATTCCTGTGTAGGTAACCATGCGCTCTTTCGAGGATCTGAGCGCGAGAAAACCAAGTTTTGGAGGACAAATGCGTAGAAATGTGCTGACCGTAGGGGCGTCCGTCCTTGCACTGGGAGCTGTTCTGGCTCTGACAAACTGCCAAAATCAAAGTGCCGATAAGACCGATGATACCTCTTCGGCTATGGCGCAGAATACCGCCACGAATGCCGATCCGAAAGTTCACGGCAAATACCTGGTCAATCTTGGCGGCTGCAACGACTGCCATTCACCCAAGAAAATGACTGACCAGGGTCCGGTGCCGGACGACTCACGCCTGCTTTCCGGGCAGCCGTCGGATTTGCCCGCCCTCGACGCACCAACTATGCTTTCACCAACTGGTTGGATGGCCGCTTGCAACGGTCACATGACCGCCTGGGCCGGACCATGGGGGATTAGCTACGCCGCCAATCTCACGCCGGATACGGCAACCGGACTTGGCGCCTGGACGCCAGACATCTTTGTTGCCACGCTTCGCACCGGCAAACACATGGGCTCCGGCCGGAATATTCTGCCCCCGATGCCCTGGAATTTCTACTCAACGCTTACTGACGATGATCTCAAGTCGATCTTTGCCTATCTGCAATCGCTCCCGCCGGTCCACAATCAGGTTCCCCAGCCCGTGCCGCCGGCAGCTGCGCCCGCGCAAGGCGGTAGCACGAACTGAGGAATTTTCGTATATAGAAGGAGATGTCCTCGAGAGATTTTGACATAATTGTCATTGGTGGCGGCCACGCCGGAGTCGAAGCGGCGCTGGCCGCTGTCCGTATGGGAAAGAGGGCGGCCATCGTCACCATGGATGCCGACCGTCTTGCCCTCATGTCCTGCAATCCGGCCGTCGGCGGCATTGGCAAATCACAGCTGGTAAAGGAAGTCGACGCCCTCGGTGGGATCATGGGCGAAGCCACCGATGCCACTGGTATCCAGTTCCGGCGGCTCAACCTGTCGCGCGGGCCGGCGGTCTGGTCGACTCGAGCTCAGGCCGATCGGATTGCCTACAACAAGTATATTGTCGATTTCTGTCGTTCCCAATCGAATCTCACGATCATTCAAGCTCTTGCTGGAGCAATTCTTACCGACAACGAACAAGTCGTCGGCATCCTCACCGAACAGGGGGAGAGGATCTCCTGCATAGCCATTATCGTGGCCACCGGCACATTTCTCGGTGGGCTGATTCATATCGGGGAGAAGAAATTTCAGGCTGGTCGGATCGGCGAACCGGCCGCCTACAAGTTATCCGATTCGTTCCGCGAACTCGGCTTTGAGCTGGGTCGCCTGAAGACTGGCACACCTCCGAGGCTCGACGGCGACACGATCGACTGGTCGAAATGCCAAATGCAACCGGGAGAGGAACCCATTCCATTTTTCTCTTATCGATCCCCCCGGCGCCGTTTCGAACAAACTCCCTGCTATCTGACGGCGACCACTGCAAAGACCAAAGAGATCATCTCCGCGAATTTCCATCGCTCGCCGATGTTCTCGGGGCAAATTCATTCGACCGGCCCGCGCTACTGCCCGTCGATCGAAGATAAATTCTACCGCTTCGCCCATAAGCCGACCCACCAGATATTTCTCGAACCGGAAGGGAACGGGACGAGCGAGGTCTATCCGAACGGCTTCTCGACTTCGCTGCCTGAGGATGTGCAAGTTGCTGCTATAAAAACAATTATAGGACTTGAAGAGGTGCGAATCACGCGTCCCGGGTACGCTGTCGAATACGATTACTGTCCTTCCTACCAGATCAAGCCCTCTCTGGAAACCAGGCGCGTGAGGAATCTCTTTTTCGCCGGCCAGATCAACGGTACCTCCGGCTATGAAGAAGCGGCAGCACAGGGGATCATGGCGGGAATCAATGCCTCTCGGGCGATCAATGGTGAGGAACCGTTTGTGCTGGACCGCTCCGAGGCATACATCGGGGTGATGATTGATGACCTGATTACTCGTTCGACCACTGAACCGTATCGGATGTTCACCTCCCGTGCGGAATACCGCCTGGCTCTTCGAGAGGACAATGCTCGCGATCGCCTGGCGGCTCACGCAAGCCGGCTGGGTCTTATTACTCCCACTGATTTTGCATCGTTCACCCAGCTCGACAAGAACACGCGGGCCGAAGTGGCCTTGCTGCGCAAGACTCGAGTGCGAGCCTCGACCCTTGGCGAGCTGGGGGAGAGGCTCGGCAGAGTCCGAGACCGTCTGCCTGGCGGACCTTCTCAAGCAACCCGGCATCGGGATTCCCGAGATTCTGCCGGTGATCGCACGGTTTGAGGGGAAGTTCTCCGTCGATATCGAAACTCTCGAGCGAGCTGCTATCTTCATTCGATATGAAGGGTATATCGATAAGCAGGACCGTGAGATAGCGAAATTTAAGAAGGCCGAAACTCAGCTTATTCCTGACTCTTTCACCTACGAAGCGCTCAACGGTTTACGTAATGAGGCGCGCGAGAAGCTTACCCGCTTCCGTCCCTCGTCGCTTGGCCAAGCCAGCCGTATCGAGGGGTTGACTTCGGGTGATCTGGCCGTGCTGTCAGTCCACCTCAAACGCCACCAGATACCAGTGTGAGGAACGACGCAATGCGAACGGTTGAATCACTTGCTCTCGATATTCCGGCTATCCTTGCCAAACACGACCCGTCCGGCCGCATTCGCGAGTATCACACAGCGCTGATGCGCGAAAACGCTGTCGTGAACCTTGTTTCACGTGAAACAACGGAGACTGATTTTCTAAAGCTGTGTGCCGAGTCATTGTTGCCATTTGAGACAGAAGCGCTCGCACAGCGGACATTCACAAGCTATCTCGATATCGGCTCCGGCGGCGGACTGCCGGCCATTCCACTCCTTCTCACCGGCAAAGTGTCCGGCAAATCTGTACTATACGAGCGCACTCAGAAGAAAGCGGCCGCGCTGCAGCGAATTCTCGAGACCCTCAAACTCGGCGCACACGTGCTCCCGCTGTCATTTGGAGAAACACCTCGGAGCGATCGCTTCTCTCTGGTTACCGTCCGGTATGTTACCCTCACCGACCGAATGCTTCGCGATATCGTCAAGCTGCTCACTCCCGACAGCCTCTGTATCTACTACGGTCGCCCGGACTTCAAAACAAAAGTCGGCCAGGTAACCATGTATCCCTATCTCGTTCCGCCCGATACGGTCGCGCGCCATTTCTCTATTATCAAACTCAAATAAATCCGCGCCGGAAGATTTTTCTGTTGAATCTCCTCGCTCCAAGTCGCTATACTCGATTACACTTGGTCGAAAGCGGGAGCCATTGTACAAGATAATTGCGATTGCCAATCAAAAGGGGGGCGTAGGGAAGACCACCACGGCGGTGAATCTCACCTCCTGTCTGGCCGCCGCCGAACAGAAAACACTTCTCATCGATATGGATCCCCAGGCCAACTCCACGAGCGGAGTCGGTTTCGACAAGAATACCGTAGAGCATTCCATCTACGATGTCCTCATCGGCCAGAAGGTTATGAGCGACATCATCAGACCGACCGGCCTTCAGTTTCTCGATATCGCTGCCTTCATCGATATCGCTGGTCGGCGCTGAAATCGAATTGGTCTCACTGTTCTCACGTGAGACAGCGGCTGAAAAATGCGCTCGACGGCGTTGGGCGACCAATATACCTACATCATTATAGACTGCCCGCCGTCGCTCGGACTCCTGACGATCAACACGCTGACTGCCGCACACTCGGTCATCATCCCGATTCAATGCGAATACTACGCCCTCGAGGGTCTGGGCCAGCTCATGAATACGATCAGACTGGTGCAGCAGCACCTCAATCCGCAACTCGCCGATCGAAGGAGTGCTGCTGACGATGTACGACGGCCGCTTGAATCTTTCGAAGCAGGTCTCCGATGAAGTGCGCAAACATTTCGACAACAAAGTCTATTCCACGGTGATCTCGCGCAATGTCCGGCTGTCCGAGGCGCCGTCATTCGGCAAGCCGATCATCCTGTACGACATCCTGTCGACCGGAGCGGAGAATTACATGGCGCTCACCAAAGAGGTAATGGCACGATGAGCAAGCTGGTGCTGGGAAAAGGGCTCGGGGCGCTGATTCCGAGTCAGGTCGACGACGGCAAAGAGGAGAGCAGGATGCGGACGATTCCGGTGAGTGCAATCACGCCCAATCCTCATCAGCCGCGCCAGGATTTCACCGAGGAAGAACTGCAGGAACTGGCCGAATCATTTAAGCACAACGGCATCATTCAGCCCCTCGTGGTAAAAAAGACCGATGCGGGCTATATTATTATCGCCGGAGAACGTCGCTTCCGCGCCGCCCAGCGCGCCGGCCTGACCGAAGTCCCGGCGGTGGTGATGGACGATATCGACGACGTGCGCATGCTGGAGCTGGCGCTGGTCGAGAACATTCAGCGACAGAATTTGAATCCGATCGAGCTGGCCGATGCTCTGCAGCGGCTCATGGACCAGTGCGGTCTCACTCAACAGCAGTTATCCGAACGTATCGGCAAAGGCCGCGTGGCGATTGCCAACACGCTTCGGCTGCGCACGCTGCCGACGTCAATTCAGAATTTCGTGCGCGCCGGGAGATTGACCGAGGGTCACGCGCGCGCGCTGCTGGCGCTGCCCGATGAGACCGCCATGCGTGTGACGTCCGAACGCATCATGAACGAATCCTGGTCGGTGCGCCAGGTGGAAAAAGAGACCAAAACGAAGCGCAAGCGGCTGATTCCCAAACGCAAGGCCCCGGAGATCCACGAAATCGAATCGCAACTCAAGCAGATCCTGGGCACATCGGTGAAAATCATTCCCGGTCTCAAACGCGGGCGCATCGAGATAGAATATTACGGTGAGGACGATCTCGGCCGTTTGTGGGATTTATTGAAGGCGTTGCCGCACTGAAAGGCACCGCAGTCGACGAATGCCGTGGCCGACGGAAGCCGGCCGGCTTGACATACAGGACGCACGACAAAACGACAGGAGTCCCGGCGCGCGAGCGCACGACTGATCATGAAGACCGCCAAACATGTCACGCTTATGATCGTCCCGGAAGGAAGTGAGGCCCGACGGGGTATTCGCCTCCCGGTATGGATTTTTCGCGCCGCCGTAGTTACCTTTGGATTAGTCGTTGTTGGCATTATCTTGTTCTTCGTCTTTTACGGGCAAATGTTGTCGCGCGTGGCGATGACGAACAAGATCAGCGAAGAGAATCAGATGCTGCGCCGGTATCGTTACAAAGTGCAGCTTCTGGAGAATAATTTATACCAGGCGCGCGAGATGGTCGGGCGGCTGGCCAAGATTGCCGGCGTGACTTACGAATTTCCGGCTCTGCCGGATGATTCGGAGCTATTCGCCAAGAAGGATACGTTTGATTCACTGGGCAATCCGCTGGCGAATGTCGGCGACCGGACGATGCCGAAGGGTCTGCCGGTGCGCGGGTTTGTCAGTCAGGCGTTCAACACCGCCGGGTCGTCACACTTCCACCCGGGTGTCGATATCGCCTGTGCGGTCGGCACACCGGTACTGGTGACGGGCCCGGGCGAAGTAGTGTATGCCGACTACGATTCGACTTACGGCTACATGGTGGTCGTCAAGCATAACGACAGTGTGACAACCGTCTATGGGCACAACGACAAGATTTTGGTGTACGAAGGACAGGAGGTGGACGCGGGGACGATGATCGCACTGACCGGAAATACCGGCAAATCGACCGCGCCGCATCTGCATTACGAATTGAGAATTAACGACGAACCTGTGAATCCGATGGGTAGTCAATATGATAAAGAAAACCTTTCTAGGTGAAGAGGATGACGGTACCATGAACACGATCATCGGGAAAGACACAGTTATCACCGGGACCTTGGATGTCAAGGGCGCGCTGCGCGTCGATGGGCAGGTCAAGGGTAAGATTCTCTGCAACGATACCGTCACGGTAGGCGCTACCGGCGTTGTCGAAGCGGACATCGAGGCGGCCAATGCCGTCATCGCCGGCCATATGATCGGAAACGTGGTCGCGACCGACAAAATCGAACTGCAGGCTAAGTGCGAGATGGACGGCGACTTGCGCACCAAGTCACTGGTCATTGAGCAAGGAGCCGTCTTCTGTGGTGCCTGCAATATGAAGGAGACCCGTTCGAATCTCGGTTTCCTCCCGCCCGAAGAGAAGAAACAGAAGCCGATAGAATCGATCGTGGGCGAGAAGAAATCGCAGTTCTGAGGTCCGGCCGTCGCTCCTCAAGGGCCGCTGTGGACAACGGCTCCGGTTTGTGGATAATCAGATAAGATGTTGTCATTAAATATCTTATCTGATTATTGTTTGTCTGGGAACTTCGGTTTGTCCACAGGATGCTATTGAGTTAACCTGCTATATTTCGGCACGTTAACCTAATCCGAATAAAGCGGCGCATCAGCTTTTCCGGCCTGGCGTGGATAACAGTTACGATAAACTCAGCTCCCCTTGGGGAAAAATCCTGGAATCTTGCGATTCCCAAAAGACTTGCGACACCCATTCGGTGTACTCTATGCTAGAGGCTACTCACTGGGATGACGAGACTTAACTAAGGAGACAGCATGACACAGGCGGATATCAAAACTGACCTTCAGGCAGTCGAAGCTCTGAATGCCGCACACGCCCGCATCAGAAGCGAAATCGGCAAGGTCATCATCGGCCAGGACCAGGTTATCGAGCAACTGCTCATCGCCCTGTTGTCATCCGGCCACTGCCTGCTTGTCGGCGTTCCCGGACTGGCCAAGACCCTGCTGATCTCGACTGTCTCCCAGGTTCTCGATCTGAAATTCAATCGCATTCAGTTCACACCCGACCTGATGCCGTCGGATATCACCGGCACGGAAATCATCGAAGAAGATCACACCACCGGCAAGCGGCATTTCCGTTTTGTCAAAGGTCCGGTGTTTGCCAATATCATTCTGGCCGATGAAATCAACCGCACCCCTCCCAAGACGCAGGCGGCGCTGCTGCAGGCGATGCAGGAACACGAAGTCACCGCGGCGGGGCAGACGTACAAGCTCGACGAACCGTTTTTCGTGCTGGCGACCCAGAACCCGATCGAGCAGGAAGGGACCTATCCGCTTCCCGAGGCGCAACTCGACCGGTTCATGTTCAACGTCTTTGTCGATTACCCGGCGGCGAGCGAGGAACAGCAGATCGTCAAATCGACCACGACGATTGCCAATTATCAGATTACCAAGATTCTGTCACCGCAGGAGATTTCCGGTTTCCAGAATCTGGTCCGCCGCGTGCCGGTGTCAGATCATCTGGTCGAATATGCCGTGTCATTGGTGCGCGCCACGCGCCCGAAAGAAGATCACGCCCTTGATTTCGTAAAGAACTGGGTGAACTGGGGTGCCGGACCGCGCGCCTCGCAGTATCTGATTCTCGCGGCGAAGACCCGGGCGATTCTCGACGGACGTCCGACGCCCGGCCCGGATGATGTCCGCTTTGCGGCCTATCCGGTGCTGCGGCATCGCATCGTGACGTCGTTTAACGCCGAGGCTGACGGTGTCGACACGCTGGAGGTTATCAAGCGGATTCTGGAGACGGTGAAGGAGAGGAAGTAGGGGCCTCCGGCCCTCACCCTTTCAGAGTGTCAAGTAGGTCAGGCTTCTATTTCCATTTGATCAAGAAGCCTGACAGGTAAGCTGGCGTCAGGTCACACGCCTCGCGGACTCGGCGCAGGACCCGACGCAACACGGTGGTTGGGGTGAGGGCGAGTAAGTCGCGCAATTTCGATAGAGAACAATTGTAAGTGTTAACCATGTTCACCGACACCCGTCTTTCAGATCTTCCCGGCTACGCCAAACTGTTCGTAGCCGTCTTTACCGCCCTCATGCTGTGCGTCTGTTTCTGGGCGGCGGCGCTGTACACGGTCGATAAGGGAGTAGTCGACCCCAACAACCTGCCCGCCTATCTTCAGGCCGTAGCGGACAAAAATATTCCACACCACACCGACACCACCTCCGAAGCGTTCGACACGCTTCCGGTTATGGCGCCGGTCTGGGATTCGACCCTTAAGGGGCAGGAAATGCCGCTCGATTCCATCTCGGCTGAATCGCTGCGAGTCGTCGGCATGGCCAAGGAAACCGTCTTTGTGGACACTGAGCACGAAAGCAAACTGCGCGAGAATCTCGGCCTGGCCCACACCCATATCAACGGCCAGACACTACTGTATTTCGCCTTTGGGTTCATCTTCCTGTTTACCTCTGCGACGGCATCCCGGAAGAAACTGGTCTACTGGGTTTTCGGCATCGCTATCCTTGTGCACAATATCGGTCTGACCGGGCAAGGGTACTGCTGGGTGTTTGATGATCTATTGGCGCTGAGCGGCGTAGTCATCTTGTTGACCATCGCCTATATGGCGATGCTCATATTCGCCGACCTTGGCAAGTCACCGAGGACTCGATGAACGACACACCAGCACAAGGACAACTGCTGATTATCTGGGAATACTGGATCGCCCATGGCCGCGAGAAGGAATTCGCCCAGATGTACGGTCCCGAAGGGGACTGGATGAAGCTCTTTGGCGAGGCCCCCGGGTATGTCCGGAGCGATTTGCTGTTGGACAAGCAGGACCCGTCGCGAGCGATCGTCATGGACTGGTGGGAATCGCGTCAGCTGTACGAGGCGTTCCTGCACGAGTTCAAAGCGGAGTATGAAGCGATCAACGCCCGGGCGAAAATGCTCAATTCCTCGGAATGCTGTCTCGGCTGGTTCTTCCGCGATCCTGCCACCCCCGGACTGGAGAGCTGATGGCTAAGAGCAAACGACCAGACATGACAATCCGACGGGCCGCACAGGATGGCGAACTTTCGCTCTGCTTTGAGATTTATGCGAAGGCAGTCCAGGCATATGTTCCGACTTCGGCAAACTGGGATCGGGACGGCGAACGAGCGGCCTTTCTCAAGATTGTAACGGAGAGTAACACGGGCATGCATGTTCGCAACGGCAGCGTGATTGGCTTTGATTCATTTTTCGAACGGCCGCACGATATCTGGCTTAGCGGCATTTATTATCATGCTGAATACGACGCGGCCCCGGAGACGGAAATCCTCGGCTACATCCTGAATGTAGCCGCGCTCGCCCGCCTGACTGGAAAGAAGATGCGAACCCGCATCCTCAAGACCTTGCCGCAGGTTGCCGTCTACCGCAAGTGGGGCTTTCAGGTACTGGATGAGGACAACAACTACTTCTGGTTGGAAGGGAACGGTACGTTTGGCCACTGATTATCGACAATACCTCCAGCCCGAAACCGTCTCCAAACTCAAGGGGATGGAACTGCGCGCGCGCATGGTGGTCGAGGGGTTTATCGCCGGCCTGCACAAGTCGCCCTATCACGGTTTCTCGGTCGAATTTGCCGAACATCGCCAGTACATGCCGGGCGACGATATCCGCCGCATCGACTGGAAAGTGTTCGCCAAGACCGACCGCTATTACATCAAGCAGTACGAGGAAGAGACCAACCTGAAAGGGTATCTCCTGCTCGACTGTTCGGCCTCGATGAACTACAAGTCGGCGCCACGATCACCAAGTTCGATTACGCCGGGCCTTCTGACCGGCGCCGCTGTCATACATGATGCTCCGCCAGCGCGATGCGGTCGGGCTGGTGAGCTACGATCAGAAGATCCGCCGGTATATTCCGCCGCGGTCGCGGTCGGGGCATTTGCACGTGCTGCTCAACGAGGTCGCACAGCAGCGGCCGAGCAATCTTACCGACGTCGGCGCGGCCCTTCACGAGATGGCCGAACGGATCAAGCGGCGCGGGCTGGTGATTATCATGTCGGACCTGCTCGACGAGGCCGCAGACGATCATCTCCGGTCTCAAGCATTTCCGTTACAACCATCACGAGGTGATCGTCTTTCACATTCTCGATCCGCGCGAGCGGGATTTCGCTTTTGGCCAGGAGGCGGCGTTTAAGGATATGGAGACGGGGGAGGAGATCACCACCTTGCCGTATCAGATCAAGCGGGATTTCGCGCATCAGGTGAAGGAGTTCTCCGACCAGATCGCTTCCGCTTGCCGGCAGTCGAATATCGATTATCACCCGATTGACACCTCGATGTCGTTCGACAAGGCGTTGTATGCGTTTTTGGCGAAGAGGGAACGGTTGTATTGATTCTGGGCGAACGCAAATGTCCTCTGTGTTTTCTTGATTTATGAACATACTCCGTGCCCTCTCTATCCTCTTCACCCTCGCCCTCGGCGCGCAGGCCCAGAGCGGTATGCTCCATGTCCAATACCATCAGGAACAACACTCGATCCTCGATACGACCACCGTCGCCGACTCCGCAACCACAAAAGCACACCCCTCGACTCAACTCTGGTTCTTCGCCGATAGTCTCATGCGCATCGAAGCACCCGCCGACTCCGTCAACCGTCTGCAGTATATATCCATCGTGGCCGCAACCGATGTCTGGTTGTTCAACAAATTCAACGGCCAGGGTCAGCACATGGTCGACACCACCCACGCCGGCAAAGTACACCCGGTTGTCTTTGGTTCGATTTTGACCGATGAACTCCTGAAACTGG
>CAWDXE010000002.1:0-10119 GCA_963806185.1 uncultured candidate division Zixibacteria bacterium
GATCATCCGCCGCGACTTCGAACAGGCCGAACAATATCTCGATCAAATAGGCAAGCGGTTCAAAGACAATACATACGAAATGTATGAGTACTATTCGGCCAAAGTCAGCCTGAGCCAGTGGCGCGGTCAGTTCCGGGCCGCCTTGCAGTCTGGTCACAAGTTGATCGAGATCGCTCAGAAGACCAAGGATAAGCAACTATGCGTACAGTGCGTACGGTGCGCTCGCCGCTCAGTTCTATCAATACAATATGATGGATTCTGCGATGGTCCAGATCGACAAGGGCTATCAATACGCCACCGTCTTCACCAAGATGTCTTATCCCATTCAGATCGTCGCGCGACAGCCCAACGAAGTCAATCGCGTTCGCCCACTCATGGTGAAGGCGGTTGAGAATTTCAAGTCCCGGCTTCCGTCCAATATGTGGCCGATCGCCGACGGAGTGATGGAAGTGTTCGAAGGGTATGCCGCAGTCGATACGCAGCGGGTGATCACCGCGATGAAGGGACTCATTGCCCGGCAGAAGGAGAGCAATGATCAGAATGTTGCCGAGTTGGGTCAGCTTCAGGTCAAGTTCCGCCAGTATGCGGAGGGAAAAGTGGCGCTCGAGACCTTCATCTCCGGCCCCAAGGAAACCAGCAGCGGTTTCAGCTATCCGTACTATCTCTATCTGATCGGTGTGGCGAATGAAGGACTCGGCGATAAGGAAGGGGCCGTCGACTGCTTCCGCCAGATGCTTGGGTACTGGGGCAAGGCGGACATAGAGCTGAAAGAAATCAAGGACGCCCGCGAGCGTCTGGCGCGCCTAACCAGCTAGATCTAAATGACCGTGCAATCGCGACGGCTTTCGTCGCCGTTGCCCGAAAGAGGCGATTTTCCCGGCGCAGTATTCGCTTGGATAATCGCCTTCTTGGTGTATATTAAAGAATCAGGTCAATATCGAATGATTCTTTCCCGTTCGGGGAGGTTCTATGACACGCACCATCTTGCTCGCTTTGAGTCTTGCCCTTACCGCCCTATCCGCGGGTGCGCAGGACACAGCCCATTTCATGATCGAAGCGCTTGCCGGCCGAGATACGTTGGTGGCAGGGTATCCCACCACAATCTATTTCGGTTTCGACAATCGAAGCGACGACACCATCAAGGTAGTATCGACTGCTTTCCGGATCTATTCTCCCAATGGTGCACATTTCGATAGCCTGACAGCCCTTGGCTGCGATTACTCCTGCCCGAACTTCGATCGCGCCACGGCGACCGTGTTTCTCGATCATGACGGGATTGGCAACGACGTGGTATGGTACGGTGGCGTCGCCGATGTCGGCGGTTTGATGCCCCATGGGCAATACGCGCCAATGGGACTTCGTTTCAAGACGCGAGCCGAAGATATTGGCAAGTCCATTTGCATTGATTCTGCCATGGTCGCGCCAGTCGGGAAGTGGACCTGGAGCTGGTTGCGGCGCGACGGCTCACGCGTGACTCCTGAGTGGGGGGGACCGTACTGCTATACGATTGGCAATCCACCTCATCCGTATTTCTGGCGCTGTCCCGAAGCCATTTACACGCAATTCAATCAGGATATCCAATACCAGTTTGGGGCAAGTGTATTCGACACGCAAAAACGGAGATTCTGCGTCCTATCCGGCCCAGGGACCATTGACAGCATGAACGGATTCTGGCAGTCAGGGCCGCTGTCGGGTGGAAGATACCCCTTGATAGTCTGCGTAACTGATGGGCATTCGTCGGACACGTGTGCGACACAAGTCGTTGTGTCTCCGTATAGCTTCTTTGTTATTTGCCCCAGTGCGCAGGCGGCTGCCATTGGGCGTACCAGTGAAGTGACTTTACATGTTCAGCCCGAAGAAGACCAGGTAATTTACTCCTTAGTGAGCGTAGGGGGAGCGACGGGAGTTGTAACTCTGGAAAGAAATCTTGGACATGTCCAATACACGCCTTCGGAGGCCGATGCATTGCTTCCACAACCGATCGTAATGCGGTTTACAGCGACTGACGGCTTCATGACGAGTGGTTGCTCGCTTCTGTGGTATGTGCAAGGACCTGGAAAGTATCGCGTTGAAATTGGGTATGTTCCGGACCAGTTACAGGGGCAGTATGCGACGCTCCCCATCACCCTGACCAAGGCCGACACGATAGAGGGCCTCGGCGGCTTTGACCTGCTCCTCGCCTATGACAATTCGGCCCTGTCGTTTCAGAAAGCGTTCTCGGGCAGTATCTACGATAGTTGCGGCTGGGAGTACTTCACCTATCGTTTTGGCGCCAACGGCAATTGCTCTTCTGGCTGCCCGAGCGGCATGATTCGCATAGTCGGTGTTGCGGATACCAATGTTGGTGATCACCGCCCGGGCTGTCAACCGTCGCAGGTCGGCCAATTGCCGGTTACGCTGGCCAATCTAAAGTTTCTCGTCACTAACGACCGAACTTATGAGTGTCAGTTCGTGCCACTACGTTTCTTCTGGACCGACTGCACCGACAACACTTTTTCGAATGTGATTGGCACCAAACTCTTTATCTCATCAAAGGTACAGGATTACGGCAACGACACGCCGATCGACAACGGTTCAATCGGCTTCCCGACCTACCTCGGCGCCCAAGATGATTGTGAGACAATGACGCTGAAGGCCGAAGTGGTTCGCAGCGTCGCCTACCAGAATGGCGGAATCAGGATCGCCTGTGCTGACTCAATAGAGGTTTGCCCGGAGAGTTGTGCTCCCTTTAGTGACCTCGGTCGGAACTATGCTGCTCAAGCCTACCTGATGATGCGTCACTTTATTTACGGAGAGTCACACACGGGCACCAACGGTGAGTGCACCTGTGCCTGGGACATTGACGGAGACGGCACCGCAGAGACTCTCATCGATTTCCAGATGCTCGTCAGGACGTTTCTCAGTGCCTCTGGTGCCTGCCACACCACCAGCGAACCACATCCAGGGACGTATTCATACTCAGCTGGGATACTTAGCGTAAGCGCTGACTCCGGGGTTGGTGCGGTATGGGTGACTGTCGAAGGTGAGATTACACCAGTACTGCTGGCCGCGAACATGACGATGTCGTACGCTTCGGACTCCGGCAAGACGCGCATCCTTGTATCTGATTACATGGTGAACTATGACTGGATCGAGTCTTTCAATGGAGCCGTACTGGACTTGGGCGGCGCCGGAATTCTGCAATTGGAAGCTGTCAATCCCTGTGGTGAGCGACTCTTGCTCGATCCCACCTACGCCTCCGAGAGCGAGTTCAACCTTCCCACCTCCTTCTCCCTCTCCCAGAACTACCCCAACCCTTTTAATCCGGTTACCAGTATTTGTTTCGATTTGCCTACCGCCGGCACCGTTAGTCTGCAGGTCCTCAACCTCCAAGGCCAAATTGTACAGACACTCGCAGCCGGCCAGAAATCAGCCGGGCGGTACACCGTTTCCTGGGACGGGAAAAATTTCAATGGCGAAAATGTGGCCAGCGGTATATATTTCTATCGACTCACTGCTAACGATTTTATACAAACGAGAAAAATGCTGCTCATCAAATAGATGGGCGGCCTGCTATTATTTCGCCAGTTAGCAAGGAGACTCACCAGCTTTTCCTCTCTGCTCACGAATTCGAGATCGACCCGCACACTTAGGCGGGCCCATGCTTTTCACCGCTTGGCAGGAGGTAGGTATGTCTGGTCAGTCCTCACACAAACTGCACTCGTTCAGGAGACTCATTATGTGGCGAAACGCCCTGATTGTCTTAGTCGTTGCGACGCTGGCCGCCGGCGCCGCAAACGCGGCGACGTATGGATTCCGTATCGAACCCGTTTACAACCAGCTCCAGGGACGGGAGGTAGAGGTCGACATCACCTGCTACACCTACCCGCAACAGCGAGTGCTGAATCTCTGGTTATCGGTCGCCTATGATCTGGAGGCTCTTAGCTTTGCCGGAGCAGTACCGCTCGACTCAAGTCTTGGCTGCAAGTGGGACATGTCCTACAACACATTCGGTCCGGTGGTCGACGGCCCCGACGGCAAACGATACGGCGTTGCCTCCGTTGCCTATGCCGGCGCCGGCCCCTACGGTTCTGCGCAGCAGTCCTGCCCCTTTGAAAACGGCGAAACGGCGCCTTTCACCATCGCGCGTCTCAAGTTTCTGGTATCAAACGATCGGGGGTATGAATGTGATACGCTTCCCCTTCGCTTTGTCTGGTTCGATTGTGTCTCCAATGCGCTCGTGGATACCGGTTTCAATTTCCATCTGTCATCAGCGTTGATCGATCCGTTAACACAGACCGATATCCATGCCCCGACTCTCTTCCCGAGCTTCTTAGGGGCCCCGGATTCGTGCGAAATCCAATTCGATCCCGATTATGTCCGGGACATCGAGTTTACCAATGGTTATGTCCAGGTCATCTGCCCGGACACGATCGACTATCGCGGCGACATCAACTGCAACGGCCTCTCCAACGAAATCGCCGACTTCATCTATTTCGCCAAGTATTTCATTGAAGGCCCCTCAGCCTTTGCCAACACGGCCCAGTGTTCATTTCAAACTTCCGACCTCAATTGTGATGGTCTTGGTGCGCAGCTTGAAGACCTGGTGCGGCAGCTGAATATAGTTACGGGATACTGGCAGCCGGATCCGTGCGGGGGAGAAGGTCAGCTCTTTGGTTTGTCTTCTTACGTGGACGGGATACTCGCCGCCGAGAGTGTCAGCGTGTCGGCGGCTCATATCGTGGCCGATGGCAACGTCACGCCCGTATCGCTTATCGCGGATTCGGCTTTTGTTCTGGCCTATCAGTATCACGCGGACGGAGACACAACCGCGATCCTGATCCTTCCGAATCTGGCCGCTGTTGCGTTGGGTCAGCCATTACCCACGTTTACCGGTCCATTTCTCGACTTGGGAGACGCCGAAGTGCGCCACACGGTGCTGGTGAATCCCGATGCCCGACGGATCGGCAGTGAGCTTTATCCTCGCGGTGATCTCAACTGCAATGGCATGGGCTGGGAATTTGCCGATATGATACAACTCGAGTATTACCTGCTGATGGGTGATACATCCCTCACCTGGCAGCCAAAATGCGGGTTGCGCGGCGCCGATGTCAACTGTGACGGCCGGAAGGGGGGAGTCGATGATCTGGTCGCTCTCCTCGGGACTTTTCGAGGAGTCTTTTCTGAAGAGGATTGCCCACCCATTTTGCCTCCGCTGGCCGGTTCATTCACCTATGAAAACGATACTCTCAGTATTGACGGACCTGCCGTAACGTGTGTGCGTGTGGTCGTCTCCGGCGAGATCATACCGCAGTTGCTCTTGACGGACTCAATGGTCACGCTTGAATACTATTATCACTCGGTGGGTGATTCGACCGTAGTCTTGATGTTCTTGAGGTTTCAAGGATCAGCACCATCCGAACCACTTTCCGGTTACACGGGACCGGTACTTGATCTTGGGGGAGCCGAGATCCAGACGCTTGAGCTGGTCAGCCCTGACGGTCGCCGAATTGAAGCCATGCCGACCGGTGCAAACAACGGCGATGACAATACATTGCCCAGTACCTATGCTCTCGACCAGAACTACCCCAATCCGTTTAATCCGTCGACTCAGATCAGCTTTAGCCTGCCCTCGGCCGGTGCCGTCAAGCTGACCGTACATAATGTCATGGGCGAAGTCGTCCGCACGCTCATTGACCGGCGCATGAATGCCGGGCGCTACACAATGGAATGGAATGGCAAAAACGACAGCCACCAATCGGTCGCAAGCGGCATCTACTTCTACCGAATCTACGCCGGCGACTTCACCTCGACCAGGAAGATGATGCTCGTCAAATAGCCACTGAGATCATCGCCAAAAATAAAGCCGTCAGATTGTTCACCTGACGGCTTCTTCTTTGATCTGGAATTTGTCGTCGCCTAGTACGACTCTTCCGCGTTCGGATACTTGCCGCTCTTCACATCCTCAATGTACTTCGTCGCCGCGTCGGTAATCTGCGGGCTCAGGTTGGCGTATTCGCGCACGAACTTCGGTTTGAACCCTGGTTCGCGAAGTCCGAGAATGTCGGTGATCACCAGCACCTGCCCGTCACAGTCCGGCCCGGCGCCGATGCCGATAGTTGCGGCCGTCTGTAGTGACTTCGTAATCTCGGCGGCAACATTCGATTCCATCAGCTCCAACACCATTGAGAAGCAACCGGCTTCTTCCAGTGCCTTTGCCGATTCGAGCAGATATCTCCGCGAGCGATCCTCACGCCCCTGCACCTTCGGTCCGCCGAATCGATGCATCGATTGCGGCGTCAGGCCAATATGCCCCATGACCGGTATGCCGACCTCAACCAGTCGGCGAATTGTCTCGGCCATCTCCATCCCACCTTCGATTTTCACCGCCTCCGCGCCGGCCTTCAGAAATGCGCCGGCGTTTTCGATGGCAGTTTGAATCGACGGTTGAAACGAGAGGAAGGGCATATCCGCAACCAGCAGTGCCCGCTCGGTCCCGCGTGCGACAGCCGACACGTGCGCCAGCATGACCTCCATGGAGATCGGCAGCGTCGTGCGGTACCCATGAATAACGTTGGCCGCGGAGTCACCCACGAGCAGGCAGTCGACGCCGGCCTGGTCGAGGAGCATCGCGGTGAAATAATCATACGCGGTCAGGACAGCAATTTTCTCGCCCTCGGCCTTCTTCTGGACAATACCCGGGACGGTGATCTTCTTGCGTCGATGCATGACAGACATGACTTGCTTTCGGTTATTCCTTGCGGGAAAGGTTGCCGGCCGGGACGTAATACTTCTTGCCGCCGATCGGCCGATGAATTTGTTCGATCAGGTCGTCGAAATGCTCCGGTGTATGAACAAAATCAATATCGTCGGTCTTGACCACCAAAAGCGGCGTGTCAGCGTAGTGAAAGAAGAAGTAGTCGTACGCTTTGTTGAGGCTGTCAACATAATCAAAATCAATCGTTCGCTCAAATGTGAGGTTGCGCATCTTGATTCGTTCGAGCAATACTGCCGTCGACGCCTGCAGGTAGATCAGCAGGTCCGGGCGCGGCACGTCCTTGGCCAGCACCGGTGCGATCTTATTGTACAGGTTGAGTTCGCGCTCGTTGAGATTGATAGACGCGAAGATCGAGTCCTTGGCGAACAGGTAGTCGGCTACGATTCGCTTGGCGAACAGGTCGCGCGTCACCAACTGCTGCTGCTGGTCGAACCGGGAGATGAGGAAGAAGAGCTGGCAGGGGAGAGCGTACTTCTTCCGGCTCTTGTAGAAGTCAACCAGGAACGGATTCTCGAATACCGGCTCCTGAAGCAGATCAGCTTCCAGCCTTTCGGCCAGCATGCGGGCAAAGGTCGTTTTGCCCACACCGATCACCCCCTCGACCGCGATAAAATTGGGTTCGAAACTATCGTGTGACATGCTCTTTGTACAACAACACTCGCGCTCGGTCTTGTTCGGTCAAATAACCGGCTATCGGTTTGTCTTTGCCCGGATGTATGACATCCGGCGCTATCTCCAGAAGCGGCACCAAAGCAAACGGCCGTCTCAGAAGCTCCTTGTGCGGGATCGTGAGTCGATCGGTGGCAATCTGATGATTGCCGAAAAGGAGAATATCCAGATCGATCGTGCGCGGCAGCCGTTTGCCTTTGTCGGTGCGACCGAACGCATGCTCGATCTCTTCAAGCGATGCCATAAGCGCCCCCGGTGTAAACTGGTATTCGGCCTGCACGACTTGATTCAGAAACGGCGGTGCATCGGAGGCCATGCCTTCGGCTTCGGAGTGATAAATCGATGAGATCCGAATTACTTCCAGCCCTTCGACCTCGGCCATCTGTTGTCTGGCTGTTTCGAGATACTGCTCCCGGTTACCCAGATCCGATCCCAGCAGAATGTATACGGTCTCGGCCATGAAACGTCACCTTTCAGTGGTATCGAGCATTGCGGTTGTGTTCCCCCGATAGCGCGTCATTTGCACTTCGATATGGCGAATGTGGCCCGCGATCGGCGGCGTCAGCTTGCGCACATGCAAAGTTACCCGTTGCAGGGGAAACTTGTCAAGCAGGACCGACGCAATCCTTCCGGCCAACGCTTCGACCAGTTTGAATTGCGTTTGTTCGACCACGTTGCGAATCGTCGTAAAGACGGCGCTATAATCGACGGTGTCGGGGAGGCTGTCGGTTTGGGAAGATTTGGTCAGATCGACTTCCAGTTCGGCGTCAACTTCATACATGCGACCGGTTTCCTGCTCGGCGGCGATGGCGCCGTGAAACGCGTAGAACGACATGCCGACCAGTCGTATGCAGTCACTCATCATGATCTCCAATCGTCAGCAGGTTAAGACGGCGACTGACCCTTGCGGCGGCCTCCTTGTATGCCGTTGCACCCGCGGTGAGCGAGAAGCGCATATACCCTTCGCCGAGTTCTCCCATGCTGCTGCCGGGAACGGCGAGTATCCGATAGCGACGGTAGAGCAGACGCGCCAGGGTGGCCGAATGGGTCCTTCGATGAATGCGAGCCCAGAGGAATGGCACCGTCGACGAACTGGTCGCCTCAAGATTCAGCAGTGACATCAAGGTACGCGCCTCAGCATGATTCTCCCCCAAAAGTTGCCGAACGGACCTCAGATACTGGTTGGGATATTCTTTGATGGCTTGGCGGGCGAATTCTACCAGATAGACCGGGAGTTGCACGGGGAAGAGCGACTTGACGGCCCGAAGTCCCTCGAGTGCCTGACGACTGCCGACGGCAAAACCAAACGGCATACTCGGCAGGCCCAGCACCTGCGAAAACGAATACAGTTCCACTCCCGCCCGTTTTCCTCCTTCTACTGCCAACAAGGATATCGGCTTGCGATCGGGGATCGATTGGTGCGAGGCATCGTTGACAATCAGGAAATTCTCCTTGGCCGCGGACCAGACCAGTCTGGATAGATCCTTCTCGTTGAGTTCCGCTCCGGTTGGATCGTGCGGGGAATTTAATATGAACAGCGGCGCTATCCTTGTCAGTTGACCGGCCAGACGGTCAAGCTGTGGACGCCAGTCGGTCTTTGCCGAAATGAGGTAAGGGATGGGTTCCCCGCCACAGGCGGCGATTACCCGACGATAATGGGGCAAACCGACTCCCGGGACGAAAGCCGGATCACCCTGATCGACAAGACTCATGGTCAGCGCGAACAGGAGCGACGGTACGTCGGCGCCAACATACACTTCTTTGACACTGGCAAGGCGAACATGGAAGTGGCGTTCGAGCCACGCCATCAACTCCTCTTTCAGGCCCTCGATTTGGGCCGCAGTCGCAGCGGACAGATCGGCCTGAGTGAGACTGGAGTCCGGCGTGCGTGTGATCGGCCACTGAAGGTTGGCCAGGTCGATCAATTTTGCTCGTCGCAACAACGGCTGTCGCGGCAGTATTCGGGCAAAATCCGTGAGTTCGGGTGCCATCTGGTAGAGGCGGTCGGCCTTTTCGATAAGGATCTTCTTTACCATTGTCAGCGTTCCCCCGTTTTGTCGTCCGTCGGGTTATTCAACGCTAGCCTCAGACTCACGAGTCGATCATAATCTTCCTTCGGAATCCGACCTACATTCCCGAGTTGGAGGGCCAGATGGCAAATCTTGGCGTATTGCTCCACCGTCTCCAGTCGGTTGAACGCTTCTTCAAGGCTCCGGCCCAGGGTCAGGACCCCATGATTTCGCAAGAGAAAGGCGTTGTGATCCGCAATGTAGGGAGCGAGCGAATGCGGCACGGCTTCGGTTCCCGGCGGGGCATACTCAGTCGTGGCAATTGGCCCGACGAAGACAATGACCTCCGGCAGGCAGTCATAGTCGAGCGGTCGGCCGGCTACCGCGAATGCGGTCGCACACGGAGGGTGGGCATGGACACAGGCAGAAATGTCAGGGCGGGCGCGGTATACAAACAGGTGCATTGCCATTTCTGACGATGGCCGTCCGTCTCCGCTCAATTTCCGACCGTCGAGATCAACCGTGATCATTGTCTCTGCCGACATGCGACCTTTGGCCACTCCCGAGGGGGTGATCAGAATTGTGTGGCTGTCCAGCCGAATCGAGATATTCCCGTCCGACCCGGCGATGAACTTGCGGGTATCGAGTCGCCTGCCGATTTCCACGATCTGTTGTCGGGCTGTA
>CAWDXE010000003.1:0-340618 GCA_963806185.1 uncultured candidate division Zixibacteria bacterium
TGGGTGAAGCTGTCCCATTCAAGGTGATGGTCGTCGAGGATGACGACGAGGTCGCCCGAGCGCTGGCCCGCAAGCTCGGGTCCGATGGCCACGAGGTCGAGGTGTCGAGCCGATCCGGTGCGCGTGATCGCGCGGCTCGAGGCGGACCTCGTCGACTCGGACGTCGTGATCTCTCGACGTCGGCCTGCCCGGGATGAGCGGGTCGAGGTGCTGCGCTACTGTCGCGCGGCCGGCTGTTGCGACGGTGCTCATGCTGACCGGCGACTCGACCGCGAGCACCGCCGCCGCGTGCATGCGCGCGGGTGCGTTCTACTACCTGACCAAGCCGTTCGAGGCGTTCCAGCTGTCGTCGATGGTGCTGTCCGCGGCGCGCTACTCGGCGCTCCGCCGCCAGCTCGGCCACGCAGAGCTCCTCGCCGGCCGACTCGCTGCTCGTCGGGCGCTCGTCGCTGATGCGGCGGGTGCGGCGCGCGCTCGACCGGCTCGCCGAGCGGTCGTCTCCGTCCTGATCCAGGGCGAGACCGGCACGGGCAAGGAGCTGATCGCGCGCGCGCTCCACGCCGCGGCGGTGCGAGGGCGCGTTCGTCGAGATCAACTGCGCGCCGTCCCCGAGTCGCTGATCGAGAGCGAGCTGTTCGGCCACGAGCGCGGCGCGTTCACCGACGCGAAGGCGCAGAAGCGCGGGCTGTTCGAGGAGGCCGACGGCGGGACGCTGTTCCTCGACGAGGTCGGCGAGATGCCGGTGGCGACGCAGGCGAAGCTGCTGCGCGTGCTCGAGGAGATGACGTTCCGCCGGCTGGGCGGCACGCGCGATCTGTCCGGTCGACGTCCGCGTCGTCGCGGCGACCAACAAGGAGCTGGCCGACGAGGTCGAGCGCGGCCGGTTTCGCCAGGACCTCTACTACCGGCTGGACGTCGTCTCACTCCGCGTGCCGCCGCTGCGCGAGCGGCTCGACGACCTGCCGCTCCTGGTCGCGCACTTCCTCAAGAAGCACGGCGGGACCTCGCCGCCGAGCCTGTCGCCGACGGCGCTCGAGACCATGGCGCGGTACCCGTGGCCGGGCAACATCCGCGAGCTCGAGAACGCGGTGCTCCACGCGCTCGCGCTCGCGCACGGCGGGGCGCTCGAGGTCGACGCGCTGCCGCCGCGCGTGCGCGAGACGTTCGCGCCGCGTGTCACCGCGGATCCGCTGGCGCCGACGATCGAGCCGGCGATCGACCACGAACGCTCACCGAGGCCAAGCGCCGGGCCGCGAGTGACTTCGAGAAGCGCTACCTGATCAAGGTGCTCGACAAGGCGCGGGGCTCGGTGTCCGAGGCGGCGCGCCTCGCCGGCCTCGATCGGACGAACTTCCGCCGCCTGATCCAGCGGCACGGGATCGATCCCGCGGACTTCAAGGCGTAGAGCACGACGAGCACCGGCCCAGGCCACCGGAGCCCCTGTCTCTGGCAGCCGCAGCCCCGCCGCCGCGACCCCGCCACGTAGATGTGGCTCGTGTACGGTCGGCATGTTCGTGTCGGAGATCAGCTCGACCCGGTAGCGCCGCGCCTTGGCGCCGGGCGCGTCGTCGAACGTCGTCTTGAAGTCGTCGGCCGTCACCTGCTTCTGGCGATCTTCTGGCCGTCGCGGAGCAGGTAGACGAAGTCGCCGTTGCCGCCGGCGCATGGACCAGACGTGCACGTCGTCGACGCCGTCGACGTCGTCGCCGATGTCGGCCTGCGTGCCGTCCTGCTTGCGCATCGTCACCTCGACGAGCGGATCGTCCGGGCCGTGGAGGCCCGAGATCGTGCGCCCGTGCTTGACCGCGTCGTATCGCCCGCCTCGCTGAGGTTGTCGGCGAGCACGAGCGTCGTCGGCTGCCGATGTCGGAGCCGGCGGCGCCCTCGTTGATGCCGGCGGTGTGATCGTCGCTGCCGCCGATGCCGGCGATCCAAGACCCCTCGATCCTCAGCATGTCCGGCAGCGCGGACACGCGCGGCACGAACGCCGACACACCGATGTCGTAGTTGCCGGTGATCAGCTCCATAGCCCGAGACCTGGTCCCACGGCGTGTCGTCGACGTGCTTCCACGATGCAGCCCGATGCAGCCGGTCCGAGGTCGAGCATCGGGTGGTTGACGATGAAGATGCCGCCTGCGCGGCGACGTCGGCGGTGATGTGGTGGGGACGGTCGCGGCCGTTGTAGGCCGAGCGGTGCTCGACGTAGTCGTGGATGCCGACCGCGTTGCCGTGGCCGCTGTAGGCGTGATCTCGGCGCCGCGCAGGACCAGGAAGTCGGAGAGGCTCGGCTGGACCGCCGCGATCAGCGCGTGCTGCGCGACCGTGTCGTGGTCGCTCATGTCCATGAAGTCGGGCCGCGGGTCTTGCGCGAGCGTCGTAATCTGGATCGAGAGGTCACCGCGGGCGTCGCCGCTCTGCACCGGTTGCGACGTGGAAGTCGCCCTTGTACCAGCGCCGCTCGCTCGGACAGCGTCACCGGCGCGTAGGCAGCCTCGGCAGCACGGGGACCGCCTCGGCGGTGTGGCTGGCGTGACGGTCGATGAGGGTGGTCAGGCCGGTCGTGTCCGGCTTCACGCTTGCCGATCGAGACCGTCCACGTGCCGGCCGCGATCGGGCCGGGCAGGTAACTACGCGACGAGCTGAGCGACACCGATGATCGCGTCGCTCGGTGTTGCCGCCGCCCCAGCCGCGATGTCGAGCCGTCGGGCGCCCACACGCCCCAGTCAGGCTCACGAAGTCGGAGCCGTAGGTGTGCGCGACTTGGCACTACTCGACCGCGCCGACCGGTACCGGCACGGCACGTCGACGTAGTCACCACCGGTCGGGCTCCGTCTCTCGTCGCCCTCGTAGTGCATCGTCGACAGGACGGCCACCGACCGCGATGCAGCTCATGCGGCCATTGTTGCGCGGCACGCGGCCGGCACAACCGGGGATGCGTCACCCACGTGCCCACCGGCTGTCGGCGGCGAGCCGGCTACCCAGCCAGGCCGGTCCACTCCGCGGACTTGGCCCACAAGGTCCGTGCGAGCTCAGCGTCGTCGGCGAGCTTGCTGGGGCGTCTCTCCTCGCCGCGCTGGTTGTAGTAGTGACCGCTGTCGCTCGCGAGGGCCGGATCGGTCGCCGCCTTGAGCATCGAGCGGGCGCCCTCGTCGGGCGACAGCATGAACTTCTTCATCACCCACGCGACGGGCGAAGGCACGCGACGCCACACATCGGTCGCGACGGTGCCGGGGTGCACGGCGTACGTCTTGAGGCGCGGGACGCGCCGCGCGAGCTCCTTCGGTGAGACAGCACGTTGGCGAGCTTGCTCACCTCGTACTCGGGGTAACCGGTCGTGCTGCGGGTTCGCTTGCGCACGGCGTCCCAGTCGATGCCCTTCGCACCGTAGAAATTGGTAAATGTCCGATAGGTGAATCCGGCCGCCTGCGCATCTTCAATGGGAAGGTTTCTATCCATGAGTTCCCCGTGGACACAGCCGAGTTCCCTGAACGCAAAATCGAAGACAGCTCTGGCCAGCGCAATTCTGGAATATGGGCGCAGGAGATTGAAGCCGAGATAGGACGTGGTCCACCCCGGAAAGGGTGAACCGAACAATTTCAGACCGAATTTGTGTGTGATGGCCCCCGTACAGTAGGCGATCAGGGCGTCATCCTCATACAGGGCAATCACAATTGGATCGGCGGCTTGTGCTTCGCTTACGAACTCCAGCCAGGGGCGAGTCTGGAAGATTGTCCGATCGGGAAGCGAATCGAGCCTGGCCCAATCGACATTTGTTGAGACGTCGCATCGCAGCATTATGACCGTCCGCGCACGAGCTTGTGCCGCCAGAACCATCGTGATTCCATTTCGGCGCGCTCGTGGTCAGTCAGGATGTGAATACCCCGCTGCGATTCGATATGATTCAGCAGCGTTCCGACCGGCACAAACCAGCCGTTCTTCTTGCTCAATCGCTCCATCAACTCCTGAAATCTTCCGTGCAATCCCTGCGCCTCTTTGAATCCGCAGGCAAGGTGCGTATACATTATACAGGCGCCCCGTTGTTCTTCCAGCCGGTCCTGATTCTCCTCCGATAGCGAATCGACAAAACTTCCGACCACCGCACCCTCGGTAGAGGCAAACCAAGCGTTCACGAACGGCCTGAGCGGATCGTAGTAGGGCATGTAGGGACAAGCGCGCAGCGTGTTGATTTCCGGAAAGACAAAATTGCGCAGATATGCCACGCGCTCGCGACACAGATCACCCCAAAACAGCGGGTCTCCTTCGACATTGCCCCGATATCGGTTCACTCCTCTGAAGCTCGTCGCCAGATTGTAGAACAGCCGCCTCCGCCCGGTGAGTCGCATCGGCCCCCAGTACATATTCTCTTCACAACGCGAATGACTGACGGCCGTGACCGGTTTGTCACCAAAGTATTCACGAAATCTATCAAGCGCCAAGCGGGTCCGCTCGCGGGGCGACGTCGAATACGACGCGCCGTGGAATCCGATCTCGTGTCCCTGAGCTTGAAGCAATTGCACCCAACGGCGATAATCACGATCCTCACAGGTAGTTCCGGAAGCGTACGCCTTTCCGTCCCCTTCGAGAAGCCAGGCTGATTTGGTGATGCGAAAGCCGAGACCAGTCAGGAAGTCGTACACCGGAGCGGTGTTCTCAATTGTCGCCAGATCGGTGTCATCGAATATCGAGAAGGCAAACGCCTTTCCCTCGGGCCAGACAATCGGTGACTCAATTGCGGTCTTCATAGCAGATGCGGTCACTCATGACAACGGCGGCTCAGGCGAGCCGCCGTCGTTCATTATACGTCGAATTTCAGAAATTCGACTTACTCTTCGGCCTGTTGTTCCGGGGCCGGCTCGGATTCCGGTTTGAGTGATTCCGGCATGGCGTCCGCCATCGTGCGCGCGGCACTCGACGGATGCTTGGACAGGAACTCGTCAAACTCGGCCCGGTCGCGTTTCTTGTAATACGCAACGGCCGACAGAATCACCTTGTGCTGGTTCCGGTCGAATTCGATTACCTGAAGCGGAACCTGCTCGCCCTCTTTGAACACTCCGGTCGGATCGGTCAGGTCCTTGCCGGCCAGTTGTCCCACCGGCACGAAGCCTTCGACACTGTCGCCGAGATCGACCACGACTCCGCGGTCGAGCACTTTGGTGATCGTGCCGAGATACTCAGAGCCGACAGCGAACTTCTTGGCCAGTTCGGGCCACGGATCCTCCATCAGCTGCTTGAAGCCGAGCGAAATGCGGCGGTTGTCGTGATCGATCTTGAGCACCTTGACATCGACCTTGTCGCCCTTCTTCATCACTTCCGACGGGATGCTGAATCCGCTTGGTCCAGGACATATCGGAAATGTGCACCAGGCCGTCGATCCCCTCTTCAAGTTCGACAAAGGCGCCGAAGGCGGTCAGGTTGCGCACTTTGCCGGAGACGACCTTGCCGACGGGATACCGATCTTCGATCGTGATCCACGGATCCGGTTCCATCTGCTTGATGCCGAGGGAGATCTTCTCGTTTTCCTTGTCCACCGAGAGCACGACCGCGTCGACCATGTCGCCGACGTTCATGATCTTCGACGGATGCTTGATATGCTGGGTCCAGGACATTTCGGAAATGTGAATGAGTCCTTCGATCTCCCTTTTCCAGCTCGACAAACGCACCGTAATCGGTGATCGAAACCACGCGTCCCGGTGACCTTGCGGCCGATCGGGTACTTGGTCTTCGATATTCTCCCACGGGTACGGAGTCATCTGTTTCAGACCGAGCGAAATGCGCGAGGTCTTCTCGTCGAAATCGAGAATCTTGACATCGATCTTGTCGCCCAGATGGACCATCTCGGAGGGGTGACGAATCCGACCCCACGACATATCGGTGATATGCAGCAGACCGTCGACACCGCCGAGATCGATGAAGACACCGAAATCGGTGATGTTCTTGACGATACCCTGTCGGCACCTGGCCGACCGCGATCTTCGTTCAGCAGCGTCGAACGCATCTCCTCGCGCTCTTCTTCGAGCACCACGCGGCGCGAGACGACGATATTGCGGCGGGTCTTGTTCAGCTTGATAATCTTGACGCCCATCGTCTGGTTGATGAGGGCGTCGAAATCCGGCACCTGGCGCAGTGAAATCTGCGAGCCGGGCAGGAAGGCATCGACACCCATGATATCCACCACGACGCCGCCTTTGATGCGGCGGGCGATGCGGCCTTCGATCGTCTCACCGGAGTCGTGGACTTCGCGAATCCGATCCCAGACCCGCATGAAGTCGGCTTTCTGCTTGGACAGAATCAACGCACCGTTGGATCCTCGATCTGCTCCAGATAGACTTCGATGTCGTCGCCGACCTTGATGTTGATCGGTGGCCGAAATTCATAATCGGGATAATCCCTTCGGATTTGAAACCGACATCGACGATGACATCGTCCATGCGTCACGCCGAGAATCGTGCCTCGGACGATTTCACCTTCTTTGATGTCCTTGATGGTCGAATCGTACATCTCGACCATGGCGTCGTAGTCGGCCTTGTCGTAGACGACGCCGGAGACATCGGTGATCTTGACCGCATCGACGACCGTGGACTCGACTGCTTCAATCGGGCGCACTTTCGCTTTTTCGATGACGCGCTGACGGCGAGCGGTCATTAGATTTTCTAATTGACCTACTTCCGATTCAACAGCATCGACGACGTCGACGACTTCGGCGTCCTTCGCGGTGATCTTGGTTTTGACTTTGATGGTTTTCTTCGCGGCGGCAGCTTTGCGCTTGGACATTTTGGCAGCCGCGACGGGTTTGGTTGGTCTTTTGGCAACAGCCATTTCGAGAAAGAGAACCTCCTTTACGGATTCCGACAGCCTTGAATTTTTCCAGTAGGAAAACTATCGGAGACCCGGCAGCTCCTTCAAAACCGCCGGGGAGTCCTAAATATATACGGAATCGGCCAAATGCCAATCTCTTTTTACGGCGATTCTTCCGCCAACGTCCGGCCGTCAGGAATCAGAGCGGCCAGCGCGGCTATCCGTTTCATCGCTTCTTTCGAGATTGTTTCCCAGCTTTCACGATCAGACGAGTACGCGGCAATCTGCTCCTCGGACATGGCCGGCCCGAACGTAATGCTCAAGCGTGTGCGGCCCCAGAAACAGTCTTTAAGCCTGTCAGAACCATGGACATAGCCAGGAACGACGGGGCATCTTGCCATCGTCGCCAAGAGGCCCAGCCCCGGCTTGGCGGGCAGAAAATGATGCGTTTTGGAGCGAGTTCCTTCAGGGAAGAACACCAGCCCAAACCCGTTGTGAATCACCTTCACCGACGCTTTCAGAGCGTCGCGGTCGACCGTGCCTCGCTTGACCGGAAGCGCATTGGTACGACGGATGATCTCCCCAAACAGGCGGTTTGCAAAGAGCTCTTTCTTGGCAAAAAAATAGACTTCCCGCCGACTCCAGGAGCCGACCAGGAGGGGATCGTAAAACGATGCGTGATTGGTGGCAATGATGAACCCACCGGTGCGCGGAATGTGTTCCCGGCCGCGGACCCGGATACGAAAGATAAGTGTCGAGACCAATCGAGTCACCGACCAGCCGAGATAATATAGAATCTTGATTCTCACTTGACGACGGTCTTGAAGAAGACCAGGATTCGCTCGACCTGATCCTCAATCGTACAGTTGCTGGTATCGACTACATACGCGTCGGGCGCCTTGGTGAGCGGCGAATGCTTGCGACCAGAATCATGCGCATCGCGCCGTTCAATATCCGCCTCTTGTTCCTCCAACGTGGTCGCCACCCCCATCCGGGCCAAATCGATCAGTCGTCGCTGAGCCCGTTCTTTCACCGAGGCCTGCAGGAAGATCTTGAGATCCGCCTTGGGGAAGACAACGGTCGTTGTGTCACGGCCCTCGGCCACGATCGACCCGGCCTTCCCTATTTCCTGCTGCTTGAATACCATGGCTTTTCGAACGCCGGCGTGGGCGGACACTTCGGAAACGTGGGCGGTCACCTCCGGTGTGCGGATTTGTGTGGTCACGTCTTCGCCGTTGATGAAAACGTGATTGACGTCCTCACGAGTTATGAAACGGATTTCCACCGTGTTCGCCAAAGCGGTCAACTTCGCATCGTCGGAAGGCGACACGCCGTTTTTGAGAGCAAAATAGGTGAGCGAGCGGTACATCGCGCCGGTATCCAGATACTGGTACCCTAAGCGGGCGGCCAGAATGCGGGCGGTGGTTGATTTTCCTGCCCCGGCCGGGCCGTCGATGGCTATCACTTTGTCCCGATATTTCGTGAGATTGTATTTCCCGGTGGTCATTGGCCGGAATGTACGAGGTCGGTTGCAGCCTGGCAATTGGAAAGTCTGGAATCGGGCGGACAGTTGGCGTCTTGAATATTGCGCGCCGATCGTGAAATGCGGTATCTAGACCTATGCCTCTTCGCGAACCAGCCGTCTCACGCCAAACGCTCACGCTGACCGCCGGATCAGTCTGGCTGTTGGTCGGCCTGTTCTTGATATCGCGCGCGCTTTTCTGGCTGCCGCAGGTGAAATCAACACTCTACTTTCCAGTGGCCATTGGCGTGGCGCTTGGCATTGCCAAGGGTTACTGGGTATTTGCCCGTCTCGCGCGAAGGAACATTGCCCGTATCGCCGCCTTATCACCGCACAAAGAGCGCATCTGTGTTTTCGCCTTTCAGGCTCTCGAATCTTATCTGATCGTGATCGTGATGATCACCCTGGGGATAGCGCTGCGTCTGTCGCCGCTCTCACGGGATATTCTGGTGGCCATTTATCTGCTGGTGGGGGTGGCTCTGGCAGTGGGAAGCATTTCCTATTTTCGAAACGCATTCGCGTCGAGGTGACTCGACATCTCACTTGACCTCGTGGATCATCATGAAATTGGTGGCGGTGGTCGAACCAAAAGGGGCACCGCCGGTAATAATCGCCCGCTGTCCCTTGCGTGCGAGGCCCAGTCTTTTGGCAATGCGCCCGACAGTCCCGAGCATCGCCGTAAACGAGCCGGGCTGGCGGATCAGTACCGGGTAAACCGCGCGGTAAAGGGTCAATTGTCCCACCACAACACGATTGGGAGTCAGCGCAAATATCGGCTGAGGGGGAAACACGTTTGAGATCATTTGAGCGGTGAATCCGGTGGTCGTGAAGGCGAAGATGGCTTCCGTGGGACAGTAGTCGTTGAGTCGACTCACTGATTCGGCAATGCCGTAGGGGATTTCCGAAGGTATCAGATGTCGTTCGAGACTGACCTGTGGCCGGGGGAGCGAGGCCTCGGTGGCGCAGATGATCTCCCGCATCGTGGCAACCGCCTCACACGGGTACTTCCCCGTAGCCGTCTCGGCGGAGAGCATGACGGCGTCGGCGAAGTCAAACACGGCCGAGGCGACATCGTTGATCTCCGCCCGGGTGGCCCGTGGCGCGAACCGCATTGACTCGAGCATCTGCGTCGCGACTATGACCGGCTTCTGGTGGGTATTGGCCAGGTTGATGATTCGCTTCTGCAGGGTCGGCAGTTCGGCCGGTGGCAATTCGACCCCCAGATCGCCACGGGCGATCATGACTCCGTCGCAAAGGAGCATCAGCTCTTCGATATTGGCAATGGCTTCTCGCTTTTCCAGCTTGGCGATCAATTTCTGCGAGCCGCCTGCCTGCTTGATCAGCTTGCGCGCCTCGATCAGATCGTCACCCGACCGGACAAAGGAAAGGGCGACGTAGTCGGCCCCTACTTTCACCGCCGTGGCAATGTCCTCCCGGTCCTTTCGACCGATAGTGGGGATCTTAATAACAGAGTCGGGCAGGTTTATCCCTTTGCCACCGAGCAGCACGCCGGCGTTCCTCGCTCTAAGCACAATTTCCGTGCGACCAGTCTTGACCGCCTCGAATTCGATCTGACCATCGTCAACGAAGACTCTCTCCCCTTTGCGCACCGACTCGATGATGGCTGGGTGGTTGACAGCAATGATCCGCCGGGCGAGGTCGGTTTTGCCTGTGGAGATGGCGATTTCGTCGCCTATTTCAACCTGAACCTCGTCGTCGAACCGGTCGAGCCGAAGTTTCGGGCCGGATATGTCGAAAAGGAGGCCGATTGGGTAGTCGGCGCCCTTGCTGCCTGCCCGGATTGTCCTGGCTGCGGCGATGAAATTGGCGGTTGTGCCGTGGGAACAGTTGACGCGGAAGGCGTTGACGCCGGAATCGACTAACCTCTTGATTAGTTGTTTGTTAGCGATAGCCGGACCGTAGGTGACGAGCATTTTAGTGCGTTTCATGTCGGTAGTAAGGAACAAATGGAAGTCAATGCAACTAAAATAGATAGAGGGCTTGTGAGAGAAATCTCAAACGAGATTTCAACTCGTTCCCCAAGTTATTGGCAATCACAGATTTGCGACGATCAATGGTTTTTGTTGATTTTTGATCCGCCGGGGTCTTCCCAAATCCGGGCAAATGCCGTATATTAAGCACCTACAGGAAGGATTTCTCGGCTTACGCTTCATCAAAGGAGAAGATGGTGAACAAGAAAGTAATCATAGCCGTGAACAACATGATTTTTACCTCAAAGATCATGTCGATACTCGACTCGATGGAGGCGGAGGGGATAAAGGCGATCCGGTCTGACGAGATATTCAGCAAGGCGCAGGAACTGCGACCGAATTTGATTATAATTGATCTGAATCTCAACGGTATCGAGGCTCCGGCGCTCATCAATAAGCTCCGGTCGTACGGAGCGACGCGCAATATCCCGATTGTCTGCTACTCCCCGCACATCATGGCCGACCAGATGAAGGCGGCGATGTCGGCCGGCGCCACCGAGGTGCTGTCCAATTCGAAGATGACCACGCGGATGAACCAGATTCTGGGGAAGTATATTGAGAACTGAGTATCGATAACGAAGAAGACTCAGCCGGGCAGGAGACTGTCCGGCTTTTTCTTTTGTGCCTGCGTGACTCATTTCCAGAAACAAACCGCAGCAGATTCCCGTTATTCAGTCTTCACAACCAGGAGGAAACGGCCATGACACACAAAGAACGTCAGAAGCTCATCGAATCGTATGGTCAGGCGCACGCCGCCGTGGTGAACGCCCTCAAAGAATTCCCCCGCGAAATGTGGCAGTACAAGCCGGCCACAAATAAGTGGTCGGTCCACGAAATCATCGTGCATCTGGCGGAATCGGAGGCAAATTCCTTCATCCGCTGCCGCGTCTTCCTCGCGGAACCGGGGAGGACGCTCTTCGCTTACGATCAGGATACGTGGGCGATCAAGTGCGATTACCACCAGCAGTCGCCGGAGACCGCCCTGGAAACCTTTCGCTGGCTCCGTCAGAGTTCATATGAATTGATCAAAATGCTCCCGGAGGAAAGCTGGAACGCGAAGGTTATGCACCCGGAACACGGGGAAATGACCTTTGATACTTGGCTGAAGATTTACGAAAATCACACACCCAAACACATCGGCCAGATGCGCCGCAATCTCGAGGCGTGGAGGTCTCAATGAGTAGGGCGGAACTCCCTTGCGTCTATGCTGGCCCTTGCTTCATCGATGAATCTTTGCGTGAGCCAGAGGCTCTGGTAGTCGAAAGAGAGTTCCGCCCTACTTTCCGGAATTTCGAGCCCTTGCTTCATCGATAAATCTTTGCGTGAGCCAGAGGCTCTGGTAATCGAAAGAGAGTTCCGCCCTACTTTCCGGAATTTCGAGCCCTTGCTTCACCGATAAATCCTTGCGTGAGCCAGAGGCTCTGGTAGTCGAAAGAGAGTTCCGCCCTACTTTCCGGAATTTCGAGCCCTTGCTTCACCGATAAATCCTTGCGTGAGCCAGAGGCTCTGGTAGTCGAAAGAGAGTTCCGCCCTACTTCCTACCAATCCTCGAAGCCCTGGCAGAAGCCGGTCGTCTCGAGCAGTACCGCCACAACCACAAACGCTCCCGTAACGATGCCGACACCCCAGGCAGCTTTCTTTGCGTTCGGTTTCGAAACAAAAAGCAGGCTGTCGGCCGGAATGGTTACCTGCTGGCCGCGCGACAGTCCGACAATTGAGCCGTTCGATGCGTCCCATCGCCCGCTCTTCTGAGTCAGGACGAATTGACGACCGGGCGTGAGCGTGTGGTCGCCGTACGTGACTCGTGGTGCAAGGTTCACCCATTTCTCAAACGCCGCAATATCCAACGCGAGTAGGAACGGCTTGATAGTATGGCCCGCCAGGGCTGCGACACTATCCGCATTCCTTGCCTCAATGACCTGATTCACGCCGCTGGCCGTGCCGAAAAACGTGCGGCTCCGGGCATCGTACATTCCATTCGCGCTGTCAAATCGAATGGTTTCACCCTTCGCGGTCGTGACACTGGCGATCTTCAGGGGATAGCTGACGTGGTGAATCTGTTGGTCCGGCTTGAGCCGTGACATTTCGGTAGCGGTGACCCGCTTGGTACTGCCACATCCAATGGCAAGAAGACCGATCGCGAGCAGAATTCCGAACAAGTAACGAATACGCATAGCGGTAATCCAGGAGAATACCTTGCTGACGGTAGCATACACCGCCGCGTATGTCTCGGCAAGCGGAAAGTGGATGGTTTAGACGCGTTTTGCATCTCGACACAACAGGATGGTAGGGCGGAACTCTCTTGCAAAAGGCCGTCGACAAGTTACCACCTATCGACGGCCCTCTCACATCGTATCGCGCTTCTATTCCCCCGGCACAAACCCTTCATACAACTTCGCGCTCACCGCGTACGGATTCGTTGTCCCCTTTAGTATCTCATCCGCCGTCTGATCAAGGTGCGATCGGCGCGTGATGTCGGCCACGAATTCCTCTTTGAACCGCTCGGTGAGTATATGCAGGATCTTCTTCTTGATCTGTTCGCGACGGTGCGCGGCAAAGCTGCCGGAACTGTGCAGGAAAGAGAGGTGCGCGTCGATCTTCTGAACAAGCTTGTCGATCCCCTTACGGTTCTGCGCCTCGGTCATCTCCACCGGCGGATCCCAGCGACCCTCGATCTTCTTTCGTACCGATAATGTATGCCGAAGATCGGCGGCGATTCGCTCCGAACCGGGACGGTCCGCTTTGTTGATGCAGAAGATATCGCCGATCTCCATCAGACCCGCCTTCATCGTCTGCACCGCGTCGCCCGACTCCGGCACGATCACCACCACCACCGTATCGCAGGTGTCGATAATGTCGAGTTCCACCTGCCCCACGCCGACCGTCTCGATGAGCGTGATATCAAAGCCAAATGCGTCGTAGACTACCGCGACATTGTCGGTGGCCGACGCCAGCCCGCCACCCGCGCCGCGCGTGGCCATCGAACGAAAATACACACTGCCATCGGAGGGGAATTCATTCATTCGGACCCGGTCGCCGAGCAAAGCGCCGCCCGTAAACGGCGACGTAGGGTCGACCGCGATGATGCCGACCCGTTTCCCTTGATTCAGGAATTCATGGGCGAGACAATTGACCAGCGTCGATTTTCCCGACCCGGGCGGGCCGGTGATGCCGATACGCACGGCCTTGCCGGCTCTGGCATAAAGCCTGCCGACCAGATTCTGGTACCCTTCGCTATGATTCTCGACCGCGGAGATGATCTTTGCCAGGGCCCGGATTTCGCCTGCAAAAAACTCATCAAGGACGGTCATGCGCGGATTCCCGGAGACATATTGCCAACCGTCAACTTGAGATCCCGCAAGCGGACCTGGATCGACGTCTGGCCGTTGTAGGTGTTGTATTCCAGCGCATAGACGATGTCAACCAGACACCCCTTGTCATAAATCGTGCGCGCCATCTCACCGAAACCGAAACCGATCACGTCGAACATGGCGTCCCCCTTGCGCACTTTCATCTTGAGGTGATTGTTGCCCACCGTGTACGGTGTGCCGACCACTTCGCAGTTGCGGGTGAGAAAAATCGGGCGCATGTTTTGCGGGCCAAACGGCGAGAACGATTCAATCGTCTGCATGAAAGCGTCGTCGATGTCGGTCAATTCGATTTCGAGATCGATATGCAGTTTCGGGATGATGTCTTCCGGAGTCAGGTATTTCACTGAGACGTCTTTAAAGCGATCGGCGAAATTCCTCGATATTCTGCGGCTTGATCGACAGTCCGGCAGCGTACTTGTGCCCGCCGTAACGGATGAGGAGATCTTCGCAGTCCTTGAGCGCTTCGCAGAGATGGAAGCCGGGAATCGAGCGAGCGGAGCCCTTCCCTTCGCCGTCAGAGATGGCAATCATCACGGTCGGCAGGTGATATTTTTCCACAAGCCGGCTGGCGACGATTCCGATCACACCCTGATGCCACCCTTCGGCGGCGAGCACGATGGCGCGATCGTTTTCCAGATCAACCAACTCGGCCATCTGATCAAGCGCTTCGTGCAAGCGTCTTCTCGTCGATCTCTTTGCGTCGTTTGTTTTCGCTGTCGAGCGTGCGGGCGATTTCCTGGGCTATGCGGTCGTCACGCGTCGACAGCAGCCGGATCGCCTGGCGGGCATCGCCCAATCGTCCAAGCGCGTTGATACGCGGGGCCAGAATGAACACCACCTGCCCGGTGCCGATTTCTTTCCCCATCAGCCCCGAGACAAACGCCAGCGACTTCAGGCCGGGCTTGGTGGTGCGCGCAATCTGACGAATGCCGAATTTGGTCAGATACGCGGTTCTCGCCTACCAGCGGCACGATATCGGCCGATGTCCCGAGCGCCACCAGATCGAGATGTTCGTCCAGTTCGCGTTCGTCCTTTTCCAGACGGCGATAGAGCGCCTGGGCAAACTTGAAGGCCACCCCAACACCCGACAATTCGCCGCCGTAATCGCAGCCGGGCTGCTTGGGATTGATGATCGAGTGCGCTTTCGGAATTGACATCCCCGGCTCGTGGTGATCGGTCACGACCACGTCGATGCCGAGGGAGGTCGCATACTCGACTTCCTCGACCGCGGTAATACCGGTGTCGACGGTGACGATCAGGGTGACACCCTTCTTCTTCGCCTCGTCGATGCCTTCGGTCGAGAGGCCGTACCCTTCGACCAGCCGGTTGGGCAGATAGTAGTCGACCTGCGAACCGAGCTTGTTGAGCACCATGTACAAGAGCGCCGTGGCGGTGATGCCGTCGACGTCATAGTCGCCGTAGATCATTACCTTTTCGTTTTCGAACAGGGCACGGATGACGCGATCGATCCCGCCGTCCATGCCGACCATGGTGAACGGATCACGAAGATCGGACATTTTTGGATTGAGAAAGCGATCGATCAATTCCGGCGAATCGAGCTGCCGATTCACCAGAATCTTGATGACATTGGTGGGCAGCTTGGTCGTGGCGACCAGATCCGCGACAAGGGTGCGATCCGGTTCGTTGGCCAGCATCCACTTAAGCGGTGCTGACCGTTGTAACCAGCTCATGTAAGCCTCCAGAGTTGGAGGCCACCGAACGCAGGGAAATAAGCCGAGTTCTGTTATCCGCCGAAGCGAACTACAGTCATTTGTCTAGGCCGGCAGTTGCCTGCCGACTCAAGCGGCCTACCCGGGAATCATAGCGGGACGAATCAGCCCCTGTTCCCCTATTTGGCCTTGCTCCGAGCGGGGTTTACCCCACCGGGTTGTCTCCAACCCGGCGCGTAGTCTCTTACACTACGTTTTCACCCTTACCTGCCTTGCGGCGGGCGGTTTGGTTTCTGCGGCACTTTCCGTTGGCTTGCGCCACCCTGACGTTATCAGGCGCCCTGATTCTGCGGAGCTCGGACTTTCCTCACTTCACGTTGTAGTAAAGCGCGACTGTTCTCCCTGCGTTCTCGTAGCCTACGTTTATCTATACCAAAACAACAACAAACATCCCTTGTCAGGTCGCCCGCGATCACATCATACGCCGATAGTTGGGCGACTCTTTAGTTATCGGCACCGAATGCGGATGAGATTCGACGACACCCGCAGAAGTAATACGCACAAACTGGGCTCTTTCGCGGAGGTCGGCCAGATTTTTTGCGCCCACCAGACCCATGCCGGCCCGAAGGCCGCCGACCAATTGGAATACCAGGTCGGACAACGACCCCTTAAACGGCACGCGCCCCTCGACCCCCTCCGGCACCAGCTTGGAGGCTTCTTCCTCGCGATCCTGGAAATACCGGTCGGCACTCCCTTCTTTCATGGCGCCCACCGAACCCATGCCTCGGTACACCTTGAACGACCGCCCTTCGAACAGAATCGTCTCACCCGGGCGACTCCTCGGTGCCGGCCAGGAGTGATCCAATCATGACCGCCCGTCCACCACAGGCAAGAGCTTTCGCGATATCACCGGAGTACCTGATACCACCGTCGGCAATCACCGGGATTCCCGATTTCGCCACACCCTCGACCGCATTCATGATCGCCGTAATCTGCGGCATTCCCGCCCCTGTCACCACGCGAGTGGTACAAATCGAACCCGGGCCGATGCCGACTTTGACACTGTCGGCCCCAGCATCGACGAGCGACCTGGCGCCGTCGGCCGTGGCGACATTGCCGGCCATGATCACGGCCTTCGGGAACTTCTTCTTCAGCACTGCGACAGCCCGCAGCACACCTTCGCTGTGGCCGTGTGATGAATCAACTGTGAGCATATCCACGCCGGCGGCGATCAACAATTCGGCGCGCGTTTCAAGATCGGCGCCCACACCGACGGCAGCTGCCACCCGTAGCCTGCCTCGTTCGTCTTTACAGGCCAGCGGGTACTGAATTTTTTTCATGATGTCTTTGACCGTGATCATTCCCTTGAGGTTGTACTGGTCATCGACAATGAGCAGTTTCTCGATACGGTGTTCGTGCAGCCGCTCCTGTGCCTGTTCCAGAGTCACGCCCTCTCTCGCGGTGATGAGTTTTTCCTTCTTCATCACGTCGCCGATCCTGGCGTCGAGGTCTTTTTGGAAGCGGAGATCACGGTTGGTAAGGATGCCGACCAACCTGCCGTTTTGCTTGCCGTCTTCAGTTATGGGAATGCCCGATATCGAGTACTTGGCCATGACTTTCAGGGCGTCGCGAACCGTCAGCTGCGGCGGGAGCGTAATCGGATCGACAATCATTCCCGATTCGGAACGTTTGACTTTGTCCACCTCGCCGGCCTGCCGATCGGGCGAGAGATTCTTGTGGATTACCCCCATCCCGCCCTGGCGCGCCAGCGCGATAGCCAGTTTGGATTCGGTGACCGTGTCCATGGCGGAGGAGATGATCGGGATGTTGAGCGATATGCCGGCAGCGATCGTGGTGGACACGTCAACATCCTTGGGCAGCACCGTTGAGTGTGCCGGGACGAGCAAGACGTCGTCAAAGGTCAGCGCCTGTTCTTCAATGATCTTTTTCACACATACGGTCCATCGTTAAGTTCAAAGTAGTGCTGCAACAACCAATGAACTCGTTTAGTTCGAATCGCCTTCTTCCCAGTACAGCATGCACCCGCAGTTGTCGCATGTGGTGATGCGATCGGCTCGCTTTATTTCCTGTATCTTCTTGGGTGTGAGTGCTTTGAAGCACGAGCCGCACGCCCGGCGTTTGACGGCGACGACCGCTCGGCCCCCTTTGCCCCGACGGACTCGTTCGTAGGTTGACAACGTCGGTTTCGGGATGCCGGACACGACTTGCTGGCGGTCGGCAACTTTATCGGAGACCTTCGTGCCGATCGAGTCAATCTTTTCCTGGAGGATCTGGAGCTGCTTGGCAGTTGGCGTCGCACACCTGTGCTTCCTTTTCGCGATAGCCCACCAATTCCTTTTCAAAAATCTCCAGTCGTTCCATGGTCTCGACCAGGGTGGCTTCATTGGAGGAAATAGCTGCCTTGATAGCGTCGATTTGGGCGACCAACGCGTCATACTCCTTGTTGGTCTTGATCGACATCATTTGCTGCTGATACCGGGCCAGGTCGGTTTCGGCCGTCTTGATTTCCATTTCGAAATGTTTCTGTCTGATTTTGAGATCAGAGACGCTCTGGGTGGTTTCCGCCACCTTGCGTTTCGCCTCGGACATCTCGCGCGTGAGGTTCTCCATCATATCAGGCAGGTATTCCTTGGACCGCTCGAGTTCACCGAGATGGTAATCAATATCCTGCAGTTTCAACAAGGCGGCCAAATCGCTATGCATGTACAAACTCCTCCTTGCCCTGAACACGACGGGGCAAACAAAAAGCGCATTCGCCGGACAAGAGTAGGTCGAATGCGCTGTATCGCCTGGCCGCTCGGACAATTTGCCGCCCGGGCGGAAACACATATTCATGATCATCAGTCGCTCAATGGAGCTATGCCGCTTCATACATTTCGTCAACATGGGCAATACTGGACTCGAACCAGTGACCTCTCGGATGTGAACCGAACGCTCTAACCAGCTGAGCTAATTGCCCGTCTTTCCACCTTTCCAAACCATGGGCCCTGTAGGATTCGAACCTACGACCCGTTGATTATGAGTCAACTGCTCTAACCGGCTGAGCTAAGGGCCCGCATACCGTAGTTTCACATAATACACCAACCAGGATCGACCGTCAAGCCCTTTTGGCTCTTTGGCTTTGCCTGTTTTTGGAGCAAACAAAACAAAGGGCCGGCGCAATCGCCGACCCTTCTAACCAACCATCGTCTAATCGTTTACCAGCCGATGCGGCCAGGAGCTCCAACGCCCCCCGAGTCCAGCCAAAGCAGGAAGTCGATGTTTCCGGCCTCCAACTGGGTCGCATGCACCTTCACCATCCCGTCAGTCGATTCATTCTGGGATACGCCGTAGGCGCCAATCAGGTCGCCAGAGGTCGGTCCACCATCCTCGCCACTCTGGTCGGCATCCCAGAAGCCAATGACGTAGACAGAGTCATTGGCCAGACAAGGAAGGGCATAATCTCCCGGGTCGGCCAACGTTGTCTGCGTGACCGGGTCAGTCGGGCTACCGGAGAGCGGGTTCTCGTGGAACAGATACACGTAAATGTCTCCGCTCGTGTAACTCGGACAGGACACAGTGCCGGTGATACCGCGAGTAGTCGCAAAATCCGTGGGCAAGGCCAACGGGTCAAGAGCCTCAAGGTCTTCCGTATTGCGGGTCCAGGAGTAGGTGATGTAGTGGTCGCCCGGCGTGAATCTTACAAACGTCGATTCGTTGTAATTGGCGATAGTGCCGTCGACGTCAACCACCGCCCAGACGTCGTACTCCCCGTTGGGCAGAAGATTCGACGGGTTACCGTTCAGGTGAGTGGCGTTGGCGATAACCATCGCAGAGTTGTTGTAGACATACGCCAGCCCGGCGAACTGCGGACTCGTGTACATGTTCAGGGGCATCTCACCGTCTTCGTAGACACCCAGCGCCACCAATTTGCCGTTGTTGCCGGCCGGGACGTTATTCACCAGGAATAGTTGAGAGCCTTGCGTGCACTCCTGCCATACGCTGTCGGGCAAGGTAATGGCTTGGTCGACCGTCAGGTTGATGTCCATCGCTCCCCAGGCCAAATCCGTGGCATTTGGGCTCTGGTCGACTCCGTTCTCGTCCATATCCACGATTGCGGCCAGGTGATAGGACCCCGGCGTCCAGATCGCCGCTTCGGCCGTAGCCACACCGCCGGAAATCGAGCCCTCGATGACCGCGATCGGCTCAGTGCCGAATTCGCCAAGGACATGCACATAGAGCGGTTTGCCGTTAGCGATCGTCGGCACCTCTGCCGTGAAATTCAACGCGATTATATTCAGTGTCTCAAGGCTAACGGTAATCCTGTGAACTTGGTCCGCGGGATGCGCCTCGTCAATGGTGACGTCGGCGTAATCGACCAGGTCACCCTCGCTGATCGGATTGGAGCCTTCGCCGTTCCAGTCGTCCAGCGTTCCGTCGACATCAACGATAGTCACGACATCGTACGAACCGTAGGGCACCGCCGCCACTGCAGTGGCCGTCTGCATACCTATTGAAGGATTGAGTGCGATGATGATCGAATTGTTCCAAATCAATCCGGCGCCACCGGCAAGCGTTTGCGACATCTGCTCCGAGATGACGCCTTCGCCGTCATTGAACAGACCGGCTCCGATAACCTGGCCGTTGTGACCGGCGGAAATGCCGTCGATGGCGAAGATCATCATGCCTTCCCTTAAGTGCTGCCAGTAATCCTCTGTGATCGCGATCGTCCGGTCGTCGGTGACGACGACGTTCAACGCTCCAAAGAGGTAACCGCCGACCTCGATGGGATTATCTTCCACAAAACCATCTCCAGTCGAATCAATCGACACCAGCACGACATACGTGCCGTCAGCTATAGAATCGAGCGGAATAGTGGCTGTCCCACCGCTGATAATGGCATCGCCATAGGTCATCGGCAGGGAATCATTCCAGTGAAGCCAGAGTGAAGCGCGAGCCATCCGGCCGTTTAGCAGCGACCCACCAGGAGCGGTGAGTTGAAACGTGACCGTAGACCCGGAGCCGGAAAGTCCGCCGCCGGAATGATCATCATTGGTTATCGTATCATCGCTGCTGCAGCCAAAAGCAAACAGGCTGAGAATAACGAGGATAAGTATCCCGAAAAGATTCGTGGAATAACTGGTTCGCATAGTCCCCTCACTGGTTAAGCCCCTTGATACATTCTAGAATGATATCGGTGAATGCGAGATTCGTCGGAGGGATATCATTAATCTTGGCAGCGGTGTCAGGGAAAATGGTCGACAGGAAAACAGGATAAACTTTAGCCCCTTAACCCGGCGCGCCGCCCGGGCGCGCGTGGGGCCAAAGGGCCAAAAGCCTACAGAACTGTATGGTATTGCGGACAAGCAGCTCTGCGTTGGCCGTAATATAGGTTTCTATGTCGGGTTTCCAACGAAAAAGTGGAGTGGGGACATTGAATCTGGGCCGACGTAAGAACACCCATGGACGAGGGGACACTGCGTCACGACCGTACAGCCCGCAGAGCATCGGAACAAGAATCGTAGGCCTCGAAAACTCCGTAGAGCTTGGTGATCGTGAGCAGGTTGTGAACGTTGGCGATATTGGCGAGCACAAACCGGCCGTTGGCTTTGGTGACTGTCGTATAGGCTGCAATCAGGGAACCGAGCCCTTCAGATCCGGTAAGTTCCACCCTCTCCAGGTCGATGACAAAGCGATTCTTGTTCATGCCGAGATACGAGCGCACTTTTTCCTGAAAGGTCTTGAGCTCCGCGCATGAAATCAGGCGTCCGCCCAGCTCGATGATTACTACGTCTCCGTCCAGCCTGTCGCGTAGTTCCATATTATCCTTCGTAACCTGAGCCTGCCGGTGCGTTGACCGAGAATAGACATTGGCTATGAAATATACACCTCGTGGACAAGGTGGGCCACCAATATTTTTCGGAACCGAAGATCGCCACACGAGAATCACGACCAATACTGTGCTATTTAATGGGAGAGGCAATTGAGGTCGGAGCGAGAGGTGCCCATAGATTCCGGACCACGGTTCCGGAACAACAATTGAGAAGACGAGATGCGGGTCTACCCGGCGTTGGTGAGTCGCTTGATCACCACCATCGTGAGATCATCAAACATATGGTTCGCTGCGGCGAAATTGTCCACCGCCGTGTGAATGGCATCCTGAATCTCGCGAGCGGATTTGGTCTTGTTCTTTTTGACAATACTCACCACCCGGTCCAAGCCGAATTCCTTGCCGCTTTTGTCAAATACCTCGGTAACACCGTCGGTGTACAGCACGATAATCTCCCCGGGGTTGATCATCAATGCCCGCTCCTCATAAACCGCGCCCTCAGACACACCAAGGATCGGCCCCCCTTCACGGAGGAACTCCACCTCACCATTCTTGCGAAGGAGAATGGGCAGATTATGGCCGCAATTGGAAAAGGTGAAAATATGATTCCGCGAATCAAGTACACCATAGACGGCAGTCACGTAATTTCCCGGTTCGAGCGATTCCAGCATGAGCGAATTCACTTTTCGACAGATCGTGCGGATTGAGTAGTTGTTGCGAATTTCGGCGATCAGCGACGCTCTGAAGCTGGCCATGATCAGGGCCGCCGGCATCCCCTTGCCTGAGACATCGCCCAGCGCCACGCCCGTATGTGAGTCAACAATCCGGATGAAGTCATAATAATCACCGCCGACCTGACCAGAGGAGATATTGGTGCCGACGATATCGTAGCCGGGAATAGTCGGATCAGTCTTAGGAAGAAACGAGCGCTGGATTTCTCGCGCGATGTTGAGCTGCTCCTCGAGTTTCTTCCCTTCCAGAAGGCTCCGGTGCAAGCGGGCGCGTTCCAGTGAGATCGCCGCCTGCGAGGCAAAGGTTGAGATGAGCTCCATGTCGCGCAGACCGTACATTTTGTACGTGTTGGATTCGAGATTGATGACGCCGATGACCCGATCTCCGATCTTTATCGGCGCGACAATCTCACTTCGCGTCGTCGAATTCGCCATGATATAGCGCGGGTCCGCCGACACATCGTCAACAATAGTCCCTTGACCGGTTGTCACCACGTGACCGATGATCCCCTGGCCGATCTTCAGTTGCAGTTTTTCATCCTGCTCAGAGTTATAGCCAACAGTGTAAATCGACGCAATCTGACCCTGTTTGGGATCGATCAGGAAGACGCCGCCGACGTCGTAGGGTACGACCTGCTTCAGGGAATCGAGAATGGCCCGCAAAACATCGTCCAGTTCCAGTGTACTGGACAGCTTCTTCCCCACTTCGTACAGCAGGTTCTTTTCCAGCGCTTCACGCTTCAGATTTCGATACAGGTGAGCATTGTCGATGGCCACGGCTACCTGGTTATTGAGGCCGGTGAGGATGTCCAGGTCCGCATCGGTGAAGTCGCCGTCGCGCTTGTTGAAGGCCTCGATCACGCCGATCATCTGCCCTTTGCCGATAAGCGGAACGGAGATGAGATTGCGCGTTTGAACACTGCTCTGCTGGGCAATTTCCGGGTCTACCCGCGGGTCGCCTTCCGGATGATTCAGAATCAACGGCTCGCGATACTGCGCCACCCAACCGATAACTCCGCGACCCAACTCGCGCAAAAAAACCAACGGCTGTTCATCGCCGCTCTTCATGAACCGGATCTTCATGTCGGTCCGTTCGTGATCGATGCGGAATACTAGGGCCGCCTCAGCGTTGACCGCCGTCATAACGAGGTGCAGGACGAGGCGCAAAACCTCCTCATATTCCATGGTGGAATTGAAGATTCGCGCCGCCTCGAGGAGCAGTTTCTCCGTCCGGGTAAAATCAGCAGATGTTGGCATAGGGCAAAGGTATGGGCTTGCCTCGAATAAGTCAATCAGAATCGGGCGGCTGGATCGTTAGAGTGATTAAGACATAGTTTGCGGGGCTATCCCCGGCGTTATTTCTTCAGATACTCGCCCAATCGTTCGCGAAGCTGGGACTTGTCAATATTCGACTCCAGATCACCGTCATAGGCGATCGAAATCTGACTGGTTTCTTCGGAGACCACCAGGACGACAGCATCCGAAACCTCGCTCACGCCGATGGCCGCCTTGTGACGCATACCGAACAGTTTGTGATAACGGGGATTATTGGTAATCGGGAGGGTTGCGGCGGCAGCGACGATGAACTCACCCGCCACGATTACCGCGCCATCGTGCAGGGGCGTGTACGGCGTGAAGAGAGTAACCAGCAATTCAGCCGACAACTCGCTGTTCAGTTCCTTGCCGGTCTCGGCGAAATTGCGCAAGCCGGTGCGTCGCTCGATGACTATCAGCGCTCCATAACGCAACTCGGAAAGCCGAAGCGCGGCTCGGGATACCTCTTCAAGCGTCCGCTTACGCTCCAGACTGACGAATGTACGCAGGAGACGATTCTGCCCCATGTGGGCCAGACGCACCGCGAAGCTCAGGTTGAAAGACGATGACCAGGATAATGAAACCGACGGTCGCCAGATTGGAGAACAGCCACGTCAGCCCTTCCAGCTGGAAATAGTAGGCGATGAAGGCCACCCCGGCCAGAATAGTCAGTCCGACCACAATCTGGGCTGACCGCGTGCCCTCTCGTCAGCTTCAGTACCTGATAAATGATAAACGACACGACGAGAATGTCGATGACATCCTTGAAGCCTATCCTGAGTATGTCGTACTGCATTTGCATCACAAATTCCGGAGCGCGCGAAAGACCTTCAGCGCTTCAACCGTCGGCGCGACATCGTGCACTCTTACTATATTAGCTCCATTCGCGACGGCCGTCAATGCCGCAGCGAGCGATCCACCTAGTCGCTCCTGAGCACTATGACTGGACGGCGCCAGTAGGTTGATAAACGACTTCCGCGAGGCCCCGACGAGAATCGGTATACCGAAGCGCTTGAAGGTCTCCAATCCGGCCAATAAGGCAACGTTGTCCTCAAGCCGTTTGCCGAAACCGAGCCCCGGATCGAGAATCAGCCTGTCCGGTGACACACCGGACCGCGTGCAGAAGCGAATCCGCTCGTCGAAGAACTCCCCGACTTCTTTGAGACAATCGTCGTAATGCGGGTTTTGCTGCATGGTTTGCGGAGTCCCCTGCATGTGCATGAGGACCACGGGCGCTCGCGTTTCGACGATCACCTGCGCCAGAGCAGGATCCATCCTGAGAGCCGAGATGTCATTGATGATGTCTGCGCCCGCCTCGATAGCCTGACGTGCCGTTTCCGCTCGGTAGGTGTCAACGGAGATCGGTATGCACGACGACCTGCGGATACCGCGAATAACCGGTATGACCCGGCGCGCCTCCTCTTCCGCATCGACCGGCGCCGCACCGGGTCTTGATGACTCGCCGCCGATATCGATGATGTCCGCACCGTCAGCTTCCATCTGCAGCGCCTGGATAACCGCCGCATCAAGGGCATAAAATCGCCCCCCATCGGAAAACGAGTCCGGCGTCACATTGATGATGCCCATCACGAGCGGGCGACTCAAATCGAGGCTGCGCTGTCCCAGCAACGGTGTAAGCGATATAGGCTGGACAATTGAATTCACTTCCATCTCCGTCTGAGGCCAATTTGCTGGTCGAAAAAACCGTATTCTTGCGACCCGGCGCAAGCGGTAAAAGAAAAGGCGATGAGATTCACTCATCGCCTTGGTGTCCATTCGATACTCTGCTACACGGCGGGGGCCGTTTGGCCGATTGGTTCGGCCGACCCGGGGGTCCGGCCGATAATCTCGTCGACCTGGCGGCCGTCGATAATTTCTCTCTCCAGCAGCGCCTTTGCCAGCACGTGGAGTTTGTCGAGATTCGCGTGCAGCAGCCGTCGGGCGGTGGCTTCCGCGCGCTCGATGAAACCCTTGATCTCTTCATCGATCACCACCGCGGTCGCCTCGGAGTAGTCCGGATGCTGCGCGATCTCGCGACCGAGGAAGATATGCTCTTCGGTCTTGCCGAAGGTCACCGGACCGAGTCTTCTCGGACATACCCCAGTTGCAGACCATCTTGCGCGCCAGTTTGGTGGCCCGTTCCAGATCATTGCCGGCGCCGGTATCAAGCTGACTGAACACCAGCAATCTCCGCCACCCGGCCGCCCATCATGACTGCCAGCACCGTTTCCAGGTATTCCTTGGAGTGCGTGTGCCGTTCGTCAACCGGCAGCGACTGCGTGACGCCCAGCGCCATACCCGCGGGAATAATCGTCACTTTGTGAATCGGGTCGGCCTTGGGCAGAAACTTGGACACCAGCGCGTGACCGGCCTCGTGGTAGGCGATGACCTTCTTCTCTTCTTCGGCAATCACCATCGATTTGCGCGCTGAGCCCATCATCACTTTGTCCTTGGCCTCTTCGAAATCTTCCATGTAACACGATCTCGCGATTTTTGCGCGACGCCAGCAGAGCCGCCTCGTTGACCATGTTGGCCAGATCGGCGCCGGACATGCCGGGCGTACCGCGGGCCAGAAGCGACAAATCCACATCGCCGGCGGCCTTGATCTTGCGCGTGTGAACCTTAAGAATCCCCTCGCGCCCCTTCACATCGGGAATGGGTACCACGATCTGAGCGGTCGAATCGACCGGGACGCAGGAGCGCCGGATCGAGCACGTCGGGACGGTTGGTGGCGGCGATCAGAATGACGCCTTCGTTCGATTCAAATCCGTCCATCTCGACCAGCAACTGGTTGAGCGTCTGTTCCCGTTCGTCGTGGCCGCCGCCGAGCCCGGCGCCGCGATGACGGCCGACGGCATCGATTTCGTCGATGAAGATGATACACGGAGCGTTCTTCTTTCCCTGTTCGAACAGATCGCGAACACGGCTCGCGCCCACGCCGACAAACATCTCTACAAAGTCCGAGCCGGACATGGAAAAGAACGGCACGCCGGCTTCACCAGCTACAGCCCGGGCAAGTAGTGTTTTTCCTGTTCCGGGCGGGCCCAGCAGCAACGCTCCCTTGGGAATCTTACCGCCGAGTTTCTGAAATTTGCCCGGCTCTTTCAGGAATTCGATGATCTCACGCAGTTCTTCCTTGGCCTCGTCGGCGCCGGCCACATCGTTAAACGTGACCTTCGGCCGCTCATCGGTGAGCAGTTTCGCCTTGCTCTTGCCAAAGGAGAACAGACCCTTCGGCCCGGCACCGCCCTGCATCTGGCGCATGAGAAAGAACCAGAAGACAACGATCAGGATCCACGGGGCGATCGTGAGCACGATTTGCCAGAAATCCAGTCCCTGAGCCTTGGCCACTATTTTGGCGCCCGATTTCTCCAGGCGATTCACCAATTCGTAGTTGTTATCCGCGAACGGTATGCGCGAGCGAAATTTCGAGACCGCCTTCTGCGAGCGGGCAGACGGGAAGGAGACCGCTTTGTTGAGCTTACCCTCGAGTTCGCGCTCGGTGAAAGTCACCTCGGCGACGTTGTTCTGATCGAGCTGGCCGATAAACTCGGTGTAGGTGATCTCGGACATGTCCGGATCTAGATTCCCCATCACCTGCCACATCAGCAGAATAACGACGATCAGTACCAGCCAGAAAAAGGTCGTCCGGCCGGCCCCCCGCCACTTTGGGGGTTCCTTGGTGTTATCGTTCTTATTGCGACCGGGACTTGGCAGCCGGTCAGGTCGGTTATCAGGATTGTTCACGTACTCTCCGTAGCATATGCATGATTCTTACCCTTATACGCTCCCTTGCACACAAGGGTTGGCAGACTTTTCGCGGGACCTACTTATCAATCAGGCTCCCGATAAAGGGGAGGTTGCGGTATTGCTGGGTATTGTCCAGACCAAAACCGATGAGGAATTCATTGCCGACGCTAAATCCCTTGTACTTTATACTCATTTTTGCCCGGTGGCTGGCCGGCTTGTCCATCAGTGTAACAATCTCGATTGAGGCAGGTTCCATTTTCTGGAGCTTGTGCATAATCACATTCACGGTCTTGCCCGAGTCGACTACCCCTTCGACCAAGAGCACGTGCCGCCCCTTGAGCGGGATCGAAATCGCGCCGCCGATGATCACATCTTCTTCCTGCTTAATGCCCTTGCGAAAAGAAGACGCGGAGATGAATTCAATCTCCAGCGGCAGTTGTATCTGCCGCATCAGGTCGGCCATGAAAACCACACACCCCTTGAGCACGCCAATCATGACCGGCGTGGTGCCGGCATAATCGGCGGTTATCGCCTGCCCTATTTCCGCGATCCGTCGCGCAATCTGCCGTTGATCGAGGAGCAGTTCAAACGGTTTCGGGCGCTGTCGTCTTCCGCTGGTTGACTGCAACTTTCAGTACCTTCCTGGTTGATGTATCCCGTTTCACTCGTTCCGCAATCTCAATTCCTACCACCCAGATGATGCCGTCTCTGTCACAGACAACCGGGGTCTCATCCCTGAGAGGTGCCGGCACTTTTCGATCGATCAGAAACTCGGCCAACTTCTTGGTCCCTGGCGCACCGAGCGGTCGAAACCGCTCACCGGGTCGGCCGTTGCGTACTTTCAAGTCTCCCCGCACGCGAGACCTATCCAGCCACACAACCGATGACTTCCGCCGGCCGCCGACTTTTGTTCCGCGAGCAACAGTCGCCCCGAATCGAAGCGACGGCCAACCAAGGTCGACAGGTTTTCCCACCGGTAACTCTATCTCATATGTCGGCTTATGAGGGCACCAGAGATAGAGGCAGCGATCAATCAGGGCGGCCTGAATACCTCCGGGTAATGACATCGCCCGACCGTAATCCATGATCAGGCCGTCTAAACGGTCCGTTACGGCGCGATCCGGAGGTTGTCCGTTCGGGCAAATCGCTTTCAGGCAACGTCTTAGCAACCGTCGACGGAACCAGACAGGATAACTTCGGTAACGCTCAGTTGCAAGTACAATTTTACCGCCGGGCGTCCGCTTCGACAAACGATTCTCCGCTTTGGCCACCAGCGATTCCAGGTAAGCTTCTTCCGGCTCCAAGGTGTCCGAGAGGTTGAGCAAGGCGGCCCGGACATTCGGGTTGAGCCGCTTTTCGACCAGAGGGAGCAACGTGTTGCGGAGGAAATTGCGTGTGTATTTCGCGTCAATGTTAGACAAATCCGAGCAGTACTTGAGGCGATGCCGCTTCACATAGTCCAGAATATCTGACTTAGTCAGGCCGAACAGCGGCCTGATGATCTTGCCGCGTTTGACCGGCATGCCGATTAGGCCCGATCTCCCCGTACCACGCAGCAGGTGGAACAGGATGGTTTCCACCCGGTCATCGGCATGGTGTCCAAGGGCGATGCGAGTGCAGTGTAGCTCTTTGGCTAAGCGCTCGAAGGTGGCGTAGCGGAAATCCCGGCCCGCCTCTTCAACTGACTTGCGTTCTTCCCGGGCGCGCCGGCGTATATTTTCGCGCACAATGGTCAGTGGCACGTCGAGCCGATCGCAAAAGCGAGAGCAAAAGTCTTCTTCCCGAGCCGCGGCGCGCGGGCGCAGGCCATGATTGATATAGACGGCGAAAAGAGTAAGCTTTTGGCTCCAACGAAGTTGGGTGAGCAGATGGAGCAGGACTACCGAATCCGGCCCGCCCGAAAGGGCTACGAGCACCCAGTCGTTCATATTGAGGAGCCCGGAGTCGGCGATTGTCCGTTCCACATTCGTTTCCATAGCTTTCAGCATAATAATGCAACTTTTTGGCCGGGAAAAGCGTTGCATCCGGTTTTTGCATGGAGTATCTTATCTACAGGTTACACCGAATTGCCACCGCAGTCATCAGAACGGCAATATGTTCAGCATGTCACAATTGAGTTTTTATCCGCCTCTGCCGGCCGGTCCGGGCCGACACCGGTGCCCACTGCTTTACGAGGTCGAGCGCAGGAGGATTTCATGAAATGGTCACGCATGTTCATGGTGATGCCGGCTCTTCTGCTCATGGCCGCGCCGGCCTGGAGCCAGTTGTCCATCGAAGTCGACGGCGCTACGCCGAGCATTGCCCCCGACAAAATTCCCGTCGAGCAGATCGTGCGCCTGCATCTCCGCTACCGCAATCTAACCGACAGCACGTATGTCAGCAGCAACGCCTTCAGGGTCTACTCGCCGGACGGAGCCACCTGGGCGCCATCGGGCCAGGTCGGCAATATCGTCTTCACCTCTCCTAATAATACCGGCGTGCAGGCCGACTCGACCGGCTTGATAACTAAGGCAGACGCGGAGCTCGTCTTTCACATTCAAGGACACGGGTGCGATGGACTTGGCGACGATACGGTCGATGCCGCGTTTGTCAGCACCAAGGCAAATGGCGCGGTCAGACCTCATCTGGACGGTCGTGTGCTGTCACTGGTCGTATACACAGGCGGCCCGGAGAATCTCGGGAAACATATTTGCATCGATTCCGTGATGCAATATCCTCTTACCAATAAATGGGAGTGGTACAGAGTTTTTCCTAACCCTCCTTCACCGACCAGCATTATTCCCGACTGGAACGGACCAGTCTGCTTTGAGATTGTGTCTACCGGCTTGCCGCCCAACCTGACCAACGTCCCGGCCGAGATTACCGGTGAGCACTGCACCGGGGTCATTTCCTACGATTTTGACGCTATCGACCCGGAAGGCGACCCCATTACCTGGCGTTTGCTCGACGGCCCGGGCTCGATCGATGACGTAACCGGTATCTGGACAGCCGAGGATCTTACCCCCGGTTCTTACTCGATTACGGTTGAGGCCTCCAACAGCCTTACCGGCGGTTCGTCCGCCACCGTGCCGGTCAACATCACCAACGCCCCTCCCGTCGGGACGGCTCCCGGCGGCACGTATACCGCGTTTTCCGGCTACCCGGTCAAACGGCAGGTGACCGCAGCTGATACCTGTGATACATATACTTTCTCCTTCCTTGAATCCGGCGGCCCAGCGGGCCTGTTGACGCTGGATTCGGGGGATATCGTGACGTTCACACCTGAGCCCGCCGATGCGGGGGACCTGACCATCCTCATGAGGGTGACGGACCAGTATGGTGCCGCCGACACGGTCGATCTGAATTATGATGTTATCGTCTGCGGTGTCAATGTAGGCAATGTCGATTGTGACGCTGAGAACAAGATCGATATAGGAGACCTGACGCGGCTGATTGATTTTCTCTACTTGTCGTTCGATCCGCTCTGTGCGGGAGGGAAGGCAGAAGAGAAAGCAACACCGGTGAGGGCCGTGAAAAAATAACGAGGCAGGATGCCGACGCATCCGGTAAGGAGTTAACATGCGCACGTTCTTTGTTCTGACAATTCTCCTTTTCGCGCTGTTCGCATCGGGCGCGCTGGCCAGTACGACGGCGCTTACAATTGATGGGACTGACGGTATCGTTAGCACGCCAGACGGAAATTTCGCCCCAGCCGGCGGAGTCATCAAGTTTCACCTTCGCTACACCAACCTCAGTGACAGCGGTTTCAATGTTCAGAATTATTTCAAGCTGTTCTCGCCGGATGGCGCGAGTTGGACCGATTCTGCCTTCGGCAATTTCCACGGAGCAAGCCTCGGCCCGATCGGCATCGACACCACCGGCTTGCTTTCCAGACAGCTCTTTCCCACCGTTTACTCGTTGCGTACATTCGCGGCTGACACAGGAACTCCCGTGAAAGCCGATGGCATCAGCCCCGACTATCTCAGATTTTCCGGCGCCGGTGCCGACATCGGCCTGGGCTTACCACCCCACACTGATGTCCGAAACTTCTCGATCATCATGCAGACTAACATGGCCGATACGGGCAGGACGATCTGCCTTGACTCGACGTGGAGCTGTTCATCGTGCGGTTCCTGGAGGTGGGCTGTTCTGTACGGCGGAGGTTCTGGAGATTATGTCGATCCCGAATGGAGTGGACTTATCTGCGTCAAGCTGGTCCACCCGAGCGCGATGGTGACACCCGTCATGCAGGTTTGCCCCGAAGGCATTAGTGGCAGTCACTGCGGCTCGAGCAATTACACTTACGAGGCTACCGCACCCGGCGGCGGACCGCTCGAGGTTCGCTATAATCTTTGGACAGGTCCCGGCAGTCTGGACTCGATGACCGGCGTGTGGACCGGTACTGACCTGGCACCGGGTGCTTATGACATTGCGGTCAACGCCCGCAATACCTATAGCGGCCTGTATGCGATTACTTGTTGGTCGCAAGTGGTCGTCACCAACCAGCCGCCGGTTTTCACACCGGCGATGATGAGCCTGCTGGCCGAAGTCGGCCAGACGAGAGTCGCTACGCCAACAATCACTAACGACTGCGACGAACTGACGTTCACATTGCTCGATAATGCCGGCGTGAATGGTCCGGTGAGCTTAAATCCCTCTTCCGGAGAATTGAGCTTCACGCCCTCGGTTCAGGATTCGGTTAATGGCCCCATCACGATGAAGGTGGAAGTCACTGACGGCATTTCCGCCGATACCTTGTGGGTGGTCTGGCGCTTTGGCACGGGCTGTGTCGGGACGGTGGGCAATGTCGACTGTGATGCGATCGAAGGCGTCGACATCGGCGATCTGACCACACTCATTGATAATCTGTTCATCACCTTTACACCACTATGCGCGTCGGGGGAGGCGAATTGCGATGGTGATGTGAGTGGCAATGTCGACATTGGCGATTTGACGGAGCTGATCAATAACTTGTTTATCACGTTCGCGCCGCTCCCGGCTTGTCAATAGGAGAATGGACTTATGCGAAACTTCGCTTGTGCATTGATGCTCACCTTCGCGCTGGTCGCATCGGGCGCGCTGGCCAGTACGACGGCGATCAGCGTCGACGGTATCGGCGGCACTGTGAGCACGCCCAACGGTGATTTTGCCGCGGCCGGCACGGTCATCGCGTTCCACCTCCGCTACACCAACACGAGCGACAGCGGCTTCAATATTAATAACGCTTTCCGCTGGTACTCGCCGGATGGCGCCTCCTGGACTGACTCAGCATACGGCAATTTCCACGGAGCAAACCTCGGCCCGATCGGTATCGACACGACAGGGCTACTCTCAAAAGCCCAGTTCCCAACTCTTTATTCGTTAAGAACGTTTTCCACGATTTCCGGCCCACCTGTGCAGGCTGATGGCTTGAGCCCCGACAGCCTTCGCTTCGTTGGTGCCGGCAGCGACTTCGGTCAGGGCTTACTTCCTCACACCGATGTTCGTGTCTTCTCCATTTTGCTGCAAACCAAAGTGTCGGACTCCGGCAAGACGATTTGCTTTGACTCTTCGACGCATTTTCCCCCCACCGGCCTCTGGCGATGGGGCGTGCTGTACGGCGGCGGCTCGGGTGATTACGTGGATCCTACGTGGAGCGGCGAGCGATGTGTTCACCTCGTTCCTCCGTCTGCCCTGGCGACCCCATTAATGTCGGCTTGCCCGGAAAACGTCTCGGCCAGTCAGTGTGATCCTCTTCACTACGATTTCAACGCCACCGCTCCCGGAGGCGATCCGCTCGACGTACGGTACATGCTCTGGGCCGGCCCCGGAAGTATGGACTCGATGACCGGCGAATGGACGGGCGACAATCTTGAGCCGGGCCAGTATTCGCTGGCTGTCAACGCCAGAAATGTTTGGACCGGTAACTATTCGATCACCTGCTGGTCGAACGTCGAGGTGACCAACCAGCCGCCGGTCTTCACCCCCGCAGCCATAACCGTTCCGGCGGTCGTCGGGCAGCAAGGCGTCGCCAGTCCACAGGTCAGCAACGACTGTGACGAGCTGACATTTTCGCTGGTGAATAATTCCGGGGTCGAAGGACCCGTAACATTGAATCCGACCACCGGCGAATTGAGCTTCACACCGACAGTCAATGATTCTGCCCGGGCAGAGCCTATCGTGATGCTCGTTACGGCGAGTGATCCCCATGCAACTGATTCGCTGACGGTCGCATGGCGATTCCCCGATCGGTGTATCGGTATCGTCGGCAATGTCGACTGCGACCTGACGGAGTCAGTGGACATCGGTGATCTGACCACCATGATCGACAATCTGTTTATCAATTTCCATCTGCTTTGTTCGTATCCCGAGGCTAATTGTGACGGCGATCCGGGCATCAATGTCGACATCGGCGATCTGACCGCGTTAATAGACAACCTGTTCCTCACCTTCACACCGCTGCCGGCGTGTCAATAGGAGTGACATGCGGTGACATAAGGAGTGACACATGCGCACACTCTCCGGGCTTCTCGTTGTGCTGCTGCTGGCTGTAACGGACGTAATGGCCAGCACGACAGCTATCAGCATTGATGGAATCACGGGGCTGATCAGAAACGACAGTGCCGAGGCAGGGGCAGTTCTCGGCTTCCGCATCCGGTACACCAACACCAGTGATACCGGCTTCAACATCACCAACGGTTTCGTGGTCTATTCGCCCGAGGGCGCGAGTTGGACCGATTCCGCCTTCGGCAATTTCCACGGAGCAAACCTCGGCCCGATCGGCCTCGACACCACCGGTCTGCTCTCCAAGGCGCAGTTCCCGACCGTCTTCGCCCTGCGGACATTCTCGTCCACGACAACGGTTGCGCGCGCCGACGGCATTTCTCCGGACACGGTCGCATTCTCCGGCGTTGGAAACGACATTGGCACGGGCCTGCCGCCGCACCTCGACGTGCACGTGTTCACGATCCTGATCCATACCAATCCAGCCGATTCCAATAAGACCATCTGTCTTGACTCGACCATGCGGTACCCGTCGACCAACAAATGGAAATGGGCGGTTCTGTACGGTGGTCCGACCCCCGACACTCTGATCCCGGGCTGGGGTGGGCTTCGCTGTGTCCAATTGGTCGGCAAGGTCTGGGATCCTATTCAGTTCACCTGCCCCTCCACTCAGACCCACTCCCACTGTACTACGTTTACCTACGATTTTAACGCCACGATACCCAACGGCACGCCGGCCGACATACACTACCAGCTGGCCAGTGGACCGGGGACAATCGACTCGCTTACCGGAGTCTGGAATGGCGGCCTGCTCGCCCCCGGATCGCACAGCATAACCGTTCGAGCCGTAAACATTCACAACGGTTCCTTCGCTTCCTGCACCGTCCCGATTGTCGCCACCGACGTCCGGCCATTGTTCTCAGCGTCCGGCTATCAGGCCACCTGCGTTGTCAACAAACTCAGTACATTCACGCCGACGGTTTCAGGTGACTGCGACGCGAGAACGTTCACGTTGCTCGGCACCGATGGCGCCATTGGACCCTCGTCGATCAACAGCAGCACCGGCGTACTGAGCTTCACACCTGCGTCAGCTGATACAGCGCGCACCGATCCGATCGACATGACCATTATGGTACAAGATCTGTACCTCAGCGATACTGCGACTGTTACCTGGCACTTTACCGGCGGCTGTTATGGCGTCAGGGGCAATGTCGATTGCGATCCGAATGAATCAGTCGATATCGGCGATCTGACCATACTCTTAGACTACCTGTTTTTGGGTTTCGGGACATTGTGCTCCATTGAGGAAGCCAATATCAATGGGAGAGGCGTCATCGACATTGGTGACCTGTCTTACTTGATCGACTACCTGTTTATTAGCTACGTACCGTTGCCGGCGTGTCCGTAAGGGAGGCGTAGATTTCGACTCGGACCGGTGATCAGCCGGTTCATGACGATAGGACGGCCACCCAGTTGTGAGTAAATCGACCCGTTTAGTCGATTTGCATGCAGAGTCAAAGGACCAATATGATTATCAACGAGTTAGCATTTCCGACCGGCGCGCGCGCAACGTGCCGACAAATTGCAGCTCGTTTCTGCGGGAGAAAAATCGTTGGCCGGAATTCTTTTCTCTTGCGTACGTGACCACGGCGGTCTATTATGAATCCAAGAGGTTTCTACGAAACCTCCTTGTTAGGCCGGTAGTCTCCCTCCCCCCCTACCGGCCTTGTTCTTTGTGGGCTTGACCCGTTGCTCTCTCCCCTCTATATTCGCCTTCTTTACACAGAGAGGATTCATGGCTACTGCCTTCACGCAGCCGAAAGTCACCCCGGAAATGGTTGCCACACACGGCATAAATCCGGACGAATACGAGCGGATCAAACAGATTCTGGGCCGCGAGCCGAATTTCACCGAGCTGGGGGTCTTTTCGGTGATGTGGTCCGAGCATTGTTCATACAAAAACTCCATCGCCCTGCTCAAGACGTTGCCGCGCGACGGCGAATTCCTGCTCACCAAAGCGGGTGAGGAAAACGCCGGGGCCGTGGATATCGGTGACGGACTTGCGATCGTCTTCAAAATTGAATCGCACAATCATCCGTCAGCAATCGAACCCTATCAGGGCGCAGCCACCGGCGTCGGCGGCATCCTCCGCGACATTTTCACGATGGGCGCACGCCCGATTGCGGCACTAAATTCATTGCGATTCGGCGACCCCGGCAATCCGCGCGTGCGATATCTGGTCGACGGCGTCGTGCGCGGCATCGGCGACTACGGCAATTGCTTTGGCGTGCCGACGGTCGCGGGCGAAGTGTATTTCGACGACTCGTATACGATTAATCCCCTCGTCAACGCCATGGCCGTCGGTATCGTTAAGACCGGCCAACTCGCGTTTGCCAAAGCCGCCGGCAACGGAAACCCGATCATGATTGTCGGCTCCAGGACCGGGCGCGACGGCATCCACGGCGCTACGTTTGCCTCGGAAGAACTCACTGCCAAGTCGGCCGAGAAGCGGCCGTCAGTGCAAATAGGTGATCCGTTCACCGAGAAACTGCTGCTTGAAGCCACACTCGAAATCATTCAGCGCGATCTCATCGTCGGCATTCAGGATATGGGTGCAGCCGGACTGACTTGTTCGTCGAGTGAGATGTCGGCCCGTGGCGACGCCGGCATCGAGATTGATATTGAGAAGGTTCCGGTGCGCGAAGCACAGATGACTCCCTACGAAATCCTTCTCTCCGAATCGCAGGAGCGCATGCTGGTATGCGTGAAGAAGGGGAAAGAACGCGACGTTGCTGAGATCTTCACCAAGTGGGGACTCGATTCCGAGATTATCGGTCGTGTGACCAACACCGGCCGCATGGTGGTCAAATTGAACGGCGAGGTGGTGACCGACATTCCATCAAAGAGCCTGGTGCTTGGCGGCGATCAGACACCGGTCTATCATCGCGAGACCAAACGTCCGGCCTATATGGACACGCTTAGCAAGCTTAACTGGTCCGACTATCCGCTGAGCAGCAATTGGAATGACTTGTTCATCAAAATGCTCGCGACCCCGAATATTTGCCACAAGGGATGGGTGACGGAACAATATGATTCGATGGTGCGGACGAACACGGCGGTCGGCCCGGGCTCGGATGCGGCGGTGCTGCGCCTGCGCGGTACAGATAAGGCCATCGCCACCTCCACTGACTGCAACGGCCGCTACTGTTATCTGAATCCCCGCCTGGGAACGATAATTGCAGTCTCTGAATCGGCGAGAAACGTCGTTTGCTCCGGCGCTCAGCCGGTAGCGATCACCAACTGTCTCAATTTCGGCAATCCGTATAAGCCCGAAGTCTATTACTGCTTTGCTGAAGCTATCGCCGGCATGGGCGAAGCCTGCCGCGCTTTCAAGACACCGGTCACCGGCGGGAATGTTTCGTTCTACAACGAAGATCCGACTCGCGCGGTCTTCCCGACTCCAACTATCGGTATGCTCGGCCTGCTGACCCATACGGACCACATCACCACTCAGTGGTTTAAGAACGATGGGGACATCATCCTTCTGCTCGGCAAGACGAAAGAAGAGCTGGGCGGCTCCGAGTATTTGCACGCGATCTTCAATACGACGCGCGGCCCGGTGCCGGAACTGAGTCTCGACGTCGAATGCAAACTGCAGGACGCGCTTCTCGCCGCCATCCGCGCCGGTTCCATCAAATCGGCTCACGATTGCAGTGAGGGCGGCCTGGCGATCGCACTGGCCGAATGCTGCATATCCAATCGCCATGAGGCTATCGGCGCTAAGGTACATTTGTCCGATACCATTCGCGCCGATGCACTGCTCTTTGGCGAGACGCAGTCGCGGGTGGTCGTCACCTGCAAGCCGCTCGATGAAGCCGCTCTGATGAAGCACTTTGAACACGCCGGCGTGCCAGTCGAACGGATCGGCAAAGTGGGCGGCTCGCGCCTGCAGATCAACAATCTGGTTGACCAGCCGCTGACACAGATGATCGACGCCTACTATCTGGCGATGCCGCGGTTCATGGAAAAGGTCGGCTGAGCCGTCAATTGCCTTACAGAATAGTTGACCGTATCTTCACGCTATGGCGCTATATGTTTTCTCCGACGCTCATCTTGGCTGTTCCGGCGACGCCGCTCTGGAACATCGCAAAGTCGCGAAGATTGCCGAGCTGTGCGGAAAAGTGCGCGTCGACGGCGACCGGCTGATCATCCTAGGCGATCTGTTTGATTTCTGGTTCGAATACGAAAACGCCATTCCCAAAGATCATCACGACGTATTGTTCATGATCCGCGATCTCGTGAAGAGCGGTATCGCGGTTGACTATGTCAGCGGCAATCATGATTTCTGGATGGGCGACTACTTCCCGACCCAGATCGGCGTCACTCTCCATCGCGACAACCTTGAATTCACTTACGCTAGTAAGAAGTTATATCTGACTCATGGGGATGGACTCGCAAAAGCGGATCGAGGGTATCGTTTCCTGAAGCGGGTTCTCCGCAATCCTCTCAACATCTGGCTCTACCGCAAGCTGCCGACCGATTGGGCCATCCCGCTTGCCAAGTGGGTGTCCGGATCATCGCGGGAGTACACGACCCGCCGCGATCACACGTTTGCCCCCGATTATCGCAAATACGCCGAGTCGAAGATTGGTGAGGGGTACGATGTCGTAATGATCGCCCACCTCCACATTCCGGTGTTCGAGACGATCAACCGCGGCACGTACATCTGCACTGGCGACTTCATCAATCATTTCAGCTATGTGCGGATGGATGAGAAGGGCGTACGCTGGAATACCTAAAGGATACTTTGGTTTGACGATTCTAGCCTACCGAGTCATTGCGAGCCGCTTCTTAGCGGCGTGGCAATCTTTCAGTTCTCTTCTCTTGTAGCGCATGCCGCATTCTCCAATTGATCAAGAAACCTGCCTCACTTTTGGCTCTACGCGCGCAATCAGCAACAAACCTACACCACCGCCGCCACCGAACGGTATGCGCTCTCCAAAATCTTCGCCTCGGTAATTTCCTTCAATTCCTTCGCAAACGGATGGGCACGTTGCCAGCCCAGCTTGCCCGTCGCCCGAAACCGCTCCAGCCTTCGGATACAAATCTCCGCGAACACCGGATCGAGATCAACCGTCACACACCGCCGGCCCAATCGCTCACTCGCCAACAATGTCGTCCCCGAATGAGCAAAGAAATCAATCACCCGGTCATCCGGCCGCGACGACGCCTTGATGATTCGCTCAATCGACTTCAGCGGCTTCTGCGCAAAACACCCCGGCACATTCTCTTCCATCCGGTAAAACACCTGCTGGATATCGATCCAGACATTGCCGGGGCGGATGCAGTCCGACTTGCTCCGCTCCAGATTCTCCGTCCGCTTTCCGTCGATCGTCTTGTAATACCCCTTGAGCACCTTTGGTATGTCGGTGTACTGAACCTCAAAGTGCGGCTCGCCTTTGCAATAGTAGAGCAGTTCCTGACGAATTGCCATCCAGTTCTTCTGCGTACCATACCCGCGCTGATTGCGCAAAGTGATAAACGACCGTGATCGAAATGCCGTTTCGGCCATCATCTGCATGAATTGGGGCAACGGTTCGAAATTGCAATTCTGATCGGCCCCCAGCCAGACATAAAATGCGGCATCATCAGCTAGACACTGGTGAGAAGTGTCCACCCATTGGCGGCACCAAACGATGAACTCCTCGACCTTGCGTTTCCTGAAATGCACCAGATTGTAAGGTGGGTCCTGGATGGCAAGTGCCGCTTTCCCATCGGACAATAGTGACGAGATGAATGCACGATCGGTGGCATCCCCGCACGCGACAACATGCCGTCCGAGCGGATCGCGCCAGATATCGCCGGGTCGCAGTCGGCAGTGCGGCAGGATGCGCCGCCGCACCGCATCGAGCACATCCATATGCTCATTATTCTTCGCCATCTATGCAACCAAACCCACTCGGCCGGACTCATCAACAAAAAGAATGGCGGTCCGACGCCAGGCCGAACCGCCAGAATCAATGCATCACTACGTGCTCACTCGTCAATCCGGATACTGATCGGTCACATAGCTGTCAATACCGAATTCCCAACTGGTCACCGGCTCCAGTTGTGTGCCGTTGTGGCGATAGAGTACGTACCTGTTGTATTGCTGCCAAAGGGCAGCCGCTTTGCCCGCCGGCGTGTTTACCGAGGTCGAGACTTCCTTTTCCTGCAATGCGGCAACAGCGGACTGCGTCTCGTAGCCGAACTTCTTGCTGACGGTCGCCGTTATCTTCCCGGAAACAGCCTTGTAACTAATACCTACTTCCGCCGATACCGCAACCGATGTCTCACCATAGACCTTGTCGGTTTGGGTCGTGGTGATACCGGATCGAATCGTGACGCTGTTCGTTTGCACCGCGGTAGTCTGATTGTGGTTATGGTATATCAGCTTGTAATATACCTGCCGCTCCAGACGATAGAACGGGGAATTGGCCACCTGCCATACGATGTCACCGCTGTGACTAATGTCGTTGACTATTGAACAGGGCGCCAGCATCGCCTTCGCCATCGTCGGCGAGGTCATATCCGGCGGATTGGTATACCCGGTGAGTCGGGGGGTAAACAACTGGGCCGGCGCTTCGGCGAGCATGGGGAGATCGACCTTAAGAACATTCAATAGAGCGTGAGTAGTGGGAGGCGTAGTCGTCCCCGACACTAAGAGAAATGTCCCCGGCGCCAGATAAGCACCGTCATGGCAGCCGGCATCGGGTTGTTCAATAGGCCAGGTTCCCGCGTTACCCGATTGCTGGAGATTACGCCCCACCTTTCCGGGTATCGTCAAGTCCTCTCGAATGCAGGCTATCGAATCCGGAGCGGTCATGGAATAGACAAAACCCATCGCCTTGTAACCGACAGGTGCTACCGGTTGATAAGCATTCTTATAGTTGGAACCCCAATAATCTTCAAGCTTCATGAAACTCTTCGTGAAGGCGACGGAGTTGGAACCGGGATTCGCTGCCACAACCATAACCGCATTCACGCCATTCGGATTCCCATTTCCATCGAGCTTGATATAAGTTCCGAGAGCAAAAAAGCCCGCCGGAGGGACCGGCCTCCAAAAGCCTATGGGAACAGAGTAAGCCGCAGCGAAACTGTCGGTGTACGTAACCCGCAACTCTCCGAGATCCAGCACGCGGTGATTGTACACCTGCACCGGCAACACACATTGCTTCCCGCTCGAGTTCGTTATCGTGACATTCGTGATCCCGTAGTTTACTCCGGTGACCTCCAGAGTAGAATCGTTCAGTGTCACCGTCGCCACAGACGGGCTGCTGTTTGAAATCGTGCACGAACTGCGTGCTCCCTTTGCGTCAGTAGCGCATATGGCAACGGTCTCTTCGCCTCCCGGCACCACTGAGACGACCAGGCGGCTCACCAGTAATGTCCCTTGTCCTGGGGTAAGTGTTGGTTGGGTTGGACTTTCGTCGTCGCTGCAACCGCACAGCAACAGCGACAGGACGGCCATACCCAGGATGACGTATCTCATGTGTACCTCCGAGCCCCCTGATTATTCAGCATGCCCCGACGGGCAGAATAGCCAATAGAAATAGGCGTCTCTGATTCATTATGATGCAGTTGGTCTCTATATTTGTATTATCATACAAATTGTGGAATTGTCAACCGATAATTCCGTAATTACACTTGTTAGACACTGAGAGTGACAGCCGACCGAAAGAATTTCGACCACTTCACTCCCGTATGCCGCGCGATCGGTCGCCGGCTGCAGAGGCGGAGTTAAATATGAGATTCACAATCACAGTGCTTCTTGTTCTGGCGTTTGCCGCCACGGCCACAGCCGTCGGGATCCCCGAGGCTGACCGGATTCACGTCCAGCGCCTCGCCGCATTCCTCACCCTGGTCGATCAACTAGCCGATTCGCTCTGGCCGGGCATGGATATCCACAAGATTCCAATCGCGATCAATGTCCACGACCAGCGAGAGTACCTGACTGGCCATCCGCAGCCGCCCGGCGAATTCAAGCCGGTGGACGGAGAAACAGGCCTCTCTCAACCGCTATTCACGCGCGAAGGCTGTACTCGCTACGGCCCGCAGAGCGGAGGTTGGGAAGTCGACCTGGGGGGCCGGTCGACGGCGTACGTCGGCGTTGTGGCTGATTTCACTACCGAGCAGTACCTGCTGCTTCTGCTCCACGAGTGTTTCCACGTGTTCCAGCATGAATACCACGAACGCGGCGATGATTCGTTTGGCGAGCAGCCCGAACTCGATGTTCCGAACTCCGCCCTGATCGGCCTCGAGGCCCGGATTCTCGATCACATGCTCTCGGACTCGACCGGCGACTGGCATGGCGGGGCCGCGCAATTTGTAGCTGTACGGGCGGAGCGGCTGTCCCGCCTACCGGCGGGAGTTGTCAGAGAAGAGCTCGAATCCGAATTCAATGAGGGTACCGCATCCTATGTCGAGTTGCGCCCCCTGGATATCCTGCGTCACTCAAGTGGAATCGATCTCGGGCTCTCGGAAATTGATTCCCAATTCCACGGCTTCCGGGATGCTGCGAAAGAATTCCAGTTGCGCATCGACCGACTGCGAGACTTTGGGAGCCTCATCTATTCGTCCATCTGGTCGCGGTATCAGCTCGGCATGGCGCAGTGTCTCATACTGGATCGTCTCGAACCAAATTGGAAGTGGCTGGTGGGCAACAAGGGCGTCACGCCCTACGACATACTCAGCGCGCGGTTCGCGGCGCCGCCCGATTCGGCCGGCCGCCTGATCGATTCGGCCAAGCGCGAGTTCAACTATGACAGCATCTTCGCTGCGCAAAGCCGGTTGATCACGGCGCGTACCGATTCAATCAGAGCCGTCATTGAAGCCCCCGGCATTCGTTACCGCGTGTATTACACGGCCGCGTCGCCCGGATTCAACTGGCGACCGCACGGTCCGGTGTACTTGATTCCGACAAAACTGATGAATGAAATCGACGCCCGATTGCAAATCGAAGATTTTGGAATGACTCAGGAGCGCATCAGCAATTCAGGGCCGACACTCTGGATGGGCGGGATTGAGCAGTTTGACGCCGGCGAGTTACGCTTCAGCACTCAGAAGACACCCTGCTTATTCCGCCATCCGTATATTGAATGGATCGATACAAATCCTGCCCCCGACAGCAGTGATTTCCGGATTGAAGGCGACCCGGAGGCGGACGGTGTTTATCGAAACGCGAAGATCATGACTGACGGCTTCACGTTGACGCTGCCCCGAGTGAAAATCCAGCGAGCGAAAGGCGTGGTGGCGATCATTGCGCAGACGGAGGACACCCCCAAAGAGTAGTCTGCGCAGATGCGGGATTGAAAATGACGCAGCGGCTAATGCCCTGACCGAGCAGATGCCGCCCGATCATCACCGCATTTCATTGACAACTGACTCGCATTTCCTTACTCTTGTTCTGATCGTTGCAGGGAGAATAGTATGGACCCGCTTGCCCAATCCGAAATCAGCCGCGAACTCGGCCCCGGCGAACGCCTTCTCTGGACCGGCCGCCCGCGACAGGGGATCACGTTTCATGCTTTCGATATCGTTGTTATCCCGTTTGGCATCTTCTGGTGCTCCATGCTGTTGTTCGGGTTTTTTGGGTCTTTTGATGGCACCAAGCCCGCAAAGGGTCCGACCCCTGTTCTTCCGTTCACCTTCTTCTTGATACCATTCTTCCTCGCAGGGTTCTACATGCTGATCGGCAGATTTTTGGTCGATATGTGGCTCCGTCGCCGGATCACTTACGCCGTGAGCAATCAGCGGGTCATAATTGCTTACACTGTGTTCAGCCGTACCGTCAAGTCTATTCAGGCTCGGAATCTCGGTGAAGTGAGTCTAAAGGAACGTGCCAACGGTGGCGGTACGATTACGACTTACCAATCCGGGCTCCTTTAGAGCTCCTGGATGTCGCATGCAGCGAGGGCCGCGTCAGGCGTGGGAGGGAGTCAGGCTACGAGCGTACACTCGATTTGGCCGCCGACGCCCACCGCGTGTACGAAATGATTCGCTCACTGCAAACTCAACCAACCTCGAATTAGGTTCACAAGTCCCGGAGACCCCGACAGTCATGTTCTGGACAAAACCTGTCGCAGCCGTCTTCCTGATCGTTCTGATCTCTCTGGCACTCGGTTGCGGTTCCATGCAAGTTCTGCGCAAAGAACTCTACCGCCAATCGTCAGACTTCGAAACGTGCAAGCTGAAGATCAATCTCGACAAACGCTACCCCGGCAACATCTACATTCCAAAGGATCTCGATGACTGTATGATCGAACTGGACAAGCTGCTTTGCCCGGAAGCCAGAGGAGACATTCGCGACAACCCATGGCCCGACGTCGAAAGGGAGCACGGCATCCTTCGTGATTGGATGATGAAGTACTGGCAACTCAATCGCCGCTCCCGCCTGGCAGACTACTTCGAAGAACAGGGCGTCTGTGGACCGTCATGGATGACAAACGTCATCTTCCACGCGTACGAAATGCATGTCAAGGTCGAACTCTACAAGGCCGACGACTTGTTCATGCCCTACCGCAAGTTGTGTGCAGTGATTCAAAGCGGAGATCGCGAACAATTGCAAGAACTGCTCGACAGACTCAGACACGTTGCGGACTCCCTTGAGGCAATCGAGAAGACCGATTCCACCAAGTCACTCCCGAAATAGCCGCACTCCCCATTTTTGTCGTCTCCCCCCGCCATCCAATAGACGTCTTGCACGGTGGACCTCTCGCGCGTCACGTCCACTGAGCCTTTCCTGTGAATCCGTTTTTGTAAGGATGTTGTCCCCTGACGCTAAGCGGCCGCACGCCGATCACTCGCCCCATCACCAATCGTCTCGCGTTTCCCGATAATCGTCCAGTTGGCGCTTGAGCCCCGGGGACGCCCCCTCTCGATTCATTCGCTCGCAGAGACGTTCATAAAGCGCGTCAACGTAAGCAATCGAGAAAACATGCAGTCCTAGACTGTCATCGATCAGTTCAGTGATCAAGGTGCGATTGAAGGCCTCCACCTCATAGAGAAACTCCACCGCTTCCTCCAGGTCCATGGAGTCAAGCATTGGGTCAATTCTTCGAATCGTTTCGCAATATGCCGCCACCATCTCCCCGGAACAAAAATATGGATCGTACGTCTTGCGCCGCGACCACGATTTAATCTCGGAAAAGGACTTACCAATCTCCTTGACCGTTGGTGGCGTCGGCGACGGGGGGAGATGTTTGGGAACCTCGGGCAGTTTGCTATGTGGTCTGCCGCGCCCCCCCAGAGCCGTTTCCTCGGCGAGTGCTCTTAGGTCGTCCAGACTCGCTTCAAGCGGAGAACCGTACATTCGGTCAATCGCCGTCTGCGACCGTCGCCGCGGTTGCGTTGGCATCACATCCACCACGTGAACCGGCGGTGGAGAAATCCCCCGAACGCCGTCCCATGCAAGCGCGAGCGCAACCAAATGTTTGCAGACCGCACCATACTTCGTGAAATAGGGGCAATCGCACATTTTGCTAAGCCCGCCTCCGGAGAAAGCCAGATCAACACCGTAAGTTTTGGTCCCCGTGACAATACCGACAGCTCGTTTGTCGTTAAACTCCACCATTGATACCAGCCCGTCGCCAACATATTCCTCCCCGCGCCGCCAAATCTCCTGCGTCGTCTGATTGATGAGTTTGCTGCAAGCCGAAGTCGCCATATTGAAATGTACTTCCTCTGCGACGGGCGATCAAGCCGACCCTCTATGTCCCCCCTCCCCCCTCCCCTTGACCTTTCCCTCCTCACCCCCTAAATTGACCGCCATGACCATTAACTCGCAAACATACTCTGCGCTTGCGCAAAGGATTTAACCCTATGCGACTCTACGAATTCGAAGGAAAAGAGCTCTTCCGCAAAGCCGGCATTCCCGTCTCCACCGGGCGACTCGTTTCCAACCCCGCCGAGGCCGTCACCGCCGCGACAGAACTCAACGGCCCGGTCGTGCTCAAATCCCAGGTCCTCACCGGCGGACGCGGCAAAGCCGGCGGCATCACAGGTCGCCAAGAATCCCGAAGAAGCCAAAGACTACGCCACCAAACTCTTCGGCCTGAAAATCAAAGGCTACCCGGTCGAACGCCTGCTGATCGAACCGAAACTCACCATCACGCCAGGAATACTACATCGGCGTCACCATCGACCGCGCCAACTACAAGCTGGTCGTCATCGCCTCCGGCGAGGGCGGCGTCGATATCGAGGAAACCGCCGCCAAGCACCCCGAGAAAATCGTCAAGTACGCGCTCGACGTCGACGAGGAGTTGTACGGCTTCGACGCCATGACCATCGCCAAAAAGATCGGCCTCCCTCCGGCGCTAGATCAAAGACGGAGCGCCGATATCATCATCAAGCTCTACCACCTCTTCAAGAAGTACGACGCCAAACTGGTCGAGATCAACCCGCTCGTGCTCACCGCCGATGATCAGCTCGTCGCCGCCGATGCCCGCATGTCGCTCGATGACGACGCCCTCTTCCGCCATCCCGAGCTGAAAGAGATGGGTATCGAAAAACGTCACGAAGAAGGCGAACTCACCCCGCGCGAAAAACAGGCCCAGGACTGGGGCATCCCGTATCTCGATCTCGACGGCGACATCGGCATGTTCCCCGGCGGCGCCGGCTTCGGCATCATGGGCAACGACTTCATCCATTACTACGGCGGCACACCGGCCAACTTCATGGATTCCGGCGGCGGCCCCACCCCCGAACGTATCGCCCAGATGCTCGTCCTGCTCGATGAAAACCCGCAGGTCAAGGCGATCTTCGGCGCGCGCTTCGGCGGCATCTCCCGTTGCGACGATTTCGCCAAGGGCGTCGTCATGTTCCTCAAAACGCACGGCCTCTCCAAACCGATGGTCATGCGCATGACCGGCAACATGTGGCAGGAAGGCGTGCGCATCTTCGAGGAGGCGAAAAAGGAAAATCCCGATCTGTTCAAACATATCGAATTCCACGGCATCGAAACGCCGATCGAAGAGATCTCCAAGCGCGCCGTCGAACTGGCTCGCATGCGAAGGGGGCAAGTGATGGCTATTCTCGTTACCAAACAGAGCAAAGTGATGGTGCAGGGAATCACCGGCGGCGCCGGCAAATTCCATTCCGAACGAATGATCGCCTACGGCACCAATATCGTCGGCGGCACCTCGCCCGGCAAGGGCGGCCAGCACGTGCACGGCATGCCGGTGTTCGACACCGTCGCCGAGTGCGTGCGCGAAACCGGCGCCGACGTCACCGTCATTTTCCTCCCCGCCGCGTCGGTCAAAGAAGCGAGCATCGAGGCTATCCGCGCCGGGATCAAATTCCTGGTCGTGATCCCCGAACATATTCCGATTCACGACATGCTCTGGGTCCGCAAGGAGGCGGTGAAACACGGCGCGACCGTGATCGGCGGCAACACCGCCGGCGTCATCACTCCCGGCGAGGCGAATCTCGGCATCATGCCCGATATCGCGTTTACGCCCGGCCGGGTCGGCACCGTCTCGTCGTTCCGGCTCGATCACCTATTATGTCGCCGACACGCTGACCCGCACCGGTTACGGCCAGACGACCTGTGTCGGTCTGGGCGGCGATCCGGTGCTGGGCTCGACCTTCGATGAGATCTTGCTGAAGTTCGAGAGCGATCCCAAGACGAAGGCGGTCGTGATGTGTGGTGAGATCGGCGGCGTGTATGAGGAGAAGGCCACTGAAGGTCATCCGGAAGATGAAGACGCCGGTGCTGGTGATGATCGGCGGGATGTATGCGCCGCCCGGCAAGCGGATGGGTCATGCCGGCGCGATCGTGGAGGGGACGATGGGGACGGCGAAGGAGAAGCTGGACAAACTCGCCTCCTCCGGCGCCCACGCCTGCAAGACGTTTAAGGACATCCCCGAGATTCTGAAGAAGCTGGGGGTGTGATTCTATTTTGTCACCCCCGCGAAAGCGGGGGCCCAGTCTTTTCTTGTCACCCCCGCTTTTCCCAATGTCACCCCCGCGCAGGCGGGGGTCCAGTCTTTCTCGTCGCTTTTCTCGTCACCCCCGCGCAGGCGGGGGTCCAGTTCTGTCCCCCCCGCTCTATTCTGTCACCCCCGCGTCTTCCCAATGTCACCCCCGCGAAAGCGGGGGCCCAGAAGTAGGTCAGGCTCCCCGCGAGCCTGACGTGGTCTAGCTTACCCATGTCATCGCGAGGCCGCACCCCAAAAATGTCATCGCGAGGCCCGTTTCGGGCCGTGGCGATCTTTCAGTTCTCTTCTGGCTGGCGTACGTCCCGTGCGCCAGCCCTCCCCCCTCCCACTGACACAATCTGACACTCATCGCCCACTCACTGCCAATTTCTGACAGTGACTGACAGATTCTGTCAGTGATACCGCAAAATACGCCAATACCGTGCCATCAGACCGAGAGGCTTGGCGGCGTTTTGTATCAGGGCAACCGGAGAAAGACATTGACGCATAAGTAGCCCATGTTCTATCTTTAGGTCTCTAGGCGGCAGGCCTTCTATCCTACCGCCCGTTGGTCCGCGCAGACGGAAATGTTTGGCGGACTCCCAATTCTTACTCACGGAGGTCCCAGTCTATGAGACAGTTTTTAACGTTGATTCTGATTGTGGCGTGTATCTGTGTGGCCGGATGCGGTACCATGTTCAATGGTTCTTCGAAACTCATCGATGTACAAGGGGCACCTTCAGGGGCTAAGATCACTGGTAATCCCGACATTGGCGAATACACTCTCCCTGCAAGCCTGAGTCTCTCTCGCAAGCATAGCTATGTACTCACCTTCTCAAAGGAGGGATACACGGATGCCAAGGTAAACATTCGACAGAATGCCCAATTTGGCATCATTGTATTGGATGTTCTGTTTACGGGCTTGATCGGTGTCGTGGTTGATGCCTCAACCGGAGACTGGAACAACCTTTCACCGGATCAGGTCAGCGTTTCTCTTGAGAAGAAAACCGTTGGCGTATCCGGTCCCGAGAGAATTGAGATTACTATAGCGGAGCGCAAGGGCTCCGCGCGCGACTCCGATAGCTTTGATTTACAGTCCACCACACCGACAAATATCAAGATTGAAACAAAATGAGCCCTTTTTGAGCGGGATGTATCGCAGGTCGGGTTAGGAGCGCATTGATTCGCCCATTGCGCTCCTAACCCGACATACAAGCCTGGTATCACGAATGTTGTACTTGATAATCGCCATACTTCTAACGGCGCTATGGATCATAGTAGCTTGTTGGCATTGGGATAATTCTTGGCGACTAAGGGTCGATCGCGCCTCGCTCTACCGTGACCCTCTCGTCGTAATTATGGCGTCAATGGCACCAATAATCATGCCAATCGTAGTAGCGGTCTTCCTCTACCGTTGGAGTGGTTGGACACTTGCCATCGTGTATGTTATCACCAGTTGGTGGGTCGGCCGTCGCATCTCGAAGTGGCGATACGGAGTTGTGTTTGATCAATACCTGATGTTGGCAGTGACCGATTGGCGCAAGAAAGGCAATGAATTGACGGCTCAAGACCTAATTCGAATGGAAGAAGAAACTGCGTACATGTTGTCGATGAACCTTAAGGAGTGAGTTCCGTAGGTCGGCTCGGGAGCGTATTGATCCGCCTGCCGCGCACAAATGTGAGGTCACTATATGCCAATTACTCGTAGCACGAGAGAACGCCAAATCTTCGTAGAACTTCTCTTGGATGTCCATAAGAAGTATACGCCACCGGAAGCGCAATCTTGCTATTGTGCCTTTATGTCAATGATCGGTCAACGGGCCACCGGCGAGTTCATGCTGATAGGGCGAGCCATGAATGGCTGTCATGATGCCTACAAGCTTCCTCACACGGAGATCGGCGACGAGCGTGCTCGCGCGAAAAGACTTGATACCATTGTCAACTTCTCAAACGGGACTGTTCGATGCCCCATGCTCTGGGTAACAGACTCCTGGAATGACACCGATCCCAAGAACTACAACACCCGCAAATCCAGCTTCTGGGAAGTCCCCCGGCGCGTACTGGAAAGTCTCGGCTTGGCATCGCAGACGGAAACTGACCTCAGCTGGCCGTCCCTCATGGTCTGGTCAAACTTGTACAAGCTCTCCCCGGCTTGCGGCCGAAATCCTTCTGCTAAGCTCGGCCTGGCACAGCGCCCCAAGTGCATCGAACTTCTTCGTGAAGAGATCAAGACCGTTCGTCCAAAACGCATGCTCCTTTTGACCGGACTGGACTGGGCCGAAGAGTTCATTGGGGAGTTGGGAATATCTTCTCCGGACCAAACGTCTGCGAAACCAGAGGTGCATGCTGCACGCTTGAGTTTCCATGATGCCTCGCCTGACTGCAGAGTCGTCATCGCGCCTCATCCGGAGCGCAAGGCACGCGAGCCAATGGTCAACGCAATCGTAGAGGCCTTCTCTTAACAGTAGTCTACTAGGTCGGATTACTGGGTAATCTCTTGACGCCCCCTCCCGATGTCATTACGTTGTACGCAAGTCAACATCAGACTTGAGCGCCGTCGCTCCAGAGGAGAGTTCCATGAGTGCCGAAGCTACGCAATTTATCGACACACTGCACAAAGAGAAAGAAATACACAAGGAGCATCGACATCGCCACGTCATCCAGAAGTTAATCCTCTCCGCCTCGTTTGTCGGCCTTTCGCAAATCGCCAAGGTGGAATCACCTCTGCACGTCTCTTTGTACATCGCACCGCTGGTTGCGCTCGTTCACGATCTCTATATTTTCGCCGAAGACTACAAGGTCAAGCGCATCGGCCTCTTCATTCTGCACGCGGAGACCCCGGCGGTAAGCGAGCTGGAACGGCAATGGGAACGTGACTGGCTCGGACGATTTAGAGAGAAACTGGCGTACTGGGCCTCGTTTGCTTATTCCGGCCTGATCCTGATCCTCTGCGCCGGAGCGGGGTACATCGCCGACGTCAGACCTGATCCAAAGGGATTGTATACTTTTTGGCTGACATGGCTCGTGACATGCACAGTAGTGTTGGGATCAGTTTTCATTTACGGCAAACTGCTTGAGAACAAGATCTGTGCTATGGCGACCGCAGCGCCCAAGGACGCATCGCCCCGTAGGACGGGTTAGGCCCGCCTCGATTCACCCCTCGCGCTCCTAACCCGACAACCGTCTGCCGAACCTCCCCTCACGCCCACTCAGTGATTACCGCAATCTCCGGCGTGTTCGCCCATTCCGTCTCCACCGCCTTGCGCGCGTCCGACACCTCCGCCACCGGCGCGCTCCGCTCGGCCTTCACCACCTCTACATTCCGCCCCTTGATCGGCGTCCATTCTTCCTTGTCGTTGTCCCAGGTCCAGACCACCGGCTGCGAGACATTCACGATCACGGCAAACAGCACCGTAGCCAGCGCTTCATGCGACATCTTCTTCATATATCCTCCTTTCTAACCCCTATGTGAGATTAATATCCGGGAACTGCGAGCGGAACTGGTCGAACAGCCCCTCCTTCTTCAACGCTTCCACAAAGGCCTCCATAAACCCCGGGAATACGGCGCTCCCAAGAATAAAGGCGCGGATTTCACTCGCTTCCCCCTGAAACTCCAGGAGTGCACACCCCAGCGAGATCCGGCTCGTCAAATGCTCCGGCAGACTCCTCAGATTCTCCTGCAACAATTCCATTATGGCGCCATACCCGACCCGCTTTTCGGCCAGCTTCTGCCCCGGCGGCATGCGCTGTTCCAGCACTTTCGCCATAATGAGCCCCGCCTTGACGTACGCCAGCTTGTCAGATCGGAATCGAATGTGCACTTCTGTCGCCGCCGCAAACGATTCTTTGAGCAATCCCTTCAGGAGAAGTATCTGCGCGATATTGATGCGCGGCTCCCAGTAATCGTTGTCTAGCTCGGCCGCCTCCTGAAAACAGCGCATGGCTGCATCCAGATCGACCGGCGTCCCTTTCTCCTTGGGCGCCACATACTCCCGCCCGCGCTCGCACAACGCCTTCGCCTTTTCGTTCGACGTTGCGTCGGTCACGATCGTCGGAATGATCGTGTGAATCGGCTTCGTGCGACTGGCCGTCCACTGCGACTCGAACTTCATGTACGTCGGACCAATCTTGATCGACTCCGACGTCTTGAGAAGATTTCGGAGTTCAGGGAAAAACAGGATCACCAGCGCCAGGAATGCGCCTCCCAGCGCCAATGCCGCTCCCGTCCAAGGCGACCCGCTCAGTACGGCGAGTATCCCGGCCAGTGCGAAAACACACATTGCAATGATGAGTCGGAAGCGAAGTTCCATAAGATAGCTCCGCGTCTCTGATTGTTTAGGATTGATATTCGATACTGTTACGTTAATACGTAACGGGCGGACCTGTCAACAGATTTAAATGCGACCCCGCGGGTGACTGCGATTTGATTGCCCCCAATAGTCATGAAGGTCCGGTTAGGCCCGCCTCGATTCACCTCCCGCGCTCCTAACCCGACCTTCAATCTTCCCCCCATTCAATCCAGTAACCCCCGCTTGCCAAATTGGGAGCAACTCGCTAACTTAAAGCGCCCCACACACGAAATGAACACTAAGAAATAGGCGGACGAACTATGAAAAAAGTTATGCTATGGAGTTTCACTTTGGCCACGACCTTCTGTTTGGGTCTCTCGTTCAATTCGATCATCACCGCCAACCCAAATGACACCCCAACATTGAAAAGAGTAACCGGCATTGGCGGCATCTTCTTCAAGTGCAAGGACCCTCAGGCGATGAGAGCATGGTACCAGACTCACCTTGGGCTGAATACCAACGAATACGGCGCCGTCTTTGAATGGCGACAGGCAACCGACTCCACGAAAAAGGGGTATTCGCAATGGAGTCTGTTTTCAGAAAAGACAAAGTACTTCGAACCATCCACCAGGGACTTCATGATCAACTACCGGGTCGACAACCTGACCGCCCTCGTTGATGTCCTGAAAAAAGAAGGCGTGACCGTAACCGACACTATTGAGACATACGATTACGGAAAATTCGTCCACATCATGGATAGCGAAGGGAACAAGATCGAATTGTGGGAGCCGAACGATATCGAATTTGAAAAACTCGGTGTCCAGTTGGGCGCCACGACGACCAAGTGATCCGACCGCAGGGCAGGAGCGCAGGGCTCCTGCCCAGAAAGAGAAGTCGAGATTGCCACGGCCATAGGGATGGCCTCGCAATGACTTTTACTACCCCTTCGGCCACAACCAGCCGAACATCCCTGCCGTCAACAAGGCGTAAATCAGCCCGTCGAGCACCATCTTACACGTTGTGCACCAGTCCCGCTTGTACCAGATCGAATTGGGGATCTGGCCGAACGCATACGCCATAAACGTCGTGCATCCGACATAGCGAAACACCGCCAGGTATGACCCGCCCCACCCGACGGCATGGACGGCCAGGTACGCCGCGAAGGCGTTAATCACCAGCGTGAAGATAAACCACTGTACCAGGCTCCCCGTCATCGAGGGCACGCCCGGCTTCATGAACGTCATCAGTGCAACCGGACCGTCGGTGAACTTCTTCAGAAATTCCGGGTCCTTCATGCACTTCATCCCCTCGCCGCGCGGAAGCATGTAGTCGCCCGGCGGTACCTTGAGGGCTCCGATCGCCGCCCGTGCCGCTTCTTCATTGGGCAGTTTCTTGTAATCGCTGTTGTGGTAACCGATCACCATGTGGATGAGCGAACTCACCACGAAGACCAGCACCGACGACAGCAGAATCGGTAGCCATAAGTCTACTAGAAAACCCATTGCCGTTTCCTCCTGTAATTGATAGTAGAATTCTTCCTGATGCCACTATTGATAACAGTCAACAAACTATTACGCAAGAGCCGGTTGCGACACGGAATTGATAATCGATCCATTTTTTTTGATCTGTCCCCCTGGGCGGCGCGATCGATAGCCCGTAAGGCAGGAGCCCGGCGCTCTGGCGCTCTGTTTCCCCCCTTGATTCACCAAGCGTCAACTGATAGCTTCTCAGTACAAAGCACTGTCACTGTAAAGGTACGAATATGAAGACCCAGTCTGAGAAGTGCGCGATCTGCGACGTTGATACCGACCGTCACGAACTCAAGCCCCTGTCGATGATCAGTCATCCCATCGACGACCTCATTCGAGCCGCCAAACCGGGCATGGACCCCGACGCTCCTGTTTGCAAACGCTGTCGCGCCGATTTTCGACGCCGCTACGTCGAATCCTCCCTCACTCAGGAAAAGGGCGAGCTCTCCTCGCTCGAGAACGCGGTGTTGGAGAGCCTGTCAAAAGAAGCGGTGATCGCGCGGAATGTCGACGCCATGTACCAGGAGAAGTTCACGTTCGGTCAACGACTGGCCGACCGGATTGCCACGTTTGGCGGGAGCTGGACATTCATCATGACCTTTGGTGTCATCCTGTTGATCTGGATCACGATCAATTCAATCGTGCTCCTGCTCCGGCCGTTTGATCCGTATCCCTTCATCCTGCTGAACCTGGTGCTCTCCTGTCTCGCCTCCATGCAGGCGCCCATCATCATGATGAGCCAGAACCGCCAGGAGGCCAAGGACCGGGTTCGCTCCGAAAACGATTACCAGGTGAATCTGAAAGCGGAAATTGAAATTCAGCACCTGAACCTCAAGATCGACCAGCTTCTGCAGCACCAGTGGCAGCGCCTGCTTGAGCTTCAGCGACTCCAACTCGAAGTACTCGACGAACTGGAGGCCGGGCGAGGGAAGGACACAAAATCATAACCGGCGGACCGACGGGATAGTCGGTTCGAAGTTCAAGGCAGAAGGCACATCATGTTCGAATTCAGGGTCGCTCTCTGGAAATTTGCCGTCATTCCGGCCATACTCATCGTGAGTGCAATCGCCAGCGTCAGATATTCTGCACTCTACTTCTTTGCGGGGATCGTCGTGGCCTGGGTCGTTGACCGGTATGTCCTGCGGATGCTCACTCGATGCCCTCACTGCCACGCACTCTTGGGGAGATTTCGCAACATGACCTGGGCTCAGCGCTCGCTGGCGACCTCACTCTGGGTGACTATTGAGAAACCGGCCGCGAAATGCGACCGGTGTGGAACGACGATCGAGTAGTTTCCAGCGGCATGCATCTTTTCGCCGGTGCCCGCGTATACCCCTGTCATGAATCAACCTACTACTTCGAGAGTGACCAACCGACTGCTCGTCATCCTCGGCGCCGTCGCCGTTATAGCTGCAGTCATTGGCTTCCTGACCGTGGCCGACGACCTCCGCCATACCGGCGAGCTTATCGGCGTTTGCGCTATTCTCGTCATCGGCCTCGTGCTCATTGTGGTCGGTACCCGAAATTCGCTCTCCCGACGAATGGCGATGCCCTGGCTGGCAGTCGGCATCGGCGTGGGCGCGGCGGTGGGCGCCGCTACCGACAACATGGCGATGGGAGTCGCCATCGGTGCGGCGATCGGAGCGGCCCTGTCGGGAGTTCGCGGCGCGCGAAAGCAGTGCTGAACCCCTGTACCCCACCGGATCACTGAGAAAAGTAGGTCAGGGGCCTTGCGCCCCTGACTTCGTTTCTGCCTTGCCCCCTGACTTCTCTTCCTGCCTTGCCCCTGACCGAGACCATCTCTATCAACAATACCGGCGTCCCGGTCATTGCGAGGCTCGCTTCCCTACACCTCGTCATCCTGAGTCATTCTTATGATTCAGGATCTCGGCGATCAGCGCATTTACCTGCGCGGCATTGCGAGGCGCGCTTCGAGCCGTGGCGATCTTTCAGCTCGACAGGGTCATCCAATGGCTGGCGTACGTCTCGTGCGCCAGACAACCCACAACACGCTCTTCACATTGTCATTCCGGACCAGCGGTCCGGAATCCATGGGGACCTAATCCCGTCATCCGCACATGCTCTCAATCTCCCACGCAGCTCTTACTCCCTCTCCCTCTGCGAGGGCTGGGGTGAGGGTCGATAGGGCCACACCATGCGCACCCCGCCTTGAGCAAGAGTCCAGCTGAGGATCGATCACATTTCACGGACAGGTTGGTCCGGGACCGCCAAAATTCTGATAGGTGGATGATAACGGAGACATTATGCGTTATTGTCAAGGATTATTTCACCGGAGCGGGGACTGTCGGTACCGCAAACGTCGCTCGATAAGTCTCGCAAATCGCCTTATAGTCCGAGCGCTTGGTACCATAACGTGCAAACTCCTGGTAGTGTAGTGCCGCTTCTGCCATCTGCCCACTACTTGCACAAACTGTCAGTAGAATCAGGTGTCCCCCCGCGTCATGTAAATCCCGCCGTAACAGAGAGTTGGCAACCTCGATCGCGGCAGCAACATCGCCCCGAGTGATATGGGCCAGCGCTATGGTTTCGTCAATCACTGTCAGTGACGGATCCAGTCTTTTCGCTTCTTTCAGTGTCGCCAGCGCTTCATCGATGCGCCCTGTCTTAAGAAGCGCCTGACCCAGAAGATTCTTTAACCGCGGATCGTATGGCGATAGCTTGTCGGCCGTCTCAAGGTAAGCGACGGCACTGTCCTCGACTCCCTGTTTCAGAAAGATTGTGCCCAGCAGGTTCCACGCATCCGCATTGAACCTGTCCGCCTCAATCTCTTCGCGGGCAATCGCAACGGCTTCTGGTGTCTGCCGTCGCTGAAGTAGTTCATACCCGCGATCGATAGCTGTGGGTGATGGAAAGATTCGTTCAATGTCGCTCTTAAGCGTTTGAGCCCGAGCCAGGTCTCCTTTGTTCTCAAAGTACCGCTGGAGTATTACCCACCCTCCTCTGTTCCTCGTGCCGGACTCGCGGATGAGTGACTCAAACCGATTCTCCGCTGAAACCGCTGTCAGTGACACGGTGAGAAACACCGCGGTCATCACTCCAGTCACTAACGTGAATCCGAGCAACTCACGGGCGGAGACTGACCCTTCAGGACTCACCACTGCCAGCAGCAACAACAGGGACGGCGGAAACAGTGCTAGGGAGAACAGATCCCAATCGCGTGCCATGCCAAGGTCGGGACTTGCCACAAACAGGAATGCACCGCAACCAAGTGAGACCAAACACAGATATTCAAGCGTTCGGCCAGTTTGCGGCCAGGCTCGCCGTTCGAACGCCCAAACGATCAATGCCGACACGCCGGGGATCACCAGAAGCATGAGATTGCCCAGGTCACGCAGGTGCGCCAGAGTGAAGACCGAGCCCGCTTTCCCTTCGGCGAAAAACCATGGAAGCGTCAGCCGTGCAACAGTGATATCATGATGTCTCCAATAAGCCAGGGCGATGATACCGATGATTGCTGCGGCTCCCAGGTGCACAAATCTCCACCTGTGCAGCGAGTCGCGGACTCTCGATGGAAGCCGATCTGCGATCAGATACAAAACGCCGGGAGCAAGAATCAATCCTTCAATGTGAATGGCAGCTACCAGCGGATAGCTGAACAAGGCAAGCCAGTAACCGCGTCGTGCGTGAAGATAGCGGATCGACAAGCTCACGCATGTAGTCGCCCCTGCCCAGAGCAGCGGATAGTACTCGACATAACCGAAGAAAAGCAGCATGGCCCCCGAGAATATGAGCGCGCTCACAACGAGCAGCCTTTTGATCGGGTCCGCTACAAGATACCGGGCAATTTCGGTGAAGTTGAACAAACAGATCACACCGGAAAGCACCGAAAGGATTTGAAACGACGCCTGAATACCGGGGCGGTCGTTCGCTCCGAGAAGAGATTGGATTGATTTTGCCGCCAGGGTTGCCAATGGCGCAGTCACCGAGCCGACAAACGGCCCGGCTATTCCGTAGTTCGAGCGAATAGTGTAACCGTCGCCGAGAAAATGTGTCTGCGCACGACAAATCCAGAAAATGTAGCCGGCTAACAAGCACAGGCCAATTTGATATAATCTGTGGTTTCGCCAGAGGATTTCGCCCGCGGTCCGAACAGTGGGGGCTAGAGCGGTATCAGCTCTGTGCCATGTCGCAAGAACGAACAGAGCAAGCATGACCGCTACCACCGCCACCCTCCAACCATCGGTGAGAAAGGCGAGCGAATTCAAGCCCCACGCGCCGTACGTAGGAATCCATGAGGCCATGAGGAAGACAACCAGCGTGATCGCCAAAGCGATCCAAGCCAACCTCTGATTTCTATGCATACAACAAATATGTCTCTTGATGGGACTCCGGGGCAAGTCACATTTCCCGCGCTATCTCTCCGGCATGCTTGCACAACTCAAATGCACAACGCCCTCCTTCCCCGCGATCCCCTCCTTTTCGCTCATCTCTTGCCCCTACAATTGGGCCGCATCGTTGCACACCATCCGCCCATCTTCTTCTGTAGCCCCGTAGGTCGGGTTAGGTGCGCACCGATTAACCTTTGAGCGTTCCTAAACCGGCTTTCCCCCCTCACAACCCCTTGCACTACCAATTCGCTACAAAATGCGGATCGGGGCCCTTTATAAAGAACACCATCGTAACCACCCCCTACACACACACCCATGGACCCGCCCACCTCCTGAACCAGTCGAGCCGAGATAATCTCCACTAACCTGCTCGCCTTTCCCCCGTGGAGTCACTTGCGTTGTACCTTGCCGTTATTTCGGACTCGCGTATCGACGCATTCGGCGTTGGGATCAGCCCGCACCAGGCAACCGAAATTTTTTCGAGTTTGACATACACCCGGTGCGATCACACGGCGACTTCCGAGGTCCCGACCCCGCCAAAATGGCGCGGCGACGTTCGAATCGGCACGCCCCGTGGCCGGCGTACGTCTCGTGCGCCGGCACTCCTCAGATACCTGCCCCCTCGGCCCCCCACCCGCATTTTCATCTTGCGCCCGACTTGATGAACTGACAGATTGTGTCAGGAGCCTATCAAAAAATAGGCCCACAAGCACTACATTTGAGGTCGACAAGCGGAGCGGAGGACAAGCCATGCGGCACGAATATGTTATCGACGTCGAACGCAATCTCATCCGCAAAACCAATCACGGCCCGCTCACCGTCGCGGAGGAGATCGAACTGATCACCCGGATAACGGACGATCCTCTCTTCCGCCGGGGGATGAACGCGGTCTGCGACTTTACCGACGGATCGGCGGAATGGTCGCTCAATGAGATCGATGAATTCCGGGCGTTTGTGGCCAAGGTAAAACCGGTGATTGGCCCCTGTCGATGGGCCATCGTCATCCCGCAGTCTGAGAATAGAGTCACCGCCCGGATTTTCATCGCCCTGCACTCGGCGTTCGAAGACACCATCGAAGTGAGACTCTTCGACACCGTCGATGAGGCCGCCGCCTGGCTGGAAACCCCGGTCTCAGCGTAAAGACCTCTTCCCCGCCCCCTATCTGGTCTGGCCCAATAACGATCCAGAAAGTCTGGTCGAGCCTGCTGGAATTCACATTGAGGTGTAGTTCTATCCCCATTTGTCCCTGCAAAAATATGATATCCGGGGTACATTGAGTTTCGTTAATTGTCGCTGTGATGGTCAGTTGGGAATTGCCTGTAGGCCATTCCGTACAGCTGTGCCAATGTACAACTGATTGGGAGGATCGTTGTGAGATACCATGTTCTAGTGCCTGTTTCCCTTTTGATCGCTGTCCTGGTGGGTTGCCGGAGTACCGGGGACCGAATTCCGGTGCAGTTCCAACAGGATCGAGAAGCTTTTGTCCTATCGGTAATGTCCATCAATCGGGCCCGTATGCTCAGTCAGCCTCCGGTCGACGCGAGTGGCCAAGGGTACGCCATGGCGCCTCAATTGGAGGCGCAAATCGACTCCCTCATCGTATTGAGCATCGATGCCAGTAAGTTGGTGTCCGATTCTTTCCTGGTATCACTTCACCCCGAGTTGCCCTCGGTGTACCGAGGAAAGATGGTTGCCGGTGCTGAGCTCTGGTTGGAGGGCATCAGGCTAAGCCGCCAACAAGGAGGCATCGCTGGAGTGGCCGAACAAGGACGAGGGACGGAGCTGGACAGCCAGTGGCTCGCCTGGCTCAACGCGCATGTGGAGATTAGTCGACTGGTAATCAGATAGCTCGCGTCAGGAGACTGTGACCTCGATTGCGTGCCTGGCTGGGGTCGATCACAGACGCCGGTCTATTGCTTCGACTGAGGAGACCCGATTATGAATCCTTCTCTCACCGTCATTGCCCTGGGGATATACCTGATTCTTATGGGAATCATTGGTTACGTACGGACCAAATCACCCACGGCCATAGGCTTTAACAGCTTGTTCGGAATTGTCTCCCTGGTCTTGGGCTGGCTGTTACGTGGCGGTAGCACTAGTATCGAGACGGCAACTATGATCTGGGTCGGCATCATTGCAGCCACGTGTATTCTGATGGCGACTCGCCGTCTGATGGCGCCCAAACGGCAGACAGCGCCGATTCTCATCTTCGCGTCGATGGCTGCATTCGCGGTCTATGCCTTTCTTGTTCTCTACCAGCATCGCTCGGTCGGCATCTGACACCGGACGGCCAGTCATTGAGATTCATTTTTGCCAAATGTCATCCACAAGGGGCATTCAATGGCAATTTTGCCGGCAAATTGACTTGCCCGACACATAAATCTTTTAGCAGATTGTCACGTCAAGCGTGGCGTCGGTGATTTCGCAAATTGTGTCCCCGGGAACTGACGCCGACGGTCACCATATGTAGTTGGGAGATAGGATGAAGACTTCCTTCACGATAGACGTAGACAGGAATCTGATCACCAAGATACACCGTGGTGCCATCACGGTCGACGACGAGATAGAGCTTCTGACGGCAATCTTCTCCGATCCGACTTTCCGCCGCGGCATGAATGCTATTTGCGATTATACGGACGCCACGGCTGAATGGAGCTTTTCCGACATTGATCGAATTCGCGCCTATGTCGCCCGCATTAAGCATATTGCCGGCGCATGCAAATGGGCGATAGTGGCACCCAAGGGCAAAGATCGCTCCACGGGTCGTATCTTTGTTGCGCTGCATGACGCATTTGAGGATACGATCACGGTCAAGCTGTTCGACACCGTTGACGAAGGGCTGGCCTGGATCGCGCACGATTAATCCGGTCGCAGCAGGCGTCTCCGCTTTCCTCCGCATCTTGCACGTATCTAAATGCACGCTTGACCCTTCTACAATCCGGACGGGTTCGATCATGTCACTCGGTTTCACGCTTCGTGCTCCAGCCAAGCGATGAATTTTATTCGAGAACGATAATGATCACCATTACTCTATTCCGAATGTATGCGCAGAATAATGTAGTTTGACGTTGCACCCTCGGTACACGGACTGTATGATCCATACGTGTCGCTCATGGCGATAGGTGTCGATAAATATTAGTGGAGGGTAAAGTGAATTCGCGCGTTTCAATCGTCTCTCTTGCGTTGATGCTTGTCCTCGGCTTGTGGATCACATCCCTTGGACGCGTAATCAAGACGCCGCCTCGCCACGACGCCGTCGTGATCGATGGTCGGGTGCACTCGCCGCAGGAGATTGCGAAGATCGTCGATCAGTCACAACTGGTTTACACTATCGAGCCCCTTTCATCTTCGCCGAAACAATCCGGTACAGTATTCGGGGGGAATCAATCAGGTCACATATTTGATTCGAGTCAAGTGCAGGTCGTTTCACTGCCGGACGATGTATTGGAGCTCGTTCGCAAGGGTAACGCGGCAGCCACCGGTCACCACGGTGCGGAAGCCCGCACATTCTATGCCGACGCTTATCGACTCGATACGTCAAGACACACGGCATTGGAAGCGATCGGACGGACCTTTTTCGACGAGCGGCAGTATGATTCCGCGGCCGCATACCTGGAAAGCAGTACGGCCACCTGTCCGATTGACTATGAGGCCCGCCGCTTGCTCGGCGAGTCATATTGGTATCTGAAAGACAGCCTTCGCGCTGTCCGCGAATTGACAATCGCGCACGTCCTCAACCGGAACATGCCCACGCTCAAAGCGACGCTGAAACAGCGGCGGGCCGAAATCGGTCGCCCCTGGCGTGAGTGGACATTCGAGCCGGACTATCAGATAGCCGTTGACGGAAAGCTGGTTCGCGTTCTAAGCGATACCTCGTGTACCGGGTACGCTCTTGTCAAAGCGCTCTGGACTGCCGAACCAGGTTACGCCGGTACCATGCTCCGCAATACGCCCCATTCACCCGACTCCGCCAAGATCAATCTATTGGAGGAGCGAGAGGCTCTGCGTATGCTGGCCGCGTCCAATAGTGCGGCCGGCCCATTTGCACAAATCGTCGCCGACAGTCTTTCTGACGGGTGTATCTACTACGAGATCGCTTTCCTTTCCGCGCCGGAACTGGTGCTGACCATGGACTGGAACGCCATTCTCCAGGTTGCGGATTACGTAGAGAAATATCACTAGGCTGACGTGCGGTTTCGCTCCAGTCAGGATCACATTCTACGGATCGCATCTTGACTAAAATGCTCCATTCCAATTGCTTGACGGAACAGTCATGCGGAAGGAGCTTGTTATGTCTGGCACTATTCCCGTTGAACGCTTCACGAGAGCGCTCTTCGCCTTGCTCGAAGAAACCTTCGAGACGACTCATGGCATTTACCTGGACAAGGACACGACCCTTGCTCACTCTCTGGCCGGGCTGACCGCCGAGCAGGCCTCGCGCTCAATCGTCCCGAGCGGTACCACTATCTCCTCGCAGGTTGATCACGTGAAATTCTACCTGGAGACACTCGAACGGTACATGCGAGGAGAAAAGCTCGAGAATGTCGATTGGCCGGGGAGCTGGCAGCGCAAGTCAGTAACAGCCGACGAGTGGGAGTCAATGAAGAATGAACTGCAAGTCGTTTACAGGCGCATTTCGGACAACTTGAAAAAGATCGAAGACTGGGACGATGAAAAGCGGCTCGGCGGGGCGCTGGGTATTGTTGTTCACACGGCCTATCATCTGGGAGCTATTCGCCAGATGCTGTTGGTAGTAAAATAGTCAACAAACCGGAGCGGCGCCTAGTCTATGCCATAAGCCAGTCTACGCGCCAGGCGACCGACGGCATTCATCAGGCCAAGCCGGTGAACGAGTGAGGTCACCTTTCCGTATTTTCTGTAACCGAGATTGAAAAGAAGAAAGGCAGCACGCCGCTGATGGCTTCTCGGCATTCGCGCGTAGATGCTTGGGAGTGAATAGAACTTCTCGTAAATCCACAAGTATCCCTCTTGCAATTCCAGAGGGGACATCTGTTTCGGCTTATAGACGACGTGGGCCGTATTGTAGTGTGAGTGATCTAAGTCGATAATGCGATTCTCGGCCATCAGCTTACGATGCAGGACGGTGCCCGGATAGGGTGTCAGAATATGCCCGGTCATGGTCTCCACCTTGTTCGCCACCAGCCAATCGAGCGTATCCTTGAAGATTGACGGCCTGTCTTGGTCGAATCCGAACACCATGCTGGCGTTCACCATTATCCCCCTCTGGTGCAACTGTTGGATCAACGAATCGTAACCGGCTACATCGTTCTGCCTCTTGGCTACCTGTTCATTGGATTTGCCGTTTATCGATTCGAACCCAATGAAGAGCGATCGACAGCCCGCCTCGCTCATCACATCGAGGAGGGCCGGATGCCTCGCGATATTGGTGGACACGGCACAATGCCAGGTGAGACCGAGCGGCATGACGGCACGGCAAAACTCGCGCGTCCATTGCATGTCACCCGCAAAGTTATCATCGATGAACAGAACCTGGCGTGTCCCGAGTCGTCTGATTTCGTCGACTACGTGCGCTACCGGTCGATTGCGGTACTTGTTGTGCACGTAGCTGCAGCTGTTATAGCAGAATTCACAGGCAAACGGACACCCGCGACTCGCGCATACGATGTTGGTGTAGAGATAATGCGAGTGGTCAAGAAGGTCCCAGCGCGGCATTGGCGTAATCGCCAGATCCGTGGGACAGGAATCGTAGTATGTTCTCTGCAGCATCCCGTGCTGCACATCGGTCAGGATTTGCGGCCATACGCGTTCGGCCTCGCCGATACAGACGGCATCAGCATGGAGCAGCGCTTGATCGGGGCAGGCGCTTGGATGTATCCCGCCCAATACGACCGCTATCCCCCGTCTGCGATAGATGTCGGCTATTTCGTAGGCCCGACTCGACGTATCTACATTAACCGTTATACCGACCAGATCGGGTGAATCGGCCAAATTCAGCCGATGCACATTTTCGTCCTCAAGTCGCACCGTGTGTTCCGGCAGGGTCAGTGCCGCCACAACGAGCAGTCCGATCGACGGAGAGAGTACGCGCTTGTACTCCGAATCCATCGGTCGAAGGCTCATCCGGGGAGCAATGAGTTTTATGTCCAGATCAATTGCCTTTCGATACTTCACACTGTGTACACTCAATCAGGGCGACTCGTTCCCAAACCCGAATCGAAACGCCAACCCGGGAAGGACTCGTATGATCAGGGGTGTGACCTGGCTCCATTTCGATTTCTGTCACAATTCTTGCGTCCAGGGTGAAATTGTGTGTACTTGGTCTGTTAATGATTGGCACCGAAACCAATAGGTCCTGGACAATTCGTGAAACCACTGGTCGTGATCAGCAAATGTCTGCAGTTCGACGCCTGCCGGTATAACGGGCAAATGATCTCGTTTGACCTCATCGACCGTCTGAAGGATCATGTACTGTTCAAACCGGTCTGCCCGGAAGTCGAGATCGGCCTGGGCATTCCGCGCGATCCCATACGTGTTGTTCGAGTGGGAACAGAATTCAGACTCGTTCAGCCGACATCGGGCAGGGACTTGACCGAGGCTATGTCTGCGTTTAGCGCAGAATATCTCACGGCACTTTCCGACGCCGACGGTTTTGTCCTCAAGAGCCGATCTCCTTCCTGCGGCGTAAAAGACGTGAAAACATATCGCGGACCGGACAATCCTAATACGACCGACGAAAAGACGTCAGGTTTCTTTGCGGCTGAAGTACTCAGGCGATTTCCGCATCTCGCGATCGAAGATGAAGGCCGGTTGATGAATTTCAAGCTCCGCGAACATTGGCTCACCAAGCTGTTTCTTATGGCCCGCTGGCGGCACCTGAAACAGAAGCCAACCATGAAAGCGCTCGTACGATTTCAAGCAGATAACAAACTGCTCTTCATGTCCTACAACCAGAAAGAAATGCGCCTGATGGGGAGAATCGTTGCCAATCACGAGGATAGACAGATCTCGGAAGTTATCCAGGATTATCAAGCGCACCTGGGCCATGCCCTCTCGCGACCGGCACGCGCAGCTTCGCACATCAACACCCTTATGCACGCGCTGGGGTATGTCAGCGACGGATTGTCGGCGAAGGAGCGCGCCTTCTTCCTACGGTCTCTAGACCGCTTCAGGGACAGCAAGATTCCGCTCAGTGCAGTGCTCACTATTATGCACGGTTGGGCCGAGCGGTTCGACCAGCCCAATCTGCTCAACCAAACGTACTTTGAACCGTTTCCGGAGGCGTTGGTCGATGTCACCGACTCCGGCAAGGGACGGGTCGGCTGATTCCACCTCACTGCAGAAACACGCGAAGAGCAGACCATGATCCACCCTTCCCGCATTCAACGACTAAACGAGAAACCTGCGCGCGACGGAAGATACATTCTCTACTGGATGCAAGCCTCCCAACGCGCCGAGTGCAACCATGCGCTGGAATACGCCGTTGCCGAAGCAAATCGACTGGGTCGGCCGCTGGTCGTGTATTTCGGCCTCACTGATGGATATCCCGGTGCCGCCATCCGTCACTACGCGTTTATGCTCGAGGGATTGCGCGAGGTTGCTCAGAGGCTGGCCAAGCGTGGCATCCGCTTTGTCCTTCGACGTGAGTCACCTGAACGGGGAATTGTCAAGATGGCCGATGACGCCGCACTGGTGGTCACCGACCGAGGCTACACACGAATCCAGCGTCAATGGCGGCAGGCCGCTGCGAAGGGACTTGCTTGTCCGCTGGTGCAGGTAGAATCCGACGTTGTCGCGCCGGTCGAGACTGTGTCGAACAAGGAGGAGTTCGCCGCGCGGACGATCCGTCCGAAGATTCACCGCCATCTGCAGGATTATCTCGTGCCGCTCAAGACCGTGAAGGCAGCGCAGGAATCAGTCTCGCTGGATATCCGGGACGAGAGTCTGGATGACATCGCGCCACTTCTCGCTCATCTCAAGATCGATAGATCCGTGCCGGCGGTTACCTGGATGAAGGGTGGAGCTTCTGAAGCGAGGAGGCGATTGAAGCAGTTCCTCGCAAAGAAACTGAGTTCATATGACTCGCACCGCAATGATCCCACTGTCGACGGCACGTCGCACCTCTCACCCTATCTTCATTTCGGGCAGATTTCGCCACTCCAGATCGCGCTTGAAGTCCTCGACAGCGACGGTGATCAGGAGGGACCATTTCTTGAGGAGCTGATCATTCGCCGCGAGCTGGCCATGAACTACTGCCAGTATAACGCCGACTACGACAGCTATGCTGCTCTCCCTGATTGGTGCCTGAAGACACTTGCGAAACATAGAGCCGACCGACGTCCATATACATATTCGCGCGAACAACTGGAGCACGCTGAGACACACGACCCGTATTGGAACGCTGCACAGCTTGAGATGGTCCACCTCGGCAAGATGCACAATTATATGAGAATGTACTGGGGTAAGAAGATTCTGGAGTGGACCGCCGATCCGGCCGAGGCCTTTGCTACCGCCGTCTATCTGAACGACAAGTATGAGCTGGACGGCCGTGACCCGAACGGCTACGCCGGCGTCGCCTGGTGTTTCGGCAAGCACGACCGCCCGTGGATCGAGCGCCCGATCTTCGGACAAGTCCGCTACATGAACGACCAGGGGCTGAAACGGAAATTTGACGCCGACCTATATGTGCAAAAGGTGAACAAAGCGATAACTTCCGGCCGCCTCTGAGTCCACGCCGTCGTATTCTTTCAACTCGTTCCCCATCGCCGCCGATACAATCAGGAATGAAGCAATTTTTCCTGCTCCTCGTTGTCGGCTGCCTGCTGACCTCGGTCGCGCGAGCGTCCGACCCGACTCAAATTCTCGACTCGAACACCGCCTTCTACGAAGGTGAGTCGTACAATTACCTTCTGCACAACCCGAACGGGTTCACGATGAATTCGGACGAGGCTGTTCGCGAGGGGTATTCCTTTGCGTTTGTGCCCCAGGGCCAGCTCTATCGCAAGGCCGACGTGCTCATTGGCGTGCACATTTACAAAATCCGCGGCATTTCGTTTGAAACCGCTCTCCTGCAGGACACGCTGAACATGCGCCAACAGTTCGGGAAGCGCCTTCAGATCAATCCGGTCACGTCGCTCCGAACCGGCAACGGCTGGGCGCTGACTGGGATATATACCGACATGGCCAAGCGGTTCTTTCCGCAGGTGATGACCGCCTATTGCAACGGCGGCACTGAGATGATCATTCTTGAACTGGTGATTTCTCCGGACGCGGTTCGCCCGAAGGCAGAAGAGAAATTCATGGAGTGCCTGCAGGGATTCAAGGTCATGCAGCGGAAAGAGCTGTCCAAGCGGTAACGGCCTACTTCAACGCCTCCAGCCATTTCGCCTTAATCAACGCGTGATCGGCAAACACCAGCGCTCGCTCGACGACGTCGGCATTCATGTATTTCTGACGGTTAGTCTTGATCTCAATTATTGCATCGGCGACTGCCCTGGCCTGCTCCTCCGGTGAGCCGGACAATTCTACCGCCAATCCACCACCCGTACGCCGGACAATTTCGTGTCCGCCATCGTGAGCCCGGCAGATCACCGGGCAACCGCACAGGATCGCTTCGAGATACACCATGCCGAATCCCTCGTCCTCGCTGGGGAGCACAAAGATGTCGGATTGGCGATACAACGGGACAAGGTCTTTCACAAATGTTTCGATCTTCACTTCCTGGGGCTTCATCGCCAGAATCTTATCGTAATCCGAACCCTTGCCGACAATCGTCCACGAAAGATCGTACTTCTCGCGCAGGAGCCTTGCGCCAAGCACCGAAATGTCCATTCGCTTGCGCGGCGTTATTGACCCTACTGTCACGACCTTCAACGGAGTTCTCGCCCCTCTTGTCCCCTCTCCCTCCGGGAGAGGGCCAGGGTGAGGGCTCGTAAGACGTGTCTTCGACTCCGTTGTCCCCTCTCCCTCCGGGAGAGGGCCAGGGTGAGGGCTCGTAAGTCTGGTCTGCGATTCCTTGCCGGCTTCAATAAAAACCCGCTCCACCGGCAAGTAGCACAGATGCTCTTTGTCGATGAACTGATTTTTGTAAATCTCGTCGAACGTCCGCTTCGGTTTCTCTCCGATGAATATCAGCGTGTCCGCTTTGGCGATAACCGGCTTCATCATCGAGCGCAGAATGCCCGAGCGCTCGACCATGTAGATATCGATACCAACGCAGACCATCCAGTACCTTCGACCGGTGAGATAGGCGATGATCCCCGCGGGGTACATCCAAAAGGCCAGGATAGGACCTTTGGTTCGAATTACTCTCCACCAGGTCACGGCAAAATAGGCGATCAGTCCGAGTATGCCGCGGCTGAAGCCACGTTCGCCGACCACTTGGTGTTCGACACCGGTGAGCGTGAGCATGTCGGCAATGAATTTCCCGGACGGATCCTTGTCGTGCTTGGGGAAATTATGCGTCAGTACGATCATAAGTCGCTTCATAGATCGCGAAGCCAAACAGCGCGATCATCAGGATAAACCAAATCCAGAGGGTGAATGCTTCAGACATGGCTGATCTATCGATCCTTTCTGCTATCGCTCATGCAACAAATCTCCCCTTGGCACAAATTAGCACTCGAAGGGTTTGACCACAAGAAAAAGAGCCGCCCGACAGCGAAGCCGGACGGCTCGAAAGAACCTGTACGTTTTGTGCTTACTGACCCTTATTGGCCGGCGGCGCAGCCATCTTGGCCATCTCAGCCACCGTTTTTGCCGAGAAGGCGTGGATCTTTTTCACTTGTTCCGGGTCTTTGGAACGGAGCACCATGACACTGCCGGTCTCGCCATCGAACGATTCAGGAATAACTCCGGCGGCCATGAACCCGCCGACCGCCGTGCAGAATCCGTCGAGCGGGACCTGCTTGCCGGCCTGCAAATCGACAATGACCTTGGCCATTCCTTCCTGCGCCCGTTTATAGGCCGCGCGGAATTCTTTGTCCACGTGGCAAACTGCCACCATACCGTCCGGCACATCGATGTAATCGCTGTGAGTGTGTTCCCAGAGCCCCGGCTCCTTGGCGAAATTGCTGCAAATGGCGCACCCTTTCGGATCAAACCATGGTTTTTCCTGCGCGATCGCAACGACCGCGAACAGCAGCACACATACGATCACTGTTGCCTGGATCTTCTTCATATTATCCTCCGTGAATTATGGTCCAATGTGATCCAATATAGAATCCGTGGGCTAAAGGAGCAATATGAAAATAACATCTCATCGGCCGAGATGCGATCACTCTTTTGCGGGCTGTTTCACGCCGTCGTCGGCCGGTTTCGACTCCGTTTCAGCCACCGAGAGCTGCAGTTCACCGTCGGAGACGTCGACTCGCACCGTCTGGCCGGAGTGCAGCTTGCCGCCCAGCACAAGTCGAGCTATTTGCTGGCCCAATTCTTTGTTAATCAACCGCTTAATCGGACGAGCCCCGAACGTCTGGTCGTATCCCGACTCGGCAATCTGGTTCACCGCTGAGTCGGTCACATCGAGCGTGATGTCCTTGTCGGTCAGCAATTGAGCCAGCCGGTTGAGCTGAAGACGAACAATCTGGCGGATTTCGTCTTTCGACAGCGCCGCAAATACAATTGTCTCGTCAATCCGATTTAAGAATTCCGGACGCAGAGTCTGGCGCAGCGTCGCGAGGACGTTCGTTCGCATGCTCTCATACACGGACTCGCGATTGCGATCGCTCATCCCCTTCGATTCGTTCTGGATGTACTCAGAGGCTATATTCGAAGTCATGATCACGATTGTGTTCTTGAACGATACTGTCCGCCCCTGATTGTCGGTCAGCCGACCATCATCGAGCACCTGCAGCAAAACGTTGAACACGTCATGATGGGCCTTCTCGATTTCATCGAGCAGGACTACTGCATAGGGACGGCGGCGGACCGCTTCGGTAAGCTGGCCGCCCTCGTCATAGCCGACATACCCCGGCGGCGCGCCAATCAGCCGCGACACCGAGTGCTTCTCCATGTACTCCGACATGTCGATCCGGATGATTGCTTCTTCGGTGCCGTACATGAATTCCGCGAGCGCTCGCGCCAGTTCGGTCTTGCCGACACCGGTGGGACCGAGGAAAATGAACGACCCGATCGGCTTATTCGGATCTGACAGGCCGGCCCGTGACTGGCGGACGGCATCGGACACCGCGCTGACCGCCATATCCTGTCCGATGACCCGATGGTGCAGTTGTTCTTCAAGATGCAGCAGCCGCTGCGACTCCGATTCGGTCAACCGGGTGACCGGTATGTGCGTCCATTTCGAGACGATCTCGGCGATGTCTTCCTCGTCGACCACTTCCTTGAGCAGGGCGCGCGTCGCCTGAATCGACTGCAATGAATGGGTCAGGAACTGGAGCTTCTTCTCAGCCTCGACGATGTCGCCGTATTTCAACTTGGCGGCCAATCCGAAATCGGCCGCCCGCTCAGCATCGGCAGCCTTACGTCGCAGATTTTCGATTTCCGACTTGGTCTGACGGATCGAGTCGACCGTCGCCTTTTCCTTCTCGTACTGCGTGCGAAGATCATCGCGCTGAGCGTACAGTTCGGACAACTCTTCCTCAATTGGCCTGAGCCGCTCGGCGGCATCCGGCTCGCGCTTGACCCCTTCTTTTTCGATTTCCAGCTGTCGAATTCGCTTCTCGACCGAATCGAGTTCCTCGGGCATCGAGTCAATCGAAATGCGCAGCTCCGCCGCGGCCTCGTCGACCAGGTCAATCGCCTTGTCCGGCAGGAACCGGTCGGAGATATAGCGATCTGACAATTTCGCCGCCGCCACGATGGCACCGTCAGAAATCTTGATCCCGTGGTACACCTCGTATTTTTCGCGAAGTCCGCGCAGAATGGAAATCGTGTCCTCAACCGACGGCGGCTCGATCAGGACCGGGGCAAAGCGGCGTTCGAGCGCGGCATCCTTTTCGATATGTTTGCGGTATTCATCGAGCGTGGTCGCGCCGATGAAACGAATTTCACCTCGCGCGAGGGCCGGCTTGAGCATATTCGAGGCGTCCATCGACCCCTCGGCGGCGCCGGCGCCGACAATCGTGTGCATTTCATCAATAAACAGAATGATGCCGCCGGCCGATGCTTCCACTTCCTTCAGGATCGCTTTCAGACGTTCCTCAAATTCGCCTCGGAATTTTGAGCCGGCGATGAGCGCGCCCAGATCGAGACTGACGAGCTGACGGTTCTTGAGCGTCTCCGGCACCTCACCGTTGGATATCTTCTGCGCCAGTCCTTCGACCACGGCAGTCTTCCCCGTGCCCGGTTCACCGATGAGCACCGGGTTGTTCTTGGTGCGACGCGAGAGAATCTTGATGATGCGGCGGATTTCGTCTTCGCGGCCGATGACCGGATCGAGCTTGCCGTCGCGCGCCGCTTTGGTCAGATCGCGCGAGTACTTCTCCAGTACGGCATATTTCGCTTCCGGGTTTTCGTCGGTCACCCGCTGGTTGCCGCGAATGGAGGTCAGCGCTTTGAGCAGGTCAGTCGCGCTTGACGCCGTTGGCTTTCAGAATTTCCTGCGCTTTCGAGCGGATTTCAAGTGTCGCCAACAGCAGATGCTCGACCGAGACGTATTCATCGCCGAACTGCTTGAGTTCCGCCTCGGCCTTGTAGAGAATCTGCTGGAATTCGTTTGACGGATAGACCTGCCCCCCTTGCTGGTGGGGGAGCATCTTGAGCGCGTCGTCGAGTTCGCGCTGGATGGCACCCGTATCGACACCCAGTTTCTTGAGTACCTGCGGAATTAGTCCTTCTTCCTGTTGCAGCAGAGCGGCGAGCAGGTGTTCGGGCGTGATTTGCGGATGTTCCTCCGATTGCGCCATCTGCTGGGCATATGAGACAGCGTCAATTGATCTTTGCGTGAATTTATTGAAGTTCATATTTCTTACCTTCCATCTCCAGTGTCTGGCGTACGTCTCGTGCGCCAGTCAACCCTACCGGCCAATCATTCTCGTCTTCCTGAACCTTTTCTTAAAGGTTCAGGATCTCAGTGTCCACCAGACCCGCGTCCGCGTCATCGCGAGGCTCTCCCCCATCTATGGTCATCGCGAGGCTCGCTTCGAGCCGTGGCGATCTTCCAGTTCATCTTACCCGACGGGCTTCGACTCCGCTCAGCCCGACGAATCCGGATCCCGCATTATTGTGGCTGGCGTACGTCCCGTGCGCCAGCCGACCTGTCGGGTTTCTCCGTGCACCTTCGGTGCACTCCGGAACCCGACCTACTTTTCTACCCCCCCCACTCCTCCATCATCTTCTTCTGCTTCTCGGTCAAGGTCGTAGGAATTCGCACCTTCACCTCTACATACAAATCACCCGTGCCATTGGTCGTCTTCAGACCCTGACCTTTCAAGCGCAATTGCGCGCCCGGCTGCGTGCCGGCGGGTATTGTCAGCGTGACACTCTTATCAAGCGTGTGCACCTGTGCCTTACCGCCAAGGATCGCCACGGTGAAGGGGACTTCTACCGACGCATACACGTCGTTTCCCTTGCGCGAGAAATGCGGGTCGGGCATCACGTGCACGGTCAGCAGCAGATCGCCCGCGGGACTGTTGCCGCGAGCGGGCTGGCCCTGGCCGTTCAGACGCAACTGCGCGCCATCCTCGATCCCAATCGGAATCTTCACATTCAGCTTTTTGCCGCCCTGAAATTCGATCACGCGTGAACTTCCGTGCGCCATTTCCATGAAAGAGACCGTAAGTTCGGCCTGAAGATCCGCCCCTTTGCGCAGGCGTTGCTGCGGCTGTCCAAAGCCATCTTCGAATGATTCGCCCCGGCCGCCGAATAGACCGGACAGTATGTCGCCGATATCTTCCGCCCCGCCCCGATGCCCCTGGCCGCCGGTGCGACGGCCGAACAGGTCCTCAAAGTTGCCCTTCCATTCGTAGGTGTGCGGATCGCCGTGTCCGGAGCCGCCGGAGAAGGCGCCGTACTTGCGCATGTTGTCGTATTCCTGGCGTTTGGCCGGATCGGAAAGGGTCTCGTATGCTTCGGAGAGTTCCTTGAATTTCGCTTCGGCGGCCTTGTTACCGGGATTGCGGTCCGGGTGATACTTCTTGGCCATCGAACGAAACTTGTTTTTGATTTCATCCTGCGTGGCGGTTTCGGCCACGCCCAATGCCTGGTAATAATCAGTGGCCATGTAAGTATCACCTCCTTTCAGATTCCCACGTCGTCATCCTGAACCATTTCCTAATGGTTCAGGACCTCAGTGTTCACCAAACCCGCATGCGTGTCATCGCGAGGCTCGCCCACCACATATTGTCATCGCGAGGCTCGCTTCGAGCCGTGGCGATCTTTCAGTTCATCTTTCCCTGTGTCAGGGGCAAAAGGCCCCTGACCTACGTCTTGTTATGCTTCTCTATAATACTCTAACCACCTCGACGCAAACCCCGAAAAAAAAGGCTGGTCGCGCCTCCGACCAGCCTTCCACAGTGAACTATCAGGAATCAGGTGTGTCACGTCGCTTACGAGACCTTTACTTCGATCTCCTTCGGCTTGGCTTCCTCGCGCTTCTCGAGTCGGATTTCGAGCAGACCGTTGCGGTAGTCGGCCGAGATCTTCGAATCGTTGATATTCTCCGGCAGCGTGAAGCTGCGGGTGAACGATCCAGTGTGGATTTCGGACCGGACATACTGCTCGTCCTTTTCCTCGCTCTTCCATTCGCGCTGGCCCGAGACAGTCAACAGGTTGTCCTTCACCGAGACTTTGATGTCTTCCTTGTTCATGCCCGGGAGTTCGAACGTCAGGGACACGCTGTCCTTGGTGTCCTTGATATTTACCCGCGGGACGAAGTCGGTGTCGACATCGGTGCGTACGCTCGGGGCCGCAAAGAAATCGTCAAAGAAACGGTCAACCTCCCGCGAGAAACCGTGGCGGCTGGGTCGAATCATCAGGTTCATCATGGCATGTCCTCCTATACGTATTTGTTGTTTGCGGTTTCGCATCTTCTGTCTTTCAGTCGAGTATATATCAACCGGCATGCCAAAAGTGCAACGTGTTGACATGCAACATGTTATAAAACGACACCAAACTCCGCTAAGAAAACCTGCCAATTTGAGCGCCATAATGGCAACATGTGGCAGCTATAGCGCCGAATTGACACAGAGAACTGCCATTATGACCAGATCATTTGAATAGAATTGTAAAGGACGAGATTCAGAGCGGTGCGGAGATCGCACCGCTCTGAGTATTGCGAGCTATCTCTTGGCGAGAATTTCCGAAATGGTCTTGAGCAAAGGGGAGTTCTTGAAGAACAGCTTCTGCGCCGTCGACAGGTTGTTGTGGAACGATTCGATTTTCTTGATCGATTCATCGTCGCCCATGCTGCCGAGCGCCTTTACGATGGCCACGCGAAGTTCGTCCTTGCTGACTTTGCCGCCGGCGAGCTGGCCGAGCGCATGGTCATCCTCGAGCAGACCTGACAGGTAGTGCCGGGCCTGATCGCCGCCGATTTTACCGATTGCCTGAACCGACTTGATCGATTCAGAGGGATTGCGACCGGCAACATCGATCAACAACGGCACAGCGTCGTGCGAACCAACCAGGCCAATGGCGATGATTGCGCTTTCGCAGATTTCGCGGTCGCTGTCCTCGGACATCATGGACAAAAGGTCTACCGCCTCTTCGCCCCCGATCTTTTCCAGGGAAGAGACGATTTCGCGACGCACGCGAACGTCGGGGTCGGAGATGCGCAGGCGGAGCGGCGTGACGCCTTCGGGATCCTTGATCGAGCCCAGGACAAAAATCGAATTACGCACTACATACCACTTGGAATCGGGAAGCTCGTGCCGTCCGGTTTCGCGTTCAAACCAGGCATCATCATTGAGAATGCAGGAGAAGACGCGCAACGATGATTTGCCCAACTCGGCCAGGACGCGCAGGGCGAGCTGGCGGACCTGGCGGGTGGGATGGGAAATGATCTGCGACAGGCCGGTCGCGACGCTTTCGGTGCCGATGAGCGTAAGCACGCTCTTGATCTGATTGGCCTCATCGAAACCGGCCGTGGTGAGCTCTTTTACGAGCCGGTCGATAACGGCGGGCTGGCTGATGAGTTCGAATGTCTTTTTGATCGCCATGGCGTCGTACACGGTCACCCCATCCTCGAACTGACGGCGATCGGCCAGCGAGGTTGTCAGGGAAATCAGGGACTGGTAATCGTGATCGTTGAGTCCCTTTTCAAAGAGTCGCCAGATGAATTCGGAGTACTCATACGTTTCGCGACGTTCGGCCAGATGGAGACCGACGGTCTCAATGGCGCCGCGGATAACCAGGCTATCGGTCAGGTAAGGAATATTGGGCACCAGCGAGACCAGCAGTTCAAGGGCTTTCTGCCTATGATCGCTCTGCTGGGCGCTCAGGTGGTTGATGAGTCGGCCGAGTACATCGAGAGCCCGGTCGCGCTGACCGGTCTTGAGCAGGCGATGGAAGGCGTCGCTGAACTCCTGCTCTTCGGCAATCTGAGCAGCGGCAGTTCTTGGACGGCGTGAACAGCGAATCCAGCAGGTAATCCATGCGCTGGGTCGCCTGCATCCGAATCTGACCGGTAGCAGTGGCCGTCTTCTGATAGGCAGTGGACTGGCTCTCTTCCACCGGGACGTTCAGGTCGGCAATGATCCGATCCTTTTGCGGATGGTATTCGATAATCTTGAAAGCCGACATGTACCGCTCGACACAAATCGCCTTGTGCTGGGTGTCGGCCGCGTTGATTTGATCGACGAGGGCAGTGAGGGCGGAGCGAACATCTTCCCACCCGAGGGCGGCGACCCGTTCCGGGAGCAAATAGGTCACCAACTCGCGGTTGTAGTCGATGCCCAGCGCGAGGAGCATGTCTTCGGTGGCATCGGGGATGGCGGCCAGAGTCGGCAGATCGGTGCCGAGACGGTCGAAGACGAGCCGCTTGATGCTGTAGTCGGCGTCCACCTCGCCGCGGTACTGTTTGTGCTTGTCGAAGAGGTCAAAGCCCAGTTCGGAATTGATCTGGATGGAAGCGACATTGTGCTTTTTCAGAAAAGCCGCGAGATTGAAGTTCGGATCATAGAGTGTTTCCCGTCGGGCCAGCCCCGATAGAAAAATCGAAAACTCACCCATCGTCAATGTCCGTTCCAGCAGGAGGGCATTGATATCCTGCGTCTGCAGGTATTGCATGATCTGGGCATTGAAGATTTCGTCCTTGAGGCAGATATTCAGGATGTGCAATTGCCCCCGGCGGACGTTGAGATTCACGAATTGCTTGTAGCGGAAGAATTGTCCGAGGATGAGAAACGGCTTTTCCAGCGCTTTGCCGACCAACGGATGATCGACACCGTAGATGGCCATCTTTTTGGAGGCCATTGCCAGTTCGCGCACGAGCGAATGGACCAGCTCATTGAGATCAGTTCTCAGCGTGTTTTCGCTGAATAGACGAGGGGTCTTTTGCATTGCTCTCTCCGAAGCAGAGTATCCTGCCCTTTTGGGTCGCGACGTAGATTCGACGGCCATCGGTGACCGGCGATACCGCTATCGCCCCAGCTACGGTCGTCCGGTCGACGACGCTTCCGTCGCCGGCATTGATCAGGAAGAGGTGTCCACCGAGCGTGCCGGCCAGCACGTAGCCGTTAATCGCCAGCGGCGGAGCTTTGACTACTTCCTGACAATCGACAGTCCACAGGGGAAGGCCGGTTTCGGCGTCAAACGCTTTGACTTCGCCTCGGGAAGTTCCCACGATCACCCGACCGTCTGCCACGGCCGGCGGACCCCAGACAGGGCTGTTGGCCTTGGCGTGCCAGATCAATCGGCCATCGGACGGGTCGGCTGCGTACAGCCCGCCGTCCACGTCGGCGAAATAGATCCGGTCGGCGATGACCGCCAGGCTTACCAGCGGGCCATCCGCGTGCACCGTGAACTGCTCTTTACCATCCGAAAGAGAGACTGCGTACAAACGCCCCTGGGCATCGGGCTGAAAGATCAACCCTGAACCGAAGGTCGGTGGAGCGACAAGTTTGCCACCGGTCTGAAATGACCAGGCAAGCTTGCCCGATTTCAAGTCATACGCAGACAGCCGCCCGTCTCCGGAACCCACGATCAGGCGGTTATCTACTATTATCGACCCAGAAGCGGCATCCTTTATGGGATGGCTCCACAACTGATCGCGATGGACCAGGTTGACCGCCATGAGCCGGTTCTTCTTGGGGGCGAGGCTGTAGTAGGCGATGGAATCGCGGAGCACTACTCCCGACTGGGCAAGTCCCTTCGTTTTGTATTGTCCGACTTGCCGGCCGGTGGCCAGATCGATGAACCGGATCCGCTTCTTTGTCCCGGAGTAAATGATCTGGTCATGGTATATCGTCATGGGGCCTATCGGCTTGTCGGAAACCCTCGACTCCCAAATGAGATTGAGTTGCCCCGAGAAACCGGGAATTGTGACTGAACCCAGCCCGGCCAAATCTCCCCGGGCGAATGCCCACGGTGACTCTTCGGTTAACGCCTGTCGCTTGAGCGCGGAGTTGGGGGAACAACCGCAGAAACAGGCAAGAATGAGAATGCCGGCCAGAACGCGGTTCATCAGAAATTCCATCCAAAGAAGAAATCAAAATCGGTGTTTGGGCTCACGGTTTTGAAATCAGTGGTCCGCGCGAAATCAAAGCGGAGCTGAGTGACATAACCGAGATTCACCCGAAAACCAGCACCGAACGAACCGAGGAATTGGTCGAATTCGGTGTCCCAGGCTGAGCCGGTATCAAAAAACAGGGCGCCGCGAATACCTCGGAAGCCAAGCCCACCTATGGGGAAGCCAATGAGCAAATTGTTGATGAGCGGAAACCGAAGCTCGGTGGAAGTGAAGAGGATGTTGCGGCTGTAGAATTCCCGCCGTTCGTATCCTCGGAACGACCAGCTTCCGCCGAGGTAGAGCCGCTGCGGCTCGATGCCGCTGGAGGTATATGCAAACATCCGGTTAGCGAAGGCGGAATACTTGCCCAGCCGGAAATAGTGACGAATGTCGGCCAGCGCCAATCGATTGAACATGCGACCGTCAGACAGCGAATACGTCATCCCAACGGAAAAATTATAGCGCCGTCCTTCGATCGGTCCGGATATGTCCCAGATGGCATTATCGTAGATCCAGCTCACTGTCTGTGTGGACAGAAAGGCCTCACGACTTTTCAGGCCATACCGTCGGTCGCGCTTGGAATACCGTTCGTAACTGCTGAAATCCACACGATTGAATTTTGAGAGCGGATAGCTGAGCAGAAGAATGCCGCCGGCCTGCCGTTCGTTGAAGTACAAATCGTAATCGTTATAATATTCGTCGTAGAGATGAAAAAGGCCCACACCCCAGTTCAGCCGTCGCTCCATATTGATGTAGGTGAGGCCGAAATTGAACGAGGTGAGAAAATCATCTTTCGTGTCAGCCGTGTTGGAGACGAGGATGTAGAACGCCCGATTGCCCAGCATATCCGAGACGGCCGCCTGAAATCCGCCGAGCGAGCCATAGACCGGGTCATAAGCCACGCTCGATTGCGCGATATCAAAGGAGTAATCCGACTGGTAGTTGACGGAGCTCTGGCTGTAGGCCTGGTCGATCTTGCGGGGCTGCCAGACAGACGAGTCCCGGGTCACAAGCTGCTCCACCGGTTGGGGTTGAGGAAGGATATCCATCTCGTAGACCTGAAATTGCATTTCCTGATATCCCGTGTATACCAGCGTACGGCCGTCGGACGAAAGGCGTGGATCGAAAGCGCCGGTTACATAGGTCGATTGCTGGGTCAGATTGTCCGCACTATCCAACAGAAAGAGGTTCGCAACACCGGTACGGTTGGACGAGAAGTAGATGCCCTGCGGGGTGGCGTCGGGCGAGTGGTCATCGTATGGCCCATACGTGATCTGTGTCACCTTGCGATCGACAAGACTCAACGAAAAGATGTTATTGGCGCCGTCTCGGCCGTCAACGCCGCGATCCGACACGAAGATGATCGAATTGCCGTCGACGGAGAAGGTCGGTTCGATATCCATGTAGATGTCGTTAGTCAGCGAATCGTAAGCGCCGGAATCCAGGTCCAGAAGATACAGATCGGAGAACCCGGCTTCCTTCACCCCGGAGAAGACGACTTTGCGACCATCCGGCGACAACCTGGGTGATCGCGAGGCGATCAAACCGTTGATGTCATACTGCCGGGTCACCTTCCCTTCTCGTAATTCATACAGATAGATAACATCGTGTTCATGAGATTTGGATGAGAACACAATCCGCCCTGAGTCATTGGCATCAATTCCGGAGCTGAGCAGGTAAAGCGATTCAAATTTAGAGGAGCGTTCTCCCTTGAGCAGGGTCTTCGCACCGGCATCTTTGCCCCCATTGCGCGATTTCATGTAGATGCCGGTATACCCCAGGCGATTCGCTTTATAGACGATCCATTCAGTCGTACCCTTGCCGTTGTCCCAGTGAATCGGTACACCCTTGGCCGAATACCCATCCTTGCTGAGCTGGCGTGATTCCATGTTGGGCAGACCGAGCGTCGACATCTCGGGGAAGTACCGCTTCTTGAGCGCGTACTGCCACTTTCGCGAAATTTCGTCGAGATTGTCGTTCATGGTGTAAGCGACGATTTCTTCGAAAGTCTGTCCCTTATACCAGTTATCGAAGAGGGCCGATAGACGGTCGGAGCCGTAGGTAGTGTCAATGAAGTTGCAGATTGACTCGCCCAGCTTGTACATGAAGTAGCTCCCCTGGACCTGGTACAGGCTCGAGATGGGCAGCATCATGTCATTCACCACCATGTCTTTCAGAATCATATCCGCCTCAGTGTCCCAGCGTTGGGACCAGAACTCAGCCAGTCCCTCAGTAAACCAGAGCGGCGGATACGCGAATTTGAGACTGCTGTGGCGGGCCACGACGGCGTCGAGTTTATCGATCATGAAGGCGTGCACCATCTCGTGGTAGATCACGTGCACGAAGTCGTGATATGAGCCGTGAAACGGCACGACCACCCGCCCTTTGAGAAATTCTGTAAACCCTCCCACCGATTCCGGCAATAATTCGGGCGTGACATTGGTTTGGGCAAAGTAACTGGGCGACGAGTAGATGATGAGCGGAATGCGATGGTTCATTTCGTGATTGAATTTGGCCGCCATCTCCCGGTACGCGTCTTCGGCGACCCTGGCCGCAATCTGCGCGACTTCGAGTTCTTCGGAATAGAAATAGATGTGAAAGTGCTCGGTCGTCATCACCTTCCAGTCAAATCGAGTGTAGTGCACCTTATTCTTGCCGAAGGCGTACTGCGCCGAAACGTCACTTCCCGGACCGCCTGCGAGAATCAACCACACGAAGAAAAGGGCAGCCCACCGCCCATTGTTTCTGCCGCGATCGACGGCGGCCGGTTCTACCTGGTTTTCGTAACTGTACTTCATAAGTCTGGATCGTGTATACCTGATATCGGCAGGCTACGACGCCCTATTGAATCATTGCCGAATGTTGGTCGCGTAGCCGCAGTTGGTGCACCGACTCTGATGCAAGCCGATTGAGCGTACGTGATACCCTCGCCGATTTACAAGCACCGAACGGCACCGCGGACAGGTGGTGTCGGCATCGTCCGTCGCAATATTGCCCAAGTATACCCAATTCAGCTTCTCCCGGGCAATCTCTCTCGCGCGCACGAGTATCTTATCCGACGCGGCGGGAATTTCCATCTTGTAGTCCGGATGATACGCGGAAAAGTGCAGCGGTATAGATGGATCGACCGAGACCACAAAATCGACCAGCGCCCGGATATCGGATTCGGCGTCGTTCTTGCCCGGAATGAGGAGATTAGTCAATTCCAGATGGGCACCGAATTCAAAAACACTCCTGACGGCCGCCAGGACCGGTTCCAGCTTCCCTTTGCAGACGTGCGAGTAGAAGTGCGCCGAGAGAGATTTCAAGTCAATATTGAATGCATCCACCCACGGCAGCAATTGGGCCAACGGCCCCCGGTGAATATAGCCGTTGGTCACCAGAACAATTTTCAGGCCGCGCTCTCGCAGGATTGGTGCGACGTCAAGTATGTACTCGATCCAGACAATCGGCTCGCTGTAGGTGAAGGCCACACCAAGAGTCTGCCGTTCGAGGGCCATTTCGGCTAGAGCGGCAGCCGAGACGAAGGTCGTGGCCGACACCGCCTGGGAAATGCTCCAGTTCTGACAAAACAGGCAGCCGAGATTGCACGCGTTTGGTCCCGTGGAGAGTATCTGCGAGCCCGGATAGAAATGGTATAGCGGCTTCTTTTCGATCGGATCGACATTCAGAGCCGCCAATTCTCCGTAGTTGTTCGTGACTAATACACCGTTGTCATTATACCGCGAACGGCAAATGCCGTGCTTCCCCGGAGCAAGCCGACAATCGGCAGGACAGAGCAGGCAGGCAACCGTCCCATCGGTGGCAGATGAGGCAAACTTCGCGGTCTTGATCATGTTAGTCCTTCACCAACTGCTCGACAGCGGCAGCGAGGTTATCGCCTACGAGCAATCTCCGACTGCGGCTCAGCGCACCGATCTTGGACTCGGTTTCGCGCCCGTAGCCGGTGCGGACCAGGGCGGATCGAGCCCCGGCGGCAAGGGCAAGGTTTACATCCACGAGACTGTCACCGATCACGACGGAGCGACGGATGTCCAGATTGTGCTCTCGGGCAGCTTGTTCGATCATGCCGGTGGCGGGCTTGCGGCAGTCGCAGGCAACTTTGTATCGTGCGATCACGCCTTCGCGCTCGTGATGCGGGCAATAGTAATGACCGACTACAGGAATCCCCTCGGCCTTCAGCAAGTCGTTCATCCGGGAGTTGACGCTCCTGACCTGATCCTCGGTAAGCAGGCCGCGCGCCACTCCCGACTGGTTTGAAATCATAACGATCTTGAATCCTGACTTGGCGGCCAGTTTGAGACCGTCCAGGGCCCCGGTTTCGAATTGGACCTGGTCCGGGTCGCCGAGGTAGTGTTTGTTGACCAATACTGTCCCATCTCTGTCGACGAATAAGGCGGGTGAAGCGTTCAATCGACGGTCAGCCATGCTGAGGAGCGCGGCTGCCACATCGGTCGGGGAAATGCGGGTGAAGCAAAACCGCTCCTCCCGGAAACAGGGTTTCTGCCCGTGGAGCGAGCAAGGACGGCAGGGCTCGTTGACTTGAATCACCTGATCGAAGACGCCACGCGGCGCAAAGCCGAGAGCCGGATGTGTGGGCCCGAAAACAGCGGCCACCGGCGTGCTGACGGCTGACGAAAGGTGCATGATGCCTGAATCGTTGGAAAGCGTGACCGTTCCTCTGGCCAGCAGTGCCGCGAGCTTGTCGAGCGGCCAATCGTACGGCGAGATGAAAGTGATCCGAGGGAATTGTGGACAGCGTTTCCGGCAATCGTTCTTCCATTTCTGATACCCAGACAATGTGAAAACGGCGCTGATTGTGGACGTCAATGGCAGTCTGCGCGAATCTCTCGATCGGCCATTGTTTAGTCGCGTGGGCGGCTCCGGGCGCGACCAGAAGGGCCGGCTCACCGTCAGGCCATAGTGGGTCAATCGGCGGCAAGCTATCGCGAAGGACTATCGGCCTCCGGCAGTAGACGTCGCCACCCAATTGCTGAACAGCCGAATTGTACAGATCGATGGTGTGCGGCCACTCGGCGGGAAGGCGATGGGTCCGAGTCAAGCGAAACCGTTCCCACCGCCGTTTCGGGTAAGTGATTCGATCGTTGGCTGTAGTTAGTTTCCGGATCAGCCAGGAGTTCACCTTGCCCTGCAGATCGATGATGACGTCAAAGCGACGGGAGTCAAGCGTGTCAATCAAGTGATACCATTCCCCGATCGATGCGGAATTACTGAGTGTCACTATCTCATCTATGCCACTGATGAGTCCGGCCAATGTAGCGTTGGCGGCCTTGGTGAGAAACGTGATTTCGCAGTCGGGGAAATTGATCTTAAGGTTTCGGACAGTCGCCGACGTCAGGATAATATCGCCGATCGAGCCAAAACGGATGATGAGGATTTTGCGACGCATCTCATAGGAAAAGATACAGACCCAGCGCGCCAATGGCAAAGCAATAGAACGCGAAGTATTCGAACTTTCCGCGGCGCACTGAGGCCATCACCAAATAGACCGCCGCCAGGCCAAACACAAACGAGCACAAGGTGGCAACGGCGTAGGGCACAACCAGGGCGGAGGCGATTCCGTTCAAATGAGGGATCTCCAGCACGGCCGCACCCAAAATGGCCGGAATCGACAACAAAAACGAGAATTCGGCTGCCTCGGCCGGTTTCACGCCGCACAGCATGCCAGCGACAATGGTGGTGCCGGAACGCGAAATGCCCGGCAGGATGGCGATCGCCTGTCCGATCCCCATGATGAGCACGTTCAGCCAGTTGAGGTGTTGTGCTCCCTTGCGAATGACCAGCGGCAACAGGAGAATGCCACCGGTGATGATCAGTTCGATCGACGTCTCAACCGGATTATTGAAAGTCGACTCGAAGAAATCTTTGAGGAGCACACCGGCCAGTCCGGCGGGTATTGTCCCAAGGATGAGAAACCAGACGATCTTTCGCTCACGCTTCATCTTCGGCGTGTAGAGCGATTGAATCAATACGGTCAATTGTCGGCGGAAGTAGATGAAGACCGAGGCGAGCGTGCCCAGGTGAATGAGCACGACAAACGTCACGCCCTGGTCAAGCTTGCCAAGCCAGGCTTCGGCAAGCACGAGATGGCCCGATGACGATACCGGGAGGAACTCGGTCAGTCCCTGAATGATGCCCAATACAATCGCATCAAACAGCGACATCAGACCTGCTCATGATAAACGAGTGCAAGAATATTACCTGTCGCCCCGTTACTGCAGGTTGAAGTCGAGCCCCAAGAAGAGGCCATCGTTGCCGTCGAACTGGAATTCTCCGTACAACTTGAAGGTGGTTGATGGGGCCCATTCAACGCCGCCGTTAAGGCCAAGTTCAAGATTCGAATCCGACCCGGCGTTGTTAACGCTGACGTTTTCCAGCCGTGCGTTAAAGCGTCCGTACGGCGAAATTGACCCACCCTGCTTGAGCCAGAACGGGTACGACGCCAGGACATGCGCGCCGACTTCAAAGACAGAGGCAGGTCCGACATCGCGATATTCGAAGAAACCGCCAATCCCCATGTCGACAGGGTAGCGTCCAGATTGGTCCACGGACCAGAATTGCCATGTCAAATCTCCGCCCAGACCAAGGTGAACACCGTCGGTCCCTTCGTCGTCTACCAAGGCCAATTTCAGACGGCCGTCAGTATATTTCCCCATCCCATAGGCGAGAGTACCGAAAAACGACGTAGCGTCGGCAAGGCCGACTCCGACTGTGGCATCGGTTCGCCCCTGCCCCATAGCTCGGGCAGTCTTCATTGCTCCGAACACCGACCCTGCACCGTCGGCCCAGGTTGTACCCGCAAGTAAGGTCAGCGTCAAAGCAGCGCCAATTACCTTAGATCTGGAAAACATCATCTGCTCATCCTCTAGTTGGTATGTACAATAGTGGGAGCAACTTAGGCTTGCCACCGTTCACTGTCAAGCAAAAAGCCCGGCCGATATGGACAGCCCTGGTCAGTCATCGGCGCGCAGATACAACATCCCATCCTTCAGCAGCCGACCACGATCAAAACCCTCCAATTCGGTAACAGTCAGGAACTCGCTCCAGGCATCATCCATCCCGCCAATCGCCTCTCTGCCCATAGGCGTCGGCATCGATTCTGACGCTTCCCGCACATACCGAATATCAAGATCAAAAACGCGACGGCGCAGCTCAGCTACGGCCTGCGATGGTATGGTTCGGAGGGTCGCCTCCGTCATGCCAGTCACGGTCACGCGCACGATCTTATTCTCACCTTCACGGTCGGTGACCCGGCGTTCAATTTCGGCCACCAGATCACTTCCGCGCATTTGTTGCGCGTCGATGCGCGGAATATCCACCATTTCCCGAACCTGCAGCTCGTGGAATTTCATCACGAACGGATCCAATTGCACTTCAACAAACCCTTTGGCCGACACTCGTTCGGCCTGGGACAATCGTTCCGTAGAACCGGCGTAGTACACTCTCGGTCCAACCTGACAGAAGTTGTGATAGTGGCCGAGCGCCGTGTAATCGAAACCGGTAGTCGCCTCCAGTGGGATTTCCTGTTCGCCCAATTCCGCCATCGCAAACTGCGGCATACCGGCGGCGACTCCGTGCATGACCAGAACGTTGTACTTTCGATTTGTATCGGGGAAGCATCCCGACAATTGTGAGCGCTGATCAGGGCCGGTGAAGCTGTGCGGAACGGCGCAGATCCGGCAATCGCCAATCTCGAAAATGCCGACTTCCGCGCCGGCAGCGATGTGCAGATTGCGCAACGGCCGATACACTTCGAGCGCCGCGGTGACGTGCGCCTGGCGCGGAGCATCGTGGTTACCCGTTATAATGACCAGAGGTATGCCCGCATCCTGACACAACCGCGCTAACTGTTCCCCCACAATTGCCATGATCCGGTTGGACGGCCGCACCACATGAAAGATGTCACCAGCGTGAAGGCAGAGATCAGGCTTCAGAGAAATGATGCGATCAATGGCGGAGGTGAAAGCCGCCACGAAGTCTTCCTGACGCAAGGTTAGGCCGTGGTCACCTCGCACAGGGTAGTTTTCCCCCGCGCCCAAATGCGAGTCTGACAAGTGACAAATACGCATAACCGATTATACAGAAAATAGGACAAGTCGTTAGATGGAAAAATCGGGGCGGCGAGTGTTAGCCGGCCGGCTTCTTATCAGAAAGTCAAACTGTCGCCGGGGGATATCCGGCGACAGCGTTTAATCTCACAGGTCAAACCGACTTAGAACTCTTCGAGATGCGACCATTCGGCATCCTCAAGCCACTCCTTGGGGCGGTTGAGGAACTGGACGACATTCTGCATCGTGACCCAGTGCTTATGCTCTTCGTCGGCGATCTTGTTGAGGATATGCTTCTGTTCGCTCAACTGAACTTCAGCGGCTTTCTGACGATAAAAGGCCTCGGCCTCCTTTTCGATCTCTTGAGCCTTCCTCCAGTATTCAATCGACTCGCCGGTGAACGCCTGCTTGGAATCGGAATCCCGAAGACTCTCGAACACATTCTTGACCGTGGCAAGAATATGTGTCTTCTGAGCTTCTCTGTACTCCGCAGAATGGCCGTCGCGCAACAGCTTAAAGATGTTGTAGTGCTTAAGTTCGTCATCGGCCAGTTCTTCAAGAACTTTCTTGAGAGCGGGAATTTTGGTCTTGGCGGCCTGATCGAGATAGTACTGCCGGCCGTCCGTTTCCATTTTCATGGCGTATTCAAAGATATTCATAACCTCACCAGTGCATCTGTTTGGTCCGTTTGACTCCAAAGGTAGACAACCGGGGCACCGTTGTCAATACGGCACCCTTTACCTTGTGCTAACAGTCGGTACCACCGTATGTTATAGCATGTTCAGACGATTCTGCCTCTCGCTTATCGTGCTCCTGATCGCGGGACATTCCTTTGCGGACGTGCCTGCGGCGGGATTTTCATTTCACTTCGATAACCCCCAGTACATTCCCGAAGCCGAATCCACGCTGGTTCGCGCCCAGCGACAACTTGAATCACTCCTCCAGGATTCGCTCAATTATGCGCCCGCGGTCTACCTGGTATCCAACCAGGAGCGATTCGACTCATTGATTGGCGGCCGGTTTCCCGATTGGGGAGCGGCCGCCGCGATTCCCGAGCGCCGGATGATGATCATCAAGTCGCCGGCCTCCTTCCGCGTCAATCGACCGTTGCGCGAACTGCTGCCCCACGAACTATCCCATCTTGCGTTGGCCGATCGACTGGGCTTCGTCAGTCCGCCCCGCTGGTTTGACGAGGGTCTGGCCATGCTGGTCTCGTTTGAGTGGAGCTACGGCAATGATCTCGCGATGAGCACGGCGGCGGTATTCGGACGAATAATTCCCCTGCCGGAGATAGAGCTGGTAAACAGATTCTCTGAAAGTCGGGCGCAGATCGCCTACGCACAATCGTACCTGGCTGTGCAGTACCTCTATACGCAATACGGAAAAGGAGCCGTTAATGAGTTTCTCGATCGACTGGCGGCGCGCCAGCCGATTGACTCGGCGTCGATGGCCGCCTTTGGCTCCAATTATCGTGACTTGGATACTGAGATTCGGCTATATTTGGGCGGTCGATATAATCTGATAACGCTTTTGACGGATACTATGTACTTCTGGCTCGGCCTGGCCATCCTTGTGATTATCGCCGCATTCATCAGGTATCGCAGGAGGCGGCAGACGTATCGGCGCTGGGAGCGGCAGGAGCGACTTGAATCCACTGATTTCGATTACGGTAATTCGGACGAACCCGAGCAAGCGGACGACGACGAGCCATGGCGTCAGTGAGCCACTACATCGAATACGCCATTGTCCGGCTGGGAGTTGCCCTGGCTCGCCCGCTCTCTGATAGGAATGCCGACCGGTTTGGCGCGGGTCTCGGATCGATCGCCTACCTGGTGCTCGGGTCGAGACGGCGCATCGCCGCCGAAAACCTGCGGCGGGCGATGGGAGTCGTGTTGCCGGAAGCGGAGATCCATCGAGTGGCCCGGGAAGTGTTCCGTAATATGGGACGAACGATGATCGAATTCGCTCGCTTTCCACGAATGGGACTGCCCCGCCTGCGTGAGATCGTCGTTTCCGATTCTTCGCACGTCATAACTGACACGCTGAAGGCAGGGCGGGGAGGGATATTCCTGACGGCTCACTTTGGAAACTGGGAGATGCTGGGCGCCTGGGTACACGCGCTCGGGCCGCAGATGAATCTGCTTGTCGCCACCCAGCACAACCAGATGGTAGATGCCGCCATCGATCAGTTTCGTCGCTCCATGGATGTAAATATCATCCGCATCCCCGGAGAATTGCGCGCCGTTTTCAAAGCGCTCCGGGCCAATGAATACATCGGCATTGCGGCCGACCAACATGCTCCCGGCAGCGAACTGATCATCGATTTTTTCGGTCGACCGGCGGCCATGGCCAAGGGGCCGGCGCTGTTTGCCATTCGTGCCGGTTGTCCCATTGTACCGTTTGTGCTGGTTCGCGAACGACACGATCGCCACGTGGCGATTGCCGGACCGATCATCTACCCCCCCACGGGTAAGGACGAAGAAGCGAGCATCCGGGAGATGACCGTCGCCTACGCTCGTTTCTTTGAAGAGAAGATCCGTGAACACCCGGCCCAGTGGGCCTGGGCACATCGACGTTGGAAGGTAAGAGCTGATTATGGCGCTTAACGTTATTATTCGCACTCCCAATCACCTGGGCGATTGCATCATGGCACTGCCAATGATCAGCGACGCGCGCGAAGCATATGCCGGCGCCGCCATCACGGTGCTTGCACCGGAGGCGCTGTCGGGCCTCTTTGAAAACAATACGTCGTTTGACGACTTGTGGACCATCCCGGCTCAGTACGTGCACGGCCTGATCGGTATGATGAAGATCAAAGAGATTATTGCCAAACGGCACTTTGACGTCGGCTACATCCTCCCACCCTCATTCGGTGCCGCGGCCGCATTTCAGTTGGCGGGCGTCAAGGAACGGGTGGGCTACGTCGCCGACGGCCGCCGCCTCCTGCTTACACGTCCTTTGGCTCTGCCGATCCCGCTGAGTTCAGAACACCGTTCTCTGCTGTATTTCAATCTGCTTCGCCGGGGGGCGAACGTCGCAATAGAGTATACCCCTCCGCGTCTGCACCTTAACGACGCCGACCTGACCCGCATTCGCGAAGTGATGGATAATTTTCGCATCGACCAGAGTCGCCGATTCGCCGTGGTCGCCTTCCGGGCGGTCGCCGAATCGCGGCGCTGGGGAACTGACAACTATACGGCACTGGCAACCCTCCTCACGCGGCAGCTCGGCCTGCAGGTTGTGTTGATCGGCAGCTCCGATGATCAGCGGACGGGCGATGAAATCGTGAAGTCAATCGCGGACGACAGCGTAATCAATCTGGCCGGCAAGACTTCGATCCGCGAACTGGCTGCTCTGTGCTCCCGGGCGGCCGTGTTTGTCGGCAATGATTCCGGACCTGCTCACGTCGCCGCCGCGGTTGGCATACCCATCGTCGTTCTTTCGGGCGCCGACAACCCGCAGGAGACCTCACCCATGTCCGATCGAAAAACCGTACTGTACCAGTCCGACCTCTCGTGCATAAGCTGTGTAAAAAATGTATGCCCGCTCAAGGGAGCCGACAAGATGCAGTGCATGATGGGGATTTCGATTGAGAGTGTATATTCCGCAGTGGCGAGTTTGACTGAGCGGAACCCGACAGCCGGGCAGGTCTAGCCGGTCTTACGTCGGTCTCTGGAATTCTTCGGGCGTATGGACGGCTGCAAGAATCTGGTCGAGGGGGGGCAGGTCGGGGAACGCGGCGGCCGCATGGGCATACAGATGGTCAAGTTGATAGTCCATGGCGCCGCATCGTATCATGACATACGGCACGGCGGCGGCGCGACACAATTCCACGACGTGAGTCAGTTCCACTTTACCGACAAATTCCGCATCGCACACGACCAGGCTGGTCGCTTGGTGCAGTCCATCGCTGACACCCGAATGGCTGTCACAGATGTGCAGAGATACGGCTACCTCGCACGCCCGGGAGAATAGTTTTCCGAAAATGGTCGTGTCGAGGGAGAAGATAAGTACCTTCGAAAGCCAGGCATAGGTGCGGTTCGCGAGGACTTCACCCGGATCGGAGGCAAACAGACTGGCCGGCAGGCTCAGCGTGAAAGTGGAGCCCAGCCCCTCGATGGAGTCGACCGTCAACTCACCACCATGTTCTCGTGCAATGTTCCGGCAGATCGCCAATCCCATGCCTGTGCCGACGACATTGTCTTTGCCCCAGACGCCCTTGGTGGAGAAGAAGGGGTCGAAGATGCGACTCACGTTTTCCTTTGGTATGCCCAGCCCGTTGTCGGCGACCCGGAGTTGCACACCGTCAGGCCAACGCAAGACACTGACGGAAATGATGCCTTTGGCACCAATCGCCTGCTCCGCGTTGATAAGCAAATTGAGCAGGAGCTGTTGAATTTTGCTGGCGGAGAGCCGAATCAGCGGCGTGTCATCGAAATGCGTGTACAGATCTATAGACCGACTGCACAATTCCTTGGCAATGAGAGCGGTGGTGGTCGTGACGATAGCGGCCAGATCCTCCGGCGCGAACCGTTCCGGCCGGGTCTTCGAATAGGTGAGAAGTGACATGGCCACGTCGTTGGCTCGTTCTCCCATGCGCACGATATCTTCAAGGGTTCGGCGGGCAATGTCCAGGTCCTGGGTTTCATCGAGACCTTCGAGTGCGAACGTGGCGTTGCCGATAATTCCGCCGAGATAGTTCTTGAATTCATGCGAGACGCCGGCCGCCAGCATGCCAACGGCAGCCAGTTTGTCCGACTCCATCATCTTTTCCTGCTGCGCCAGTTCCTCCGTGACGTCGGAGCTGACGATGACAAAGTTCGAGACGTTTCCGGACGAGTCATGAATAGGCGAGATTGTCAATTGCTCCCAGTACAGGCTGCCGCTCTTCCGGCGGTTCTGCAGTTTGCCCGACCAGCGGGCGCCGGCAGAAATGGTCGACCAGAGCTCGCCGTATTCACCGTCCGAGGTTTGACCCGATTTCAGAATTCGGCGCGAACGTCCGATGCTCTCCTCGGTCGAAAATCCGGTCGTGCGGCAGAACTGGGGATTTACATACTCAATGATGCCCTCGGTATCGGTAATGCACACCATATTGGCCGACTGCTCCACGGCCGTGGAGAGCCGCCGCATTTGCTTTTCAGCCAGGACACGCGCGGTGATATTGCGAGCGGTGACGGCCACTCCGTCCACTGTGGGAACGATCTGCTGGTAGAACCAGGTCTCCGGAGGTATCAATTCGCTGAGGAATTCCTCCTCTCGCGGTCGACCAATCTGCAGAACGCTGCGGTACAGCGCGACGAATTCAAGACCACGTTTGGGACCGAGAATTTCGGTGATCGTGGCGCCAACCCGTAGTCCGTTCAGGTCACGGAACAGATCCAGCGCCTGACGATTGCAGTAGATGACCCGGAAATCGCCGCACTCGCCCGACGAATTGGTCACCGCGCGAAGCATGATGAAGGCATCGAGGCCGGACTCAGAGGCAATGCGGAAACGCTCTTCGCTTTCCCGCAGAGCTTGCTCGGCATCACGTCGTTCCTCCCGTTCCCGAGCGAACTTCTGTGCCACTGAAAGCAGTTCGGCCGTCTCCACCATCAGTGATTGATCGTGCTCGGAAAGTCGGCATATTTCCGTCGACGCCAAACACAACAAGTCGGTCTGCCGGTCGGTTCTTACTATGGGGACGCCAACTAATGCACGAATGCCGGCATGGATCCAGCCAATCTCATCAGAAGTTAGCACAGTTCCGGGTGATGTGGGCGCCGACCACTCCAGGATCCGATCCTCCGAACGCCATCGTCCACCGTGATTTTGCCTCGGCAAAGCATGTCGTTTGACCAGGAGCGTGGCCAGTACGCCGTCAAGCGGGTACGTATCCAGAATGACCCCGTCAGAATCGACCGAGACATACGCGACTCGCTTGTCCGGCCACGCGGAGGCGAGTTCCGCGATGGTACGACGGACGATCGACTGAATAGACTCGTTGCGCAGGATACTGGTCGCGATACCGACCAGCAGTTTCAGCCGCCCCTGCCGCTGGGAAGCCTCGATGTTGGCTTGCTTGAGTTCAGTGACGTCGGTGATCGCGCCCACAACGCCGATCATTTCGCCTGACGAATTGCAAAGGGGTTCCAGATTGCCGGCAAAATACCTCTGCCGTCCTCGGACATGCACGCCAAATTCAGGTGACAGCGGTTTTCCCGATTCCAGCACCTGTTTCTTGATCGCCTTAAGGCGCTCGGCATCATCCGGCACGAACAGCTCTTCATCAGTTTTGCCCACAACATTCCCGGTGGGGAATTCCTGGCTGTTGAAGATCCATGTATAGCGGAGGTCAAGATCAGTGGTAAACACGGTCGTCGAGGAATCCTGCAGCGCCAGTTTGAAACGACGTTCACTGGCCTTGAGTTGATCCATGGTCAAGCGAAGCTGACTAACGTCTCGCACAAAGACCTGAATGGAGGCTTCGCCGTCCAGGTCCATGCGCACCGGAGTGATTTCGGCCACAAACGTGCTGCCGTCGAGACGCTTAAAATCACATGTGATCACCTTCGGCGACTTCTCACCGCCGTCCCGGGAGTCAAACATCTTCTTGATGCGCTCGGCGACCGTTGACTGGAGGTCGCCCGGCACAAGCTCCAGCAGGTCCCGGCCGACGAGCTCAGAAACGGAGGTGGCTCCCCACATATGCATCATGGCGGCATTGACATACTGCAGAATCGTCCCGGTGTGAATAAAGATCCCGACCGGCGCGTACTCGACAAGCAGCCGGTACTGCGCTTCAGAGTGTTTCAGTGCCTCTGAACTCAGGCGTGCCTCGGTCACGTCCCGGCACGCGCCGATCCGCCGGACAGTGTCGGTGCCGGCGTCCCGAATGTTCTGTGCCACAGAGTGGCAGTAACGGATTTCGCCGTTCGGCAGGCAGATGCGAAATTCAGCCTCCGTGGGACGGAGTTCACTTACGCTCGCTATCGCCGTGGCGACTAGTTGACGATCTTCCGGATATATTCTCCCGAGAATCTCTTCCATTTGGGTCAGGCCCTGACCAGGCTCGACGCCGAATATCCGGTAGAGTTGTTCCGAGCATTTCACGGCGCCAGTGCCGAGCCGGTGCTCCCAGTACCCAACGCCGGCGATGCGCGAGGCCGCCAGGAGGGCAAGTTCCCCGCGTCGGCGCTCTTCCAGCAGTTCCCGCTGTCTGGTAATATCGGTCAAGACCCCGAGCTTTCGCGTCGGGTCTTCGGTGCATTCGCCGCCCAGCAGGCTTGTATCGCGCACCCAGACGACGCTGCCGGATGGCGCCATCAGGCGATACTCCTGAACGCATACGTCACCGGAGCGTCGCACGGCTGATCGCATCTCCTGCAGTCGCTCCCGGTCATCCGGATGCACGAGGGCGAGCCAGTCTTCAATGGTGATGTAGTCACCTTTCACGCCGAAGAGGTCACGGTACGAGGCAGGAATGGAGACCCATCCGCCGCCTCGGGAGAGATCGATATCATAGATGGTGTCGGACGCAAGTTCAGCGGCCATGCGGAATCGTTCTCGCGATACCTGGAGTTCCTCCTGAGTCAGCCGTTCCTGCGTGACATCGCGAAGGGCAATGAGTCGTGCCGTGCGGCCGTGATACGGCACCAGTTTGCTGAAAGCTCGCATGAGCAGCTCGCGACCTTCGCGATGTACGCCGCGGAACTCAAAGGGCTCCTGGTCGTTGGCTCGGCTCCGGTCCAAAACCATCGACAAATCGTCGCTGCGAACAATTGTCGACAAGGATTCAAGCGTCAACTCCGCGGCCTGATATCCTAACATCCGGCACAGCTGTGAATTGACGTCGAGTATGACGCCGTTGTCGCTGATGATCACACCGTCACCGCTTGCCTCAGAGAGTATCCGAAAGCGCTCCTCGCTCTGGGCGAGCGATTCCCAGGCGCGTTTCTTCTCCGTGACGTCAGTCACGAGCAGTAATGCGCCGGCGGGGATGTCATCTTTTCCGCGCCGAGCACTCGCCGAAATGGAGATATCCAGTATTTGATTATCTTTCATGACGGCCTGGAGATTGAGGTCATGTATGAAGCCCTCGCTGTCCAGGCGGGGCCGCAGTTCGCGGTCCACGATCGCACGTGAAGTCGGGACGAGGAAGTCGGTCAAGGGCCGGCCAAGGACCTCGGCCCGCTCATAACCCAGAGTCTTGAGCCAGAGATCGCTGACCCGTTCGAGACGACCCTTGCTATCGACAGACAATAGCATGACCGGAATAGACTGGCTGAACTGGGCAAGCTGGGCGTGATCGCCTACCAAAGTTACGGAACCATCGGCAGTCGTGATATCCTTGAGAATTCCGTACTTCCGGACGGGGCAGCCGTGAACATCATATTCGAGCGATGACTCGCTCCGCAGCAGTCGAATTGAACCGTCCGCCAATACGACTCGGAATTCAATTGGCCCCGCGTCAAACGAAGACAGCAGATCCATATTGGCTTTGAGTACGATATCGCGATCATCCGGATGGATGTGCGAGAGCACTGTCTCCATGCGGCCGTCAAATGTGTCAGCGTCGATCCCGCAAAGCGCGATTGCTTCCGGAGACCCGGTATAGCGGAGGTTATTCAGATTCCATTCGAAGCCGCCCAAGTGAGAGAGTTCCAGGGCCTTCCGGTATAGACTCTCACTCGTTTGAAGTCTTCGGCGGGTAGCCTTGAATTCAGTAACATCCGTGGCTAACCCAACGTACCCCGCGAATACTCCATCAGGGCCGCTATACGGAGCGCCGCTCAGTCGCATCCAGCGGTACTCACCGTCATGGTGAAGCAGTCGAATCTCCACCTCAATTGACTGGCGGGACTCGACGGCGGTCGCGAACACCTCTCGAAATTCGGCGAGATCGCCTGAGTGTATGCCATCGATCCAACCGCGTTCCATCTCCTGACTGCGCGTACGGCCGCGGAACGACAGCCACGCGCCGTTGACATAGGTGAAGCGCCCGTCCCAATCGCACGTCCAGGCAGGTGCCGGTATCGAGTGCAGCACAGACTGCCAGTATTCCGGCGCGGCATCCGCGATCGATTTGTTCCGCCGGGGACTGGCCGCATTGACCATGAAATCAAGATAATGCAGGATCTTGCCCGATTGATCCCGCACCGCGACTCGGGTGACGTGAAATCGAATCATGGCGCCGCTTCTGGCCATCAGTCGCTTTTCAAATTCGCACCAGATCTTGTTGCCCTGAACCAGTTGCTGCGTCAAGCGCCATTCGTCCAGAGCATCTTCAGTGGGCGTGAATTCCCGGGTCGGCTTATCTATGAGCTCTGCTTCAGTCCGATCGATCAGCGAAAGTAGTTGCGAGTCGACTCGCTGCCAACGGAAGTCGGGACTGACTCTCACCGAGAGGACCGCCGTCACCTTCAGCAGGTGCGCATGCTCAGCTTCAGTCGCCTCGAGCCGCTGCTGGGTTTCCCGGAGGTGCGTGATATCGCGAATGAAGTCATCGATTCTGCCGTCAGTGCGAAGGCGAGACTGTATTTCGACCACTTTCCGGCTGCCGTCGCGACAGGCAATCTGCTGTTCAACACGATCTTGCCCGCCACCGTACCGCAGACCCGGTTGATAGACCCAGTGGTCACTGTCGCCGCTTCCAATGAGAGCCGTCACCTTCCTGCCGATCAGTTGGGTACTCTCAAAACCGGTCAATTCGCAGAAACGACTGTTGACCGCCAGCACTGTTCCGTCGGACTCTCTGACCAGAACGCCGTCACCCGCCTGATCGATTAAGGCCCGAAGACCGGCCTCCGACTCGCTGAGTCGTTGACTGGCTTCGTTCATCGCGAGCATGTGATTGCGAAGGATCCAAAAACCTGCGACGAACAGCGATGAGATGGTGATGGCCAGGAGCTCTTCGGAAAGATGGAGATTCGGTACATGCGATGTCTGAATGACATCCCAGAATACGACGACGCGCCGAACAGCCATGAGACCGGTCACGATGGCCATGAGGATAAACGCAGCCTTCTCCCTGGCCAGCTTGAGTACCCGCAGGCTTAGCCCAAAAGCCGCAGCTTGAAGCAGAATGGATAAGGCTGAGAAAACGATCAGCATCCGGCCCCCGAATTACGAGATCCCTCCCGTGCCCCCCCCCCGCCAGCGGTGGTCACCTGACCACCCAAATCCCCCCGATCGTCGGCCGACGTCCGGGATGCATTACCATCGATACCGGCAAACTGGTAACAGAGAAGGCCCTATCGGGATAGTATCGGCTGAAACGACAATCTTCTTAGGCTTCGGCGGCTGGGAGAGCGCGGGCGGGCGGAAACGACGTGACCCGCGGCATTATCTCTGACGGGGCAACAAATTCAGCGTTCGCTTAGGAACTGGAGATAGAACAGGACGAGCAGGACGAGCATGAATACCACGCCGGTGAGAAAACCGGCACGGAACGTATTGAACGGGCTGAACCAGCCCGGTTTGGCCTTTTTTAGTTCCGTTAGATCTGATTGGCAGTGCTTGCAACGAACCGCTTCGGGGTGAATTGGCTCCTTGCATTTCGGACAGCGGACTTGTGGACTGGCGACTGACATGACAAAATCTTGTTGCGAATTGCCGTCGGGTGCAACAAAAAACCGGCAGTGCCAACCGCCGGTTCAAGGAACTTTCAGCGGTGCTTTGGCCGGGTACCTTACGCCTACGAACCATCAGAGATCAAGTTCGGGGAAAGGTGCGTCGCTTGCCGTGCGGCTGTCGACCGAGCGCCAAATCATTCGGAAGTCAACGGTGCAGGAACAAGCGCGACGTACTTCCGGGTCACGAACGGAAATCTCCCGACGTATCGCCGGCCTCGAACCCGATGGATTTGGCGTTGGGTGTAGGAGCACCGTAGACCTTGATTTCGCCGAACTGAGCTTCGAACTTCTTGATGTTCTCCGCCAAGGCACTGTGCAGCAGTTTAGCGTGCATGGGGGTCATGATAATGCGCGCCAGCACACGGGCCTTTGGCGTGCGCGGCATAACTCGTGAGAAGTCAATGATGACTTCGGTCGGCGAGTGCGTGATCATGGCCAGATTGGCATAGATGCCTTCGGCCTCACGCTCGCCCAACTCGATGTTTATCTGTTGCTGCCCCTGGGGCTCCATAGAGTCGTCCTTTTCGTTATCAACGCGGTGGTTTCTTTAGCTTGTACCGGAGTCTTCAGTTTACTATATTCCCAGCCCATGTCAAACGAATTATCAGCCGACAGATCTCTGGCAAGCGCGAGTCGGGAAGCGAGATAGAGCGGAATGCCGATTACCCGCGAACGAATTGCGCAACTGACCGGCCGAATGGGTCACTCCCAAGTCCTCATACTCGGCGACGTGATGCTCGACGAGTACTTGTTCGGGAGTGTCGAGCGCATATCTCCGGAGGCCCCTGTCCCAGTCGTGGAAATCAGTTCCACCCGCCTGCTGTTGGGAGGCGCGGCCAATGTAGCCGCCAATACCCGGACGCTGGGTGACGAGCCGCTCCTCGTGGGAGTCGTTGGCACTGATGACGCGGCCGACCGACTAAGAAGGCTACTCGATGAACGGGGCATCGGCTGCAGTTGCCTGGTCAGTGATCCGTCTCGCCAGACCACAATCAAGACGAGGATCATTGCGCACAATCAACAGGTGGTGCGAGCCGATCGGGAGAGCCGCGAAGACCTGTCGACGGCGATGGAACAGGCCGTATACGATAGAATCGTCTCTGTCATCGACAAAATTTCGGCTCTCATCATTTCCGATTACGGCAAAGGAGTCATCACCGTGCGACTCCTCGAGCGGGTCATCGACCTCTGCCTGGCACGGGATATATTCGTCGCCGTTGATCCCAAGGAGACGCGGTTTCCCTACTACCGGAGAGTATCGCTCATTACTCCCAATCACCACGAGGCGAGTTTTGCCGCCGGGTTGAAGATCCGCAACGATGAAGATCTCTACGCCGTCGGTACGACATTGCTGGAGAAACTCCAGGCTCGCGCCATTCTGATTACGCGGGGTCCCGAGGGGATGTCACTATTCCGCGCCGGAGAATCGCCCGTACACATCCCCACTTTTGCCCGCAAAGTCTATGATGTTACCGGCGCGGGCGACACGGTCATAGCCGTGTTCGTCTCCGCGATCTGCGCGGGCGCCGACCTGGTCGAGGCGGCTATTCTGTCCAATGCCGGAGCCGGATTCACAGTCGGAGAGATCGGCACGGCCACCCCCACTATCGATCAGGTAAGAGAAGAATTGGAACACACGATCAAGAACGGCACCGTCATCAAGCGATCGGCACAATCGTAAACGGCGCCCAGCGAGGTTTATACTATGCGAACCATGTCAGTCAGTCTGGTCCTGATCACTTTTGCGACGGTCGCTCACTTATCGGCCTCACCCGATACCCTTCGTTTTCATCCGCCTGATTCGCTGGTGTTCAGTTCGGTGACCACGTCGACCAAGCAGATGAGCCTTAACGGCAAATTTACGCAGGACAGTTCCTTCACCACCGCAAAGAACACGCTCAAGAAGACCGGGTACGGGTATCGACTGTCGTATCAACCGACCGAGGTCAGAGTTACGCGGGATGGCCAGGTCATCAGCAATCCGGTGGTGGCTCTGATGACGCGCATTGCATACACCTATATACTCGATTCGGCGGGTAACGCGACGACGGTGACCGGGTTCGAGAATATACATCACCTCATCGACTCGGCGCTGGATTCCACTCAGGCGACGACGCTGAAGCGCATGGTTACGCCTGAGGCGATGTCGGCGCAGACCATCGCAGAGTGGAACGGTCGCATCGAAATGTTGACAAACCGCCCGCTCGCCCTCAAAAAAGTGACCTACGACAAATCTGAATACATGCTGCCCACGCAGCAGAAGATTCCGATGTACGGTGGCACGATGATAACAGACACGCCGAAAGTCGGCGGCATCCCGTGCGTTCGCGTGCGCATCGTTTATGCCTCGTCGCCCGACACGCTGGCGAAATTGCTCGACCTGGTACGATCCGAAGTGGTTACGCATTACATGCTCACCGATTCGGTCCTCAAGAGTATTCCACAACAGCCGGCCCTGATCGTCTCGGACATCGTCCTGATCGCCGAACGCAAGAGCCTGTTGATTCGCGAGGAGCAGTCGCGCCGTGATGCCTCGATTACGGTCACCGGACAGGGTCCGACGCCGCAGACAATGACCAGCCACGAAACACGCAACATGAAGATGACCTACTAGATCGACGCCCATGAACCGCCTTCTGTCACGGACCAAAGTCATTGCCCTGGCTGAGCGCAGTCATCGGCAGGCGAAAAGTATCGTGTTCACCAATGGCGTGTTTGATATTCTTCATCGGGGCCACGTGGCCTACCTCACCAAGGCGCGATCGTGCGGCGACATCCTGATTGTCGGGCTTAACACCGATTCGTCGGTGCGCCGTCTCAAGGGCCCGTCGCGCCCGGTCAACCCCCAGGTCGATCGGGCGGCCGTGCTGGTCGCCTTGCGGTGTGTCGATTACGTGGTATTCTTCGGGGAGGATACGCCCGATCGTCTGATCCGCGCCATTAAGCCGGACGTCCTCGTCAAGGGGGCAGATTACCGGGAGTCTGAAATCGTGGGGGCGCAATTCGTACGTTCCTACGGCGGCAAGGTTCGACGGATCAAGTTGGTATCGGGACGGTCGACCAGCAGGATCATCAGTAAGATGGCGAAGTAACCCGAACCACTGAGTTCATACAAAACACGACGGCCGCCAGGTGATCCACCCGGCGGCCGATGCAGGTAAGTAACTTGAGTTGGGGGACTACCACCCCATGATCTGTTCGAGATTCGTATTCAACTTCTGAATGCGCTCCTCGTAATCACGGCGTTTGGCCTTCTCCTTCGTGATAACGTCGTCCGGGGCATTGGCCAGGAAGTCCTGGTTGGCCAGCTTCTTCGAGATCTTTTCCAGCTGATCCTTCAGGTTGTTCAACTCCTTCTGGAGCCGGTTGCGCTCGACATCAACGTCGATCAGGCCCGCCAGCGGAAGAAAGATCTCCGCACCGGAGATGACGGCCGAGGCCGACACCGGTGGTTTCTTGAGTTCTTTGCCGGTATACAGATTCTCCACTCGCACCAGTGACCGGAAGTATTCAATGTGATCCTGCAGCAGTTTCGCGAACGCATCGTCCTTCACGCGGACGTGCAAATCCGATTTCTTGCCGGGATGGACATTCAGCTCGGAACGCATTGAACGGACGGCAGTCACTACCTCCTGAATCTGGCGCAGGCGGTCTTCGAGAGAATCGTCCCGATGACGGTTGTCACTCGTGGGCCACGGACCGAACGTGATTGTGCTGGAGTCGTCGCCGGTCAACTGGTGGTAGATTTCCTCGGTGACAAAGGGCACAAACGGGTGAAGCAGGATGCAGATCTGATTCAGCACGTAGGTGGCGACATTCAGCGAGTTCGTGCGGATTAACTGTCCCGGCTGATCCGGCTTGATCAGTTCGATATACCATGAGCAATAGTCTTCCCAGACGAAGTTGTACAACGTCTTCGCCGCCGCCGACAGGCGGTACTCGGCCAGTGACTGGTCGACACTTTCGATAGTTCGTTCCAGCCGCGACAGGATCCAACGATCGAAGATGACCAGATCGGTGTCATCGACTTTGTCGAGCACCGGCGGCCGACCATCAAGCCGCATCATCACAAAGCGAGACACCTGATAGAGTTTGTTGACGAAATTTCGTCCGCCCTCAAACGTATTGCGGCTGATCCACGGATCCTGGCCGTCGGGCGTCGCCAACACCAGCGAAATACGCAGGGAGTCAGCCCCGTACTTTTCAATAATTTCCAGCGGATCAATGCCGTTGCCCAGCGATTTGGACATCTTAACGCCATTGGCGTCGCGAACCGTGCCGTGAATACAGACGTCGGAGAAAGGTTCTTTCCCCATGAATTCATGCCCGGCCATCACCATGCGGGCCACCCAGAGAAAGATGATTTCTGAGGCGGTCGCGAGTGCTTTGGTCGGATAGAATTTTGCAAGCTCCGGCGTTTTTTCGGGCCAGCCAAAGGTGGAAAACGGCCAGAGCCAGGATGAGAACCAGGTGTCCAGCACGTCTTCATCCTGAACCAGCTTCGCTGGGTCGTAGCCGGGACAGTCGCCTGTGGCGGGGCGATCCACGGAGACGAACATTGTGCCATCCTCGGCGTACCAGACCGGTATGCGATGTCCCCACCACAATTGGCGGGAGATGCACCAGTCCCGGATATTCTCCATCCAATGCAAGTAGGTTTTGGACCAGTAGCTGGGATGGAAGCGCAGCTTGCCCGTATTGATCGCGTCAATCGCCGGACCCGCCAGCTCGCGCATCTTCACGAACCACTGATCCGACAGATACGGCTCAACCGTCGTGTGACAGCGATAGCAGGTCCCGACCGAATGCGTATACTTCTCGGTCTTATCAAGCAGGTTCTTCTTGGTCAGTTCGTCCACCAGCCGCTTGCGGGCCTCGACTCGATCAAGGCCCTTGAACTTGCCGGCATTCTCGTTAAGGGTGCCGTCAATATTGAGGATATTGATTTCCGGCAAATCATGCCGACGGCCGATTTCGAAATCGTTCGGATCATGGGCCGGAGTGACCTTCACCACGCCGGTGCCGAATTCGGGATCTACGTAGCTGTCGGCTACGATCGGGATCTCGCGCTCAACAATCGGGAGGATGACGGTCTTGCCGACGAATTTCTTGTAACGGGTATCCTTCGGCGAAACTGCAAGGGCGGTATCGCCAAGCATCGTCTCCGGGCGCGTTGTGGCCACCGTAAGATACTGATCTGAGCCTTTTAGCTTGTACCTAATGTACCAAAGTTGGCTGTCGAATTCCTGATACTCGACTTCGTCATCGGACAACGATGTCTTGCAGGACGGGCACCAGTTCACAATCCGATGACCTCGGTAAATCAGCCCTTTGTCGAACAGGTGCTTGAACACGGTCGCGACGGCACGCGACATCTCGGGATCAAGGGTAAAGCGCGTGCGTTCCCAATCGCAACTGCAGCCCACCCGCTTTAGCTGGCCGAAAATGGTGTCCTTGTTCTGGTTTGCCCAGGCCCAGGTCCGTTCGACAAACGCCTCGCGCCCGATTTCGCGACGGGTGGTTCCTTCTTTGATAAGGTTCTTTTCAACAATCACCTGAGTGGCGATGCCGGCATGATCGGACCCGGGCATCCATTCCACCTCGTACCCGGACATTCTCGCCTTACGAATCAGGATATCCTGAATCGTGTTGTTAAGGGCGTGGCCGAGATGCAAGATGGCGGTCACATTAGGCGGCGGAATGACAATGGAGTAGGGCCGCTTTGACGAGTCCGGTGCGCCATGAAAGTAACCGGCAGTGAGCCATTGCTGGTAAAGCCGTTCTTCGACAGTCGCAGGGTCGTATGCGGACGATTTCTTGGCCGCTTGTTCGTTCGTGTTGCTCATAACTCCAATTAACCGTATACTGCCGCCGACGGTTTAGGAAACCTGACGGCGAACGCCATGTAAAACCCACAATCTTAGTCGTACCCGTCGCCAATGTCAAGGGCCGGAGGCCCAAAAGGACGGGTAAGTTGTTGCTTTGTTTATAGGTAGATCGGTAATCAATGTCAGAACTAAAGGCCCGTGTACTCGATGAAAAACTAACCCCGTTCGAGCGGTTGGTGGTCTTGCTGGAAATCTTGCGATCGCCTGAAGGATGTGCCTGGGACAGGAAACAGACCCATCAAAGTCTCCTTCCTTATCTGATCGAAGAGACTTTCGAAGTCGTGGAGACAATCGAGGAGAATCGCACAGACGAACTGGCGGAAGAATTGGGTGATGTCCTCTGTCAGGTGGTTTTCCACGCACAATTGGCCAAGGAACGGGGGGACTTCACCGTAGATGACGCTTGCACCAAGATTGTGGATAAACTGCTGCGGCGGCATCCGCATGTCTTTGGTGAAAAGCAGGAGCTTGATCCCAACCAAGTGCGTGAGCAGTGGGAGAAGAACAAGACCCGATCGGGTGAAAAGAAATCAGTGCTGTCCGGATTGCCAAAATCCATGCCGGCACTCGCCATGGCGTTTCGGATGGGCGAAAAAGCAGGAGGAGTAGGCTTTGACTGGCATGATTCGAAGGATGTGCTGGCCAAGATCAAAGAGGAACTGGGCGAGGTCGAGGACGAGATCAATCGAGTGGCACCCGACCGGGAAAAGATTTCCGGGGAGATTGGCGACCTGCTTTTTGCCGTGGCGTCGTTCGCACGCAAGCTGAATATTGACCCTGAGTCGTCGCTCCGGCGGGCCTTGGAGAAGTTTCGCGATCGCTTTGATGCGATGGAAGCTCAAGTCACACAACAGGGAAAACACCTTGATCAGTACACTCTTGACGAACTGGAAGCCATCTGGCAGGAGATCAAGCGCAACCAGGCACCGTAAACTCCGTATTCACAGGCAGGCCAGATTGACTTTGCGGACCGAGTAAGGCATTTTCTTGCATCGTGTTAAACACGTTGTCAAGTGATATATGTAGGGCGAACAATTTTGTTAATTTTTTTCTTGCGGCATTTTCCATCGGCAGGTTTATTCTGCCCGAAGTTAGTTGGAGAAGTGCATTACACTGAAAATAGATTGTATCGCCATCATCAGGGAAGAAATCCAGGGCAGAACCGATGCTCTGCTCTAAGGAGGGATGCTTATGGTGTGAGGGCGGTGTGACCGCCAACGCAACAGGGAGAGAGAAAAGCCTCACGGCACGGACATACAACAACAGGTAGCCGTGTGCATGCGAACTGAAAGACAACTACCAGGTTTAACAACCTTAGCATAGGATCACAACGTATGAAGAAACTCTTAATGATTGCGCTGGGGATCGTCCTGGCCATGAGCGTCGCCGCATTCGCGACCGACACACGAGTCCTCACTATGGGTGAGAACTACAATGTGCTTCTGGACGAATCCAACGTCTGGATGTACACTGGCCGCGTGTTCAACTATCCGAACCTGGCCACCGGTGAATTCTATCAGGACTACTACTATGATGACCCGTATGGCGACGGGTATCGCTACGATTTCGGCCAATTTGGTATCAACTGGAAGTTCGGCGAAGCGAAGCCGTGGGTGCTGGGCACCTATTTCACTAATGGCAGCCCGGTTCTTCCGGGTTCCTATTCTGGCGCTGGCCCGAATTATGTAGAATGGGACAGCGAGGGAGCACTTCCGGACAATCGTCGTATCAGCCTCCTGTACGGCCGCCAGTTCGGAACGTACAACTTCGGTTTTGGTTTCGACTACACGTACAGCAGCTGGTCGGATGAAGCTTCGACCGACGCCACACTGGACTACAAGTATGACGAGAACTTCCGTTACATGATGTTCTCGCTCGGTCTGACCCCGGCCGCCGGCAATTGGGATCTGGCTGCGCACTTCGGTACCGGTACCTGGAAAGACGAAACCAGCTGGCATGACGACGAAGCCGGTGCTGACTCTTTAAGGGTGGAAACCGAGCCGGATGGCTACATGGACTTTGCTTTGATGGGCCGCTATTTCAAGCAGCTTAACCCGACCGTCACGCTGGTCCCGCATGCGACCTTCGCGTTCGGCAAGCACGGTACCAAGAATCTGGCCGGCGAGAAGTACTCCAGTAAGATGACCATGATTGATTTCGGCGCCGGCATCAATTACACGCCGACGACCAACGTTCTGGCCGTGCTCGACCTGGGCTTCCAGATCAACACGGTAAAGGACGAGTTTACGCCGGGTCCGGATGGCGAAGTGACAGACGCGTATGAATACAAGTGGACCTACAACCACATGCCGTACTGGAAAATCGGTATGGAAGGCGAAGTCTGCAACTGGATGGACATCCGGTTGGGCGCCACTTCGTGGTGGGAAGGTTACAAGTCCGAGTACACTACGACCGGTTACGTCCGGACCTTCAAGGACAACGGCTCGTGGAACTACACGTACCTTGGTGTCGGTCTAAACTTCGGCAAGTTCCATCTCGACACTTACACGGATCCGCAGATCATTCTCGACGGATTCAACTTCATGTCCGGCAGCGACGATGCGTGGGATCTGAACTTCCGCGTAAGCGCCCTGTACGAACTGATGTAATCTCAGATTGCTGACGAATCAACCCGGCCTCGCACGAGGCCGGGTTTTTTATTATGACATAGGTTCTTTCTCGGCCTCGGCGGCGTTGTCTTTCGCGGGATTATCTCCTATACTCTCCCCCTATGAATCCGCAATCGCTCAAGAGTTATCACGATATCAGGAAACTCGTCTCCCCCGGGGCGTTTCGTTGTGCGACCAATTACATGGCCTGGCATAATCGACTGGCCATGACCGAAATGCTGGAGGTATGGGAGGGATTGGTAGTCGCACTCGCCTGCGAGCAGAAGCCCATTGACGAACTGCAGTATTCGTCAACCAAGTCGTTTCTCGATCAGAGTCGCAGCGATTCCCCCACGACCATGCTCGAGTGCCAGATGCGCGCCGAGCTCTTGGCGCGGCACTTATCGACGGGCACATGACGACATACCAAAAAAGGCCGTCCAGGCGGACGGCCTCAAAACTCTTCCCGGACAGTTGAATCAGTTGAGGTTACGGGCAGCCAATTCCATGAGGAATTCGCCAATGGTCCTGGTGCCGGCGGCGTCTGGATATGAGACCATTTCGAGCGGGATCAAGTCAACAGCCGGACTGCCAGTTTCCAGCTCAATTTGCTTGCGGATAAGCTCTGCGATTCGTCGACCGGCCACCTCCGCTCCCTGACGAGAGGTTTCGGGAAAGAGCAGACCGACCGTGCCTTCCTCCAGGTTCGCCACAAAATCACAGGCCCGGGTATGGGTACGGACGAGTTCAACGAAGCGGCGGACGGCAGCAGTATACCCCCCGTTATACTTCGTCTGCAAGCCGCGCAAATCCAGTACAACGATGGATACAAAAACGCGATAGCGCTCAGCCCGCTTAAGTTCGATTCCAGCTCGGGCGACAAACGAGGTGTCTATGACAGTCCCCTGCGATCCCGTGTGTGCCATGCAACGTCAACCTTTCTGACCAATCCCTGGTCCCCGGATACTCTGTTGTCACTAGAAGCAATTCACGTTCCGGTTTAGCGCCAAGTTATTGTCCCGGAATAGTTTTCCTCAATTCCCGCGATTGTCTAACCAAATTTGAAGTTTAAAGCCATGTTATCAACATTAAAATGCTGGTGAGGCTCTCGTATGATTGATACGAAGATAATCGTGGAACGAACCAGTCGCATACGTCTGCGCAATAATTGCACAGCTATGCGTGCATTCGCGTGCTTACTGGAGCACTTCCGAAATGGCTACTTCGTGACGTTCAGGTTGTAGTCTTTGATCTTGTACAGCAGAGACCGATAGCTGATCTGCAGAATGTCGGCAGCCTTGCGTCGGTTCCAGTTGGTCCGAGCGAGCACTTCGGCGATGAGACGTTTCTCCTCGCTTGCGATCGTCTTGCCCACTCGATTCTTAAGAGAAAGATCTCCGCCGGAAGCCTGTGCGCCGTCGTCATCGCCGATGCTGACCATCGCGGGCACATACGCGCCAGTGGGGTCCATAGCGGTCGCAGGAGTGTATCTTGGGGTAGTGGACGCCGCTGTGATGAGCTCCCCGATAATGAGTTCGTCCCCGCGCACAACGACCTGCTTAATCATGTTTTCGAGCTGCCGGACGTTGCCAGGCCAGTGGAAATTCATGAGTTTGCCTATCGTATCAGGACGAAGGGCAGCGGTTTCTTTTTCGTAGAGCTTGTTGTACTTAGCGATAAAATGCTCGACCAGGAGCGGGACGTCTTCCGGCCTCTGGCGTAACGGGGGCAGGAAGAGGGTAATTTCGTTTAGACGATAAAACAGATCGTCGCGAAAACCGCCACTTTGAATTGCCTGCTCCAGATTCCGGTTGGTCGCGCAGATGATGCGGACGTCGACGTGGATCGTCTGGATTCCACCGACCCGGACAAACTCTTGTTGTTCAAGAACTTGGAGGAGTTTCGACTGAAGTTCCATCGGCATGTCGCCGATTTCGTCGAGGAACATCGTTCCCTTGTTGGCGACCTCGAATCTCCCCTGTTTGTTCTTATGCGCGCCGGTGAAAGCACCCTTTTCGTAGCCGAACAACTCGGCCTCGAGAAGGTCGCGCGGGATAGCAGCGCAGTTCACTTTGACGAAAGGCTGAGCACTTCGAGTGGAAAGCTGGTGAAGCGACCGAGCGGCAATCTCCTTACCGGTTCCCGATTCGCCGCGAATCAGGACGGTGAGTTCCGAGTTGGCCACTTGTTCGATGATCGCTTTGACCCGACGCATCAACTCCGAGTCACCAATGAAGGCGCTGTAGTTATTTCGAATTTGAAGCTCGGATTTGAGTTCGGCGACTTCTTTTTTCAGGCGGGTGCGATCGAGCACACCATTGATGTGAATCTCAACTTCGCGAACATCAAAGGGTTTGTCGATGAATTCGGCAGCACCGAGACGCATGGACTCGACCACAAACTTGGTGTCACCATGACCGGAGATCATGATTACTTCCGGCCGACCTTCCATCTTATTAAGCTTTTCCAGCACTTCGAGTCCGGTCATCCCGGGCATTTTCACATCCAGCAGAATCAGATCGGGTTTTTCGGTGGAGACGAGCTGAATACCCTCAATACCGTCGCGTGCGGAGACAAATTCAAACGAGGAACTGAGTCCCTCGGAGAGAATCCAAGAGACCTTAGGATCGTCATCAATTACTAGAATCTTGGTTTTTTCTTTTGCCATACACCCGCCGATAATACCAGACAATGCTGAGAGATTTCACACAAAGTATCGGCAGTTGCACAGAGAAATCAAGTATAATATTTGTGCAAAGGGCGAACGGGTCGCAAAAGTGTGCATGGCAGAGAGAGGAGAATTGGCGACTCAAGCGTGAATCGGAAGGTAGACAGTGAAGATAGTGCCTTTGCCTTCGACTGAAGTAACCTGCAGCGTGCCGGTGTGAGCGGAAATGATCCGTTCGACCACCACCAACCCCAGGCCCGTGCCAGTTTCCTTCGTAGTGTAGTACCGCTCGAAAATGCGGGAGAGATCTTCCTTCTTGATGCCGCAACCGGTGTCGATCACCTTGACTGCCAGGTAATCCGTTTTCTTGTGCTCCGGGCGTTCGATAAGTCCTTGGATGGTCAAGGTACCGCCATTGGGCATGGCATCAATGGCATTTAGACACAGGTTGAGAAAGACCTCAAGCAACTGGTTCTTGTTGGCAATGACTTCCCAGTTGGTTTCAGCGAATTCACTGTGAAAGGCAATCTGGTGGCGGCGCAGTTCCGGGGCCACCAGTTCGGCGGCACGGCCGACGATAGTGCGCAGGTCGAGTTTTGACGTTTCGTATTTGTTCGGGTTGGAGAAGTCGACCAGTTCGCGCACAAGTTCGTTCATGCGGTGGATTTCTTCTTCCATGCTGGAGAAAAACTGGGAGCCACCCATCAAATCGGGGTGGCGCTCCTGAAGAATTTGTAATCCGCCTCGGATGGAGGTGAGAGGCTTTCGCAGGTCGTGAGAGATCTCAGATATCATGTTTCCCATGGTGATCAGGCGGGTGGCGTTGAGCATCGCCTTCTCCTTCTCGAACAAGAGAGCTGCCTGGGAGATCACCAGTTTGGCCAGCGAGAAGTCATCCTCCGAATAGGCGCGATCGAGGTCAGCCCCCAGGTAGTACAAGTACGCGAGTTCGCCGTTGCGCAGTACGGGAATTGCCATGAAGGCCTCTTTTGGCTTCGGGTAGTGCGGATTCTGAGCCAGCTTCTCTCCCATCAATAGCGACAGCTGGGTGATATCGTCGAGGTTGAAGGTAGACAGGTCCACCTCGGGGAAGGAGATGAAATGCCGGGGCATTTTGGCCAGGTTGATGCGGCCGCTGTCGGTCAACGGCAGGTCAGTTTGGCCGACCGCACCCTCGGGAACCAGTAGTTGATTGGCGGGGTCGTAGCTGAACCAGAAGGCGTAATCGATGGGGAAAATCCGCTTGAGCTTTGAGATCAGGGCCTGACGGAATTGGAGCAACGAATCGAAAGTCGGCAGTTCGGAAGCGATCTCGTGCAGGATTTCGAATTCGACAAGTCGCCGGCGGGATTTTTCAAACTGCCAGGCATCATCCACGGCCACAGCCGCCTGCGAGGCAAAGGTGGTCAGCAGACGAAGGTCGTTACTGGTGAAAGCCCCTCCCTCCTGCTTGTTGGCCATATTGATGACACCGAGAATATCGTTTTTGATACGCAGGGGCGTGCACAAGAGAGAGGCGGCGCCGTACTTTTCGTTATTGATGCGCTTGAACCGCGGCTCATTCTCGACGTCGGCGACGATCATCGCCTCACCGGTTTTAGCGACGAATCCGGCGATGGAAGCACCGATGGGGAGGCGGGTCTTGCGAACCACATCATCGTCGAGACCAATGGCGGCTTCGATGGTAAGATACTGCTTTCGTTCGTCGAGCAGCATAATGGAACCGACCCGGGCCTCGGTGACGGCAGCGGCTAAGATGACAATCTGGCGAAGGAGTTCGCTGAGATTGGCGGAGGAGCCGATGGACTTGCCGGCCTCGTAGAGAGCATTCAGTTCGCCGATTCGCCGCTGGAGTATCAGATTCGACAGTTTGAGTTCCTCGAGCAATGCCAGACGGGATAATTCGGCGCGCCGTTTTTCGAGGGCACGGCGGACTGACAGCTCCAGATAGGTGAACTCGACCGGTTTGAGCAGATAGTCGTACGCACCCTGGGCTATGGCGTCGAGGGCGGTATTGAGCGACGCGTAGCCGGTCATAAGAATGACCGGAATTCCCTCGTCGATCTCCTTTACGATCTTGAGAATCTCTAGTCCGTCGAGGCCGGCCATCTTGATATCGGAAATGACCAGATCGATCTTTTCGCGTCGGATGGCTTCAACGGCGTCCTTGGGGGACTGAAAGCTGGACACGCGATACCCGTCGCCGTGGAGCAGAGCCTCCAAGGAGTCACACATTCGCTTTTCGTCGTCAATGACTATGATCTTCTCAGACGACATGCTCGTCGGCTCCTTTGACTTCGCCCAGCGGGAGTCGGATGATGAAGCACCCCCCTTTGTCCAGGTTTCTGAATTCTATCGACCCATTATGTGCTTTTATTATGCCGTAGCATACGGAAAGTCCGAGCCCAGTGCCCTCGCCCGGTTCCTTGGTGGTGAAGAACGGTTCGAAAATGCGCGGAATGATCTCGGCCGGAATGCCGGGCCCGGAATCGCAGCAGCGGGTGACGACCTCGTGTTCAGACACGGTCGTGGTCACGGTAAGCTTGCCGCCCGTCTTCATAGCATCGCGAGCGTTGATGATCAGGTTGAGAAACACCTGCTTCAGGTTTTCCGACGAGCCTATGATGATCGGGTTCCGGGCGTCGAGGTGGGTTTCCACTTTGATGTCATGAGAAGCAAGCTGGCGGTCGACCAGACCGAGGACGTCGCTAATAACATGATTCAGATTCACCGGCTCAAGCGTGGCCTCGCCGGGGCGATGGAATTCGAGGAGTTGGCGGACGATGCGGGCGATGCGGTCGATTTCATCACCGACGATGCCAAGGTACTTTTCGGACAGTTCGTGCCCGCCGGCCTCGCGTTTGGTAAGCAGGACGTAGTTCTTGATGATGCCGAGCGGGTTGTTGACCTCATGGGCGATTTTGGCGGACATCTCCCCGAGGGCCGCGAGTTTCTCGGTCTGCAGCAGCAGTTGCTGTGCGGACCGGAGTTCCTGAGTGGCGCGCCGTTCGCCCTCGTATAGGCGGGCGTTTTCGATCGCAACGGCGATCTGGTTGCCGAGGATGGAAAGGAATTCGATATCGTCGTTGGTGAATGGAGCGTCGGACAGCTTGCCCGACATCAGAAAGACGCCCGACAGACGGGTCTGGTAAATGAGCGGCACGACGATTCCATTCGGGAACTGCAACAGCAAGGCACTTTCTTCGTCATCGGCAACCTCACGCAGAAGATCGTCCACCACCACCGGGCGATTGAGTTTTGCCAGGTATTGCATGAGGCGGGTTTCGAGAACGAAACAGGAGGTCGCGTGCGGCGGTTCGCCGGAGCCTTTGAACTTGGCCAGGTCGAAGCGATGGGAGGCGCTGTCGTGCTTGAGAAAGATAGCGCCTCGGGTGGCGGCTACTTGTCCCAGACAAGTGAAAATGAAAGTGTCCACCAGCATGTGGTAGTCGAGCACGGCATTGAAGTTGCGGCTGATCTCGAAGACGGTGTAAAGGTCGAAGATCTTACGCTTGAGCTGGCGGTTGGCGTCACTCAGAAGCTGGAGCTTTTCTTCGAGCTGGCGACGGAGTGCAACGACCGATTCGGTACGAGGAATCCGCGGCTTGGACGCGGAATTTCGCGCAGCCCGGAGAGTCTTAGCGGTCGTCTTCTTTCGTTCGGCTTTCGGTTTCATTTCCAAACGTATGATTCAAGGAATTCGCCGACCAAGTAGTGTGAGCCTATCACTGGTAGTATATCGTCCGGGCCGAGCGATTTCAACAGCTTCCGATAGGCGGCGCCGAGCGAGGCGGCCCCAGTGACGGGGACACCATGCCAATGAGTGGTGGCAATGACCTCGCTGGGCTCGACAGACCGCTTGGTTTTCATGCGAACAAGGGTGTAACTTGCGGCAATTGGCGCCAGGGCATCAAACATTTCCTGGTGCTGCTTCTTCTTTACCACGCCGACGATCAGGGGGACTTTTCGTCCCGGATATTTGAGCCTAAAGCTCTCGGTGAAGGCGCGCGCGCCGCCCTGATTGTGGCAGACGTCGAGGAGCAGTGTGGGACCTTGCTTCACGTTTATTATCTGAAAACGGCCGGGCCAATCAGTGGACTTTAGACCTGTACATACGGCCCGATCGGGCACGCGCAGACCGAGCGACTTGCACAGCGAGAGTGTTTTGAGGGCCAGAGCCGTGTTGACCAACTGGTGGCGGCCGATCAGAGCGGGTGAGAGTCTCTTTACCGACAGATTTCCGGATGAGAAATCGAGCGCGAACTGCTCGGGGTACGTTTTGAATTGTCTGCGCGAGAGACGATGCAGCGGCGCTTGGCGCGCCTTGCACGTTTGGCGCATAACTCTCTCCGCGTCACCGGGCAACAGGCCGATCAGGTGCGGCACCCCAGGCTTGATGATACCGGCCTTCTCCGTGGCGATTTTGGTGAGTGTATCGCCCAGAATGTCGACATGATCAAAACTAATGTCAGTGCAGACTGTGAGGAGCGGCGTGAGGACGTTGGTAGCGTCGAGTCTCCCCCCCAGGCCCACCTCGATGATGGCAATCTCCACACCCTGACGGGCGAAATGATCGAAGGCGAGGGCGGTGACTACTTCAAAAAAGGTGACTTTTTTTTTACCAGTATCGTGCGATACCGGTCGACAAAACGAGCAACTGATAGTCGGGGAATCTTCTGGCCGTTGACCTTGATTCGCTCCCGGAAATCAACCAAGTGAGGAGAGGTATACAATCCGGTCTTGTAGCCGGCGGCGCGAAGGACTGACTCGATCATGGCGGAAGTGGACCCTTTGCCATTGGTGCCGGAAATATGGATAGCGGCGAAGCGGCGCTGGGGTGCGCCCATCGAATCGAGGAACTGGGCAATATTATCCAGTCCCAGTTTCATGCCGAAGAACTCGCGCGACAAGAGGAAGTGCTCCGCGCGCTTGTAGGTGTGGCGGCGCACTATGACCTCCACGTGTACCGCAACAGGCGGGCAATGGTCTCGCGCAGGTCCTTGCGTTCGACAATTTTGTCGAGGAATCCTTTGTCGATGAAAAATTCGGAAGACTGGAAGCCCTCGGGAAGTTCCTGACCGATGGTTTGCTGGATGACGCGCGGTCCGGCGAAGCCCAGGAGTGCTTTCGGTTCCGCGATGATGACATCACCAAGCGAGGCGTAGGAGGCCATGACGCCGGCGGTGGTCGGGTTGGTCAGGACCGAGACATACGGAATCTTGCGTTCCGCAAGGATGGCGAGCAGGCCGGAGGTTTTGGCCATCTGCATCAGGGAGAGAATGCCCTCCTGCATGCGGGCGCCGCCCGAACAGGAGACGATGACGAGAGGGCAGCGGTGTTGAATAGCGCGCTCAATAGTCCGGGCCACTTTTTCGCCCACTACTGAGCCCATGGAGCCGCCGATAAACGCAAAATCCATGATGCAGAAGGAGACGGCGATGCCATCGATTTTGCCAAGTCCGGTGATCAGGCCCTCGGTGCCATCCGATTTCTCATTGGCCGCTTTGAGTCGGTCGGGATACCGCTTGGAGTCTTTGAATTTGAGCGGGTCGCCGGAACGAAGGGTGTTATCGAATTCGTCGATATGACCGTCGTCAAGAATGATATCTATGTACTTCCGGCTGGAGATGCGGAAGTGGTAATTGCAGCTTGGGCAAACCCAGAGCAGGTCTTCCAGTTTCTTGGTGTAGATAATTTCTCCACAGGAAGAGCACTTGGTCCACAGCCCTTCGGGGATGTTCTTCTTCTCTTGTGACTGGAGGCCGGTCTTGGCCTTGCGAAACCATTCCATATTCAGTTTTCCCGGTGCAGGGGTTCAAAGTATCGAACCATCACCAGCGCGTCCTCTGCCGGCTCTTCGTAATAGTGTGGCCGGGTATATAGTGTCCTGAAGCCGGATCGCTCATAGAACGCCCGCGCAGCGTAGTTAGACTGCCGGACTTCCAGGATTATCATCGTGCACCCGTGTCGGGTTACGAGCTGTAAGATACGGTCAAGCAGTTGCTGCGCAACACTTTTTCTCCGATAATCGGGGTGGACGGCGATGTTGGCAAGGTGTGTTTCGCCGGCAGCCGTCATAAAACAGGCATAACCGACAATATTGTTATCACACTCCGCCACAAGAGATTGCCACATCTCCCCGCTCAGGACGTCGGTGAAAGCTGACATCGGCCACGGATCGGGGAAAATAGATCGTTCGAGCTGCATGACGGCAGGTAGATCGGCCTCGGTCATGGCTCGAAGCGCGACCGAAAACTCATTTGGTTTGCCGGCGTCGTTCAAAATTCATCTCGGCTTGTGACTTTTGCAGATAGAGCGGTTCGAGGGTCGCCAGGTCGTCAGTGCGACCGTCGAATATTCTCTTGGCGCCGATCTCGATAAGCACGGCGGCGTCGTAGGTAATTTCCGTGAGGTTCAACGAACGGCGTACCTCTTCAGAAAAGCGGTCGGCGTCGTCCTCGAAGATGACTGCGCGACGGCCCCGAAGCTGGGCGTGGAGGTCGTGACCGGAGACAAAAACAGTCTCAAGCTGCATATTGGCGGCGGCGACTGGAGTGACAAAGAACTCACCGCGACGAAGCGAACCGATCCAGCAGGTGGGTTCAGCGGACGTGATTAGTTTGCGGACAAGGTCGAAGTGGGAGACACCCACAACCGGAATGCTGAGAGCAGCGGCCATCCCCTTGGCAGCAGCAAGGCCGATGCGGAGTCCGGTGAAAGAGCCGGGGCCGATGGCCACGAGGAGACCGTCGAATTGGTCCGACTTCACACCCGCTGATTGGCACAGGTTGGCGATCTTGCGCATGAGCACCTGACCGTGTGAACGGTCCACGCGTTCGCTGGACTTAATGAGCCGGTCCTCGCCAAAGCGAAGGGCCAGCCGAAGCGTGGCGGTAGCAGTATCGATTGCCAGCAGGTTCATGGTTCCACCAAGGCGAGGTCAATCTGGCGCGTGGTGTCGTCGACGATTTGGAAATCGATCTTGAAATATCGCTCCGGGAGAAGTGCTTGCGCCTTCTCTCCCCATTCGACGACGACGATACCGGGACGCGCAAGATAGTCTTCCCAGCCTATCTCGAATAGTTCGCTCGGATCGCCGATGCGGTAGAGATCAAAATGAAACAGCGGCACTTCGCCGTGATACTCGTTAACAAAGGCGTAGGTCGGCGAAGATACCTCGGAGTCGCTCATGCCCCGACCACTGACCAGACCCTTGACAAAGGCGGTCTTCCCCGCGCCGAGCGGGCCGGACAGGACGATGACGTCGCCGGGCTTGAACGAGGCCGCCAGCTTCCTGGCCAGCGCCAGAGTCTGTTCCTCCGAATATGAGGTAACGCTCAGAATCGGCATGAGGAGTTACCTGGGAGTCAGGACGGCTACGGGCACGACCATTTCTTCGAGCGAAATGCCGCCGTGTTGGAAGGAATTCTGAAAGAGGCGGACCATCTCATTGTAATTGTTCGGATAGACGAAATAGAAGTCTTCCTTGGCCAGAATATAGGTAGTGCTGATGGTGAAGCTGGGCAAGCGGTACTGCTCGGGTTTCTTGATGAGCACCGACTCTTTGGCGTTGGAGTTGAGATTGTCACCGTACTTATAGCGCAGATTGGTCGACGTGTCGCGCCGGCCGTGGGCCATCGTACCCCGCTTGCAGAGCACGGAGCCGTGATCAGACGTGACCACGACGGTAAAGCCTTTGGTCGCGAATGATTTCAGAATCGCATAGAGCGGCGAATGAATAAACCAACTGCGCATCAGGGAACGGAAGGCGGCTTCAGTGCCGGCGATTTCCTTGAGGATGACATTGTTGGACCGACCGTGCGCCAGGATGTCGAGGAAATTGAATACGAGGGTGACCAGATTGTACTGATAAAGATCGGCAACTTTCTTGGCGAGCTCGTCCCCCTCGGTATTGTTGTAAATCTTGATGTACTTCTGCCGATCGAGGCGCACGCCGTTACGGGCCAGATTGTCATTCAGCAGGCGGTCTTCATACTTGTTTAGCGAGCCTTCGTCGGGTGAACTGTAATTGTCCGGGTATATCTTGTGAATCTCATCGGGGAATAGCCCGGCGAAGAGAGCGTTGCGCGCGAAGGGGGTCGCGGTAGGCAACATCGAGTAGTAGTAGTGTCGATCGACGTTGTACAGTTCGGCGATCAGGGGCTCGACCAGCATCCACTGATCCAGACGCATGCAGTCGACGACAATGTAGAGAACTTTCTTCTGCGCCTTGAGCGGTGGTACGACGAATGTTTTCGTAACGTCAGGGGAAAGCAAGGGACGGTTGGCGGAGGTCAGCCAGGAACGGTACTGGGAGTCGATGTACTTGGTAAACTCGGTATTCCACTCCTTCATCGTCCCTTCGTGGGTATGCTGCAGGCCGGTGTCGTTGCTATGATCGAGTTCCAGGTTCCACTCAGCGACGAGTCGGGCGGCCTCGTGCCAGTCCTCCGGCTCCATTGCACCGTAGAGGCGCTGATTGAAACGATTAATTTCAGTGATATAGCGACGCATTGACGACGATTCGATGATCTTTCGCGAATCAAGCAGACGTTTGATGACGAGGAGGATTTGGGAAGGGATCACCGGTTTCACGAGGTAATCGTCGATTTTCTGGCCGATCGCCTCCTCCATCAGGGTCTCTTCCTCCGACTTGGTGACCATGACTACCGGGAGATGCGGCCGGATGTTCTTGATTTCTTCGAGCGTGGTAAGACCGTCTTTGCCGGGCATCTTCTCGTCGAGTAGAGCCAGGTCGAAGATCTGCTTGCGGACGGCTTCGATGGCATCGTCGCCGGACATCACACCGGTGACTTCGAACCCCTTACCTTCGAGAAAGAGGATATGCGGTTTGAGGGAATCGATCTCGTCGTCGACCCAGAGAATTCGTTTCTTATCAGCAGCAGTAGCCATGCAGGTAGATTACTTTCCTCCGCCGATGGGCAGCAGAATGTGAAAGACCGTTTCGCCCGGGCCGGAGCGGACAAGTCGTATGCGCCCGTTGTGATATTCTTCGACGATGCGACGGACCAGAGTGAGGCCAAGTCCCCAGCCACGCTTCTTGGTGGTGAAGCCGGGGCGGAATATCTTGCGGGCCGCGGCGACCGTGATTCCGACGCCGTTGTCGGCTATCTCGATCAGTACATTGCGTCGATCCGGAGCGACGCTGGTGGTCAAGGTGACTTGCCCCGTTTTCGAATCGACAGCCTGCAGGGCATTTTTGACCAGATTTTCCAGTGACCAGCCGAGCAGTTCGGTGTTCAGTCGAACCGGCGGGATATCACCGGCCGTGCAGGTCAGTTGAATGCCTTTGCCTTCAAACGGGAGCCGTCGTCGGTAATATTCAACAACTTCCTGGACCACACGGTTCACGTCGCTTTCCTTAAGTTCGGGGACGGATCCGATAAGTCCGAAGCGATTGGCCACGCGCTGGAGGCGATCGACGTCGATCGACATATTCTCGGCAGTCGTAACCAGTAATTTTTCTTCGTCAGCGGCTTCGAGGTCGGCGCGATGAGCGGGACCGATGACCTCGAGCCACCCCATGAGCGAAGATATGGGTGTACCGAGCTGGTGGGCTGTCTCTTTGGCCATACCGACCCAGATGAGTCGCTCTTCACTTCGACGGATATTCTGGAAGCCGATCAGGCCGATAGTCATGAAGGCAAGGACAACGCCGATTTCGACAAACGGCATCCACTGCAATTGACGCACGACCGGGGGATTGCCGTAGTAGAGGTAGTTGGCAAAGGTCTCAGCGTAATAGATGGGGTACTCGCCGTTGTCGTGTTTCATCTCCTTTACCAATGCCTGCAATTTCAAGAGCGTGCCGGGCAACGTGTCAGTCGGAGATTCAGGTATACCCTCAATGTTCCGCCAATGCGCCGGGTCGCCGTGATCGTCGGTGACAATAATCGGGAAGGTCGCCTTGACGATGATCTCGTCGAAGATGAATTGCAGTTCAATACCGGATGTCGGCGCGTTGGCGGCGTACTGCCAGAGGCGCACATAGGTTTCGACTTGGCTGCGCGTGACGGATTTCAGGCGCTCGATTACGTCGAAAGTATACCAGACGAAGAGCGCAGAGACGATGACCATTCCTCCCAGTAGGAAGAACTTGAAGATCGTCGACTTGCCAACGTACAGGTCGGACGTGCTGTTGATGATTCGCCAATTGCGGGGCATCAGCCGATGCTGCTCACTCCTTTCATATACGGGCGCAGAACCTCGGGGATAGTCACAGTGCCATCAGGGTTCTGGTAATTTTCGAGGATGGCCGGAATGAGTCGGGCAAGCGCCACACCGGAGCCGTTAAGCGTATGCACGAAGCGCAGCTTCTTGTCGGCGTCGCGGAAACGAGTGTTCATGCGACGGGCCTGGAAATCCTCAAAGTTGGAGCAGGAGGAAATTTCAAGATACTTCTCTACGCCGGCGGCCCAGAGTTCGAGATCGTAGGTCTTGGCTGAGGCAAAAGAGAGGTCACCGGACGCGAGGCGGACGACGCGATACGGAAGTTTCAATCCCTGGAGCACTTTCTCCGCCTGCGCCGTGAGGGATTCGAGTTCGTCGTATGAACCGTCGGGATGCACGATCTTTACCATCTCGACTTTGTCGAACTGGTGGACGCGAATCATGCCTCGGGTGTCTTTACCTGCGGCGCCGGCTTCGCGACGGAAGCACGGGGTAAAACCGACCATGTAGATCGGGAGGCGGTCGACCGGGATCGTGTCACCACGGTACAGATTAGTGATCGGGACCTCGGCGGTCGGGATCAGCCACATGTCGTCCTCGGTCTTGTACATGTCGTCGGCCAGTTTCGGAAGCTGGCCGGTGCCATACATGGTATCGGAGGTGACAATATGCGGAACCATTACTTCGGTGAAGCCGGCCTCGGTATGCAGATCGAGCATATAGGTGATGAGGGCTCGCTGGAGTTTTGCACCCATGCCTTTGAGCACGTAGAAGCCTGAGCCGGAGATTTTAGCGGCCGCTTCGAGATCGAGGATACCGAGTTTGGCACCGATTTCCCAGTGCGGAAGGACCTTAAAATTCGGTTTTGGAATCTCACCCCACTGGCGAATCGTCTCGTTTTTTGTTTCGTCGCCGACCTGGACGGATTCGTGCGGGATATTCGGAATCCAGCTCAAGGCTTTGTTTAGTTCTCCTTCGGTTTCGCTGAGCTGTTTGTCGAGGGTGTCGATATCGTCACCCAGTTTGCGCATGGCGGCGACAGCTTCCGTGGCCGGGTCGCCGGCTTTCTTACGTTGGGCGATCTCGCCGGAGACTTTGTTTCGTTCGGCTTTTAGCTGTTCGACCCTGGCGATAATCTCACGGCGCCGGCCGTCGAGCTGCAGCACGAGGTCGATATTGATCTTGTCACTTTTCTTGGCCAGACCGGCGCGAACCTGGTCGGGGGCTTCCCGAATAACCTTTAAATCAAGCATGAACTTCCTTAACCCGCCTATCTTGTCTACTGATAAGCTATTATACGCAGAGGCGGCGTGGCAGTCAAACTGTCAAACGGGCCAAATTCAGGGCATTTTGACGTTTGCGGCCCTTGGAAACTTCTTGCCTTTGGGGCCGGTTTATGTATCTTATTGGGCTTTAGGTAAGGAGAATAGCTGTCATGGCCAAGGTATGTGAATTTTGCGGAAAGAAGCCGGTGTTCGGCAACAAAGTCTCGCACGCGAATAATACGTCGAGCCGTCGCTGGAACCCGAATCTTCGAGAGGTCCGCGCTCTGGTCAACGGCGTGCCGAAACGGGTGACGGTGTGTACCGGCTGCCTGAAGGCGGGCAAGGTGACCAAGAATGTGCGCGGCCGCAAGCCGTCGCAGCCGCAGGCGACCGCATAGTAGTCGCCGGGCAATTCGTTAGAAAAGCAAGAAGCCGTTCCCACCGGGGGCGGTTTTTTTGTTGGGGACGTTGCCACAGCCATCGACCGCCGATACCGACGCCAGTTGACATTTGTGTTGTTTACTCCCATCCTTCCTTCTGCGCCGTGCCGGCGACGATCTCACGTCCCGGGGCATACGGCGGACCTGCATCTAGTCAATACGAGGCATCAGTATGGAATATCTGGCCATGCTTCTCTTGCTGGGCATTCCTCTCGTTGCGATCCTGATCGTTCTTGAACGTATCAGACAGCTCACCGCCCGGGTTTATCAACTGGAGCGGGACCTCAAAGAGGCGCTTCGAGAAGTCGCCACGAGGAGCCACCCGGTCACGCCGGCTGTGCAGCCGGTTTCCTCGTCTCCCGTCATACAGAAAGAGACTACCGCGCCATCTGTCCCGGCGCTCCAGAGAGTACCGGCTCCTTCGCCGGCGCCTCCAGCTCCGACACCAATCCCGGCACCTGAATTACCCCCCTCGCGCACCCGCCAGGAGTGGGAGGCGATTATTGGCGGGAAGCTGCTGAACCGGATCGGTGCGCTGGCGCTGATTCTCGGGGTCGGGTTCTTTCTCAAGTACGCCTTCGACAACAACTGGATATCTGAACCGGTCCGCGTTCTGATCGGTGTGGCGGTAGGTGCCCTGCTCATTTTCTTCGGTGCGCGCACCCACAACAAGGGATTGGTCGTCTTCGCCCAGGGGATACAGGGAGCTGGGATCGCGATACTCTACCTGTCCGTGTATGCCTCGTTCGGGTATTATCACCTGGTTCCTCACGCGGTGGCATTTGTTTGCATGGCACTGGTGACGACAATGGCGTTTCTCGTTGGGCTCAGATTCGATTCACAACCGACGGCTCTCCTTGGCTGGTTGGGCGGGTATCTGACTCCCCTCGTCCTGGCCACCGACGAGGCTAATCTTATCGGTCTCTCCATCTATCTGGCGATGCTGGCCGGCGGAATTGTCACACTCCAATTGAAGCGGCCGAATTGGACTCTCCTTGTGCCGCTTAGCGTCTTGGCCAGCGCGTGCGTCTTTCTCGCCGGATGGACTGAGTACGGGGCCACCGATGTCGAACAGATCGTGGGGTTCGGTTTCCTGGTCGTCTTCTGGGCTATTCACCAGATTCCGGTGCTGGCGCATTACCGTTTGGGACGATCCGAGGAGACCCTCCGACGGGTTGGCGAGATTATGAATACGGTCCTGTTCTTTGCGGCCATAGTCGTGCTCAGATTTGATTTCGAATCTCCCCTGACGTCAGGAATAGCAGCAGGGATCATCGCTCTGCTGCTCGGCGGGTCATTCGCGTACCTGCATGGGCGGAAGCTCGACTCGTCGATTGTCCGGCGTATCTACGCGGTGCTGACTATTGCGGCCGCAGCCCTGGGCCTGAAACTCGCCATCGCTCCCATTCCCTGGGAGATCATCTCGCTGTCCTTCATTGCCGCAATGTTCACACTTGTCGGCACGCGGATGAAAATCGAGGAGCTATGGCAGGTCGCCTGCCTGCTTTTCATCCCGGTGGCCATATTACTCCTGACGTACCCGCAAGCGTTCGCGTTTGCCCCCCTGTGGGATTACCGCGTTCTGCTGACACTGCGTTCCCTCATCTTCCTGGTGCCCGCGGCATCGATGATCGCCATCTCGGTGATGCTCCACTCGGATCAAAGCAAGGACTCGACGGGAACGCAGGCAGCCCTGCACGCGGGGTGGGTCTTTCTGCTCTTCTTATTCCTGATTGCCGAGACCAACGATTACTTCCGGTACCGGTTGGCGCAGCAGGGCAATATCATCCTGTCGGCCGGCAATCAATTTGTGCATCGCCTGGCGCTGGCAGTGCTGTGGACATTCCTTTCGGCGACGGTGGTGGTACTGGGTGTGCGGCGGCAAGTGGCCGCCATGGTATGGGCCGGAATGGGCGTCGCGATTACCGGCGTGATACTGGGTGTCGCGTCAATGATCAAGTTTGATCCGATCAGCCAGTTTTCGCTGTTTCTCAACGTTCGATCCGCCACTGTCGTGCTGCTGCTTATCGGCGTGTACGTGATAACGAGGGCACTGCGGCATTTTGATCATCGCATAGCGCCGGATGCGGTCACTGCGGGACGAATATGTCTTGCGCTCATTCCGCTTATCTTGCTGTCGGCGGAGGCATGGGACGCGTTTGAAATCCACGTGCGGAGCGGGGCGGCCGGGCTGGGGAACAGCGACGTCGTTACGCAGCTCAGGAACCAGCGTCAGTTGGCGCTCTCGGGAATCTGGCTCGTGTATTCGCTCGTTCTAATCGCGATCGGCATTTTCAAGCGGCTTCCTCCAGTACGGTTCATGGCAATTGGGCTATTTGCAGTGGCGATACTCAAGATCTTCATATATGATCTATCGTACCTCGAGACGTTGTACCGCATCTTCTCGTTTGTCGGGTTGGGATTGATACTGCTGGCTGTGTCGTACGCATATCAGCGATACCGGGACATCATTTTCGGCACGAAGCCGGCGAAAGCGGCGGATGGGACCCTGGCATCTCGGGGGCAGTGATCAGGGATGAATATGCGGTCAGGCATTACCGACCATATGTTCTTCCCGTCTTCTTCCCATGCGAAGATGCAAGAAGCCGCTCCGCGGGGGGCGGTTTTTTTGTTGGGGGGGATTCTGATCGAGGATCCAAACGGAATACGGCGGAATCACTTCTGAACAGCCAGCTGCTTTTTCGCTATTACTACGGCCAGATTTGGTCATTAATCATGTACGTAAAGATGTCCTTGCCAGATCCCGAGTCCAGTCTCTCTGGCGGTTCGCTCGATCTCCATATACCGGTCCGTATTCTCGTATGGGTACTTGAAGTAGGTAAGGGCGTAACCGCGAAAGACCATCATTGCGCCAACATCGTGATTGTCGGCCGTTTCTACACTTGCAAGGGTACACCCACTCTCATTTGTTCGAATAAGATCGAAAGTGAGCTTTAGTGGTTGATTGTGCAGAATCGAATCGAGGAACCTCGTAGCGTTTAAATCATCCTCGCAGGCATCGATCCCCAGGATACGGACCTTCAGGCCCTCCGTAGTTTCGAAAGTGTCGCCGTCAATAGTCCGAGCGAGTTCCACGAGCCAGTAATCGCCATAGACTTGGGGAGTGGAGGCCGCTGACGAGATCACGATAAGGATTGCAACCAAGACAAAAAGACGGGACATACAAGTTCTCCCGATTTGGTAAATAAACAAGCCTCTTTCCAAAAGATACTTGGTCGGTGAGAATTGGCCAAGCATTTTCGTTGTAGAAGGGACTTAGTCTCCTAGCGCTCTGTAACTCAAGTCTCCATCGCGGTACAGGCAATTGAGGATTCGGATAGTGGGTCTCGGATTGGACCCCCGCTCAAGGGAGGGGGTGACATTAGGATAGCGGTGGGGCGATAACGGGCGGTGTGGCGCTACGATAAAGATCATGCCCCGTGGATTCCGGACCGGAGGTCCGGAATGACAAGAGAAGGCATGTGGCGCACGAGGACGTACGCCACGTACGGGACTGGAGATTTGTGGACACTGAGGTTCTGGGCCACGGGCCCAGAATGACACTAGAGGGGGTCGGGAATGACAACTAGGGTGACGGAAGACATAGTTCAAATGAAAACGGGAGTGGCTCGCGTGAGGCACTCCCGTTTCCGTACGTACATGAAGGCAATTGCTACTTGTCGGTCAAGGTCCCAGCGGTCCCCCGACTAAAGTCTTCTTCAGCCACCAGCAGGCCGTATTCATCCCAACTCGACCAGACGCCGGTCTTCTCCCCCGTCTTGTACACCCCATCCGAGGCACGCAGACCGTTACGATGCCACTTGGTGAACGGGCCGTCGAGTTTGCCGGCAGTGTATTTCGTGTCGCGCGATTTCTGACCGTTGTCGTACCAGACAATCCAATGTCCATCCTGCTTCCCGTTCTTGTACTGACCTTCCTGCTCGGGTCGGGCGTTTTTGTGCCACGACAACCAGGGGCCGTGTTCGCGACCGTTGCGAAAAGTCACCTCCTGCTGTTTGCAGCCGGAGGCAAAGAAGCTTGTCCAGACGCCGTCTTTGAGGTCGCCAACATACGTACCACGGGTCTTTACCCGACCATTCTCGTAGTAGCAGACGTACGCACCGTCCAGTTTTCCTTTGACGTAATGGGAGACCTCGAAGGGTCGGCCGTCTTCATACCAGGTACGCCAGACAGAGTCTCTGAGACCCTGAGTGTACCAACCCTCGGCCTGCTTCTGGCCGCTTTTGAAATAGGCGTTGTAGGCGCCGTTGGGAACGAATTTGCCGTCGACGGTACGGATTTCAGTCCATTCCGACCGCTGTTTAGTTTCCAGGTCGACTGTCTTCTTGGTTTGTATGGAACTCGAACAGGCGACCAGAATGCACGCAAGTGTCGCCGTGACGGGAATATAGCATCGAAAATTCACTTTGCCCTTACCTCTGCAGAAGCCCGGAATCGAAGTATCTATACTTCTATATCGACAGCAACATTTAGGAACTGAGGCCCTTCTTGTGGGATGCCGAAGGGCCTCAGCTTGGTCACTGCCCGCAGGTGCCAGAGACCAGCGGGCCGCTGCCCACAAGGGGGCAATTGGGGAGAGGAGATAAGGAGATGAAGAGACTTTCAATGAGTGCGGTAAGGTCCGAGATATCTACGCCGCCGCTGCGATCAATGTCGGCCTCGCCGAAGCAGCAGGGTTCATCGATAAGGACAAACATGTTCTGAATCATCGTTGTCAAATCGGAGATGTCGACATTCTGATTCAGGTCGCAGTTGATATTGCCCACGGTGCCCTCGCAACAGGGGACCAGCGTCTGGTAGCAGCAAGTGGGTCGCGGATACGGCATCAGTGCGCTAAGACCGTGCTGAAAGTAGTTCTCGAACATGGTGACATCGGCGGAATCCACGCGGCAGTCACCGTTGAAGTCCGCTTGGAAGAGTGAATCTTTCACCGCCACCTTCCCTTGAACCATCGCTTGAAGTAGAATGAGGTCGGCAAAAGACAGACTAAGGTTATCGCCGTTGAGATCGCTCATTGCGGCACAGCCGTTGAAGTTGGCGAACAGGGAGTCGGGCACGAAGTGGACAAGGGAGGTATCGATTTGCCCGCCGGTGATGCCGATGGCGTGACCCTCGGGATCGGAGAATCCAAAGTGCTCCGGAGTCTGATCGATCTCGATGGCCGCCATCGGCTGCGGCAGGGTATCGGCACCGCCTTGCAGCTGCACGGCCAGGCGAATGACCGTGTGTGTACCCGGCGCAAAGCCGCGTCGATACGGAGGAACAATGTCATCATCGGCGAGTCCAACAATCTGGACGTCTGACGCATCGCCGCGGAGTGTTCGGACGGAAAAGAATTGGTAGACGGCCGTAGGAAGTCCGGTAAGGCTGTAGGCAATGTTGCCCTCGGAGGCGAGTTTGAAGCGGGCGGGAACGGTGGTGTCGATTTTCAGCCAGAGTTCGAAGCCGGCGATGGAGTCAAGAGGGTGGTCGATGATAACTTCAACTGGAATTTCAGATTTCAGACATGTGGGGTAGTCGATATGCACGGACACGGTCAGTCGTGGGGACTGCGCACGAGCAACAGGAATAAGAGCAAGACAAGCCAGCGCCACAAGGGTCAGCATACGAGCAGACAGCATCCTTGACATTTTGCACCTTTCTGCAGCGGTCGTCAGACAGGGATAGTCAATAATGAACAGTAGCTCAGTAGCTTAGTCCTCGGAAAATAGGAAACGGATTGGTGTTTTTGACATCAATAGCAGTAGTAAGCGCTAATCTAACCGGGCGTCAGCATTCATGCAACAGAAAAATGCAGGAAGGCACAAATTATTCGGTCCGGCACCAATCGGCAGTATCACATTGCGGACAGACGAGCAGTTTCTTGCCGGGGAAATGAGGAGAAAGAAAGTCCGTCCAGGCGGATATCTTGAATCGGTGACGGCAACTGGGACAGGTGTAGGTCGTCTGCATCGCATGACGACGAACGATCAGTACCAAGAGGCCGACTATGACCACCAAACCGCCAATCAAGGGGAGTGAAATGCCGGCGAGAAACACGGTGATCAAAGCGAGGGCCAGAAGGGCGATGACAACGCCCAGAGAGACATTCCGGAAGAGTTTGTTACGTCTATTGGCTAGTTCGTTCACAGCAATCCGCCTGAATAAACCTACGGCACCGGGGCGGCCGGGTCAAGTTGATGTTGCTCAAGACGTTTCATCCGGGTATGTTGTAACAGGAGGATCGCCACATGTATTGTCCAAAATGTCGCTCAGAATATGTTGACGGCGTCACCGAATGCGCCGATTGCCAGGTACCCCTGGTCACTTTCTTGCCGCCGGAACCGGAGCCGACGTACCAGGAGATGGTGACAGTACTGACGACAACAGACTCTTCGGAATTGCTCGTGGCCAAGTCAATGCTTGAGGGGGCGGGCATTACCTTTTTTGCCCAGGGCGAGGGGCTGGTGGATCTTTTCGGTAAGATCGGATTTAATCCCGCGATCGGGGCGGTGGAAGTAAAGGTGCGCCCCGAAGACGTGGAGTTGGCCCGCGAAGTACTGGAGACTAAGGGGGAGCCGCTGGCGGAAGACAGCGATCCGGAGCTGCCGGCGGACGACGGTGATGACCGTCGTTAGGTGTTGAATCTCCCCTGCATTCAGGTCACCGTAATCACTGCTGCGCCCGTAAAGCGACCGTTGCGGAGATCGTCGAGTGCCTCATTAGCCCGTTCCAAGGGGTAGGCGTGTACCTCGGTTTTCACCGGCACGCGCGGGGCCAGCGCCAGAAATTCTTCGCCATCAGCACGGGTCAGATTGGCTACTGATCGCAAGACTCGTTCACCCCAGAGAGCAGAATAGGGAAACGACGGGATGTCGGACATATGGATGCCGGCACAGACGACGACCCCTCCCTTGTGAACCGCACGAAGCGCAAGCGGCACGAGTTCGCCGACCGGAGCGAAGATGATGGCCGCATCGAGCTCGTCTGGCGGAGTTTCATCCGACGCCCCAGTCCAGACAGCACCCAGCTCGCGGGCAAACTGCTGACTGGCGACATCACCCCGGCGCGTGAAGGCGTAGACCTCGCGATTCTGGAAGCGGGCGACTTGCAGGAGAATGTGAGCGGCGGCGCCGAAGCCATAGAAGCCGAGACGTTGGGCATTCTCGGTCATTCTCAAGGCGCGATAGCCGATCAGGCCGGCACAGAGCAGTGGGGCGGCCTGAAGGTCGGGATAAGCGGGGGGAATCGGGAAGCAGAAGCGTTCATCGGCGACACAATATTCGGCGAAGCCGCCGTTGATCTGGTAGCCGGTGTAGAGCGCGTTGTCACAGAGATTCTCACGACCACTCGTACAATATTCGCAATTACCACAACTTGAGCCGAGCCAGGGGACGCCGACGCGGTCGCCAACAGCAAATCGTCCAGTGCCGAGTGCGGCATTTTCGACTGTGGCAACGATCTGGTGGCCAGGAATGATGGGGAGGCGGGGATCTGTCAATTCGCCGTCGACGACGTGCAAGTCGGTGCGACAGACACCGCAGGCATGAACGCGCAACAGAAGCTGACCCCTCGCAGGAGTTGGTACAGGTAACTGCACGAGGTGAAGAGGGGTACCGGGTTGGTCGAGAATCATCGCGCGCACGAGTAATTGCCCTCTTCCCTACTCTGGTTTGTCGCGCGTCTCGGCGACAACGTCGGGCACGAGGCCACGGCGTTGGTATTTATCGAGGAAGTCTTTGCGGAATTTGGCAAATCGGTTTTCATCGATTGCCCGGCGGATGCCGCGCATCAAATCCTGAAAGAAGTGGCAGGAATGATAGGTGGCGAGCACCATGCCGGTAATCTCTGATTGGTTGTAGAGATGGCGGATGTAGGCGCGGGAGTGGCGTCGACAGACGCGGCAGGAACAATTGGGATCCAGCGGGCGTTCATCGTTGGCGAATTCGGCGTTGCGATAGACGAGCGGGCCCTCGGATGTGAAGACACAGCCGGTACGAGCGTTGCGCGTCGGCAGGACACAGTCGAACATGTCAATACCGTAGGACACCGCCATAAGAATATCCTCAGGGTAGCCTACCCCCATAAGGTAGCGCGGGCGGTCTTTGGGGAGATACTGGATGGTGTGGGCGAGCATGTCCTCCATCTCGGCCTTGCTCTCCCCTACCGACAGACCACCGATGGCGTAGCCGGGGAAATCGAGCGACATAATCTGTTCGGCGGACTGGGTGCGCAGTTCCTTGTAGACGGAGCCTTGCACGATGCCAAAGAGAAAGGGTGGATTCTCTTTGCCTTCCGAGAGCTCCTTGTGCCGTTTCACGCAGCGCTTGGCCCATTCGAAAGTACGGCGGACGCCCCCGCCGGCAGTGATCTGGTCGGCCGGGTATGGAACGCACTGGTCGAAGGTCATGATGATGTCGGCGCCGAGATCGTGCTCGATTTCCATCACTTTCTCAGGCGAGAAGAGGTGACGGGAACCGTCGTGGTGTGACTGGAATTCCACACCGTTGTCGTTGATCTTGCTGATGTCCTGAAGTGAGAAGACCTGGAAGCCTCCGCTGTCGGTGAGCGTTGGGCGATTCCAGCCGTTAAATTTAGCGAGGCCGCCCATGGCCTTGACGATGCCGGTGCCGGGGCGGAGGTACAGATGATAGGTGTTGCCGAGGATGATTTCCGCGCCGATTTCTTCGAGGTCTTCGGCGGTCATCGCTTTGACTGCCCCCGACGTGCCGACCGGCATGAAGGTGGGGGTTTGTATCACGCCGTGAGGGGTAGTGAGGATTCCGCGTCGCGCAGGGCCGTCGGAAGTCTTTATGCCGAGAAGTGACAGAGTATGCTCCTGTGGTGAATAGCTATCCCAGCGCTGCTTCGAGCGCCGTCTGCAGGTCTTTTGCGCCAACGATGTCCGGACTCTTTTCGACAAGTTGGGTAAAATTGGCGTGCGGGATGATGATTCGTTTGTACCCCAGTTTCTGAGCCTCGGAAATGCGCCGGTCCATCTGCGGCACGCCGCGCACTTCACCCGACAAGCCGACCTCGCCGACGACGAGCGTATGCGGGTCAACCGGCTTGTTGAGAAGCGACGAGGTTATAGCAGTGAGAATGGCGAGGTCGAGCGATGGCTCGGTGGTCTTGAGGCCGCCGACGACCGAGACGAAAACGTCGTGCGTAGACATCGGGTACCCGGCTCGCTTCTCGAGAATAGCCAGCAAGAGGGCCAGCTTCTTGTTATCGATGCCGCCGGCGACACGCTGGGCGTTGCCGTAGGTAGCGGCCGTTACCAAGGCCTGCACTTCGATGAGGAGCGAACGATTGCCCTCAAGTACGCTGGTGATTACCGCACCGGAGCGTCCCTTGTCGTATGTTCCGCTCAGGAAGAAGGCGGAGGGGTTGGAGACCTGGACCAGTCCCTGCGAAGCCATTTCGAAAAGGCCGATTTCGGCGACCGAACCGAAACGGTTCTTGGTGGCGCGAAGCATGCGATAGAGGTGGGTCTGGTCGCCCTCGAAATACACGACAGTGTCAACCATATGCTCAAGGACTTTGGGGCCAGCCACAAATCCCTCTTTGGTTACGTGACCGACCAGAAAGAGGGCGAACCCTTGAGTCTTGGCCTGCATGATGAGTTGTCCGGCGGATTCGCGAATTTGCGATACCGTACCTGGGGGAGAATCGATCTGAGCGGAAGCGATGGTCTGGATCGAGTCGATAAGAACAATCGCATACTGATTGTTGCCGACCAACTGAGTGATTTCCTCCAGACCGGTCGTGTTGACGGCGGTGATGTTCTCTCCTTTGACCTGCAGGCGGTCGGCACGGGATTTGAGTTGGGGGAGTGATTCCTCACCGGTCACGTAGAGAACAGCCAGTCCCAGGCGCGAGTAGGCCTCGGCAGCCTGAAGGAGCAGAGTCGATTTGCCGATGCCGGGATCGCCGCCGAGGAGCACAGTCATGCCGGAGAGGAGTTGGCCGCCGAGAACCCGGTCGAATTCGTCGATCCCGCTCTTATATCCTGACAATTTCTCAATGGAAATATTGGGAACGCGCACCGGTTCAATTTCGGTGGAGAACCGAGAGGCCTTCTTGCGGACAGGCGCTTTTTCCTCGACGAGGGTGTTCCACTGGCCGCACTCGCGGCACTGCCCCTGCCAGCGGGAGTGTTCGGCGCCGCACTGGGTGCAGAAGAAAGCGGTTTTGTCCTTCTTTTTACTGAGCATTAACGCACCTGAATCGGCCCGCTGGCGCTGCCGGTGATGAACTGGCGCACGACTGGGTTGTCGGTGGTGCGAACCTGTTCCGGACTGCCGTCAAATTCCACTTTGCCTTCATACAGCATAATGAAACGGCGAGCGATTTTGAAAGCGGACGTCATGTCGTGAGTGACGGCGATCGAGGTCGTTTTGAGATGGTCATTAATTTTGGCGATCAACTGATTGATCACGTCGGCCGTGATCGGGTCAAGCCCAGTCGTGGGCTCATCGAACAAAAGTATCTCAGGCCGGTGGGCGATGGCCCTCGCCAAACCGACCCGCTTGCGCATACCCCCGGAGAGTTCGGATGGGTATTTGGCAGCCGCGCCCGTGAGACCGACCAATTCGAGTTTTTCCATGACAATGTCGTGGATTTCTTCCGGCGAGTGGTGCCAGCGGCGGGATTCCTTGAGACCGAGGCCGACGTTTTCTTCGACGGTCAGACTATCGAAAAGCGCGGCACTCTGGAAGAGCATGCCGAAGCGTTGACGCATAGCCATGAGTTCTTCGCCGTGAAGAGTGCTGATATCCGTGCCCTCGATGAGAATGCGACCCCGATCCGGGTCCATCAGGCGGATGAGGTGCTTGAGAAAGACCGACTTGCCGGTTCCGGACTGGCCGATAATAACAACGGCTTCGCCGCGTTCGATAGTCAGATTCAGGCCATCGAGTACGACTTGCGGCCAGAACTGCTTGGCCAGATTTTCAATCTGTATATACGGTACCGACATCCTACCCTATCCTGAAGAGGATGATCGCAAACAGGAAATTGAACACGAGTATCAACACCGATGAAATGACCACCGAAGTGGTCGTTGAGTGGCCTACCCCCTGAGCACCGCCCTGAGTGCGGAAGCCTTCGACGCAGGCGACCAGCCCGATGATACCGCCGAAGACGAACGATTTGATGAGGCCGTTCACGAAATCGCCGATGCGGAACGAATTGCGGAAGGAGGTCATGAACATCTCGGACGAAACATCCACCCCGACAATCGACACGATCAACCCGCCGATGACGGCAATAAAATTGGCGAAAACGACCATGAGGGGCACCATAAACATGCAGGCGAGAACGCGCGGCATGACAAGATAGCTGATCGAGCTGATGCCCATCGATTCGAGCGCGTCAATCTGTTCAGTGACCTTCATGGTGCCGAGTTCCGCGGCGATACCGGCGCCAACGCGTCCGGCGAGCACAAGCGCAGAGAGCACAGGCGCAAGCTCAATGACGACCGCTTTGCCGACGGCGCTGCCGAGCAGGCGCAGGGGGGCGCCGATGAACTTGAACTGATACGCTGCCTGCCAGGCCGAAACGGCGCCGACGAAAATCGAAATGACAATGATGAGCGGGAAGGAGCGAACACCCACCGAATATAGCTGCTGCATGATGAGTGCGCCGGAACGCGGGGCATCCTTGATCGAATAAACAAACTGCCCAAGGAGAATAGCGAGAGCGCCGACGCGGCTGATCAGCCCAATCCCACGCCGGCCGACAACATGAAATCCAGTCTCAACAGCCATAAGTGCTAAAACGGCATATCTCCGCCGACCGGTTCGACGCCCGGAGGGAGATCGCGTCGGCGGTGTTCCAGATTCTCAAATTTCGAGAGATTCTTGAGGAATGTCAATTCAGCCATTCCGGTCGGGCCGTTGCGCTGTTTGGCAACGATGATTTCGGCCCGGCCCTCTACGTCCTTATATTCCTTGGATTGTTTGTCGTGAATGTATAGTTCCTGCCGGAAAACGAACATGACCAGGTCCGCATCCTGTTCGATGGCGCCGGATTCTCTGAGGTCGGCCAACTGCGGACGCTTGTCCCCTCCGCGTTGTTCCACCGCACGTGACAACTGAGACAGTGCCACTACCGGCACATGAAGTTCCTTGGCGAGTGCCTTCAGGTTTCTGGAAATCAGGGACATTTCTTGTTGGCGGTTTTCGGAAAAGCCCGATGTATGCATCAACTGAATATAGTCGATGATGAAGAGACCGACATTGTATTGAGCCTTGAGCCGCCGTGCCTTCGCACGCATCTCAAGTGGAGTCAGGGCGGCAGCATCGTCAATGAAGATCGGGGCACTTGACAGCGAATTGGCGGAATAGGCCAGTTTCTGCCATTCACTATCGCGCAGTTTGTTGGCCCGCAGCTCATGCTGATTGATGCCTGCTCTGCCGCAGAGCATACGGAATACGAGCTGTTCGCGAGACATTTCCACAGAGAAGATGCCGACGCCTGTGGGTGAGTCTTTTCGCGTGGCTACGTTTTCGGCGATATTCATCGCCAGCGAGGTCTTCCCCATCGACGGTCGTCCCGCAATAACGACGAAATCTCCCGGATGCAGACCAAGCGTCATTTCGTCCAATTTATCGAAACCAGTGAGCAGTCCGGTCGCCATAGAATGGGAATCGATTTGCTCGAGGGTCTGATTGACCAAATTGGCGATCGGGATGAAGCCCTCGCGTATTCGCGTCTGTGAAATCTGAAAGATGTGCTGTTCGGCCTGGTCGAGCAGATCGTCCACCGCCTGCTCCTGCGAATAGCAGCTCTTGACGATTTCATTGGAGGTGTTGATCAGTTTGCGGAGGATCGATTTCTCGAGGACGATATTGGCGTATGATGCGATATTGGCGGTGCTGGCGACTTGCTCGACGAGGTCGACCAGATAGACGCGGCCACCGACCTTCTCCAAGGAGGCCCTGCCGCACCAGATCGTTGGCAACAGTCGTAATATCACACGGTTCGCTGCGCTGATAGAGAGCCAGGATCGACTCGTAGATGATCTGGTGCTTCGGGTAATAGAAATGGTGGGAGTCCTCCAGCACCTCGAGCGCCTGGTTGATGGCCTCGGCGTCCTTGAGCACCGCCCCGAGGACGGCCTGCTCGGCATCGAGCGATTGCGGCGGCTGGTGAGAGTCGGCAACTTTGTCTGACTTGGTGCGGAAGGCCATATCGTGTCAATTCTACTTTTTTGTCAGTTCGTCATACCGGGCACGGAGCATTTGCATGTCCGCCCAGGTCTCTTTCTTGTACTCCGGAAACCGGAGCAGCGCCGCCGGGTGGTAGGTAATGAGCATCGGCACACCCTGGTAATCGTGGAAGACGCCGCGCAGTTTGCCGAGAGAAGTGGTGGTCTGCAAAAGAGTCTGCCCGGCGATGCGCCCCAGCGAGCAGAGCAATTTCGGTTTGATGATCCGTATCTGTTCGTGCAAATACGGAAGACACTGTGCGGCCTCCGCCGGAAGCGGGTCGCGGTTGTTCGGGGGCCGGCATTTGAGAATGTTGGCAATGTAGATGTCGTCTCGAGTAAAGTTGATCGCGGCGAGAATTTTGTCGAGCAGTTTACCGGCGCGACCGACAAACGGTTCACCCAGACGGTCCTCATCGGCGCCGGGCGCCTCGCCGATGAACATCAAACCGGCGTTCGGATTGCCCACACCGTAGACGAATTTGTTGCGCGTGGCCCCGAGCGGGCAGAGTTGACAGTTGCATATGGTCGAATAGTGGGAGGCGAGTGAATCGAACCGGATAGGCTGACCGTCGCGCATATCTACACGGTCGGGGCTGGGGGTCAGTTCCACTCGCTTGGGCATCGGTTCTCCAAAAAGGTTTTCGGTCGGACGGCGAGCGCAACAGGCGACAACCGGTGGCGGCGACGACAATAGCTTGCCGATTAATGACGACCTCGCCTGCGCCGAACTCGATCTGCACAGCCAAGGCTCGCCGCAACATCGTAAGGACGTCAACGGGTTGTTCGCTCATATACTCACAGCTGTTATTTAGCGGGCAAATTACAGCATGCGGGCGATGATTTCAAGGAGATAGCGCGATAATTCACTCTTGGATTGCAGTGGGACGTCCAGGGGGTCCGAGCCGGGGCGCAAGATTGTGACTTTGTTGGTGTCGGTGTCGAAGCCTGCGCCAGGGTCGGATGTGGAGTTGAGCACGATCATGTCAAGTTGCTTATCCACAAGTTTCTTCTTGGCGTTGGAGAGACCGTCGTTAGTTTCGAGGGCGAAGCCGACTACGCGCTGATGGGTACGTTTGTGCGGGGCAAGGGCTTTGAGGATATCAACGGTAGGCTTCAGTTCGACATTCAGACCCGCCGCGGATTTCTTCACCTTTTCCACATGGGTGTTGACAGGTGTGAAATCCGCAGGCGCAGCGGCCATAATGAGGCAATCGACCGTATCAAAGTGCTGTCGCACGGCTTCATACATTTCTTGAGTTGTTTCGACTCGTTCGCAAGTAATGCCGGATGGATCAGGCAGACTGGTCGGGCCGGAGACGAGGACAACGTCGGCGCCGAGCGCTTGCGCTGCCATGGCGAGTGCATACCCCATTTTGCCTGAACTTCGATTAGAAATGTAGCGGACGGGATCAATGTACTCGCGGCAGGGACCGGCGGTGACGAGAAAGCGCTTACCGGTCAGGACTTTTTTTTTTGAAGGAGGAAATCTTCGACTGCCTTGAAAATAACGTCCGGCTCCGCCATTCTTCCAACACCCCAGTGATCGCAGGCCATCTCCCCTTCGGCCGGAGATACGGTCATATAGCCAAGCTCGAGCAATGTCTTGTAGTTCCGTTGGGTGGTTTTGTTGAGCCACATCTGCGGATTCATGGCAGGAGCGATCATAACCGACTTCGGTGTCGCGCAGAGGATAGTGGTGAGCAGGTCATCGGAAATGCCGTTCGCCATCTTGCCCATGAAGTTTGCGGTAGCCGGCGCAACCACGAACAGATCGGGCCAGGTAGCGAGATCGATGTGGCGGGTGGCGATGAACTCATGATCGGGGAACATCTGAACCGCCACCGGATTTTGCGAGACGGTCTCCATGGTGAGCGGGGTGATGAATTTGGTGGCGCCGTCGGTCATAATGACGCGTACGTCGCCGTCGGCCTTGGTAATCAGCCGAACAAGATTGGGGATCTTGTAGCAGGCAATGCCCCCGGTAAGACCGACAATGACCTTCTTCCCTGCCAGCGACATAGCCATACTCAGTGAATCGAGAGGAATGCGTAGCCGTCAATATCACCCAAGGTCTCGGGGCCGCCCGTAGTGTCTGCGAACATAACGGCCGCGGCAAGCAACTGCAGTTGCTCCGACGTTACCGGCCAGCTTGGCATTTGATTCGCCTGATCGACCAGCAGCTCGAACTGCGAGAAAGACAACTGGTGGGAATGCACCAGCTCCAGCAGATAGCCGTATGCTCCTGAGGTGAAGCGATATCGTTCCGCGGGCGACAACAAGCGTTGGGCCGTGGCGCTGGTCGGGAGTTTGCGAAACAGCGTCCGTTCGGCGCCGCGAATGTGGTCCATCATCCAGGAGTAGGCCGAGGTGATTTCGTCTTCAGAATAGCCGAGCTTGAGCAGGTCGGAGGAGAGGTCCATCAGTTGCTCCTGGTGGCCCATATCTTCACGCATATTATCCATCAAATAAACGACAATCTCGAGAATCCGGTTACCCACGTCCAGCCTCCACGTAACAGTTAGGAAAAAGATAGGGGGCAGTGGTACGGGATGCAACAAGCAAAAAACACAAGCCGGAGCTATTTGAGCTCCGGCCATTCGGGAAGCGCGACCGGGAGAAAGGAGATGTCATTCAGTCCGGTAAAGACCACCTCGACTTCGATAGTCTCAGCGAGCTTCAGGAACAGGGCTTTGGGGCGTTCAATTTTGAAATCGTCGAGCTTGATGGTGAATTTTGCTCGCGTCGACAGGGCGAGTGATTCAGCATGCTTGTGAAGGGAAACCGTGAGTGCCGCCTTGATCTGCCGTTTGACACCATGGATGTAGAAGTACCCCGCGGCTGAGGCGTTGTACAAGGTGTCTGTCTTGAGCACCGACGGGAGTCCGGAGACAGTTTGCAGCTCGAAGTACGCATCGGGGAACTTGTCGGTATGCAAGTACTTATCGCGCATATGTCCGTCGCGGGTCGCAATGCCCGTCCGCAGAGTACTCAAGTCGCATTTCAGTGCGCCCGACGCTCCGGAGGCAGTGTTGGCAGGATCGAAGGTTATTGATCCGGTCAGTGTATTGGTCTTGCCTTCAATGAACTCGAGTTGAGCTGTTGATCGGAAATAGACGGTATCGACGTTCTTCACCGGATCCAGAGTGAATTGCTCGGCGTGCACCTTCGTACCGATAAACACAAATATGAAGAGGATAACGAAGCGTGCTCGCATGGATAAACCCTACTCTTTCGTCTAGTTATTCGACGCTCCCTGGTTGATCCAGTCGCGTATCAAGTTTTGTTCATCGGTGGTCAGATACGGACCACCCAAAGGCATGCGGCTGCCAAACGGCGGCGCCGGGGTAGTCTTAAGGTACAAGTTACTTTGTCCGCCCAACCCCGGGATCACGTTGGGCGCGTGATCCCCAGTGGTAGTGAGCGTGTTCACGTTGGCAACGCTGAAATTCCCGTTGCCGGGATGACAACCGCCGCACCCTTTGGCGCTAAACAGCGTCGCAATCTGCGCGGAATAGCTGACGTCGGTGCCACCGTCGCTGGGAGTGATCCTTGTTGTCCCGATACCCTTTGCGATCGTCGCGTGAGAGGGAGGACCGAGGGTGATGTCGAACAGTTCGCTCCCCTCAACGTCAGCGTCATCGTTGGTGACCACCACAATCTTGGTACTGGTCGTACCGGCAGTAATCGTGCCGGTACCGGAAAGTGCACCGGAGAAGTCGAGGTCGGAAGTGGAGCGGTTGACCAAGGCATAAGAGAACGTAATGTCGGTAGCCGCGGCAGAACTGAGGGTGACAACGAATGTCACGCTGTTACCCTCGCTGATACCCACCGGATCGTTGATGGATAGCGTAGGCGTGGCGCCGCCGCCGGGGCTATTGGGCGCTTTGCCGCTATCTGAGCACGAAGCCGCAATCAGCGCGAGAATCGCAACAACAAGGCCGAGAATCCTGGTATTCATATTCAGTTCGTCCCTTTACTCAGTATCCGACGTGGAGTTGGAGGAAGAAGTCCTTCTCGTCCTTCAGTGGCCCGCTGGTGTAGACCGTGTACGACGGACGCACGAGGACAAACGGTATCGGGTACAATTCAAGCGAGAAGCGCAGGAATTCTTCCGTTCCGTCGGCGATCCGGCGATTGCCGTCGAAGAAATTGTATTCCCCGACCAGATACAGGCCGTACTGGATGCGCGTGGTCAGTTGTCCATACGAAATTAGTGTATCGTTACTCCTGCCGACGATATCCCATTCGCCGAGAAGCGTGAACCGATCGTAGTTCAGCCCACCGAATAGCGCCTTGGCGTGGGGAAAGGAACCAGTGGAACCGGCGACTCTTTCCGAGAGGCGTAAGGAGGCCCCGGCGAGATACCCAAAGGGACCAACGGCCCCGGGCCGGTAGGCGTGGAGGGTGTAAACGCCTTGATGGTTGGGGCTGAAGGCCTCGCCGACAATGCTGACCCCCGCGACGTCTGCTCCCAGAGAGAGACCGTCGAGATACAGAAGTGGCGAGTTGCCGGTACGGGATCGATTGAACGAAGTGTGATCTTCGTTGTGTACTCCGAAGGCCGGAGCAAATCGACCTGCCTTGAGGTAGTACTTCTGTTGATCGAGGAAATACACGGCATAGTTTTCGGTGATGCCGGTCTCCCCCATTCGCAGCACATACGAGAAGTTCTGAAATGGCGTGAGTTCGAGAAAGAGATCGGTCTGCATACGAAAGACACGACCGTTGTCGAAAACCAGATGGCGCGAGTCAAAGCCGACTCTGGCATTTTCGGACACACGAGTCGGTTTGTATTTTTTCGCAAAGAGCTTTTTTGTTTGCGGCAAGGTAAGCTCATTGAAAGCGACAGCGTGATTGCCGAATTCGGTGCGCATTCCACCCCCGTTGGGATTAACGTGGCAGGTAACGCATTTCTCTCCGCTTTCCGCGGACAGGCGAGGAAAGCTGTAGATGGAGGCAGCGATGATCAGCGCCAGACCGAGTAATGGCAAGAGAATTCTGTACATAAGCTCCCGGTTCCAGAACATGACACAGGCGAACGAATGTGGCGTCGCTCGTGCGTTGTTAAATAGCGGTCGCTGGGTTAGCGTCAGAAAGAAGATCGGCGACCGTCACTCTCTAGAGTTGGGCGGTCGCCAATTCGTGCAGGTCAGTGTTTGAAATGCCGGGTGCCGGTAAAGACCATGGCGGCGCCGGCTTTGTCGGTCGCGGCTATGGCGTCGTCATCACCCTTGGACCCGCCGGGTTGGATAATGGCGGTTACACCGGCATTTGTGACGGTTTCGACACCGTCAGGCATCGGGAAGAAGGCGTCAGAGGCGCAGACGGCCCCTTTGGCTCGATCGCCCGCCCGTTTGACCGCGAGAAAAGCAGAATCAACGCGCGAAGTCTGCCCCATGCCGATACCGACAGTCGCCCCTCCTTTGGTGAGAACGATGGCGTTTGATTTCACATGCTTGACCACTTTCCAGGCGAAGAGCAGTTCGCGGAGTTCGTCGGGGGTTGGTTGGCGCTTCGTGACCGCTTTGCAATCGATAGGGAGAGTGGCCTTTATGTCTTCGGTCTGAGCCAACATACCGCCGCGAAGTTGCTTGAGCGGGAGGTGCGGCGCGCGGCCGGAAGCGATCTCCGGCAGGGCGAGCAGGCGGCGGGTCTTTTTCTTTTTCAGCATGGCCAGCGCATCATCGGCAAAGGACGGCGCCAAAATGCATTCGACAAATTCGGTTTCATGCAAGAGTGTGGCGCAGGCGATGTCGATGTGCCGGTTCAGCCCGATGATCGAGCCGAAGGCGGAGAGTGGATCCGACTCGTAGGCCAGCTTGTACGCTTGCGCAATATCCTTGCCAATAGCCGCGCCGCAGGGATTGCTGTGTTTGACAACGGTTGCGAATGGCTCGTCAAAATCAAGCAGCATGTCCAGACAGGCTTCGAGATCATTGTAGTTATTGTACGAGAGTTCCTTGCCGCTGAGCACCGCAGCGTGAACCAGGCTGACACCATTGTATGCCGAGTCGGCGTAAAGAGCAGCGTCCTGGTGGGGATTCTCGCCGTAGCGAAGGGAGGTGACTCGCTTCAGATTAATCTGCAGCTTGTCGGGGAATTTCTCAACCGCCTTTGGCTGCTGGCCTCGGGCAAAATAGTCGGCGATGGCGGTGTCATAGACGGCCGTCAGGGCAAAGACCTTCCCCGCGCAGGCGCGGCGGAAATCGAAAGTGGTGGAGCCGTTGTGCTCGCGCAGTTGGTCAATGAGTGAGGGATAGTCGAGCGGATCGACAATGACTGTCACGCTCTCGTGGTTTTTTGCACCTGAGCGAAGCATGGAAGGTCCACCGATATCGATGTTCTCTATGATTTCGGCATCGGTCGATCCCTTTTTCGCAACGGTCTGTTGGAATGGATAGAGATTGACGACGATGAGATCGATGCTTTTCGAGTCGAGTTGGTCGAGTTGGGCGACGTCGTCGGGATCGTTGCGGCGATACAGAATTCCGCCGTGGATCTTCGGGTGCAGCGTTTTCACGCGGCCGCCCATGACTTCGGGAGAGCCGGTAAAGGTGGAGACAGAGATAACGTGCAGGCCGGCATCGCGGAGAAACTTCATGGTTCCGCCGGTGGAGATGATTTCGATGCCGAACGACTCGAGCGCTTTGGCCAGATCGGCAAGGCCGGATTTGTCGGAGACGGAAATCAGCGCGCGGCGAATGCGATTGGTGTCGGTCATAGCTTAGTGTCCTGTCAGAAGCCGTTGGGCCTCGCGATAGCGCTCGGCTGCGGCCGAGATGACATCCTCGGGGAGTCTCGGCGCCGGGGGCTTCTTGTTCCAGTCGAGTTTATCGAGATAATCGCGGATAGGTTGCTTATCGAATGAGGGTTGTGACTTGCCCACCTGATATTGGTCGACCGGCCAGAAGCGGCTGCTGTCGGGCGAGAGCACCTCGTCGATCAGGATGAACCGGCCGTTTTTGTATCCGAATTCGAATTTGGTGTCGGCGATGATGATTCCTTTGGTCAGCGCATAGTCAGCGGCCTTCTTGTAGACGGCCAGTGATTTGTCGCGGCATAATTGGGCGGTTTCGGGGCCGACAACTTTCACGAGTTGATCATAACTGATGTTTTCGTCGTGGCCGTCGTCATTCTTCGATGACGGTGTGAACAACGGTTGGGGGAGTTTTTCCGACTCCTGCAGATTAGCCGGAAAGGCGAAACCGTGAACGGAATTCGAGCCCTGCTTTCGGGCGGCGAGCAGTTCCTTCCACATGGAGCCGGAGATATACCCCCGCACGATGCACTCGGCGTCGACTCGGTCGGCCTTGGTGACAATCATTGAGCGACCGTCGAGCACGTCGCGATACTTACGCAGCGGCACGGGGTATTCGTCGACGTTGGCCGTGACGAGGTGATTGTCGACGACGTCCTTGAGGAAATCGAACCAGAAGAGCGACGTCTGGGTAAGCACTCTGCCCTTGCCGGGGATGCCGTTCGGCATGACGACGTCGAACGCCGAGATGCGGTCGCTGGCAATGAACAAGAGCGAGTCGCCCAGGTCGTAAATGTCGCGCACTTTGCCGCGGCGCATGAGCGGATATTCCCGGATGTCAGTGGTGAGGGTGATGTTTTCCATCGGGTATCGTGTACTTCCCTGTTATGAGTTTCTGCAAGGCCTTGGGATACAATTTGTGTTCTTCGGAGAGCACGCGTTCGGCCAGTGTCTCCGGCGTGTCCCCTTTGTGCACCGGGACTTTCACCTGTTCCAGCACTATACCATGGTCATAGATTTCGTCGACAAGATGAATAGTCACTCCGGATTCGACTTCGTTGGCGTCGATGACCGCTTGATGAACATGGTGGCCATACATTCCCTTCCCGCCGTACTTGGGCAACAGAGCCGGGTGAATGTTGACGACGCGATGCGGATAGAGCTCCAATACCCTCGTAGGGATCAGCTTCAGAAATCCGGCCAAAGCGACGTACTGCACGTGACGGGATTGCAGGGCGGCGATAAGTTGTTCCGTGGCGGCAGGGCGCTCCCCCGCTCTGGGGGCGTAGACCAGCGTATCGATGCCGTGCTTTTTTGCCCGTTCCAGACCGTAGGCGTCGGCAGTCGATGAGACGACCAGTACGATGCGGACCGAGAGTTCGCCGCGCGCAGCCGCATCGATGAGCGATTGCAGGCCTGTTCCGCGACCTGATATGAAAACGGCTATGTTGGTTAGTTTCTCCGGCATGGTCACGCCTCGAGTTTCTCCTTGAGGAGTCGGTTGACCGCCTCCGGGTTGGCCTGGCCGCAGGTCTCTTTCATGACCTGCCCGACAAAGAAGGCGAAGACGTTGGTCTTTCCGCTGCGGTATTTCGCGACATTGTCAGGATTGGCAGACAGAATTCGTTCAATTACCGGAACGAGCGCACCATCGTCGGAAATCTGCACCAAACCCTTTTCTTTGATTATAACCGACGGGGCTTTGCCGGTGGCTGTCATTTCCTCGAATACGGTCTTGGCAAGCTTACCGGAGAGTTCGCCTGATTTCACTTTAGATGAGTAGCTCGGCGATTTGCTTTGGACGAGCGGGGAGATCCTCAATTTCAATTTTGCGATCCCTGACCGCGCCGAGGACCTCGGTCTGAATCCAGCTCGCGGCGGCACGACCATCGTCAAAGCCGCGCATGACTTCTTCGTAGAAATCGGCCAGCCCACGAGTGGTGGTAAGGACCGTGCCGTCATACTCGCGCACCCCGTACTGCGAGACGAAGCGAGCCGCTTTCTGTTCGGCCAGCTCCGGCATATTACGGCGGACTTCCTCGATCCACTCGTCGGAGACGACGAGATTGACCAGATCGGGTTCCGGGAAATACCGGTAGTCGTGCGATTCTTCTTTGGTGCGCATTTCGCGCGCGACCTGCTTGTCTTCGTCCCACAACATAGTCGCCTGGGTGACCGTACCACCCGACTTGATCAGTTTGATCTGCCGCTGGATTTCATAATCGAGCGCGCGCTCGACTCCCTTAAAGGAGTTCATGTTTTTCACTTCGGTGCGCGTGCCAAATTCTGTCTGACCAACCGGACGAACGGAGACGTTGGCGTCGCAGCGCAGGTGCCCTTTTTCCATATCACCGGAGCAAACGCCGGTGTACTGGAGTATCTGCTTAAGTTTGAGTAGATAGGCATGTGCTTCCTGGGGTGAGCGGAGGTCGGAGGCGCCGACCATTTCGATGAGCGGCACACCACAGCGATTCAGATCGACACGCGTGTACGTTCCTCCCCCTTCAGGGTGAAGCGACTTGCCGGCGTCTTCTTCTATATGAATGCGAGTGAGCCGGCATGACATCTTGTCGCCGTTCTCCAGCTGGAAGCGGATTTCGCCCCCCTCGCCGATGGGGCGATCGTACTGCGAAATCTGGTACCCTTTGGGGAGGTCGGGATAGAAGTAGTTCTTGCGGGCGAAGACCGACCGGTTGTGGATGGTGCCACCAACGGCGAGGATCATTTTCATCGCCAGTTCGACCGCACTCTTGTTGAGCACCGGCAAGTGCGCCGGGCAGGCCAAGGCAGACCGGGCAAGTGAGCGAGTTGGCCGGCTCGCCGTAGGCGTTTCTGCAGCCGCAGAAAATTTTGGAATTGGTCAGGAGCTGGGCGTGTACCTCGAGCCCGATGACCGGTTCAAATCCGTCGATAGCGGCCAAGTTCCCGTCCTTGATCAGATTCTCCTGCAACCGGAAGGTTTGTCCTCATTTGCTGACCGGTTGCCGAAGGGCTTGCGTTAAGTCGCGAAATATATGGTCCCCCCAACGAAAGTCAATTGGTATGCCGCACCCTCGAAGCGCGCCCTAACCGATTATCCTCCAGTCACATCGGATAGAAACTGCCCCAGGTCGCGGTTGAAGCGGTCAGGATGTTCCATATTCAGCATGTGACCGGCGTTCGGGTAACGATAGAGTCGGCTCCTGACGATGCGCGCATTGAGTTCCTCGCCCAGCGGCACAAAAATCTTGTCGTGATCGCCTACAAATATGGCGGTCGGCACGGCGATGTGATGCACGTGATCCAAATCGATCGTGCGCGGATACTTGCCGCGCATGGGGTCCATCCAGATAGCGCCCGAATGCTCGCGCATCATCGTCTCCAGCTCTTTGGCCAGTTCCGGGCGGCGTTCGCCGTAGTAGCGAAGCGACCAGTCGAGCCAGAGCGCGCGAGCGGCCTCGACACCCTTTTCACGTGCGGCTTGATCGACTCTGTCGAGCTTCTTACCATTGTTCCATCCGGCGGCGCCGGTGCTGACCAGGGTGAGCGATAGCAGGCGATCCTGATGTTTGAGGGCAAACCCGATCGCAGTCACTCCACCTCTCGACAGCCCCACCAGATGGAACTTGGTGATTCCCAGCGCGTCCATGAAGGCAAGCAGATCGTTAACCCGGTCATCGCGGCCATAGCCGGTCGACGGCGCGTCGGACAAACCGTGCCCGCGCGAATCGAGCAGGATGACGCGGTATCGAGCCGAGAAGAGATCTATCTGTGTTCTCCACTGACGATGGTCGAGAGTGAAGCCGTGAAGAAAAATGACCGGCGCCCCCTGGCCATATTCCTCATAGTAGAGTCTCACGGTATCAAGTTGAGCGTACGGCATGGGTCAGAGCAATTTCTCGCAAAGGTGAGAGATCTGGAAGAGTGAGAGTTCGTCGAATTCCCTCGCCATGAACTGAACACCGATCGGGCGGCCATCGGACGCCGTGCCGAAGGGAACCGAAAGGCCGGGTATACCGGCGAGGTTAGCCGGAATAGTGTAGGCGTCGCACAGGTACATTGCCAGCGGATCGTCAACCTTCTCGCCGATCCTGAAGGCAGGCGTCGGTGTAGTGGGGGAAATGATCAGGTCGATTTTTTTGAAAGAGTTTTCAAACTCCCGGCGAAGCAGTTCACGCACCCGGGATGCCTGGATGTAGAAGGCATCGTAGTATCCCGAGGAGAGAACATACGTACCGAGCATGATGCGCCGCTTAACTTCGCGACCGAACCCGGCCGAGCGGGTATCGGAGTACATAGCCATAAGCGATTTATCGTTGCTTTTGCGCAAGCCGTACCTGACACCATCAAAACGGGCCAGGTTGGCCGAGGCCTCGGCCGGGGCTATGATGTAGTAGACGGCGACGGCCTTCTTGGTCATCGGAAGAGAGATATCGACAAACCTGTGGCCTTCCCCTTCAAGCGCCTTGCGGCAATTCTGCACTACTGCATTGACTTCGGGATCCAATCCCTCGGCAAAATATTCGCGCGGCACGCCGATGGTGAACTTGCGGTCCGTTTCTAAGAGTGACGGGTAATCAGGATGGTCGAATGCGACAGAGGTGGAATCAAGCGGATCGCGACCGGCGACTGCCTTGAAAACCGTGGCCAGATCGCGCGTATTGCGGGCAAGCGGGGATATCTGGTCAGTGGATGAGGCAAACGCGACCAGACCATAGCGCGAGATGCCGCCATAAGAAGGTTTCAATCCGAACAGACCGCAGAAGGCAGCCGGCTGCCGGACGGAACCGCCGGTCTCGGACCCGAAAGCGAGCGGCGTAATCCCTTGCGCCACGGAGGCTGCCGATCCCCCCGATGAACCGCCGGGGACAAGGGTGTGACGGAAGGGGTTCTTCGCCGGGCCGAAGGAGGAGTTTTCATTGGACGACCCCATCGCGAATTCGTCCATGTTGGTTTTGCCGATGATGACCGCACCCGCCGCGATCAAACGGGTGACCAGAGTCGCGTCGTACGGCGGGATGTATCCCTCCAAAATGTGCGAGCCGCAAGTGAGAGGGTAATCGGTATACGAGATATTATCCTTAAGGGCGATCGGCACGCCGGCAAGCGGAAGATCTCTTGCCTCTCCCCGCTTCGCACGGGCATCGATCGCTCCCGCTTGGCAGTGCGCCTTCTCCTCACAAATCGTAATGAAGGCATTTAGCTGCTGGCCTTCAGTTTTGGCAAGGCTGATTGCCTCTTTCGCAATTTCCACTGCCGACAACCGGCCGGATGTGACTGCGTCAGCGATTTCACAAGCGTGGAGTTTCTTGTATTCAGACATGGCCAGAATATAGAAAACTGGGGGTCGATAGCAATTCGAATAATGGTGCATGCGCCGTGGCGCGGGCGCGGTCTGAGTGAAAATGAACTGATCCAATCCATTAATGAAGCAGGATGCTTGATACGCTACTTTTATGAGCGCCGGCAGAAGGAGCAATTCGTGAGTACGTCGCTCGGTGAAGCGACTCGCCGAGTCTCGAAGGTCCTTCATTTTCGTCACCTACATTGGCCTAACTGACTTGGCCACAATCTTATGCACGGCCATTAGAGGATTGCACGGGCCGCCCGGGCTGCACGTCTACAAGTCAGAGAGGGATGGCAATTTTCCTGTTGTGCCGCCCTGAGGGGAGGTATATATTGGCCATCTGGACGTGAGCTATCCTACTGGAGGGTTGTGAGCTAGATGAAGAAATCGGTCAAAATTTGGGTACTTTTGGCGGCCTTGGGGATCGCTGTCGGGCTGGCATCGGGATGTCGCAAGGATGTGTATGTTACGCCGCCGCCGTCGCTAATCGGCAAGTATATCGGGACGTACACATACCAGGAGGACAACGGCGCCACGCTGATTGTCGATACGACGCAGCCGATCACGTTTGATTTCTCATCCATCGTATTCAGCATGGATCTGGATACCAGCCGTATGGCTGAGAGCGGCCGGGTCACCTGTGATGTGCTGGGGTACTACAGCTATGAAGGGTCGGTGGTGTTGAGTTATACGTCGCCAACGCTGGGTGGTGAACCGGGCAAGAGGAACAAGACCAACAAGATCTGCCGAGAATCGGACGTGCCTGAAGGGGCATTTGGGCTTCAACAACCCGCGGACAGTGTGCTATTGATACAACAGACGACCAAGTCTGGCCCTGGTCCGACGATTTTTGTGAACAAGATTATCCGGTTAGCACCGCGATAGCAGACTGATGAGATTCGGATTCCAGGCCCTCCTTGCGGAGGGCTTTTTTTATTCCCCGCAATTTTGACTGACGGCCCCTGTCAGTGGCCCGCGACATACTTCGCACAGGAGTTGGCCATTGCCCGCGGAGCCGCCGAGCGGTATAGCGGCAGACTGTGGGCGGTGTGGCGTTTGTATCACCAGGAGTGACAATATGTTGGCCAAAGTTGTATCATCGGCAACACTCGGCGTGGAAGCCTACCGGGTCGAAGTGGAGGCAGACATTCAGCAGCAATTACCGGCGTTTATAACAGTGGGTCTGCCGGATGGCGCGGTTCGCGAGTCGAAAGAGCGAGTGACAGCGGCGATCAAGAACTCGGATTTCGTTTTCCCGGCGAAGAAGGTGACGATAAACCTGGCGCCTGCGGACATCAAGAAGGAGGGCTCGGCGTTTGATCTGCCGATAGCCGTGGGAATATTGGCGGCCACCGGCCAAATTCTTCGCGAGCGGTGCGACGAATATGTGATGTTGGGCGAGCTTTCGCTCGATGGACAACTGAAGCCGGTGCCTGGGGTATTACCGATGGCGCTCAATTCGACCGCGGGAAACGGGTTAAAGGGGATGATTGTACCTCACGAGAATGCCCGTGAGGCGGCTATTGCCGGAACGATTCCGGTGTATCCCGTGAGGAGTCTTAAGGAGGCGGTTCACTTCCTGGAGGACGAGTCGAGCGTGACGGCCCACACGGTGGATATCTCGACGGTGTTTGAGGAAGCTCGTCGCTACAGTATTGATTTTTCGGATGTAAAAGGACAGGAGTCGGCTAAGCGGGCGCTCGAGGTAGCGGCAGCCGGGGGACACAATATTATCATGATAGGACCTCCCGGTTCGGGCAAGACGATGCTGGCTCGTCGTGTGCCTACCGTCCTGCCGGACATGACAGTGGCCGAGGCACTGGAGACTACCAAGATTCACTCCGTGGCAGGGAGACTTCCTGCCAACGCCGCGATGGTGGCGATACGGCCGTTTCGGGCGCCGCATCACACCATCTCCTACGCCGGTTTGATTGGGGGTGGGACAATACCGCGCCCAGGGGAGGTGTCCCTCTCCCATCACGGCGTCTTGTTTCTGGACGAACTGCCGGAATTCAAGAAAGACATACTCGAGATGCTTCGCCAACCGATGGAGGATAACACGGTGACGATTTCGCGAGCGTCGACCACGCTCACCTACCCGGCGTCGTTCATGCTCGTGTCAGCGATGAACCCCTGCCCCTGCGGCTATCACGGCGATCCGGCCCACCAATGCAGTTGTTCTTCGAGCGAAATACAGCGCTACATGTCCAAAATATCCGGTCCGTTGCTGGACCGGATAGACATTCACATCACCGTGCCGTCAGTGAAATTCAAGGAACTTTCTTCGCAGGCTTGTGGGGAGCCGTCGATCGTGATTCGCGACCGGGTCAATCGGGCACGCCGCATGCAAATCGAGCGGTTTAAGAATGAGCCGAAGATCTTCTGCAATGCGCACATGGAATCGCGCGATATCCGGAAGTACTGTGTGATCGATGAGCGATCGCAAGCGTTGCTGGGCTTGGCGATCAAGAAGCAGGGGCTGTCGGCGCGAGCATATGACCGGATTCTCAAAGTGGCGCGGACGATTGCCGACCTGGCGGGGTCTGAGGGCATCGACATGGGACACGTTGCTGAGGGGATACATTATCGAAGTCTCGACCGACACCTGTGGTTGTGAGACGACCTAACGAAGGATATGGAGAGGAGGTACAGATGGCGGAAGGATTCAAAGAATTATTCAGTAAGAAGATCGTGTCGAACAAGCGAACGTTCTTCATGGATGTCAAGGAAGCGCGGGATCACACGCCTTATCTGGTTATATCGGCGCTGCAACGGAATCAGAATGGGGAGCCGGACAACGCGCGGATATTTGTGTTCGCCGACCAATTGCACGCCTTTCACGCCGGATTTGAAGAAGCGGTGACGGCCATGATTGAGCGGTTGCCAAAACAGAAGTAGTGGCATGCTGGGCGCCAACAGAAGATCGCCGGGCGGCAACAAAGCGGCCCGGCGAACTTTGCTCCCTGATAAAAAAGCTTCACTCTTTCCAGAATACGTCGACTGATCCCATGCCGACTTCGATCTGAATGAAGATACGGTCCTTGGCGTCCTCGTAATTGCGCGATTCCCACACGCCTTTATGCACTTTGCGCAGGTCGTCGTGGTGGAAATCAACCGAGGAGAACCAGTTATCGTCGGCTTCGATGTGCACGGGGAGATTCTTGGGCAATATAATGTCCAGCGAACCGGCACCAACCTCGATCGAAACTTCGGATTCGCCTGTGTAGGCGCCTCGAAGATCGAGTTCGCCGGACGCTGCCCCTGATTCAAAACGCAGAGACTCGAAATTGGCATTGCCGAGCGTAACGCAGTCAAACGACGACGCACCAACCTCGATTGTCATTTCTCGCAGGCGAGCCGGGTTGGGCTTGGAGAACTCCAGTCGTCCGTCGGCCGCGCCGATATCCAGATCGAAATCGGTGACCGGGATGCCGCCAAGATCAATCTCCATATCGGAGGCGCCGATATCCATCTGGAACTCGGTCTGATATCTGGTGGACAAAACGACGTTCCAATCGTTGTCAGTATCACCGTTATGATTGTGGTTTCGCCGGGATTCACTGGTGAGATCCAGAAATCCTTTTCCGGCCCGTTCTTCGTACGTAGCATCACAATCCAAGTACTCGGAGTCGTACTCGACGTCAACCGACGCAGCTTCGGCCATGTCCGCCGGCTCGATAGTGAAGTGGCCGACGGAGAAATCACCCTTGACCACGATCGACTTGACTTCGCTCGCGGGGAATTTCTGTTTGATGGTCTCGAGTCGGCCGGCCAGAGCCATTCCGGCGGCGGTCAGGACGACGCCGATTCCAATGATGAAAGTTCGGAACATACCTCTCTCCTGTCTAGATCGGCAACATGACTTCTTCCTGCCTATACTGGGTCCGTCGGCTGAAAGTTTCATTCGTGGGCAGGACGAGGAGGCAAATGCTCACCGCTGTGGGGCGGCGGTATGGGGTCAAGTGATGGAGGGACTTTCGGAATCGGCGGCGGCGCCGGAACCGGGGCACCTTCGTCGGGAGTGCCCAGCCGATCGTGGAGGCTGAGGTACCGTCGGCTGCCGAACCGGGTAAGAATCACCGCACCCAGGCCGGTGAAGATGGGAACAAGCGATAACAGCGAGATCAGGACGAGAAGAGCTACGCCAAGCCCAAACACGGTTCCATCGGATCCCATCATCATTGCTGCCAGAAACCAGGGAGTCATGAATAAGAGAGCGCCAATGAGCGCGGCCACCAGCGGACTGCGAGACGACCGACCGATGGCCGTAAGGAACCAAGCGCCCACCCGCTGTCCCCAGGCAATCACGCCCAGCGACATTGCGAAAACGTAAAGGAACGGCAGAAAGGCGATGGCCAGAATCCCTACGATGGTGATAGCCAGCAGAATAATAAGTACTGGAATCATAAAGATGGCGATGACGCCGAGTCCGAACGAACGCAGAGGGTACATGCGAATGGCATCGCTGACAACGCCGCTCTGTCGTGACATCAGGCTGACCACGACGAAAGTACAGAGCAGCAAGTAGATGGTGAAAGCGAAGACAACCCAGATGCCGCTGGGGGTGTACTCACCGGCGATACGGCCAACGGGGAAATCCAGCGGGTTGGTGATGATCTGTTGGCCGAGGACGTTTCCGCCTCGCTTAATCTGGATTTCCGGCGCTTTTACGTCGCCATCAACCTGCCCGGTTTCAGTGACCAGGACTTTGTCGTTAATCGATTGAACCGAACCTTGAACCCATCCTTTGATGGTTATGCGGCCGTATGCGACGATATCCCCGCTCACGAATTCATCGATACCGACCTGAACTGATTTCTGGAAGGGTTTGACGGTCAATTCTTCGGTGCAGCGATCCTCGGCGGCCTCCAGCTCTCGCGTCTCCGTTCGCGGGCGTTCGCCGCCCCTCCGGTCGCGCTGGCCCACTCTGTCGCCGCGCACGAAAACGCCGTCGGTGAAATTGTACTCCCACCGGAAGCCGGCACTGTCGTATGCCACTACGCCTTCGGGGGACAACTCAATTTCAGTGAAGATGGTGTCCGGTGCGGACTGTGCGACAACGAGTTGAGGCAGCATGGCGAGAGCCGCACTGACTAGCAATACTAATATGCGCAAGGTCGCGCGAAGAGACATGATGACATCCTATGTGTTGTCAGTCGCACTAAAACCGTGCAACCGTGACATCGCCCGAAATCGAATTGAGGGAGATGCGCGTTCCACCCTCGCCGAAATCACCCACCAGTTTCTGTTTCGACATGGAGCTGATGGCGATCGGAATTTCTGTTTTAATCTCACCGGCCTTGGAAACAGCACTCAAGGTACCGGACGCCAGCTCCGGAAGACTGAGTTTGATATTGCCGCTTTCGGATTCGATGAAGCAATCTCGTTGCGAATCCAGGTTGGTTTGCACGTCGATACTGCCAGTGGTCGTCATGATATCAAGCGCCCCGCGCTCCTGACGAACAGTCACTGTGGCTGTGGTCGTCTTGACTTTCACATCCCCCTCCACCCAGGAGAGATCGATTGACCCCATGGGTTGGCGGACAGATACGGGACCGTAGAGGAGCTCACCCTTGGTCGAACCCGACGAATTCTCAATCGAGACGGCACCTTCGATACTGCTCAGCTCAATATTCGCGGCAGAGCTAATGATGGCAAGATCTCCGCGAAGATGGGTCGCCGTGATTCTTCCCGTCGTACTACGAGCCGTCAGCTTGCTACCGTCAGGGATCTGAATTTGATAATCGACTTCACCCCATGATTCGTCGCTGCCTCGTCCAAGCACTTTCTGCCAGAAATTGGGACTGCGATTGCTGATACGGAGATAGTGGGTGCCGACCGTTATTCTCTGACCTTGCTGTTCAAGCCGGATTTCGATGTGATCGGCGGCAATTTCAGCCTCGTCCATGCTCACGGCGTCGATCCGCTTGACGGCATCGATGATGAGCCGGTTATCAGGGGAAGCGGTCACGACCAGATTTCCTGCCAAATATGACAAATCGACGTCCACGCTGCCCTTGGTGTCAACAATTCGCTGGTACTGATACCTGTATTCTTTGGCCTGTGAAGCAGGCGCCGCCAGCAGGGCGAGTAGGGTGAAGAATAATCCAGTCAACTGATAGACGCGCATAACTTCCTGAGACGCCAAAGGTTACAAGTGCTTGAGCTTCTTTTTCAGAAGCTCCCGGGCACGGAATATCCGCGCCTTGACCGTACCCACCGGTATACGTAGTAAATCGGCTATTTCCTCGTATGTTTTATCGTCCTTATGACGGTAGATGATGACTTCCCGGTATTTTTTCGGCAGGGACTCTATGGCTTCCTCGATACTGAAACTCTGCTCTTTTCGCTCCAGATCCCGTTCCGGGTGGTAGGAATAGTCAGCGACCTCGAATTCGACCTGACCGTCTTTGGTTTCAGTCGGCCGGTCCAGAGAAAGGGCCTGAATTCGACGTTTGCGCAAGTAATCGATCGAGGAATTGGCCGCAATCTTATAGAGCCAGGTGGAGAAGCGGTACTCCGAACGGTAGGAACCGAGTGAGGAGAAAGCCTTCATGAAGGTTTCCTGAACCAGATCGTGGGCAACTTCTTCGTCGCGAACCATTCGATTGATGATATGAAAGATGGGGAGGCGGTGCTTGTGCATGAGCCAGGCATACGCCTTCTGACTGCCGGCGAGCGCCTCGGCAATCATCATGGATTCTTCTTCATGTAAGCGATTGTCGTCCACGTTTACTGGTTGCCTATTCCCTGGTCAAAGTGGAGGTAATATAACGATTTCACGGCCGTCTCCGCATACAAAAATGTCCAGCCGAATCATTATGGTCTAATCACTTAGCCGTCGCCGTATCCCTGACTATATGTCTCTCTCGGACTGAGATTGGGCCGGGTAGTGGTCCGCGAGAGGAAGGTATGGATGTTTGTCAGCAGGACGAATCGGCCTTCGTATTCACCGGTGCGCACTCAGATTCCAGTCAGCGATCTCCTTCCGGGATCAATCTGCCTGAGAACGACGAGGGGGCGGCTCGTCTTAATATTTACGACTTGTTTATCCATGCTAATGCCTGAAACTACACAGGGGAGGTTCGTCACTCGGCAGCACGGCAGTGACGGGCTCCGTGGTAAGCCATTCAACGCCAATGCTATCATCGAGCCGGACGGCAAGAGCGCGATCAATCGGCGTGATGACCGCCATTTTTAAACAGGATCGCATATAGACCCATCCGGGCGCCTGACCCATACATTTTCCAAGAAACTCGAAACAATGAAACGATCGCCGTTTCGGCCTGACTGGTGATGGAGTGTCCGGCGGCGTGGTGAATAAGTAAACAAACGGAGGCTGTCGCGCAACAAATCCGCTGTCATCGCTCGTGCAGTCACGGGGTTACGCCGTTAATACGAAGTAGGAGAGGAGAAGCTTCGTGCTGTACGATTACCCCGAGTACTACGAGTTGGCATTTTCGTTTCGCGATATAAAGCGGGAGACGGACTTTCTCGTGGAGTGCATCAAGAAGTATTCGCGCGTACCCGTGAAGCGGGTGTTTGAAGTCGCGTGCGGGCACGCTCCTCACGCCGGGGAGTTGACAGAACGCGGATATACCTACTCCGGTCTCGACATCAATCGCAATATGCTCGACTATGCCACTTACAAATGGCGTGGCTTGAAACCGTCTCCCGATTTCGTCGAGTCCGACATGAAGATCTTCGAGGTCGAGAAGAAGGCGGACTTTGCGTTTGTCATGCTGGGATCGCTTTATCTCAATTCTCTGGAGGAAATGAGCGAGCATTTTGACTGCATGGGGCGGGCGCTGCGCCCCGGGGGATTGTACTTCCTCGATTGGTGTGTGCAATTCGCCGATCCGCTGGCGCCGCGAATCGACAGCGTCATGAACAGCGAGAGCAACGGAGTCGCGGTAGAATCGAAGTTCAACATCCGTCTCGTTGATACGGCAAGCCAGATGTACGAAGAGGTTTGGACGGTGATTATCGATGACCACGGCCGACGCCGGACCTTTGAAATGATCGAACGGAATCGTGCCATCTATCCGCAGGAATTCCAGCTCTTCCTGAGAACGCGCAACGATTTCGAATTTGTCGGCTGGTGGCACGACTGGAACCTGGCGCACCCGATCGACGGGCGCGCCGAAGTTCATCGTCCGGTAGTGCTCATCCGGCGCAAATAGCCTGCTCAGCCCTGCGCCGGGGCTTTCTTCGCACCCATGACCAGCGCCTGTAGTCCGGCGATCATCTGATCGGCGGTCTTTTCCGGTCCCGTCAATTTGAAAAACAGATTGCCGCCCGGTGCTTCGAGGACTACACCGGCCATCCGGTATCCTTCGCGCGGACCGGCAGCGGCGCCCATTCCGCCCATTGAACCGGCATTGTAGATACCTGCCACTTCGACCAGGTGCGCTTTGAGTCCGTCGGGTGTGTCAAAATCGAGTTTTTTTGCGACCGTGTGCGGGTCGGCGCCATCGGCCAACGCCATTTGACCAATCCATCGCTCGATATTTGCCTCTACCCCGCCGCCGCCCTGAGGACCGAAATAGAACACGACCATGGTGGCGGAATCCTTGTCACCCTCGACCGGACCGAAGCTGTAATCGGCGAAGCGCATGCCGCTGGCGCCGTGAGAAGTCCATGTGGACGGTGCGACAAATGTCACGCCGGCGACCGTTACCGGCTCTCCGTCGAGCGTTACCGTGACTTGTTTATTGGGGTCAAAAATAGTGCCGGTTGCGGACGCAGTCTGCTGGTCGGAAGTTTTGGCGCCGTCCTGTTTGGCGCAGGCGCCGAGGGTCAGCGCCAGAATGAGCGCGGCGGCGAATGTCGTCTTCATTGGTCTCTCCTCTAATCGTTGACGTATCTGGGCGGGAAGATAGGGGGGTTGAAAGGCGAAGGAAAGGGGAAAATGCGGGGTCTACTCTCTGGTAACGGGAGGCACAAGCCTCAATGGCCGCCGCCAGCCACTCATAAATTCGCCCGCATCTCCACCGCCCAGTAGTACTCGCCGTAGAATGAAACCGATCGATCTGGAAAGCGAGGGGCGAAAATCGATTCGAGTTCGTCCTTCACGAAGTAGTTCTTCAGTATCACGTGCTCCTGACCATTGCCCAGTTTCCGCACTTTCAGATTGTTGCCGTGCTCGTCGGTGCCGGCCGAATCATTGGTCGGACCCTCGGCGGGCGGATTGTTGTCGATCATCCAGATCGGCGAGCCCGTTCTTAGCGGGCGAGTGATCATTTCGAAGAAGCGCGCGTAGTCCTGCCTGGGATGATGCGAAAACCAGAAGCCAATGGCAAGGCAATCGAATGATTCGGGTCGAAACGGCAGCCCGAACAGGTCGGCGCGCAAAAAATCAACCGGTTTGGCAAACGGCTTCTGCCTGGCTTCGTTGAGCATCTCGGCGGAAATGTCGGAGGCGGTGACATGCGCCGCTGTTTCCGACATCAGGTGCGTCCAATAGCCGGTACCGCAGGCAAGCTCCAAGACGTCACGACCGCCCACAAGCTTCTGGAGGCGCACACCCTCATCGAGAAGTTCCTGGCGCCGTTTCGCGATGGGGCGGTAGTAGATTTGTTCGTACTCCGACGCTCGCTTGTTATAGTAATCGACCAGTTTACGGTCGCGCATATTTCGTCCTCAGGGTGTCGGCGAGGTGAGCGCCGAGTGCCCTTGCTTGCGCCATGACGTCGGCATGGTTGTTAACGGTGCCACGATCGAAATCCTCGTGCGCGAAAGTCACCATCCCCTCACTCGCTATCTCGATCCACTTGAAGAAACCGACGATGGTCCGACGCGCACCTTCGAACCAGCCGTGCGTGCCCCCAACGAGGATGATCGCTCCCGGCCGCTTGCGCGGAAGCAGCTTGAGAAACGAGTGTTCAGGATCAGCGTTCTCAAAATCCGCAGGCCGAAAACAATTGCACCTATCGATAAGCAGCTTTGCCTGCGCAGAAACATTGTCGAAGTAGATTGGCGAGCCGAAGAGCAGGCAATCGCAGTCGGCGATGCGCTGGTAGATTTTGTCGGCATCGTCGTGGTAGAAGCAGTAATCAGGAGCCGGCGCCTTGCCGCAAGACTGGCAGGGCATGATGAATAGCGAATTGAGATTGAAGTGAACAACTTCTACCGGCTCAGGGGCCAGCCCGTCGATCAGGCCCTGACGGACGGAGTCAAGCAGAATGTCGGTCGAAGCGCTCTCGGTGGGTGAGCCCGAGATGGAGAGTACCTTAATCACTTTGCGCGGCCTCCATCCTTTCAACTTCTGCATAAAGGGTAAGGAGCGCTTCCTCCACCTCGCGTTTGCGTCCTGCCGCTGCGTGGAGGCGCTCCCAATCGTGAGTGGGAATGCCGCCGTTGATGTCATGATCGAGCTGTTCAAGCTCCCGTTCCATGTCGGAGATTCGGGAGCGCATGGACGTAAGCTCTTTTTTTTGCCGGGTCTTTCGTTTGGATTGCTCCTTGAAATCGTCAAAAGCCTGCTTTTGTTTTTCCGATTTGCCTTTGCTGACCGGCGCCGGCAATTCCGTTGTCTTTTCGACAAAGTACTTGTAGTTGCCGTTATACATGGTGACACGGCCGTCATGCACATACAGAATCTTGTCGACGACCTCATTGAGAAAGTACCGGTCGTGACTGACGATGAGGCAGCATCCTTCGTACTCCCGCAAAGCGATTTCCAGCGCTTCACGGGCGTAGATATCGAGGTGGTTGGTCGGTTCGTCAAGAATGACAAAATTAGCCGGGTGATAGAGCAGTTTGGCCAGGCAGAGTTTGGTTTTTTCGCCGCCGGACAAAGTCCCCACCAGTTTGAATGCATCTTCGCCTGAGAATCCGAACCGCCCGAGAAACGATCTCATTGTGTGCGCGTCGGCGACAGGATCGAGTTCCCAGAGATTGTCCAGCGCCGTGGCCTCCAGATTGAGATCGGAAAGTTCCTGATCGAAATAGGCTACGTCGACATTTGTACCCAGTCGAATAGAACCGTCAATAGGCTCGAGTTCACCCAGCAAAGATTTGAGCAGAGTCGACTTGCCGGAGCCGTTGCGCCCGATAATGCCGATCTTCTCCCCGCGATATACGTCGAAGTCGACGTCTTGAAGCACAACGTCAGTGCCGTAGGCAAGAGTAACATCCTCGACAGCCAGTACGTGCATAAACGAGCGGCCGGAGGATTGCAGTTTGATCGCCGGACCGGAAGCGTCGGCCTTGGGTGGCGGCAGGCGTTTAATGCGATTGAGGTACTTCAGCTTTGACTGCGCCTGTTTGGTTTTCTGGCCGGCCATGTTGCGACGCACAAACTCCTCGATGCGCTTGATTTCCTCCTGCTGATGCTTGTAGTGGTGCAGGGCGAGGCGTTTGCGGTCGACGCGTTCCTTGATGTAGCGCTCAAAACCGCCGGTGTACGTGTCAAACTTACCAAAGGCCAGTTCCCAGACCTGATCCGCCGCGGCGGAGAGAAAGGCGCGATCGTGCGATACAATAATGCAAGCTCGGCCGAGCGACGCCAGGTACTGTTCGAGCCAAGTGGTCGATTCGATGTCGAGGTGATTAGTCGGCTCGTCCAGAAGCAGCAAATTGCCGCGCCCGGCGAGGATACGGGCAAGACCGGCGCGATTTTTTTCTCCGCCGGAGAAATTGCGCAAGCGGTCGTCGAAGCGAGCCTCTTCGAAGCCCAACCCATGGAGAATCAGTTTGATTTCGTTTTCGAAATCGAACCCGCCCTCCCGTTCGAAGCGATGGTGCAGCAGGCCGAGTTTGTCGACCGCCGCGGTGTCGTTCGGTGAGTACGTGAGATAGATTTCAAGTTCGGTGATCTGCCGGTGGAGATCGAGCAGATCACGACGGGCGTCGGCGACAAATTCGTGCAGAGACAGATCGAGGTATTCGGTCTTTTCCTGTTCGACATAATCGATGTGGCAGGCTTTGGCCTTGTTGATGACGCCGGTATCGGTCTCCTGCTTGCCCGCGAGAATCTCGAGGAGCGTGGTCTTGCCGATACCGTTCTTGCCCACCAGTGCGATGCGGTCGCCCGGGTTGATCGTGAACGACACCTCGTCCAGGATCACCTGGTCGTTGAACTTCTTCGATAGTCGTTCGGCGGCCAGGAGACTCACGACCTTACTCCACCTCGGCCGGCTGAGTCCGGCCAAGTATCATTTCGGCGATGAGCAGAATGACGGCGATCCAGAGGAAGATCTGCCATAATTCACGGCCGACTCGGAATCCGGCAATGACGCCGGCCATAGCCTCACCAGTCTTGAGCAGGTTGTATTTCCCGGCGCCGAGCGACTGCGAGAACTCGTCGATATCCGCGGCCACCAGATCGCACTCTGCCGGAGCGACGTTGACGGCGAAGCGATCGATCTCCTTTCCCTCGTAGCGAAGTGAGTAAATGCCGCTGGTGGGCGTAGGTGACGCATGGACGACCAGCGCGCCACCCTTTTCTTCGGGAGGAACGCTATAGACGGAGCTGTCGGGAGCGATCAGGTCAACCGGACCGCTGACTGCCTGCGTGAGGGTAAGAGATCGAGTGGCATTCTCACCCACATATTGGCGAACGTCGAGGCTCGACAGGTCTGCAGCAAGGTATTCGACCACGCGGGAAATGAAGGGGACAAAGAAGCCCTGGGTGACGAGATCGCTGTAGTCCACTCCCATCGGTCCGGCGAACGTGAGAACCTTCCCGCGACCGTAGCGCGATTCCACCAGCGCCGGACGGTCACCGGAGAAACGCATGATGATCTGACTGCCGTTCTCGACTCGCAAACGAGGCAAAGAATAGAACTTCACGTCGGGCGGTTTGTCCGCCGCAAATTTGAAGACGGCGAAGACGGGATGCTTGAGATCGATCGAACCGATGCTATAATACCCGGCGCGGGTAATCACAGGTGGAGCCGCTTCTTCATACGTGACCTTGCTGATTTCGGCCCAATCCCGATTCTGTGTGCTGATATCGGCGCCGGCGCCATAGGTGAGAAAGAGCGATCTCCCCCGCTGGACGAACTGCTTCAGGCGCTCGACATACTGGTTGTCCAGTTTGGGCGCACCGGCCAGGATCACCACACTGTAATCGTCGAAATTAATCCCTGACAATTCGTCCGGCGAGCTTTGCTTCACCGACCAGTACTGACTGAGTTCCTGAGTAGGCGTCAGCGCCAGGCTGATGAATCGTCCGGATTCATCACCATTTACAACCAGTACGTTAAACTGATCGGGGATTCGGAAACTGAAATACTGGCGATTGTCGGCGGCAAGTTTGTCGTCGGCCAGTTCGACATACCCTGAGTGGAAGCCGGTTTGGCTGACGGTGTAGGCAAAGCGGGCCGCGGCCTCCCCATTCGGCGCAATCGATACGCTGGTCTGCGACACACGACGGCCATCGAGAAAGAGCGACGCCAGCAAGTCACTCTGCTGCTCGTCACCGTAGTTCTTCAGAGTCGCCACCAACTCGAATTCACGACCGGGCTGGAGAAGCTGACCGCCGAAGTCGAGACTCACGATTCCGACATCGTCGGTTCCTTCCAGGGGAAGATCGACCACAAAGAGTTTGGCATTGCTCTCGGCCAAGGTGGGTCGCTCGGGAAGGGTGTGGCGTTGGCGATCGCTGACCACATAGATTTCGTGATTGAGGTTGGCGGCGCGGTCGAGGAGTCTGACCGCAGCCTCCAGCGCTGTCTGGGTCTGGGCGCTGCCGTTGCCCGCCGGAAGAGCGGCCAGTTGTTCCAGAGCGATGGCCGAGGAGGAAAAAGCGAGCGGAGACTGATCGCCGGTGGAATTATCCAATGCAATCAATGCAACTTCGTCGGATTGGCCGAAAGTATGGAGTAGTTCCTCAGTCCGTCTCTTGGCCAGTTCGAATAAGTTTCCGTCAGCGACCAGCCGGCTCATCGAGGCGGAATTGTCGAATAAGACAACGGCCGACACCGAGGCATGGGCGCCCACTTGACCTTCGGTACTGGTCGGACGGGCGAAGGCCAGAACGATCGAGAGAATCAACAGCATGCGCAGGATAAGCAGAAGGAGCTGGCGGATTTTGAGCCGCCGTACCTGTCGCTTCTGCATCGATTTCAGATGGCGTATCGAGGAGAACTCGACAACTTTGACGCGACGTCGGGAAAACAGGTGAATGATCAGCGGGATGAGCGCCGCAAAGGCGGCGAAGAGAGCGGTCGGCGACAGGAAGGTGAACATCGCTTATTGCGTATACGCCTTTTCGAGGTATTCGCGTGCCTCGCGCTGGTGATAGTCGGCGGAGGCCTGCGCCAGGACCTGACCGTAATAGTCGCGCGCCAACTTGCGTTCACCACGGATGTCGGCGCATTTGCCAAGCCAGAGCGAGATCATGCCGAGATAGAACGGCCGGGTCTCGATGAACTGCGCAGTTTGCAGATAGGCATTGGCGCTGGCCGTATCGCCGAGGCCGAGATAGGCAATGCCGGACCACATTTGATCGCTGGGAGCGGGCTGGCCCGGTTTGAGGCGACTATTGGCGAGCGCTATAGCGTCGTTGAAATACCCTAGAGCAGCTTTGCGATCGACGGCGATTTTGGATCGCATGAGAATATTTCCGAGCATGACGCGAGACTCGACGCCGACCCCCTTATTCACGGCCACGAGCCCTGACAGCAGGGTGCGTGCAGCTTGCTGATCGCCGGTGTAAAAAGAATGGACAGCACGGTTGAACTGCAGAATCGGGTTGGCCGAGTCTTTGGCCCGGGCACGCTCGAGACTGACCAGAGCGTCAGGGAATTTACCCGCCATCATCTGATAACTTGCCAGACTGATCCAATTGTTCGCTGAAGAGTCGCGCGTCAGAAGACGGGCTTGTGACGCCTCGGCGTCGTAGTAATTTCCAGTGACAAAATTCGAGCGAACCAATTGCTCGAGTGCATACAAGCTGTCGGCGACTGATCGCGAGAGATTGAAATACTCTTTGTTATACTGGAGCATGCCCTGATAGTCGAACATGGCTTCGGCGCGGTCGGCAAAATACGCCGCCTGTCCGGCGCGGAAGGTGAGCGTGTCGATATAATTAAGCCATTCTTTCTCAATTGTGGCCAGCGGCTTGCCGTAGGTCGATGAGATGGCGTCGCCCAGATTGAGATCGTCGGCCCGCTTATATAGCGCGAGGAACTTGTCAATCTTGTATTGATCGAGAAGGTATTTCACGAAAGCCGCAGACGAGCGGTCGGCACGCCTCGGATCACTGGAATAGTACGCATACGTGTTGAGGATTGAATCGAGCGGCAGTAACTTCTTCTCCAACTTCATTTCCTTCGCATCAAAGATGCCGAAGGAGAGATAGTTTGCCAGACCCTCCGATAGGACCGGCGGCGCGTACCCCTGATGGCGCAGGATTGCGGCGTGAGCAACTACGAACGGATCAGCCGAATTGTATTGCTTTGTGTAGAGGACGTAGATGGCGCTTCGCGTGGGGTCGACTACGGCAGCAAAGCGCGAATCCCAGAGCACCGAATAGATGGGACAGGGACAAAGATAGACACTGTACTTGCCGGGAAGAGTAAAATTCAAGATCGAGTTGAACCGGTCGTAGGTATCCTCCATCAATCCCTTCACCACTTGGACATAAAACTCACCGAAGCTCTGCGGCACGGTGTAGAGATCGAGGTGGGCAGTGGGGAGAGGCGAGAAGCTTTGCCCGCTCACGCCAATGGAGCCGCACGATGCGGTGTCGACCGACAGCCGGCGGAGCGGTGTAATGGTCAAGGTATAGCGAGTGTTGTTCTTGCCGCCCAGCCCCGAAATGCGTGCCGGCAGGCCGAATTCACTCTGAAACTGTTTCGCAGCAGTTTGCGGCTGCGGGGCCAGCGTGACTACGTGAGCCGTGAAGGCAACCTTCTGCGAGTCTATTTGTGTGACTTCAATATCGACAGACAGGTTATTGAGAAAGCCGACAGCGGAGACGCCCTTGACGACGGTGGCGCTGTCGACAAAGAGGAGTACGTCCTTATGGGCGGTCGTATCCTGCTGGTAGACGGCAAATTTCATGACGGCGCCATCAGCCGCAAGCGCGGCTGAACCAGGCAGCAAACAGGCGACGAGCAAACTAATTATCAATCGCATCATTTCTTATTATACCGGAAAGGGATGAAAAGGTAAACGGCAGCCGATCGACTAGGCATTTTCGGCCAAGATTAATCGGCCATCGTGCAAAATCGGCAAAACGGGTATCGAATCCACCTCGGTGGCGAGGTCGACGTCGCGGTCAAACCCGATCGAGGCCAGGAACTTGCCATGTTCACCCTGGCGGATGGCCTGTTTCAGGGCGTTGGCATTCGTGCGATACAGGAGCAGGGCCAGATTAGCGGCATCGTTCAGGGTTAGATCAAGTTTGTGCTTCGCCTGGAGGAGATGAATCAGCAGTCCGCCGCAGAGAGTGTCCTCCATGGAGAAGTTGCCTTCCCGACCGGAACAGATGATCACTGTTCCCTGATTCTCGGCGGCGACCTTCTCTGCGACCTTGGCAATATTCACCAGAGCCCCGGCAAGCACAGTGCCGGCGGAAATGGACTTGGCGAAAATCTGAGTGCCATTGGTGGTGGTCATGATAATGATCTTCCCCTTGACCACCTCGGGAGTAAACTCGCTCGGCGAGTTGCCGAGCATGAAATTGTCGATCTTGACTCCGTTGCGCTCGCCCGCCAGGATAGCCAGATCACTTCCCAGCTTGGTCCAGAGCTGACCGGCCTCGCCGGGTCCCTCAGACGGGATGACCGCCTTGGCTCCCGCTTCGAGGGCCGCACACGTAGAGGTCGAGGAACGCAAAACGTCGATAACCACGGCCGTCTTGTGCTCCAGATTGACCTTGGCCAGCGCCATGGGAGTGAGAAGCAGATCTACTTGCATAACCGTACGCATCACCTATGCGAAGCGTTCTTATAAAATGGCGGTTTCACGACCACGGCCGTATAGGCCTTGTCGCGAATGGCTACGCCGACAGTCGAGCCAATTTTTGACAGTTCGGCGGGCACATAACCCAGCGCGATTGGCTTCTGCAGCGAGGGAGAGACCGTGCCGGAAGTGACCGTTCCGATCTTCTTGCCATCGGCGACAATATCGTAGCCGTGACGAGGGAACGCCTTACCCTCGAGTTCAAGACAGACCAGACGCCGCTTGGGACCATCGGCCTTTTGCTTGACGATGATGTCTTTGCCGACAAAATCCTTGTCCCAACTAACGATCCATGAAAGGCCAGCTTCGACCGGGGTAGTTGTCTGATCGATGTCGTTCCCATAAAGGGCCATTTTCATTTCGAGGCGTAGGCTGTCGCGCGCGCCAAGGCCAATCAGTTCAATGCCGAGGGGCTTGCCGGCATCCATGACGGCTTTCCAGAGTCTGTCGCCGTACTGGTTCGGGATGTACAATTCGAAGCCGTCTTCGCCCGTGTACCCAGTGCGCGAGAACAGCATTTCCACTCCGGCCACTTTCGCAGTGGCGCAAGTGTAGTATCCCATGCCTTCGAGATTATAGTCGGTGAGCTTCGCCATCACCTTTTGGGCATTGGGGCCCTGGATGGCGAGCAGGCCGAATTCGTCGGAGCGGTTGACCAGCTTTACGTCACCGAATTTGTGCTTGGACAGCCAATCGAAGTCTTTCTGAATATTCGAGGCATTGACGACCAGAAAGAAGCGATCCGGCAGGCGGTATACCAGCAGGTCATCGACTATCCCACCCTCGGGATACATCATGCACGAATACTGTATTTTGCCGACTTCCAGGGAGGCTACGTTGTTTGTCGTGGTCTTCTGGAGAAAGGCGAGGGCATCCTTGCCGGAAACTTCAAATTCGCCCATATGAGAGAGATCGAACAGACCGACATTCTGTCGGACAGCCAGGTGTTCGGCGGTGATTCCTTTGGGGTATTGAACCGGCATGTAGTAACCGGCGAAATCAACCATCTTCCCCCCCGCTTCGATATGATATTGCGTAAAGGGAGTGCGTTTAGGTTCACCGTGGCCCGACATGGAAGTTCCTTTCTCTGGTACCTCTAATTAGACCGGTAATAAAGGCCGGTCGGTGTAAAAGTCAATAACTACTTTGGTCGCATGCGGGCCTCAGAATTGCGACTAAACTTGATAGTTTTCAACGGGTTGCGGCAGGGCGTCCGCCCTCGTCGTGCGCCCCCTCACGACATGCTGTCGAGCTGACCGGCGGCAAGCTCGGCATCTTATTCTTGACTGATCATGCTGCTCCGCGTAGGCTTTGGCAAAGCAGATTATCAACAGAGAATCGTCAGCCTATGCACCGCTATTTTCGCTTTGCCGAACTCGGCACCAACTACCGTCGCGAAATCCTGGGAGGCGTCACGACCTTCTTTGCGATGGCGTATATAATCATTGTCAATCCGGCCATTCTGTCGGCTGCCGGGATTCCAAAAGAGGCTAGTATCACGGCCACTATACTTGCCGCGGCTATCGGCACACTGGTGATGGCGCTCTGGGCACGGCGGCCGTTTGCTATCGCACCGTACATGGGAGAGAATGCCTTCATCGCCTTTACGGTGTGTGTCGGGATGGGGTACCCGTGGCAGACGGCGCTCGGAGCGATATTCGTGAGCGGGGTGGTGTTTATCATCATCACGGCCCTTCGCATTCGGGCCTGGATAACGGCGGCTGTGCCGATGTCGCTCAAGCGGGCGTTTGCGGCCGGGATTGGGCTGTTTGTGATGTTCATCGGTCTTAACGATACCGGGCTGGTGCAATTGGGAGTGGCGGGAGCACCGGTGAAGATTGGTGATTTGTCGTCGGCCGGGCCGCTGTTGGCGGTCGTGTGCGTGGTGTTGACGTCGATTCTGCTGATCCGCAAGGTGCCAGGGTCGCTGTTGATCGGCATGTTTGTCACGACCGTGATCGCGATGATCGCCAAGGTGTCGGCGCTGCCGAGCGCGTTGGTCTCCTCTCCCCCGTCGCTGGAACCGTTGTTTCTGAAGCTGGATATTGCGGGGGCGCTCAAGATCGAGTTTCTGCCGATTATCATCGTGCTGTTTATCATGGCGTTTGTGGACACGATGGGGACGTTGATCGGCCTGTCGGCGCGGGCGGGATTGCTCGATGAAAAGGGTACATTGCCGGAGATCGAGAAGCCGATGATGGCGGACGCTATCGCGACAACCTCGGCGGCCTTGCTTGGGACCTCGACGACCGGCGCGTATATCGAGTCGGCGACCGGGATCGAGGCGGGGGCGCGGAGCGGGTTTGCGTCGCTGGTGACGGCCGGGATGTTTGTGCTTTGCCTGTTTTTTGCGCCGCTGTTTGGGGCGGTGCCGGCGGTGGCGTACGGTGCGGCGCTGGTGGTGGTGGGATTCCTGATGCTGGCGCCGATTCGCGATCTTCCGTTTGACGATTACACGGAGCTGTTTCCGGCGATGGCGACGACCGTGCTGATGGCGTTCACCTACAATATCGGCTTTGGCATTGCGGCAGGGTTGGTGTTGTACCCGATACTCAAGTTAGTTTCGGGGCGGGTGCGCGAGGTAAGCGCGGGGGCGTGGGTGCTGTTCGCGATGGCGGCGGTGTTGTTTGCAGTGTATCCGTATGGGAGGGGGTGAGAATCAATTCTTTGAGTTCGGCTGGTAAGGGTAGGACAACAAGACGGAATCAAAGGCGATAGTAGCTCCGTCACGTGACTGAAAGTGTCCGAGGTGAAGCCAACACCGGTAAAGAGGTTCGATGCCGCCCCTGTGAGTGCTCCCCCAAAAGCGGACGGATTCCCTTGGCGGAACGGTAACACTGCTCAATGACGTCCGATTTCCGTCACGCCAATCATAAAAAGAAAACGTCAGCTGTTCATCTTGTTCGCTCACATAGAGTGATGCAAGATCGTATTCCCATGCTTCGCTACGTAAATTACTGGCTCGGATCGCTATTGACAGATCTCCAGGCTTCGGCTTCTGACCTGGCGAATAGTCCTTTGGACTCCTCACAACACTAAACTCCAAGCGAATCCCGTCCAGCTCTCTGACATATCCTTTGTCGAAATTGTCAAGGCTCGAAAGACGTTCATCGGGGATACGATAATAGATACTGCCCGGTATGCATGAGGTGAGGCAGATGAGAATGAATAGAAACGCCAAAGCGACTCTCAAAGACAAATCCTTCTGCTCCCAAGCTTATGGTTATGGATCAAGGTGCATAACCACCATAAAATAGAACGCGTCCGGTCTCAAAACCTGACGGCACTGCGTTCGAACCATTGGCGGCTATACTCACCCCTTGTATATCGTCTTCCCCATCGCTCTTGAGGTCCTTGCAGGCTTTCGTCACGCGGGCGGCCATGTTCTCCTCGGCCTTTTTCAGATAGCTGCGCGGATCGAACAACTTCTTGTCGGCGACGTCGTCCTTCGTGTGCGTCAGACGGGCGCGGTTCTTGTCGACGTGCGCCACGATCGCCTCGGTGAAAGCGTACTGCGTGTCGGTGTCGACATTCATCTTCACCACGCCGTAGCCAAGAGTCTCGTGGATGTCGCGCAGTTCGGAGCCGGAACCGCCGTGGAACACGAGATCAAAGTAGGCTTTCTGGCCGAACTGCTTGACGACCGCATCCTGACCGTCTTTGAGGATCGTCGGTTTCAGCACCACGTTGCCCGGTTTGTAGACGCCGTGGACGTTGCCGAAGGTGGCCGCCAGCATGTACCGTCCGCCGAGCGGCGACAGCGCCTTGTACACGCCCACCATATCCTCGGGAGTGGTGTACAGTTTTGAGGCGTGCACGCCGGAATTGTCGAGGCCGTCCTCTTCCCCGCCGACGACGCCGGTTTCGACTTCGAGAATGATCTCGTTCTCTTTGCACAGGCGAAGCAGTTCGACGGCGATCTTCATGTTGTCGGCCAGCGGAAGTTCGGAACCGTCGAACATGTGCGAATGAAACAGGTTGGTCATCCCGGCCTTGCGGCGACGGGCAGTTTCAGCTATGAGCGGCTTGAGGAAACCGTCGACCTTTTTGGGCGGGCAATGGTCGGTGTGGAGCGCGATATAGACCGGGTATTTCTCGGCCATCCGGTGGACATGTTCGGCAATCGTGATCGAGCCGATGACCAGATCTTTCAGGGCAAGGCCGGAGGCAAACTCGCCGCCGCCGGTGGAGAGCTGGATGATACCGTCGGACTTGGCGTCGAGAAACCCCTTGAGGGCGGCGTTGGCCGTCTCGGTGGAGGTCACGTTTATGGCCGGGAAGGCATAGCCGCCGCTGCGGGCGGAGTCGAGCATTTTGGCGTAAAGTTGAGGTGTTACGAGAGGCATCTGTCTATCTCCAGTAATTGGCGTTAAATATCAATTGCATGGGAAAATGATGTTTACACTTGGCGCAATGTCAAGCGGTTTGGGGCAGGCGGATTTCGAGGGTAAGTGCAGAAGCCTCGTCCGAGAATGGCGAGGCTTCACACTCACGAGAGTTGTCTTATGATCCTACCCCATCATCTGCCGGAGCACGTATGGTAGGACGCCGCCGTGACGATAGTAGTCGACCTCAATGGCGGTATCGATCCGCACTAATGCGTGGAAGGTGATCTCACCGTTCTTGCCCAGGGCGCGCACTTTGACTTTCTGGTGCGGGCGGATGTCGTTCGACAAGCCGTCAATCGTAAACAGTTCGTCGCCGGTGAGGCCAAGTGATTCGCGCGTGTCGCCATTGAGGAATTGCAACGGCAGTACGCCCATCCCGATCAGGTTGGAGCGGTGGATACGTTCGTAGCTCTGTGCGATCACCGCCTTGACGCCCAGCAGTAGAGTTCCCTTGGCGGCCCAGTCGCGCGACGAACCCATGCCGTAATCTTTGCCCGCAAGGACGATGAGCGGCACGCCCTCTTTCTGATATTTCATCGAGGCGTCGTAAATCGACATCGTCTCGCCGGTCGGCAGATAGTTGGTGACGCCGCCCTCGGAGCCGGGGACCATCAGATTGCGCAGGCGAATATTGGCGAAGGTGCCGCGCGTCATGATCCGGTCATTGCCGCGGCGGGAACCGTATGAATTGAAATCGGCAAACTGGACACCGTGTTCCATCAGGAACCGTCCAGCCGGAGAGTCGGCTTTGATCGATCCGGCCGGTGAGATGTGGTCGGTCGTGATCGAGTCGCCGAACATGCCAAGCACGCGGGCGTCGCGAATCGGCTGAATGTCGCCCGGCTTCTTGGCCATGTCGATAAAGAAGGGCGGCTCCTGAATGTAGGTCGACTTGGCATTCCAGGCGTAGATTTCACTCTTGGGGGCTTTGATAGCATTCCAGGTTTCGTTGCCGGTGAAGACCGAGGCATACTGTTTGCGAAAGAGTTCCGGGGTGACCGCTTTTTGGATGGTCGCCATGACTTCTTTGGGGGTCGGCCATATGTCTTTCAGATAGACCGGTTTGCCGGCTTTGTCGGTGCCGATTGGTTCGTTGACCAGATCGATATCGATGGTGCCGGCCAGTGCGTAGGCAACCACCAAGCGGCGGCGACGCCAGATAATTGGCGCGGGTCAGCGGATTGACACGACCCTCGAAATTGCGATTGCCGGAAAGAACGGCGGAGGCGACGAGCTTCCCTTCGTTGATGGCATTCGCCACCGGTTCCGGGAGCGGGCCGGAGTTACCGATGCAGGTGGTGCAGCCGAAGCCGACATTGTGGAAACCGAGTTTTTCGAGCGGTTCGAGCAGTTGGGCCGCTTTCAGATATTCAATGACGACGCGCGAGCCGGGAGCAAGAGACGTCTTCACCCACGGCTTCACGTTCAGCCCCTTCTCCACCGCCTTCTTTGCGAGCAGACCAGATGCTACGAGGACATACGGATCGGAGGTGTTGGTGCAGGAAGTGATCGCCGCGATCACGACGGCACCGTGGCCGATTTCGGCCCGATAACCGTTCTGAATGATGGCCGTAGAGTTCTGTTCGGCAGCTTTCAGTTCAAAGCCGCGATCTTTGATCGGCTTGCTGAGCGAATCGCGGAAATCCTGTTTCACGGCGGAGAGCCGGACACGATCCTGCGGCCGTTTCGGGCCGGCGAGGGATGGTTCGACGGTGGAAAGATCGAGTTCGAGTATGTCGGTGTATTCCGGAGCGGCGGCACCTTTGGCACGGTAGAGCCCTTGCTCTTTGGTGTAACGTTCAACGAGATCGATATCGTCGTCGCTGCGACCAGTGAGACGCATGTAGTCGAGGGTCGATTGATCGACCGGGAAATAGCCGATGGTGGCGCCGTATTCAGGCGCCATGTTGGCGATCATCGCTTTGACCGGGAGAGTCAAATCATCGAGGGCGTCGCCGAAGTATTCGACAAATTTCCCGACCACCCCTCTTTTGCGCAGAAGTCTGAGTGACGGTCAGGACGACGTCAGTGCCGGTAGCACCTTCGTTCAGTTTACCGGTCAGTTTGAATCCGATCACCTCGGGCATCAGCATGTACAGCGGCTGGCCAAGCATGACTGCCTCGGCTTCGATGCCACCCACACCCCAGCCCACGACGCCGAGGCCGTTGATCATGGTCGTGTGCGAGTCGGTTCCAACAAGAGTGTCCGGAAACGCGGTGCCGTTGGCGGTCATGACTGACCTTGGCGAGATATTCCAGGTTAACCTGGTGAACGATGCCGGTCGCCGGCGGGACGACGCGGAAATTGTTGAAGGCGTCCTGTCCCCAGTGGAGAAATTCGTATCGCTCGTTGTTGCGCTCGAACTCCTTTAGCATGTTCAGTTCAAGCGCTTTGTCGGAAGCGTAGACGTCGACCTGCACCGAGTGATCGATCACCAGATCGACCGGCACGAGCGGGTTGATTCGTTTTGGATCACCACCCATCCGTTTGATAGCGGAGCGCATCGCGGCCAGATCAACCACCGCCGGAACACCGGTGAAATCCTGAAGGATCACGCGCGCCGGTTTGAAGGGGATTTCGATTTCGCCGACTTTCTTCGGATTATAGGCGGCCGCCGCGGCGACGTCGCTTTCCGTGATCACTTTGCCGTCGAGATTGCGATAAACCGCTTCGAGCAGGATCCGAATCGAGTACGGCAAGCGGTCGATCTTACCATATTTCCCCAGATTGCTCAAGGGATAGAATTTGTACGAATTCTTCTTGGTCTTAAGAGTGGCCGTCGAATTATTTGCAGACATGCTGTTGCCTCCTTCAGGACGAACCGGACGGGTACACAATATTGCCGCCAGTATATACAACAGGTGGGAGCAATTCAAGCAGTTCCCGGATTAGTTTGCCGCGGAGTGAGCAGATGAGGTTTTCACTTGGAGCCGATTGCGGAACCGGTTATGTTCCCGCCGGTTAACGGAGTTGAATTTCGGCCACCAGATTGCCATTAGTAGTCGGCGAGTGTACTCATGTTCGTGAAGCAAATCACTAGTGACCGCTTGATAGTCGGCGCACCGGCCAAGGTAAACCTGTTCCTGCAGGTACTCAACAGGCGCGAGGACGGCTACCACAACATCAATTCTCTGTTTCAGGCGGTTTCGCTCTTTGACCGGCTGACATTTACGCGCACCGAGACACCCGGAATCCGAATCGAGGTACAGGGGGCGAACGGCTTGTCCGCGGGGGACGACAACCTGGTGGCGAAGGCGTATCGGCTGATGGCAGCGGAGTTTGGGTTGCATGGTGGGTTGCAGATCCACCTGGAGAAAAACATTCCGATTGCGGCCGGTTTGGCTGGGGGGTCGACCGATGGCGCAGCCACGTTGCTTGCCTGTAATCTATTGTATAACTTGAAATTAAAGAGGTCGAGACTGGCTGAATTGGCCCTGCTAATAGGGTCTGATCTCCCATTCTTTTTTTCGTCTGGACAGGCGCTGGTTTCAGGACGCGGAGAGGTTGTCCGTGAGGTCTCTTTGCCCACAGATTATTGGATGGCTCTGGTGACCCCGGCAATGGGGGTGTCGACGCCGGAGGCCTACCGGTCACTGGGAAGGGGCTTGACAATCGGGGGTTCTGTTCTTACTTTGGCAGACTGCCGCAATGTAGGTGAGCTCCTTGCCGCGCTTGAGCTTTCGGGGAATGACTTCGAGCAAGCGCCGCTCTTGTCGCAGCCGATTTTTGGTGAGATCAAGAGCGCATTGAAGCAACAAGGTGCGGTCATCACGCGACTGAGCGGTTCAGGTCCGACGGTTTTCGGCCTGTTTGCCGAAATGCCGTCGCTTGAACGAGAAGCGGAGCTGTTCCGTCCCGAGTGGACGGTGCACACGGTGCGGCCGATATTGCTTCCGACGATCGACTAGCGGGTGTGCGAGCAATCCGCGGTGTCATAGATTTGGGGCGTCGTCAAGCGGTAAGACAGCAGCCTTTGGAGCTGCGATTCCCAGGTTCGAATCCTGGCGCCCCAGTAAAGCAGGGATGGACAAGACAGCGACCTGACAACGCAGGCCAGGCCAAATGGATGACAGCATTGGGTGAGTGCAGGCTATGATCATTCGCAGTGACATCAAAGTGGTGACGGGTAATTCCAACGCCGGGTTGGCTCAGAAGATCGCCAATTACATTGGCATCGGGCTGACCGATTGCACCGTGACAAAGTTCTCCGACGGTGAAGTGTTCGTGCAGATCAACGAGAACATCCGCGGTGCGGACCTGTTTATCGTACAGCCGACCAATCCGCCGGCGGAGACGTTGATGGAGCTGCTCATGTTGATCGAGGCTTCGCGACGGGCTTCAGCCATGCGTATCACGGCGGTCATTCCGTACTACGGGTATGCCCGGCAGGATCGCAAGGATCGTCCGCGAGTGCCGATTACGGCCAAGCTGGTGGCCAACCTGATTACGACGGCCGGCGCGGACCGCATTATGACGATGGATTTACACGCCAGCCAGATTCAGGGATTCTTTGACCTGCCGCACGACCACTTGTATTCGGCGCAGGTGTTTAACGAATATTTCCGCAAATTGAACCTGGAACCGCTTACCATTGTGTGCCCGGATGTCGGCGGCTTGAAACTGGCACGCAGTACCTCGGCAGCGCTCAACGCCGAACTCGCGATTGTTGACAAGCGTCGCCCGAAAGCCAATTTCTCCGAAGTGATGAACCTGATTGGCGAAGTGAAGGGGCGTAATGTTCTTATCCGCGACGACATGGTCGACACGGGTGGTTCAATCTGCCAGGCGGCCCACTACCTGAAGGAACGGGGCGCCAAAGATATATACGCGGCGGCCACGCATGGTGTGCTGTCGGGGCAGGCTATCGAGAGGATTATGAAATCACCGATCAAGCGGATGGTGATTTCGGATTCAATCGATCAGACGCGCCGGACATTGCCGGAGAAATTTGAAGTACTGACTTGCGCCCCGCTGATCGGCGAGGCGATAAAACGCATATTCGAGGAACAATCGGTTTCGTCGCTCTTTGAAGAGGTACAGCCGGTTCGCGAACCGTGAAATAATTGACTCGTTTGGAGGATAGACACAGACCATGAAAGACGTTATGATTGCGGCGAGCGCCCGTACCGTCGACGGTAAGGGCGGAGCCCGCCGGACGCGAGCCGAAGGTCGGATTCCCGGGGTTATCTACGGCCCGGAAACCGAGCCGAAAGCGGTCGCGGTGGAAGAGAAGGAAATGCGCCGCGCCATGAAGATGGGTTCGGGCGCAGGCCAGATTTACACCATGGCGATCGATGGCGTGCAGACCAAGGTAGTGCTTCGCGACATCCAACGCGATCCACTCACCACGCGGGCATTGCATATTGATTTCCATGCCATCTCGATGACCCGGCCGATCAATATCTCGATTCCGATTCACTTCACCGGCATAGCCAAGGGCGTGAAGTCGGAAGGCGGCATTATGCAGGTCACGCAGCGCGAGCTGGAAATCGCCTGCCTGCCGGTCAATATTCCGGATCACTTCGAAGTTGACGTGTCCGAACTGGGGATCGGCGATTCGATTCACGTTCGTGACATCTCCATTCCGAACGTAAAATTCCTCGATGAACTTGACCAGACGATCGTGGTGATTTCGGCTCCGACAATCATCAAGAGTGAGCTCCCGGCGGCGGGTGCGGAAGGTGCTGTCGAGGGCGAGGTTCCGGCCGAGGGTGCGGCTGCGGCTCCGGGTGCTGCCGGCGCGGCTCCGGGTGCTGCTGGAGCAGCTCCGGCTGCGGCGGGTGCGAAACCGGCTGCGGGCGCGAAACTGGCTGCGGGCGCCAAGCCGGCTGCAGGTGGCAAGACGGAAGAAAAGAAGGGAGAAAAGAAGAAGTAGTTCTTCTTTTTCCTTGGAGCGATACGCAAACACCGTCGAGGCAACTCGGCGGTGTTTTTTATTGAGTAGTGATCACTGTCTCGCAAGGCGTGCCGTGCGATCGCGTGGTCGAGAGAGCGGTGGACACTGAGATCCTGAAGCATAGGAATGCTTCAGGATGACGATTCCAATGGGGCTTCAGGATGACGAGGGAGGGCGAATGATTCGGGATGAAGAGGGGGTGGCCGACGCACGAGACGTACGCCGGCCACAAATCGCAATCGGGATGCTTCTACCTCACTTCCACACACCCATCGCCTGCCCAATGAGTGAGGGCGGGATCGAGCCTTCGGCCAGCATGGCGTCGTAGAAATCCTTCTCGGAGAAATCGGCGCCGTCGCGTAATTCCACGGCTTCCTTGAGCCGCTCGATCTCCCGTTTCCCGACCAGATAGGTCATCGGCATAGTTGGTTGCATCGTATATTTCCGCACCTGCTTGCGCAAATAGATCTTCTCGGCGTCGGTGTCGGCGTCGAGTGCTTTCTGCATCCAATCGACGCACTGTTCATAGGTGAACTGGCCAGTGTGCAGTTTCACGTCGGCAATGATGCGCGCTGCGCGGAAGCGAATGCCACCCAGGATGCCGAGCCACTGGGCCGGATCCTCGCGTCCGAATATGCCGGTGTCGTACATCATTTCTTCGCAATAGAGCGCCCACCCCTCGATCAGCAGGTTATTATGCTGCCATTTGCGGACCGGATCGGGATTCATGCCGGCTACCTGCATCTGCAGGTGATGTCCCGGGAAGGCCTCGTGCACGACCGATCCTTTGAAGCCGCGACGGTGGACGTATCTAAAAAATGCCTCGAGCTGATTGCGATCCAGTGAATCAGGCAGGGGGCGGACATAAAATATTCCGCGTTGATCGCGATCGAACGGTCCGGCCGGCTGATAGGCGATACCGGCGACCATGCTGCGAAGGAACGGCGGTGTCTCGATGACGGTGACCGGCGCGATACTGTCGGGTACGGTAAGAATTTCGTGCTTGTCGAGGAAGATTTTGACCTGTTCGCACTCCCAGTTGTAGTACCGCATGATATCTTCGCGCGTGAAATTGGCCGGCACGAATACGGAATCCTGACCGTTCTGGTGATTCTCCTCGACATACGTTTGATATTCACGGAAGTTCTTGTCGGCTTCCGCGAAAAGGGCCTCACCCATGCGCAGGAGTGAATCGGCATCGAACGGGAGATAATAGAAATTCTTCAGCAGATAATCGAAGGTGGGCTTGCCGGCGGCGAAGAGCGAATCCGAGCCGATCGGCATGGCTGAGATATACATTTTGAATTCGTTCATCGCCTCGCGGGCGGATGCGGCGGCCGCGCCGATATCATTGGCACGTTTGGGAAATTGTGCACTGAGGTCGGCGGCGACGTCGCGGAAAAACTCCGCGCCGGACTCGAGGGACTCGACGGCCGCTTCAATGAACACTTTCGGCGGCGGCTGCAGATTTTCGCGGGCCGTCTTAAAGAGACTGCCAATGTCCTCAAACCGTGATATAATAGCGGAGAGTTTCCCCTGCATGGGAGCTGAGTTCGAGAGCATCAAGAAGTAGATACCATTGACCGCTTCGTCGACATACAATTGCGGCGATTTGGTGTGCCAGGAGAGCAACTGCAGATCGGCCAGCGCCGAGGCAATATCGGCCTGCAGAAGCTTGACGTCGATCCGATCCTTCGTCTCCATTCCGGCCTGGGAAAGGGCATTCAGGCGCCGCTGGAAACCCTGTAGATTCCGCACCATCTTGCCGACGGAGGATTTGGAGTAATTGGCCAGATGGGCATCGTAGTCGTGAATACCCATTTCGGTGGCTGTGACTGGATAGAACGATTGCAGGTTCGTCAGGATTTCGGTGGAGAGTGTCTCGAGCGGTGAGCGCTTCTCCTTCTTCGTCTTGGCCTCCCCCGTCGGCGCGATCAGCAGGGTGAGCGCTGTAGTCGCAAGGATTATAGCCTTCAGCAAACGCATGATGTCTCCTTTACTTTGTCGCTTCACCTTGGGGGCGCCCCATCCCTGGAACGATGTCCCAGCCGCGTCATCGGCTGAATCGGGCAACCAATTCGACATGTCGCGTGTGCGGAAACATGTCAACCGGCGTCAGGTTATGCAATTGATACCCTGCCCCGACGAGTAATGCGGCGTCGCGAGCGAATGTAGTCGGGTTACACGAAACATAGACCAACTTCGGCGGTCCGAGTTCGACAACCCGGGGAATAACCTTTGGATGCAAGCCGGCGCGCGGCGGGTCGAGCACCACGATATCCGGCTTTTGTCGCGTACGGTCGGCAAGGTACGCTTTCACATCCCCTTCCACAAATTCAATATTCTCAACGCCGTTCAGTTGCGCGTTTTCGCGGGCCGCCAAAATGGCGGCCGGAACCAACTCAACACCGACAACCTCTTTTACACGCTCGGCCGCCAGAATGCCTATCGCTCCCGTACCACAATACAAGTCCATCAGGATCTCGTCCGGTGACGGCATCATGGCCTCGATGGTCAGGCGATAGAGCGTCTCCGTCTGGACGCTATTGGTCTGGAAAAACGAATTGGCCCGAATGCGGAAAGTCTTGTCAAACAGTTGCTCCTGAATGTAACCCGGGCCAAATAGTACCTGTTCGGTCTCCCCTACCGCGATGTTCGATTTCTGGCCATTCTGGTTGTGAACGATGGTAGCGATCGCAGGAAAGGCGGCGAAGAGACCGCCGACGAAATCATCCTGATGCGGCAGATCGCCGAAGTTGGTCACCAGATTGACCATGATCTCACCGGTTCGTTTGGCCTCGCGGATGGCCAGGAACCGGAGATAGCCTGTGTGCGAACGGATATCGTATACCGGGACTTCCCGACGGGCGGCAAATTCCCGTACCCAGTGCAGGATGCCATTGGCGCCTTCCGATGTCAGCCAGCACACACCTATATCAAAGATATCGTCAAATCGGCCCCGGCGGTGCAGCCCCAGGGTGAAACGGCCGTCGCCCTCGGTGTGAAACGAGAATTCCATCTTATTCCGATAATGAAATACTTCTCTGGCCCCGACGATCGGGTGAACGGGGATGCCCGTGAGACCGCCGATCCGCTCGATCGAATCGGTGACGTGTTTCATTTTGAAACGAAGCTGCTGGTCGTACGCCAGATCCTGCCAGGCGCACCCCCCGCAGATGCCGGCATTGAAGTGCTCGCACGGTGCCTCGACGCGCAGTTCTGACCTGGTCGTGATTTCTTCGACCAGCCCGACGTTGTAGCGGGGTTTCGACTTGATGATGCGGGCACGAACCGTTTCGCCAGGGAGTCCGGCATCGAGAAAGACCACCTTGCCGTCAATATGCCCGACTGATTTTCCGTCAAACGCAAGATCAGTGATTTCTACAGATACCAGTTTTTCGGACAATTGCGGCCCCTAATGCGAGCGATGATGTTGGTGGTTGCATAGCAGATCAGCCCGTTCGCAGTCGAGACATTCGAGCTGGATGGTACAGTGGTCGATGCCGAACCGTTGGAGCAGGAGCGCGTTAACCTTCCCCACTAGCTCACCGTTGAGTCGCAAATCATTTTGCTCGACACAGACGTGGCAGGAGAGCGCGATCTGATGGGAGGACAGGGACCAGATATGAAGATCGTGAACGTCTTTGACGCCTTCCAGGGCGGCAATCGCCGAGTGCACCTGGTCGAAATCAATATTTGCCGGGACGCTCTCCAGCAGAATCATGGTCGCCTCTTTGATTACCGAGAACGACGACCAGAGAATGGCGAGCCCGATGAGGGCCGAGAGAATGACATCGATGATTGTCCAGCCGGTGACAAGAATGACAATGCCGCCGATAATCACGGCCACCGACGAAGCGGTATCATAGGCCATGTGCAAAAAAGCCGCCTTCATGTTGAGCGACTTTCCCCGCTCCGACGCGAGGAACCATACGGACAGCAGGTTGCCCAACAGGCCGATGCATGCCACACTGAGGAAGATAACGGGATGACTCAACGCCTGAGGGTTGATCAGGCGGTAATACGCTTCTCTGAAGATGAAAATGGCGATGACCACCAACGACACGGCGGAAATAAGGGCGGTCATGACCTCGACTCGTTTCAGCCCATACGTCGAAGTCTTCGTGGCGGGCCGCTGGGCTCCGATCACACCCAGCCAGGCAAGGACCAGAGCCGCAACGTCGGAGAGATTGTGAACGGCGTCCGCGAGCAGAGCCAGATATCCCGACACGAGGCCGCCTATGAATTCAGCCAGCGTGATGACGGCGTTGAGCAAAATGGTCAGGGCCAGCTTGCCGCGACTGGTCTCAATATGGGGATGTCCGACGCTCATACAATACTATATAACAACTGGAGCGGCCCCAGGGACAGCAGAAATTGACGCTGGCCATCTTCTCCCCCAGATAGCACAACGGCCCGCCAGAGGCGGGCCGCGTAAGGTCTATATCGGTGCTCTGCACCTAGTACAGGTTGTACTTGGCGATTCGGTCTCTAAGGGTATTGCGGGAGATGCCCAGGGTCTCAGAGGTCTTGACCTGATTCCCTTCGTAATGTTTGAGGCACGAGGCGATAACTGCTCGCTCCAGCGCGGATTCGAGGAAATGGTAAATCTGGCCCGGCGAGTTGGTAATCAGCTTGGGCATGATCGGATCGACGATTTTGCGGAAGGTTTCCGTGTAATCGTCCTGCAGGGTCGTCAGATCGAGTTCGAGTTTCGGTGAGCCCTCGGAGAGGCTTGGGAAATCCTCCGGCTGGAGGGAATCGTTCTTGGACATGACCATGGCCGTGTGCACGTTGTTTTCCAGTTCGCGCACGTTGCCGGGCCAGCCGTACTTGGTCAATGCCAGGCTCGCCTTCTTGGAAATCTGTTTCGGCGCCACGCCCAGTTGCTGAGAGAATCTGTTGCGGAAATAATCGGCCAGCAGCGGAATGTCGCCTTTGCGATCGCGAAGCGGCGGAATGAAGATCGACACTACTTTGAGACGATAGAACAAGTCGACGCGGAAGGACCCTTCCTTCATGGCCTGCACCAGTGACTTGTTGGTCGCTGCAATGATGCGGACATCGACTTTGATGGACTCGTTGCCGCCCACGCGCTCGAAGCGTTTGTCCTGAAGCACGCGGAGGAGCTTGGACTGAGTCAGCATGGTCATGTCGCCGATTTCATCGAGGAACAACGTTCCTTCGTTGGCCTGCTCAAACTTGCCGATCCGCTTATAGTACGCGCCGGTAAAGGCCCCCTTTTCGTGACCAAACAACTCGGATTCGAGCAAAGTTTCGGGCAGAGCCGCACAATTGACCGACAGGAAGGCGTTTCCTTTGCGCTTGGAATTGCGATGGATTGCTCTGGCAACCAGTTCTTTGCCGGTGCCGGATTCTCCAAAGATCAGCACGGCCGCATCGGTCTTTGAAACTTGCCCGATAAGCTTGGCGATTTCGACGATCTCGGGAGAGGTGCCAACTATTTCATCGACACCGGGCGGCGGAGCATCCGATTTCACGGACGGCAAGGCCACGGGCAACGGATGAGCAAAGCCGCAGGCCTTGTTAACCGTATCGATCAGCTTATTGATCTCGAATGGCTTGGTGAGATACTCGTACGCTCCCTCCCGCATCGCCTCCATCGCGTTTTCAGTGGAGACGAAGCCGGAGATCATGATCACCGGAACCTGATCCTGAGCGGCTTTGATTTGCTTCAGGACGTCGAGTCCCGACATAGTCGGCAGGTTGACGTCAAGCATCACGAGATCGACCTCCTTGTTGTCGGTCAGGTAGTCGCGTACGTTCTGACCGTCTTCAAGGAAGTCAAATGTGAACTTGTCCGAGTCGAAGAGGTTAGCCAGCGACCGGGACACTTCCTTATCGTCATCAACCAACAGTATTCGCTTCATGTTTTCACGCACCCTTGGCAGTATATCTCGTGTATCGGCGCGGCCGGCCGTTTTTGTAGAGGATTTTTGAACAGGGGGTGCAAAAATCAAACGATATCAGGAGGAATTTCGGACTAGACTGCCCCGACGTCAGCTCGGGACCCCGGCAATGAAACAGATGAAACAGTTGTCGATGAATAAGTGAGGCAATGATTCGACACTAATCGGCGTCGACAAAGGTCAGATATCGAGCAGCGATACCTATCCAGAGAAAGTTGGCGACCATCTCGATGACCAGGCCACCCAGGATGATCCAGTACATCAGTTCAGGGCGAAAAGTGCTGACAACACGATCAGAATAGGTATTGATGATTGAGATAATCATCGGACCGGAGACCACCAAAACGGTGAAAACCAGCGTGGTGAAGGGCTTGCGGAAGAACAGCCGAAAGGAGAGGCCGATTGCCGAAAGCGCATTTACTCGCTTCACGGCCACCGCCGCGATACTGTAGAAAAACGGCGCAATCACCAGAGTTAGGAAGCCCGGCATGAGCAGGGCGGAGAAGATGAATACTCGCTTGGGACTATAAAGCTTATTCTGGATCAGATCGGGAATGACCAAGCCCAGAACAGTCGTCAGGGCGTTCAAGACAATCCAGGCTATGGCCAATTGCAGCCAGAGCGGTCGCGCCCGGCGAAAGGCATCGGACAAGCGGGAATCGCCATTTTCCGAAAACACGTCTACGAACAGCATGGCCAGGGTGCCCAGTATGATACCCTCGACGAAGATACCAATCAGCAGTTTTGCCCAACCGAAATACTGTCCAAGAAAATAGAAATGGCCAGGATAATGAAAGAACGGCTCAGGGTTGAGACCAAGGGGCGAGGCTACGAGCTGCACCCACGCCTTGACGACCGGATAGAAGATCGGCAGAAGAAACGCGTAATGGGCGTACAGGACGGTGACCAACAACGCGAAATACAGGCCCAGCAACAACCAGATTCGCCAGCGCCCCAGCTGCCGGAGAGTATCCAACAGAAGGGTGAAAAAGAGATTGATTGTATCAACAAGCCCCATGCTAGTTCCGGACCCTCACTTGCTGATCTGAATCGTGTTTGAGCCACTCGCCAAGCCATGCCGGTCAAAGACAAAAACGCGATAATAGACGGTTGGCAATTCGGCAGCATTATTGGAGACCGAGGTAGTTGCTTGCGAGTTAATGAGGCTGATAAGCTGTCCGTTGAGAGTATCGACCGGCGACGAAGTTCGGCGATAGACCCGATACGATCTGAAATCGCTGTCACCATTCTCCGACCAGGAGAGATCGACGGTCGCCGTATCGGACAATGCGCCGGCCAGTACCACGGGCGTCGGGGGCGTATTCACCAGCGTGGTGGCACTGTCGACATTCGAGGCAGCCGATGCGCCGGTGCCGGCAATGGCAAACACCTTGTAGAAGTACTTGGTGTTATCGGTGAGGGACGTGTCGGTGTAACTGAGCGAGGAACCGGCGGCAACCGAAGTCACCAGGGTCGACGCGTTGGTAACATTGCGCTGAATATCGCGATACAGACGATAGAATTCGATATTACCGGATGGTGATTCGCTCCAGCCTATCCTGATTTCGAAGGTGGACAATGCTTCAGGCTTGTTCAACTTGGGCGCCTGGGGGGCGGGTTGAATGTTGAGGGGAACAGTACTGGAGCGGACGAGCGCCGTATTACCGGCCGCATCGGTAAAGGTCCCGGACACCAGCTGATTGGATACGACGATATTCACCGGCACGACGTAAGTAGCGGCATAGGTGCCGTCATCAGCCGTCAGGTCACCGTCGGTTCCGTCATCATATAGAGAATAGTCCTGAACCTCGCCGAAGCTCACCGAGGCCGCACCACCTACTTCACTGGCGGCTACCATGAAGATGATAATATCACCGGCGCTGAAAACCAGGCCGGGTGGCTGGAACGAAACGGAGTCGATAGTCGCCTTGGTGTCAAGCGTGATGTCGTCAGTGATCGTTCCCGTCGACAGCCCGCCGTCAGCAAACAAAAATCGTGCGTAGACGTGCTTCACGCCGTCGGCGGAGGATAGTGTAAAGGGACGGGAGGAAGCGAAATTCATCGCCTGCACGCCGGCAAACGTACTGTCTTCGGAAAGATACACGTGCGTGGCGTTGACCGCGGTCAAGGCGATATTAACATCATGCGTGCGCGTGTACGGGGCGGCATCCTCAATGGTAATGCCGAGCAGAGGCAGGCGAGTGGTCACCGGAGTAGCCCGCAGACCCTCGATCTTATCGGAGCCAACGGCCGCTACAGTGAAGGCATACGTGCGATTGTACTGCAGACCGGTGATGGTGATCGTGCGGGCAGCCGTCGAGTCACGCAGGACATAATTGTCTTCGGTGGAATCACCCACATAAACGCGGTACCGGCTGACGGCTGCCGCGTCCGAGATCTCCCAGCTCAATGTGACGGCCTGCTGGCCATAGCCGAGGCCGAGATTGTAGGGGGTCGGAGGCGGATCCGGCAATACGTCCGGATCGCCGACTTTTCGACTGCAACTCGACAGACCGAGTATTAGAAGGGAACAAGAAATGACTATGGTACGACGCATAGTTGCGAGAGACCTCCTCAGAAATGCGCGGTGAATGCGATTTTGACACCTTGCAGGTTGGGGTCGGGAGCGATCGACACCTCGTTGCCTTTGATGTTGAAAGTGCCCGTTTGTTCGGGTGAGAACAGTAGTGCGTCAATGACGTTTAGGGCCCAGACCCCGGCCACGGCGCCGATGGTAATACGGCGTACGTCCTCAGCATCCCGGGCCTCACTGTTGGCTGATTTCACCTGTCCCTGCAATCTTTCCAGTTCCGTATATGATGCCCCTTTGTCGAGCGCCTTCTGGTAATCCGCCTGGCGGGTCTCGTAGGTGTCAAATTTGTCGTTGAAATCACTGTTCGCGATGAGGAATGCAGCCACTGAAGAAGCGGCGAGAAAATGAAAGAGGACACCCTTCCCGGAGTGATCCATATAACGCTGGCCCCAGCCCGGGATGACAAGAGATCGAAGGGCCGCTTTGGCGCGCGTCTTGGGTGAAAGCCTGACATCGAAGTTCATGTCCCGAGTGGGATCGACGGTCAGCCGCGTCGTGAACCTTTCATACCCATATTTGCGCACCACCATTTTGTATTCGCCCACTAATGGGAATCGAAATGTGGTGGGGGTCACGCCTGTGATTTCGGCCTGGCCCTGCAAAATGACCTCCGCGCCGGGAGGAGTCGACGTAACGGTCAAAGATCCGGGGCCGGCTGAAGCGGGAGAAGTCTGGGCGAACGCAATAATTGGAGCAAAAAAGACAGCGACCATACAGGCCGTGAATTTCCGTTTCACCAAGCACACATCCTTTGTTATTTCATTACGATTCACTTACTTGATGCGTAGGGGGAAGTTAGACTTTTTCAACAATTGGGACAAGCTAAATCTGGCCAAAAAAAGAACCACGCTCGCAGCGTGGCTCTGGAAAATTCTGTTTACGTCGCCGGCAATTAGCAGGCGCCTCGGCCGGTAAAGACGACCACCACTGTACGCATCAGGATTCGGATATCGGATACAACCGACCAGGTCCGAATGTAATGCAGGTCGAAGCGGACTTTTTCGGCGACACTGGCCAAGGAGGTATCGTAGCCGTTTTCAACCTGGGCCAAACCGGTCAGGCCGGGCTTGACCATCAGGCGGTGCGGGTATTCATCAATCTTTGTGGCCAGCTCTCGCACGAAGGAGGGGCGTTCCGGGCGCGGGCCGACGAGCGACATATCCCCCTTGAGGACACTGATGAACTGCGGGATTTCGTCAAGACGCGCCTTGCGCATGAACCGCCCGAAACGCGTGATGCGCGGATCGTTCTTGCTGGCCCAGACAGGGCCGGAAACCTTCTCGGCATCCTGCACCATAGTACGAAACTTAATCATGGTGAAAGGCTTGCCGAAGAAATCTTCGTGGCGGCGATCGGCATCACGTCGGTTTTCAGCGCCGGTCTTTTGGCACATACGCCGATCGTTCTTGCGACGATTTACGCCCACCCGGGCCTGGGTATAAAATACGGGGCCTCGCGAATCGAGCTTGATCAATATCGGCAGGACAAGGAAGAAAGGAATCGACAGCAGCAGTCCCACTGTCGCGCCCAGAATATCCAACGTACGTTTCATTCCGCGACCAATAGCAGCTATGAGGCCTCCCTGACGAGTAATCCAGACAGGGACGGCCAGAATGTATACAGTCGAGAGAAGAATAAACAGCAGACCCGACAACTCGCCAAGCAAAAACTTGGCGCGATCAGCCAGACCGGCAGGAGCAATTACAACGGGAGTTCGGAGACGCGCGGCATCCACTCCGACCGCCGAGCCGTAATGTGCGTGCTGGGCGTTAAGAGCGACAGAGTGTTCGTTACCAAGACTCAGGTTGTCAGTATTATGATTCATCAATATCCCTAAATTACCAGGTCAGTCGGAGTGCTTTCATCTCGTACGCGGCCAAGAAAAAGCAAAGCCATTGCCAAGTGCCCAAGATTCTGGATCAAATCAGGATCTTGCTCAAACAATTTTGTGGACAGGTAAGATGTTGTACGATAGCGCATTATTCCCTAATCATCACCCACAAGGTCGACGTGGAATCATGATACTGGCGCTGGAGGAGCCCTCGGAACATGGTGTGGGGGGGTGATCCGCACAAATGTTGCAAGCGCTTGCGCAAATCTTTGCATTGTCGGCGGACGCGAGTAACCTCCGTTGCAAACCAGAAAAAAGTGGGCTTAGGCGAGCCCACTTATCCATAACATCGTGTATCCGGATTTAGAAACGGAAGGCCAATGAGAAGCGATGCAGCTCTTCGGAAAGCTGCTGATCACCAAGCGTGAAGGCATAGTCGATACCGGCGTTGCCGAGCTTCACACCAGCACCGAGGGAGAATCCGGAGCCGAGCGAACGTCCATCCTGGCTGGGATGAAGTCCGACGCCACCGCGAACGAAATATTGATCCCGGAAGCCGACTTCGACACCCTGATGGACGGTGAGGTCACCGTAAAACGACTTGTTGATTTCAAGCGCGGCGAGCACGTTATCACCAAACGGCGTCACACCGATACCCAACCGTACTTCGGAGGGGAGTTTCTCCGACTCTTGATCGAATTTCAGACTGGAGCCGACGTTGCTGACGGCACCCGCCAGCACCACGCGACCGGCCGAATATTTGAACCCAAAATCACCGGCAAAGCCGACCGCGGAATAGGTGGCCAGCTTCTGGGTGATCACTTTACCCGTTACGCCGATTGTCATCCGGTCGCTGACAGCGTAGCCGACAGAGACGCCTCCCGCCATGTCGTACGCGGAGATATCGCCCGTAGAAACGCCGGCGTCATCGTATCCATCGATCTTGCCATAGTTCACATATGTGATGGCGAAGCCCAAGCCGACGCGATCAGATACTGGTATGGCCATCGCCCCTTGCTCAAGAGAAATGTCCTGGTACCAGAGGAAATGGCTCAGCGCGACTTCCTTACGATCCAGTTGAGCCAGACCGGCCGGATTCCAGTACGCGGCATAGGCACCCTCAGAAACGGCAGTGAAGGCCCCGCCAAAACCGGCTGACCTGGCACCGTAGCCCACGGTCAGGAAATCGGCAGCGGTTTGCCCGGCATTCGAAGCGGCAAATGAGACTCGGCCAAAGCAAGCAACGAGTATGAGCAGAATCGCCCAACTCACGAGTATTCTATTGATTGTCCGCTTTTGCATTGCATCCCCTTCCCTGCGTCACTGTTTTGCCCAGAATTATTGCAATGCCAGTGCCGGAAGGGGACGTTTGAGAGGATACTTGCGGCCTGACCATCCAGTGTCCAACGTCCATGCTACCTATTGCCGTCCAATGGCTTGGGAATCTCGGAGAAATCGCTGAGGGATGGCTCCGGCCGATTCCCGATTGCCTATGCTGCCCGCTTTGGCAGTCGTTTGTTCAGTCGGGCATCAGCAGGACCCGCGAGTAGGCTCGTCGACTCCCCTAGTACCTTGGTGGATTGACAGTTAGTCGACCCTGTGCGAACCTTGCCCAACTTATTCGTATTGTCGGAAGAATGACCACCTTGCTTAGCCCGATTATGGCCATCTCCCCACACAATTTTTGCAGGGGAGCATAGACAAACACTGCGGACAAAGCAACAAAAACAGACCGAAAAGTCGTGAAAAGTACGTCTTGATGGGTATTCGGGGGGGGGGAAGATGCTTACGGGACGCCAAGGGCGAATCGGAGAGTGGATCTAACTAGTCTTAGTTGGCTTGCGCTGCTTGGGCAACCAGTTCTCTTTGATGTATTTCTCAGCTTCGGCCATCGTCCGGAAAGTCATGGCCACTTCCTTTACGCCCCCCTTGGCGAACATCTGATTGAGTTGACGAAAGGTGGACGAATTGTTGAGCACATAGATTGACAAGGCACAATCGTTCTTCACCGACCAATCCATATGCTTGCCGATGACATCAACGACTTCGGGGTAAGAGGTTTTCCAATTCGAGAGATCGATCAGCTTCGCCCACGGTTTACCAAGCAACGGTTGAAGGGCTGCCTTGAAGTCGGCATGGTACGATTCGGCCGCATCTTCTTTCCAGAGTCCGAAGATCTTGGCGTAGATGATCTGGTTGTCGGTGTCGACATCGATGGAGTATTCGAGGCGCCAGCTTGTCATATTCTCAGCCGTTGCTAGTGTGCTATTCGATTGTAGAGAATGTCCCGCCCGATGAGGACAACATAGAGTGATGAGCTGCAGTGCGCAAGCGAAAATTGCAGCCCGCCCGTCGCCCCGGCCCATTTCCCGGGCCTGGGCGACGTCAGTTTCGAACATCAGTAGAGGTGCGCGACGGTGCGAACCGAAATCGTACGGCCCACGGACGGATAGTCGCCATCGGTCAGGCTGAAGCCGAACTGATCCGGTCGTCGCTGATCGGTAATATCGGACAAGATCAACGCGACCGTCATGTATTTGATCACGGCGGCAGACACGGAGCCACCCAATTCGTACACCGATGAGATGATTTTGGTATCGTTCGACATTTGAATGGTGCGTCGACCGGTGTAAGTGAGACCGGCGCTGAACTCAACGCGCGGTTGAGCCTGCCACGCGGCGTCAAGCCGCCATTTCAGTTTGGGAATGTAGAAAGCGGACACATCGTCACTAGTGCCGGCCGACTGCCGCGCCGACTGCCAAACGCCCGACCACGACAGATGCCAGTACGAGGTCGGGCTGCAAACGGCGCTAAAATCGACGCCGGTGGAGTGCATGCGATCGACATTGGTAGGCACGTATTTATACGAGTTGGCGTCGAAGACGTATTGAATGAGCGAACTGACGGTACGATAGAACAGCGTGACGTCGCCATGTCCCCATTGGTGGTCGGGAGCGACAGACAGTGTGGCAGCGAGTGCGCGGGACGTTTCGGGTTGAAGGTCGGGGTTGCCCTGGGTATAGGGGCCGGTCACAAATTGATCAGCGATCGAAGGCAGACGGAAGGCGTAGCCGTAGGCGATTCTCAACGTGAGATCGTGCAGAGGGCCGAGGATCACGCCGAGATCGTACGACGGCTGCGTCTCGCGGTCTTTGACCAACTGGAGTCGGCCGCTAAGATCGAAAGACATCTGTTGAGTCGCCGCGAGGTTGGCGGCACTCCACACATCTATCTGCTCCTGTTGTTTCTCCCACGAGCTTGCTGAGACGCCGTAATCGCTGGAGTCGTACGATGATTCGCGCACGGATCCGGAGAGAAAGTCAACGCCCGACGAAAACGAGTGCCGGTCAATCAGGCGTTGCAGTCGTGCACCGAAGCCGGACGAGCGATGCCGGGACTTCGATTCGGTGAGACTCGCGAGAGTGTACTCGGCAAAGTAGTTCACTTCCTTGCGCTCCCAGAAGCCGTCGACTTGCGCGGAGAATGTCGTCGTCAGATTGTACCGGTACTGGGCATCAACGGCGTACTTCCGATCTGTTTGGTGATCAAATAGACTGCTTGATTCGGCATTACCCACGTCGGGGATCATAGCCGGGTTAGGGAGCGGACCCGGAATTCCGACGGAATCATCGAGCAGTCGACCGCTCAGGCGCAGCATATGGCGGCCGTCAGCAGAGAGATAATCGCTTCGCAATCCGGCAATGAGCCGCTCGGCCCCTGCGTTGGCTCGCCGATTGTCGCTTGACGCCAAATCGGCAAAGCCGCCGACGCCGGCAGTTCCAAGGTTCTTCGCGACGTCCACACGGAATTGGCGGGTATTAAGAGAGCCGAAGCGGGTGGCGACATTCAGACGATCGAGCAGGGTCGACGGCGTGATGAGATTGATGACGCCCGCGACGGCGTCCGAGCCGTAAAAGGCGGATTGCGGCCCCTTTAGAAATTCGACGCGGGAGAATTCATCGGCGCTGTAATCCCCCAGATTGAAGCCGCCGAGCGAATAGTCACGAACCGGTCGACCGTCGTAGAGCAGCAGCACATGGCGGGCAAGCGCACCCCAACTGGAGAGTGTCGCCAACGATCCAAGACCGGAATAGTTGCGGATATCCGCGCCCCCGACACCATCGATCGCCTGATCGAGACTTGGAGCGACTGACAGGCGTGCTTCGGTGACGATCCTGGCCGGCCAGATTGTTTTCTCGACTGGCAAGCCGAAGCGATTCGCCGTGACGACAATCGTGTCGGGGAGTTGGTACACCGATGAATCGGTGGAGCTGGGGGTGATCGCCTGGGGTCCCGTCGCACCCAGAAGAAGCCCGGCCAGCGCGCAAAAGAAAACGCGCTTCATAGAAGCCTCCGTTACGGCCGCCAGTCGCGCGAACAGTATCGCGTTGTCAGCCCGCGCCGACAGCCGATCGAATGATGATGTTACGGCAGGTCTCCTGGCTTAGGCATCGACCCTGACCGAGCGCCTTCCCCGGTTGCCCGAGTGGCATCTGGCTCTGTCAGTAGCCCTTACAGTAGCGGGGCTGCGACGGCTTTGCACCGTCTTCCCTATTATCCGTCCCGCTGGACGGCACCGCAACTTTGTCGATAATAATCTGTGTGGTATGAGCGTATCTGTCAAGCGATACCGCACACAAAGTGACTGCGCACGAAAAACAAATAAACGTTGCATCCCTCTCGAGCCGTCTATTATGATGAATCCGTAGTCCAATCCAGTCCGGGAGACATACCATGAAACAGGTCTTATTCTTACTTTGTGTGCTCGCAGTCACGTTTGCGGGCTGCGCCGAGGAAGCGGTCACGCCGCCGCCGACTGCGCCAATAGTCGAACCGCCGCTTCGTACAGTGAGTGAATTGACCACCGATGAATCGGGCTTGGTGGATGCCGCCAACAAGTTCGGATTCGATCTATTCCAGAGAATCATTGCAGCGGAGCCGGTGGACAAGAATGTGTTTATCTCCCCCCTGTCGGCGTCATATGCGCTGGCGATGGCCTACAACGGGGCCGATGGAACAACGCGTGAAGCTATGGCTCAGACCCTGCGGATAAACGGCATGGATGTCAAGGCAGCCAACATTGCCTACCAGCAGCTGACTCGAATTCTCATGAATACCGATTCGACGGTGAGTTTCTCCATTGCGAATGCGATCTGGTATCGATTGGGGACACCCGTAAATCCAGCTTACGTCACGACGATGGAATCATTCTTCCGGGCGAGGGTGACGGGACTCGATTTTGCGCTACCGGCGGCGGCGGACACAATCAACAATTGGGCGAGCAAAGAGACCAACGGGAAGATTACCAAAGTGGTCGAGCCGCCGCTCGATCCGAACATCGTTTTCATGCTGATGAATGCGATTTATTTCAAGGGAGCGTGGACCTATCCATTTGACGAGAAAGAGACGGTACCATGGTGGTTCGCGACGGAGACCGGCGATACAGTCAGCACGTCCCTGATGCGAAAGCACGGACAAGTCGACTGGCAACTCTTCCCGGGGTCGGGAGCGGACTTGCTGTCACTGGAGAATGACACGTTATCCATGATTTCTCTCCCCTATGGTCAGAAGAATTTTCAGATGGCGGTTATCTGTCCCGATTCCAGTATCACCTCAGCCGAATTGATCCAGCTCATGACGCCGGAGAAGTGGCAGCAATGGCTTACTCTCCTGCATGGAGGCGACTTTTCGCTGGTCATGCCGAAATTCCGTGTCAAGTATGATATCATGATGAATGATATGCTGAAGGCCATGGGCATGGACATTGCGTTTGGTGGGGGCGCGGATTTTAGCAACCTGACCACAACGCCTGCTTCATTCTTTATCAGTGCAGTGAAGCAAGATGCCTTTGTGCAGGTCGACGAAAAAGGGACAGAGGCGGCGGCTGTGACGACCGTAATCATTTCCACGGGGCTTCCGCCGCAGATTATCTGCAACCGCCCGTTCGTCTATGTCATTTATGAGAAAACATCAGGAGCAATCCTCTTTATGGGTCGGCTGGGGCGGCCGGAGTGGGAAGAGTAGCGACGAGTGGCCAACCGAGTTGGTTCAAGAATCAATTGCATGAATCTAACCCGAATCACCTCGGCCGTTAATTCGCTCTCCCGAAGCGAAAGCACGCCAGCGCGCCGAACACATTCTCCTCGCGATTGAGATTCCCGAACACGGTCACCCCCACGCGCCAAAAATAGACTTGCGACTGCACTGCCAGTCCGACCTCGGACCCCGTCGACTTGTCGTCCGCCGATAACACGTCGCCAAACAGCGTATGACGCATCGAATACTTCACGCGGGAGATACGGATTGTACTGATCCCGCCCTCAATGGTCGCCGATACCTTATCATCCGAGTATCGGGTTGAGAAACCCATCATCAGTGCGAATTCCTCAGTGTGATCGGTGAACCACGACATCGACTTGTCGTTCGATTCTGTCATTACTCCCCTGGCCGATACGACATAGCCCTGAAATTTATAGGACAGATTCAGCCCTACAGCGAGACGGCCGCTGCCTGTTCCTATACCCCCGCTGCCGTAAAGACCGTCGATCGCGCCGGCGGTCATCGCCGTGACCAGCACCAGGACAAGTACGGTTCCCGTCACACGCACAGTTGAGACTACCCTGGAAATCACGGGTTAACCTCCTGTAAGTTGAATGACTAACCGAAAATACAAAAAGACTGTTCGGAGATAAACAGGCAAATCATTCGACTATGGGACTATTCCTGCCACACAAACCGGAACAGCAGATACGAGACGGTGATCATAATCACCGGATAGGCGACCAGAAACGGCAATAGGGCCGACAGGTCGGCAAAGGTGCGGCCGTCCAACACCTTGTCGGTCACATTCACCAGCGCCAGCAAGAGCGGCACCATCACCGGGAACGACAAGACGGCGAACAGCGCCCCTTTGATAGCAGCTTTCGCAATTATTGCCGCCACCAGCGTAGTCGCGCTGCACAATCCAAACACACCAAACACCAGTACGAGCACGAAGGTCGGCCAGTTGGCGTCGGGTGCATTCAGAAACATGAAGAAAAAGGGAGTAATGACGATTGTGATGACGGTCAGCAACGTGAGATTGAACAGAAGTTTGCCGACATAGACCGCCTCCGGATCGGCGGTCAGCTTGAGAATAAGGGCCGTCCCGGCTTCTTCCTCGCGCACGAAGACCTGCGCCAAACCGGCGGTGGAAGCAAAGAACATAACGATCCAGAAGAGGGCCGCCAGGAGGTTTGACGGAAGGTTGGCGGCACCGAGCGAAATGGACACCATCACCAGCGTCGTGATGCCGAACATGAGAATGGTATTGAGCGCGTATTTGGAACGCAGCTCAAGTCGCATATCCTTGGCGTAGACAGCGAAGGCTCTACTGAGCAATTTCGCATCGCTTTGAGGCAAGGGCGTACTCTTCCTTTTCGTTGGTGGCAATCACGACGATGGCCTTCTGACGGTACTCGTTGATCAGATCAAAGACCATCTGTTTGCCGACATCATCCAGATTCGCGGTTGGTTCGTCGAGAAACAGATACGCCGGACACTTCAACAGGGCGACGGCGTACTTAAGACGTTGCTTCATTCCCGAGGAGTAGGAACCGACCAGGTCGGCGCCTCGGCCCTCGAGCCCTACACGTACCAGCAGGCTGTTAATCTCCTTGCCGGTTGTATGGCTGCCGTGAACGGATGAAAAGAACACCAGATTCTCTTCGGCGGTCAGTGTGTCGTAGAGATTGATATAGGGCGCGACAAGTGAGGTTCTGCGGCGGACGGCATCTTCGTCGAGTTTCACCTCGTTTTCCTCGTACGTGATCGCACCATTGCTGGGGCGGTAGCCGCCCAAAAGCGTCATGACGAGCGTCGTCTTACCCGAACCGTTTCGGCCGACCACGGCGAGCGATTCGCCGGTGGCCAGATCAAACGCGATGTCACTGAACACTTTGCGGGAGCCGAATCGCTTGGCCAGTTTCTCGACGCGCAGGTGAAACATAGGCTGGAATTAACCACTCGGGGGCGGAAAAGCAAAAGAAAAAACCGCCCATCAGGAGATTGGCGGCTGAACGCGCAGGTTAGATTGTGGTCACTTCTTGCCGCTTGATCGCGTGACCGCGCTCTTTTCGTCCGCCTTGTATATGCGGGTAACAGGCACCGTGTAGCGAGGGTAGCCGTCGGCCGCGACCTCGAAGGTAAACGACTCACCAAAGCTGCTGGTGACCTTTTCCCTACGAACCATGATCGTGACCTCGATGGAATCGTTCGCCTTGATCGACTTGGGCATCTCAACCGTAAAGCTCTTGTTGAGGGTATCGACGATGGCGATATCATACGGCTGGGCGGTTGGATTGTGGATCATGAACCTTGCGCGTCGCCGAGGTTTTTCTCCGAACTGAGATACGTCGATCTTGGCCGGACTCAGCGTAAGTGGTTTCATCGACTGCGGATCATCAGTCACGCTTGCATAGAACTTGAGGACAAACGGCTTCGACTCGGCGTTGGTGAAGAACTCCGGTCGCTTTTCAATATTCCCCGAGAGGCGGCGTGTCCGAAGGACAATCTCAACAGTCGTGCTTTCGCCCGGGTTGAGGACCGAATCGCGCAGGGGAATCTCGGTGCAACTGCAGCCGGGATCGATGCTGATGATTTTCAGTGGCTTATCCCCAACCGACTTGATCCAGAAACTGTGATTGATATTGGGGCCCTCGGCGACCTGGCCGAAATTGTGCGTATCGTTAAGAATCTTCACTTTGGGCTGAGCGATTGCGACACCAACCATCATCAGTATTGCAGCGGGTACTAGCAGGGTAGAGCGCATGGAGTGACCTCGCGGACCATCAGGAAATCACATTGAACATTCGATCCCAACGGACCTTCTCAAAAAAGTGCACGACGTTAAATAGAAAGAGGCGGGGGACAGAGAGCGGATCGGTGAGTTTCACATCAGGCGACGGACTGGCTGATTCATCCCATGACCAGTGAATGACCATCGCTTCGCCGAGGATCAATTCCTTGCGCACCGATTGCCAATAGCGGGAGTCATAGGAGTTGTCCCGGTTGTCGCCCATCATGAAGTAGCTGTCGCGGGGGACAATATATGGGCCAAAATTATCCCGGCTGGAGGCGCCGGCAACTCTGGGCTGGATCACCTGTCGGCCGTCAACAGTCGTGTCAATGAACTTGGAGTGAGGCGGATTCTCAAATTTTACCCCGTTCACATACAAAACCTTATCTACAATGAGGATCGTATCGCCCGGAGTCCCGATGCACCGCTTGATATACTTTGTAATGCCGTCGCCAGGCCAAGTGAAGATCACGACCTCGCCGCGCTTCGGCTCATGGAAGGCCGGAAGGCGCCAGTTAGTCAGTGGGATTTGCGCACCGTAGATGAACTTATTGGCCAGCAAAAAGTCGCCCACCAGAAGGGTGTCTTCCATCGACGAAGTGGGAATTTTATACGCCTCAACAATTGACGTCTTGATGATGAGGGCGAGGACAACGGCAATCCCGATCTGTTTGACATTGGTCCAGAACGACTCACCGGACTGGGTGATGGGTTTGGCCTTACCGCGACTGAGGGAAGTTTCACTTTTCGTCATAGCGTATCTTATGGTTGTACGTCCATGTAGACCGATTAGTTTCGGGGTCCCGGAGGTTTCACTAACCGGTTGTCTTAGAATCCCTTGAACACTCTCACGATGTCATTATAGGTGACAAATACGATGAGCGCCAGAAGAAAGACCAGGCCGACCTGTTGTGCCACGGCGCGAGCCTTACGCGAAACCGGTGACCCCTTGATGGCCTCCACGGCGAGAAAGAGAAGGTGCCCCCCGTCGAGCACAGGAATAGGCAATACATTCAATACCGCCAGATTGACGGATAACAGGGCCATGAAGAAAAACAGATTGGGCAGTCCCTTGCGAGCCTCTTCCCCGGATTGCCGGGCAATAAAGAGCGGGCCCCCGATCATTTTTGTCGAGACCTGGCCGGTGACGAGCTGCTTGAGAAATTTCCCGGTCTCCCAGACTATGATGTGGGCGGTGACGAACCCTTTTTGCACCGAACCGGCAAAGCCGTAGCTGTCGTACCCGACGATCTTCTGCGCGAAACCGATGACGCCGACAGAGTCGAGTTTCCCGTCGGCCGTCGAAATCGGTCTGACCTTGGTCGTGATATTCTTGGTAATGGTATCGGCACCGCGCACCCAGGAAAGATCGAGGGCTTCGTTATACCGTTTATTGATCCGCGTGCGCAGAGAGTCAAAATTCGTTACGGGCAGGCCGTCAATTGCAACAATGACGTCGTTTTCCTGAAGGCCGGCCTCTTTGGCCGGGCCGCTTTCCACCTGTCCCACCAGTATTTGCGTCTGGTCAAAACGGGGCTGCCCCACCATGAAAATGCCGATCAGGACGACGATGGCCAGGATATAATTCATGAACGGTCCGGCGAAGATCACGGCCGCTCGCTGGCCAACCGATTTCGACATGAATTCATCGGGTGAACCGGTTACCGTTTCGTCCGGGTTTTCGCCGGCCATCTTGACGAAACCGCCAAGCGGGATAATGCCGACACAATACGTCGTCTCGCCACGGGTGAACTGGAAGATATTGGGCGGAAAGCCGAGCGAGAACTTCTCGACTTTGATCCCGACTTTTTTGGCGATCAAGAAGTGCCCCAGTTCGTGAATGAACACCAGAATCCCAAGAACAAAGATGAATGCAATTGCTGTCGTCATCGATATTTCTCCACCAGTTTGCCTGCGACCGATCGGGCGGCCGCATCGGCTTCAAGAATTGTCTCCAGTTCAGGAGACGTGACAACGGACATACCGTTTAGGGTCCCTTCAACAATATCGGCAATCTGGACAAATCTTGCCAGATGATCGCGAAAAGCAGCAACGGCTATTTCGTTGGCCGCGTTGTATACCGCGGGCGCCGTACCACCGGCCTTGCCGGCGGCATAGGCCAGACGTAGCATGGGGAACCGATCCATATCGGGCGGCTCGAAAGTGAGGTCTGAGAGCCTCGCCCAATCGATCTTTCCGAAATCCGACTCCACTCGTTCGGGCCAAAACAGCGCGTAGGTAATAGGCAAACGCATATCGGGCAGTGAAAGTTGCGCCACGACCGATGAATCAATGAACTCTACCATCGAATGAATAATCGACTGCGGGTGGATGACTACCCGTATCTTGTCCGGCTCAAGATCAAAGAGGACCATTGCTTCGAGTAGTTCCAGCCCCTTATTGGCCAAGGTGGCAGAATCGATAGTGATCTTGGGACCCATTGTCCAGGTCGGGTGACGGAGAGCCTGCTCGACCGTTATTTCAACGAAATTTCGACTTCGGCAACGTTCGAAACGGTCCACCGCTGGAGGTGAGAATAAGCGCCCTAACCTCCCCCTCGTTGCCCGATCTTAACGCTTGCCAGATGGCTGAGTGTTCCGAGTCGATGGGGAGAATTGTGGCTCCCGATTTCTTAATCAGGTCGGGAAACAATGGCCCGCCCGCGACCAACGATTCTTTGTTCGCGATTGCAAGCGTTTTGCCGTGACGAGCCGCTTCGACGGAAGCTTTGAGACCGGCGGCGCCCACCACAGCGTTTACCACGATGTCTGCGTCAGCTAGTGCGGCCAGGCTGATGAGAGCGGATTCTCCCGCCAGAATCTCGACCGGCTTACCGGCCAGCGAGGATTCAAGTTCTTCCCGTTTTGATTCATCGACCACGCAGACGAACCGGGGCCGAAAGCAAAGATACTGTTCAATGAGGAGTTCGACATTGCCATAAGCGGCCAGGGCGAGGACGGTGAAGCGACCCGGATGGCGCACGACCACGTCGAGCGTGGATCGACCGATACTCCCGGTCGAACCGAGAATGACCAGCGAGCGAGGGCGTTGAGATTCTTGCATGTCCGCTTTATGAAACAATGGTTTAGGGGCCCGGTTCGGTATGGATGAGCAGAAGGGCGCTCATCGGTTCGATTTTGCTGAAACGTACCGGATTTGGCGAGCAACGCTACAAAAATTAGCAGACCCCGTCCGTGCGAACGGGGTCCGAATATGCCGAGCCAATTACTTCACCGGATTGCCGGCAGCATCAGAAACGTACGCTTTCACGAGGACTATGTCCGGGAATGGCCGCGACATTGCCCCGGTGTTAGTGTCCGCAACCACTCTACTGTTGCCAATCTTGTGGAGTGTGTCGTAGCCCTTGATCAAGTGACCGAACACCGTGTACTGCCCGTTAAGATGCGGGGCCGCCGCCAAACAGACAAAAAACTGGCTGGAGGCGGAATTTACGTTCGGCCCGCGAGCCATCGATAAGGTTCCCTCAAGGTGCGGCAGGTCGGAAAATTCCGCTTGCAGCTTATAACCTGCGCCGCCGACCCCTGTGCCCTGGGGATCACCACCCTGAATCATGAAACCTTTCACCACGCGATGAAATTTGGTGCTGTCGTAGAAGTGCTTCTTGGTCAGGGAGAGAAACGAGTCCGCATGCCCGGGAGCGACATCGTGGAACAGCTCGAGCACCATCTTGCCCATGGTGGTTTCCAGGGTGACAAACTGGTCAGTCTTGTTGCGAACCGGATGAACGATTTGGGCTAGACTATCATAGTTCGGCTGGGGCGCGGCAGCCTGGGCCGAGGCAGATTCATCGGCGGCCATTATCACCCCCGCGGCGATCGCCAAAGTGAGAAACAAAGAGCGCATTGCTGGAAGGTTCCTTTCTCATTATTGAAAAGCCTGCTTTCATGTTCTGGGTTTATACACTCGGACCGGCAAGGTAGACGATCCAGAAAGGACTGTCAACCTCAAGGTTCGCCGGCGTCGGGGGAGAATTTTGAGCCCAACGAAGTTTTTGTTGAACCCATGCCCGACAGATTTGTAATTAGAATTACACTAGAAAGGAGGTGGTCCTATTTTGAAAACAGACTACAGTGAGGTGACTGCTATTTAGCCGCTTCCTCCCATAGCGTTAGTTGGGACAGCGCTAAATAAATCCCAACAGATTGCCGGCCCGGCCACCCAGTGAAGGTGGCCGGGCTCTTTCATTTCCGTGTGAATTTCAGCGATCGAAACGACCGGGACCCGGCCTCCAGAGGAGAACCGGGAGTTGCCCCCTGCCCAACGTGAATTTCGAAGACCAGCCGGTTGGCAGAAATGTCCGTAAAGAAGGTCAGTCCGACAGTCGGGTATATGTAGATGTACGCCGGGTTCGCCGGATCCGACCCGTCATAGGTGCCGGTCACGACACCGTACACATTCTGCACCTCGGCAATAGTTGATCCCACGCCGATACCGTCTTTCGTCTTCTTGCTGTAAATCGTATTCAGAATGATACTGTTGACCGGCTCGTCGTCCTCGGCAACGTTATTATCATTGACATCTTCGATCACTGCGACGACGCCTAAAGGACCCTCGTAGACGGCGTAGTTCAGGGGGAAAGCCGGGCGCGGATCGGGGTCAATAGAAACCGGAGTGCCGTTAAGGGCCTTCACCGTACTGAACTGATCGCCGATGAGCAAATATTGACCCTGAGGGAAAGTCCCTCCCGGGACGACGGCATCGGCGCGAATAGAGACGTCGACCGAATCGATTCCGGGTATTCTTGCCCGGATTACGGCATAGCCGAGCAGACCGGAAAACGCATAGGTGGGATGGGCGTATCCTGTCCCATCGACCTGCGCAGAATCCGCCGACAGCGCCCCGTCACCCAAGACAATGGAAAATCGAATGTAGGGCTTCTTTAGTAGCTGCGCCTGAGCGTCGCGGACGGTGAACTGAAGAGCCGGAGTGGCAGTCGACCCACCCATCAGTCCTTTGCTGAGTACTCCGTTTGGCGCATCGACCGTGGCAGGAATCTCGACTCGGGCCGTTACCATGGCGGTATCAGTGCCATACTGATTGTAGGCAATAGCGCGATACGACGTGGTCGTTGCCGGTTTGATGAAGCGGGTCCCGTTCACGGCGTTCGATAACTTGCCCACCCCGCCGTTTACGACAATGGAATCGGCGCGCAGTGCCTGCCACGACAGTTCCGTGGAGTCACCGATCAGGAGGGTGTCAGCCAGGAGGTCAAATTGGGTTATGCTCGGGGCCACGGCCGTCATGGTTATACTCACCGCCGCGGAATCTTTTCCGTCGGTGTTGGTCGCGACGAGCGCGTACACGGTGGGAAGCAATGGTCCAACTTTGACGGACCCGGCCGCAACATTGCTGAGAACCTGCCCTCCGGGGTAGAGTCGGACCTCGGTGGCGCGAGTGACTGCGTAGGTAAGCGTTACCGAATCGCCCGGGATGATATCACTCGGCGTGGCGGTAAAGGACGTGATGGTCGGAGGATTCTTGGCCGGCTGGGTCGGCGAATCACTGCCACTGCAATTGATGAGCGCAAGAGCCGCGGCGCAGGCAGCAGCAGAGACAATAATAGAATAGACCTTCATGTGATTCCCACCATGCTGTTCGAGATTAGCGCCGGCAGTCAGATTACATACGGAAGTAATACCGCAACCCGCCGCCGATTGTCAGATTCTTGGGACGATCGTTAGAGGCGAAGAGGTTCACGTTGTTGATCGACGCCAGGGTCATGAACGAGCCATCGTTGGCATTTCGCATCAGCGTAAAGTCAGCACCGAAATTGAGCCCGAGAGCACTTGAGAAATCATTTTGCGAATTGTAACCCTCAGCGGACAATGAGGCTATGCCCGCCTGAAGACCCAGACCGACATACGGCGCAAACGAGGAGACATTGAGATCGGCCAGGTAGAAGTTGAGATTGACGTCGCCTTCGTACAGGTTCAGATGGTAGTCCGTAAAATCCAAGTACTTGAGTGCGGTCAGGTCAACGGTCTCGTTAAGGTTTGCCGTGGTGTATCGGAAACCGATGGACATGGCAAGGCGGCCCTGTGCGATGCGCCCGTAGTGGACGCCGAAACTGGGGCTGGAATTATAAAGGTCTTCGGCATCTACCGTATAATGGCGTCCGGCATCGATGAATTCAAAAGTCGGCACTCCGTTGTATTCACCCCACGGCGTGTTGTAGCCGGCGCTGAATTCGATGAAGTTCATTTGGCGAGCCGCACGAACGACAGCCTGAGATGGGACCGCGACGAGAGTAAGAAGGGCGATTAGGAAAGTAATCTGAAGCACTGACCGTCTCATGTTGCCTCCTGGGTGTCGAATTGGCTACTGCCACAAGCTAGGATTAGTATATAGACAACGCCGGGCCGCTTGTCAATTCGTGCAAGCCTCTGTGGTACATGCTCTTTATACGCATATCGGTCGACCGGGCCGCAATTCCGACCAATTTGATTTACGAAAGTCCGAACAGTGTCGCCGGACTCAGTATTGCCGATACAATAAGTGTTGCACTTCTCTGTGATTGTGCCTATTTTCACAAGGATTAAAAGCACATTGTTGAAAGGCAATTATGGCAAGACCTAAAATAGTAGTGATCGGAGCCGGCGTAATGGGGCAGGGTCTGGCGGAGGCGATAAGCAATGCTGGCCATGAAGTTACGCTGATAGACAAGACGACCAAGCAAGCCGAACGGGGCATCAAGGGAGTGGCTGAATCGCTCGATCGGGCGATTGGCCGCTGGGGTATGACCACGTCGGACAAGAAGGCAATTTTAGCCCGAATTTTCCCTTCATCGGATCTGTCGCAGGCGGAAGAAGCTGAAATCGTCTTGGAAGCGATCCCGGAAAATCTTCAGTTGAAGCGGGCGCTTTTTGAGAAACTGGACTCAGTCTGCGGGCCAGATGCCCTCTTCGTGACCAATACCGCGACGCTTTCCATTTCGGAGATTGCCGCGGCGACCGGGCGCCCGGAGAAAATCATCGGGATGCATTTCCTCAATCCCGTCTCGACGATTCCCTTGGTAGAGATTGTCCGCGGGCTGAAGACCGACGAAGCGACGTTCAAAAAGGCCGTGCAGTTCGCCTCGCTCCTTGATAAGAAGTATATCACGGTGACTGAGTACCCGGGGTATGTCACGACGCGAATCATCGTCCCGCTCCTCAACGAGGCCATGCACGTATTGATGGAGGGCGTGGCGACCGCCGAGGACATCGACGAAGCGATGAAGCTGGGATTCGGCTTCAACATGGGACCGCTGGCGCTGGCTGATCACATGGGTCTCGACGTGGTCATGTCCTGGATGGAAAATCTGCTCCACGAGTTGTCGGATCACAAATACAATCCCTGTCCGCAACTGCGCAAAATGGTCAGGGCCGGACAATTGGGCGTCAAGACCGGCAAAGGTTTCTTCACCTACGATGCCGACGGCAACCGGACCCGTAACGACATCCCTAAGATTGCGGCGAAAGCAGGGGCTACGAAATGAAGATACTTGTTCTCAATTGCGGATCGTCCTCGGTCAAATATCAACTGATCGATACGGACAAGAGGATTTCCATGGCCAAAGGGCTGGTGTCGCGCATCGGCATGAGCGGATCAGTCCTCAGTCATCAGGCTCATGGAAGGCGGAAATCAAGTTGTCAGCCGAAATCCTGGATCACATCGTGGCGGTCGAATTTGTCATTTCGATCCTGGTCTCAAGTAATCACGGCGTGATCAAGGACAAGTCGGAGATAGACGCTATCGGTCATCGCGTCGTCCATGGCGGCGAGAGATTCACCGATTCGGTGTTAATCACGCCCGAGCTGATGTCCGAGATGCGGTCCCTTATCGAACTGGCGCCCCTGCACAACCCGCACAATATCCGGGGCATCAATGCCTGTCAGAAGACTCTGCCGGATGTGCCTCAGGTCGCCGTATTCGACACAGCCTTTCACTACAAAATGCCCCCTCACGCGTACATCTACGGCATTCCGTACGTCTTCTACAAACGATATGCCATCCGCCGCTACGGCTTTCACGGAACGTCGCACCGGTACGTGAGCGATCGCGCTGCCACCATGCTGGGCAAGAAGCTCACCGATCTGAGGATCGTGACAGCGCATCTCGGCAACGGCGCCTCGGCGGCAGCGGTCGATCGGGGCATCTCGATTGATACCTCCATGGGCTTCACGCCGCTTGAAGGATTACTGATGGGGACGCGATCAGGTGACATCGATGCGGCCGTGATCCTGCACATTATGTCGCGTGAGGAATTATCACTGAACGAAGGAAATACTCTTCTGAATAAGCACTCCGGACTCATGGGAATATCCGGGTTGTCCTCAGATATGCGTGAAATCATCGAGGGGTCCAAGACGGGCAATGCCCAGGCGAAACTGGCACTCGACGTCTATTGTTACCGCTTGAAGAAGTATATTGCCGGCTACGCAGCAGCCATGGGCGGCATAGATGTGCTGGTGTTCACGGCCGGTGTGGGCGAAAATTCACCGATCGTGAGATCAATGGCCTGCCAGGGCCTCGAATTCATGGGCATCAAGCTCAACGAGGACAAAAACAAACTGGGGGTTGGCAAAGAGGTTGACATTTCCGCCGACGACGCCACGGTCCGCACGCTCTCGATTCCGACTAATGAGGAATTGGTGATCGCCCAGGACACCGAGCGAATCGTTCACGAAATGAAGAAAACCAAGTGAATGCCGACTCGTAGGCAGGGAGCGGCCAGCCGGGCACATGGGGACCTGAGCCCCGCCTGAAATCCTGTCCAAACTCGCATCATCAGGCCCGCCGGTCGCAAACGCGACCGCGGGCCTCTTTTTATCACCGACCAATTGGGGCGACTTTCCCCTTGACAAATTTGGGCCTGTCCCGTCTATTCTTCCACAGACGAACAACCTGAGGAAGACAGATGAGATTTTGGATTTCGGCCGCAGTCGCGGCACTTTTGGCAATTGTGGTCATCGGATGCAGCAAAGATTCCGTCCCGAGTCCGGAACCGCCCGTGAGTACGGAACCGGCGGGCGATCTGTATGTGCTGAATCAGACTGACGGCACCATGTACGTGTACAACGCGCAGACGCTGCAGCGGACCGATTCGGTCAACAGCGTTGTCACGTCGCCGCACCACATCGAGTTCTCGCCATTGCACGACTATCTATACATTGTTGGGCGAACCACGCCAGGACAAATCGCCAAGTTCGGATTGACAGACCATGTGCTGGCCGGCTCGGTCACTCATCCCGGCACCCTCTTCCCCACGGCGATTGCGCTCGGGCCGACAGGCCAGGTGGGATATGTCTGTGACTTCAATGCCACGGGTATTACCCATATTCATCGATTGGACCTGGCGACGATGACGTTCGCCGATTCGCTTCTGCAGACCAACGGCGCGCAGACCCACGACATCAAGATCACCTCAGACGGGACGACGTTAATTGCCTGTAATTGGAAGTCGGATAATCTTGTAATGGTCAAGCTGGAGAGTTCGGCAATACCGGACGACGTCGACTCCCTCTTCTTCCCAGTCCTGCACCCGAATATTCCGGGCATTCCCAGGGCGACTCCGGTTTACGGCCCATACGGTGTGGCAATAGACCACAACGATTCGCTCGCCTATATCGCCTGTTACAACAGCGATGAAGTGAAAGTGCTGGACATCAAGACACGAACCGTGATCGACTCGATCGACGTGCCGATCTCAGGCGGAACGCCGAACCAGCCATATGGTCCGTCTCTCGCTGTAGTCACACCGAACAATGCCAAACTGTACGTCACGACTCAGCTTGAGAATACGGTGGTGGTGATCAATCTGTTGACTCGCCAGATTGTAAAGTCAATACCGACTCCGGCCCGTCGCCCCTTCGGCATATCCGTATCCGATGACGGCTCCCGTGTGTATGTCGCGTGTGTGGGTGAAGAAGATCTCTCCGCGACCGATCGTCGCGGTCGTATCTATGTCATAAACACGACGACCGACGCGATCAAAGACTCAATAATCGTGGGGTTGAATTCGTATATGGTTCACTATCACGATCCGTCGAGCCATCATTGAACACCCGTCGCTGACAACGCCTGAAACTACCACTCGATCCGCATTCCGTCGTCGGCCAGTTCAATATTCTTCGCTCCGCTTATCCTGCGGCGTAGCTCGGCAAGCTCCTCGTCCGATCCCAGGTGCGTCAATATGATTGTCGTGGCCGGAGACGATTGCGCATACTCCAGCACACTGGCAAGGTCAGTATGAGTCGTCTCAATCAGGCAGATATGCTGATTCTCGAGGTATGGCTCGATTTCGTCGAACGAACCGATGTCACCCGAATAGAACAATCGCTTCCCCCCTACCTCGATCGCCAGTGAGCTGCTCATCATCTCGTTCGGCAGTTCGGCCTCGGCAATATCCTCGGCGTATTTCTCCAAGTGTGAATTCGGGATCGCGATGACCGTATACGGTTCGCGCAGTATCCCGCCCGGCATGTACCCGGTGGTCACCAGGGAAAACGTCAAGCGCGAGGGCAGGATATACATGGCATTCAGCATGGCATTGAGCGGCTCGAGAAACTCCTCGGGGACATGAATACTGACGGGCGCCGTACGCCTCGCCAAGTGAATCATTTGAATAAAGAGCGGCAGTTCGCAGCAATGATCAGGGTGCGTGTGCGAGATAAAGATCCGATCAATTCGGGCAGGGTCGAAACCGCAACGCAGGAACGAGCCGACAGTGGAGCCGCCGCAATCGATGACAGTCAGACCCAGCGGAGTTTCGATGACGTAGCCGGCGGTGGCTCGGGCAACTTGCGGGATCCCGGAAGAGGAACCGAGAACAGTGAGGGCGTATTCGGCCATGTTGTTAAGTCCGACCGATCAAGTGAACAACTGTTCGAGACGTTCAAGCGCTTCGAGACAAGTCTCGCGGCTGACGTCCAGGTGGGTGACAAAGCGAATCCGCTTCGGCCCGAATGGAACGGCCCAAACGTTTACGGAATGCATCTGCTTTAAATACGATTCAGCAGAGGCATCCTTGGTGATGTCAGCCAGGACGATGTTCGTCTGAACGCGAGTCATATCCACCTTGAAACAGGGGAGCTGGTTGAGTCCGTCAGCGAGAACCCGGGCGTTGGCATGGTCCTCAGCCAGACGGCCGATGTTGTTCTTGACTGCGAACAGTCCGCCGGCGGCGATAATGCCCGCCTGGCGCATGCCGCCGCCGAACAACTTGCGTTCGTGGCGCACTTGCGCGATGAATTGCCGTGAACCGACCACCATAGAGCCCACAGGCGCGCCCAGTCCTTTGGAAAGACAACATGAAATGGTATGGAATGGTCTGGTCAGTTCAGGAAGGGAAATGCCGGTTGCCACGTGCGCATTCCAGATACGTGCCCCGTCGAGGTGCAAATGGAGTCCGAGTTCGTCGCAGACGGTCCGGACCTTCCTGATTTCGTCGAGCGGCAGGATCGTGCCGCCATGGTGATTATGCGTGTTCTCGAGCGTGACGATCTTGGTCTCCGGGACGTGTACATTTTTGGCCCGGACGTTCTCGCGCACCATTTGGGCCGTTACCATGCCATAGTCGGTTGTCAGCAGATTTACCAGGAGACCAGAATGGACAGCCGGTCCGGCACATTCATAACACACGAGATGGGATTCCCGATCGCAGAGCAGCTCCCATCCCGGTTGCGAGATGGCTTTAAGGCTGATCTGGTTGCCCATCGTACCCGAGGGCACATACACCGCCGCCTCCCGCTCAAAGAGCTTTGCGACGTAGGATTCGAGTTCAATGACGGTCGGGTCGTCACCAAACACGTCATCGCCGACTTCCGCGTTGGCCATTGCCTTCCGCATGTCCGGAGTGGGACGCGTCACCGTGTCGGAACGGAGATCAATAACTTTCATAGGGAGTCAATATACGAAAAACGAGCGGGCCGGCATATGACGTTACCGAGGAAAAAGAAAAGCTGCCGGGGTGGGACCGAGGCAGCTTTTCCGAATTTGGCGAGCGTGAAATCAGTTGGCCAGAGTGACGTTTTGAGCGCGGGGGCCCTGGTCGCCGGAGGTTACCTCAAACATGACCTCCTGGCCCTCCTTCAACGTCTTGAAACCATTCATATTGATTGCGGAGTGGTGGACGTAGACGTCCTGGTCGGTGTCGGATGCGGCGATAATGCCCCAACCTTTGTGCTCGTTAAAGTACTTCACCGTGCCCTTGGACATGCAGACACCTCCATGCAATATGGTTGAGCTCTACGGATTGAATTTTCGTCTTCCTAATAATTATACGAGAATGGACGGGGGTGAGCCACAGAATTTTGTCAAACTTAGAACACTTTTTGAAGAATAGTCATGGCGAGGCCGGAAACCAGGGGAACCGACAGATTGTCATCGATTTTGAGTGAGAACGCTTCGGTCAAAGTGGCCACACAGGCACCGATCAGGCCAACTGCAAGCGAAAGATTTGGCACGACCATAGCTACAATCATTGTTCCGGCCAAACAACCCAGAGAACCCTCAATGGTTTTTCGACCGCCGAAACGGTGTCGCCCGAATTTTCGACCTATGACGGCTGCAAAAGAGTCACCAACTATTATAAACGCAAGGGCGGCAATGGCTATCGGTTTGGAAAACAATGCGACGGCCAGGCAAACGGCGATCAGAATATAGGTCGCGCCGGTAAAATCACCCTGATCCTCATGGGGACGAACCATGGCCGAGAAGAATCGCCGGGCAAATTTTTCCCAGAAATTCCAGTGGCGCAACCTTGAAATGTCGATGAAAATCATCACGAGGGTAAGCGGCACCATTATTGTCAGCATTGTGCCCCTGGAAAGACCCAGAATGTAATACCCCGCGGGAATCGACAGCGCCACCATGTGGGTGGCCTTTCGCCAAAGTTCCTGTGAAAACGGAATCTCAGCAGAACGTGTTGGCGACTCCATCGGCTTCTTACTTGCCGCCGAGGTGATCGGCATTTCTTATGCGATAGGGTTTCAGGGTGAGCAACTCCACTGTATTAACGAACCGCACGCCATATGTCCGATAGAGATCGTCACGAAATTTCTGCCACACTTGCCGGCGGTGTTGTTGCTCGAGGCGAACACGGATATCGCCCTTGGAACCGAGGACATTCCGCGTTGCGATCCGATCATGTACCTTCGCAACATAGAATTCGTTCTTGATGCGGAAGACAGAAGATACTTTGCCCGGCTCAATACCGAGAACGGCCAACCAATATGCCCTGGGAACATCCTTCTCGCCGATCCGTCGGAGACCGGACAACTTGACTTTGGCACCCGGGTTTACGGCGTCGAGGAACTCCTTCTTTGTGAAGTCCTCAAACGGGACTCCGCTGTTGGCCTGATCTTTGAGAAAGATGGCAAACATGGAGTCCTTTACCACAACTTGTTGCACAGTAATGGGTTTGTTGACGTCGATCGAGCTCGATTCTTGCTTGTAAATTCGTTCGATCGTGGAATCATCGGGTGTCCAGTTGAAATCCTGCCCTCGTCTGTTAATGATCTCCCGCGAGGTATTCTGATGCAATTGCCGTTCGTAAGCGGCCACCTGGGGAATCGCCGTGACACCCATGTCTTCCGCAGCCTGTGCGAGCAGATACCGCTGCGCCATGAGTCGCAGGGCATCTTTCTTCATCTCCGCAGTGAAACTGGGAATGTCATTCTGCAGACGCATCCCCTGTTCGAATTGTTTCATCTCCCAGGCATACATGGTATCACGTTGGTTAACAATGCCCACCCAGACGGTGTCGTCGACAGTATTAATGTCGCTCTCCATAATGGCCGGGTTTTCAGAGATGGTAGCCACCTGGTACAAGCTGTCGACGAAATGGTCCCCGCGCTGATTGGAGCGCAAGGTGAGCAGACTCGATCGGGCCATATCATACACAAAGGGCGAATCGATCGGCAATATGCCGCCCTGAATGCGGCCTTCGACAAGTACCATATGCCAGCCATCCTGGTCATGGTACGGCTGCGAGAATTCTCCACTCTTGAGTGAAAACGCGACAGAGTCAAACGGGTCGAGATACTTGCCGCGCGGCGTCCAGCCGACAAAGCCGCTCTTTTTGGCGGACAAGATGTCGTGAGAATAGAGGAAGGCAAGATTCTTGAATGACTCGCCATATTGGAGGGCTCGATAAAGATTCCAGACCAATTCGCGAGCGTCATTCGCAATCTGGTCTTTGTTGTGCGTTCGATTGTAAATCGAATCCGATTTGGCGATGAGCCCCTTGGGGCTGATCAGAATGTGCCAGAGCTTGACCTGTTCTTCGGCCGTGAACAGCTCCGTATTATCGTGGAAGAATTTCAGCACTTCCATCGAATCGGCCTGGGTCTTGCCCATGACCTCCTGGAGAACCAGAGCCTGAATGACCGAATCAAAAAGCTGGTGCCGGTAGTCACGGTAATCCAGCCGGTACTGGCGGATGTTCACCTTGGGTGCTTCGAGCGCGACCAGGGAGTCTACGACGATGCTGTCGATGACTTGCTTCGCGCCATCGGCATTAAGGATTCCGCCCTCGAGCAACATTCGACTTCTCGAGATTTGTCGATAGATCTGGCCTACGGTGAAGGTGAGATTCGCGTCGCCGACTACCAGTGGCTGGCTGGCGAGTTTGTCGATAGTCTCATCAGTGAGCTTGAGCGACTTGGCGAATGTCGGAAGAGCCCCCGTCACAACGAAAAATACAATAGCTATCCAGCGCGCCGTCCGAATCATCCTATATACCTCCAGTGCGTAAGTTGAGATATATTATACGCGCGACGGGAAAAAGCAAGCCAAATCAATCTGGCGCTTAGACTTGGATCATGGATGATCTGATCAGCGGCTCGCGGTCGGCATCATCTTCAGTCGGCTGTTCCCGAAAACGAACGGAGAAAGTCGTTCCTGCACCTTCAGTTGAATCAACTGTCATCGTCAATTTCAGGATCGAGCAGATGCGATGGACAATGGACAGGCCCAGACCTGTCCCTTGTTTCTTGGTTGAGAAGAACGGCTGAAAGATGCGCTCCTGGATGTTCGCTGGAATGCCCGGTCCGTTGTCAGCCACCGACAACAGCACAATGCCGTCCCGGCCACTGATAGAAAACGTCACCTCGCCCGGCCGACCGTCAAACGCCTCAGAGGCATTGAAGGCCAGATTCACCAGGAGTTGCTTGATCAGGTCCTCGTCTCCCACGACATAAACGTAAGCTTCGCGGCTGTCAAAGCGGACCTCTACTGTCTCGCGATACGCCTGGTGATTTCTAATGAGATCGATGACATCGCTGACAACATGGCACAGTTCGACCTTGCAATAGGCAGGGCGACTTATCCGCGCATAGGTAAGGAAGTCAGTGAGGATCTTCGAGAGGCGATGAGACTCCTTGACGATCAGTTCCATCAAGCGGGCGTTGGCGTCAGAGACCTGGAGGTCGGAACGCAGGACCTCCACCGATCCTGAAATGGCCGCCAACGGATTTCGGATTTCATGAGCGATCGACGCGGACAATTCACCGACAGCCGCGAGTCGATCGGCGGCTCGAACCTGGTTCTCAAGAACTTTGGCGGCGGTAAGATCGGAGAAAATGGCAATGACACCGCGCAGTTCAAGATCTTCATCGCGAAGCACGGAGGTGGAAATGCCGAGCGGAATCACCGTGCCCCTCCGGTCGACAATCTCCAATTCGCGGCGGGGGTGTTCGATGCCGTACAGCAGTCCCTGGAGAAGGGCTTCGGCGAGACGAGGCATCCGTTCAGCAAAGACTTCGTCGCAGCGCAGTCCTTTGACCCGTTCCTCTTCATAACCCAGAATCTTCTCGGCGGCACGATTGAAGTAGATGATGCAACCTTGCGGATCGAGCGTGAGCAGACCTGAATTGAGATGGCGCAGAATGTCGTCAGTTTCCAGCCGTGCCCGTCGCAATGCCTGTGACGCGTCGGCCAGTTTCTTATCCTGGGTTGACAATCGTTCGGCCAGGTATCCCGAAATGAAGGCCACGAGATAGAAAATCAAAACGTGCAGGAAGATAGAATAGAGGACGGCATCCTCGCTTTTGACGAAACGGGCGATAGCCTGGAGAGTCACTTCAGAACCCAGTTGACCGGAGGCAACTCCGAACCAGACGATGCCGGCAAATCCGACGGAGACGATCGAAGCAATGATAAGTGTGCCCACCAGACGGTACGCGAGCCCGGCTGACACGATCGTCAAAATGAAGAGTGCCGAGAACGGGGAGTTGATGCCACCCGTGGTGTAGATGATGCTGGATTCAATGACAATTTCGAGCAGAAACTGCAGCGAGACAACCAGCGTCAGAGTCCGGGGCGTCCGGACACGACGCTCAGAGAGATGAGCGTGGCCAACGCCAGCGTGATCAGAGAATAGGCGGTCAGTGGTGTCTGGAGGGCTTCGCGGGAAATTAAGCCAGAAGGCGACCACAGCCAGGACTATGACGTACGACGCCAGTCGGAGAGGAAGGAACCAGCCTACTTGTTTCAGTCGATCGTACGTTGCCTAATCAAGAAACGGCGCCCGCGAGAGGCGCCGTTCTTCTTACGTTTAGTCTCCGGCCACTCGCGGCCGGCCGGGTGACGCAGGACCGATCAGATCTTGCCGATGATATCGAACATCGGCAGAGTACATCGCCACCAGAATGCCGCCAATGACGGCGCCCATGAAGACGATGATGACCGGCTCGATGATGGACGTCAGACGCGGTCACGGCTTCGTTGACTTCTTCATCGTAGAAATCGGCGATCTTGTTGAGCATGTCGTCCAGACCGCCGGTCTTTTCACCGACGCCGATCATCTGAGTCACCATCGGGCGGGAACACCCCGGTCTCTTTCAGCGGGCCGGTAATCGTATCACCTTCGGCGATGGCCAGCACCGACTTGTTGATGGCGTTCGCGACCACCAGGTTGCCCGCGGTCTTCGCCGTGATCTCCAGCGCCTCGAGAATCGATACACCCGACGCCAGCAACGTGGACAGCGTGCGGGTAAACCGGGCCACCGACGATTTGCGAACCAAGGTTGCCGAACACCGGGGTCCGAAGCAGGAATTTGTCAAAGAGGAGCGCTCCCTGCGGCGTCCGTCTTCCACCAGATAAAGGCACGATGATCAGCGCGATCAAGTCCCAACCCCATGTAACAGGATGTTGTGCTGGAGAAAATTCGGAAATGTCCATGACGACCTTGGTCGGCGCCGGCAGGTCGGCACCGACGCCCTCGAACATCTTGGCGAATACCGGCACGATGAACGTCAGCATGGCAAACGTGACACCCATCGCCACGATCATGACGACCGTCGGGTAGACCATGGCCCCTTTCACCTTGCGGATCAACTGATCGGCCTTTTCGCGGTACACCGCCAGACGCACCAGAATTGCGTCAAGGGCGCCGCCGATTTCGCCTGCCTCCACCATGTTGGTGTACAGTTGATCGAAGATCTTCGGATGACGGGCCATGGCGTCGGATAAGGTCGAACCGCCCTGCACGCCGTCCTTCACGTTGGCGATGATCTTGGCCAATTCCTTATTCTCTGTCTGCGTGGACAGAATATCGAGGCACTGCACCATGGGCAAGACCGGCGCCGATCATGGTGGCAAACTGGCGGGTGAAACGGGAGATCTCGATACGTTTGATACCCGTGCCGAACTTGATGTAGATCTCCGCGGCCTTCTTGTTGATCTGTGAGACCAGGATCCGGTTCTGTCGCAGCACCCGTTCGACATCGGCCCGGCTGTTGGCCTTAAGCGAACCCTGCACCGCAGCCCCGGCTAGTGTCTTTCCCTTGTATTCAAATACTGGCATCGCTATGATCCTTTCCTATCCGACCTCACGCGTACGACGGCTGCTTCTGCCGCGACAGCATCTCAGACAATTCTTCAGCGTTATGGGTATACGCCATGGCGTCATTGATGGTGATCTTACCGCTCGTGTACAATTCGGCCAGCGACTGATTCATGGTCTTCATGCCGTACTTCTGCCCCGACTGGATCATCGAATACAACTGATGAATTTTGTCGTCGCGAATGATGGCTCGGATGGCCGGGGTGACAATCATAATCTCCATCGCCATCACCCGGCCGCCGCCGATTTTCGGGATCAGCGCCTGCGAAACGACCGCCTGCAACGAAAACGAGAGGGCGACACGCACCTGCTCCTGCTGGTTGGTCGGGAAGACGTCGACGATACGGTTGATCGTCTCGGCGCACGAGTTGGTATGCAGAGTCGCAAACGCCAGGTGACCGGTCTCCGAAATCGACAAGCGCTGCCTCGATCGTCTCCAGATCGCGCATTTCGCCGACGAGCACGACGTCCGGGATCTTCACGCAGCGCATACTTGAGCGCCGCGGCGAACGAGTTGGTGTCGGAATGAACTTCGCGCTGATTGACGAGGGCCATCTGGTGACGGTGCAGATATTCGATGGGATCTTCCACCGTCAGAATATGCACCGGCCGTTCCTTGTTGATCTTGTCGATAATCGCCGCGAGCGTCGTGGATTTACCCGATCCGGTCGGACCGGTGACCAGTACCAGGCCGCGCGGAAGACGGGAAAATTCGGCGATGACCTTCGGAAAGGCCGAGTTCTTCAAACGTGCGCACCTTGTACGGGAATCTGCCGAAGAGCGATGGCGATGTTACCGCGCTGCATGAACATGTTCGCGCGGAAACGGCTCATTTGCTCGATACCAAACGAGAAATCGAGCTCGCTGTTCTGTTCGAATTTGAGCTTCTGTTTGTCGTTCAGCATGGAGTAGGCAATCTTCTTGGTCTGCTCGCCGGTGAGCGCGTCATAGTTCATGCGCACCAGTTTGCCGTCGACGCGAACGACCGGCGGCGAACCGACCGTGATATGCAGATCGGACGCGTTCATCTTCACCATTTGTTCGAGCAATTCACGAAAAGTGACCATTATTAACTCCCGATGACTAGCGTACTTACAATGTTTCCCGAGGAATCAGCTTTAGTCCTGTTATCGGTCAAAACGCGGGAAAACTTGACCGAAATCCTTACGGTCAATGCAGATACCAGTTTGGTGGATATGGGAAAAGGCTCGGGCGCGGGGCCCGGCAATGCGGGTTAGGCCGAGGTAACGGCGAAGACCTCTTCAATAGTCACAAATCCGGCCTTCATCTTCTCCACCGCCGCCTCGCGAAGGGTAGCACATGCCCTCCTTGCTGGGCCAGCACCCGAAGTCTCGGTATCGGGGGCCTTGTTCAGAATGGCGGCTTCAATAGCCGAGGTGATCGGCATGACCTCGAAGACACCGGTACGGCCGGCTTTGCCGGTGCCGCCACATTCGGCGCAGCCGCGGCCGACGAAGGCCCGGATATTGCGCAGCAGCTCCGGTCCAACCTTGAGGCTCTCCACCTGCTCCTGGCGTCAGGTTGATCTCTTCTTTGCAGCTCTGACAAATCTTGCGCATCATACGCTGAGCCATGATCAACTTGGTCGCCGACGCAACGAGGTAGTACGGGATGCCCATGTCGATCAGTCGAGTGACCGACGACGGCGCGTCGTTGGTGTGCAGAGTGGAAAACACCAAGTGTCCGGTCAGCGCCGCCTTGATGGCGATTTCCGCCGTTTCGCTATCACGAATCTCACCGACCATGATGATGTCCGGGTCCTGTCGCAAGAACGACCGAAGCGCGGACGCAAAGGTCAGGCCGATTTCGGCTCTTGACCGCCACCTGGTTGATGCCCTCGAAGTTGAACTCGACCGGGTCTTCGGCGGTCATGATGTTGACATCAATCGTATTCAGCGTCTGGAGCGCCGAGTACAGGGTCGTCGTCTTACCCGAACCGGTCGGGCCGGTCACCAGAACGATGCCGAACGGCGAATGGATCTTTTCGTCGAACTTCTTCAGATCCTGTTCCCGGAATCCGAGTTTGGTCATATCGACCTTCAGGGCCATCGGGTCCAGAATTCGCATCACGACCTTTTCGCCGAAGATGGTCGGCAGGACCGAAACGCGCAAGGTCGACGGTTCGCTGCGTGCACTTTGACTTTGATGCGTCCGTCCTGCGGCAGGCGTCGCTCGGAGATATCCAGCTCGGCCATAATCTTGATACGAGAGACAATGGCGGCGCGATACTTGAACGGCAGCGGCGCCATCTCGCGCAGGTCGCCGTCGATACGATAACGCACGCGGATGCGCTTTTCATACATCTCGAAGTGAATATCCGATGCCCCCATCCGGATGGCGTCGGCAATGATCGAGTCGACCAGCTTGACAAGCGGCTTGTCCTGAATCTGGGAGAGCAGATCGCTCTCGTTGACGATCTCTTCGGTGGCCACAACTTCGAGATCATCGTCTCCGTCTTCCAGACCCTTGACGATATCGGACATCTGGCTCGGCGGACCCGTAGTACGCCTCGATCGCCTTGTCGATCGCCTTTTCCGGGGAGATCACCGGCTGAATGGTGCAGCCGGTGATGAACTTGATGGCGTCGAGAACGTAGATGTTGTTCGGGTCGGAGATCGCGACGAGCAGCGTCTTCGCCAGCTTGGAGATGGCGATGACCTTGAATTTGCGGGCGATATCGAGCGGGATCAGCTTGACGATTTCCGGATTCAGTTCGACGTCGGAAAGCCGGAGCGTGCCGATTTTCAGGTGCTTGCCGACAAACTGCGACACTTCCTCCTCAGTGGTGAAAGCTCCCATCTGCACGAGCACCGTCTCGAGCTTCTCTTTCTTCTCTTTGACGAGATTAAGCGCCTTTTCGGCTTGTTCCGGGGAGATCTTCCCGGCTTGTACCAAAACGGAGCTGAGTTCGGTCGACATCGTTTACAAACCCTCTGGCCCTGTGCGGGACGAGACACCTCCGGCCGCAAGCCGGAGCGACGGTGTCAATCCTGAAAGATATCGTCGAGCTTATTCTGGGCGGCGTCGGCGAAATTCTGCGGAGACGGTCGGTTTCTGGCCGGTCTTCTGTCGAATTTCATCAAACACCCGAGCCAGTTCGGCTGCGGTTTCTTTTGCATACAGGCGCACCATGCCGATCGTCGTGCGATCATCGAAGATCACCACCAGGATCGACCGGTCGCCCACGATCGACATGTGGATGTGGTCCTTCTTGCCCTGATGGAAGAGCACGGAGAATTCCGGTTCACCCACCAGTCGCGCGATCTCTTTGGTCGAGGCAAAGGAACCGGCGAGCAGGGCCGCCAGCGCAGTCGTATCCAGCGAGTGGGTAAAACCCTGACGCGTGATCAGATGGCCGTCTTTGTCGACCAGCAAAGCACACTTCGCCTCGCACCCTTTAAGCAGTTTGTTCAGAAGAGCATCGATCTTGGTGATCTCTTCCTCGTAGATAATAAGGCTCTCTTGAGACATCTCGCCCTCCTCAGACTATTTCAAACCAAACAGCCGTTTGAAGAAGCCGCGCTTTTTTGCCTCTTGGCGCTTACGTAACGACGGAGCCATCGTCGGTGTGCTGGACGCGTTTGGCGCTTCCTCGGCTTTGGACCGTTTTTCGACTGGAGAATATGAATCCATGGCTAATGGCGATTGAGTGCCGGCCGCAGGCGCCGGAGGCGCGGTGGAAATTCCACCGGTACCCTCGGCTGACCGTCCTCCCGGATACGGGCGATAGGCTGCGGCTCGAACCGGCTCGGCAGGACGAGCGTCCATGACCGGTGCGGTCTGGGTCGTAACGGGAAGATCGCCGTATGACGGCAAAGTGCTGACCGGTGCCGGCGTAGGTTGAAGAATGCGCAGCGGTTGCGAATCGGCGGCGGTCGGCGCAATGGCAGCCGGCTCAGGCTGCGGGGCGTGGACAGTTGCGGCAACGCGCGGCACGCTGGTCGACTTGGCCTTTTCCAGCACGAGTCTGATAATCAGCTTAAGCGTATCAAACACGCCCACACCGCTCGGCGCGGCTGCTTCAAAAGTCGGTACGCCGCGCTTATTGAGCTGAGCGTTGAGTTCGTCCACCGAAAGGACATTGGGCAGATCGCGCTTGTTGTACTGGATAACGAGGGGGATATCAGCCATGTCGTAGCCGTACTCGACCAGATTCTCTTCCAGGTTCAACAACGACTCGATGTTCTCATCCATTTTGTCCGGCTGACTGTCGGCGACAAAGACAATCCCGTCGACACCCCGCAAAACCAGCTTACGGGTAGCGTTGTAATACACCTGGCCCGGAACGGTGTACAACTGGAATTTCGCCGAGAAGCCGTTGATCGTGCCAATATTGATAGGCAGGAAGTCGAAGTAGAGCGTGCGGTCGGCCTCGGTCGCCAGCGAGATGAGCTTGCCGCGTGTCGTTTGCGGCACTTTGGCATGGACGTACTGCAGATTGGTCGTCTTGCCCGACAGACCCGGGCCGTAGTAGACAATCTTGCAGCAGACCTCCCGCGAAGAGTAATTTATAGATACCATAGTTTCGGCTCAGTGCGATATTAGGGTGCTCTGTTCAGGCCATTCGCAACCGCGAAATGGCGTTTTTGATCTCCAGTCTCACCAGACCGATGTTCACTTCCTTCTGAGTTGTGACCACCAGAATACCGATGCCGGCGTCGGTGAAAAACATTTTGGCATCATCCGCCTCAATCGTCACTTGCGACAGCGGCTGAGTGCGCAGGCGATCCAGCGATTTTTGGATGTTGCTGGTTATCGACGCCGCGAGGGCACCAACCGTCTCGCCTTCCATGCCCGTTTCCAGGTCGGCGGCGATGACAATACCGTCATTACCGACTACCATTGAGCCGGTGATTCCGGGTGTCTTATTCAGTTCATTGAGCACTTGATACATAGCTCTTCTCCGCGTTAGCCTGCGCCTTCTGACCGTAGCGCTCGGACATGTATTTTCTGATCATATCCATTGCCTGGGTGATGCGAATGTGCACCAGATCTTCGGTCTGGCGATCAGACACCACCATCAGATAGAAATTCTGACCGCGGGCGACGACCACGCGTTCATCGCGCAGGGTGACATCGATCCGCTCGGCATTAGCCAGTTTTCCCCGGCTCAGTATCGGTTGATTCTGTTCAAATAGCAGCAGCGCCAGGGGCGCCACATCTTCCGGGACGGTGTCGCCCCGCTTGAAACTGCCCAGTAACAAGCCTTCGGCGTCAATCACGGCCGCCATTTGCACCGACTGTTGCTCGCCTATATAGCGGGCGGCACGATCAAAGCCTCCTGATTCCGGATGGTTCGCCGGTTCGGTCGTTTTAGACCATTGGCGCATCTCAGGTTCGGCGTGAGGCTGCGGCCGAAATGATTCACTCGCTGCACGCGCGGGCTCTTTTGGGTGCGTACGCGGCGGTTCGGACGTTTCGGGTGCATATGGCTGGATGACGACCTGCGGGCGACGAGCCGGCTCGCCGAGCATCTGCATGACGACCGGCCGCATGATGAAGGGCGTCGCGATGATTTGCAGAAGCAGTCCGGGCAAGTAGGTGGACATGGTCAACTGGAGCGCGACCTCCATGTCCATCTTATACACCATGGCCACCAGTAGTCCAAACACAGCGCTCAGGGCCAGGCGATAGACGACACAGAGCCCCGAACCCTGAATCAGTCGGAACAACGAGACGCGGCGATTGAAGGCGTAGAGTACCACACCGTAGAACACCAGCTCGTACAGCAAGTTGATCACGGACACGTTCAGCAGGTTGGTGCCGAATCGTTTCGGGAATAACACCATCACGCCGACCAGAACCAGAAGGCTGAAGAGCGCTACCCGTTGACCAATGCGACCAATTCGTTCCATGGCGGTTCCTTCCGGCTACTCCTGGTATCGTTCCATAAGGGAGCCGATGCGCATGCGCAGAGTTCCCAGGTTAATCTTCCCCTCGCCGACAAAGACAAACAGATGCTTTCCGGCACGTACCATATACAGTATCGGATCGGGCGTCTCAATCAGGACAGTTTTTACACGACCGAACGAAGATTTCATCAATTCCTGCATGCAGAAGGCATTGACTTCAGCCATGATTGCACCGCAAAGCGAGGCATCCATGGAAATCGTCCACTCCGTATCTACCACCAGTCCGTCCCGATTGACATACAGACCGCCCTGCATCAGGGGTATTCCTATGGCGGCGGTGAGTATGCCCCGGGCATCGAGCGGTCCTGCGGCCAGCGCATCAGGCGTCGGCGTCACTGCACTCGTGGCGATGGCCAATCGGGCTTCTTCCGGCCGCACATTTATTGCCGACTGCTCATCCGGCAGTCGCTGGGCAATCTCGAGTAATTTTGAAATCTGCGGATTGCCGGCATCGGTCTGGTGCAATTTCTTCAGAAGCTTGATTGCGTGGCTGAACTCGCCCTTGTAGATGTGTATTTCCGCGAGCAGCAGTTCCGTCGTTCTATTGGCACCTTCGAGATCAATCGCTTTGCGTACCTCGGTCTCCGCCCAGTCGTACAGACCACGATCCAGATTGATTTTGGCCATCACCAGGTGCGCTGACGCATACGACGGATGTATTCGCAGTCCATTCTGGCAAATGCGAAACGCCTTGTCCAATTCACCCCGCTTACGGTAGGCTTCCGCCAACGCGGCAAAGATCTGCGAATTTGGATCACCATCCAGGATTCGCTGACACTTCTGGAGACGGTCGTCAATTTCCGGTGCAGTGTTCATGCGTGATGCCAACTAATTAGCTTTCTAACAAGAAGTTACCCGACCGCAATATTTTCGGTCAGGTAAATATAAATCGCCCTTAAAGTTAAGTCAACTGCTTTCAATCGTGCCCTACCCCAGCGACCGTCGGGTTTCGAAAAGACCAAAGAGGAACAAGCCGGCCATCAACACCAGCAGGGTCGGGACCACCCAGTTGGGAAGTACGACCACGCCAAAAAGGTGCAGCAACACGGCCAGTTGACTGACGGCCAGTAGAAAGAAACCGATCAGAAACAACTGCCAACTGCGACTGAGCTGTCCGCCCCGTACCAGAGATAGCACTCGGACGCTGAAGACAACGCAGATGATCGCCCCCGCGAAAATCACCAGAGTCAGCAAGGTGGGCGGATTAGGAATCACCGCCACCGGGGCCGCATTGACAGCCTCAGCCCCACTTGCCGCCAACCCAACGGCTGTTAGAAGAGTCCGCACACTCATGTTACCCTCTCACCATTTTAACCACTTTTTCGGCCCGCTTTAAGGTGCTGTAGAAACTGTCCTCGAGACCAAACCGCTTCACCATGTCACGGCGATGCGCCAGCGGCTCGGAGATTTCCTTTTTGACTTCGCCCATCGCTTCCCGATACGTACCCTCACCCAATAGCTGATAGACATAGATGAGTTGTTCCGACAACATCCGTTCCAGTCCGGACATAAGCGTGTAGTACCGGGTGGACTCCGGTAATGATTTTACCGACGCCAGAAATTTCTCAAAGGTCGGCTGCATGTCGGTGCCTGAGCTCACTCCGGGAAAGAAACTGAAGATGCCGGCGCGATATTGCGCCTGGAAGGCCGGGAATTTGGAGTTGGTATCGCCCACCTTCTTTTCCACCACGTCGCGAATGTGACAAAAACAGGCATTAAACATGTTGAACAGAATTGCCATGATCACCTCTTCCTCATCCTCTTCCTGAACCGGTGTCGCCTCGCGGCGGCCGGCTACTTCGATGAGGTGACCAAGGATGAGCCGGTAGATCGCCCGGCAACTGACGAATTCGCCCATGGGCGACATTTCAATCAATTCGGGCAGAACGCGCTCGCCGTTGATCAGCGAAAGCATCCGAAACTCATCCATCGAAATGGACAATTCCTCACGATTGACTTTCGGCGACTTGGCAATTCGCAACAGCACGTCGTCAGGCGGCAGTACCTTCTGAATCTCGATCCACTCGTCAATGCGACGGGTACCTTCCATGATGACGTTCATGGTACTCAGTTCAATCAGGAAGGGGGCATTCTTCGGCGCCGTATTCTCGTGGAAGAAGAAGTCGCCGTCGTGCCATGAAAACAGGTTGTAGACGATCTCTTCAATCTGCAGCTTCAGACACTGAGCGATTTCATCTTTGTCGAAAAGATTCATGTCGATGAGCGTCGTTCCCAGCTGGCGACCGGTCTGCTTGTGCAAGGTGATTGCCTTCTCGAGATCATGCTTGGATATCTTGCCGCGTTTGAGCAGCAAGTTGCCAAGCAGGTCCTCCGTGGCATTGACTGACGAAGCAAAGATGATATTACCGTCGCGGAAGGCTACTTCCTTTTGACGGCGAGCTGTCTTGCATTCAAGGATGCCGGTCTTCTTGCCCGACGCCAGAAGCTGCAGGATATCCGGGAATGATACTGTTTTCAAATTTCCTGATAAACTCATCGCCACAACCCTTTAAGCCCGAAATCGGTCGGGCTAGGCCGGTCGTAATTTGTCTTTGAGAGTATCGGGTTATTCGGATGATTTCTTAACTCCAGATTGACAAAGTGATGGCACAGATCGTTGTACCATTCAATCCGGCAGCGAGATAGTCACCGAAGTCGAGCGACTGAGGTCTGAAATCCATTCGGGCAGTGCAAGGTCAGCGGCACGAGCGCCCTCGTCTTCCGGCAACGCCTGTTCAATTCTTGAACAGATAATCCGTTTGACGCCCGATCGCTGCAGGGCAAGCCAGTCGTCGGGAGTCGGTCGCCAGGTACGCCCACAAATCCAGATATCGGGTTGCTCGAGAATCTCCGGAGCGCCGGGCAGGGAACGGGTGATTAGTACTGAGTGCCGGTCGGTAATGATCAGGACGCCCCGGCTGTCGGCTCGAACCGAAGCGGTTTGTCCTGATGCCTCTCCCCCGAATTCTCGGATAGCCATCTGACCTTCCAGGCCAAGCCGATCGGCCGTTTCGCGAACAGATCCGCCAAGTCGAGCGTCGACATACAGCGTGTCGATGTGAGCCGAAACTGCAAACCTCAACAAGTCGTCGGCTGCTCCGTAATCTCCGGCCAGAACAAAAAGGCGACCCGGACGACTTAAGTGCTGTGTTTCGACGATGGGTCGGAGAATTCGACGATCCAGGTCGTACGGCCTTTCGAGAAGACCGGTAATGACCATAGCGGTGGAAGAATCGGGGGATGTAACCGACACCGCTATGCCCCCGGGAACGGTATTGATGCGGAGGAGGCGATCGTTGTCTGACGGCGTTTGAAGGGAAAGGCTGAGCAGCATTGTATTCAAATAGACAGCGGCGAGCAGCAGGCTGAGCCGGCGGGCAGGCTTATGGCTAAGACTCCAGCCAAGAACGGCAATAAGACCATAGATGAAGACAAGGTTGAGGATTGCCGATGCCTGCCCGCCGAAGATTGGCAGTTGGAGTCCCGGGAAATGTCCGCTGCCGAAGAAGTCCGTGAACCATCGCAGAAGAAGGAGAACGGGGTGAACCAGTGATCCGAGAAAGGCGCCCGCCACGGGAAGCAACAGGTGCGCAGTCAACATGGCCAAGGTGCCAAGGGTAGCCACCGCGGCCATGGGCACAACCACCAGGTTGGCGAAGACAGATATCATGGGTACTGTTCCGAAGTAGTAGGCGATCAGCGGTGTCGAACAGAGCTGGGCCACCAGAGAGACCAGGGCGGGAAAAAGCAACCAGCGGTACCACCGGCGGTGCTGTACCGATTCAAATCTGGCAGCAACGTGGGGCATGAGAAGAATCAAGCCCCAGGCGCACGCAAATGACAATTGGGCGCCGATGTCAAACAATTGTGCCGGGTCAAAGAGCAGGACAAGTACTGCGGTGAGTGCGATGATGTTGTGCAGATCGATCTTCCGCTGCAGCATCCGTGCGACGATCACCAGAACCGCCATAACTGATGCCCGGACGACTGACGGTTCTGCATAGCAGACCAGGGCGAACATGACCACGACCATTAGCAGCACGATCGAGCGAGCGCGGCCAAAGGCACTCAAAGGTCGAAGCAGCAGAATTGTAAAGAGACATACCAGGGCAACGTTGCCGCCCGACACCGCCAGAACATGCAGTGTTCCGCTGTCGCGGAACCGCTGGTACACGTCGACTGGGATGCCACGTGTTTCGCCTATCAGAAATCCGGCAGCGAGCGCCCGCGTATCTTCGGGAAGATCGGCATTTATTGCACCGACGATGACGTCATGAAGCCGGTCAGCCAAGCCGAATATTCCCCACGGATAACGCCGGTCAACGCGGACGTCGAGGAGGGTAGGCAGGTATACAATAGCAGAAATGCCGCGCAAAGACAGGCGTCGACGGTAGTCGTTCCGATCCCAGGCATCCGGCCGTCCGGTCGGATACAAACGTCCGATGAATTCGATCCGGTCGCCTCGCTGCAGCGCTGTGGTGGTGTCGGTAACTTTCAGGAGTATGGCGCCGCCGACCGGCCGGTTGTAACCGTCCGGAGCCCCAAGCGAATCGAGAGCGATCGTCAGTTCGGTTTGGTCGACTCTGATGTTTGGCCAGTCGCTGATCTTCCCAAAGATATGGGCTCGCTCAGGTACGATGACGACGCGAGAGACATGCGACGGCCCGACTGTGATGTAGCGCAGGCTGAAATGTGCGCCGGCCAGGAGTCCGATCGCCAGACCGAACGCGATAGCGGCGGCAATCCGCCAAGTGAGTCGGTTGGCGACAAACGCGAAAACGACCGCACCCGTTGCAAGCACGAAAAACAGCCATGCGGAAATGCTGAACTGGCTGGCCAGTGCAATCGACGGAACAGTGAAACTGAGCAGAAACAGGCTCGGATATTTTCCGAACATACGGCATCAGGATGCCGCGGGTCGACGGCGACGTACCATACTCGCCAGCCGCGACAATTCCCGAACACGTAAGATATAGCAGACCAAAAGATACACAATAACAGAAATAGCTGAGAGCAGAAGTAAATTGAGCAGCCTTCCCCATATGCCAGGATGCTGCCCGGTCAGATCGACTGGAAAATACTTGGCCGCGCACAACGCGATTGCGGATGCTGCCGTCACTTTGAGCAGCGAGATGCCGATTTTGCGCCAGGGCAACGGCACCCCCTTGGAGGGCATAAACCAGAGCAATAATCCGGCGTTGAGCAGGCCGGCAATTGAGGTAGCCGCCGCAAGTCCGGCGAAATCCATTAACTTTATGAGCGGGTAATAGATAGCTATGTTTACAACCACCGAAAGGATGCTGATTTTCATCGGCAGTTTGGAATCGCCCAAGGCGTAATAAACAGGGGCGATGATCCGTACGACAGCAAACCCAACGAGCCCATAAGAGTAGTGTAGCAGAGCCAGGGCGGTTTTGGCCGAATCGGCCGGGGTGAACCGCCCGTGTTGGTAAATCAGATCGATGAGGAGCGGTCCGATGATCGCCAGATAAAACGCGGACGGGACCACGAGAAAGAGGTTAAGATTCCAGGCCTCGAGGAATGTCGATTGCACGCCGTCGATGTCCTTGCGCGTCGCGAGTTCAGATATCTTTGGCAACGAAACGGTACCGAGCGCTACGGCGAATACGCCGAGGGGAAAATGCATCAGCCGGAATGAATAATTGAGATACGAAATAGCACCGTCAGCCAGGAATGACGCCAGCAGAGTGCTCACGAGAATATTGACCCGCCCGGCGGAGAGGCCGATTACCATCGGCGTGAACAGCGCCAACACCCGTTTCACTCCCGGATCGAGAAAGTTCAATTGCCACTTAAACCTGTACCCCAATCTGAATAGCTGCGGCAATTGAACGACGAGCTGGCCAACACCCCCAATCATAACACCGATGGCCAGCGCGTATATCGGATTGTCCATGAACCAATAGAGGGAAACGACCACGGCAACATTGCCCAAATTGAACACGGTCGGCGAGAATGCCGGGATACCGAATTTCTCGCACGAGTTCAGCATTCCCATGACCAGAGCCGACACCGAGACGATCAGCAGAAACGGGAACATGATCCGAGTCAGATCGACGGTCAGGTCGAATTTCGCCATATCGTCGGTGAAACCGTGGGCGGTCAGATAGATGATGGCCGGAGACGCGATGATTCCGAGGATGACGATGACCCCGACCACGAGGATCATGGCGGTGAGCACTTTGTTGGCTAGGGAGAAGGCCTCCTCGGGTGATTCGGTGACCAGCTTTTCCTTAAACACCGGGACGAAAGCGGACGAAAGAGCACCCTCGGCGAACATATCGCGCAACAAGTTAGGGACGCGGAAGGCGGTGACAAAGGCGTCGGTGGCCATGCCGGCACCAAAAAAATAGGCCATGACCTGCTCCCGCACAAGTCCGGCCACCCGGGAGAGCGCAGTAGCAAAGGAGACCAGTCCGGCCGACCTTGCAAATGAACTTTTCTTTTCTGGAGCCGTTGACAAACCGTTGCTGCCACGTATATTAGACGTTTATTGCAGAGTGATCAGAACAGAAAGGATTTAGCCCTTGCCCAATCACAAGTCGAACGAAAAGCGGATGCGGACTTCGGCGGTTGAACGCGAACGCAATCGCGCTTACCGCTCTCATCTTCGGGCGGCCATCAAGGCGGTGCGGACGGCAACCAGCAAAGCGGATGCATCCCAGGCGTATCTTGCGGCCGTCTCACTCCTCGACAAAGCTGCGACCAATAAGTTGATCCATAAGCGCAACGCCGATCGCAATAAATCGCGGCTGGCCAAAGTGATCCAGAAGCTAGCCTAATCCATCAGAACATACATTTTGACGGCCTCGCTTTAGAGCGGGGTCGTTTTCTGTTGGTGGCACGCAGTGAGTCGAGGGCCCAAAACCACCTTCTCGTTCAACAGTCCAACTCACGCCGGACCGTCTTCGGTGAATCTAGGTCTACCTGGGGGGGGCGTACAACTAAAAGTTTACTTGTTGAGAATATAGACGTGTCCAGACACAAGCGTGGTGCGATGAGATTGCAGCCGCAGCGAGATCAGTTCTTTCAGAAACACGGCTTTGTCCTCAATCGGACTGTCTTCGGCCAATATGGACATCGGAATATCGATGCTGTATGCGCGCAGCGCGGACTGGATGGAAATCAATCCCGAAGGGTAGAGGTGCACTGACGACGCGGCAGCCTTGAGATCACCGAGAGTCACATCGGGCATCGTCAGCAGCGTGCCGCCGGCGCCGAACCGCACTACTGAGTCACCCTCGTGAAGGGAGTTAACCAGTGGAAAGTAGTGTCCGCCTTTGCCAATGGCAGTGAACAGATGATCGAGCGCCGCGGAACAGCCGGTGCGCGACGAGTGTCTGAGATATACCGTGGTCGCGGACTGAGTCGGGAAGGTGATATGCACGGGCAAAAAACTACCTCCATCGCGCGGAAGATCGAGACAAATCTGATCGGCGTGACGGGCGGCAAGATGATGCAAATCCTCCATAGTAAACTGGGTCAATGCGAGCGTAGGACAGGTCACTCGCAGTTCGTCCGGCGAACATATGAGCGTCGGGATATGGTGGATTCCGGCCTGAATTAATCGTTCGAATAGACTGCTCTCCTCAAGCAAGAGGAAGCTACTCTCCTCCATAGGAGTAACGAGAAATGGATGATGGAGGACGGCGCCCAGAGGATCGGCCCCCGTCATCGGGTCAGTTCGCTCGAAGGGATAGATGGCGCCAGTGTCAATAATCTTAATGGAACTGAATAATCTGACCATGCCAGTGATCAGAGCAAGCGGTGTGCCTTGGGGCAGAATTGCCGGTCTTGGGCCGGAAAAATCAATCGCTTGCGTTTAAGGCATTGAATCGTAATCGGATAGACGAATTGAACAAGTACGCCGATCCGGTGTCCCGAATCGGCGCTTCAAGACTGTCTGCAATCAAATACCTAACAACGCAAATGATTTATGGGACACAACCCGGCTGAGGTGCCTGCCCCTCGAGAAATAGATACAAAATGTAGTAGGTCAGGTCGCCAACATCTACCCAACAGCTCCCATCGACATCAGCCCTGGACGGATTTGAAAGCGGCTGGAAAGAAATGAAAAGATTGTCGATGAGAATGGTGAGATCACCAATATCCACGGTGCCACCCCCGTCTATATCACCATCGACAACGATCGTGCCGGTCTCGCCGAAGTAGACCAGAGCTCTCTGAACGAGGGCATGTGCAGACGTCGGGGTGAGGTACCAAAGCGGGAAACTAAGAATTATCCGTTTGCCTTCGGGACCGCTGTAGGCCAAGCCGCACGGCTGACCCTCGAAGCCAGGCTCATCATTCGTTGAATTATAGGTGTAAATAACCGTCGCTCCGGCGACCGGAGTCAGCACTGGGATGTTGGCCATTTCGGTCGGCCCCCTGGTGATATCCAGATCTACGGTTGGCCAGCCGTTCTGCCCAAAGGCACCGATCCAGTCGGGCCAGGCAAAAGTTGACCACGCACTGACCTTGAACGACTCGCGCAGGGGATGTCCGGCGGGAATAGTCTGATTCTCGTTCCATCCCCAGATAGTTCGAAAACCTGCGACAAGGGCATTGTTGTAATTAGCCAGGTACCAGGCCCATTGAGGTTGATTGTTGCTCAGTAGCTTGGTCGAGTTGTCGTCGTCGACCCAGAAAACACTCGAGTAACGGGCGGCCAGATTCCGATTGAAGTGCTGTGTAGTTGAATCGAGCATCTGGATCGCATACGGTGTTTGATCGAAGAGGGTGTCGAACCAGGCTTCCTGCTTGGCCTGAGTCGGAAGGGTATAGTTTTCCTGGGTGAATTCATCGACCAGCATCACGCCGCCGTCGAACGTGGCACGATAGCACGATACAGCGCCGGAGAACACCGACTCGTAGCCGTCAAAGTCAACGGCCGTGATAACATACTCATAGCCGATTTGCGCAAGGACGGTGGCATCGGCAAACGTAGGACTGGATAGCCCCGTTTCAAGCAGCACAAAGTCTCCCAATCCCTGGACTCGACGATAAACGTTATATGAAACGACGTCGGCTTCCTGGTTCAAGTTCCAGTTCAGGGTAATGTCATTGGGATTCGGAGTGGCGACAAGCTGGGTGGGCGCCCGAGGCACAAGTAATGGAGTCTGCGATGCACCGACGGCGTAAATCGAGGGGTATCCGTCTGGCGGTTTCTCAACCACCTTGACGTAGTAGGTAACGCCAGTCGTCAATCCGCTGATCATATAGGTGCAGTGACCGGTGGGAACAGCCGCCGAATCGGTGTAATGGCTGGGCGAGGTGCCCCAATGCACAACGTAGTTGGATCCTGAGTTGCAGTCAGCCCACTGTACAAAGAGACTCTGCCCGTCACCAACATCAGTCAGATAGCTGATCGAGGTCGGCACGCCGGCATTGGCAATGCGCGCAACGGAGGCCACGGCCATTCTCGCGACTTCGGTGTAGAACGGGAAATTCAGCCGGGATGACAGATCAAGATTAGTATGCCAGCCATCAGTATTAAATTCGGTTTCAATGTTATCGACCACCGGGTACCCTTGAACATGAAATGAATAATGATCAGAGCTGCTGCCGAGTGAAGATCCAATAACCGGTGAGTATTCGGCAACCTGTTCGGCTACAGAGACAGCAACATCCCGGTACGCCTGATTGGGGCCACTCGTCATAGTCAGACCCCAGAACGTGCCGGGCGCGTAGGCAACCATGTCGAAATTGAGCATGACTTCGAGTTTCGTGTTGTTGGCCTTAAAGTCGGCGGCCGCAGCTTCCGAACCGACCAGGCCTACTTCTTCGGCCGTAAACGGCATGAAGATGACCGTCTTACGCAGCGGAACATCTTTCAGTACGCGAGCCACTTCCATGACGAGAGCGGTGCCGGAGGCATCGTCGTCGGCTCCCGGCGCGTACAGACTTCCTGAGGACTGCTGGTTGTAGGAGTCGTAGTGACCGCCTATGACAATCACTTGATCCGGCTCGGCGTATCCGAGTTTCACGACTTTGACATTGTAATGATAGCCACCGCCATAGTACACCTGGGGTGTGGTAACGTCGGTGTACCCCCATCCCTGGAATTTGGAGACCATCCAGTTGCGGGCACGAATGATCGAGTCTCTCCAGATATACCGGGTGTAGAAGGCTTCCAACCGTTGATCCAGTGCTCTCAGCGAATCCATATTGATGAGTTCAGAAAGGGAATCGGTGGGATACGGACCTAAGGGAATCGCCGTGGGAATCGCGGGTGGCTCATACGCGATAGGGATACTAAGATCGCTCAAGAGACGCCAACGTGCCCCGAGACGCGATTCGATCAACGCGGCCGAGGCCGTAGTAACCGGAGCAACCATCAGACCACTCCCGATGTCTACCGATCCGGCAACGCCGGTCTGAATCATTCGTCGAGCATCCTGCCCCCGATCCGGATAGATGAGAGCGGTAGCGTCCGGAGTGCAGTCAGGCAGAATGATCTGGTAATCAATCCCGGCCTGAGTAAGTGGAGCCCGGTTCTCCGGCTCGATCACAACGACAAATCGATCGCCGGATCGCGTGAACGCGTGACCCAGCGTAGCTGTCGCGACTTCAGCCTGGGTCCGATCATTGATTGAGATTACGGCAAGGTCGCCTGCCGACACGGCTCCCGAACAGAGCAAGAGCAGCAATAATACTGTGCGCTTCATAAAGAGACTCCTGGTTCCCCGTCTTCTGTGACTGATGTATAGACGTAGCGAACGAGTCCGCTATGTAATAATATAGCAGTCCTGGGCAAATCTGAGCGGGAAATTGTGTCACCGAAGCCGGAATTCGTCAGCGATCTGATTTGCGGTTGATCCAGGCTAGAGAATGACGCCCTTCTGCAAGGGCTTGAAGACGAATTTGGTACTAGAAGTCCAGTCGCCGCTGACGCTGATCTTCCGTCCAACAGGAAGGGACGGGCAGTTGGCGGCCGGAATGAAGGCACGGTTGAGGTGACGTTCGACGAAGGCGATCTCAATCTTGCGCTTTCTCCGGTGTTCCGCGAGAAGCTTTTCGCGTTCGGAACCGGGGGCTATGTGTCGTGTCGGGCCCGTGATGGCGTAGAGTATCTCGGCGCATGACGTGAGAAGTTGGACGGTGTCTATTTTTTCGCCGGCCAAAGAGGAATCGATGAATCTAAGCGCGGCCAGGCAGGCGCCGAATTCGAGATCGAGCGGCTCGCCGGCAGCGCGGCACTTGAACAACACTCCGTAGGTGGGGATGGCAAACAAGATCATACCGCTACTAAACCCCCGTTCTTCCAGCCACGGATCGAGCGGGAGGCGTGAGATGGAGCCAAGGTAGCAGCGAACGGGCGGTAAGGGGACTTTCATCTCAACCCTTGGCGCAAGTGAGGTGCCCAAACCGACACGATTGCCGTGATAACGTCAAGACGCTGTCAGTAATTCAGTTAAGTCGGAATCAGTGAATCGGTGATGAACCGGTCTGAACGCTTCTGCAACTAATCTACAGAGCCCTTCAACACGACGGCCAGATCGGCCCGGGCGGCAAGATATTTTCCAGTGGCGGTCGCCAACACTGTACCGTCCTCCAGCACTGCCTCCCCTGCCGTTTGCCAGTACCGTCCGCGGTGGCTGGTGATCCAGCCGCGGAAGATCAATCGTTGACCCATCGGTGCGGGTCGCTGGTACTTGACGGTCAGCTCGGCGGTGACGACGTACACGTCGCTCGCCATTATTGCCTTGATCATCACTTCGTCGAGCAGCGACGAAGTAACCCCACCGTGCAGAATCCCGCGCCAGCCTTCGAATTGGGCAGACGGAGAGATTTCGCAGATTGCGCGCCCGCCGTCATACAAAAAACGAGCTTGCAGACCGAAGCGGTTGTCCTGGCCGCACACGAAGCAGCCGCGATAGCTGGGCAATTCTCTCATACCTCCGCAAAAGTATACGAGAATTGACGACTCTTTTCGAGGATAAAAAAAACGGCCCGCTCACCGGGCCGTCATGCCTTGCTTCAAGTCAGGAATTACATCTGACAAATCGACTTTTTGTATGACGCTGTTTCATCCCCTTGGGTGGCGGTCACTTGGGCGACGCCGTTGTCAAAGTCGGCTTCGAATTCCCAGCCGGTCTCGGTTGCGGCACCGTCATTGACGATGTGGCTCAATGCAACAGCCATGGAGATCGTACCGCTGACAGGGCAACCTTCAGACCAGCCGGCTGAACGGCTGATAGTCACGTCGGTCAATGTCCCGGTAACAACATAGTCGCGAACGATCACGTCGGAGCCGGATACAACCTGCGCCGTAAGGGTCAGGGAGTAGGTACCGTTGACCACGGCGGCGTCACCATCGAGGCCGGTGATGACGAGATCGGTGCCGCTCTCGATGTTGCGATAGCTGTCCGAGGTGTTTTCGTTCGAAGAAGTGAACGTGTGATGAAGAGTGATCGTGTTGGCGTTTTGCGCCTCAACTTGCGCTACTCCATCGTGCGAGTACTGGACCGAATCGATAATCGTGGTGCTGACGCCCGCGGAGATGTTGGACCCGTAGAGCACGTGCCAGGTATTCTGGCTCACCAGCGAATCGACGAAGGACGGGTTCAGCAGAATGTCATCAAGATTACCGACGCCGCCGGTATTGATGTCGGAGGCAAGCTCGATCCCCTTCTGAATGACCGAAACGGTCGTATCCAGAGACGTACTCACCTCAGCCTTGACGACCGGGTACTGTGTACTGGTGATCCCCGGATCGGATGGCGTAGTCGGAGAGTCATCAGAACAGCCGACCAGGCCGAGAGTTACGAGGGCGATCAGGCCCACGACCAACATTGTTGCACGGAAACGCATGTGCGACCCCTTTCGCGAATTTGGGCATCCGCCTCCAGGGCCGTCGCCAACGTCTCGCCTCAGCGCAACAGGTAGGCCATAATCGCTTTCTGGATATGGAGCCTGTTTTCTGCCTGATCGAAGACTACCGATTTCGGTCCATCCATCACTTCGTCAGTGATTTCCTTGCCGCGCTCGGCTGGCAGGCAGTGCAAGACGATAACGTTCGGGTCCGCCCCAGTTAACAGAGCCGAATTAATTTGAAATTTCCTTAGCTTCTGTTCCTTCTCCTCCGCCAGATGTTTCTGCCCCATTGAGGCCCAAACATCGGTATAGACTACATCGGCACCCTTCACTGCTTCTTTAGGGTCGGAGGTGATTAGCAACTTGCTCTGGGGATTGCGCTTGGCTTTCTCGATAAGTCTCGGTTCGGGCAAAGTGTCTTCGGCAGTACCGAGACGGAAATCTATGGGAATCAACGACGCCAGATTGAGCCAGCTATTGACGATATTGTTGCCGTCACCCAGATAGGCGACTTTGAAGACTTTTCCCGGTCCCTTTTTCTCCAGAATCGTGAAGTAGTCGCCGAGTATCTGGCAGGGGTGTTCGAGATCGGTAAGGCCGTTGATTACCGGGACGCTGGCCCATTTGGCGAGGCCATCGACGTCGGACTGCTTGTAGGTGCGGATCATGATCATGCCGACATAGCGCGAGAGGACGCGGGCGGCGTCGGCGACGCTCTCTCGTTCGCCCAGCTTGATTTCTTTGTCGGTGATGTAGATCGGGCTGCCGCCGAGTTCGGAGATACCCACCTCGAAAGAGACACGCGTGCGCAGAGACTCTTTGGTGAAAATGCAGGCGACGGTTTTGCCGGCCAGCGGTTTGGGAGCGATTTCCTTCTGTTTCATTTTGCGACAGAGTTCGAACACTTCCATGGTCTCAGTCGCGTTAAACGAGTCGATAGTAGTAAATGAGCGGGGCATAGGCACTCCTAATGGCTCGATGGTTCGTTAGAATTTTGCGGGGAATAAATCGAGTGGGGCAGGCAAAGTCAAGCCGGGGGTATTGCCCCTTGACGGAGCCGATTCGGCTGTGTATTTTGGAGAATCATCGCTAAGCCTGGCAACTATTTGGGGGCGAGTCTCCTCAGTGACCAAGTCGATAATTCGTTTCAGCACGCAGGCGGCAGCTCTCTGGCTGCTTCTGGCTTCATTGTCGGTTCAAGCCGAAGAGACTACCAACGATTCCACTCACACAAAGGTGAAGATTTCAGGGCAGGTGCGATTTCGGTGGTTTTTGGAGGACCGGCACCCTGCCCCTCGCACCGAGACCAACAACTTCGGGGATCTCCGTGCTCGCATCAATTTCGAAGCCCGTATAAATCCATGGGTGAAGACGGTCGTGCAGTTACAGAGCAGTCGAGTGATGGGGGAGGTCAATCGAGATTCAGTCTTTTCCGGAAACAGCGCGACGATCTATGCCCACGAGACTTCGGGCAGTCTTAACGACTCGAGAGAGGTCTCGGCTCACTTGGCATACATACAGATTGACCGGCTATTTACCCATGGCTTGAGTCTGAAGGCGGGGCGGTTTGACTTTTCTATAGGCGACGGTCGGCTCTACGGCCCAGCCGAGTGGGATTTGGTTGGCCGAGCGTTCGACGGCGTTATTCTCTCTGAATCATTCTGCAAGATGAGGCTGGACCAAATTGCGCTGAAGATTCGGGATAACCGCACATTTGCCGGAGAGTCCATCTACGGGTTACGTGCGCTGGTCCCCACCCCTGATCTTGAGGCGTTTATTATGTATGAGAACGACCGGAGTCCTGTCCGGGTTGGTCATGAAACATTCAAAGATGAGTTCCACCGCACGAGTACGGGGTTCTACCATATTTCGGGGAGTCGTAATCTGGATTGGAAGACGCAGGTGATATATCAATGGGGACAGTATCACGGTCCTCGTCACATTGACGCAACTTTGGTTTCGGGTGAAATCGGACTGACAACAACCTGGGTGCGGAAAATTCGCACAGCCGCCGGGTTCGACTGGACGACAGGACTTACCGATCCTGACCGTGTCCAGGAGTCGGTACGCTATTTTTCCGATCCCTACAAGAGCTACGAGAGTTCTCGCGGCGGATTCCATCTCTTTACGGGCATACAGCTATGGGGAATCTCCGACGTCTATCTTTCTTCCTCAATACGCATCGATGACAAGCAGGAATTGACCATCGATGCTCACCAATTCCAGACTTCTCATCCTCGGTATGTCCAATTCACTTCCTATGTCGACGGTCACCCGACCGGCATTGTACGGCTCGGTCCGTCGAAGAATCTGGGAACCGAACTGGACCTGGAATACCTCTGCAAATACGTGGCAAATACTCGAATCCAGATTAGTGCTTCTGTCTTCTTCCCGAGCATTTACTACGCTGCGATGTTCGACCCCTCTCCAATCTTTCGCGCGTATGGCACGCTCACGGTTGATTTCTGATCTGGTTTTGCACGGGTAAGTTGTTTGACCCCAACAAAATCCCTTGCCGATTGGAACTTGCTCCCTCATATTACGTACCGATGAGCAGGTGGCATATATGAGCAACGGGAAAATCCTCTTCGGCGTAGCGTTGGTTGTCCTGGGCGTGATTCTCATGCTCGGGACCTTGGACATCATCGATGTCAGCGTCGAATACCTGCTCACCTTCTTCTGGCCGGTGGCACTCATTATCCTGGGGGCTTGGCTGATCATCCGACGGCAAAATCGCAATGCGAGCGCGCAGGCTGAGATTCACATTAACGTAAACGATAATTTTATCCCCCCCGAACCGCCGCCACCTCCGCCGAGCTCCGGCTTCACGGCCACCAAGATCATCTCTTCCGACGGCACGGTAACAAAATCATTCTCTTCGTTTGGCGATGCGGGGCCCGAGTACCAATCGCGACAGCAGACACACGGTCAACCGGGTAACGGAAAGGTCAAGTACAACAAGTTTGTCGGTGACATGTTTATTGATCTGCGCAATGTCGATCTGCACAATGTTGAGATTTCCGGATTCCTCGGCGACACGGAAGTCAAACTGCATGGGGCTAAACTGGGGCCGGGGTTGAATCGCTTGATCATTTCCGGCTTCATCGGCGACGTACGCGTGCTGGTACCGCCCGACCTTCCCGTACTGGCACATTGCTCAAGTTTTATCGGCGATCTTGATCTGCTGGGGAGAAGATCATCCGGGCTCGGGAACACGATCGAAGCACAGTCGGACAGTTACGCGACGTCGTCATCGAAGCTGTATATCGCGACGAACAATTTCATCGGCGACGTGCGGATTTACTCGGTGTAGATCACTCTTTCAATTCAACTCGCTTCTGTCATACCAGACCCGCAGTTTGTCATTCTGGAGCGAAGCTCCAGAATCTCGGACTTCAAGAGTCTTACGTCATTGTCATTCCGGACCTTCCACATTGTCATTTTGAGCCGCTGGCTCAGAAACATTGTCATTCCGGACCCGAGGTCCGGAATCTGTAGGGCATGGTGCAGATAGTGCTAATCCCTACGCTGGATTCCCGCGTTCGCGGGAATGACATGAGGGGGCGGGAATGACATGAGAGAGCGGGAATGACAAGAGGGAAACGGGAAGGACAAAGGGGGTGCGAGAGATTGGCGAGGCACTGGTAGCTGTGGAGAGTATGCCCCGTCCACAAAAAAACCCGCCTGACGGCGGGCTCTTTGTCCCCAGTGGTATTCGGTCAATTGACCGTGTCACGGTCAAGATGATCCAAATCGATATTGTACTGCTTGATCTTCAGACGGAGCGTCGACTCCGGAATATTGAGCAGCGCCGCCGCATGCTTCTTGACACCACCGCGATCCTTGAGCGCGCGCAGGATAAACCGCTTTTCATGCTCAGCGAGAAAATCGTAGAGCGAATAGATGCCGTCAAAATTCGGATCGTGATCGAGCGTCGCCGCGGGCGTGATCGATGGCAAGTCGACAAACGTCTTATTGCCGGAAATCTTGGACGACAATACGTCGAGTTCCACCTGCTGGCTGTCGCCGGCAAGCAGGATGATCTTCTTGACTTCGTTTTCCAGTTCGCGGATGTTGCCCGGCCAATCGTAGGAAATCAGTGAGCGCATGACGTCAGATGAAACCCGCTTGCCGCTCTCTTCAAGGAAATGATTCACCAGGAGCGGAATATCTTCACGGCGTTCGCGCAGCGGCGGCAGACGGAAGGGCAGCGCCGACAAGCGATAGTATAGATCCTGACGGAAGCGGCCGGCGGCCATTTCCTCTTTCAAATCTTTATTGGTAGCCGACAGCACGCGGACGTCGACCTTGCGCGGCACCGACTCGCCCAGACGGACGATTTCTTTGGCCTCGAGCACGCGCAGAATTTTTGCCTGGATCGCCAGCGGCATGTCGGCTATCTCATCAAGGAAGAACGTGCCACCATCAGCTTCTTCGAACAGGCCCGGTTTGTCGCGGTCGGCGCCGGTGAAGGTACCCTTGCGGTAGCCGAAGAGCTCTGATTCGAGAAGGGTTTCCGGGAGCGCCGCGCAGTTTACCGAGATGAATCGTTTGTCGCGGCGTCGCGAATTGTAGTGAATGGCCTGAGCCAGGAGGTCTTTGCCGGAGCCGGTCTCGCCCTCGATCGTAATCGAAATACTCGAGTCCACTACCTGGCGGAGCTGCGCGAGAAGTTCGCGCATCTGGCCGTTTTGCGTGATGATATTCGGGAAGGCGGTCTGCTCGCGCAATTGCGCGCGGAGACGGCGATTGTCTTCAAGCAGCTTCTGCTTCTGCATCTCCGCCGCCTTGAAGGCGATGATGTCAGAGAAGCCGACCGCGAAATTGAGTTCAGTCTGACTGAACGGGTTCAGCATGTTGTCGATCGACAGCTTGTCGAGATAGAGGAAGCTGGTCGTATCGTCGCTCATTTTCACCGGCACGACGATGACGCTGGCGATAACGTCGGGCAGGTGCGGGAACAGTTCGTTGATATACGGATCGCGGCGGCAATCCAGAAGGAGTGTCGGGCGGGTGGTCGAGATTTCCTGGCCGACCATGCGCTGAAGACCTTCAAGGAAGCGCCGTTGCTGGGGCTGATCGAGCGGGATCGACGACACCAACTGGGTGTCCGCAATGTCCGGGCTGTATAAGACCACCCGGGCGGCGCCGGTGCGACGAGTCAACAGGGCGATGACATCATCCATCTGGCCCGACTTGACATCTTTCATTTCCGACTGCGTGACCAGATTGGAGAGCAGTTTGAATTCGTTTGTTTCGGAGATCGACAGGGCAACGGCTTGTTCGGCAATGGTGGAGAGAAGTTGATTCACGCCTCGCACCTTGCCGGTTTCGTTGAGAACGGCGAACACCTTCTCGGCCCGGCTCAGTTTTCTGAAACCGCGGGACAAATCGCCGTGCTGGCAGGCAAACATACCGGAGCGGAATTCGGTCTCCGCAATCCAGTAATCCAGTCCGAGTTTCTTGAACAGGCGCCCAGCCTCGTCGTAGGTCGTGCGTATCTTGTCGATCTCATCGGAGTTGGCGGCGACTTTCACTTCGGCCTGTATGAGGAGCGTGCGCGCCAGATCAGCCGGATCGCCGGATTCGCGCACCAACTCGACTGCCTGGTACATGTACTCAAGCGCCTCGTCGAACTGCGAGCGCAGGGCAAAGACGCGGGCAATGACGCGCTTGGCAAGTCCCACCTCACTGCGTTCACCAACCTGCAGGGCCACCTCAAGTGCGATCTGGCCGTACTTCATGGCCTCGTCGACCCGGTCAAGGGCCAGCTCAACTTCGGCGAGTCGGCGACCGGATTGAGAAACGAGAGCTGATGACGGGGCCAGCATACGGCCCTGGGTGTAGGCATCGGTGAAAATTGACTTAGCCTTGAAGAGATCGCCGCGTTCAAAGGCCAGTTCGCCGAGATATTCAAGACAGATAATCTTTTCGCGCTTGAGTCCGAGTTTGTCGATCAGTGCACCGGCCTGTGCGAAGTGTCTCTCGGCGGTCGTGAAATCACGACGGCGAACACAGAGGTAGCCGATGGACAGCAAGTTCAGCGTCAGGGATATCGGTTCGTTGACCTTGCTGAAATAGGCCAGAGCGGCCTGCAGATCCTTTTCGGCCTGCTGCCACTGCCCGCTCAGAATGCGGATACGGGCGAGGTTACCGGTGAGCTGTGCCTGCTTGCGGGGATTGTCGGTCGCCAACGCGAGGGCATCGTCGAGGAACGACGCCGCAGCGTCCAACCGCGACCGGATGAATGCCGCGCCGGCCAGTTCGTTGAGAGCATCAATTTGACCATTGGCGTCATTAGCGCGGCGGTACGAGGCCAGCGAATCATGCGCCCGTACGTCGCAATTCTTCAGATCACCCAATGCGTTGTAGGTCTTGGCAAGCACCAGAAGGATACGGCCAAAGCTGCGATGAAGCGGAGAATCAGCTAGGATCTTGGCCGCGGCGAGCCCCTGGTCGATGGCGAGGCGGTAGTTACCCTGGAAGAAAGCATCATCGGCTTTCAGGGCGAGATAAAGACCACGCTCGTGCTCGTTATCAACGAACATCGATTCGTCCAGCGTCGCCAACTCGGCGTGAGCCGCGTCCATACGGCGCTGTCGCACCTGTTCCTCGATTGCGAGCAACCGGTGGTCTATCAGAAGCTTGTGTGAGGAATCGTACATAGCCTCTTGCTTTTGATGACGGCTCACTTGCCGTCACGGTTTACCTCACGCGGACACTTATCGGCTCCGCCTGCTCATCTCTCCGCTACTCCCCTTGGTGTCGATTCCCTGATTGCGCGCAGCCGTCTGCTGATGCATGGCGAAATACAGCGACACTCTCGCCACAACACTGTAAAACGAGCCGAAACCAGAGTGGGTCGTCGAGGGCGCGATACCGGCCGTGCCGCCGTCGTATCTCACCCGCAAAGAATCAGTCGGGTTGACAGGACTGTTTCCACCGCCACCGCCGCCACCCGTGCGATCCACATCCCAGGGATGTTCACCCGACAACACCGGGGTCGAGAGAAAGCAGGACACTCCAAGCAGCAATAGCACAAGTACTGCCGTTAGAAGTCTGCTTTTCATCTGCTTTCCTCCTACTATGACTCTCATAGCTATAAACGCTGACCAATAATTTTCAGAGATATTGCTTCGTCGCCCGCGAGCTGGGTGAGGGGCTAGTTTGCGAGCGCACATTCTGCTACTGCCAAACTAACATTACGCCAGTATGCTGTCAAGTAATATCTTACAGGGGCGCAAAGATTGCGTCGAGACCCACGTATTAGACTTAAACGCCTGTCGGTCGGCCAGCTCCCTTTTTCCGGACTCTAACCATCTTGATTCGTTGCCCGTCGACCTGGGCGATCTCAAACTCGAGGTTATGCCACTCAACCTTCAGGCCCTGAGTAGGAACCGAGCCAACCAAATGGTAGATCAGGCCCCCCACCGTGTCGTAATCCCCCTGATCGTGATCGGTGTCGAGATAGTCCTGGAGGTCCTCAACCAACAGAGAACTATCCACTTGAAACCGGCCGTCCGGAAGCCGTACAAAGCTGGACTCTTCGGCGTCGTGCTCGTCTTGAATCTCGCCGACGATTTCCTCAAGCACGTCCTCAAGGGTCACCAACCCGGCTACCCCTCCGTATTCATCAACGACAATGGCCAGATGGCGCCGCCGGGTGCGGAATTCGCGAAGCAGGTCGCCGATCACTTTTGAATCGGGCACGAAGACCGCACGGTGCAGGTAGCGGCCGATGACAAACTCCTCCCCGGGTTGCGGCATTTTCATGAAGAGATCTTTGACATACAGCACGCCGACGATTTTATCGATGGTTCCATCGTACACCGGATATCGAGAATGCCCGTCTTCCTCTACGAGTTTGCGGATTTGAGCAAAAGACCAGGTCCGTTCGATTCCCACAATGTCAATACGCGGAACCATGATCTCCCGAACCACGGTCTGGTCGAGCAGGAAGATCGAGCCGATCATCTGTTTCTCGTCGTCTTCGACAATATCATCCGCATATCCCGCCTGATCGGCCAGCGTTTCAATCGCCCGTTCTACGATGTCCTCTTTTTCTTCTTCGGTCACGGTGTGGGAGGGTGAGACTCGGCGCAGGGCATTGCGGTAGGTGCGAACGATCGGACCGAAGAGAAACTGCACCAGGGCGATGAGCCAGAGAAACGACAGCATGCGCGGCTTGATGGCATTTCGTGACGATAATCGGGGCAGGTACTCGACGATGACGACAAACATCAACCAGGCAAGCAACAGACCCTCGACTGAAAAATACCAGAAACTGATCTGGAGGGCATCGGCCCACGATCTCATCAGAACTATGGCCGTGTACGTAATGACCATCAGGGAAAACGCCTTGTATACCGAAGCGATTTCCACGAATTCGAGCGGATCCTCAGACAATCTTCGAAGCCGAGCACGCTTGCGGCCGGAGACGCCGGGATACAAGCTCTCAACCTCTTCCGGGTCCAGATAGATGGCCACCGAATAAAGGGACACGAAGTATGCGGTGATGTATCCTGCCACCAGGATGACCGCGGCAATGAGATCGCTCACAAGGGCACCTCGTCGACTACCTGCATGAGAAAATGCGCTTCTCGAACCTTCATCCGCTGTTCATCGCTGGGTTTTATGTGGTCGTAGCCGAACAGGTGAAGCAGGCCGTGGCAGAAGAGGCGGAGATATTCGTCGTTCAGATTACCTCCGTACCCTTTGGCCTGGCGCCGCGCAGTGTGCGTTGATATGTATATTTCACCAAAAGTGCTGTCGTCGGTCAACGGGTGATCAATGTTGAAGGACAAAACGTCGGTCGGACGATTCATTTGTCGGTACTGCTTGTTGAGCGCCTGCATCCGGCGATCCGACACGAAGACGAGATTGACACGCCCTTCCCAGTCCGGCCGGGCCTCCTCGGCGACAATCAAATGAAACAGCTGTTTGATTCGCTTCAGCGGCAGTCGATCCTGCGTATATCGGTGTATTTCAAGTTTCATCGTTCGTCCGCTTTCTCGCGACGGGGGTAGGCGACCCGTTGATGGAACGCGGCGATCAGCACCTGGGCAAACGCTTCCTTGATTTTGGCCAGGTCGCGGAGTGTCAGCGGGCATTCGTCCAGTTCGCCCGACTTGAAGCGGTCGTCGATAATCCGTTGGATAAGCGAATCTATCCGGGCCGGCTTGGGATCGTCAAGCGTCCGGCTGGCGGCTTCGACGGCGTCGGCCAGCATGGCGATACCGGTCTCTCGCGTCTGAGGGCGAGGGCCGGGATAGCGGAATTTGTCAATCGGTACATTGTCGTGGCCCTGCTCAACCGCCTTGTTGTAGAAGTAGGTCATGACCATCGTGCCGTGGTGTTCCTCGATGAAATTGAGGACGTCATCGGGAATATTGGCCTCTTCGCCGAGCAGACGCCCCTTTTTGACATGCGACGACAGAATGAGGGCCGACATGGACGGTGACAGTGCCTCGTGACGCGACTTCACCCCCAGCTGGTTCTCAATGAAATACTCCGGGATCTCAATCTTGCCGATGTCGTGGTAGTATGCGCCGACGCGTGCGAGGAGTGCGTTGGCGGAGATCGCCTTGGCCGCCGATTCGCACAGGTTACCGACGATGATGGAATGATGATAGGTACCCGGCGCCTCGATCGCAAGCCGCTTGAGCAATGGTTGATTCAAGTCGGAGAGTTCAAGTAACGTGGTATCTGTCGTGATGCCGAAGAGTGATTCGAACACTGGCAGAAAGGCCATCACCAGCACGATTGATACGCCGCTGGAAATCACGGCGGCCAGCATTTCGCCGACGATATCCTCCCCGGGAGTCAACTTGAGATTCTCGACGATCATCGCCAATCCAACGGACGATACCGCCACCAGCAGCAGAATGCGGTAGAAATGCGAGCGGCGGCGGACCACGCGGGAAGAAAAACAGGCAATGATGCCGACCACGAGCGTCACCAACACCACGGTAAAGGAAAAACGACTCAACACCCCAAGCAGAATCGCGAGTATAAACGTGGCCAGGATGCCGATTTGGGCGTCGAAAAGAATGGTGATCATAATCGGCAGAACGGCAATCGGGTAAAGGTAGACCGATCCCAGGTCGAAATGATCCACGAGCCAGACCAGAACCAGTTGCACGCCGAACACCAGCAGAATGGCAAACAGCTTGGGATTTGACAAAAAGATCTCTCTCCGAAAATAGAAGAGAAAGAGGTACAGCGTGATGAATAGCGCCAGGACGAGGAATACCCGCGCTACCGCCGGAAGGCTGGCCACCAGCCACCCCCGTTCGGCGGCGTCGGAACGGAGAATACGCGACAGCTCCTGCAATACGCGATCTTCTCGTTCGTCAACGCGTTGACGCGCCGAGACAATCAGGTCGCCCTTGTTTACCACCTCCTGGACATTGGAAATGTCAGACGTTTCGGTCGCAATCCGCCGATTGTACTCCGGCATGTTGAGCCAGAGATTCGGCTGAATGAAGCTACGCCCCAGCAGGTAATAATACTCAACGTCGAGCGGATTGACCGCCGCCATTCGATTGAGCACCGTCAGCAACCGGGCATTGGCCAGAGGGATATCCTGCAACTTGGATCGCTGGTGCAGAGTCTCGCGTTCGCCGCGACGAATCACCACCATTTTGTTGCGTGACTCGGGGATGTCCGCCACCGCTTTGATTACACCCAGATTGTAGATTTCGGTACGGTACAATTCAGCGAGACGATCGTGCACTTCCCGGATATCGCCCGGATAATTGAGAGATCGTGAAATGGCCGCCTGGCTCAGATACGGATAGCGAGCCGAGACGAGGGCCGGATAGTCGTCCATGCGATCGGATTTCGCCTTTGACCGAACTACCCGCAGCGAGTCGACCAGCGTGAAATACGTTTTGAGCGACGTGTACACGCTCTGCGTGATAACCGTGTCGTCGTCCAGCACAAACGGCACGATGATCCGCGTCTCATCAACCTCGTCGCGCAATTCATGCTCGGTTTTCAGAACGGTTATCGAGAACGGAGCGATGATATCATTCGGGGCAATGGCGCCTTTGCGCGGCATATCGAGCGGATCGTACAGAGTGTCGCCGGGGTAAATGATGCCGACCGCCAGCGAGAAGATCACCAGCATGAGGGTGCGTATAATACGATGGCGGCGAGTCGATTCGTCGGGTTGGCGACTCTCCGAGCGGACCTTGAAGAGCCGCTTGATCTGCCGTTTGAGTTGTAGTAGTAACGAATACATATGGCGCCCTTCCGTGGCGCATTCTACCTACTCGTTATGGCGCGGGGCTTCGTACTTCTCGTACGCCTTGATGATGTCCTGGACCAGGTGATGCCGGATAACGTCCTTTTCCGTAAGATACATGAAGGCTATGCCGTCGATGCCGCGCAGGATTTTCTCGACTCGCAAGAGCCCCGAGCTGCGTCGATCGTCCAGGTCGATCTGCGTGACGTCGCCGGTGATGACTGCCTTTGACTTCTCGCCAATGCGGGTGAGGAACATTTTCATCTGCGCATGCGACGTATTCTGGGCCTCATCGAGTACAACAAAAGCTTCATTGAGTGTTCGACCGCGCATGAAGGCCAGAGGGGCGATCTCGATCGTGCCCATTTCCATCAGGCTGCGAATCTTGTCCGGTTGCAGCATGTCATACAGCGCGTCGTATACCGGCCGCAGATAGGGATCGACCTTGGCGCGAATATCGCCGGGCAGATAACCGAGATTCTCCCCCGCCTCGACTACGGGGCGGGTGAAGACGATTCGATTGACGCGTTTCGTTTTGAGCGCCGCGACGGCGGCGGCCACAGCAAGATACGTCTTCCCCGTGCCGGCCGGGCCGATTGAAAACACAATGTCGTGGGTGTCAATGAGCTCGATGTACCTTGTCTGCCCGACGGTCTTCGGCTTGATCGTCTTTTTCAGAGCGCTGGTGAGCAGGGCTTCGGTGGAAATGCTCTCCGCCGGACCGAGTCCGTTCTCCTTGACCATGGCGATGGCGTAATTGAGATACTGATCGGTAATGAAGTCGCCCTGCCGTATGCGGGTCATCAGGTCGGCAAACAGCTTCACTACCTGACTGACACGAAGCTGTTCCCCTTCGATAATAAGCTTGTCGCCCCGGGCGATAATGCGGGCGTCAAACTGCACTTCGATCGTCCGCAGGAAACTATCGTTGGCGCCGTACAGCAATCTAAGATCAATTCCCTCGACCGGGATAATCTGCTGGCGTACTTCGGAGCTTCCGTTCATACCTCGTGCCTGCCTATTCCTTACCTTCGCGTATGTCCAATCCCAGTTCGTCGAGCTGATCCTGTTCGATAAACGACGGCGCGCTGTCCATCAGGCCGATAGCCTGGGCCGTCTTGGGGAATGCGATCACGTCGCGTATCGATTCCGAGCCGGTCATAAGAGTGACCAGCCGATCCAATCCGAGAGCGACGCCGGCGTGGGGCGGGGCGCCGTACTCAAGCGCCCGCAATAAGAAGCCGAACATTCGGTCCGCGCGCTGGTTGTCGATGCCCAGAATCGCGAGGATTTTCTCCTGCAGATCGCGACGGTTGATGCGTTGGCCGCCAGAACCTATTTCCCAACCGTTGATCACAATATCATACTGCATGGCGCGCGCCTTGCGCCAGGGGTGATTGAGATCGGTGCCGGGCAGTCGGGAGTCAAGACCCTCATCGATATAGTGCAGATCTTCCTCGACCGGATGCGACACGATGTTGTGCATGGCGTCGAAACGACCAGCCTCTTCGTTGAATTCAAACAACGGGAACTGGGTCACCCAGAGCATCCGGTATTCGTCACGATTGACCAAATTGTGCTCACGTCCGAGCTGCAAGCGAAGCTGCCCGAGAATTGACTCGGCTTTGTACGACATGCCGGAGATGATAAACAGGGCATCACCCTTTGCGGCGCCTGATGTCTCGCAGAGCTTGTTCTTCAGTTCCTCGCCGATGAACTTGGTAATGGTCGACTTGTCTTCGGTCTCGGAACGGACCACATAGGCCAATCCCCCCGCGCCAAGCTCTTTCGCCTTGGCCGTAAGGTCATCCAGTTGCTTGCGCGAATAGGTGCCACCACCCTTGAGGACAATCCCCTTGACGACGCCACCGTTGCCGACCGTATCGGCAAAAACCTTGAAGCCACAGCCGCGCACCAGTTCGGTGAGATCGACAATTTCCATTCCGAAGCGGAGATCGGGTTTGTCGATACCCCAGCGGTTCATCACCTCAGCATAGGTCAAACGAGGGAACGGCGTCTGCACGCTATAGCCAAGTACACCCTTGAATACGTGCGCCAGCATCCCTTCGACGACTGTCCAGACGTCTTCGGGCGTAACAAACGACATTTCGATGTCGATCTGCGTATGTTCCGGCTGGCGGTCAGCGCGTAGGTCCTCGTCACGCAGGCAGCGAGCCAACTGAAAGTACCTATCATACCCGGCCACCTGCAGAATTTGTTTGAGCAACTGCGGCGATTGCGGCAAGGCGTAGAACTTACCCTTGTGCACCCGGCTGGGGACGACGTAATCGCGGGCCCCTTCCGGAGTGGAGCGGATGAGCAGGGGAGTTTCGATTTCATAGAAACCGGCGTCGCTCAGGTGGTTTCGCACGGAAAGAGCCACTTCGTGGCGGAGCCGCAGATTTTCCTGAAGCGGCTTGCGGCGAAGGTCCAGATACCGGTATTCGAGTCGCAGGGTCTCGTTGGCCGAGGTTTTGTCGGTGATTTCAAACGGTGGGGTTTTCGATTCGGCCAGAATGTGAAATTCACTCGCCACCACTTCGATTTCACCGGTCACCATTCGTGTATTGATCGTGCCATCGGGTCGCTTACGCACGGTGCCGGCAGCGGCGACGACAAACTCCGATCGCGCGCGCTCCGCATCAGCGAGCATCGCTTTGTCGATGGTCTCCGGATTGATAACAACCTGAGTGATACCGTATCGGTCGCGAAGGTCCAAAAAGAGGAGTCCGCCCAGATTGCGATGGGAGTTAATCCATCCGTTTAAACGAACGGGCGTGCCTATATCCGAAGAGCGTAACTGCCCACAGGTGTGAGTGCGTTTAAGTTGTGAAAAATGCGGCACAGAAATCCCTTTTAAGTTACTGGCGTATAGTAAATTATCGGTAAGCCCGAGCGAATATTGAGCCTCGACGTGATGGTCATGTAGGGGGAAAGTACAGTAGATTGGTCTGTAAGTCAAGAACGCGAGGGCGGCCCCAGCTAAGGCCAACTTGTTGCGGTCGAATCAACAGCAAAGCTGAAATGCCTAATTGGATCTCTGCCTTATGGGGAGACAATTGGGTCAATGCAACTGGAAATGACCTCGTCCGGCAATTGGACCCATCCGGAGTCCGCGTTCCAATAGGCAATGCTCCGTTTTTGGCATTGAGCGATTCTTAAGGTGTCAAACCAGGGCCGGTCCACTGTTTCCCCGCCAGAAATCGAGTCTTCTGGCACTGTTTCAACGTGGTTGTACTGCCCGTCGTGGGCAAGGAAATAGGAGTAACGGTACGAGAAGCAACCCGACGGGCAGTCGCCGAAACCTTCTATAAAGAAATATTTGAATGTCGAGTGATCGCGCCAGACGAACATATCTGAACCGTCAAAATGTGCAATCCAATTTTCCAGATACTTGAGTCCCGGAAGACTAACGAACGCATTGAGGTACGGCCATGGGTAGTGGCGCTTATCGGAATAGCAGAAGAAAAGCTCGGGGACTATGGGCGCGAAGTCACCAGTGACTCTTGCCCCGTGATACGCAAGCGTACTGTCAACGGTATGGCGCCAAACGGAATCGTTGAGATTGACTGATGTATCAAACCAAAGGTCGAAGCCGTTGAAGGTCCGGTACGCATCATAGATGACCTGAACTCCCGGCACCGAATCGGCGAACTTAGCGCGAATATTGGCGAGGTCGTTATGAATCCGGTCGTACAGCCATTGCGGCGCGAGATCTGTGCGGGCGAGCGCCAGAGCGATCTCCTCTGCCTCTCGATCTTCACACGGTGAATTCACCGACACAAGCGTATCGATCTTTTCAACGCTGACCGGAGTGGACTCGTCATCACATCCGGCGAAGAGGGCCGCAACGATTATAGCCATAGCAAACAGGGCATGCCGCATAAATCGCTCCCGGTTTTCTTAATGCTGATATCATAATCTACATTACCAGAACAAAGACGCAAGTGCCGTTTGACCGGCTGCAACGAATGGACGCGCCGCTTGGTATTTTCGTGCAAGGCCTTGAAATTTTTCGGAAATTCGTCGATACTGAGCCCTATGATTCTGTCGCGGTACATTTCAGAAGATCTGGTCAAGCTGGAGATGACCAGCATCCAGCCGTCGTACGAAGACGGCACCTCGCGCGAGAAGTGGCTCGACCGATCGAAAGAGATCGTCCTGCAGGAACTCGTGACACTACTTGACACCGGCGCGCGTGTCGGGAACCCGAGCAAGCTGCTGATTGATTTCCTGAATCGCGAGCGCAAGGCGAGTACGGCGATTGGCCTCGGGGTAGCAATACCCCACATCCGTTCGATGCAGGCCAAGGACTTTATGCTCGCTTTCGCCCGGTCCGCTGAGGGGTACGAATTCGAGTCGATGGACCATCAGCCGGTTCACATGTTTTTTGTCATGGCGGCGCCACCGTACGACGATTCACTCTATCTGAAAGCGTTTAAGGCGCTGGCCGAGATGCTACAACATGATTCATTTCGCGAAGAATTGATGGGACTCCAGTCCCCTGGTGAAGTAATTCGCGCCCTCCGCTCCATGGAACGGTGATAAACCTCGAATTCCCCTGAACAAATCCAATCGCCAAGCGTCTAAAGGATACATCCTCTCTCTGCATCCTTCATTGCTGAGCCACGCTTAACGGCGTGGCTCACTGCGTGATACAACAGAAGCGGAGTCCCGCTGCACACAGGGACTCCGCTCTGATTTTTCGTCGGATTGGACTACAACGGTTAGGTTACGAGTCGCCGGATGATGTCATCGGCAATGTAGACTCCCTCGTCAGAAAGACGAATCGTGCCGTCGTCCGGAATAATATACCCCGATTCCACCATCAGATCGAATTGTTGTCGGTTAACAGTCGATTCAACCGACTGACCGTAGCGCGAGGCAAACAATTGCCGGTCGATCCCGCGGGCGGTCCGAAGACCGAGCATAATCGCCTCCACCATCCTCTCTTCACGGCCGGATTCATCATGAACAACCGGCAGCTCTCCCCTATTGAGTGACTGAATGTACTCGAAGACGCTGGAGGTGTTGGCATAGCGCTGCCCGAGCATAAAGGAATGGGCCGAGGGGCCCAGGCCGAGATAGTCGCTGCCGTCCCAGTAACTCAGGTTGTGGCGACACTCGTGGCCCGGCTTGGCGAACGAGGATACTTCGTAGCGGACGTAGCCGGCCTCTTCCATCCGCTGGCAGCCGCCTCGATACATGGCCAGAGACAATTCCTGATCGGGCATTTTCAGAGTGCCACTCGCAACCCGTTCGGCCAGTTTGGTGCCCGGCTCGACGGTGAGTTGATAAAATGAAATGTGGGGCGGATCGAGATCGATCATCTCGTCGAGATCGGCGGCGAGCAGTTTGCTCGTCTGCTCAGGGAGGCCGAAAATCAGGTCACAGCCAAAGGTCGGGAAGCCGAGGGCGTTGGCCAGGTATACTGAGCGGTGACTATCGACCGGTTTGTGCTTGCGGTTCAAGAGTTGGAGGAGATCAGGATTGAATGACTGGACACCAAACGTCGGGCGGGTGATACCCAGCGCCTTGAATGCGTCCAGTTTTTCTCGCGTGATTGAGTCGGGGTTGTTTTCGAGCGAGATCTCGATACCCGGGGGGATATGGTAGTATTTCCGCAGCTGTTCAAACCAGGCAGCGAGACGATCCAGATTCATAAGCGACGGCGTACCGCCGCCGATGAAGATAGTCGCAATTTCGCGATCGACGTGACTGGGCTGCCCGGCGGTTAGTTCGGTTTCGATTGTGAGGGCCTCGTAAAACCTGGATTCCAGACCGGCATCGTACAGCTCTTTGTAGAAATCGCAATACGAGCACTTATTCCGGCAGAACGGAAAATGCAGATAGAGACCAAAAGCCATGTGGGAATATAGCGAGATTAGATCGAGCTGCCAATGCGGTCCCAGCGAATATGCGTCGGGAAATTGTACAGCGCATGGCCGACCCATTGGATCGCATTGATAACGTACGGAAATCCCCACCCTGGCGGGTCGGGGTCAGGTTCCCAGGACCAGTAGACGAAGAGGGCTTTGCCGCGGATATTCTCGACCGGCACCGCACCCCAGAAACGACTGTCCTGGCTGTCGTCGCGGTTGTCGCCAAGCACGAAGAAATATCCGTCGGGTACTTTGTAGGGCGCGAAGTTATCGCGAAACGACAGATCGCCCGGAAGAATGCGCTGATCGACGTTCTTCATCGTCGGAGCGATCGGCGACACCTTGCCGTCGACATACACAATCTTGTCTGAAACTTCAACAGTCTGCCCCGGGCCGGCGATGATTCGTTTGATGAAGTCCTTCTCGGGGTTGTTGGGATATTTGAAGACGATGATGTCACCCGGCGTCGGGTTGGTGCCGTAATCGTAGGCGAGTTTATTGACAAAAATATAGTCGCCGGTCAAAAGAGTATCTTCCATCGACCCGGAGTTTACGCGGTAGGCCGAGACGACGAAGATGCGCAGAAGGATGGCAGCGGCCAGGGCGACCAGGCCGGTCTCTAGGTATTCACGCCATAACGGCTTGCGTTCCTTACGCTTAAGGAACTCACGAGTCCGCCGCTGGGTCTCGATTTGCTTATGTTCCTGAATGAGAAAATCCTGGTCCATACGTAATAGAGGTATCGGATGAGACCTGAAGGACTTTAGGGGTGGGAGATATAATACAGGACCGGGTGGATCAGTTTCCCATTGAAGGTAGGCTTCAACGGACCGTGGCGCTGTCCAGCCTCCGTAGGACTACCGCAGCACTGTCGGCCAAGCTATGCTCCTTTAGATAGGTGGCATAGAGCGCCAAATACTCTGGCGGGACCTTCGGATGCGCGGCGAGTCTGGCTAGCCACTTGTACTCTTCGAGGGAATCTTCGCGCTTCGCTGCGATTCTGTACATTCCCACCAGCGGCCAGTGGTTACCGGGGTTACGCTCATACGATTGCAGCCAAAAATCGGCAGCTTTACGCATATTTTCCTTGAAGAACCAGCAGATTCCCAAGTTGTTCAGAGTTTTGGCATCGCCAGGATCCATCGCGTTGGCAATATCCAAAACCGCCAGAGCGCTGTCATACTGGTCAAGTGATACGTACACAGCCCCGAGACTGGTCCAGATGGAAGCACTCATCGGATTCAATACCGCGCATTTCTTCAGAGTCCTGGCTGCTCCTTGAAATTGCCCCGAACTCGCCATCTTCTGCGCCGACAATAGGCTGTCAAACTCCGGGAAATCTGCGTGGAACGACCGTCGTTGCCGGAGCGCGGCCGTCGTATCGCCGCGCGCGTAAAACTGCTCGATTAAGAGATAGCGTATGGGGCTGTTCTTCTTGACGTCGAGCCGGCAGTAATCATCCAGATGAGCCAGCATCACCGGTCGATTTGATACTGCCACGACACGCGCCGTCAATTGACCAAATCCGGCACAAATCGCGAGGACGATACAAAGCGTGAACGGGACGCGCGGAAGTGTTTCCTTCGCACCCACAAAGAGTGCTATTGCCAGCGGAATTCCGGCAAAGGCAAACAGGTCCCAATCGCGAGGCATACCGAGTTTCGGATTGATGAGCGAAAGCCCCAACCAGGCACAAGCCGCCAGGACGAGAAGGTAGATATTTTCAGGCACCCGCGGCGACGTGATGAATCCCTTTCCCGCACCCAGAGCAAGAATGAGAACTCCCGGAATGAGCAGGAAGATCAGGTTCATCAAGTCAAGCAGGTGCTTTGGGGAAAGCAGTGTATACCCCTCAACCGTCAGGTAATCGGCCATGAAGGGCATGAGAGAAAGTTGGAAGCGAAGGCTTGTAGCGTAAAGCCAGCCAAGGGCTGCAAGCCCAGCGAAAAGAGGAATCAGAACCAGAACCCATCGGACACTCTTGCTGAGTCGCTGCCAAAGCGGATTTACCTCAGAACTCAGCACGACGGCGGCTACCGCACCCGGGAGAAGCAGCAAACCGAAGATGTGTGTGATCGCCGCCAAGCCGAAGGACGGAAGAAGCCACCACACGTTAAGCTGCTTCCGCACCACCAGCAGGCCGATTAACGTAAAGCAGAGCACGGCCACGAGAAGGAAAGCGTAATTTTCGACGTAGCCAAAGAACTGCAATGTATACCCGCCCGAAAGAAGCATGAGCACAAAGAGGATTCGCTCGGCGGCTGATGAAAACAGCCTACGCGCCCCGGCGATGGCGACCAATATGAACAACAGGCCACTCCCCCACGCCACGAGACGATAGGCCAGTACAGCCGTAGCTTCATTGCCGCCGTCGAGAAGGCGGAAAGTACGGTACGGAAGCTCCATGCCCAGCCAATTGTGGGTGTACACGCGATAACCGTTATTGACCATCTTCGCCAAGAGGGCGTAACCATCACCGAGATAGTAGTACTGCACCGGCACCAGAATCATAATCAGAGTGAGAATCGTCGAAATCGACAATTCACTCATGGCCGGTCTGGTCATCAGTGGAGAATTATCTGTGGCTGTCAGTCGGTAAATGAAGAAGCCTGAGACAGTCGTTGCGAAGAATATTATCGCCGATTGCCAAGCGGGCAGATAGGCAAACCAATTAAGTCCCCAATTGCGTGCGTGAGGAGATTGTGATGCAGCAAGTATCAATAGGAAAAGAATGGCCGTCAGCCCGGCCATATACTTCGTCGGATCATCAGACTTTGGCTTACTCGAGCGCTTTGGCTTAACCATGAGTAGTAGCGACAACATAGACAATCAACTCGAAAGAACCAACTGAAAACTCTGCGACAGGGTGGTGCAACAACCTTGACTCATTTACTATCCATCTGCTAAGCTTACCGTATGCAACTCCCTCTTTGGCTTCTCGCCGGTTTCTGGGGCCTCGTCGCCGGATCGGCACTTTTGATCGGCGCGGCGATGGGGTACTACCTCCACCTGCCGCAGAGACTCATCGCCGGGATCATGGCGTTCGGCAGCGGTGTCCTCATCTCTGCGCTCGCGTTCGACCTGATGGATGAAGCCTTCCAGCGCGGCGGATTCGATTCGACAGCCATCGGCTTTCTCGCCGGCGCGGCCGTCTACACGGCGGCCAATGCGGTGCTTTCGCGGCACGGCGCCAAACACCGCAAGCGGTCAGGTCATCTTCAGCCCAAACGCGAAGAGGACGGCGGCACGGGCGCGGCGATCGCGCTCGGGGCACTCATCGATGGCATTCCGGAATCAATTGTTATCGGATTGAGTTTGATCGAAGGAGCAGGAGTCAGCACGGTAGCGGTAATTGCCATCTTCATGTCCAACCTACCCGAAGGCCTGTCCAGTTCGGCCGGGATGAAGAAGGCAGGGCGGACAAAGCTCTACATCTTCGGCGTATGGTTGAGCATCATGGTCGTCTCCGGGCTGGCTTCCGTGGCCGGGTATACGCTGTTTCACGGCGCCCCGCCGGACCTGGTGGCGGCGACCACAGCTGTCGCGGCAGGCGCGATACTGGCCATGTTGGTCGACACGATGATTCCGGAGGCGTTTGCCGAAACGCATAACATGGCCGGATTGATAACGGTGGCGGGGTTTCTCGCGGCGTTCGTACTCAGCAAGCTGGGGAAGTGAGTAGTGCTGATCGCTCTTTCATACAGCAGCGGACAACCCGTGCTGATGATAAGAGTTGACAATCAAGTCGCCTCTCCGTATCTTTCTTAGGTTAGTGTCTACTTCACTACACCGGTTACTCGGGTGATTGAATCGATCTACAGGTCACGGCAACTAGCCAACATTCAAAATCGCTAATCTGGAGGCATCTCATGTGTTTCCTCTGGTCAACCGCTCTGCGCAAGCTCGGCCTTGCCCTTGTAATCGCTTGCCTGCTGGTTCCGTGTGTCAACGCTCAAGAGCCGGCAATCACCCTCGTGATGGATTCGATCAGCGTTGTCCACCCTGACACCGCCTATATCACCGTGTACCTGACCAACCCTGCCGATTCCATCACCGCCTTTTCACTTTGGATTCAGCTCAATCGGCCCGATATCGCCAGATTCGTTCCGGTCAACGCGCCGGGAGTCGGCTACGACTCCGCGGGAACGCTGGTAGGAGGCTGGTTTGAAATCTCGCTTAAGTCCTTCAGCGGGACCGACTTCGATGTACGCGTGCTGGCCGTAGCCAACCAGTATGGAAATCCGAACCATCACGACATCGGCCCCTCCTCCCTGCCGCGACCGTTGATACGCCTGGCCCTGGTCGCGCTACCTTTGCCCGACACATCATCGGATCGTGTAGCGCTGTTGTACTGGAACACCATGCAGCCCTATTTATCATTCTCTCGTCCTGACGGTAGTTCCGTCACTGTGTCCGACGCCATACTCATTCCGGGGCTGGTAGGAAATGGTTGTGAAGTTCGGGGAGACATCGACGGGAACGGCACGGGGTACGAGACAACTGATTACGTACGCCTGGCAGCAGTGCTGAGCGGCCTGCCGGTCGCGATCGCGGAACCGTGGCAGGCGGACATTAATTACGACTGTGTCGTGGATACGGTCGACTTATCGTTGCTCGACTGCATTTCCCATGGTCAATGTCCAGAGCCGCCGGCTCCGGGTTTCGCCTGTTGTACTCCGATCGTGGTATCGTGTTGCGACGGACTCCGGGGCAACATAGACTGCGACTCGACGGGAAACGTTGACATCAGCGATTTGACCGCATTTATCAATAATCTCTTTGTTTCTTTCGAATTGCTGTGTTGTGTGGGTGAAGCTGATCTGAACGGTGACGGCAGTGTGGATATCGGAGACCTCACGACCCTCATAGACAATCTGTTCGTGAGCTTTTCGGCCCTGCCGCCGTGCGGATTCTAGACTCGTAGTGCTTAGGTCGGTAGTGAACGCTATCGCACGCATTCCCAACCGACGCCCTGAGCTTCAAGGAAAGTTTCGGCGTGCAAACCGTGGAGCATGGCCAGCGTGGAAAGAAACCCGGCTTCGGTGCAACTCCCGGCAATCACCGTCACGCTCATCGGGGCATCGGCGACCGGCCAGCCGGTGCGGGGGTCGAGGACGTGTCCCAGTCGCCTGCCTTGATAGGTGCAGAACCTTCGCGACTCGCCGCTGGTGGCGACGCCACCGGAGTTCAATTCAATGGTCCCGAGCACCGAGTCGGCTTTCCTGGGATCTTCGATGCCGATGATCCACGGCTCGGCCTGATCATCGGGGGCGATCGCCCGAATGTCGCCCCCGAAATTTACCATCACTCGCCGACTGCATTTTTCGAAGACCATTTGTGCCACCCGATCAACCGCGTACTCCTTGCCAACTCCACCAAGATCGATTTCCATGCCGGGCAGCAGCGTGATCATGGAATGGTGATATTCGATCTTTTCCCAACCGACCAATTTTAGGAGTGAGGCGATGAGTTCGTCATCAGGGTGCGCTTCCTCCCCCTTGAACGACCAGGCGCGACGAAGCACACCCGAGGTTATGTCAAACAGGCCGTCGCTCAGCGTATGGCAATGGCCGGCATACGTGATCATGCGCGCCGTCTCTTCATCCAGGAGGACGGGTCGACCTCGGGCGGTATTGATGGCGTGGACGATGCTGTCGTCGCGATAGCGGCTGAATTTCTGCTCGATGCGCTGGGTTTCAGAAAAAGCGAGCGAAGCCAATTGCTTGACTTCGCTCTCTCTCAGATCGGGTATCAGTATTTCGCAGGGGCTGGCCATTGCTGAGAAGCCGATGGTCCAATGACCGTCGCTACTTTTCAGTGAGTAGGCGGGATGCTCAGAAGTCATGTCCAATGCCAAACCTCAGCATGATCGATTTCATGTCGGGAAACAGGTCATAGTTGCGTAATGACCCGATCGCTTCCGGTGGGCTCTTGTCTCCGTGCTGAAGATAATACTCGGCGCCGAGACTCAGCTTCCATCCTTCCTGTATCGGAATAAAATACTGCAATCCCAGCGTGTATGCATCAAACTTTGCAAGCCGGTAATCGGCCGACGCATAGTCGGGTAGTGGGTCACCCTGCACGAGGAAGTAGCGGTGGAAATCGGCAGCCGTCTGCCGGTACCATCGAACATGCGGCTGGAGGGCGTGCTCCCCCTTGATGCGGAATCGATAAGAGAAATCGACCGTGTGGGACTTGACCTGCCAATCGTCCCAGTAGTAACGATACGAAAGGTCAACTACGTGGCCGAAGAGATACTGGCGGAGTTCACCATAAGCGGAGTTTCTGCTGCGCGAAGACGGGCGTTTCTCGTACAGATAATCGACCGGTTCGCCAGGGTCGGTCCCCTGAGGACCGCCGACCACACTAAGAATCTTGTAGGGGTCGTTCAGATAGCCGGAGGATTTCCCGTAGGAATAGTTGAATCGACCAATGGTTGTGCGCGAGAAGACCTGCGTAAGGCTGACGATAGCGTCGAACCCGTTCTTGGATTCACTCGGTCCGCCGTTTCCCCCTTCTCCTTCTCCTCCCTCGTCTCCTTCGCCGTTCGGCTCCGATTGAGCGACTGGCATCGAAGTGAACGCCACGGGCGCACCGCCGACAGGCGATACCAAATCATGGGAGAGCGCTACCGAGAGTCCGAGCGTGGTATTCCGATCATTGAAATCGCGAGTCAGACTTCCGTTCAGGCCAAAGGAAGTGTAGTCGTGTTCGCCGGAGAAATGGGCCCCGATTATACCCGTGCTCAATCGCCCCAGCGGGAAAGAAAGACTTCCGTCGCCCGCGAAGCGAGTGTCTTTGAATGTATCATCGAGAGGAATCTCGCCGGGTCGGACAAGGTATCCGGCGTTGCCGGAGGGACGGGTGAAGGTCTGGACTTTTCGGGAGGGGGTGGCGCCGCTGGGCGATGCGCCGGTTAGCCCGTCATAGGTCAACCTGAGCGTAAAAGTGCGCTCGCCTTCGAGATAACGAGTGACATTGGCAACGGCCTCGGCCGCAGTCACTCGATTGCTTTCAGAATAGAACAGCAGGGAGGATTCAACTTTTCCTTTGTCGGCGGCAGTCGCACTCTGACCGAGCAGGGCAGCCGACACGGTGGCCAGAGCAGTGGCGATCGATTTGGGTCGGGTCAGTTGCATCCGCATCCTCCCCCGCCGAAACCACGGCCGCCGGAAGATCCTTCTTTGCTGAAATAGATGTGATCGTCAAGAGCGTGGTCGACGCCGTCGGCGTCAAGTTGCATCGACGGTTTGGCGAGAACGTCACGCTCCCAGACTTTGACTCCCATGGGTGCGCACCCCGAAAGCAGAACGAGTGCAAGGATTACCAGGGCTACGACAACTCGTGATTGACGACGTGGGTGGTTCATTTCTTTGCCTTTTCGTTCAGCAGGTTTCCAACCAATGAGATGAGGTCGGTAGTGTCGGCCGTTTCGAAGCCCTGGTGGGTGTCGCGAAGCGTGCCGTCGCGCCCGTAAATAAACGACGTCGGGATGGCTTTGAGATTAAACCGCTTGGCAACGCGGCCCTTGGTGTCGTATGCAATGTTGACCGTGGACCGATTCGTGGCGAGAAACGCGGCGGCGGCGGTCGAGTCCTTGTCGAGATTCACGGCTATGATCTCAAGACCATCACTCTTGTGAACCGCATAAAGCCGTTCCATAAACGGAAATGATTTCCGACACGGCTGGCACCAGGAGGCCCAAAAGTCGACATAGACGACCTTCCCTGCAACCTGGAGCGAGTCAGGAATAATTGAGGCAAGACTGTCCAGCGATGCCGGAATGCTCCTCGAGGCTGCAGAACCAACCATAACCAGCAATGCCACAATGAGTAACGAAAGATTAAGTGCTACGGCCCGGTAACTCACACTCATCTCCTCTCTTGTCCAATGGGGGGACTGGACATATCACGACAATTTGGATCGGCAAAGGACGCGACTCATGTACTACAGTCGATTTGGCCACTCGGTTCCCATGAGTTTTGCAGGGAGAGCGGGGAAATCAGAGGTGGGCCGCCCCCGTCGTGTTCAATTCCTCGTTGCGCCCGGTGCGGAGCGAAGTTATATTTGTTGTCGATAACAAGTCCCCATTCTAGTTTGACGAGACTCTTCTCATACGATGATTCCTGGCCAGCTGGTGAATGATGGTGACTGACAGGCGCAATGGTGCGCAGTAACTTGAAGGTAGTGCGCGCCCCTGTGCGAAAGCGTTCGCACGGCGCGGCACAAAGGAGATGTAGTGGATATCTACGTAGGCAACCTGTCGTACAAGACGGCCGAAGCTGAGCTTCGCCAGATGTTTGAGCAGTACGGCGAAGTCACTCGGGCCAACATCGTGGCCGACAAGTTCACCGGCGAGTCCAGGGGATTCGGTTTCGTCCAGATGGCCACTGACGAGCAAGCCCAGGCCGCGATCGAGGCGTTAAACGGCCAGGAAATTAATGGTCGGGCGCTGGTTGTCAATGAGGCCAAGCCGCGCGAGAGTCGCCCGGGCGGCGGCGGTGGCGGCGGCGGCCGTGGTGGATTTAATCGTGGTGGCGGCGGCGGTGGTGGCCGCGACAACCGCGGTGGTGGCGGCGGTGGTGGCCGTCGCGGCGGATGGTAAGAATCAGCACTTCGCAGTGACGCAAGTATCACAGCAGGACTCATGGGGGTCCTGCTTTTTTTTCGATTTATCATGACGCACTCGCCGCGAGAGATTGTGATTCTCCGCCGATGTCGCTCTGTGCTATTCAGCGATGACAACGCTCCGTCGTGAATCAAGATGCCGGCGATGATAAGATCCTGAGAAGATTAGTTGGCCTTTTGTTCCATTTATGCGTATACTGAGTGGGTAACAGCTCTTCCCTCTGGTAATTGTTTCTCGAGTTCATCCCTTGGCAAATCGTTTTCTGGAGGCGATGGCGCAACTGTGCGCGGCAATCTCGCATTGCGATATATTCTGTCAACGATCCGGATTCTGCGCCAAGAAAGGAATTTGACCATTAATATTCATGTCGGCAATCTCTCCAGCGAGACCGCGGAAGACGATTTGCGCAGTCTGTTTGAAGAGTACGGTGAAGTGTCGCAGATGGCCATATTGAGCGGCGCCTTCAGCGGCCGGTCATCGGGGATTGGCATAGTCGAGATGCCCAATCGAAGTGAGGGTCAGGCGGCGATCATGGGCCTTCACGGTCGATCGGTCCACGGCCAGAATCTCACAGTCAACGAAGCGCGACAGCGCGATAGTTCGACCAGCGGCAGTCGCTCCGGGTCATCCCGTGGGCATCGACGCGATTCACGCTGATCTTCCGGGGATTGTAAGTGCCCGTCGTCATTCGGAAACGGCAACATAAATGAGGATCAAATGAAGATTTTTGTCGGCAACCTCAGCAACAAGACAGTCGAACAGGACCTGCACGATCGATTCAAGTCTTTCGGTGAAGTGGCCAAGGTCAATATAGCCCGCACGTCGAAGGACCGCAGACCTCGCGGTTTCGGTTATGTGGACATGGAGAACGAGGAAGACGGACAGACGGCCATTGACGCCCTGCACGGGATCAAAATGCACGGTGAAGTGCTGGTCGTCAATCAGGCCCGTCGCCGCGAATAGACTTCAGCACCGGGGCCGATACGGGATTGTAGCATGGATTTTGTTTATCTTCAATGCCTACAATAATTGTTTTTAACTGGCCCGGCCGCTCGGAATGCCGTAAGTTAGCGAACAGCAGAGGCCCGATCGGTTGACCCCGGGCGGGATATGTGAGTACAACGGTCAACGGTTTCGGCCGCCACCGAAATCGGGGACAAAAACGAGAACTATTTGGTGAGTGGAAGTACCCATGGCGCAATCCGCACGACCGACCAGCATAGACCGGAAACATATCAACGAAGTGAACAAGGTTATATCCCGATATCAGCGGCCCAGTGAATTACGCAGCTACTGGCAACTGGCCAATACACTGATTCCGTTTGCCGCGCTGTGGGCGATCATGGCCTGGACGCTGACCATCTCGTTCTGGCTGACACTCCCGCTTATGATGCTGAGTGCCGGTTTTCTCATCCGGACGTTCATCATTTTCCACGACTGCGGCCATGGATCGTTCTTTCGTTCCAATCGAGCCAATGATGTTGTGGGGTACATCACCGGTATCATTACGTTCACACCGTATCATTACTGGCGCAACAGTCACGCCAAGCATCACGCTACCTCGGCCAACCTGGACAAGCGCGGGTATGGTGATGTCTGGATGATGACGGTGGAAGAGTATCGCAATTCCCCCAGATTCGAGCGCATCAAGTATCGACTTTATCGCAATCCGGTGGTGATGTTTCTGCTCGGCCCGCTCTTCCTGATTCTCGTGACGCACCGGATGGTCCGCCGCGACTCCAGCAAGGCCGAACGCTGGAGTGTCCACGGCACAAACGCCGGGATTGCGGTTATTGCCGTATTGATGAGCCTGGCAATCGGTTGGAAAGCCTACGTGATCATACAATTTTCGATCTTGTATATCGGCATTATGAGCGGCATCTGGCTGTTCTACGTTCAGCACCAATTTGAGGGCGTATACTGGGCTCGCCAGCCGCACTGGGATTTTACGGCCGCTTCGCTGGAAGGTGGATCGTTCTACAAGCTGCCCAGGATTCTGCATTGGTTCACCGGCAGCATCGGCTACCATCACGTCCATCACCTGAATTCGCGCATTCCCAATTACAATTTGTCGAAGTGCCACGAGGAAGTTCCGATACTGGCCAAATCGCCGACGATTGGCTTCTTCGCCAGCTTCAAGTCGCTCCGGTTCCGTCTGTGGGACGAGAAATCGGAGCGTTTGATCAGCTTTGGTGAATTGAAGCGTATCCGTTACGCCGACGATTTAGCGCCACAGTGATGTCGATCGGTAATCGGGAGCGGGACGTGATCAGCGCTCGATCTTGAGCGCGGCAAGAAATGCTTCCTGCGGAATTTCGACCTGGCCAATCTGCTTCATGCGCTTCTTCCCCTCTTTCTGACGCTCCAGCAGCTTGCGTTTTCGCGTGATGTCGCCGCCGTAGCACTTGGCGGTGACGTTTTTGCGCAGGGGACGAATGGTGGATCGGCTGACAATTCTGCTGCCGATGGCAGCCTGGATGACGACCTCGAACATCTGACGAGGGATGAGTTTCTGCAATTTCTCTCCAAGCTGCATGCCCCAATGATACGCCTTCTCGCGATGGATGATGACTGAGAGGGCGTCAACTGGGTCGCCATTCACCAGAATATCAAGCTTCACCAAATTGGAGCGGCGATAGTACGGCAGGCCGTAGTCGAACGAGGCGTATCCGCGAGTGTAAGACTTCAGCTTGTCGTAAAAATCAAAGATAATCTCCGACAGAGGAAACGCGTAGTTGAGCGAAACCCGCGTCGTCGAGAGATACTCGGTGGTCTTGTACTCGCCGCGACGTTCTGTGCCGAGTTTCATGATAGCGCCGATGTACTCAGCCGGGGCGATGATCTGGGCGTCGACAAATGGTTCTTCGACGTACTCAATCGCACCCGCATCGGGCATTTCCGCCGGGTTGTCGACGACGGCCATCTCGCCATCCGCTTTGTACACTTTGTATTCGACGTTCGGCACTGTGTTGATGATGGTCTGGTTGTATTCCCGCGACAGCCGCTCGGTGATGATCTCCATATGCAACAAGCCGAGAAAGCCGACACGGAAGCCGAACCCGAGGGCGGTGGACGACTCGGGTGTGAAAGTAAGCGAGGAATCGTTGAGTTTCAATTTCTCCAGTGATTCGCGCAACTCGGCAAAATCCTCGGCGACTGCCGGGTAAAGGCCGGAAAAGACCATCGGCTTCACGTTGACAAAACCCGGTACCGGCGCGGCAGCCGGCGTGGCGACGTGCGTGACAGTGTCGCCGATGCGGGTGTCGGCTACTTCTTTGATGGACGCAAAGAAGTATCCTACTTCGCCGGCCTTCAATTGCTCCAGCGGGAACTGCGCCAGACGAAGAAATCCGACCTCGTCGACTTCGTGCATTTTGTTATTGAAGAAGAACTTGACCTTGTCACCCTTGCGAATGGTGCCGTTGACCAGTTTCACAAACGGCATGGCGCCGCGATACTCGTTGAAAATGGAATCGAATACCATTGCCTGAAGCGGGGCGGTCGCGTCACCCTTGGGCGGCGGAATAAGGCGAACGATCGCTTCGAGCAACTCGTCGATGCCTATCCCCTCTTTGGCCGAGCAGCGAATGATATCGTCGGCGGGACAGCCGAGCAGTTCCTGAATCTCTTTAGCTACCTGTTCCGGATTGGCATTGGGAAGATCGATCTTGTTCACCACCGGGAGAATTTCGAGGTTGTTCTCCATCGCCAGATAGAGATTCGATAGGGTCTGAGCTTCGATCCCCTGAGCAGCATCGACAACAAGTATAGCTCCTTCACAGGCTGAGAGAGATCGGCTGACCTCGTAGGTGAAATCGACGTGACCGGGAGTGTCAATCAAATTGAGCTGGTAATGTTCACCGGCCGGTGTGAAGTAGTCAAGGCGTATCGAATGGGCCTTGATGGTGATGCCGCGCTCCTGCTCGAGGTCCATGGAATCAAGCACCTGGCCGTGGGTCATCTGGCGATCGGACAGGGTCTTGGTCCGTTCGAGCAGGCGATCGGCGAGGGTCGATTTGCCGTGATCGATGTGGGCAATTATCGAGAAATTGCGAATTTTCGAAATGTCATACATGTCGAGTAGTTAAGCCTTTGGTCACAAATTTACCGACCCCGGCAGGGGGTCGGTGGCGAGAAGGTAGGCAATTCGGATCGGATTGTCAAATAGGGGTCTAGTATTCCTGCCAGCGGTAATCAACTATGACCATCAGCGCTATCAGCGACCAAAACAGCACCAGCGCCGTGCCGCCATAAGAGACAAACGGCAACGGCAGACCAGTGACCGGCATGATGCCCAGCGCCATCCCGATGTTGACCACAAATTGGAAGAAAATCACCGAGGCGGCGCCTATCACGAGAAATGATCCGAAGCGGCTTCGCGAACGAATGGCGATTCGAATCGCCCGATAGAAGATGAACGTAAAGAGGAGGATGACTATCAGGCAGCCCCACAGGCCGAATTCTTCGCCCAGCACGGAGAAGATGAAGTCAGTGTGTCGTTCCGGCAGAAAATCGAGCCGCGATTGTGACCCATTGAGGAAGCCCTTTCCCCAGATTCCGCCGGAACCGATGGCAATTTTTGACTGGATGATCTGGTAGCCGGCGCCGCGCGGATCGCGACCGGGGTCAAGAAAGACAATAATGCGCAGCTTTTGGTAATCCTGCAATCGATTCCAGACAAAGGGTAAGACCATCCCCGATCCCAGGTTGGCAATGACCGCCAGAAATGAAAACATTGCTCCGGGCTTGAGCAGCGTCAGAAAGCCGAGTAACACAACGAAGTAGAGTGCCCAGGAGAGCCAATGGGAGGCGGCGATGAGCGACGCAATCGGCGACAGGATGAGTAGCAGGTACCAGATAGACAGCCCCGACCAGAACCAGAGGGCGATCAACATCACACCAAATACGAGCGACGATCCAAGGTCCGGTTGTTTGAGCACGAGCAGTGCGGGAATGCCGGCCAACATCAGCGAAAAGGCCAGACGGCGCTTCGACTCGGCGGGGAGTTTTGTATAAGAGAAGAATCGAGCTAACGCCAGCAGTACACCGATTTTGCCCAAATCCGAGGGCGAAAAACTCAGCGGTCCAAGATCGAACCAGCGCGAAGCCCCCATGCGTACGGATCCGCCGAATAGTACGGCGATTAACAGAAAGAAACTCAGACCATAAACGATGTATGCCCCGGCGTCAAACACTCGCAACGGCAAGTGAATAAGGACGGCAAAAACGCCAAAGGCTACCAGTAGCCAGGTCAGCTGGCGGAGATAATAGGTGCGCTCGAAAGCAGAGTCAGAATAGTACTGAGCGGAGAAGACGACTACCACGCCTATGAGGGTAAGTGCGAGCGCCGCGCCGATCAGTTTCCAATCCAACTCACGATAATCGAGCATTACTCAGTCCCCCCACCCGTGGGTCGAACCGGCAACGAGGCTTCCGTCGAGGTCGGTTTGGCCGGTTTCTTGACGGCCGTTGAGTCCGACGGCTTCGCGACCGGTTTGGGCGGTTCTTCAATGATACCCAACTTCTTGAACATGTACGCCTTGATGATCTTGCCCACCGCCGGCGCGGCCACCTCAGAACCATGACCGGCATTTTCTACAATGGCGGCCACCACAATCTCCGAATTTTCCAATGGCGCCACGCCCACAAACCAGGCGTGGTTGTCGCCATGCGGGTTCTGGGCCGTGCCGGTCTTACCTCCGATGGAGTAGTACTTGTTCTTCAGCCGTCGCGCCGTGCCCCGACCTCCCTCAACAACGAGACGAAGCCCTTCTTTGAGAACAGAAAGCGTGTGGGGCGAGAACGGCAACTTGAACGACACTTCCGGCTTCACTTCCTCACGCGTCCCGTCCGGCTTGACGAAAGCTCGGACCAGATGGGGACGATAGACCACACCGTTGTTGGCCAGGCCGCAATAGAATTGAGCTAATTGTATCGGCGTGACCAGAATCTCACCCTGTCCGATGGCCAGATTCAAGGCGAGAGCTTTCGTCCAGCCGCGCTTCCCGTAGACTTTGTCGAGGTACTCGGGGGTCGGATTGAGTCCCTTAGATTCGCCGGGGAGGTCGACGCCGGTTGGTTTGCCGAAGCCACAGGCATCATAGTACTTCGCCAGTCCCTCCACACCGAGCTTCAAGCCGAGTTGATACATGTAAACGTCGCACGAGGCCTCGATTCCATGCACGGCCGTGACTACACCGTGCCCCTTAGGCTCCCAGCAGCGAAAGAAGCGATTGCCGAACTGATAACCGCCGATACATGATCGAAAGGTCGTGTTCTCGTCGATCACGCCCTCCTCGAGTCCGGCGCCCACGGTAAGCAGTTTGGCGGTTGAACCGGGCGGATAGAGTCCGTTGAGTGGCCGATTGAGCAGCGGATGGGTCGGATCCTGGGAAATGGATTGCCACAAGTTCTCCGGTACAAAGGCAGAAAACACATTGGGATCGAAGCCGGGACGCGAGGCCATGGCGAGTACTTCGCCGGTCCGTGGATCGATGGCGACTATCGCACCACAACAGTGAGTCGTGTCAAAAATGGAATCAACGACGGTCTGTATGTCCAGATCAATCGACAGGTGCAGATCGGTGCCCGGCATGGCCTCCACTTTTTCCTTGCCGCCGTAGGGTCCGACAACCTGTCCGGACGCGTACACCTCGACGTAGGCGGTTCCCTCGATGCCTCTCAGGCGATTATCGTACTGCTTCTCAAGCCCCTTTTTGCCAATCAGCGAGCCGAGGCGGTACTGGATGTCGGGGTTGCGCTCCAGGTCCTGGGGGGATACTTCACCGACATACCCGGTGAATGACTCCATGCCCGCCGAATGCTGATACTGGCGGACTTTTTCCATGGAATAGGAAACGCCCGGGAACTCGTTGTTCCGCTCTTCGAGCACGGCAACGACGTCAAACGGTATATCCGGCTTGATTGAGGCGGGAAGATAACGAGTCAGCATCGTTCGCTTCATGATCTTGCGGATTTGTCCGGTATCGATATCGATGACTCGGGCAAGATTGGCGAGCGTCTTCCCCTTCACTTCTTCGGAGGGCACAACGGAGACAGTGTACGACGGCCGGTTGTCAACGAGTACGCGTTCCTCACGGTCGTACATCATGCCACGTCTGGGAACGATAGGCACAACACGAACCCGGTTCATCTCTGACTTTTCGTAGAGTTCCGCGTGATCGACTATCTGCAGATTGACGAGCCCGGCTACCAATATGAGTGCCACTACCGTCACGGCGCCATAGGCGACTGATTGCCTTCCCCACGTTGCCAGACGATTATCACTCATATGGCCCTAGAAGATGGATCGAACGTTTTCCTGCGTCACTTGCCCGCCGCGTACGAGATAAAACAGAGTGGCAACTGCGGTCGTGTAAGCAGCACTCGTCAGGGCGCTGTACCACAACAGATATAGAAAGCCACCGGGCTGGTTCAGGGCGACGGTCACCGCGTTATAGATGAACACCCCGACGAAGGTAAAAAGCAGTTTTGCGGCCAGAGAATCCACATTTAGCCTCTCGCGAACGTGATAGCCGACAAAACCGAGTACGGCGCCGGCAAGAGCGTGCCAGCCCATCAGGTGAGGCAGGGTGGCAGAGGCCACGGCTCCGGCCGCGAAACCGAACCAAAGTGCGGAAATCTCGGATTTATACAGCGCCACGGCGAGAATCAGAAACGCCGGAATGTTCATGGTGGCGCCGTAGATATTCGTGAGATCGCGCCAGATGGTAACGTAAAACGCGATCAGCAAGAGATAGAGGATGAAGGGTATGAATCTCATCGTGTGTCCGGCCTCAACAGAAATACTTCCTCAAGCGAATTGAAATTCGCCATTGGCGTAATGATCACATCGTAGAAAGGTCGATCATTCGGCCGCTCGGCTTCGGTGACGACCCCTACGACCAGTCCACCGGGGTATACGCCTCCCAAACCGGAAGAGATGATCACGTCGCCTTCTTTGATACTCCCTTCAACCGGGAAATTATCCAACATCAATCCCGCAGACGGCACATATTTTACGATGCCCATTTCGCGTGTGTCCGAGACGCGCGCGGCACAGCGATTGGCCGGATCGGTGAGTAATTGCACCGTCGCCGTGTAATCCGCCACCTCAGTAACGCGACCAACCAATCCCTGTTGGTTGATAACGGTCTGGTTTACGTATACCGAATCGGTCCGGCCGCGGTTGATCGTCGCTCCCATCGGAATCTTGTCTCCGACGGTGGCGGTCACTTTGGCCGGCAGTAGCCGGTAACCGGCAGGGGGGTCAAAGCCGAGAATGGCGCGCATGCGGGCGTTTTCGCGCTTGATTTCCTCTATACCGTAAATCTGAATTGAGGATTCGACCAGGGCCTGGCGAAGCCGCTGATTCTCTTCATTGACGTTGACCAGTTCAAGAACGAACGACTTGGCCTTGGCGAAGGGATAATAGAAGGCGGCCAGAAAGGCTTCGGATACCATCGAGTTGTACCCGACCTGGCCGACAATTAAGACAATGGTGAAAAAGAGTACGGCGACAAAGTGCAGATTACGCCAATACCTGGAAAACAGGCTGGAAATCCATGTCATCGCGCGCTACGTCCCTGCCGTCAATGGCGTCGTCTAGTTGATATTATCCATCAGCGCGAGCACGTCGCCCGGAGAGGTCGCTTTCATCAACTTGTTCCGGTTCTCTTCTGATTTCATCAGGTACGACAAGCGGGCCATGACGTTCAAGTGCGCTCCGATTGCGTCCTCCGGCGCGGCAATGAGAAAGAAGAGATGCACCGGCTGATGGTCCATGGCTTCGAAATCGATGCCGCGATCGGAGCGGCCGAACGCGATGACAATTCCTTTGGCCGAACTGGTCTTGGCGTGCGGGAATGCGACGCCATAACCTACTCCGGTCGTGACGAGTTCTTCCCGTTGCCGGACGTCGGCCAGCAGCCGATCATGGTCCTTGATCATGTTGGACGTTGAGGCCAGATCGACCAACTCTTTCAGGACTTCGGTCTTAGTCTTCGCCTGGAGATCAAAAGAGACTAACCCCTCTTCGCAGAATTTGGACAGCTTCATCAAAAAACCTTTATCGCAATTGGTCAGCCTCATCGACCAGCAGCACCGGGATGTCGTCGATTATACGGTACGCCAGTTTGCAGGCATGACATTCCAGACTATTCTCTTTGCTCCGATACACGAGCTGTCCCTTGCACTGGGGACACACGATCTTGTCGAGGAGCCTATCCGACAGCGGGCTCATAGCAGCACCCTTCCTTACTCCATAAACTCGCCCATGCGGCGATACTTGGCCAGACGTTCTTCAAGCAGGCGATCAATCGGGATCGCCGTCAGTTCGCGCAAAGCTGCTACCAATTCCCCTTTGAGTGCCATAGCGGCGGTAGCCGGATCGTTGTGCGCCCCGTTGGCCGGTTCAGGAATGATCTTATCGATTATGCGCAGTTTCATCAAATCGTCGGATGTCACTTTCAGCGCTTCCGCCGCCTCCGGCGCCTTCGCGGCATCGCGCCACAATATTGCCGCACATCCCTCGGGTGAAATGACCGAATACCAGGAATGCTCCAGCATGTAGACGCGATCGCCGATGCCGATGCCGAGCGCACCGCCCGACGCTCCTTCGCCGATGATGGCGACGATAATCGGCACCCGGATCCGAAACATCACCTGGATATTCTTCGCGATCGCCTCCGCTTGGCCACGTTCTTCTGCACCGATACCGGGAAATGCGCCCGGCGTATCGATGAGGATGAGGATCGGAACATTGAACTTCTCAGCAAGATAGAAGAGACGACGCGCTTTCCGATATCCTTCCGGGTGGGCCATACCGAAGTTGCGAAAGAGCTTCTGTTTGGTATCGCGTCCCTTCTGCTGTCCTACCACCATGACCGGTTGCTCATCGATTCGGGCGAAGCCGCCCACGATCGCCTTGTCGTCGGCGAAACCACGGTCGCCGTGCAATTCGATGAAGTCAGTCATGATGAGATTGATGTAGTCGAGAGTATAGGGGCGTTTGGGATGACGGGAAATCTGAACCTGCTGCCAGCGACTGAGATTGGAATAAATCTCCTCGCGGAGACGCTCCAGTTTCTCCTGAAGCGAAGCGATCTCGGACGTAAGCTGGATATTCTCACCGGCAGAAAAATCCCGCATATCGGAGATTTTCTTTTCCAGTTCTACCAGCGGACGTTCGAATTCCAAATACGATCCCTCACCTAGGGCCATACGCTTGCCTCGTGGGTCAGACGTTGGTTGTGTCCGGATCGGATGATTCGGGCCGTCGGGACCGGCTGACACCGGCCATAAAGATAAAGAATGCCACGGAAATTACAACCATAAAAAGGATCAATAGTCCGCTGACCAGCACCCGATTCCAAAAGAACATAGCCAGCGTAAATAGCCCAAAGACAACGGATAAGAGGTAGAAAATGTAGACTACTCGACTCGGCGATAATCCGGCCAAAGTCAAGTAGTGGAACAGGTGCCGACGATCGGCTCGCATGACGTTCTTGCCGGTCACGAGCCGCCGGGAAAAGGCGATGACCGCCTCCATGAGCGGTACCCCCGCGGCAATCAGCGGCAAGTAGAGCGCGGCGGCCGTGTAAGACTTCAGTCGCATGAGCAGCGAGATGACCGCAAAGTAATAGCCGATCTGGAGAGCTCCTGAATCACCCAGAAAAATGCGGGCCGGATACCGGTTGTAGCGGAGAAAGACTGCCAGGAAACCGATCATCGCACCCGTCACCGCGAGCACTGGACTGTTGCCGTAGAGCAGGCCGACACCGGAGAGAGTTAGCGCCGCAATCAAGGATACTCCGGCCGCCAGCCCGTCGAGTCCGTCGATGATATTCACCGCATTAGTTAGACCAACCACCCATCCGATCGTGATAAGCACCGACCAGCCGCCGGCGCTGACTTCGCCGACGAATGGGACGGATATCGGATCAATCTGCACTCCCCCGACGTACAGCAAGAAGCCGATGGCTATCTCCACCAGTAGTTTTGTCCAGGCGGACAGCGGACGGACGTCGTCGATAAAACCGACAATCAGAATCATGACCGCACCCAGGAGTATGAACGGCAGCGATTCTCCCTGGAAGGCGAAAATTTTCGGGAAGACCAGCAAGGTGACGCCGAGTGTGATCCAGAGAATCAGGAATAACGACAAGCCGCCAAGAAAGGGCACGGGGTGTTTGTGTCGCTTATGCTTGCCCGGCCGGTCGAGCAATTGGAATCGGTGACCGAGACGAATAGCCAGAGGAACACCGCACAGCCGCCAGTGCAAGACTCAGAAGCAAGGCGAGAAGAAACGGCCCCACAAACGTCATCGCGACTTTCCCGAAAGCATCATTGTCATACAGGCGACAAGATAGTTGCCGGCAAGCAGGAACGGAAGGACCATGATGGTGAACCCATTGGGAAGATGTTTCAGGAAATAGCGCCAGACCGAATGGTGGTGATACCATTGCCGCCGCCAGATGTTCGCTTTCCCCCCCTGCCACCAGAGGTGAACTCCCCCCACGGAAGGAGCGAACAGATTCTGATATCCCGCCTGGGTCAGACGCAGCGATAGATCGGTATCTTCCATGTACATGAAGAATCGAGGATCAAAACCACCGAGCTGCAGGAACAACGCCCGGCGAATGACCGCAAAGGTGGCTGAGGCCGCAGGGACGACCGTTACCTCGCGGTAATCGGGCAGCGTATAGACGGTACTTCGGGAAGTACGGAGGCCGAGCAACCCAGAGAGCGCCGAACCGCGCGAGAAGAGGATGTTGTTCGGCTGAGGAAACCTCCGGCACGTGGGCTGAAAGCGTCCGTCGGCATACCTCACTCGAGCCGAGACCAGGCCGACCTGCGGTCGATCTCGTAGGAGGGGGGCGCAATTGCGCAAGGCATCAGGATCCACCAGCACGTCAGGATTGAGGAAGCAGAGCATTTCGCCACGGCTCGTTTGGGCCGCAATATTGCAGGCGACAGCGAAGCCGAGGTTGGAAATATTCTTGATGATGACGGCGTCCGGGAAATAGTCATGGACGGTCGCCAGTGAGGAATCGGTGGAACCATTGTCGACGACAATCAGTTCGCAATCCGCTCCCGACCGGGCAGCCGCCAACGAATTCAGGCAACCCTCCAAGGCAGGCAGGGAATTGTAGGTAACGATGATGATCGAGAGCGTATGAGCGTTGGAGTCAGCCAAGGGGATCAATTCAGCTTGCCAAACATCGATTTTATGCGCAACAGCCAGACCAGCCAGATCGCTTCGCGCATGATCTTCTTGGACATTTTCGACGTTCCGGCGATCCGGTCAACAAAGATGATCGGAATTTCCTTGATCTTGAATCCCTTTTTCCATGCGCGCATCGACATTTCAATCTGGAAAACGTAGCCAGTGCCGTGAACCTCGTCAAGATTGATCGCCTCGAGCACTTCGCGACGAAAGCACTTGAATCCGCCGGTCGCGTCGCGCAGCGGCAGGCCGGTCACAATGCGAGTGTAAGCGTTGGCGAAATACGAAAGCAACAGGCGGCTCATCGGCCAATTGATGACGTTCACGCCCGAGATGTACCGAGATCCTATCACCACATCGTATTGCTGAATTTCGCGTAGGAAATCGCGCAAGTACTCCGGACCATGGGAGAAGTCGGCATCCATTTCGAAGATATAATCGAAGCCATTCTCGATTGCCCATTTGAAGCCGGCGATGTACGCTTTGCCGAGACCCTCCTTCTTGGTGCGATGGAGAACCTTGACCTTGGCTTCGTTGGCGGCCAATCGGTCGGCGATCTGACCCGTACCGTCGGGAGAATTATCGTCCACAATCAGCACATGAATGCGAGCGTCGAGCGGCAGAACCGCGTGAACGATCTTTTCGATATTGTCTTTCTCGTTGTAGGTCGGGAAGATAATAAGTGCTCGCTTTGCCTGCGTCATGCCTTCACCTCAGTTGCGTTCGAATTCAGTTTGCGACGCCGGCTCAGGAAAAGCGAAACGCCGCACACTCCGATAATATACAAAGTTGCCAGCCACGTAATCGTTCGAGCGGTCGAATATCGGCTCGATTGAAACCACATTTTCACTTCATGGGCACCGGCCGGGACTGCCACTGCTCGATAGGCCCCGTACGCCCGGAGCAACTTGGCCGGTTGACCGTCCACAGTCACGTGCCAGGCATCGTACCATACATCGGTTAGAACAAGTAGTTTATTAGCCGAGGCTTGCACGCCAATCGCGAGGTCATCATCATGATACGACGTAAACCAGGCGGAATCGGTGCTGTTTGCCGAAGCAGCGATCGGGAGCGGCGGTTCTTCCTCAAGATAGACTATGTGGCGAAGCGAATCGCCGCCTTTCATAATCTCTGGATAGATCTGTGAGCGATCAGGGAATACCGTGTACCGATCGGCCAGAAAAACACGCGGGAAAGCGTTATCGTTACGAATAATGTTCGCTCCACGATACGTCTGCTCAGTGACGAGCGGAAGGTCGCCGAACGCTCCACTCGGAATTGTCTGCGCGCCTGAATTCATGATGTATCTGACGCCGGACAAGTTCAGGAAGCGCGGGTTGTAGAGGTTCTTGAGTTCCATGCCGCCAAGAAGGTCGTCATACCAGCGCAACTGGTTGCCATGGTAGCCGACGACAACGGGAATATGGTGATACGGCAGGACGGTTGATTTTGGATTTGTCAGATCGAGCACTCGTTCCTGGTTGGCGTCGTGCTGCTTGAAGAACTGAACCGAGGGCGTCTCGCCCCAGATTTCCTTCGGGTCGGTGACACTGACAAAACGGCTGTTGAAGCGAATACCATCCACGACCGGCAGCGCGACGACCACCAGCAGAATAGCTACGCCGGCTTTCCTCTCACGATACAGCCATATGCAGACTGCAGCTATGGCTACGAAGAAGAATGCGATCCAGGCACCGGGCTTCACCGCGGCGAGATTGGCATACGCGGCGTCGAGTCGGGTGGCATTCTGCCCATAGGGCGTCGTTGCAGCGCTACTGTAGAAGATCGACGTCCAGAGATCAATTACGCTCTTCCCGGCCGCGCTGAAAAGCAACGCGAGAACCAGCAAAAACACCGGAAATCCCCATAGCAGGTAGTTGAACTTCTTGTGCGGCGCGGCGTTTTTGTCGCGTGAATTGATGACGTACTGCAACCCCATCCCGGAAAGCAGCGCCGCTGAGAAGGAAAAGAGAAACATGATGATCGCGGGACCGCGCAGCGTGTCTACCTTGGGAATAACGGCGAAAAATAACCGGAAGAACGGTGTTGTCGCGCCCAGGGCGTAGATTAACGCAAACAAACCCAGTCCAAGAAAGAACCAGGATTCCTTGCGGCGCCAAAAAATGATACCGAGCAGCGCGCCGAAGATGGCGATGGCGCCAACCGATTCTGAATTGTCTTTGAAAGCGTTCTTTCCCCAGTACACAGTATCGTTACGATCGGTGTTGGCGCCGGCAAATTCCGGGATCAGCATGCCCATCGCCTCTTCCTCGTGCATCGACCAGGAGATGGCCCAGTCCCATCCTTTCTTGGCGTCGGCCCGGGGAGAGAATTGGGTCGTGTAGGTGTAGCCGGGGAGGAACTGTATGGCCGAAATCAGCAGACCCAGTACTACGGCATATACGCAGAGCGAGCCAGGGATAACGGCTTTGACGATATTCCCTGTCTCACGCCACCTGACAATCATCTTGAAAATCGTGTATGCGGCAAGCGCCCAGAGTGCGAAATAGGCCATTTGCGCGTGCGGTGTGAGAATAATCAGGCCCACGATCAGGCCAAGCAGCGTAAAATTCAGAAGTGGTCTCTGCTCAAAACCGCGATCGAGGAACAAGATGGCAAAGGGAAAAAGCGCTGTCACAAAGAGCTTGCCGTCGTGGCCGGGAGAGACAAACGAAACGAAGTAGGCCGCAAACATATAACAGCAGGCGGCCAGTAATGAGGCAACCTTGGACAACTTGAATTGCCGCGCCGCCGCGTACATCGCAATGCCGGCAAGAAAGATATGCAGGATGAATTCCCACCCGAGAGCGCGGTGCATCGGCAGCAGGTATTTCAACGGGAAGGACAGCGGGTAGAAAATGTCGCCGTTGAACGCCTCCACATAGGGCAAGCCACCAAACATATAGGGGAGCCATTGCGGAACATGGCCTTCAGCCTTCAGCTGCTCGATGTAAAAGTGCCGAACGAAATACCCTTCCTGGATCAAGTCCGAACCGTGAAGCATCTTATCGGAGAAGACAAAGCTGCTGAAGAGCACCATCAGCGCGAGAAAGATAACGATGAATGCGACCGGCGTGAAATAGGGCGCACGCTCAGGATCAAAGCCACCTGACCTGGCGGTCGATGGTCGCGACGTCGTTCGAGTTGATTTGGCCAAGGTAACTCCAAAGCTTCGCTATTTTCTGATAGCCACCGACAATGCGGCGGCCGTGGCATCGATGGCTACCGTCCACAGTCGTTGCAATATGGCGACAGCCCCGGCAATCGGGCCGATGAACGGCGCCAGCATGGCGGTGAGCACAAGTTCTCTCGGTCCCATACCACCAGGCGTGAAAATGGCCAGATAGCCAATCTGATACGCGCCGTTAAACATGCCAATGGCAGCCCACAGACCAGGCGCTTTGTCTCCGACCACAGCAACCAGGAACACCCAGAACGCCAGACCATAGGTCAGCCACGCAAGAACATATAATACAGCAGCTTTGCAGGCAACCCCTTTGTCCATCGCCCAGACCACCTCGGGTCGCGAGGTGAATCGCCGAAGGAAATAATTGCCTACGCGAAGAAAGTGCCGCGGCCAGACAACTATGGCAATACAGACCAGCATCAACGCCAATACGATGGCCCAGGTTATCCAGGAGCCGCTCTGTTTGGTGACCGTCTCGATAGATATGCGAGGATCAATGATTCCGGCGCCAAAGAACACGAGAAACGACGTCGGCAGGCTGAATAATTGGAAGATAAAGAATGATGCCGTCGCCTCCTCCACCGTGACTCCCCTCTGCCGGGCAAGATAGATCATGCCGAACATCTGCCAGATGCGTCCCGGGACATACCGCCCCAGATTGGACATGTACATCGTTTTGAAGGCCCACGTGTTGGACATGCTTCGGCCAAACCCGGCGATAATGAGATTCCACCCGACCGCCATGAGCGAAAATGCGGCCACACCGAGCACTATACCAACGATCAGGAGAAACCAGTTCACCTGCCACGGGAATGTGGCGATCTGCGACCAGTTGCTGGTGACTTGACGGATGAGGAAATAGAGCACCGCCAGAGTGAGAAGGATTTTGACTATCCGGATGAGAGCGGGCTTTAGGTTCATGCGTAAACGCCGGGCCGGAGTGTCCGGCTCTTAAGCGTCTTTCTTGTCGGATGGCCGTTGGAGTTCGTCGAGCAATCTCTGATTCTTCCTGCGCAAATCGCCGATTTCCTCGCGGAGCGAAGTCAAACCTTCGGATACAAACCCCATGGTGAAGAGACTCATGCCGAGGAAAGTCAGGAAGATGACCAGGTACAGAAACGTTCGGTCGCCATCGCCGACAAAGTACCGGTGATAAATAGCGTAGCACCCGACGAGAAATGCCAGGAACATGAAAACACCGCCGGTCAGGCCGAAAAAGAGGAGTGGCTTACGAAGAAAGGTGAGCTGGAATTTCACCGCCAGCATATCCAGTACGCCTATCGGAATCCGCCATATTGAAAATTTTGACGTTCCCCAGGAGCGCTCGTACAGCGGGATCTTCGCTTCTTCAACCCGATACCCCTCGTTGGCCGCCAGAACAACCAGATAGCGATGCCAGTCACGACGCAAAAAGATGTTCTTCACAATGTCTTTGCGAAACGCCTTGACCGAATTCAGATCGTGCACTTTCAGATTGAAGATCTTCCGCGACGCCCAATTGTAGACACTGGACACAAATCGTTTGTTGTATTTCCCCTGCTTCCAACCGGTACATATATCCGCTCCGGCCGCAATCGGGGCAATCAGCTTGGGGATATCTTCCGGTTTGTACTGAAGGTCGGCCGGGTAGAAAACGTACACGTCGCCGGCCGCGATAGCGAACCCGGTTTGCAGGGCTTCGGTCAGGCCGCGGTTGCGATGATGCGAAGCGATCTTGATAAAGGTGTACTTGCGGGCATTTGCCGCCATTTTCTCGAGCGTTCCATCCGTAGAACCGTCGTCCACGTATATTAACTCGCCATCGAATGGCGCAGTCTTCAGCATCTCGGCGAACTGGGAACAGAACTCGTCAATGTTCCCTTCCTCGTTCATGGCCGGGACGACCGTCGAAACAATGAAATCATACTTACCTGCCGGCTTTTGGGCGGCCAAGTCAGCGGGTGAAATCGGTCGGTCGGTCGGACGCATGGTCAGTTTGCTTCTCTGCTTGTGGTTCTTGGACTTATACAGCCTGATCGGCAGAAATGTACGGAAAGTTTGCCCTTGAGCAAGACGAAAAATTCGGTCTACAGGTCGAAATCGAGAACCGTCTCCGAGACCTCATCAGCCTGAATCAGGACCTTTCCCAACGGATCGACGACCATAGTTGAACCGCCAAAGACATTAGTTCCGTCGTCACCAACGCTGTTGATCCCTATCATATAGACTTTGTTCTCCCGGGCACGCTCAACCAGAAGGTGTCGATAGTCATCAACGCGAACTTTCGGCCACGCCGCCGGGACAAATATCCATTTGGCGCCGGCCTGAGCCAGTCGGGCGTAAATATCCGGGAAGCGAAGGTCGTAACAGATGGAGACGCCGACGGTACCGAATTCGGCCTTCACAAGGCCGATCTCGGCTCCTGCTCGGTAGACTTTGTCCTCATTCATACCGGGGAACAGGTTGATCTTCTCGTAGATCTGATACAGCCCCTTGTGGTAGTACAGAAAGGCGTTGAACAGTGCACCAGTCCTGAGATAGGGGAACCCGGTCATTATTCGGAACGGATACGGCTTAAGCGATGCTAGAAGATCGTCAAAGGGGGTCACCGGCCGCGGCGTGTAGAGAGCACCTGAGGTCGCGAGTTCGCCAAAAACAATCAACTCCACATCCTGCTTGCCGGCCGCATCCAAATACGGCCGGTAGTCAGTGGAATTTACGTCCTTCTGAACCAATCGAACTTTCATTTTGCCTCGTACACAACCCGGCCGTTGAGAATGGTGCGATACACCAGACCGGACAACTTCCAGCCGATAAACGGAGAGTTCTTGGATTTGGATTGGAAACGGTCGGCACGAACCGTCCACTTCCTGTCCGGGTCGATAATAGTAATATCGGCCGGGCTGCCCTCAGTCAAAGAGCCGCCGGGCAGATTGAAGATGCGGGCCGGGTTGACCGTCATTTTCCGTATCGCGTCACCCCAGTCGAGAATCCCCTTGTCAATGAGGTAGGTCTTCACCAGTCCGAGGGTCGTCTCCAGACCAATCATGCCGGACGGCGCCTGGTCGAACTCGCAGTCCTTGCTCTCGTCCGTGTGGGGAGCGTGGTCGGAGGCGATGCAGTCGATCGTTCCGTCGACCAGTCCTTCAATCACGGCGTCTACATCTTCGCGCGTACGCAGCGGCGGATTGACTTTCAGGCTGGTGTCGAACGCCTTGCCGATCTCTTCATCGGTGAGTACGAAGTGGTGCGGGCAGGCCTCAGTGGTGACGCTGATGCCCTCGCGTTTCGCCTGACGGACCGCTTCGATCGCCCGACGAGTGGTAATGTGCTGGATGTGCAGACGGGCTCCAGTGATACGGCAGAGGGCGATATCGCGAAGCACTGCGATTTCTTCCGCGACCGCCGGAGAACCCTTCACCCCCAGTTTACTCGACTCGAACGACTCATTCATTACTCCTGAGCCGACAAGGAACTGGTCCTCGGCATGCTGCATAACCGGAATGTTGAACATTCTCGAGTATTCCAGCGCCCGCCGCATGATTTCAGGATTCTGAACGTAGAAACCGTCATCGGTAATCGAAACGACGCCGACGCCGACCAGATCGCCGATTTCGGACAATTCCTTGCCCTCGATATTCTTCGTCATCGCGCCCACGACAAACACGCGGGCATCAGCGTTCTTGGCGCGGTCCTGCACAAACTTCACCGTTTCCTGATTGTCGATGCGAGGATGCGTATTCGGCATGCAGAGCACCGAGGTGAACCCGCCGGCTGCGGCGGCCCGGCAGCCGGACTCGACAGTTTCGGCCGATTCCCGCCCAGGTTCGCGCAGATGTACGTGGCAATCGATAAGACCGGGCGTGACAAGCTTTCCTTTGGCATCGATAATACAATCATCGGGTACGCGCGCCAACGCTTTTTCGAGTGCGGCCGATTCCGTTTCGATACCGGCAATCTTGCCGTCACGGATGAGCACGCACGCGTCGCTGGAGAAGCCAAGTGCCGGATCGATGACCCGACCGTTCTTGATGACCAGATCATAGTTTTGCGTTGCCATTACTCTTCCCCTTCCTCTTTGCGCCCCGACAGAAGATACAGCACCGCCATACGCACTGCCTGACCGTTGGTAACCTGCTCCAGAATGACCGATTTGTCGCTGTCGGCGACCTCGCTGGTGATTTCCACGCCCCGATTCATCGGCCCGGGATGCATGATGGTGTAATTCTTGTTCAACCGCCCCAGCCGGTCTTTCGTAATCCCGAACAGATTGGTGTATTCGCGCTGCGACGGGAACAGACCCTGACTGTTGGCGCTCAAGCTGGATACGCATGATGTTCACCACATCCGCACCATCCAGCGCTTCGTCGAGATTCGTGTAAATGTCGCAGCCAAAGCGCTCCGCATCGGCGGGAATGAGAGTCGACGGTCCGCAGAGGGCAACCGACGCCCCCATGGTTTTGAGACCCCAAATGTTGGAACGAGTGACACGCGAGTGTTTGACGTCGCCAACCAGCACGACCCGGAGGCCGTCAAGCTTCTTGTACTTTCGGCGAATGGTGAACATGTCGAGCAAGCCCTGAGTGGGGTGCTCGTGGGCGCCGTCACCGGCGTTAATGATATTTGCTTCCATGCATTGGGTGAGGTAATACGGGACACCGGCCGATTGGTGGCGTACAACGACCATGTCGATTTTCATCGCTTCGATGTTCTGCACGGTGTCGCGGAGGGACTCCCCTTTTTTCACCGAAGAGGTCGCGGCCGTGAAGTTGACGCTGTCGGCGGAGAGACGCTTCTGCGCCAGCTCAAAGGAAATGCGCGTGCGCGTCGAAGGCTCGTAAAACAGATTGAGCACGGTTATGCCCCGAAGCGTCGGCAGTTTCTTGATGGTCCGGTCGAGCACCTCGCGGAACGACTCCGCCGTATCAAGAATGAGCTGTATGTCCTGCTTAGGGACACCTTCCAGCCCGAGCAGGTGACGGGACGAAAGTCGGCTCATGATTTCCCTCGCTTGGCTTTGGGTGTTGCTTTCTTTGTGGCCTGTTTTGCTTTGACCGCTGGTCTGGATGTCCGGAGTTCCAGAGACGGTTTGGTGTGCTTGATGACATAAACCTGATCGCGACCCTCCTTTTCCACGACGGTGAGTACCACCTGGTCGTTTCGGGAGGTGGGAATGTTGACACCGACATAGTCCGCCTTGATCGGTAGTTCGCGGTGGCCACGATCAACCAGGACAGCCAATTGAATCGTCCGCGGACGGCCGAAGTCTATTATCTGATCTAGGGCCGCGCGAATGGTTCGTCCGGTGAAAAGGACGTCATCGACGAGAATGATGTTCTTATTGCCGACTTCGAAGAGTATGTCCGTGCGCTGCACGATAGGCTGCTCCAGCTTGGTGTGAACATCGTCGCGATAAAGGCTGATATCCATGAGACCGACAGGGACTTTGACTCCTTCGAGTTCCTGAATAATTTTGGCGACTCGCTTGGCAAGAATTGCACCGCGCGTGAGAATGCCGATGATGGCCAGTGATTCGGCCCCGGAGTTGTGTTCCAGAATCTCGTGAGCAATGCGCGTGATGGCGCGGCTCACCTTTTTATCGTCGAGGATAACGTCGTAGTGTTCAGTCAAACTTATGCCTCCGTCGCTCGGATCGTAGTGATTGCCAAGGGAATAAACAGAGGCCGGGACAAAGCCTTCGCCGCGCAAGCTGAGTTGTGGTCACGATTCACACCCTTAGCGACCTCTCCGGATCGCCTTAAAAGGTTGCTTTCGGCCGCAGGATGCGGGCCGAATTCGCCGGGAAAATATACGATTTGAAACTGGTGTCAAGTGTCCGCGAGCGGATTTATCGATTCAGATCAAGTTCCTGTGAGAGCAAGGCTTGCCATGGATACTGCCGGAAGAATTCGGATCGCGAGTAACGACGGCCCCGCCCGGCCTCAAGCACCAGTACCTCGTCAGCCAGTGCCCTTACGATTCCCGCCTCGTGGGTGATGATGACCTGTCCCCGGCGCTCATGGCGGAGAGAGTCGGACAGCTGAATGAACATATGGATGCCGGAGAAGTCGAGCCCGGCCGTGGGTTCGTCGAAAATGATAAATGGCGTTGCCATCGCCAGAGCGACGGCGAAGGCCAAACGGCGCTTCTCGCCGGTGGACAGGGAAAACGGATCGCGTCGGGCGAGATTCTCGGACTTCACTGCCGTCCCGAGCAACATCAAATCTACAGCGGCATCATCAATTGGCAGTCCGAGATTCCGGGGTCCAAGAGCTACCTCCTCGGCGCAGGTGGGAAGGAAGAATTGGCGTTCCGGTTGCTGCAATACCGCAGTGATGACCTGGGCACGCCGAGATTTATCGATGACCTTCCCATCTGCGTCGACAAAGGAAATCAATCCGGCCGAGGGCTGCACCAGCCCTGCCAGCACATGCCCAAGCGTGCTCTTGCCGGAGCCGGTGGCGCCCACAATACACAGCGTTCTTGCCCGACTCAGGGTCAGATTCAGATCCCCTAGAATGGTACGTCCACCCAGTTGAACCTCAATGTTTTCCACGTGAATGGATGAGGCCGCGCCGGATTCGACAGAGGATAGCCCGGTGACAAAAGAACTATCATCGGCATATGATTTCTCGACACTCGTCAGGACACTATCCGGTGCACCATCTGCGATGATCTGACCGCCGGCCATGACTAGTACTCTGGGGTACTGCCGGGCAACAGGAATTGACTGGGCAATTCGCAATTCAACAAGACTCGGGTGCTGCGCTCTGATGCGTTCCAACTCTACATTGAGCATCTGTTTGCCTCGCTGATCGAGGAAAGCATCCGGTTCGTCCAGAATCAGAATCGACGGCCCACCGACAAGCACTGACGCGAGGGCGACACGCTGTTTCTCACCGCCGGAGAGTTCCGAGCTCAATCGCCGCAGCAGGTGAGTGATGTCGAACTGCGCGGCCTCGAGATTGATACGCTTTTCAATATCTGGCGTCGGCATGGCCACGTTTTCGAGCCCGAAGGCCAGTTCCTTTTCCACGGTGACCGCGACCATTTGATTGTCCGGGTTCTGAAAAAGGAAGGCAACGTTTGGCCGATTCCCGGTGGTCTGCTGATTCGGCAGGAGTCCGGCGATAAACCTCACCAGAGTGGTTTTGCCCGAGCCATTGGCCCCCATGATGCAAACGCGATCCCCCGGATTGAGCTGCAACGAGATATTGTCGAGCGCCGGCCGTTGGTGCGGACGATACCGGTAGGTGACATGATCGAGCATTATGCTGTTCATAAAAAAGCCGGGGTCTGATGCCAGACACCGGCTATCATAGTCAAATTCGCAGTCTTAGCCAAGATAGTTCACATCGAGATCGCGCGCGGCACCGCTTTCGTCCAGTCGACGGACCGGCGTCGTATGCGGCGCCGAGGTTACCACCTCGGGGTTGGTCTCCGCTTCGCGGGCGATCTTGATCATCACCTCCGCGAAATAGTCTAGTGAGTCACGGCCTTCCGTCTCGGTCGGCTCGATCATCATCGCTTCCGGCACTATCAGCGGGAAGTAATTCGTCGGCGCATGGACGCCGAAGTCGAGCAAGCGTTTGGAAATGTCCGAGGTTCGTACGCCCAGTTTCTTCTGCCGATTGCCCGAGATTACGAATTCGTGCATACATGGCTGCTCATGCGGCAGGTCAAAATCGGCCTTCAGCAGTTCTTTGAGATAGTTGGCATTGATCACGGCCCATTCGGACGCTTCCCGCAGGCCGTCGCCGCCCAGCGTCTTGATATACGCAAACCCGCGGACCATGTTGGCGAAATTGCCATAGGCAAAATGCAGCCGACCGATCGAGTGGGGCCGCTCATAATTGAAGAAAAGCTTGCCGTCATGGTCCTTTTCCAGCACCGGGAAAGGAAGGAATTTCTCCAATTCGGCCGTCACGCCGATCGCCCCGGCACCCGGGCCGCCGCCGCCGTGGGGTGTCGAAAACGTCTTGTGCAAGTTGAAGTGCATGACATCGAACCCAACGTCACCGGGACGGAAAATACCCATATGGGCATTCAAATTGGCTCCGTCCATATACACCAAACCGCCGCCCTTGTGCACGATCCGGGCGATTTCCTGTATGTTTTTCTCGAACAGACCCAGCGTGTTCGGATTGGTCAACATCATTCCGGCAACCTCGTCATCCATGGCCGCCGCGACAGCCTCGGGAAGGATCATGCCGTCCTCGTCGCACTTGACCGTCACCGTCGTGTACCCCACGGAGGCCACCGATGCCGGATTGGTGCCATGTGCCGACTCGGGGATCAGGATCTTTGACCGATTTCGGCCCTTGTGCACATGATAGGCACGCATCACCAGAAGTCCGGCAAACTCGCCATGAGCGCCGGCTACCGGCTGAAGTGATATGTGCGGGAAGCCACTGACCTCGCTCAAGTACCGCTCCAGGTCCCACATTAACTGCAAACTTCCGGCCGAGGCCGAACAGGGGGTGAGCGGATGATGGTTGGCAAAGCCGCTATAGCTCGCCGCGACATCGTTGAGCTTCGGGTTATACTTCATCGTGCATGATCCGAGCGGATAGAAACCCTTGTCGATATGGTGATTCTTCACCGACATATTGACAAAATGGCGCATGACGGTCGGCTCGCTCACCTCGGGGAGAGCCGCATCCTTGGCGCGACGGTATTTCTCCGGGATAGCGGAAAGAATATCCGCTTCGCCCTTCTTGGTCTCCGGCAAGGTGTACCCCTTCAATCCCGGGGCCGATTTTTCGTAAATCAAGATCTTTTCATTCACTGCAACAAGTCCTCACACCGGCAAATTCCCGGTGATTCTCTATTTCTTCTCATCCGCCTTAGGCGGGTTCTTCCATTTCTCTATCTGTTTGGCGACCCATTCGATCTCATCCTTCTCATTCGGATAGCGCTCGGCGAACCCCTCGAAATGAGAGATCGCTTTCGCCGTGTCGCCCATACGCACATACACGAGGCCAACCCATTCATCGGCATTCACGGCAAATGACGAGTTGGGAAAGTCCTTCAAGACGCCCTGGAACAACTCCAGTGCTTTATCATAGTTCTTCGCCCGGCGCTGCATGTCGGCGATGGCCATCCGACTTTCGCCCGCCAGAGAGTCCTTCTCATTGACCGCCACTACTCTGCTATACCAGGTCATCGCGTCGTCCGGCATGCCGCGATATTTGTACTTGTCCGCAATCTTGAACGCGAGCTCCCGGCTGGAGTCAGCCTTTGCTTTGCCCAGCAGGTCGTCGAGCGTGCCAACGCCGTTGCGGTAGTCCTTAATCGTTTGCAAGAACTCCGGTGGAGGCAAGTACCCGACGATCCGATCGATTTCATTACCCTTGTTATCCATCAGAACAATGGTGGGATACGCGCTCACCCGATATTTCTGGGCGATTAGAGTATCCTTCTCGGCGTTAATCTTGGTCAGCACCGCCTCGTTCGAAAAGTAGCTGATATTGCTGGAGTCTACGAACACGACCGTGTCCATCACCTTGCACCAGCTTCACCACTCGGTGAAAAACTTCAAGGCCATCGGCTGGTTTGCCTGTGCCGCCGCCTTCAGTCCCTCTTCATATGAAGTATAGTATTGCGCTTTGCCGGCTGTGTTGACCAATTCGGCTGTCGCCGTTCCGGCGAGCAGAAGTGTCGCCAGAGTCACTAATCCCGGTCGTCCGCATGCTGCCTCCTGTAGCGAAACTCGCCATCTTTGCTCTATACCCGCGAGCGGCGCGGGTGCTTTCATCTTTACGACTTCTTGGCGTCCGCCGGTGCCGGCGGATTCTTCAGTTTGTCGATCTGTTTCTTGACGTACCCGATTTCTTCCGAATTCGGATACTTGGTCAGGAACGACTCCATCTGCTGTACTGCCGCTGTCGTGTCGCCCTTTTTCACCAGAACGAGGCCGATCCAGATATCGGCGTTTTCGGCAAACGGAGTACCAGCGAAATCGGTGGCCATGGCGCGGAAGGCGCTGAGGGCACCGTCATAGTCTCTCTTCTGGCGAAACATCTCGGCCAGCGCCATCCGGCTCTCCCCGGCCAGCGAATCCTTTTCGTTGCCGGTGATCACCGTCTGATACCATTTCTTCGCATCAGTTTCGGCGCCGCGGTATTTGTACTTTTCCGCGATCTGAAACGCCAGATTGCGGTCGGCATTCGTCTTGGTCTGATTCAACAGGTCATCGAGCGTTCCTTTGCCGGCCCGGTAATCCTTCACCGTCTGCAGAAAGTCGGTCGGCGGCAGGTAGCCGACGATGCGGTCGATCTCGTTTCCCTTGCCGTCGACCAGGACGACTGTCGGATAGACGTTGACCGCATACTTCCTGGAGATCAGAGTATCCTTCTCCGCATTGGTCTTAAACATGACCATGTCGTTTGTGAAGTAGGCGATGTTATTGGCCTCTACCAATGTCACGGTGTCCATGACCTTGCACCAGCTGCACCAGTCCGTGTAGAACTTGATGGCGATAGGCTGATTCTTTTGGGCTGCGGCCGTCATGGCCTCATCGAGATTGGTGTAATAGGGTGCGTGTCCGGGTTCGGAAACAAGTTCGGCCGATGCCGCACAGCAGAAGGTGAGCATCACCAGCAGAACCAGTGTCAACGTACGCATACCGCTTCTCCTTCGTATCGTGCAGACAGTCTCATTCTTCGTCTTCGTCCATCAGTCCTTCGCCCAGAACCGCATCAAGAATCGCCTCGGCGTCGTCACGGAACTCCCGGGGAACCAGAACGGCCTGCCCGAACAGCGTTTGCTGGGGGAGCATCGGCGGCCGTGCTCTGTCCGCTATTGGCGAACTGGGCGGAGAGAATCATGCAAGGGATGTTGCTGGCGGTGAGGGCGTCGCGGGCTATGCCGGTTTGCACGTCATTGACCATGAACCCAACCTCGACCCAGGAGTCATCGGGAATGATCGCCGCCGTCTGGCGTGGTGACCGCTCCACCAACGGTCGATGGCACTCCGGACAGGTCATGAGACCGGCCTGATATTCATGGGAACATTGGGTGCAATATACCATCGACTTTACTCTTCCTTGGGCTGCCACTGCTCGCCGAGGGCCATGGCCAACAGCTCTTCAGCTTCCTCGGCTTGATCGGCCGGAACTGACACTTCAAACGCCGCCGATTCGCTGCGATAGATCGGGTTGAGCGGTAATCCGGCATTGCCGAAAAAGCCCGATCGCGACATCACAACGTTTGGTATCTCATACGAGGTCAGCACTTCACGGGCAAAATCGGCCGAGAATTTGTCCAATACGTATCCCAGCACAATCCACCCTTGTTCTTCACTATCGTCCATCGCCGTCCCGCAGACGTGACATGTGGTCGTCCCTTCTCGCCATTCGTTCTTACAGGCGGGACAAGACACCATTGTGCGCCAACTCCTTCAAGCCAACGACCAGGCGCGCCACATCGCCCGCAGTGCGCTTCTCGGTGGTCGCAACTATGAGACAATTCTCCAGACCAGGATACCAACGCCCGGCGTCGATTCCGGGCAGAATCTTCTTATCGCGAATCATTGCCAGGATAACCTGCTCCGCGGGGACGGGGGTCCTCACCGCAAACTCCCTGACAAACGGCCCTTTGAAGTACAATTCGAAGCCATCCAGCTTGCCAATGTCCTTCGCTGCATTCTGGGCGGCCTCGGCAGATAACAGGGCGACCTGCTTCAGCCCGGTCTTGCCCAGTAGGCTCATGTAGACGGACGCGGCGGTCGCACACAGAGCCTGATTGGTGCAAATATTGGAGGTCGCCTTTTCGCGACGGATATGTTGTTCTCGAGTTTGCAGGGTCAGCACGAATCCGGTCTTGCCGTCTACGTCCTTGGTGCGTGCGGCCAGCCTTCCCGGCATCATGCGGACCAGCTCTTTCTTGATGGCAAAGAAACCAAGGAGGGGACCGCCGTACGATGGCGAAATGCCCAATGGCTGTCCTTCACCAAATGCGATGTCAGCACCGCAGTCAGCCGGCGTCTTGAGAATCGCCTGAGCGATCGGGTCAACGCTCATGATCAACTTGGCACCCACCTTGTGAGTGATGGTGGCGACTCGATCTATTTCCTCCAGCAGGCCAAAGAAGTTCGGCTGGCCGATCAGTACGCAGGCTGTGTTCTCATCCACCGCGTCTTCCAGTCGATTCAGATCAGTCAGACCGTCTTTCATCGGGACAGTCAGGATCTCAAACGGGCGGGCGGACAAATAGGTGTCAATGACCTGCCGATAGACCGGATTGACGGTTGCCGATACGACAATTTTCTTGCGCCGCGTCACGGCATGGGCCAAAAGAACCGCCTCGGCCGAAGCCGTTGCCCCGTCGTAAAGCGAAGCATTGGCGATATCCATGCCGGTCAGCCGGCAAATATGAGTCTGGAATTCATAGATCGCCTGCAACGTGCCCTGCGCGACTTCAGGTTGGTAGGGCGTGTAGGCAGTCATGAACTCGGGGCGACCGATGATCGTGGCTAGCGCCGCAGGAATAAAATGATCATATACGCCGCCGCCGGCAAAACAGGTCAGCCCGCGTCTGGTTCTGCTCCGAAAGTTGCTTGATTTCATCGAGCAATTCCATTTCGGACAGAGCCGGTATGTTCAGGGAACGATCGAGACGCAGATTCCCGGGAATCGCCTCAAGCAAGTCCTCGAACTTCTTGACGCCGATCCGGCCGAGCATCTGCTGACGGTCCCGATCGGAACTCGAGATAAAGGCCATGGTGTCTTGTTTCTCTCTTTCGCTTCCGCAGCATTGCGCGGAAGATGTCCCAGTTCAGCGAATTAGTGTTCTGCCACTAACTTCTTGTAACTGTCAGCCGTAAGCAATTGTTCTACTTCAGCGCGGTTGGCCACCTCGACTTTGATCATCCACCCGGAGCCATACGGATCCCGGTTGACGACCATTGGATCGCCGTCAAGTGCGGAGTTGATTTCGATCACGCGACCGGCCACCGGAGCATACATCTCCGATACCGCCTTGACCGCTTCAATGGTGCCGAAATCTCCCCATCTGTGCTCACCTGGTCGCCGATGCCCGGCAATTCGATGAACACAATATCTCCCAGTTCTTTCTGGGCAAAATCGGTGATGCCGATGGTTGCGGTATTGCCAGTCACGCGCACCCATTCGTGCTCCTTGGTGTACCTCAGCTCAGATGGAATATTCACGAAACGCCTCCTCGACTATCAGAATCGGTAATGGTCTGCATTTCAGCTTCCGGCCCTGTGGTCGCTGTCACTCCCGGGTGCTTGCTCCCCTTTTTTTTTAAGGGTGACGGCCGTTTTCGGGGCCGGCAGCACCACTTTCTGGAAATGTGTCTCAACAAAAGAGGTGTCATACTTGCCGGCAACGAAATCAGGGTCCTGGAGTATCTGCTTGTGGTATTCGATGGTCGTTGGCACGCCCTGGACTACAAATTCGTCGAGCGCATGCCGCATTTTCATGATCGCTTCCGGCCGTGTCCGCGCCCGAACTATCAGCTTGGCGATCATCGAATCGTAGTACGGCGGAATCACATACCCGGCGTAGATGGCCTTGTCGACCCGCACGCCCGGTCCGCCCGGAATGTGCATCGCCTCGATGCGGCCAGGGCCGGGACGGAAATCATGTTCCGGATCTTCGGCATTGATCCGACATTCGATGGCATGCCACTTGGGCTGTCAATTCGGCCTGGTTGAATTCGATCTTCTCGCCCAGCGCGACCCGGAACTGCTCGCGGACCAGGTCGACCTCGTACGCTTCTTCGGTAATCGGGTGCTCGACCTGGATACGCGTGTTCATCTCCATGAAGTAGAAACTGCCGCTCTCGTCGACCAGGCACTCGATCGTGCCGACGCCGAGATAACCGATCGACCGGCAGGCCAATAGCGCTGCCTCACCCATCCGCTGACGCAGTTCCGTCGGTCATGAGCGGCGACGGCGTTTCCTCGATCAGCTTCTGGTGGCGACGCTGGATCGAGCAATCGCGCTCGCCGAAGTGATAGTAGTTGCCGTGCTTGTCGCCGATCACCTGGATTTCGATGTGATGCGGATTGACGATGACCTTTTCGAGATACAGATCGGGATTGGAGAAGGCATTGGCTGCTTCGGTCGAGGCGATATGGAAAGCCGCGTTCGAGTTCGGACACATCGCGACAGACGCGCATCCCCTTGCCGCCGCCGCCGGCGACCGCTTTGAGAATCACGGGATATCCGACTTTCTCGGCGATCTCGGATGCTTCTTCAAAAGTGGCGACCTTGCCGTCGGATCCGGGTATCACCGGTACGCCCGCTTTGCGCATGGTCTCTTTGGCCGCGATCTTGTCCCCCATGGTGCGAATCTGCGTCGGGCGTCGGGCCGATAAAGGTAATGCCGCAAGATTCGCAGATTTCGGCAAAGTCGGCGTTTTCGGCCAGGAAACCATACCCGGGGTGAATTGCGCCGGCGTTGCAGACTTCGGCCGCCGAGATGATTCGCTTGAAATCCAGATATGACTGGGAGGAGGCGGGCGGACCGATGCAGACGTCTTCATCGGCAAATCGGACGTGCAGGGCATCGCGATCGGCTTCGGAATAGACGGCCACCGTCGCGAGGCCCAGTTCCCGGCAGGCGCGAATGATACGTAGGGCGATTTCGCCGCGATTGGCAATCAATACTTTGTTAAACAAAGAGTTTACCTTACTCCCTTCGGCTGATTTCTACCGCTGTATACGCAGCGTAAGCGGAAAGTATAACACATGCACCACATCATCACAAGCCCCAATGGCAAAATTGGCCGCTTCGTCCGCGTCGCAGTCAACCATCTACCTGACAATGAATTGCACGAGAAATGAGGACTCGCAGAAGTCGAGCATAAAAAAAGCCCGGCACACGTGGGCGGTCGGGCTGCATTGTCATGTCGGATCCAATCAGAATTTGCCCAAGCGTGTTCGGCGAATCGCGATCGTTCTCGCTCGCCGGCCCCCTTTGTCGCCGCCGTTTCGTCCCAACGATCGGCCGCCCCGGTGATCCCGTTCAGCCGCAGATCGAAATCGTCGGGGTTGGTGGCGCTGTTGATCGCCTCTTCAAACGAGATCATACCCGGCTTGTGCAGCTTCATGATCGCCTGATCAAATGTCTGCATGCCGTACTGCGACTCCGCCCTGGGCCATCAGCTCCGGAATATCGGCTGTCTTGTCCGGCTCGATGATGCAGTCACGGACTGCGGCGGAGTTGATCATGACTTCCAGCGCCGGGACTCGACCGGGCATATCGGAGCGCGTCAACAGGCGCTGGCAGACGATCGCCTTGAGCGTACCGGCCAGCAGCAGACGAATCTGCTGATGCTGGTGCGGCGGGAAGAACGAAATGATACGGGTGATGGTCTCCACCACGTTCAGCGTGTGCAGCGTGGTCAGCACCAGGTGACCGGTGTCGGCCGCGGTCAGCGCGATCGACATCGTCTCCAGATCACGGACCTCACCGATGAGGATAACGTCGGGGTCCTGACGAAACGCGTGACGCAGCGCCGAGGCAAAAGTCTCGGTATCGCCGCCGACTTCGCGCTGGGAGATGATCGATTTCTTGTCGCGGTAGATATACTCGATCGGGTCTTCGACGGTCAGGATATTGCACGACCGGTTGGCGTTCATTTCTTCGATGATCGCCGCCAGCGTGGTCGATTTACCCGAACCGGTGGTTCCGGTGATGATGATCAGGCCGCGCTGTTCCGAGGCGAGTTTCTTGATGATCGGCGGCAGATTCAAGTTCTTCGAACGACGGCACCAGCGTGTTGACCGCACGGATGGCGATACCGGTGGTACCGCGCTGGCGGAACAGGTTGATACGGAAACGGCCCAGTTTCGCCACCGAAAGGGCGAGGTCCATTTCGTTCTTGCGGTAGAATCGCTCGAGCTGCTTTTCGTTGAGGATCTGCTGTACGATCTGATCCATCGTGTCGATGGTGATCGGATCGGTAGCGATCTGCTCGAGCATACCGTTGACCCGCAGGTGCGGACGGACGCCGACGCGAATATGCAAGTCGGAGGCCTTGCGGTTGAGCATCTCAACCAGCATCTGCTTGAGATTCATGGACGTCCCTTTCGCTTGCGACGAAGTCAGACGAGAGAGGGATCAGCCGTTGGGATCAATCAAGAACAGGACTTGGCCGAATTCGACTGGTTTGCCGTTCTCAACGAGACATCTTGACGACGCGCCCGCTCACCTCTGATTCGATCTCGTTCATCAGCTTCATCGCTTCGACGATGCAGACCACCTGTCCGGCGGTAATGCGCTCGTTGAGCGAGACATACGACGGGGCGTCCGGCGCCGGCGCGGCGTAGAACGTTCCGACCATCGGTGACTTGATCTCCACATACCGGCTCGTGTCTTCACCCGAAACCGGGGCGGCAGGGGCATTGGGCGCAACCGGAGCAACAGCGACCGGAGCATGGCGCGTAGGCCGCCGGGGCCATGACCACAGGCGCGCTCATACCATGCCCATTAGAGTTCATCGGCGATTTCCGCATGATCTTGATTTTTCGACCCCAGCGGGAAACCTCGAGCGACTCTATCTCCGATTCTTCGACCAGTCGAATAAGCTTCTTGATATATTTGTCATTCATATTGACGCTCCTTACCTGCCGCAGCACCAACCAACCCTCCTGCCGGGGCAGGCAATTGCAATCCAGAGAATGCCTTGCAGGGCATTTGAGTATACCCGCCGGGTCTTATAGCTCCAACAATTTTTTTTCGGCCCGGTTGAGCACCTGGCCGCCCGTCCGGGTCACCACGACATCGTCTTCAATCCGGACCCCACCCCATCCGTCGAGGTAGATTCCGGGTTCGATAGTTACTACATTGTTGACCTGCAGCGTGTCCTTGGAAAGCGACGAAACCCTCGGTCCCACATGGACATAGTAGCCAATACCGTGACCCGTGCCATGACCAAAATGCTTGCCAAAACCTGCCTTCGTAATAAGGGTACGGCAGGCGGCATCAACATCCTTCCCCGGCACTCCGGCCTTGACCTTCTTTATACCTGCCAGCTGAGCCCTAAGTACGATATCGTAGATTTTCTTCTGTCGGGCGTTGGCCTTCCCTACCACCACCGTCCGGGTAATGTCCGAGACATATCCATTGAAAGTCGCCCCGAAATCAAACGTAATAAAGTCCCCGTTTTCGACTTTTTTGGGCGAGGCGACCCCGTGAGGCATCGCCGAACGGTAGCCGGACGCGACAATCGTCTCAAAGGCCGGCTTCTGCGAACCGAGCATTAGCATCTGATATTCCAGCTCTGCCGCCAGTTCGCTCTCCCTCACTCCGGGACGCACCAGATTCAAAATCCGTCCAAAAGCTGTGTCAGAGATTCCGCAAGCCTTCTTGATATTGGCAAGTTCGACGCTGTCTTTCACCCATCCCATGTCAGCCAGCAGGGTGTCGGCGGAAAGGAGTATGGCGTCGGGAAGAGTCTTCTGCAGTCGTTCACGCGCAGACACGGTCAGGTAGTCACCCGCAAAGCCAAACTTGAGATTCTTGCCGTGGAGCGGCGCGACGTCCTTCAATCCACCCAGTGCTTCGCCGACAGCCTGGCTAATCTTGGCCGCCTTGACCTGCTGTCGCGCCTGATACGTGAAGCGCGAGTCGGTGAGAAAGAAGGCTGCCGTGCGCGTGATCGCCAGCACGCCGGCGTCGCCGGTGAAACCACAGATGTACCGGATATGGTCGGGGTGCGTGATAATGAGGCCGTCGAGATTTTCCTGCTGCATTTTCTTCCGCAGCACGTTCATGCGTAGCTGTGACATACTCTAGTTGTCCTTCTCTTTCAATTTCGCCTCGGCGGCGGCCAGTTTTTCGGCCAGGCGCGGGTTAGTCGATGTGGTGTGGAGACGGCGGTATACCTCAACCGCGTGGCGCGTGTGTCCCTGCGCCAGATAGAGGTCGGCCATCGTCTCGGTAAAAAACGGAATGTCGGTGTCGGCCAGACCTCGCACCGATATCGTCGTTGTCTTCGGTGATACCGGCTCTTCCGCTCGGGTCAACACGATTGTACGCGTTTTTGATTCGCGGGGTTGCAGGTTGCAGTGAAGTCCGGCAGAATGCGGATCGATTTCGAAAATGCGCTCGTAGTTGGCGAGGGCCTGCCACTGGTCCCCCTGGGCGAACTGGATGTCAGCGAGCATCTTGATGGCGACCAGATTCTCCGGGTCGCGCGCGAGAATTTCGTAACACTGATCGGCGGCGAGTTCGAGCTGCCCGGCCCGGTGCAAGGCTTGCGCATATATAATGTGGGCCGAGAGAGGGGCGGACGGTTCGTTCAGGTGCTCTTTGCACATTTCGACGACTGCCGAGATAGACCCGTCGCGCAGAAGGCGGGCCGCCTCGGCCGGCCAGTAGTTTGAGAGCGACGGCTCGTCGAAAGGTTGTTCGCGTTCTATATCCAAGTCGATGGGCATTGGGGTAAAGAAATGGTAAGAGCGGAGAGAAAGCAAGATGGGGGGATCGAATCGACTCGTACCCCATCCAACGGATGGGTTCGATTTCTCTGGCTTTCACCTTACGATGCTCGACGGACAAATATCCACGCGATTCTGGTCGTCGGTGATTCCACTACAGAGGACTATACAATGGGAAAACCAGAGAAAGAAAAACCCACCTGATAGGTGGGCTACAGGACTGGCTGGAGACGTATGCTTTGTCGGGGTATGCCTTTCAAACGGAAGCCGACGGGACGTTTGAGTCGTACGGCGGACCGACGCTGATTTTGTGTGGCCGGCAGGACAATATTGTCGGGTACGAGGATCAGTGGAGATTGATGGCGACGTATCCGCGAGCATCGTATGTCGTATTGGATCGGGCTGGGCACAATCTGCCGGTGGAGGCACCGGAGGCGTTTCAGACACTGGTGACGGGATGGTTGCGGGGGGATTGGATGGGACACGATGGGAATAGGAGCAATCAATGAGTAGTCAATCGCAACAGGACATCGATTTCTTCTTCGATTTCTTTCAAGCCAGGCTTGAATTCGTGAGGTCGCATTGCATAGATCGTATCGAAGGTGTCATTCTTCTTTGTTCATATGTGGATTCCTTAGCGGGATACAGATATGGAGGCACTACTGGCCCTGCTCGCTTCAAGAAATTCCTCATCGAGGATACCTTGTATTCGGAGACTTGGCGCAAGGTGAGCTTGATTCTTCTTCGGCAGTACTTGGAGAAGAAAGAACTCAAGTTATACGCGAAGGCAATAGAAGTGCTAAACCAGCTTGGTGCTAGGACCTCCAATTTCCGGGATTTGAATTATAACCCTGACATTCCTCTCGAATTGCTCCTGAACGAATTCAGTAAATCACTCTCTCGCAAGGAGATCACCTTTTTCCAGAAGGACTTTGAACGATTTCAGTATTCGGCAATACTTTGGAATTGCTATCGAAACTCATCGGTGCACGAAAGCGCAGTAGGGCTGAAGAAGGCGATGAACTTAACAGATCAAAGCGAACCTTTCTATTCAAATGAACATTCGGGACACGACGGCAGTATCTTAGATCACACTCGGTTCGACATTCCAATGCAGTTCTTGGTCCGTTCCATCGAAAGTGGTCTGCAGAAACTCAGAGAATTGGCTAATGCGGGGCAATGGCACCCGGAGGTTTCGGTACCGTACGATGACCCCATATACGTGTCGCAGTCTAGCGCTGATGAAAGGGACAATGCAAAGATTGGCTATCCTCGAATGATTACTAAACCGTTTAGATCACTACTTGCAGATTTGGGAAACTTACTCGAACAGGCCAAAACACATCACGGATTATTCGAGACTACGGGAGAAGGAATTCATAGATGGCGTGAAGGAGCAATGTCGAGAAGTGCAATAGTGACCTCGGTATTCTTCTTGGAATCCATAGTGAATTCTATTGTAAAGGACTTTTCGATCCGAGAACCGTATCAACTGACCGAGACGCTTTTGAAGCGTTACAACCTATTGCATCAACGATTTGATCGCCTTCCACTAATTGATCGCGTCTTCCTAGTACCATATATCTGTTCATCAAATGAAGGGAACTTGGTATCAGGATTCTTCGAGAAGAGATCAAAGGAGTTCCTGTCACTTCAGGAACTCATTGCAATTCGTGACGGGTTTGCCCACAGCCGACCTGTCAAGCGTCGGATGACCATTACGAAGTCTAGTGAAGGAGAATATATTGCGGACGATCAGTTCAAAGAGAATTTCTGGCCCCATACACAGATTCCGAAAGATATCTTCATTATAGAATGGAGCAATGCGATAACTGCGAAGCAAATTGTCGACTGGGCTGTAGAGCAACTCGACCGATTTCTTGAGGGCCGCATCGCTCAAAGGAACTGGATGAACGATGAGTTGATTGAGTTTGATCCTAATGTGCGATCGTGACTTGAAACGAGTGACGGAAGTTTCTTATTAGAGACCAAAACCGAATCATGATCCGCTCGCGGGAATCATGGATTCTGTGTGCGGCGGCCACGTAGAGCACGCCGCACATTTGCAAAACTCAATCTTGACTCACCTATGATGAAACGCCCGCCCCGTCGGCGTCACGTTCAACTCTTTCACCAGTTCGTCCAGATGATAGACCCGATCAATTACGAACATGATATACCGAGCGTCACAGACAATCGTCCGCGTAACCTCGGGATTAAACAAGTAATCCGACGCCACTCCCTCCCAGTTGCCGTCAAACGCCACACCGATCAGTTTCCCCTCGCCGTTGATCACTGGGCTACCTGAATTGCCGCCGGTAATATCGTTGGTGGTCAGGAAATTCACCGGAACGTCGCCGATATTGCCGTCGACCCACGGACCGAAATCTCTGTCGCGAAAAGCCGTGCGCAGCGAATCGGGAACGATAAACGGATCCTTGCCGTTTTCCTTCTCCATGACCCCGTGCAAGCCGGTCAGATAGTGATAGGTGACGGCGTCGCGCGGGACATACCCTTTCACCTCACCGTAGCTGAGACGCATGGAGCCGTTGGCGTCGGGATACATCTTCGCCTGTTTCCAATCGGACATGGCTTGAATCAACATCGGCGCCAGGCGCGTTTCCGCCCCGGAGAACGCCTTGCCCTCCTCGCGCATTACGTCGGCTTCCGGCTTAAGTGCGCGTGCCAGCGCAATGAACGGATCATCGATCTTGTCCAGTTGCGCCTTGGTCATGGCAAACATTGCCAAGCGCTGATCGGTCTCGCCCATCTTGGTACGGACAAACCAGTCGTCGACCACCCGATCGATTTCGGCCCGCTTGTCACTCGCTTCGGCGAACAACTTCTTCACCGGGGCGATTTGCTGGTCGGACGGCAGATCGACCGCGCGCGCCAGGTAGTACCGGAATACTTCTTTGTCCGCCTCCGGCACCAGATTGATCTGCGCGTTTTTGAGCCGCTCTTTTGCGGTCAACGTATCCCGCGCCTGGAAACCGCGATCGCGCTGCAGGTCGGGTTTCTCCCGTTCACAGGCCCAGCGATAGATCGTACTGGCGAGACGGAGGTAATCGCATCCCCAGGTCATGCGGCCCGAGTAAGAAGTCGTGCTCTTGAGATTTTTGAGACGATGCATACAGGCTGTCGAGCGACTTGAGGACACGACCGTATTTTGCTTGCATCGTCTTGTCCTTACTCATGAATTCGGTAAGCTGGCGTTCCAGTTCGCGCTTCTGCGCCAGCGTATTCCCCTTCTTGAACCCCTCCATGACACCGTAGCTCTTCTTCAGGCCGTTGTTGAGTCCCGCGAGATCGGACGCCAGACGGAGCGCGATGGCCGAATCTCGTTCACCGGCCCGGTTGAGAATGTTGATCTGATCCTCAGACGCCTGAATCGAATGCGGGTACGAGAATTCCATTCGCTCGGCCAGATCGAATGAGCTGATGTGCCGCGAGGTGTTGCCGGGGAATCCGATCGTCATCGCCAGGTCACCTTCCTTGACGCCCGCAGTGGAGAACGGGAGAAACACTTTCGGGCAGTAAGGCACGTTGTTCGCCGAGTAGTCAGCCGGCTGGCCATCGGGCGCCACATATGCGCGCAGGAAAGAAAAATCGCCCACGTGGCGCGGCCACATCCAATTGTCGATGTCGCCGCCATAGTTGCCGATCGCTTCCGGCGGGACATAAACCATGCGGACATCGCGAATCTCCAGCGTCGTGTACAACATGTACTGCTTGCCGCCGAACATTGACGCCACACGCGCCTTGATCGCTTTGCCTTCTTCCGTCGCTTTGACCAGCTTCTTGATATTCAGATCGATTGTCTTGAAGCGATCAATATCGGAAAGTCTGTCGGTAACACCCTTCTTGATCTCCTTAGTCACGTCCTGCACCGAGAGAGTGACATATACTTTATAGCCGATGGCTTCGACTTCTTTGTCCCGGGTTGGGGCGTAGAAGCCGTCCCGCAGATAATTGTGCTCGACCGTGCTCTGCTCCTGCACGGCGCCGAAAGCAACGTGATGATTGGTGAGAATGAGGCCGTCCGACGATACGAATGACCCGGTCGCTCCGCCGACCTGCACGACTGCGTCGGCGAGAGCGCTGCCGCCGGTGTTATAAATCTGCGAGGGCTCAAGCTTGAGACCCCGCATGCGGAGAAAATCAAGCGGGAGCTGGTCGACGCTGTAGAGGGGCCACATTCCTTCATCGGCCATGCTAGCTGATATCAGACTCAGTGAGAGAGCAAGAGTGAGAACAACGCGAATCATGAGGCGCATAATGGGGACTCCTTCCTGTTCGGGACAAAATAGGATTATCTTGTCCGGTTTACAAGAAAAGAGTGTACCTGAAGGCCTACAATGATGGGTCGTGATAGCGAGCACGCCGCATGATCTGCGGATGCGTTGGGCCGTTGACGTGTTCCTGGGTAAAAAAAAGCGCCGTCAGGCACAAGCGTCCGACCGCACACAAGAATCGAACACAAGCGCCCGACGGCAAACTGAGCAACTCAAACTAAAGCGTTCGACGTCCCTGTCGCACCACTCTCGCATGTTAATCACAAAGCGCCGTGACTCGCTTGTGCCTAAACGTCCCCGACCTCGCCATATTACCGACGAAGTGTGGCTACAACCAAATTCGACTGCAACCCCGCGGGCACGTGACAATCCGTGGATACGGTATTAATAAGATAACATTGTGGCTGGTTACGTCAACGTTTTTCCAACAGGTTGACGATCAGAGTCGGCTGGATTTGAAAAAGAAGCTCGGCACAACACGTCAGCAAAGACATGTTCCGGTCAACCCGTGAGGTCGGCCGGCCAATCGTCGCCGTCGACACTCATTCATATCCATTTGAATAGCAAGCTATTAGATGGCGGCGTTGAACTCCGCGAGGGCCGCCGTGAACCCTGCGCTGAAAATTGAAGCGCCGCCGGGGGGAGCTATCCCGGCGGCGTAAACCATCCCATGGCATCGGGGGTAATCTTGTGAACGGTCCCGAATGCGACGGGGCAGGCGCCGCGGACGGCCTCTTGCCGGCCCGCCTGACCCGTCAACCATTGTCGTGACGCGACACCCTTCGGGGCACGCCCCGTTGGGAAATCATCTCACCAATGACAACACCGTCTTGGCCGATATGAGGGAGTGCGACACCATAGCCATCGACGTGTACGTCTTAATCATGTTCGCTACATAACGCGAGTATTCGGTGGCATAGTCGGTGTCGCGAATTTGTGATTCGGCCGCCGTCAGGTTCTGTATCTCAATTTCATTGGCCGCACGTTGACTCTCAAGTTCGTTGCGCTGCTTGGCCCCCAGGTCGACCATCGCCATGTCCAGTTCATGAGCCGCATCATCGATGAGCGTAAGAGAGGCGGTGGCGCCCTGGCCCGACGACAGGTCTATCCCAGACAATTTGCCGACGTCGGCTACGGCGCCCTCGGAACCGTCGAGCGTATGCTTACCGTTGTACTGCGATGATTCGATGGTTCGATTGTAAGTTTCGACGATTGACTTTGCGGCCGTGGCGTACGCCTGCTGCGATTCCGACGAATTAGTCGCGGCGTTCGCTGCACCTACCGCCAAGGAGCGAAGTTCGACCAATTGTTCACGCATGCCGAGCATGGCGGAATCGACTGTTGCGTACTTGTTGACGACCTGTGTGATGTTGCTGCATTCCTGCCGCAGCGTCGCTATACGATCGCGCATTCTCTCGGAGATGACCAGTCCGGCCGGATCGTCGGCGGCCGAGTTGATGCGATTTCCGGACGACAGCTTCATGGCAGCCTTCATTGCGCCATCGATCGCCAGGCGCAAGCTATAGAGCGCGGTATCGGACTTATCAGCACGAATGGAAAACGAGCCCATAACAACTCCTAGGCGTCTGCCGGTTTGACAGATTCCCCCGGGTTTGAGTTCGCAATTGAAATGCCCGCCCGATCAGTTTTTAATGCCATAGGATGCAATGGATTACGAGGATACGGGCAATCACCTGACAGAATTTTATCAATTTCTGTGGGTTGGAAACCATATTATGGGTGAGCTGAACGGTTGGTCTCCATAAAAAAGTGCCGCCGGCAGGGTAGTTTGACCGGCGGCATGGTGGAGGAACCATAGAGCCCTTTTTGTGGGCGGCTCTATACTTTCCCTGTCAACGCCGTGGGAGGAAACGACCACGGCGTTGACCTTGAAAAGATCTATCTATTCCCATCGAGGCGACGGATGTACGCCGGGATGGTGCGATCATCTTCCGAGAAAATCGGCACGCGGAATCGGCTTCGATGGCCATTGCCGTTCCCATTGCCGTTGCCGTGGCCGTCGTCGCTGACAATCTGCACGTCTTCTTCGAAGCTTGCCGCGGCCACCTCAACCAATTCAGGTTCTTCCGCGATTGTAGCGGCTTCCAGTTCGGGCTCCAGTTCGGGCTCCAGTTCCGGTTCGGGCAGGGCCTCCGGTTCGGGATTGGCGATGATCGGCACGACGACAGCTTCGACCGGAGTGCGGTTTTCTTCGGCAAAGAGCGAAATCACTTCGGCCGGCTTTTCCGGAATCACGTGCGGTTTCACTTCCGGCTTGACATAGACAGGACGCTGAGGCGCGCTGCCGAAACCAGTAGCAATCACGGTCACGCGCATCTTGCCCTGCATCGACGGATCAATCACGGCGCCGAAAATGATGTTGGCCTCGGCCCCGGCCTCTTCGTACACGAGCGAGGTGGCGGTGTTGACATCGAACAGCGTCATGTCCTCGCCGCCGGTGACGTTGATCAGCACCCCCTTGGCGCCGGCGATATGAATTTCCTGCAACAACGGCGAGGAGATCGCCTGCCGCGCCGCATCGATTGCCTTGTCGTCGCCCTCGCCGTATCCGGTGCCCATGAGGGCGTCACCCATTTCCAGCATGACTGTGCGAACATCGGCAAAATCACAGTTGATCAAGCCCGGAACAGTGATGAGGTCGGAAATTCCCTTGGTGGCTTGATGGAGCACCTCGTCAGCCGTGGCAAAGGCGTCAGCCAGTTTGGTATTGCGATCAACGATTTCGAGCAGGCGTTCATTGGGGATCGTGATGAGCGTGTCGACGCTGGCTTTTAGCTCCGCCAACCCTTGTTCGGCGCGTTCGAGCCGCTTCTTCCCTTCGAATTTGAACGGCAGGGTCACGATAGCAACGGTTAGCGCACCAGCTTCCTTCGCAATTTGCGCCACGATAGGTGCCGCCCCGGTGCCGGTGCCGCCGCCCATGCCGGCGGTAATGAATACCAGGTGTGGATGACCGATCGAATCGACCAGGTCACCGCGGCTTTCTTCGACGGCCCGCCTTCCGATTTCGGGATTGGCTCCGGCCCCAAGTCCCTGAGTTGTGTTGGTGCCGATCTGCAGGCGCGTCTCGGCACGATTGGTGTCGAGTACCTGGGCGTCGGTGTTGACAGCGATGAATTCGACTCCCTTCAGATCGGCTGCGATCATCCGGTTGATCGCATTGCCGCCGGCGCCCCCAACGCCGACCACCTTGATGCTCGCATAGCCGACGAAGTCGGCAGCGAAGTTGAATTGGTGTCTTTCTGCGCTCATTCTCTTGTTTCCTCCTACCTGAGCAACTGACTATCTAAAACTGTTTCATTATCCACTGTTCAAATTTCCGGAACATGCCGCGCATCGATCCGCCGCGGCTGCCCGACACCGGCTCATGCGCGAAGCCGTACAGCAAAAGGCCGTGAGCGGTCGCATAGCGAGCGTTGTTCAGTTCGTCCGGTGTGTTTTCGATGCCGTGTATCGTGCCGACGCGCACGGACATATCAAACATCTGCTCGGCCAGTTCCACGGTTCCCGGTAACAGGGCGCCACCACCGGTGAGAATCACTCCCGCCGCATACATGTCGGCCTGTAGAATCTTCTTGAGTTCGCGTCCGACCAGTGCGAGGATCTCCTCCATGCGCGGTTCGATGATCGACGCCAGTACGTTGCGTGAGATCTCCTTGGTTGAGCGTCCCGCGGCGCCCGGCACCTCGATCATTTCCGTCGGATCGACCATCGCCGCCAGCGCCGCACCATAGGTCGATTTCAGCGTCTCCGCCTGATCGAGGGTTGTGCGCAAGCCGATGGCGATGTCACTGGTGACGTTCTTCCCTCCCAGTGGTATCACCGCCGTGTGACGAATCGCCCCTTCGCGGAAGACGGAAAGGTTGGTGATGTCACCGCCCAGGTCAATCAGGATGCAGCCCGCCTCGGCCGTCGTATGATCGAAAAGCGTATGTGAGAGGGCGAGTGATTCGAGCACCATGTGGTCAATGCCGAGGTGACAGCGCTCCAGAGCGCGATAGATGTTCTTCGCCGAAGTTACTGACGCCGTCACGATGTGCGCCTCAACTTCGAGCCGGACGCCCGTCATGCCGATGGGGTCCTTGATGTTCTGCTGATCGTCGACACTATACGTCTGCGGGATGACGTGAATGATTTCGCGGTCCACGGGAATGGCGATGGTGCTGGCGGCCTCGATCGCTTTTTTGGTGTCGGCGGCGGTGATTTCGTTATCACTTCGGCTGACGCCGATTACGCCGTGACTATTGATCGAGTAAATATGTTCGCCCGCGATACCGACAGTAATGCGATCCACTTCCGTGCCGGAGACAAGCTGGGCATCATCAATTGCCTTCTTAATGGATCGTACCGTTTTATCCATGTCGACGACGACGCCACGGCGCAAGCCGTCAGCCGGCGACTGGCCATGACCTATGATGTGCACGCCGCCGCGATCGTCCAACTCACCGATGAGACAGAAGATCTTGGTCGTACCAATGTCCAGGACCGCGACGATTTGTTCTTGTGCCATGACTACCTGCGACCTCCCGCGCTATCGGCGTCCGTAGTGTCCGGCTGGCCTACCCGTACGATCATGGGAGCGAAGCGAAGATCGACGGTGGTGGCAGCCGACATGTCCGGAGCAAAGGTCGTGAGGAAGGCAAAAAACTGGTGCATTTGCGTGGCAAAATTATCGGCCGCCGCGCGAATGGGATACGGTACGCCGGCCACTCTCACCGTCAGATATGATTCGTTGCTAAAATCTATTTCCTCGATCATCTGATACTCATTGGGATTTTCCTCCCGCAGTTCGTGCAGTTGCGGAACCAGCAGTTGCGTACGGATATCGTCGCAGAAACTGTAGAGGCGGTACATGCGAACGCCGGTCATGAGCGGGAGATTCCAGATTTGCGAGGAATCCTTCAATGGAATGATCCGGCCATCGCCGTCAAGGCCGTAGACGTACCCCGACGACTTGTCGAGCACCAGGCAATCGGGCGTGAAGTCGTTTGTCGATATGCGCAGCGAGCAGGGCAGTGCGTAACGGATATCGACTTTGACGATGCCGTGTTCATCAAGCAACTGCGAAGCAACGCGCTCGACCGGCTGATCGGCAATCGTCCGCGCCGGACTAAGCGGGTACCGCGACGGAAAATCCGACACCGGCCTCCCGTCGAGGGTCACCGCCTTCAGCCGGCAATAGTCGGTGAACTGAACCAGCACGACGACGCCGAGCACCACGCCCGCGACAGCCGACAGCACAATGCGAATGGTCCGACCAAACGAAGTCATTTTCCCTGCAGCCTCTCCAAGATTGACTTCTTGATATGGGTGATCGACCCGGCGCCGATAGTGAAGATCATGTCACCAGGCCTGGCCAATCGAACGACTTCATCAATGGCGTTCTCTTTCACGCCGACATAACGGAACTGCGTGTACCCCGCCTTTTCGGCGTCTTCCTTGATTTTCGCCGACGAAACGCCCGGGATCGGTTGCTCGCGAGCGGGATAGATGTCCGTCAGCACTACCTCGTCGGCCAACGAAAGGGCCTCGGCAAAGTCATGGAGGAAATCCCGCGTGCGGGAGAACAGGTGCGGTTGAAACACGGCGATCACCCGGCGATGATATGTCTCTTTGGCCGTCCGCAAAGTCGCTTTGATTTCGGTCGGGTGGTGCGCATAGTCATCGATCACCGAGATACCGTTGACCTCGCCAATGAACTCAAATCGCCGCCCGACGCCGGTGAAACTGCGAAGCGCATCGTAGATTTTCGAAAAGGGTATATCCAGTTCCGACGCTGCCGCTGTCGCGGCCAGCGCGTTGGCCACATTGTGACGGCCGGGTACTCTGAGCATAAGTTCGCCCAGCAGATCGCCCCGGCGATATACTGAGAACGTCGTCCGCCCCGGATCCATTTTGACATCCAGCGCCCGGTAATCGGATTCGGGTGCGAAGCCGAAGGTGGCGTAAGGGCGGTTGAAGCGCGGGCGAAGCTGCGCGATGTTGGGATCATCAGCGGACACGATGGCCGAGCCGTAGAACGGCACGCGGTTGATATAGGTCAAAAACGCACCGCGCAGATCATCCATATCGGCGTAGCAGTCGAGGTGATCCGGTTCAATATTGAGCACGACTGCCATGGTTGGAAACATAGCCAGGAACGACCGATCGTATTCGTCGGCCTCGGCGATGAGATAATCGCCGCCACCAAGCTGGGCGCCGGTGCCAAGTTCGGCCACGATGCCGCCGACGATCAGTGTTGGGTGCAGGTCGGCTTGACGGAAGATCTTGCCGATCATCGAAGTCGTGGTTGTCTTGCCGTGCGTGCCGGCGACGCCAATGGAGAATTTCAACCGCATCAATTCCCCGAGCATCTCCGCCCGCTTGATGACGGGAATGCCCTGTCGACGTGCCTCGACCACTTCGGGGTTGGCCTCACCGACCGCGGACGAAATGACGACCACGTCGATATCGTGCACATTGGCCGCACGATGATCATTGTATACGTGCACACCGACACCGGACAGATAACTGGTTACCTCGCTGGGGGTCGAATCAGAACCACTGACCTGATACCCCAGATTGTGCAGGATTTCAGCGATGCCCGACATTCCCGCGCCGCCAATTCCCACGAAAAAGAGTCGTTTGAATCGTCCAAACATGATTTTATCGCTCACAAACTTTATTAAATCCTGCCTTACCTTTGTCTCAAGCACTGACCGTCTCCTTTGGCCTCGTTCCATAGACCAGTTGAATGATGTCCTCGGCGATCACGTCGACCGCCGGCTTCCGATTACGAGTAGAGGCTGCCAACCGTTCGTGCATTCTGCGAGACTCGCCCGACTCACACAGCGCCACGGCTCGTGCCAGGATGTCAGTGCGGTCGAGGTCTGTTTCGATGATCATTTCGCCGAGGCCGCCCGCGACGAACTGCTCTGCGTTCTTTCGCTGATGGTCGCCGGCTGCAAATGGATACGGTACGAGCAGCGAGGGCACGGCGCACAATTCCAACTCGGCCAGCGTAAGAGCACCGGCGCGGCTGATAGCCAGGTCGGCGGCGGCGTACACAAGGTCCATGCGATGTTCGAAGGGAAAGAGGGCATGACGCTTCGTCAACTCACCCGCCTCGGCCACCACATCCTTGTGGTCCCTCTTTCCCGTCAACCAGAGAAGCTGGTAGGCGTCCGGCATGGAGCCGGCGATTAAACTCTTCATTACCGACTTATTAATGGCGTGTGCACCCTGGCTGCCGCCCATGACCAGAATCGTCTTCTTGTGCGGGTCGAGACCGAAGGCTTTCACCGCCACCGCACGATCGCCTAGTGTCAGGCTGCGACGCACCGGGTTGCCGGTAACCATCGTAGGTACGCCGGCCGGAAGGAAGTCGATCGCTTTGGCAAAGCCCAGGTAGATCCGCCGGGCTCTGCTCGCCAGTTTGCGCGTAGCAATCCCCGGAAATGAGTTTTGCTCCTGAAGCATCGTGGGAATGCCTTTCCCTGCAGCCGTTCGCAGCACGGGCCAGGACACGTAGCCACCGGTTCCGACGACAGCATCGGGCCGAAACTGTGCCAGTAATCGTCGCACCTGGAAAATTGCCTGCACGACCGCGAAGGGGACGAGCAGATTCTTGAGGGTGAACGAACGGATCAACCCGCGCACGTTGATGAGGTGAAGCGGATAGCCCAGTTGTTCGCGAATCCGGTATTCGATACCACGCTCAGTGCCGACGAAGATGATTTCCACCTGGCGATCGACGAGTAATTCTCGCACGCGATCGGCAATGGCAATCGCCGGATACAGATGACCACCGGTGCCCCCGCCGGCAAAAATGAGTTTGGCCGGTGCATTCGTCATGGACGCACCGTCCGGCGTGACAGGTTGAGCAGCATGCCCACCGCGCAACTGGAGACCAGCAGCGATGATCCACCATAGGAAACGAACGGCAACGGCAATCCGGTCACCGGCAAAATGGCGGTGACCACGCCGATATTGATCGCAATGTTCACAAACAGCGACCAAGTGAGCCCCCCCGCCAGGAGAAAGCCAAAACGGTCCGGCTGCGCGGCGGTAATCTTGAATCCCCTGTAGAGAATGATGAAGAGGAACGTCATCAGGATGAGCAGGCCGATGAATCCTATTTCCTCGCCGGTCGCGGCAAAAATGAAATCGGTGTGCGGATAGGGTAGGAAGAACAGTTTTTGCGTCCCTTCGCCGAGACCGGTACCCCACAAGCCGCCCGAACCGAGCGTGAGGGCCGCCTGCTTGACCTGGTAACTTCCCAACAGCGGATCCTCAATCGCACGAATGTGATCGAGTACACGCTCTTCTTTGTAACCGAGAACGAATACCGCCACTGCGGCCAGGATCATGAGCGGGACAAACCCGCTGAGAATATGCTTCAGCCTGGCACCGGCAAGAAAGAGCACTCCAAGTACAGTTGCAAAAATGGCAATGCTCATTCCGAGATCGGGTTCGAGAACGATAAGTACCAGACCGATCCCGACAAGGCCGGCGTAAGGCCAGAGCAGCCCCTTAATAGATCCGAGGTTTCGCCGTGGATTTGACAGGGAGAAGGCGAGGAAAATCAACACCACGTACTTGAATAATTCGGACGGCTGGATGGTCAATGGCCCGAGGAACAGCCAACGATGCGAGCCGTTGCGCGCCGGCATTATAAACACGATCGCCAACAGAATGAAGATCGCCCCGAGGACGGGCACAGACCAGAGCGCAAGCCGCTGCAGGTTGAGCTTCTGAATCAGCCAGATCGCCACCACGGAGAGCAGAGCCCAGATGATCTGCTGGCGCAGGAAATGCCACTGCGATCCGAACCGGCTGTCGGCCAGAACAGACGACGTCGAGTAAACCATCACGATTCCGGCTGCGACGGTCAGCAGATACACCAGCAGCAGACTTTCGTCGAACTGGCGCTTTCTAGGATACGGCCTGACTGTTTCGTTTACCATTTTTCAGCGACTTTACCGCGGTCTTGAATACCCGGCCGCGGTGTTCGAAGTTGTCAAACATATCGAAGCTGGAACAGCCGGGCGACAGCAGCACTGTCTCGCCGGGCGACGCCATTTCAAAACACTTCTCCACGGCTTCTTCCATGGACATCACGAATTGAATCGGAAACGCCTTGCCCAGGGTGTTGAATATCTTCTCGCGCGCTTCTCCGAGGGCCACCGCGCCTTTCACCTTACCCTGCGCCGCCTCAATTATCGGCAAATAGCTCCCCCCCTTGTCGCGTCCGCCAAGAATCAAAAAGATCGGCGTCGAGAGCGACTTGAGCGCGTAGCAGACGGAATCGACATTGGTCGCCTTGCTATCATTAACGAAATTGACTCCGGCGACCTGACCGACAGGTTCCAAGCGATGTTCGACACCCGCGAAGGTGCGCAGGACGCGATTGATCACGTCCGGCTTGACATTCATTATCATGGCCGCGATCGCCGCGGCGGAGGCATTCTGAAGATTATGCGGGCCGCGAATCCTGATCTCATCGGTGGGAATGATCTTGTGCTCCTTCCCGTCCCAGCGTACGCACAGCCAGCCGTTTTCCACAAAGGTGACGGCACCGTTCCTTGGACTGGTGGAGAAATAGAGCAGCTTCGCATTGGTGGCCGGAGCATGGCGCATGGTCTCCGGGTCCTCGCGATTGATAACCAGGTATTGTCGCTCGGACTGATTTTCCGACACCCGGTACTTGGCTTTGCGGTAGTTTTCCAGCGAGCCGTGACGATCAAGATGATCGGGCGTGATGTTAAGTATCATCGCGATGAACGGGCTGAAGGAATCGATCGTCTCCATTTGGTAGGAAGACACCTCGACAACCGCTACGGCGTTCACCCCAATCTTATCGGCAACTTCGGCCAACGGCAGTCCGATATTGCCGCATACAAACGTATCCAGGCCGGCCGCCGCCAGTATTTCCCCAACCAGCGTTGTGGTTGTGGTCTTGCCGTTTGAACCCGTGATGGCAACGATCTTCCCCTGGCATATCCATGAGGCAAATTCAATCTCGGAGAAGATTGGAATGCCCTTTCCCCGCGCTGCCTTCACTATGGGGATGGTGAGCGGGACGCCCGGCGACACAATCAGGTAGTCGCTGGCGAGTACGCGATCGGTGTGCCCACCGACTTCGTAAGGAATCTCCTCCAGCACCAGGCGGGCCAGCTGGTCCTTCACTTTCTCTTGAGGAGCGGAGTCCGACACAAACGGCATGCCGCCGAATTTCTTGGCCAGAATCGCCGCCGACACGCCCGAGCGGGCCATGCCGAGGATGCCGATTCGTCGCCCTTGTATCAATTCTTCTCGTGTCATCGTATTTTCAGCGTGGCTAATGTTAACAGAGAGCACAAGGCGCCGATAATCCAGAAGCGCACCACCACTTTTGACTCCGGCCACCCCGAGAGTTCAAAGTGATGATGCAGCGGTGCCATTTTGAAGACCCGTTTCCCACCGCGATACCGATAGGACAGTACTTGAATGATGACCGAGAGGGCCGTGGCCACAAAAACACCGCCCACGATCACCAGCAACAATTCCTTTTTCATCACAATCGCCAGCGCACCCAATGCCCCACCCAACGCCAGTGACCCGGTATCCCCCATGAACACTTCAGCCGGATGCGAATTAAACCAGAGGAATCCGGCCGCTGAACCGATCGCCGCGCCGCAGAACACTGCCAGTTCGCCCGTGCCGGGGATATATTCGATCTGCAGGTAGTTGCTGTAATCCAGTCGCCCGGTCACATACACGAGGGCGCCAAAAGTAACAAAGCAGATCAGACACAATCCGATCGCCAGACCATCAAGGCCGTCCGTCAGGTTCACGGCGTTCGACGACGCCGTCACCACCATGATGATAAATGGGATGTACAGAATTCCCAGATTGAGCACATAGTTCTTGAAGAAGGGGATGCCGGTCGTTCCGTCGTACTGGTTCCCCGGCGACAAATAAACCAACAGCAGAGCGAAGACGGCGCCGCCGAGTAACTGACCGACAAACTTCTTGCGGGCCACCATTCCCTTGGACTGCTTGGCGATCGCCTTCGAATAGTCGTCCAGATAACCCAACCCACCCAGCCAGACCGTAATGAGCAGCAGCAACAGGACATAGTAGTTGGTCAGATTAGCCCAGAGCAGAGTCGGGACTACGATGCCGAGCAGAATGATCAAGCCACCCATCGTGGGCGTGCCGGCTTTCTTTTTATGCGACGCCGGTCCGTCTTCGCGAATCTTCTCCGAAACCTGATATTTCTTCAACAGGTTGATGAAGAACGGCCCCATGATCAAACAGATGATAATCGCCGTGATCGTCGCGCCGGCCGTGCGAAACGTGATATAGCGAAAGAGATTGAAACCGGAGAAATAGTCCGTGAGTGGATACAGGAGATGATACAACATCAGATCGTTCCCTCCGGCTTTTCCCATGGTTTGAGGATCAGTTCGAGACCGACACCCCTCGAACCCTTGATGTAGACCAGATCGCCGGCTCGGAAATAGCCGGCGGTCTCGCGGGCACAGGCACGAGCATCGGCAAAGTGAACGAGTCGTGAGGCTGGCACTCCGAGTGCAAGCGCCTCGTCGAACGCCTGTTTCATCGACGGTCCGACAAGAAATGCGACGTCAAACGACATTTTGGCCAGTTGCCGACCTATCTCGCGGTGGGCTTCCTCACCGGCATCACCAAGCTCGAGCATGTCACCAAGAACCAGGACGCGCCGTGTGCCACCGGCATGGGTTGCCAGTGAATTGAGGCCGGAGCGCATCGAATCGGGATTGGCATTGTAACAGTCGGCGATGAAAGTCACGTCATGGCTGTGCATGACCTGTCCGCGCATGTTGGCTGACGAAAGCTCTATCGACCGCGTGTCAATGCCTGCAAACGTGTAGCCGAGTGTCTTGAACGCAGCGTAGGCCGCCAGCAAGTTATAGACATGGTGACGACCGAAGAGCGGCAGACGGAAGGTATTCCCTTCGATGCGCACCAAGGTAACGCCGTCATCACCCACGGTCATCGACTCAGGCATGACGTCCGCTCTGTTGTTCACACCAAACGTAACGAAGCTCTTTCCCTGGCGCTTGATCTCTTCCATCAGCACCGCGTCATCTCCGTTCACTACCGCTTTCGTGCCGGGCTCCGCAAACGAAACGAGCGAGATCTTTTCGCGGGCGACACCTTCGATAGTCTTCAGAAATTCCAGATGGGAGGCACCGACGTTCGTAATGACGACCAAATGCGGCCTGGCGATTGGGGCAAGCCTGGCCATCTCGCCGGGCAGCGAGATCCCCAGTTCGAGCACTGCGACTTTGGTGTCATGGGGCATGGCCATCAGCGCCAGCGGCAGCCCGAAAAGATTATTCAGGTTGCCGCTCGACCGATACACATGCGGCTGGACGACCTGAATCAATTCGTAGAGAAATTCCTTGGTCGTCGTCTTGCCGTTGGAACCGGTAATACCGACACGTTTTGCGGCGACCATGTCACGATAGGCGACGGCCAGTTTGATCATCGCTTCATGGGAATTGACCACGGCGACAACAGGAATATCTCCGCCCATCGTCAGCAGTTCCGGATGGGCAAACTCGACCACGACCCCGGAAGCCCCGGCCGCGAGCGCCTGCGAAATAAAACTGTGTCCGTCGACCTTCTCACCTCGCAGGGCAACAAAGAGCTGCCCCGGTTTCAGAGTACGAGTGTCAATCGATACTCCGGCGAAGGTCCGCGCAGCCGCAGCGGCATTATGCAATTGCCCGCCGGAAATGGCCGCTAATTGATCAAAGCGCAAGCTAATCAATGCTCCTCGGTAACTGCCGTGGCATGATATCCCATCTGGGCCAGTACTTCTCTGGCAACGTCTATTTCCACAAAGGGGTGTTTATGCCCGTTAATTTCCTGATATGGTTCCGAGCCCTTGCCGGCCAACAGCACCACATCATCGGCCTTGGCAAGGCTGAGAATCTTCACAATGGCCGCGCGTCGGTCGGGCTCTATCTCGAACCGGTCGCCCTTCAGACCCGGCTTGATATCCGCGATGATCGCCAGCGGATCCTCGGTACGCGGATTATCCGAGGTGACCACCACGTAATCGGCGTGGGTCGTCGCCGCTTCGCCCATGAGCGGTCGCTTTCCTTTATCGCGATCGCCGCCACACCCGAACAGCATTAACACCCGCCCGTGATTGATCTCGCGAGCCGCATCGATCAATCGAGCAATGGCATCCGGCGTGTGAGCGTAGTCGACGTAGACGGCGAACGGCTGTCCCATAGCGATGTAGTTGAGTCGTCCAGGCACCGGGGCAGTTGTCTCCAGCCCGCGCACCACACTATCGAGATCGACACCGCACGCCAGTCCACCGGCCGCGGCGCCAATGGCGTTGATCAGATTGAATCGGCCGAGAAGTTGCAGTCTGACGGTCTGCCTTCCCATCGGCGTCACGAGATCGAAAAACGTGCCGTCATGGCGCAACTCGTATGCCTCGGCGTAGACGTCCGCTTTCGGATTCTCAAGCGAAAACGTCATGAACGGCGAATCGGTATCGGCGATAAGCTGCCGGAACTCCGATTGATCGAGATTGAACACGACATAGCTGAGCGGACCGTCTATCCGTTTCGCCAGCAACCGCTTGGCATTGAAGTACTCGTCCATCGTCCCGTGAAAATCGAGATGGTCACGCGTCAGATTGGTGTAAACGGCCACGCGAAAATTGATATGATCCACGCGATGCAGCATCAGCGCATGCGACGACACCTCGATCACGGCGTTGACGCAGAAGTTCTTCTTCATCAGGAAGAGCAGGCGCTGCATATCGAGCGATTCGGGTGTCGTCCGATCGGCGTCGAACTTGTCCTTGCCCGTGTCGTACACAACGGACGTCACCAGGCCGGTGGTCTTGCCTCGTTCTTCGAGCATTCGCTTGATCAGAAAACAGGTCGTGGTCTTGCCGTTGGTTCCCGTCACGCCGCACGCCTTGATTCGTTCGCCGGGGAACCCGTAGAACTTGGCGGACACGAATGCCATCGCTTCCCGCATATCCGGCACCTGAACATGGGCACTTGCACCCGGGAATTCCGACCGTTCGCCCATCACCGCCACGGCGCCCTTATCGATCGCCTGCTGGGCATAGCCATACCCATCGACTTTGTATCCTTTGACGGCAAAGAAGAGCGCGGCTTCGCGAATAGCCCGCGAGTCGTACTCAATCTGGCCGATCTCGACCTCGCCGCTGCCGCTCAGCACTGCACCCTTGAGACCATCGATCAGCTCAACCAGCTTCATCTTTGGCCTCTTTCTCATCCGTAAGCGGTTCGGCCTGGCATTGCAGGACAATTTCCATTGTCGAGTTGAGCATCTCCCCCGGAGGCAACGATTGCAGCCGCACCAGGCCGTTTCCCTGGAGGCTGAATTTCACTCCGGCATGACTGAGATACGCGGCGGCGCGACGGGCAGGCAGGCCGACCAGGTCGGCCATCATCAGCGGTTCATTGCGGGAATTTGTAGCCACAACCAGTACCTCGTCGTTGGCGATTACCTCACGAGAGGCCGGCGGGTACTGCCATACGATCTTCCCTCCCTCAGTTGTACACCTGAGACGAAGTCCGCGTTGCGAGAGAATTCGCAGCGCCTTGGCAACGGTCATTCCGGTCAGGTCCGGAACACTTCTCAGCCCCGAGGCCGAATCCGCCTTGGCCATAAGTGTCCGCTCGGGGGTCGGGAACATGTCAGGATTGATTTGCACATACCGCTCGGCGATCGACTTGAAGACCGGGCCGGCGGTCCACCCGCCGTAGTGATTTGGCTCCGGTTCGCTGAAGACGACGACACCCGAGACGACCGGCTTTGGGTAGGGAAAGAAACCGCCGAACGTGGCGGTGAATTTGTTCTTGAAGTACCGCTTGTTTTTCAGGTCGGGAATTTCCGCCGTGCCGGTCTTGCCGGCGATGGCAATGATGTCGCTTCGCACCTGGGTGGCCGTACCGGTATCAACCACGCCCTTCAAGATTGCCTGGAGCGTGTCAACGGACGAACGCTTGAGCGATTGAGCCAGTACTTCGCGCGGCGGCTTATTGATGACGAATCCATTGTCGTCAACCTCGCCAAGAATGAGATGCGGGCGGACAAGCTCGCCGCCATTGGCAATACAGCCAAACCCGTTGGCCAGCTGCAGGGCATTGACGGCCACCGAATGTCCCATCGCCAGGGCTGCGACATTGTAATCCGACCATTTGTGCGGCTTGGGCAGCGCACCGGCTGTCTCACCGGGCAAACCACACTTGAGCTTTTTGCCGAAGCCAAACGCTTTGTAGGTGTCAAAGAGGTCCTCACCTTCGACCCGAAGCGCCCACTTGGCTGTACCGATGTTTGATGAGACTTCAATGATCTCACGAAACGTCATCAGTCCATGCTTTTTGTCGTCGTGCAGGGTACGGCGGCCCATCTTCCATTTGCCGTTCTCGCAATAGACCAGCTCATTGAAATTCACTACTCCGGCGTCAAGCACGGCAGCCGCGGTAAATGCCTTGAACACCGATCCGGGCTCGAACTGATCGGAAATGGCGCGCAGCTTGGCCGGTTTGTCCGGATTCTCTTCGTTCGGATCGTAATGAGCCATAGCGAGGATATCACCGCTACGGGCATCCTGAAAAACTGCCAGCCCCCACTTGGCGTGGTGTTTCTCCACCCCTTTGCGAAGCTCCTCTTCAACGATTTCCTGCAGCCGGAAGTCAATGGTCAGCACGATCGACTTACCGGTCTGCGGCTTCACCAGCGGTTGTTCTTTGGATTTGTACGTGTTGCGCAGACCGTCGCGAGAAACGTCGGCTATTCCCATCGTGCCGGACAGCATCGAATCGTACATCAGCTCAAAGCCGGACTGACCGTTGTTGTCGATGTCCGTGAAGCCAATGACCTGTTTTCCGACCTGGCCGAAGGGGTATTCACGGTAGAAATCGTCGCGCAAAAATAGTCCGGCCGGGGATTCCGCGGCAATCTTGTCGGCCATCTGATCGTCGATATGGCGCTCGACCCAACGAAACTTTTTCGGCTTAAGCTTAAAGCGCTGCTCGGCTGTGCCCTTCTTGAGGTGATACAGATTGTCGAGATAGCTGCCGGCGATTTTCACTTCCGACACGTCATTGGGATAGGCATATAACGACGAGCGGAGAACGTTTTTGGCAATCACCCGTCCGTTACGATCATAGAGCAATCCGCGCTCGGCCGGGATCGTGACCTGTCCGCTCGACTGCTTCTGAACGATTTCCCGGTACCGATCGCCGCTACCGATCTGCAGTTGGGCCAAACGGGCTATGGCCAATCCGAAAAAGAGAACGATCAGCACAAAGAGCGCCCCGAGCCGGAATCTCTCCTGACGGGTACGGATCACTTGTCGGACTCCTTGACTGCCGTTGAGTCGAACTTGAGCGGTCGAATTGCCGGCGTGATTTCGCTCGCCTTGGCCTCGGTCTCCGAAATGGACGGCAGGTATTTCGCCACCCGTTTGATCGAGCTGATCATGGTAGTGAATTCGTCGCGCTGCTCAATCACCGTCGCGGGCTTTTTCTGCGGCGGAGGGACCAGCGTCAACAAGCGGTCGGTGTGAACGTGTTCAAGCCCCAGACTGTCAAGTGCGATTGTTTCGATGCGAGCAGCCATGGAGAGTTGGTCGATTTCAGATCTGAGCTTGCGTGCATCGTCGATAAGGGTCCGCTGATCCGCCTCAAGGCGGGTAACATCCTTAAGCAGATCGAGCACGATCACACGCTGCCAGATATGACCGCAGGCGACGGCGATGGCCAGAATGGTCACCACACCGATCGGGAAGTAACGGTGCGCGCCAAGCCGTTTTAGGAAACCGGAGCGAAGATCAGCGGACTCTTTGAACCGGCGCACCGAGGGAGCCATGCTAGAGTACCTCCGCGACCCGAAGCTTGGCCGAACGAGAGCGCGGGTTGCGCCGTTCCTCGTCGGCCGACGGAGTCATGGCTTTTCTGGTGATCAGCCGCATGGTGGGTACGGCACCGCAGACGCAGACCGGGAGATCAGCCGGACACGTACACCGCCCACGAGCTTCGGCCGCAAAGTACTGTTTCACCAGGCGATCTTCGAGTGAATGATAAGCAATCACCGCCAGCCTGCCTCCCTGTGAGAGCATGCCGGCGGCGGCCGGAAGGACGGTACGCAGCTGCTCGAGCTCTTCGTTGACGGCGATGCGCAGCGCCTGGAATACACGGGCCAGCGACTTGACCACGTGGTGAGCCGGTACGACGGCGCGTACGACGTCAGCGAGTTGCGCGGTGGTGAGGATCATAGTCTTCTGTCGTTCCCTGACAATCGCCCTGGCAATCCGGGTTGCCAATCGTTCTTCGCCATAGCGCCAGATGATGTCGGCCAGCGCTCGCTCGTCCAAGCTTGCTATCAGATCCGCGGCTGACTGGGCAGCCGACGGGTTCATTCGCATGTCCAAGGGTCCATCGAGGCGGAAGGAGAATCCGCGCGCCGGAGTATCGATTTGATATGAGGAGATTCCCAGGTCGAGCAGAATTCCGGAAAACCTGCTCTCACCAAACGAACTTGCCAACGTCGTCAGGTCTCCAAACGAAGCCTGGATGACCCGCCGAAATTGCGGAGCCTCCTCCAATTGACGCGACGCCCGCTCTACCGCCGCGGGATCGCGATCCACGCCGTACAACCGAGCCGTTGGCTCGAGTTGCCGCGCCAGCGCTTTGAGATGTCCTCCACCTCCTGCCGTCAGGTCCAGGTAAGCACCCGCCCGGTCGGTGATCAGCAGCTGCGTGATCGCCTCTGCCAGCACCGGCTCGTGCCAGGAGCTATTCTCCTCGCGGGCCATCGCCAGCGAAGAGTCGATCGGCTACTTCTTCATAACTGCCGGCATACTGCTCCAGGTAATACGCATAGCGCTCCGGATTCCAGACCTCTACCCAACGGTTCACGCCGATTATCAGGAGTTCCTTCTTGAGCGCTGCCTCCTGAATCAGGTGACTCGGGACCAGAATCCTACCGTTCTTATCCGGCGCGACCAGTCCGGCCGCAGAGTAAAACCGGCGACTGAAAAAGCGGAAATCTTTCTGGGTGAAGGGAAGAGTGGAAAAGCGGTTCTGTATTTCCTCCCACTCCGGCTGCGGATACAAACTCAAACACCCCTCGAGTCCCTTCGTGAGAATCAGATCCCCATCGAGAAGAGGTTTGCCGGAGTTATCCAACACAGCGCGAAGCTTCGCCGGCAGAGAGAAACGACCCTTCTCATCCAGAGATGTTTGATACTGGCCGTAAAACCCTGACAGATAAACCTCCACAAATTACCACTATTACCCAGAATTTGCCTAAATTATCACATTTCTCCCACCACAAGTCAAGATGTTTTTTGAACACCATTTGAATTTATCGACCACTACATCCTCAAATGATTCAATGGGTAATCAGAATTCAGAAATTCAGAAACGGCCAACCGATTGCCGTCAAACTGCTCGGACGGAATGATTTTTCTATTGACGAGTATGTTAAAAACGAGAAGAGCCCGATCTTCCAACCATTTCCAACGAATGTGGAAAACTCAATAGTGTCGGAAGATTTTTCCCCCGAAAGAATAGACAACTGCTAACCGTAGTCTCGAAAGCGTGTTACCAGGAACCGCCGTGCGGACCTGCACTGATGTACAGATACTTCACCCGACAACGGGTCGCCGAAAAGTGAGCTAATGTTATTGCTGTTTCTTGTTGACGATTGAATTGAGGATCATTTCAAAGCGTGCGGCAAGTCGTTCAGACGAGTATTCTCGGGCGAAATCCGGGTGAACGACATGCGCCGCTCTCTTTTCTGTCAAGTCGCCATGGATTCGGCAGAGATGCGCGACGGCGCTCGGGATGTCGTCGAACACCATATTACCTTCCCACCCTTTGACAATATCTGCCACTTCGCCCCGCGGGTTGCCGCGAATGAGCAGCGGGCGTCCGGAAGGCAGCAGGTCAAAAAGCTTGCCCGGAACAAAGTCGTGGCCGGCCGCTTCAGGAATGCCGAAAGTGATTACTGATGTCTCCGACAACCGGCGCACGAACTGCTCCCGCGGGATTCGGCCGGTAATCTCCACGGACAAAGTAGGCCCCACCGCACTCAGGACACGATCCAATTCTGTTCGGTCCGTTTGACCGACATGCAGGATTCTCAGAGTGGATGGCGTCAATCCGGCGACGCGTGCGTAGTCAATAATCATCCGGTACAGCGTCTCAAGCGAATCCGAATCGTGCTGATGTCCCACCACACCAATGGTGAACGGCGCGTCCGGATCCGGCGGCCGCCAGAGCTGCGCGAGTTCTTCCGCAAATGCGTTGTAGATCACCTCTCCCCCACCCCAGTACTCCGCCACGGAGCGATTGACCGCCGTGATCTGATCGCACTTTGCAGCCAGATCCGCCTTGAGCTCTTCCGCCCGCGCAATCATGCGTGGACTGTCGTACGACCGTTCGATGCGGTAGGCCGTCCAGTAGTCGCGGAAATCGGCAACCCAGGGCAGTTGGAAATCCTTCGCAAGTTGACTGCCGATCAGGTGGCAAGAGATCGGCGGCGCCGTCGAAATGATCGCATCATAACGGTAGTTCTCCACCAATTGACGGCCGAGGCGCACGGCCTTTTTCACCCAGCCGACTTTGGGATCGGGGAAAAACCGGGCGGAAGCACTTCTCGCGCGACTGATATTCGAGCCCCGGACTGTCCGCAAACCGAACAAATACATCAGCCTCTGCGGATCCAGCGACCCGGCCCGGAAGATCTTCGATCCATCCAATCCGACCAACAGTTCCGGCTCATAGGCTCGGTACGCCACCGATTTCACGGTTAGCACGTGGCAGTCCCAGCCAACTTCCGGAAGCCGCCGGAAGAGATTCAGCGGTCGTCCGACCCCGCCCAGGCCCAGCGGCGGGAAATAGTAGCATATCAGGAGTACTTTGCGATTCACGATTGCCGCGATTGCATTAGAGTCCGCATCAAGTCAATGACCTTGGCGATATTGTCCTCGAAGATCGCGCGCTCCTTGACGATCGCGAGGTTATTCCGCCGCATTTCCGGCCGACCGTCGCCCTCGAGAATTGATTCAATTTGACGGCTAACCGCCGCCGGATCATACAGTGGATAGAGAAACGCCGTTTCAGGTGTCGCCCACTCACGGACACCTGGGATATCGGCCACAACAGGAATCAAACCCAGAGCCATGGCTTCGATAAGCGACACCGGCGATGAATCCGAGGTCGCACTCGACAAGTACACGTCATACGTCGACATCCGTTCGAGATACTGTTCGCGACTATCGGCCTCGTAGTAGCGAACGCGGTCGCCCACGAGCGACCGGGCCAGCAGTTTGAAGTCACCGAGCTGATTTCCCCAGGAGGGAAACGTGATCTCAATCAGCCCTGCCCTTATCATCGGCGCCAGGGCACGCACGAGGAAGGGATTGTTATACACTTTTTCGTGTGGTCGAGGAACCAGGATGCGCAGTGGTTTGCTCAATCGGTAACTCGTCTTGTGAAATGCAAGGTACGCCCTCTCAATTCCCCACGGGACGATCAGGACCTTGCGCGGACTGGAAAATTCCCGCGCCATTTCAACGAGATACGCGGAGTCGGCCGTCAGGGCGTCAGCCGCGTTGATCGCATAAGCCGTTTTACGTCGGTGCAGCACCGACTTCTCCGGAACCACAAGAATGTCGGAGCCCCACGCTGAGATCAGCAACGGGGCGGATCGCGCAGCGTTGGCCATGGCCGCTGTGAAGCCATAGCCGGAGGCGAAATGAGCATTTACGACATCCGGCTGATACCGACGGATGATGGCCCGTATTTCAGTGGCCGCCATGACATAGTGGAATTGCAGAAAGAGTCCCCGGCGTTTGATCTGATGATACCCCAGGGTATCGCCGCGTTCCAGCGAGGCCAGAAGCACCTGGCATCCCTGTTTGCGAAGTTGCTGGACATACCGCTCGGTATGGAACGAACCGGCGTCGGATAACACCAGTACGCGCGGACGATCAACACTCACAAGAGTCTTCCCAAACCGGCCAGATGCTGCCAGGTGGTGTACTGGTGCGGAACGCCGCCCCACTTCTCTTTGAATGTCACTAGCGATTCGGCCGCCCCGCCCGATGAGCCCAGGTTGAGGATTTTCACCCCTTCGGCCGCAAACCGTCGGGCCGCTGCATGGAGAAGAAACTGGTTTGGTTTCAGGGCCGAGTGCGCTTTGTCCAGATATGCTTGCCAGTGAAGCGCGAGTTCGCCATCGACAAGATATATGTGCGAGGCCGCAGCCTCCTTACCGCACATCACTTGTAGCCAGTGAACGCGCTTGTCTTCAGTGGCCAGCCTTGCCAATTCGGCAAAGAACTGGTCATTGTACTTCGGCTCGCGTCCGTGGCGCGTTTCGGTCGCATGCATAAGCTGCAAGAACGCTTTCATATGAGCCGAGGCCTCAAACGACTCCGCTTCGGCACCGTCGCGCTGCGCCTTGCGAATCTCTGATTGCAGAGCCTTGTCCGGCGGCTGCCAATCGGGAGTCGAAATATCGACGAGCAGCGTCTCCTGTGGCTGAGGAGTGAAATGAGCCGCGGGGCTTAACTGACCGAAGTAGTCATTCAGATGGATCTTCACATAACCGTAGTGGTACAGACCGTCCAGCAGGGCCGCGCCCACTTTGGCCGAATCTACCGCATCGTCGGTGAGCGGACATAATGCAAAGTAACAGCCGTCCGGCATAGCCTGAAATCGTACCACGGGACCTCGTCCAAATTCGACACCGGACATGGCCGCGATGGGCCGGCGCTTGTCGCTTACCACCCAGACCACTTCGCGTCCACCCATGGTGTGCCAGAGACGCGCAAATCCCAGCGAATGCCAGAATGAACCAGTATTGAGACGGGCAGCAATTTCCTGGGAGAGCTGCGATAGGACACAGCGAGTCGCGGTAATCACTTGCGCACCAGCAGGAATTTGCCCCGACCGACCGAACCGTCAATGGCATTCAGGACGAACAGGTAGACACCGGAGGCAACCGCCGAACCGTCACTGTTTCGGCCGTCCCAGGGCAGGTTCACCGATTGTTCGATCACTTGCTCGCCAGCCAGCGTGAAAATGCGAATGGTACCCGAACCTGCAAAGTTGAAATTGAGTCGATCGGCTGATGATGAAATGACAAACGGATTGGGAAACGCCCAAATCGAATCGAGATTGCGAGTCGGGACGCCGATGGTCGTGCTCAATTTCGACAGTCCGCCGCCGGTGGCAATAAAGAGATCCGACGTCAGAGTATCATAGCAGATGCCGCGAACGACATCGTTCACCAAACCGCTATTCAGAGACGTAAACACTTCAATTTCGCCGGTCGTTCCGTCACGCCGGGCCAAGCCGTTGGAAGCACCCAGCCAGAGATTCCCGCGCGTGTCAAATTCCATCGCGGAGATGTCCGGACCGAATCCTGCCGGAAGCACCACCGTGCGAAACCGTTCTGTTCCCGGGTCCCAGCGGGAAACACCGAAATTCGTCCCGGCCCACAGGGTGCTGTCGGGAGCGTACTTGACCACGCGGACAGTATTTGAAACGAGAAAGCCGGACTCTTCGCTGTACCGTCGGCAGATGGTTGAACCGGTAAACGGATCACCACCCAGATCACATTCAAATAGTCCGTCAGATTCAGTCGCGACGGCTACTTTGCCGGCAAAGTAGTCGAGCGGACCAACGAAAGCGTTGGTGATTCCTTCGCTTAACCCAATCGACGTCCACTCCGTCAGCCAGGGAGATGACGGGCTCAACCGAGCTATGGCAATCGGCTCGTTCAGGTAGGCGCGATAGCAGGAGGCAAACAAGCACCCGTCACCAACGTCAAGTCCATACAGCACGATATAATTATTGCCTTCCGAGTTCCCTTGCATGGTTGTGCCAGTGGTGTCGTAGCGTGTCACGTCGCCGGGAGCCATGACGTGGTAAAGTCCCGCCCCAAAGCTTCCGGCCCAATAATCGTCAGCATACCCGGACACCAACTGCGTGCCGCGACCACCTACGTCGATCGTGATCTTCTCCCAATCCGATTCTCCGGGGTGAAGGATCTGCACGGCGCCGGGATTGTACAGATGCACACCGATTGACCGGTCGGACAATACGGCCACATCGGAAAGGTTGTTAGTCAGCAGTCCGATGTGCGTGTATTCGGTGAGGGCGGATTGATCGCCAGAGAACAGGCCCTTTGTACCACCGGCGATCCAGCGTGTGGAACCGAGATTGATTCCCGTAATCGCCGGCGCGGGAATGGCGCTGCCGGATGTCACCTGCGTAACGTTGCCATTGGCAATCGCCACGATTCCCCCGGAGTAGTAGGCGAAAAGAGTATCGTTGTCTATTCGCTGGTCGTTGACGCGAGCCGTATCGATCAGAGCCGTCCGTATCAACGTGTCGGTGGTCGATCGATCAAGCCGGAACAGGCCACGGACAGTTCCAAAATAGAGTTTGTTTTCAAAAGCCGATACGCGACGTACCGTATCGGTCCCCAACTCGGGATAGGTCGTCGAGCCGTAGACGCTCCAGTTCGCGGGTGCTTTCAGCAGAGTACGATTACTTCGGTCGCCTATCGCCACACCCGCTGAGGTGGCGATGACAATGGAATCACCGCGCAGCAATACGTCGTAGACAGCCGGGCTGGGATTGAGATTGCCGAATAGTTCGTAGCTGTCTTCAATCTGGCCGCCATCGATCAATTTGGAAAAGAGCACGAGGCCTTTGTCCGTTCCCAGCCAGAGGAAATCGCCATCGTCGGCGATGCAATGCAGTCGGAAGGGCTGGCCGTCATTGTCGAAAAACAAGTACGAGTGCGAGGCGGAGCCGTTGAACTTGATGAGCCGCCCCATAGCGGAAAGCCACGTCTGGTCTGAAGCGTCGCGAATCATGTCGGTCAGGTCGACCGTGCCCAGTCCATCAAGATTGGTGTGAGTGACTGACGCCTGGGACGGATCGGCGATGGCCATGAGGCCGCCGGAAGTCACGAAGTACGTGGTGTCGGCGTATTGCCGGACGCGGCGGACATCGAGAAACGAGGTATAGGTCGACCACCGGGGTTCGAAGGCCATCACCTGAGTGGCGAGCAGGAGGAGGGCGAAGAAGCCAGTCAGGCGGCGAACGTGCGAAACTTGCGAACGAGCCATAGTATGAAAAGTATACCCATTATCAACGCACTTATCAATAACGAGACTTTACCGACCAGATCCCCGATCCGGGTGAATACCGAAAATCCGTCGATCGGGTCAACCTTACCTGTGAGTACAGCCGCCGTAGACATCGGCAGCTCTTCGCGAATCCGACCGTAGGGGTCAACTATATAGGTTATCCCGGAATTGGCGGCTCGGGCCATCCAGCAGCGGTTTTCGACTGCTCTGGTCAGGAAAATCCGGGAGTGCATATGCGTGCCAACCGATGTACCAAACCAGGTATCGTTGGTTATACCGACCAGGAAGTCCGCCCCCTTCAGGATCATTTCACGCGAGAAGTCCGGAAAGGCCGATTCAAAACAGATGAGTACGCCGAAGTTGTGTTCTTTGAGCCGAAAGACAGCCGATGAATCACCCGGATAGAAATTGGACCACCAGTTAACATTAAGGGTGCGGATGAAGGTCAGGTATTTCTGAATGACATCACCGCGCAAAAACGGCAGATAATCCTGATAAGGAGATTGTTCCGTAAACGGCACCAGCTTCACCTTGTCGTATCGCTCGCCGAAAGATCCGGCCGGGGAAACCTGATAAGCTGAATTGAAGTAGCGCGTCTCGCCGCGCTTAAAACCGGCCCCCATACCGCCGACGAGATGGAAACAGTCGGAACGCCGCACGATGTCAGCCACTCGCTGGCGGGCCTCAGCATTGTGCGAGAGGTACGCGGGAGCCGCCGTCTCCGGCCACACAAACAGATCGATCGGCCGGTCGGTCACTGCTTGCGTCAGAGAGTCGTAGACCCGATAGCTGAAATCCTCGTTGTCGTCACCCCATTTGTCCTCCAGAGGAATATTCCCCTGAAGCAGGGCTACCGTAAGGTGTCCCTCCCGCGGGTACGGCGGCATTTCAATCCATCCGTAAGCGGTCAAGGCGACGACCATGGCCAGCGAAGCGAAGGCACAGGTCATGCGACGTTCCACGGAGAGCTCTTTTCGCAAAACCTGCCACAGCAGAATGTTGACCACGACGATGCACAGCGAGAGACCGTGAACCGATATAAGCGAGACAATCTGTAGAATGTACAGATAATACGACTGGGTGTAGCCAAGATCCGACCAGGGAAACGCAAATTCGGTTAGTGTGCGGGCGTACTCCATCCCCACCCACAGCAGCGGCAACGCGATCAGTCCGGCCCAATGTCGCCAATGATAAAGGAGGTGGAAGAAGTAGAGGACAAAGGCATAGTAAAACGCCACGACCAGGATGGCGGCGAGACATCCTGGTGGCGTCACCGGTGCAATCCAATAAAGGCTGAACGCGTTGAAGAAGAAGCCAAAGAAATAGGCGGAATTGAATGCGGCCCGGCGATCAAGCCGGGTCAGAATCATCAACGGTCGCACCAGTGCCAGCCAGGCAAGCCACCCGAACCAAACTGGATAGAAAGCGAGCGACAAGAGAAATGCCCAGACAATCAGTTCGAGCCGCCGTTGCCGAACAGCAATGTCCTCGGGAAGAATCGCACGAAAGATTCTGCGGAAGAATGAGCCCAGTGCGTTACCCTCGAATCAGGAGTGACTTCCCGGTCATCTCCCTGGGAATTTCGATGCCCAGAATATCCAGAATAGTCGGGGCGACATCGGCCAGAATACCACCCTCGCGAAGAAAGAACTTTCCCTCATTGATCTGGTGAGCCGGATCGTAGAGCACAAACGGTACCAGATTGGTAGTATGCGCCGTCCAGGGGCCGCCGGTGTGGGGGTCAACCATCATTTCCGCGTTGCCATGATCGGCCGTCACCAAAGCGATACCGTTGACGCCCTTCACCGCATCCAGCAACCTCCCCAGTCCCCTGTCGACAGCTTCCACGGCTCTTTTCGCTGCCTGGAAATTACCGGTATGGCCGACCATGTCGCAGTTGGCGTAGTTGATGAGAATGAAATCATATTTGCCTGAGTAAATTCCGGCCACGACGACGTCAGTCACCTCTACCGATGACATTTCGGGCTGCAGATCGTAGGTCGCCACCTTGGGTGATGCGATCATGATCCGGGTTTCACCCTTAAACGGCTTCTCGATCCCGCCGTTAAAGAAGAAGGTGACGTGAGCATACTTCTCGGTTTCGGCGGTGCAAAGTTGAGTCTTTTCGTTTCGCGCGAGCACGTCACTGAGAATGTGCCTCAGCCTTCGCTGATGGAACGCGACTTTGGCCTCATAAAACTTCTGGTCGAAGTTGGTCATAGTGATGAGTTCGACCTGCGGCGCCTCCGGATGGGGGTAACCGGTGATTTCATGGCCGGCCAGCATATATGACAACTGTCGCGCGCGGTCGGAGCGGAAATTGAACATGATGCAGACGTCGCGATCACGTGGGCGGCCGACGGTGCGGGGTTCGATGACGGACGGCTTGATGAACTCATCCGTAATGCCCTTGGCATATGAGGCCCGCACGGCGGAGACGGGATCGTCAAAGTACTCACACTTGCCGTACACGATCGCACGGTACGCTTTGTTGGTGCGTTCCCAGCGGCGATCACGATCCATACCGTAATAGCGTCCCATGACTGTGGCAATCTTGCCGAGACCGGCCTCGCCCATTTTGCGAACAACGCTCTCAATATACCCGATTCCGGAAATCGGTGGCGTGTCCCGGCCGTCAGTGAACGCATGAAGGTACAGCTCTTCGACGCCCTTCGTCTTGGCCATATCGATGAGAGCAAAGAGGTGCCTCATTGAGGAGTGCACGCCGCCATCGGAAACCAGGCCAAAGAGGTGCACGGCTTTGCTTTCCTCGACCGCCCGCTCCATGGCGGTGCTGAAGACCTCGTTCTCAAAGAAGGTGCCGTCGTCAATGGCCGCATCGATTCGGGTAATATCCTGATAGACAATCCGACCGGCGCCCAGATTCAGGTGACCGACCTCGCTGTTCCCCATCTGACCGACAGGCAGTCCGACGGCCGGACCCGAACCGTCAATCTTAGTGGTCGGGTTCTCGGCCGTGATCCGGTCATAGTTGGGCTTGTATGCCGCCGCAACCGCATTATCCGGGGTCGCCTCACGCAAGCCGAATCCGTCCAAAACGCACAATACAACCGTCATGCGATCAACCGTACCTTTGTTTGCCCCCGAGTGATCTTGCCCAGATGATATACCTTTTCGCCCTGCTTGGCCAAATTCGCCTCTAGTGAGGCCGCAGCCGATTCGGGCGCAACTACGATGTATCCGATGCCCATATTAAACGCCGAGTAGATGTCGTCGGGATCGATATCCCCCGCCTTACGGAGGAAATCGAAAATCGGTAACACCGGCCAACTGCCGAGTTTGATATCGGCTTGCAGACCATTGGGAATTATCCGCTTCAAATTGCCCGGTATGCCGCCACCGGTGATGTGCGCCATGCCATGAATCTCACATTGACCCAGCAGCGGCAATATGAGCGGCGCATAACAGCGATGAACTTTCAGCAAGGCGTCGGCGATTGTCATATTTAGCTCTGAGACAACTGAATCCGGTTTCAATCCGGCCACTTCAAACGCCACCTTGCGGGCCAGCGTGTAGCCGTTCGTGTGCAGACCGTTGGAGGCCAGCCCCAGGCAAACATCGCCCTCACGAATCGTCGAGCCATTGATGATCATGTCCTGATCAACGAGGCCCACAATGAACCCGGCCAGATCGTACTCGCCGGCCTGATAAAAATCAGGCATCTCAGCCGTCTCACCGCCCAAAAGAGCGACACCCGCATTCTGGCATCCGCGGCTCAACCCGGCCACAATGTCTGCTACCGTGTTGGTATTGAGCTTGCCGGTGGCGATATAATCCAGAAAAAACAGCGCTCGGGCACCGTGAACCAGGATATCGTTAATACAGTGATTGACGAGATCTTCACCCACGGTATCGTGGCGACCGGTCATGAAAGCGAGCTTGAGCTTCGTACCGACGCCGTCAGCCGATGAAATGAGAACGGGATTGCGCATCCCGGTAGTATCCGGTTTGAAAAAGCCGCCGAAAGAACCGATTTCCGAGAGCACACCCTTGGTGAACGTGCGGCGAGCCAAGGTCTTGATCTTCTCGACTGCCTCTTCCCCGGCGGCGACATCGACACCCGCCTGGGCGTAACTCAATTTTCCCTTGCTGCCGTCGGTGGACATAGGCCCAAAGGTAGGGAACGGCCTTGGCCAAGTCAACAAAGGTTGAGAATGGACTTGCTTCCTTCACACCCGGAATGGGGCTCAGTGACCGCGCTGAATGAGTATGTCGAGGACGCTCCGGAAATCGCCCGGCGGCGGCACGGAGAAGGACATCGATTCGCCTGTCGCCGGATGCGAGAAGCGAATGGACTGCGAGTGGAGCGCCTGACGATGGAGAAGAGCCAGCAGTTGCTTGGCCAGAGGCCGTTCCGGAGCGAACAAGCCGCGAACCGACCTCTCCCGGCCGCCGTATTCGGAATCCCCAAAAACCGGATGACCGATATGAGCAAAATGCACGCGTATTTGGTGGGTGCGGCCGGTCTGAAGTTCAACATCCAGCAAATCGTACGATCGGAATCGGTCCTGCAATCGGAAGCGAGTCACCGCTTCGCGCCCGTCGGTGACAATTGCCATCTTCTTCCGGTCGTTGGGCGACCGTCCCATCGGTGCGTCAATCACTCCTTCGTCCTCCACTACGTGCCCCCAAATCAACGCCAGATAGGATCGGCGAACCTGTCTTGCCGCTATCGCCGCCTGTAAGGCGCGATGCGTCTGGTCGTCCTTGGCGACCAACAGCAGGCCGGTCGTGTCCTTGTCCAGCCGGTGTACAATGCCGGGACGGTCTGTCCCCCCGCCCCCTGACGACAAGCTTCCAAGATGATGGAGAAGCGCATTTACCAGCGTGCCGGACCTGCTCCCTGGCGCAGGGTGGGTTACCATGCCCGCCGGTTTGTTTATCACAGCCAGATGCTGATCCTGGTAAACGATCTCAAGCTGAAGATTCTCAGGGGATAGTGGCGAGGGCGGGGCCGCGACCAGAGTGATTGCGATTTCATCCCCCGGGCGTACCTGGTAGCGTGCCGGCACGACCTTGCCGTTCACCAGCACCGCTCCATCATCGATCAATTGCCTGACCTTGGTCCGGGATAATCCGAGATCAGATTGAGCCGCCAGATATCTGTCAATACGCTCAGGTTCGGCGCTGGCGGGAACCGGATGCGTGAACTGCTTCGAGACTTGGTCTGGCATCGACCGCTTACCGTTTTGCCGGTGGCTGTTTGAGCAGTTCTTTCATTTCGGACACGGCTTGTCCGAGTCCGACCAGGAGACCACGTGCGAGTATCGAATGGCCAATGATGAATTCATCGATCCCCCCCAACTCCACGAGTGGGGTGACGTTTCTATAGGTCACACCTCTTCCGACCACGGCCTGAACGTGCTGTTTCTGGGCAAATTGCACTGCATCGTCGATGCGATCAAGCTCGTGTTGTGCCTCGTCCAGCGATCTGGCCTCGGTGTAACCAGTAGCCTGAATCAATACCGACGAAGCCCCCGTCTTGGCCGCAGCTTTGATGACGTCATTGGCGGGCATGACCAAAAAGCCGACCTGAATACCCGCAGCGCCACATCGCTCGACAATTTTCGTGAATTCCGTGCGGGTGTCGGCAAGGGAGACCATGCCCGACGTACCGTCGGGGTTTTCATTGGAGAAAATGATCATCCACGGACGAACTTCAAGCACCCTGTCCAAAAGCTCCTCGGCCGGAGGCATCTCGACCACCAACTTGGTCTTGGCAACTTCACGCAATACGTACAGGTCGCGCTCGCGGGCATAGCGGCGATCTTTGCGCAGTTGAATCGCTACTCCGTCTACGCCGGCCAGCTCGGCGATAACCGCCGCCTGGGTCGGATCGGGATCCTTGAGCTTGCGACTTTCACGCAGGGCGGCAATCTGATCAAGTAGAAGAGTTAGTAGAGGCATGGTACAATCCTTGTCCAAAGCGCCAGGGTTTGAGCCCGGCCGGTGTGCGGCTTCGGTTTCGTTACAACAGTCTATTGGCGCGCAAGATACCCGTCAAGGTCAAAAACTGGTCGATCGACAGTTGTTCGGCCCGAATAGTCGGGGTCAGCGACATTTCCAGCAAGATTTTCCTGATTTGCTCGGCATCCGGCCCAATATCGGGCACCAGATTGTTGACCAGCGTCTTGCGTCGTTGCGCAAAGGCCGCGCGAACCAGCTTCTCAAATCCGTCAGGCACCTCGATCCGAGATTTCTTGGGGACCAATTCGAAGACGGTCGACCAGACCTCGGGCGGCGGAGTAAAGTGCTTTGGGGAAACGTCAAACAAAAGCCGGATATCAAACAGAAGCTGCATGAAGATCGCCAGCGGCGACCAGTCTTTGCCGCCGGGGGTCGAGGCAACCCGGTGCGCTACTTCGCGCTGCACCATAAACACAGCTCGATCGATTCGGTCGGTATGGTGCGCACACCAGTCCAGCACCGGCGAGGAAATATTGTACGGCAAGTTACCGATCAGTTTGAACGATGGGAATCCGGCACGATTCGGCTCGTACATGAGAAAGTCTGCCTGAATGATGGTCACATTCGGTTGCTTCCCAACGGTATCATTGAGACGCTCAATCATGTCACGGTCGAACTCGACTGCCGTCACCTGCGCACCGCTCTCCGCCAGACCGACTGTCAGTGCTCCTCGGCCTGGCCCTACTTCAATAATCCGGTCACCTGCCTTCGGCGAAATCGAGTCAACGATCTGTCGGATGATATCATCCGACGTCAGAAAATGCTGACCGAGTCGCTTCTTTGCCCGATAGCCGCCCATGATCACCCCGCGAACGTTTCAGCCAGACGGAAGAGCCTGCGGCTATTACTATCGGTGATGCGCTCCACCTCGCCGGCAGACAGTCTGTGCAGTTCGGCAACTTTCTGACACACATGAGTAACGTATGCCGGTCGATTCGTCTTCCCGCGAAACGGCACCGGTGTCAAATATGGGGCATCGGTTTCCAGCAACACCCGATCGAGCGGCACACCCGCTATCGTCTGCGACATGACCGAGTTCTTATACGTCACCTGGCCGCCTACTGAGATGACAAAACCAAGGCCAAAGACGATTTCGGCATCCCTGGCCGAGCCGGGGAAGCAGTGGAAAACGCCACCGGGAAGGCGCGCGGAAAAATCGCGCACGATGGCGATCGTATCTTCGAATGCCTCCCGCGTGTGGATGACCACCGGCAGTTTCAGAGTGACCGCCAGTTCAAGCTGTTGAATGAACGCCTCCCGCTGTACGCTCCGAGGCGACAAGTCACGATAATAGTCCAGTCCGATCTCGCCGATGGCCACCACCTTCTTGCGGGTCGCCAGTTCCCGAAGGGTAGCCAGTGCGTGAGGTGTCAGCGTGGTTGCGTCGTGGGGGTGAATGCCGACTGTGGCATAAACTGACGGAAAGCGCGAGGCCAACTCCACGGTCGCGTGCGATGACGGCAGGTCGGCGCCGATGGTCACCAGAGTGTGGACACCCGCTGCCGTTGCTTCGGCAACCAATTCTTCCTGTGATTCACCATACTGATGGGAATCGAGATGACAATGCGAGTCGATCATTAACTGATCTTCGCACCCGGCGGAAGGTCGCCGTCGGGTGTGATGAGGGCCAGCTTATCACCGGCTTTGGCCGCCAACAGCATGCCGGCCGACTCAACACCGCGCAAGATCGTAGGTTTCAGATTGGCCACCACGACAACCCGCTTCCCGATCAGCGCCTCCGGCGAGTAAAACAAAGCGATCCCGGCGACAATCTGTCGTTTTTCCCGTCCCAGGTCGACCTGCAGTTTGAGCAGTTTGTCGGCTCCTTCGATGCGCTCCGCCTGCACTACCTGGGCAACGCGTAGTTCGACCTTGCCGAAGTCTGTTATGTCAAGCAATCCGTCGGCAGTCGCCGGCACGCCGGTTTTCGCGGGGGCAGCCTGCTGCAGCTTGTCGGCTTTGGGCTCTTTCGGCTCTTTCGATTCGATGCGCGGAAAGATCGCTTTCTCGAACCGCACCGTCGATCCGGGCACCAGATCGAAAAACTCCTGCGCGTGCGAAAGCGTGAGGGTCGAATCATCCAGCCCGAACACCGCACGCACCTCTTTCATCTTGGCCGGCATGACCGGATAGAGCAGGATCGAAACGATGCGAATGACCTCACAACAGGCGTAGAGGACGCCGCCCAGTTCCGCCGTCTTTCCCTCGCGTGCCAGAATCCACGGAGCCGTGTCGTTGAAGAACTTGTTGGCCGTGCGGACAAGGGCTATGCTCTCGCCAATGGCGTTGGTCAATCGGAAAGCTTTGATATGTTCATACGCTGATCCCGGCAGGCGCTCGGCCTGGTCGATCAACGGCTCGAGCCCCGGCAGCGTGCGATGCGGCTGCGGCAGCTTGCCGCCAAAGTTGGTCTCAATCAGTTTGCATACGCGCGACACCAGGTTGCCCAAGTCGTTCGCCAGATCGGAATTGTACTGCAGGCTGAACCGCTTTGCCTGGATGTCACCATCGATACCGAACGGATACTGCGTCATCAAGAGATAGCGGGCACCGTCAGCTCCGTATTGACGAACCATGTCGTTGGGATCAATGACGTTGCCCAGCGATTTCGACATCTTGCTTCCGTCGACAGTGAACCACCCGTGTAGAAACATCGTGTCCGGCGGTTTGACGCCTACGGACTCAAGCATCGCCGGCCAGTACAGACAATGAAATTTGAGAATCTCTTTGCCCATCAGGTGGACAACCTCGGCGTCGGTCCACCACTTCCTGAAGGTCACCGGATCGTCGCCATACCCAATGGCCGTGATATAGTTGGATAGCGCATCCACCCACACGTACGCCACCTGGCTCTTGTCGAAGGGTAGCGGAATTCCCCACTTGACGCGCTCGCGCGAGGCGGAGAAATCCCCCAGCCCCTGGTCGATCAGGCCGAGTACTTCGTTTTTCTTCTCTTCAGGCAGAATGACGATCCGCCCCGTTTCAATGTCCTTGCGGACATTGCCCAGAAAGGCAGTCATCCGGAAGAAGTAATTCTTTTCCTTCAGTTTCTCCGGCGGGACGCGATGGTCGGGGCAAAGTCCATCGACCAGCTCTTTCTCGGTGAGAAATTTCTCACACCCGTTGCAGTACAACCCCTCGTAGTAGTCCTGATATATGACTTCCGCGCCGTCAGGGGTGCGGGCGGCACGCATGGCGTCGACAAACTTGATCACCCCGTTGACGTGCCTTTGCGAGGTGGTGCGAATGAAATAATTGTATTCGATATCGAGGTTCTTCCAGGCCTCCTGAAAGGTGGCCACGATTCGGTCACAGAACTCCTGCGGCGCAATCCCGGCTTTGGCGGCGGCCTCGGCTATCTTCGTGCCGTGCTCATCCGTGCCGGTCAGGAAAAACGCCTCGCGCCCGGCCAGTCGATGAAATCGGGCGATCAGATCAGCCGCAATCGTCGTGTACGCGTGACCGATATGGGGACGATCATTGACGTAATATATGGGCGTGGTGATGTAAAATGGTCTCGACACGAGTCCTCCCGGATATTCTCGATTAATTCAGCGCATCCGGCTCGTCCAGCCGCTTCAGCGTTTCCTCGTCAACCTCGACCGGCTCTTCGTCGTCCGGCACACTTGCGGCACGGTCGGCCGGACGGATTCTGGATCGCCCACCCGACTTCACTGAAGTGATATCTTCGACATTCGCACGAAAACTGGTGTTGTCCTCCGCCATTATCACCGCCTGCTCGTGGAAGTAATCGATCCGCTCGATGACGCCGTTTCCGTTCTTGGTCTCGACGAGGGAACCGACGCTGGGGAATAGTTTCCTCACACCGGTGTATTGCTCAACTTCGTAACGCAGACAGCACAGAAGCCGGCCGCAGTTTCCCGAGATTTTCGACGGGTTCAGAGACAGGTCCTGTTCGCGGGCATGGGCAGTCGAGATCGGGGCAAATTCCTTGATGAACGAATTGCAGCACTGCCGGCGACCGCAGATACCGTACCCGTCGATCCGACGGGCTTCGTCGCGGACGCCTATCTGGCGCAGCTCGATGCGGGTGCGGTACTTGCCGGCCAGCTCGCGGACCAGCGCGCGGAAGTCCACCCGGTGGTCGGCGGTGAAATAAAACGTGATCTTGGATCCGTCGAATTGTATTTCCACATCGACGATCTTCATGATCAGGCCGTGCCGCCGGACCATCGTCAAAACGTCCTTTTTGTACTGCGCTTCGTTTAACCGCTGCTGGTCGTACCTGGTCTTGTCTTCCTTGTTAGCGGGGCGGAGAATGGAGTGGGGGCGATTGGAATCGTTGAACTGGACGCGCGAGGCCTCGAGATGCCTGGCCAGGAGGCCGATTTCTTCACCCTGTTCAGCCTGGACGATCACCTGTTCGGTCAGTCGAAGGGTGTGATAATAAGTATTGTAGAAGTACCCCTTCCGGGAGCCTTTGAATTCGACGATATAGAGATCGGCCACGTTTGCCTCGTAAATTTACACTCCTGAAGAGGGCATCACCCGGCCGCCCGCAGGCACGCTCTAAGCTTCAGCGCCAGAGCGACTAGCAAAAGGTGAATATGCACGTTGCGGCGAAGGTCGGCAAGAGCCTTTTTGAAATGGTCGGTCATGGCGGCCGCCACTCCCGGGTGAACAAATTGACCAGAAAACGTTGCGATCTCATTCGCGAAATCGACATTGATCATCTCGACCCGCTCGGGATTGCCTGCCTGTACATGACAATCGCGTATCAGTGATTCCCACAGTCGGATGAGCTCCTCCACCCCGGCGCGATCGCGGTCGTCGACCAGTTGCGCGATTTGCGAGACCACTACCGGCGTCGACTCCACCAGCATTGCCTTGAAGATTTCGTACCCGACCTCGCGCGGCGACAGGCCATCTTCGGTCTCGGCCGTGGCCAGCGCGATGGCTCGACCCGGATTCCCCTGCGTCACCCGCGCAAACAGAGTAGCTCGATCGAGCGACTGATTATATCGCTCGGTCAGATAAACAGCGAGCGTCGATTCATTGACACGAGAAAGGCGGACACGCCTGGAGCGTGACTGAATTGTCGGCAGCAGCGATTCCGGATTGGCAGCAGTGAGAATCACGGTCGTGTTGGACGGCGGTTCTTCGATCAGTTTCAGCAACGCATCGGCCGAAGCGGGCAACATCTTGTCCATCTGATAGAAGAGAGCTACCCGGTGTACCCCGGGAGCAGCCTGAACCATCAGATGCTTCTTCACGCCTCGCGCCATATCGATCGGAATACTGGTCGGCGAGGCGTCTGAAAGCAGTGCCCACGGTTCCTGGCGCTTGATCGCGAGCGCCTCATTGGTGAGATCAATGGCCTCGCCCAGGCTTCGGTGTGATCGAACCGGGACCACAACCTGCAGCGCTTCGGAATTTATCGACAGAATCGCATGACAACTGGGACATTGGCCGCACGGAACCGAAACCGCCTGACCGTTGACCAATCGCTCAGTCGGCGACGGACAGTTGAGCAGCGCGGCATACCGCAGAGCCAGAGGGAAATGGCCCAACCCCTCTTCTCCCGTCAACAAATAGGTTGAAGCTCCTCGTCCGGCCGCTAACGGCCGCGCCAGGAGGGCCCAGGCTTTCGACTGAGCGGTGACAATGTCAATTTCGGTCAAGGTCGATCCAGACTAACGGGTCGAGCGGTTCGCGACCCCTGCGCAGTTCAAATTTTACGGTACCATCACTGCCGGCGACGCCGATCGCCGTGCGTTCGGCCAGATACTGCCCCTCGGACACGGCGATTCGATCCAGCCCGGCATACGTGCTGTAGTACTGATTGTCGTGGCTGATGATAACAAAATCGCCGTAACCGCGCAAATACCCCGCATACGCGACCGTCCCGGCGGCGACCGAGCTTACCACGCCTCCGGCTTTGGCCTGTATGGTGATACCCGGAGAGAAAGACTTCAGGTGTGTCACCGGGTCAACCTTATTGCCGAACCCTCCTGCGATCTTCCCGCGTATGGGCATCTGCAGACGACCCCTGAGAGTTGCGAAAAATGACGGCCCTTCGACACGTGGCGCTTCTTGTTCCTTGCGGAGCCGCTCAGTTTCAAGGCGCGCCATAATCTTTTCCATGTCTCTGGCGGCTTGCTCAAGGGTGACCAGCTTGTCGGCTTCGTCGCTGGTCCTTCTGCGCAATCGATCGAGCGCCTTCTCCTGCTTCTGCTTCCGGCTCTTCTCGAGAGAAAAGGAACTCTCCTGCTTTTTCTTGAGTGCCGAAATCTCTCCCTGCCGGCTGGTCAACTCACTCAGAGCGGCTTGAGATTCGCCGAGAAGCTGAGAGGTGCTGGCAATACTCCCTGATTCAAACTGCGCCAAGGCACTGAGATATACCACTTGCCTGTAAACGGCCAACTCGGCGTTGGGGTTTATGGTAAATGCGGCCGGCTGCCGACGACTGGCCAGATAGAACTGTCTCAAATTGCCGACATACCGTTTGCGTGACATCTCAAGTGACTGCTGATGAGTACTCAATTGCAGCTCCGCTGACTTGATGTCCTGCGTTACCTGACCAAGAGCCTTGGAGAGGCGAGTAATGACTTTCTTCTGTGAGACAATCCGCTCATCGTACCCCGAAATTTCCTGCTGCATTTTCAGTTGCGATGCCTTCAGGGAATCCAGACGTTTCCTCCCCGACTCAACCTCCTTGCGGATGCGCTCCAATTCCTGCTTTTGAGAGACAATATTATCGGCTGCCTCTGCCGGCGCCGGTTTCTTGGATTTCGGCTTGGCAACCGGCGACGACGTGAAGGCTAGCGCAGAAACGACCAAGATGAGTATGAGACTTCGATTCATGGCTGCCTACTCACGCAATGTCCGGCGGACGCCCAGGTAGCCGCTAAATGCACCCATCAACGCAGCCGCAAGACAGAAGAGCGATATATCAGAAATCGGGGGCAGGACGAGCGAGAACTGCGTGAAGGTGACTTTCGATTGTCCCCAAAGTGTCAGCCCCCAGGCTACTACGGCCGACACGCCGGCGAGAATGAAACCTTCCAGCATATATGGCCAGGCAATGAGCAGGGGATCGGCTCCAAGCAGCAGCATCTGGCGAAAGGCCACGCCGCGTACGCGTGACATCAGGCGAATGTTGTTCGCCGAGCTGACGACCACGGCCAGAACAATCAAAATGCCCAAAACCAGGCCGATCTGACGGATGAGCTTCCGGATTCCTTCCGCGCTCTCCAGCCAATCCCGACTGTATTGCACAGTAACGCCGGCAGCGAGGCGTTTTACTTCGTTTTCCGTTGACGTCAATTGTGCCAGCGTGATTGCCTTCGGTTCAAACGTCATGACAAAGGAGCGCGGCAGCGGGTTGAGTGAATCGTATCCAACCAGCAGATCGACGCCAACAAGATTGGACAACTCCTGACGCGCCAAGTCCTTCGAGATATACGAAGCTGACACGACGCCGGGCAGATTCTGAAGCGTGTCGGCCAACTGCACAACGGCTGAGTCAGAGACCTCCTCAGGAAGAAAAACCTCCATAGTAACATTGGAGACGATGTCGACCAGGAGTTGATCCGAGGTTCTGGCCGCCACCCAAAAGATATTGAACAGCAGGAACAGCAGGGTCAGGGAAAGCAAAGCGCTCATCGACGTACCCGGGTTCCGGGTAATGCTGCGGCGCACTTCGCGCAATATGTAAAAGAGCCGGGTCACTTGAGCTTCCCGCCCTCAAGCATGTAATAGTCGGTATTGGGAATTTCGAGCGGCAGAGGGTCCGAGGTGAGGATGACCATCGATGTCCCGCCGATCGCCGCTTTCACCAGATACTCGATAACTCGCAGAAACGTTCTCGAATCGAGCCCGGCGGCCGGTTCATCAATGATAATGAGCGGCTGATTGGCCACCGATGCCCGCGCGTACATGACCAGCCAGCTCTCGACACGAGTGAGACTGGACGGGTAAACATCGGCCTTCTGGAGCAACGCCAAATTGGTAAGGGCCGCAAAAAGCCGTTCGTGCAAAACCCGCCGACGCTCGTTGCCGATCACCAGCGGCAAAGTGATATTCTCAGCCACAGTCAAGGATGGCACTAATCCAAACCGCCCCCCGACCCCGCCGATCTTGCGGCGAATTCGCCGAACCGCACGCCTGCGCCCTTTCCTTACACTCTCACCCAGGACCGTTACTGAGCCCCCTCCAGGGAACTTGAAACCGATAATCAGGTCAACCAGGCTGGTTTTCCCCGACCCGGCCGATCCAACCACTACGGCGGAACGACCATGAGGAATTCGCAGACTCAGGTCGTTGAAGACTTGTTCCCCGCGATCCGTATAATGGTAGACGTTGCTAAGTTCAACTACTAATCGGCGGTCGGTATCCATGGTCAGCGTCCGGACCTGCGATTGACATTGTTGGCGCGAGTGGCTATGTTCCCGCCTGCCCCGGATTGGGACCGGTGAGTCTTGGAATTGTACAAAAGAGTAACTATGTCTGACAACAAAAACAGCTTCCTCATTCCTCTTCTCTGCGTGGTCTGGTTTTTCGCGGTTTCGTCCACGGCTGCCGCAGCCGACTGGGAGGCGGTCTCTTTTCCCATCACTGACCAACCCATAACCGGAATCACCAGTCGAGGCGGCGATACAATTATGGTGGTCACCGGCAGCGGCGTCTTTGCGCGAACCAGCGATGCCGGCCGGACCTGGGAAACGCACCTGGTTACTTCGCATTCATTGGAGGACGTCAGCTTCGCCTCCCGCCTGGTTGGCATGGCGTGCGGGCGCAACTCCGGAATCTACACCACGACGGACGGCGGCAGGACGTGGGCCGACCGGTCGCTCAAGGACACTACACCGGCGCTCATTTCCATACAGATGTTCGACCCCTTCAAGGCTCTCGCCGTAGGGCTGTCGCGCGATACAGCGCGTCCGTTCGTGGGCGTTGCCTATCGCACTGACGATGGCGGAAAAAGGTGGACTTCGCTGAGACCGCTCGGCCAGGGATACGGCGATATTGCCTTCGTCGGCGGACGAACGGCCTTTCTCTCCTGGGGATCCTTAAATGTCAGCGCCGATTCCGGCGCCACCTGGATGAGCGTTCCGATGCCCAACGGCAAACCGCCGCGAGCGGTCGCTGTGCGCGGGAACAAGATCATCGCTGTGGGGAATCTGAGTGCAATCTATGTCTCGAATGACGGGAAGAACTGGCGCGAGGGCAAAGTCATCTTGTCCGGCCACTTCACCTCAGTCGTCATCGTCAACGACACGTTGGCGTTCACCGGGGGGACGGCCGGCGCGTTATTCAAATCCGCCGACGGTGGACTTACCTGGCAACAGGTCGTGGAGTCCAAACCGTTTGATATCCTGGATATGTGTCTGGCCGGAAATTACGTCTGGGCCGTCGGAAAAGACGGCAATATCATGCGCACAAAGGTGAAGTAACGCGGCGCCGGTTCGTCTGGCGGTCGCTTCTGTTTCATGAGCCGGTCGTCCGTGAATCCGCCCGGCTAACGTACCGCGAAGGATCTAATCCTTCATCGATTGCAGAAACTTCTTATTGTTCTTGCTCTTCTTAATCCGATCGACAAGAAATTCCATCGCTTCCACCGGGTTCATTTCTGACAGGAATTTGCGCAGAATCCAGATCTTGTTGAGCGTCTCCTCATCCATCAGGAGTTCTTCCTTACGAGTCGACGATCGGTTGATATCCATGGCCGGGAAGATACGTCGATCGGAGAGCCGGCGATCCAGCACCAGTTCCATGTTGCCGGTCCCCTTGAACTCTTCAAAAATCACCTCGTCCATGCGCGAGCCGGTTTCAATCAGAGCCGTGGCAATAATGCTGAGCGAGCCTCCCTCTTCAATATTGCGCGCAGCACCGAAGAACCGTTTCGGTTTGTGCAGGGCATTGGAGTCGACACCGCCGGAAAGAATCTTGCCGGAATGCGGCACCACCGCGTTGTGCGCCCGGGCCAGTCGCGTGATGGAATCGAGCAGGATGACGACGTCATTCTTGTGCTCGGTGAGCCGCTTGGCCTTTTCGAGCACCATCTTGGCAACCTGGACGTGACGTTCCGCGGGTTCGTCGAAGGTCGATGAGACGACTTCGCCCTTAACCGAACGGCGCATATCGGTTACTTCTTCCGGCCGCTCATCGATGAGCAGCACGATCAGCTTCACTTCGGGGTGGTTGGCCGTGATCGCCTGGGCGATCTTCTGCAGAATGATCGTCTTACCGGCCTTGGGCGGCGAGGTAATCAGAGCCCGCTGGCCTTTGCCGATCGGGCACATGAGGTCGATAATGCGGGTGGTCAGCTCATCGGGGTTGAGTTCGAGATGAAACGGAACATTTGGGTAAAGCGGCGTCAGATTGTCGAACAACGTCTTGTGTTTTGCCACTTCGGGATTATCGAAGTTCACCGCCTCGATTTTGAGCAGCGCGAAATACCGTTCGTTTTCCTTCGGCGGCCGCACCTGTCCGGAAATAGTGTCTCCGGTTCGAAGATCAAAGCGTTTGATCTGCGAGGGCGAGACATAGATGTCGTCCTGACCCGGTAGATAGTTGTAATCGGGTGATCGTAGAAAGCCATACCCCTCTTCCATGATTTCCAGCACGCCTTCGGCAAAGATGGCGCCGTTGGTGGAAGACTGAGATTCCATGACCTTGTAGATCAACTCCGACTTGCGCAGCCCTGACACTCCGGGGATATCAAGATCCTCGGCGATTTTCAGAAGCTCGGCGATAGTCTTCTGCTTGAGTTCTGCAAGTTCCATTGGTTCACCTTAACTATTGAATATCGGTATGGGCCGAATCGAGAATTCTCCGGCCACGCTTGTTATTTCTTGTCTTTGACCGTCTCAACCGGAGCGTCACCCCACAGTTTCTCCAAACCGTAAAAGCGGCGTGTTGGTTCGTGGAAGACATGAACGACGACGTCGACATAGTCCAGCAGCACCCAGTTCCCTTCCTTGAGACCTTCGCGTGAAAGGGGCTTCAGTCCCGCCCGGGCCAGACCGTCATCGATGCCATCGGCTATGGCGCGCACATGAACGTCGGCATCCCCCGATGCGATTACAAAATAGTCACACACTGAAGAGAGCGATTTCAGCTTCAGGATTTTTACGTCGAATCCTTTTTTGTCGAGAGCCAGCCGACCGGCCATGCGGGCGAGTGCGAGAGCGGAGAGTTTTTTCAATCCGGGAACAGGTCTCCTTGGTTACGGTGCCAGCGCGGCAATGCGTGATGCATCCTGCCCCAAAATCAGGGTTGCCGATACACACCGGGTATTATTGTCAAGCGGTCGATAAACAACCGCCGAGGGATCCAGGCCGAGCGTAATCGCCAGCAATCTGGCCGACGACACGTCCTCCTCGCGCGAGATAATAAACGATTCAGTAACGGGACGAACGGCGAACGTTTCGTCTGCGACCACGGCGATTTCAACTCGCCGATCGACATAGCCCGAAAGTTTGCGCGTCGCCGCGGCGCCCAATGCCCGCTCCCCGCTGGCATTGACAATTTCCAGCCGGATGATCGCTTCCGGAGCATCAAGGGTGCGAGTATACCCGTCACTCACCCGGATGATCATGGGAATCAGGTAGACGCCCGCGCCTAGTAACGACAATACAATGAGCAGATCCCACGCACGCCTCCAGAGGCGACTATGGGGTCGGGTCGGCTTACCCGAAACGGAGGCAGATGATTGGTCTGAAGCTGATTGTTCCGATTCCATGGAAGAGGGCCAAACGGACCGGAGTCCTTGAACAGTGGATCAGTCGTGCTCCTTCACCGACTATACCCTGGAACATACCAGGGATCAAGCGACGGTCCGTACCAATAGGGCGATACGGCGCCGCTGAACTTCTGGAACATGAACGTCATCTGCACTTTTTCCGAGGGGTGATAGTCCAGCCTGAAGCCGGGCAGAATCGACGCATTGCTGTTGTCCGACTTGTTACCGATCAGGGCACCCGGGTTGTGAAGCAAACCCACATTGACCGCCAGCGATAACTTGGACGAAAATTCATAAAACATGCCGGTATTGAGCAGGCCTACCGACCCGGAGTTATTGCCACCGGAAAAGTACGAAATTGAGTAACTGTGTGACCACCGGATTCGCGACGGGTCGAGCAACGACCATTGGTTGCTGGTCGGCTTGATATCAACCAGATTGTTGGCCGATGTTGACCCGAGGGGAGCAGATGGGATCTGCTGAGCCCATGCGGCCCCACAGAGCAACAGGGTTGCGACTAGTATGATTCCCTTTTTCATGGTGATCCCTATCATCTCCGTTTAATTTACGGTGTCAGGTAAACGCCGTCAATCTAAAAACATACGCCTACCGGGACGCCCCGTATCCACCGCTCTTATGTACCTCTTATACTTTAGTATCGACGGACTGGCAGGGTGTTTTTGTGCAATTCACGAGTGCTTCACGAATTTTTGCGCCAGAGCGTCAAGCTGATCCACCGAATTGACTCCGCGCACCTCGTCGGGATTGTCGGCGACGGCGACAAGGACGGGCAAGCCCTTGTCGTAGAGTATCTTAACTGCATCAGTCAAATAGTACTCGCCTTGCGCGTTATCGCGACTAACCTGTGACAGCGCCGAGAACAACTGCTTGGCGTCAAAACAGAATGTACCCGAGTTGACCTCGCGTATCCGGCGAATCTCCTCTGACGCATCCTTATGCTCAACAATCGCCTTCAATCGATCAGTGCCCGGTTCACGAAGAATCCTCCCGTAACCGGTCGGATCTTCAAATATGGCCGATAGACACGTCGCGGCCGCATTCGCCTTTTCATGAATTTCGAAGAGCCGTTTGATGGACGACTCCGTGAGGAGTGGAACATCACCAGCGGCCACCAGGACCGTCCCGTCGAAATCAGTCAGCAGGTCCTTGGCCATTCTTACCGCGTGTCCCGTGCCCAATTGCTCCCGTTGCCAGACGAATTCCACCGGGTAACCAGTCAACGCTTCTTCGACCATCTCACCCTTATGCCCGATTACGACGACTATCCGATCGAACTTCATCAGCGCCAACGTGTCGAGCAGAATACACACCATCGGACGGCCATGTATCTGGTGCAGTACTTTCGGCAAATCAGAGAGCATCCGCTTTCCTTTGCCGGCCGCCAGAATAATAGCAGCTCGCTTCCTGGTCATGTGTCCTCCCAAAGAGGGTATATCCGTCATATTTGGAATTCGAACGGAGAGGTCAGTGAACGGGGTGATTGTGGCTGTCGACCTGAACTACCGCGGGGGTAAACCCTTTGGCTTTGTCCAAGTCCAGTAGCCCGTAGGCAATAATGATGATCAGGTCGCCCTTCTCACCTTTACGAGCAGCCGCGCCATTGAGCGCCACAACGCCGCTATTCGCCGGTCCTTCAATGACATACGTGTCAAAGCGCTCACCATTATTGATATTCGCTATTTGAACTCTCTCAAACGGCAGGATCCCCGACAGACGCAACAATTCCGCGTCTATCGTAATAGACCCCTTGTAGTTAAGGTTACAGTCCGTGAGCGTTGCTCGATGAATTTTCGCCCGACAAACACTTATCAACATCGCTTCATCACCTACTTCATACTACCGGATGGATGGTGACAATATACACTTCCGCGCCCAAGGCGCAAGACCTTCCATCCCCGCCATATCTAGTTCATAAACTGAGATCGCGGGGTTCGGTTCCCACTTCGGAAGTAACAGTGACGATCAGGCTTTGATCTGGACCCAGTTTCGCGCCGGGAAGATTTCCAGTTCGTCGCTGATATCATCGACGGCCTTCGTGAGATTCTTCCAGCTCACCAAGCGCCGGGCTTTCGCGGCACTGAGCCACCGGTACTCGCTGTTTTCCTCTGATAGCCTCACCTGGGCCTTTGAATCGACGACAGCGACAATCAACGGAAGAATCCAGATCTTGTCGAAGACCGGTTCATAGAATTGCACCAGGTACTCGGTCGCCCACATACTCGTGGGGATGATCCCGGTCTCTTCCTTCAGCTCGCGGACCACCACCTGCGCGACTGTCTCGTCGGCCGTCTTACCGCCGGTCATGAATCCCCAGTAACCGCCGTAGGATTCGGTTTCAGCGCGCTGCAAAATGAGAAACTTCCAGCCGTCGTCGTCCTTTTTCACGGCGGCCACATTCACTCCGGGAGACTCGATGGCAATAATCGGATGATCAATCATTTCTTTTTCCTGTAAGCATAAGCGTGTCGAAGGCCAAAGTGTAGACCATTCAACGGCAAGGTCAAGTAGAAATTGAAACCGAAGGAAGCTATTTCAGAACGATCATGCGGCGCGTCTCTGTCCGCTCAGCAGAAGCGAGTCGATAGAAATAAATACCAGAACTGACCGATTTCCCCTCGCGATCGCGTCCATCCCACGTCACGCGATGATGGCCGGCCGAATATCGTTCGTCCACCAACCGCCGCACAAGCTGCCCGCGTACATTGTAAACATCCAGAACAACGTTTGTTGCCGAGGGCAACGAGAAACTCAATTGTGTCTCGCCGTTAAATGGATTGGGGTAGTTCTGCTCCAGACTGATCTCGGTCAGCAAATCGGTCACGGCATTGTCCACGTCGGTCGTAGTCGTCACCGGATAAGCGCCAATATCATTCCGACTGCCATCGGGATCGCAGGACACGGTGGGCTTGAGGGTGCCGGGCCACGCGCTGGCGCTGGAGCTCTTGCTTGAGTTCCAGGGCGGGGTGGCGGCGCCGAGCGCGAACCGCTTCGGGCGGGTGAGCCCCACCACCGCGGCCCACGTGCGCGAGGAGCTGGGCGACCTGGTGGACCTGGTGCTCGACGGCGGCCCCTGCCGGGTGGGGGTGGAGTCCTCCATCGTCGACTGCTCGGGCGGGACGCCGCGGCTGCTCCGCCCCGGCGGGGTGGCCAAAGAGCGGCTGGAGGCCGTGCTGGGCGGGCCGCTGGAGCACCTGCGCGAGGCGAGCGACGTGCGCGCGCCCGGGCTCCTCGCCTCGCACTACGCGCCCAAGGCGGGGGTGCTGGTGGTGGAGGCGGCGGGCCTCGGGGCCGAGCTTCTGCGCACCGGCGGCGCGGGCCTGAAGCGGGCGGTGCTCGGCCCCGCGTCGCTCGTGGTGCCCGAGGGCGTGGAGCGCATCGTGGTGGAGGGCGACGCGGACGGCTTCGCGCGGGGGCTCTACGCGGCGCTGCGCGAGGCCGATGCCCGCGGCTTCGAGCTGGTGCTGGCCGTGCCGCCGCCGGGCGAGGGCCTGGGGCTCGCGGTGCGCGACCGGCTGTCCCGCGCCGCCTCGCCGCGCGGGCGCTGAGGTCTTTCGCCGCTCGGTCCGAGGGTCGACGCCCAAAGAGGCGCGCGACGCCCGACAGACGACGACCCGGCGCCCTCCCACGAGAGCACCGGGCCGGGTCACTGCCTCGCGAAAGCGGCTACAGAATCTGGCCGCACCGGTTGGCGATGTTTCCGCCGCCGCAGGTGTCATGGGGGGCGGTGCAGGTGCCGCAGTTGAGCGTGCCGCCGCAGCCGTCGCCGATGGTGCCGCAGTTGGCGCCAGCGCCGCGCAGGTCATCGGCGTGCACGCCGCCGCAGCTGGCCGGGCACGCCGCCGCCGCCGCAGGTCTGCGGCGCGGTGCAGGTGCCGCAGTTGGATGAGGCCGCCGCAGCCGTCGCCGCGCCGGGCCGCAGTTGATGCCTGGCGGCGCAGGTCATCGGCGTGCAGCGCCGGACGCCGCCGCACTGCCCGGGGTGCCGCCGCCGCCGCAGGTCGTCGGGCGGCAGGTGCCGCAGCCGCAGTCGATGACGCCGCCGCAGCCGTCGCCGGCCGGGCCGCAGTTGAAGCCGCTGCTGCGCGCAGGTCTTCGGCGTGCACGCGCCGGGCTGCCGCCGCACACGCCCGGGCGTGCCGCCGCCGCCGCAGGTCTGCGGGCGCGGTGCAGGTGCCGCAGTCGAGCGTGCCGCCGCAGCCGTCGCCGGCCGGGCCGCAGTTGACGCCGCTGCCGCGCAGGTCTTCGGCGCGCAGGCGTGCCGCCGCCGCACGACGCCGGCGACGCCGCCGCCGCCGCAGGTCTGCGGCGCGGTGCAGGTGCCGCAGCTCGAGCGGTGCCGCCGCAGCCGTCGGCCGGCGGGCCGCAGTTGACGCCGAGCTGCGCGCAGGTCTTCGGCGTGCAGCCGGTGCCGCCGCACGACGCCGGGCGCGCCGCCGCCGCCGCAGGTCTGCGGCGCGGTGCAGGCGCCGCAGTCGAGCGTGCCGCCGCAGCCGTCGCCCGCGGGCCGCAGTTGACGCCGTGCTGCGCGCAGGTCTTCGGCGTGCAGCCGCGCGCCGCACACGCCGGGCGTGCCGCCGCCGCCGCAGGTCTGCGGCGCGGTGCAGGTGCCGCAGTTCGAGCGGTGCCGCCGCAGCCGTCGCCCTGCAGGCCGCACTGGCGCCGAGCTGCGGCAGGTCTTGGGGTGCAGGTCGCGATGGGGCCGGCGTGACGCACGAGCTCGAGGTCGAAGATCAGGTACTCGAAGACCTTCTCCTGCGGCGTCATCGGGCCGACCGTGCACTGGCCCGGCCAGGTCTGGCCTGCCGGCGCCGTTGGCGTTGATGACGTGGAAGTCGCTGAACAGCACCCGCCCGCACTGGTTGGCCGGCGCCGCCGAGTCGGCGTGTTGAAGGCGTACTGGAGCGGACGCGTGCCGGGATGCGCCGGGGGAGTTGCCGCGGTTGCTCAGCTGTTGGCCGTTGGGCGCCGTACACCCAGCGCTCGGCCGGCGGGATGACCGCGTCGAAGTCGTGGCGCACGGTGTTCGACGCGGATCCTCGGCACCGCCGGCGTGGAGCTCGCCGCCTGCGCGCCCACCGTGTAGACCCACTGCCCGAAGGTGAGCCCTTGCGGAAGGAGATGTCGATGTAGGCGTCCTGGTTGGGCGGCGTGCCCTGCCGGCCGGGTTCCAGGTCGCGGTGCCGGTGAAGGAGATGGTGAGTTGTTGCCGTTGGGTCGACGCGCGTCCCGTACAGCCAGACGTAGGCGAAGTGGCTGGCGAAGACGCGGCCGCCGGCGTTGGCGTACGCCTCGAGGTTGGCGCGCGGCGCTGCTCGTCTTCGGCACCTCGCCGCCCACGCAGTCCAGGACGATCATGTCGTACTTCTGCATCTCGGTGAGGCTGTCGAAGAGCGTCGTGGCGGCCGGCGTGCCGGCCCACCGATGAGTCGGCGCCGTTGTCCAGGTAGAAGCGCACCCGCCCGGTGCCGCGGGCAGGGCAGGCTGTACTGGTCATCGCGATGCCGATCTTCGGCAGCACGCACTCGATGGCGTCGGCGCTCGCCGGTCACCACCGCGATCAGCGGGATGTTGTCGTTGGGGTTGCCCTCGCCCTGCTCGCCGCGGCAGCCGCGTCTGGTCGGCGGTCACGGTGTTCGACGCGCAGCACGGCGAGGCTGGACACGGTCACCTGCCGCCGCCACCGGCCCAGCTGAATCACCACCGGCGGACGTCGACGCCGCACGGCACGTTGGTCAGGGTGAAGGTGCCGTTCAGCGCCGAGGTGGTGGAGACCAGCGGGCTGCCGGTCACCGTGGCCGTGCACTGGTCGCAGCTCACGGCCGTGCCGCCGTCGGGGAAGGGCTGCACGGTGCCGTTGGGCACGTACACCAGCGCGCCGGGAATCGGGTCGGGGTAGCCGTAGCCCGCGTCGGCGTGGGTGGGCGCCAGCACCACGCCGGTGAGGGTGGTGGCGCCGGGCATGCCCGGGCGGTCCTGCTGGTGCAGGCAGAGGTTGGTGCAGCTGCCGGCGCCGCCGTCGGGGACGCACGCTGCCGCACACGCTGGGGATGCCGGAGCCGCCGCAGATGTCGGGCGCGGTGCAGGCGCCGCAGCCGGCGGTGAGCGCGCCGCAGCCGTCGCCCACCGGGCCGCAGTTGGCGTTCAGCTGCGACGCAGGTCGCGGGCACGCAGGCGGGCGGCGAGCCGCACACGCTGGCCACGCCGCCGCCGCCGCAGGCTGGCCGCCGGGGCAGGTCGCCGCAGTTGAGCAGCACGCCGCAGCCGTCGCTCACCGGGCCGCAGTCCACGTCGAGGTGCGCGCAGGTCTTCGGCACGCAGGCGACCGCCGCCGCACTGGTTGGGGACGCCGCCGCCGCCGCAGGCCTGCCGGAGGGCAGGTGCCGTGCCGCATGGAGGAGTGCCGCCGCAGCCGTCGCCGACCGGGCCGCAGTCGCGCTCGGCCTGCGCGCAGGTGCGGGGGACGCAGGGCACGCCGCCGCCGCACTGGTTCGGCACGCCGCCGCCGCCGCAGGCCTGGGCGCGGGTGCAGGCGCCGCAGTCGATGATGCCGCCGCAGCCGTCGCCCACCGGGCCGCAGCCGGCGTCGGCAGTGGCGCAGGTGCGCGCCACGCAGCCGGTGCCGCCGCCGCAGTGGGAGGGGACGCCGCCGCCGCCGCAGAGGCCGCCAGCGCAGCTCCCGCAGGTGACGTTGCCGCCGAGCCGTCGCCGATGGGGCCGCACTGGTCACCCGGTGGCGCAGGTGATGGCCCGGCGCCGCCGTCGGCAGGTTGGTGCCCAACAGGCCGCAGCGCCCGGCCTCGCCGCCACCGCCGCAGATCTCCGGCAGCGCGCAGGAACCGCAGTTGACCAGGTGACCGCAGCCGTCTCCGGCGGGGCCGCAGTAAGTTGAGCTGCGCGCAGGTCAGCGGAATGCAGCCCGCGTCGCCACCGCAGCGGTTGTACTCGCCGCCACCGCCGCACACCTCCGGCAGGGTGCAGGTGCCGCAGTTCAAGGGGCGGCTGCAGCCGTCGCCGATGAGGCCGCACTCCGCGCCGGCATCGGCGCAGGCGTTGAGGCCGCAGCCGCCGTCCTTAGCGAGGATGCCGCCGCCGGTGCCTCCGGTTCCTCCGTGCCGCCCATTCCGCCGGTTCCACCGCTGCCGCCGGTGCCGCCGCCGCCGCCCACGTCGCCGCCGGTGCCGCCGCCGACGTCACCGCCCGTGCCTCCGCCGACGTCGCCGCCGGTGCCGCCGCCACCGCCCCCGTTGACGTTCGGCTTGTCGCAGTTACATCCGTTCAAAACGACGAGCAGCGCCAGAGCAGCGCCACGCATGACTGCGCGCATGTTCGACCTCGGAATTCGGTGACCAGAGGGCCCGGCTCGAGCCCCGTTGCAGGCGCCGAGTATAGGGACCATTCCCGCGAAGATTGAACACCTGCGCGCTCGCACCCACCTTGGCGCACCAGGTGAGGAAGCGTGCGCGGCCTCGACGCTTTTTTCAGTTCAGCGCGTTCGGCTGGGTGAGCACGAACTCGCCGATGAGCGCGTCGAAGGCTTCGCCGCCCTCGACGTCCATGCGGGTGCCGCGCATGGAGCCGAAGGGGGTCTTGAGCATCGCCCAGCTGGTG
>CAWDXE010000004.1:0-500882 GCA_963806185.1 uncultured candidate division Zixibacteria bacterium
GCCGGATTCACCTATCGGACATTTACCAATTTTGAGATCGATCTCTCTACCTCTGAAGAAGTCATCTGGTCGCAACTTAAGGGTTCCTGTCGCACCAGCGTGAGGAAGGCGGAACGCGAGGGAGTTACGGTTGAATCCGCCAACGACGATGGTTTTGCTGACGACTATTTTGCCCAGCTCATCGATGTGTTCGCAAAACAGAATCTGAAACCGACTTATACGATTAAGCGCGTTCGCCTGTTGATGAAACACTTGCTCCCCACCGGCAACCTACTGTTGGTGCGGGCGCGCCACCCCGACGGCCAGTGCATTGCCACCGGCATCTATCCCGGGTTCAACGGCACCATGTCGTTCTGGGGAGGGGCGAGCCGGCGAGAGCACCAGATTCTTCAGCCCAATGAGGCGGTCCACTGGTTCGCCATGAAGTACTGGAAAGCGCGCGGCATGGTGCGGTGTGACATGGGGGGCGGGGGAGAGTACAAGCGAAAATTCGGTGGCCAGGAATTTCATCTCCCCTGGATCCGTCAGTCGAAATACGGGATGCTGGAATCGTTCCGAGGTATCGCCAAGCGGGCGATCGAATTGAAGCAGCGATCCGGTCCCTCGAAGAAGTAACAACGGCCGGTGCGTATGGCGCTCCGATCATGTATATTGGCGACCTATGGCTGAACGCGAAATGAAGAAAGTAGCCGTTACTACGCTGGGTTGCCGTCTTAATCAGTATGAGACTGAGAAGATGGCGGCCGAGCTCTATCCGTTTGGCTTTACGCGTGCCAAGCCGGGTGAGTCGGCCGATCTATATATCATTAATACCTGCACGGTAACTCATCGGGCCGACTCCGACAGCCGCCAGACAATCAGCAAGATCGCGCGCGAAAATCCCAACGGCCGAATAGTCGTTGCCGGCTGCTATGTCGACAATGATCCGGAGAGAATCGCGGGACTTGAAGGGGTCGACGTCATCATCCGCAATATGGAGAAAAGTGCGATAGCGTCGATCCTCCCGTCACGTCTACCTGATCTCTTCCACGACGATATCGAGAAGGGATGCTCGGTCAGTATTCCCGATTTTCTCGGTCACAACCGGGCCTGGCTGAAAGTTTCCGATGGCTGCAACCAGTGGTGTTCGTTCTGCATCATACCGACCGTTCGTGGTCGTCTGCGGAATCGTACGGCCGAGGAGATACTCGCCGAAGTGAAGGGGCTGGCTCAAAAAGGGTTCAGGGAAATCGTACTTACGGGGATTCATCTCGGCCATTATAAGCATCGTACCGCCGAGCCGCAGATGAAAAACCTCGCGGCATTGTGTAAGTACATTCTCGAGAATTCCGACGTACCGCGTATTCGGTTGTCGTCTATCGAACCACAGACCGTGCGCGATGATCTGATCAGGGCCTATGCCGATTCCGACGGACGCATCTGTCGGCACTGGCACTTGCCGCTGCAATCAGGTTCCTCTCGCATACTTCGCCTGATGCAGCGACCCTACGATCAGAATCTGTATCTCAAGCGCGCTGCGGCGGTCAAAGAAGCTGTCGCCAATACGGTGATCGGGGCCGATGTTATCGTCGGGTTTCCCGGTGAGACTGACGAAGATTTCGCCAAGACTCGTCGCGTAGTCGAATCCGGCGTGATCGACTACCTGCACGTCTTCAGCTATTCCGATCGGCCCGGCACGCCCGCCTCGAAGCTCACTGACAAAGTCAAACCGGAAATCATCCGTGAACGCAACGCCATCCTCACGCGCATCTCCAACGACCTCCGTGCGAAGGCATATCGTCGCCAGGTCGGTCAGACTCTTTCGGCTATAGCCGAACACAAGAAACTTGAAAACGGCCACTTCTGGGGTGTGTCCGATAATTACCTCAAGGTGAAGCTGCCCGGCCATCTCGAAGGCGGCAAAGAAATCGTCCGCGTCCGCATCACGGCGGCCTTCGACAGTCATGTCGAAGGTGAGCCTGTTACCGGCTAGATCAGCCGGACTTTCCACACATATTTTCCAACCTGCATAGGAAATGTTTTCTGGCGACCAGATTCTGGCCGCCGTTTTCATTTTGGTGCCGATGCGGCAACTGTGTGTGATTCAACCAGTTGAATGTTCTCAATACAAGTTGGCACGGCTTCTGCAAAGGCATAGCCCGGCGAAAAACCATTTTTTAGGGATTTAGTGTGTCTAACGAGACGAAACAGCCCGATCTGAATGCGACTCCCGAATCGGACGCGCAGCCCAAGGCGGCGTCAAAAAGCGGTCTCATCAAGTACATCATCTTTGGTGTGGCAGGCTTGGTGATCATCGGCGGTGTGGCGTTCGGCACCCTGTTGCTTCTCGGTGGCGGCAACTCGTCCAAGGCTCCAGCTGAAGATGAGGCCAAGTCCGAGACAAATTCGACCGGTAAAACAGGGTCCACTCGTGCGATGGCCGCCGCTGACACTCTTCCCGCTGAAGATTCTCTCGCCCTTCTTAATGATGATTCTCTGCTCGCCGCGATCATGGCCGAGGCTGACGGCGATTCGTCGATTCTCGACGACGTCCAGGCGCAGCTCAATTATCTCGACGTCGCTGACACGCAAAATCTGGATATGTCTGCGGAATCCCACGCCGACAAGGCTGACTCCGCCAAAGAAACCAGTTGGCTCACCGAGCAGCGAGACGCTCTGACCAAAAGGGAGAAGGAGCTCGCCGAACGCGAACACGCGCTTGAGATTCGGGATAAGAAGATTCAGCAGCAAATCACCCGTCTCGAACAGGCAGAATCGGCCCGCGTGACCAATCTGGCGAAACTCTATGATGGTATGGAAGCGCGCCAGGTGGCCGAGCTCATGGCCAATCTCGATGACGAAACCGTGGTTTCGGTGCTCCCTCGCATGAAGCCGAAAAATGCCTCCCAAGTTCTGGGGCTGATGCCTCCGGCGAGAGCGGCCAAACTCTCCAAACAGATGATTACTATTGCAGGCACAGAATGATTACCGCCGGTTCACAGAATTTTGATCTTCTCGGCCTCGGCGGTAATCAGCCGATTGTCGGCGGACCGCAACTGCCGTCGCCGCTTCAGGCAGCCGGCACGCCTGCGTTTGGCAATATCCTCGACTTGTTACTCGGCGCAACGACTTCACCGGCGACTCCCTTTATGACTGGGGCGCCGACCGCTGAGGATCCGATCCCTGGTCAGTTCAACGATGCGCTAAACCAACTCACTGCCGACATCCAGGCTGCCGCAGCCATGGCTGCCTCTTTGCCCAGCTTCGCCCCCGAAACGACGGGCGCGGCGGTCACAGACCAAGCCTCCACGGCAACAGACATCCCGTCACCGGACAGCACTGCCTCCGCTCCGATTGTCGAGTTGCTTCCGAACATCTCAGCGTCGAATGTCCGAGCGTTGTTACAGCAGACGGCAACCGCCCCCGCGGCCGGTGCTTATTCGGTGCTTTCAAGTCAGCTTAAGAATGATACGGTCGAATTTACGGTGCAGCCAGATCAGGATAAATCCAAGACGATGGTCCTGACGCTGCCGGTATCGACCCTCAAAGATGTTTCCTCCCTCCTTTCGATGAACGGCTCCCAAGGCATTTCCGGTAGTCGCGGATCTGTCCTGGGTCAGCCGATGCGTGTATCTCTTGGCGAGAGCATAGAGACTTCCAGGACGGTAGACTCTGTGCTCTCAAAACTGAATGTCCGTGAAATCATCATAGATGCCGGTTCTACGGCCGCGCAAGGGCAGTCGACCAAGCCGGAGATCGCCGTCACGTTGATGGGCGAATTCCAGGCGACGCCCGTACAACTCAAACTCCAGGCCGATCCCCGTCAGCTTCGGTTGAAAAATGCCTCCAGCACGTCCGAAGCGGATCTGCTCAGCGAGCCTGTCCCGGCGGCCAAGGAATCCAACCTAACCAGCCAAGCCGTCACGGCAATCTCGGAAAACAGGGCGGCCGATCAAAATCTTGACCGGACAACCCGCCTCACCCGCGAATTTGCCCTGCCCAAGAAAGTCGAGCTCGCTCTGGTGAAGTCCGACCTTGCCAATTCGGCGATGGCCGTGACTACCGATTCCGGAACGAAGCTGACCACCACCGTCGAGAATCTCCTCCCTGCGCAGCAGGTTAAATTCACACTACCCGACTTGTCGGCGAAGTCAATGCTGGAAACCGGGCGCAGCGTCACCATCAAGATAGAACCCGATTACCTCGGCCCGGCCAGGCTGCACCTCTCTATTAATAATGATGCTCTGACAGCCCGGGTAACGGTGGACTCAACTCAGGCCAAGGCGGCGATCGAAGGATCGCTTGACCGTCTCACCGATCAGTTGAACAAAGCCGGTGTGACCGTAAACCGAATCGAAGTATCACTATCAAATAACGGCGCCGGACAGCAGTCGGCCGATCATCAGGCCAACTGGTACCGTCCGACCCGACTCCCGTTCATGGGACTAAACGAATCAATGGTATTGACGAGTCAAACATTGACTCCAAACAGTGGCCAGCAATCGCGCCAGTATCTGTATGCGCGAGGCGTCAATGTGTACGCATAGGAGAGAATCATGGGAATCATTAACCCGGTAGCAACCGACAGCAGCGGCAATGCAATTACCAGCAGCTCCATGCAGACGCTTGGGAAAGATGATTTCCTCCAGCTATTGGTGACCAAACTCCAATATCAGGATCCGCTCAATCCGGCCAGCGATGAGGACTTTATCGCGCAGCTCGCGCAGTTCTCTTCACTGGAGCAGATGAGTAATATCTCAGACGGAATCTCCACCTCGAACCAGTGGGATTACCTGCAGATGCAGTCGCTGAACAACGTCATGGCGTCCGGCTTCATCGGCAAGGAAGTTCGCGCCGAATACGACAGTGTCTACTTCGACGGCAAAACCGGCCCGACTATTTCTTACACAACTGACCGGGCCGCCCAGAATATCAAGTTTACCGTCAAGAATGCCGCCGGCGAAGTGGTTACCACGTTTACGGAGAAAGACATCGCGGCCGGCACCCATTCGGTGAAGTGGAACGGGAAAGACAAGACGGGTAACACCGTCGACGCCGGCAGCTACACCATCACGGCCGAGGGCACAACCTCCGCCGACGCCACGTTCACCCCCAGCCTCGCTTTGCAGGGTGTCTGCAGCAAGGTCGTTTACCGCGACGGCTCGGCCTATGTGCTGGTAAACGGCACCGAAATCGCCCTGGGCGACATTCGCGAAGTCGGCGAACCCGGCACTCTGGACGGAGAATAACGAGTACGCTATGGCCAACGCCCTGCGCATAAGCAATTATCAACGGCCGGTCAATCTTCTCGAGATTGCCAATCGCGGCAATCAGGGGACGAAGCAGACTGACAAGGCCGACGGCTCATTCCTGAATATCATGAACGAACAGCTCGGCGCCCCCGGGTCGACGTCGGTCAATTTCTCCAAACATGCACAGGAACGCCTCCACTCCCGAGGTATCGAGTTGTCCCCGGAAACGCTTCAGCAGGTTTCAGGTGCTATCGACAAGGCACAGGCAAAGGGATCGCGCGAGACATTGGTGCTGACCGACGATGTGGCACTGGTCATCGGTGTCAAAGACCGCACTGTCATCACGGCCTTTGACAAGGACAAACTGCGCGAAGGGATCGTCACGTCAATAGATTCCGCGGTGATCCTGTGAGAAAGCAAATGATAACGAGACTTAATACTATTCAATCAGGGCTGGACCCCGTCACAAACGGGGGGGCCTTGCGTGACATCACGGAGGTTGTACTACTATGATGGGATCGTTGTACGCCGGTGTTTCCGGCCTGCGCAACCACCAGACGAAAATGAACGTCATTGGCAACAACATCGCCAATGTCAACACGATCGGCTTCAAGGCCGGCCGGGTGAATTTTCAAGAGGCGCTGGTGCAGACGTACAAAGGTGCCGGTCGTCCAAACGCCGTCACCGGCGGCACCAACTCCCTGCAGATCGGACTCGGTATGCAGGTGGCCGCTATCGACAATCTGTTCACTCAGGGTGGTCTCGAGACTACCGGTCAGATCACTGATCTGGCGATCCAGGGCTCGGGCTTCTTCATTCTGGGTGACAACAACGGTAATCGCTATTACAGTCGGGCTGGAGCTTTCGGCATCGACGCCGATTCCAACCTGGTGGATCCGGCTACCGGTCTATTCGTTCAGGGAAAAATGGCTGACGCCTCCGGCAATATTCCGTCGCTGGCGACGATCGGCGCAATCCGGCTCCCGTTTGGCCAGCAGGATGCCGCCCGGGCAACCGAGGTGGTGAGGATGGCCAATAATATTGACGCTTCCGCTACTGATTCGGTGGCGACGCTGGTCAACGCCGGCAGTTCGGGCATCGTCTCCGTCAGCGGCACCGCTCTCAACGGTGTCGGCGGCACACACACGGTGACGGTCACCGGTGCGCAGGCTCAAAATGCCTCGTATGCCGGCACCAGTGTGGGCGACGACGGTGCGGGCGGGATCGTGGCCAATCTCGGTTCATCGATGACGCTCGGGACTCTCGGCATCACCGACTTCACCAACTTCGGCTTCGCCGTGGACGGTGGTACGACCGAGATCATCTCCGGGCTAAACGCCAACTCCACGGTACAGGACGTCATCAACTCGATCAATTTGATTTCCGGACTTCACGCCCAGTTGACGGGCGGACAATTGCAGGTGACCCGCACCAAGGCCGGCGCTCCGGCCGAATACGGCTTCACCTCAACTGCCGGCGTTCATAATAGCGCTGCCGCTGCTCCGGCTTCCACCGGTAACATCGTTGGCGTGCTCTTTGGCGTCAATGGCAGTTCGGTTACCTCCGCGGGCGGTGCGGCCAACACCTTTGTAGCGACTGACGTTTTCACGCCGGATCGCGGCTATGGTGGCGCGGCCGGGCCGGTTAGTTCGCAGCTCAGCCTCGTCATCAACGACAGCACCGGTCTGGTGACCGGACTCAACGGATTGGGCGGCGGTGGTGTGACGGTTGAAAGCGTCAACGGTTTGACCGCAACCGGCGCCAATCCGCTCGTTGTGAAGACGGATCAGACACTGCACTCAACCTCCCTGAACGTCTACGATTCTCAGGGCGGTACCCATACATTGACGATTGAGTTCTTTAAGTCGATCGTCCCGAACCGCTGGGAATGGACGGCCTCCACTATCGGTGTCGAAGAAGTCACCGGCGGTCGGAACGGGTACGTTTCGTTCAATTCCGACGGCTCGCTCAACACCTTCGACTATTTTGGCGGTGCGACCGGTATCACCATCGATCCGCACAATGGCGCCGAAGTCATGCAGATGCGCATTGACGCCGGCTCCATCGGCGAATTCAACGGCCTGACCGGCTTTGCTTCCGGCAACCACACGGCGTCGATCACCGGGCAGGATGGCTACGGCGTAGGGATTCTCGAAAAGATTGCCATCGACGGCAGCGGCAACATCTCGGGTATCTTCACCAACGGTGTGACCCGCGTACTGGCGCAGATCATGCTCGCCGACTTCAATAACCAGGGCGGTTTGCGCAAATCGGGACGGTCGTACTACCAGCCGTCGCCGAACTCGGGTGACGCTGTTGCCGGCGTGGCCGGACAGACCATCAGCGGCTCGATCACCTCCGGCGCGCTCGAATCGTCATCGGTCGACGTCGCGCAGGAATTCACCAACATGATCACAACCCAGCGTGGATTTCAGGCCAACGCCCGAATTATCACGACGTCGGACAACATGCTCGACGAGCTGGTGAACCTGAAGAGATAATGAACAATGATACGCGTCACCCGCATAAATGATCAGGAATTGGTGATCAACGCCGATCTGATCGAATTTGTCGAAGCGATTCCCGACACGATAATCTCCCTGACGACGGGGAAGAAGATCATCGTGCGGGAATCGACCAGCGACATCATCGAGCGGGTGGCGGCGTTCAAACGGAAATCGGCGGTCGCCCTCTCCTGGTCGACCGCCCACAAACCTGCCGATAGGAGTGCCTATGGCGGCTGATCAGGATAAGACTACAATCGCCACCAAAGATGGCGCAGAAACCCCGGCTCCGGCCAAGAAGAAAGGCATGAGCAAACTCATCCTCTTCGGCGGCATCGGGGTCGGTGTCCTCGTTATCGGAGTGGCGCTGGCTTTGTTTGTACTCAAGCCGATGATGGCCGACACAGAGTCAGCGGACGCCTCGACCTCTACCGAAGAAAAGGCGGCCGACAAGACTGAGAAGGGCGCCGCGAAGGATAAAGAACCCAAGAAGGAAGCGAAGAAGGAAAGCAGTCACGGTGACAGCAAGGAATCGACGGTGTACACGATTGAGGATATCGTCGTCAATCCGGCCGGCACCGGCGGCCAGCGCTTTCTTTCCGTCTCGATCGGCTTCGAGGTCGCTTCTGCCGACGTGGTCGCTGCTCTTGAAAAGAAGGAACCGTTAGTGCGTGATGCCTTGATCACCATTCTGTCGTCCAAGACCATTGCGCAGCTCACCGATCCGAAACAAAAAGAGATCATTCGCTACCAGGTACGTAAGCGGGTTTCTGAATTGTTGAAAACCGACCAATTGGCCGGAGTGTATTACACCGACTTTGTATTGCAGTAGGATAAGACGACGTGGCAAAGATTCTCTCACAGGAAGAAATCGACGCGTTATTGACGACCGTGTCGACCAGCGACGCGGCCTCGGACGCGGAGAGCTTCGAGGACGACCGACTTCGCTCGATCGTGGCTTACGACTTCAAGCACCCGAACCGGGTCTCCAAGGATCAGATTCGGACGCTGGAAAATATGCACGATAACTTCGCCGGCCACTTCGGCTCGGCGTTGTCGGCTATCCTGCGATCGATTGTCGATGTCGATTTGGTGTCGGTCGATCAGATCACGTACTCAGAATTCATCATGTCGCTGGTGTCCCCGTCGTGCACGTTTACGTTTGCCGCGACGCCGCTTGACGGCGTTTGTCTGGTGGACTACAATCCGACCCTCACCTTTGCCATCATCGACCGCATGTTCGGCGGACACGGCAAGATTCTTGAATCCGAGCGCGATCTGACCGGCATCGAACGATCGGTGATGGCCCGGGTAGTCAGCCGGATGTATGAGGAGTTGCACAAGTCGTGGGAACACCTTGTTCAGATTGACATCGAACAAAAGAGCTTCGAAACCAATCCGCAGTTCATTCAGATTGTTCCGCCGGGTGAATCGGTGGTCGTCATCTCATTCCAGATCAAACTGTTCCAGTCGACCGGATTGTTGACGATCTGCTATCCGTATGTCTCGCTCGAACCTATTGTTACCAAGCTCTCCGGTCAAAACTGGATCGACGCCACCAAGAAGAAAAATGCCACGGAAGATCGCCAGACCAATGAATCAAACCTGGCCGAAGTCGCCGGTGATGTATCGGCAGTGCTTCTGCGCTCCCGCATTCGAGTGCGCGATTTCCTTTCGCTGAAACTGGGTGACATCGTTCCGTCAGAAAAGAAGATTGACCTTCCCATCGAAGTGATGGTGAATCGCCGACGCAAATACCTGGGACGACCGGGGTTGTCCGGCAAGAAGCGGGCAGTCCAGGTCATGGAGGTCCTGCCGAATATCATGGAGGAGATGAAAAATGGCTGATGAAATGGACGACATGCCACAGTCCGACGATTTGGCTGGAAAGGACCGGGTGGACGATCTGCTTGCCGCCGCAGACGACGAATCGAAGGCGGCCGTCAAGACCGTCAACGAAGGCGACGCGTCAGAGAATGACGCCGAAGCGGCGATGCTGGCCATGCTCGATGAACTTCCCCAGGAGGAGTCAAAGGCTCGCCCGGAGGACATAAATTTCGGCGCTACCTCGGTCTCAAAGGCGGAATTTCAGCAGTTGCAGCAAAGCGCCGGCGCACAGTCGCCGCGCAATATCGACCTGCTCATGGACGTCGATCTGCCGGTATCAATTGAATTGGGGCGAACCAAAATGTCAATTTCTGATATTCTTGCGCTCGGCCCCGGTTCGGTGGTGGAACTCAACAAGCTGGCCGGCGAACCAGTCGACCTACTGGTCAACTACAAGGTGGTTGCACGGGGCGAAGTCGTAGTTGTGGATGAAAACTTCGGTCTGCGCATCACTCAGCTCATGACCCCCGAAGAAAGGCTGCGGTCACTGGCCAATGAATAACCTGTCGCCCAGAAGCAAGACCATCCTGCTGTCTATTCTGCTGACTCTGGCGATTGTCGCCGTGATCGGCTTCAATCTGAGTCGAAGCGGCCTGCCCGAGGTAACTGCACAGCGTTTGACCGCGCTCGGTCATGCTTCCCAGCCGGAATTCATCGGGCCGCCTGAGGCGCCGCCTGCTGTTCCGGCCTCTCCGAGCTACCAGTCCTCCGCCATGGCGATCGTCAAAATGCTCGGCGCCCTTGCCCTGGTCATTGTTTGTATCTACGGCGGGTTGCACCTGGTCAAGAAGTCTATGGGGCGGATGCAGCGACAGGCCGGTCGCAGCAAAATGATCGAAGTACTCGAAACGCAATACGTCGGCCCCAAGAAGGCCGTTTCCCTGGTGCGGGTCGGCAACCGTGCGGTACTGCTCGGTGTGACCGATGGAACCATCAATGTACTGACTGAACTCACACCGGACGAACTGGTGATTCAGGGCACCGAAGTATCGGCGACTCTCGCGTCACCGGTGAAAGTGAATTTTGCCGCGTCGCTGAAGAAGGCGGCGGGGGAGACCATACGGTCATTCCGGCACAAACGAGCCGTTGTCGGGACACAGTGAGTGTTCCGGAGTGGTCGCCGGCTTAGGATGAGACGGCGACAATGGTTGCGGCATGGATGCTGCGACGACAGAAAGCATATAGGATATGATCAAACGACTACTTCGCGGTGCTCCGCTCGCGCTCGCGGCCCTCATGCTGACCGTGACTTCCACGGCGGCCCAGACAATTCCGAAGATCTCGGTTGAGGTCGGTCAGGCCAATAAACCGGGCGATCTTTCCGTTACCCTGCAAATCGTCATCCTGATGACCGTCCTGGCGCTGGCGCCGTCGATTCTGATGATGATCACGTCGTTCATCCGGATCACGGTGGTGCTTTCGTTCCTGCGGCATGCCATCGGTACGCAGCAAATGCCGCCCAACCAACTACTGGTCGGGCTGGCTTTGATTCTGACCTTCTTCATCATGGCGCCGATCGGCACCAAATCGTACAACGAGGGGATCAAACCGTACCTGGATCAGAAAATCACCAAGGAAGAGGCCTTTGACAAAGCAGTGGCGCCGTTCCGCAAATTCATGCTGGCGCAGACGCGCGAACAGGATCTGGCGCTCTTTGTCAATATGGCCGAGCTGCCGGCGCCCAATAACGCCGACGACATTCCGCTGCACGTGCTGGTGCCCGGGTTTCGTGATCTCAGAACTGCGTACGGCGTTTCAGATATCGTTCGTCATTTTCATTCCGTTTCTGGTCATCGACATGGTCGTGTCGGCGGTGCTGATGTCGATGGGTATGATGATGCTGCCGCCGACCGTCGTCTCTCTGCCGTTCAAGATTCTGCTGTTCGTGCTGGTCGACGGCTGGTATCTGCTGGTCAAGTCGCTTGTGGAATCGTTCAAGATGTGAGGGACTGGACCATGACTCCGCAAATGGTGGTAAGTATTGGACGCGAGGCACTCATGGTGACGCTGCTGGTATCGGCGCCGATGCTGATCTTCGGACTGGTTATCGGTCTGGTGATTTCGATCTTTCAGGCGGTCACACAGATCAACGAAATGACGCTGACGTTCGTCCCCAAGATTCTGGCGGTGGCGCTGGCGCTGCTGATCTTTCTTGCCCTGGATGATCAACATGCTGACCGATTTCACGCGTCACATGTTCGCGCTGATCCCCGGATTGGTCGGATAATATCGGCAGACCGACCCGGAAGCTTTTGAACTTTTTTCCTACAGCGCTGGTAATTCTTTCCACAATCTCCGCGAAAATAGACTTTTCCAGTTCCGTCGCCGCTCGTAAGTAGCGCAAGAGCAATCACTTAACAAGCCTTCATATGCCGTTTCACTTTGGCACACCGTTTGAGATAACTCAACGCGATTAACCCGAAGTGCAGGACATAGGACTTGTTTGACTTTATAACTTACGGCGCCGATCGACTCCAGATTCTTCTTGCTCGTTCTCGTGCGAGCCTCCGGTGTCTTCCTGGTCTCGCCGATCTTCAGCAACCGCGTACTGCCGACTCAATTCAAGGTCGGCTTCGTCGTCCTGCTCTCGATTCTTCTCGTCACGGCCATGCCGACGATGACCATGCCGGTCACACTGTCGCTGGCCGATCTCGCGCTTCTCGTAGTAAAGGAACTGCTCGTGGGCATTTTGATCGGCACCATGTTCGCGCTCATCTTTTTCGCCGTCCAGTCGGCCAGTTCGATTGCCGGTTACCAGATGGGTCTCACGATGGCCACTGTCATCGATCCGAGCACCCAGTCGGAGGACAATCCGGCGGGGCAGATCTGGTCGATGGTGGCGATGCTGATCTTTCTCGCGATCAACGGCCATCACCTGGTGCTTCGCGCTTTCTACGACAGCTATGAAGCGATCCCGGCCGGACAGGTAATTGTCAACGGCGCCACCGGTGAAATGATCATCAAGTACTCAGCTGGGTCATCACCACCGCCGTCAAGCTGTGTGCGCCGGTCATCGTCACCCTCTTTCTCACCGACCTCGCGCTGGGCGTGGTCTCCCGGATGATGCCGACGATGAACGTGTTCATTCTCTCGTTTGGACTCAAGATCGCGGTCGGCCTGCTGGTCATCGCGATTTCTCTGCCGGCCTTCAACTACATGCTGACCAAAGCGACCGGCTATATCAACGGCGAACTTCACCTGCTTTTGCAGACACTGGGAAAGGCCTAGATCACCATGGCTGACGAAGCATTTGCCGAACGAACAGAACAGGCAACACCCAAGCGGCGCGAGAAAGCGCGCGAAGACGGTCAGGTCGCTCGATCAATGGATCTGAACGCGGCGGCCTGCATTCTGCTCGGGTTTTCGGCTCTGTTCCTGCTCGGTCCGCACATGGCCCAGCAGACCATGGCGATCATGCGTGACACGATGGCCAATGCACCGACCATCGCTCTGGCCGACCCGACCTTCGCCAAAGCGTTTGGCGACGCCATGATGTCGTTTTTCTGGATCACGCTCCCGGTCATGATGGCCCTGCTCGTGATCGGCGTCGGTTCCAACGTTGCCCAGGTCGGCTTCAAGATCAGCACCAAGTCGCTGGAGCCGAAGTTTGACAAGCTCGATGTCGCCAAGGGTCTGCGCCGCCTGTTCTCCATGCAGTCACTGGTCGTCATGCTCCGCGACACGCTGAAGCTCGTCGTGATCGGATTTGTCGCCTACAAAGCAATCAAAGCCGAGACGGATACTTTCTTTCTGCTGCCGGATATGTCGATCGAGCAGCTGGCTATCACCATGGGCAAGTTGGCGCTGGTCATCTCGCTCAAAATCGGTGGAGCCATTCTCGTGATCGCCATTCTCGATTACGTCTAGCAGCGATTCCAATTTGAGAAATCGATCCGGATGTCAAAGCAGGAAATCAAGGACGAGTATCACGAGAGCGAAGGCTCGCCGCAGATCAAATCGCGCGTGCGCCAGATTCAGCGCGAAATGGCGCGCAAACGGATGATGGCTGCCGTCCCGCAGGCGGATGTCGTCATCACCAACCCGACTCACCTCGCGGTCGCCCTCAAGTACGATCCGGAAACGATGACTGCCCCGTTTGTGGTGGCCAAGGGTGAACGCTTGATCGCCCAGCGCATCAAGGAAATCGCCAACGAGCACGATATCCCGGTCATCGAAGACAAACCGCTGGCCCGCGCCCTGTTCAAACTCTGCGATATCGGCCAGATGGTTCCGGCCACGCTGTACCGCGCGGTCGCTGAAGTGCTGGCCTATGTCTACAAGCTGAACGGAAAGGAAGTACCTAGGTCGTGAGTGATACGCGCCCAACATTGTTGACCCAGTTGGCCAACCGCTCCGATATCGCTCTGGCGCTCGGCGTCATCGGCATTATCACCGTTTTGGTGATTCCGATTCCGACCGTCCTGCTCGACTTTGCCCTGGCGTTCAACATTACCTTCTCGCTGGTCGTCCTGCTGACCACCCTGTACATCACGCGGCCGCTCGATCTGTCAGTCTTTCCGGGCATGCTGCTGATCGTCACCCTTATGCGCCTGGCGCTCAACGTCGCTTCGACCCGGTTGATTCTGGGTCACGGCTATGCCGGTGAAGTCATCAATTCGTTTGGAAACTTCGTCGTTCAGGGGAATTATGTCGTCGGCTTCATCATCTTCGTCATCCTGGTGATCATCCAGTTTGTCGTCATCACCAAGGGCGCCGGACGAATCTCCGAAGTGGCCGCCCGCTTCACGTTGGACGCCATGCCCGGCAAGCAGATGGCGATCGACGCCGATCTGAACGCCGGCATCATCACCGAACAGGAGGCCCGTGACCGCCGCAGCGACATCGCCCGCGAAGCCGATTTCTACGGCGCGATGGACGGCGCCTCCAAGTTCGTGCGCGGCGACGCCATCGCCGGCATTCTCATCACGATTATCAACGTCATCGGCGGCTTTATCATTGGCGTCGCCATGAACGGCATGTCGTTTACCGAAGCGCTGCGCACTTACGCACTGCTGTCAATCGGCGACGGTCTGGTCACCCAGATTCCGGCCCTGCTGGTCTCTACCGCCTCCGGTATCATCGTCACCCGTGCCGCGTCGACTTCAAACATGGGCGCCGATCTGGTCAACCAGCTCACCCGACAGCCGCGCGCCATTCTGGTTGCCTCCGGGGTGCTCATCCTCTTCGGCCTTGTGCCGGGGATGCCGACCATCACGTTTATGGTTATCGGCCTGATGGTTGGCGGTCTCGGCTACCTCACTCGCGAAGCCAGCCGCACCCGCGCCGCAAAGAGCTGGAAACCGCGCAGCAGAAAGCAGGCCAAGCCGGTCGCAGCCAAGGAACGAACTGAAGATCTCCTCAAGGTTGACACCATTGGTCTTGAAATCGGCTACGGACTCATTCCGATGGTTGACGCCAATCAGGGTGGCGATCTTCTCGACCGTATCGCTACCGTTCGCAGTCAGGTGGCCTCCGAACTGGGCATCGTCGTCCCGCCGATTCGCATTCGCGACAACGTCCAACTCCGGCCGAACGAATATCAGATCAAGATCAAAGGCATCAAGGTTGCGTCGTTTGAATTGATGGTCGACCACCTGCTGGCGATCAACCCGGGCTTGGTTGAAGAGAACCTCGACGGTTTCGACACCAAGGAGCCGGCCTTTGGACTCGCGGCTACCTGGATTCTGCCCACCTTGAAAGATCTGGCCGAAGCACGCAATTACACGGTGGTCGAGCCGTCGGCGGTCATCGCTACGCATATCACTGAAATCATTCGTTCGTCGGCCGGCGAAATCGTGACGCGCCAGGATGTCCGTCATCTCGTCGACACACTCAAAGAGGATTATCCGGCGCTGGTCGATTCGGTCGTACCCGAAGTTGTCACTCTCGGACACGCTCCACAAGGTGTTGCAGTCGCTTCTGGCTGAGCGCGTACCGGTGCGTGATCTGCCCACGATTGTCGAAACGCTCTCCGATTACGCCGGCTCTACGAAGGACACCGACGTCATGGCCGAGTACGTCCGCATGGCGCTTAAACGCCAGATCAGCGAGTTGTACAAGGACAACACCGGCCGCATCAACGTCTTCACGATCGACCCGGCGCTCGAACAGCAACTCTCCGATTCCGTGCAGAGCACCAAGCAGGGACTCATGCTCGTGTGTGACCCGGCTCTTTCCGATGCCGTCATCAAAGCGGTCGGCGAGCAGGTCATCAGGATGCAGAATCTCGGCCTTACGCCGGTCTGCATCTGCTCCCCTAACGTTCGCCTTGCTCTGCGTCGCTTGCTTGAACCGACCCAGCGCGCGCTGGCGGTTGTCTCTTACAACGAAATGCTCCCCAATGTGGATATCGTCTCCCTCGGCATGGTGAAGGTGCAAAATGATAATTAAGTCGTTTACCGGCGATTCCGTCGCCACTGCGCTCAAAAAGGTCCGCGTCGAAATGGGCGGCGATGCCGTCGTGTTGAAGACGCGCCAGATCGCCGATCAGGGTGACGGCAACACGGTCGAAATCACCGCCTGTCTTGACAAACCGTCGACTGCGCAGGCGAACAAGATGTTGACCGCCAAACCGAAAACCGCGGCGGCAGCGACGGAGCGGCCAACTAACCGGTTGACGGCGGCCTTCGCGCCTGAACGCGTGAATGTTCACACCGCAGTGAAGACAGAGTCGCCGAACCCGGCTCTCTCGACCATTGAGAAGAAGCTCGACGAACTGCTGAAGTTCCACACGGCGACGGCTCAACCGGCGGCATCCGTGATTCAGGAGTCTCCGGTCGTCCAGGCACTGCGCAACGCTGATTTCAGCGAACAGGCGATTGCCGATATGCTCGTCAAGAACGCCGGTCAATCGGATCGTGTCGAGGATTGGGCTGCGCCGCTGGCCGCCTGGATTGAAACTCTTATTGACAGCAAGACAAACTTTTCCGCCGGCGATCGTATTGCTTTCGTCGGTGCGTCCGGGGCAGGGAAAACCTCTGCTCTGGGGAAATTAACCGCGTATCTGCTTTCGCGGAAACAGTCGGTGGTCCTGGCGACCGCCGACGCCGGCAAAGTCGGCGCCATCGATGAGATGTACAGCTACGCCGATTTGCTCGGAGCGACGATCGCTCGAATCGGCTCCGGACATGGCGTCCGAGAGCTACAATCGCAAGCATCTCCTCATCGACACGTCGAATGGCCTGGCCAAGGATATCGACCGGCTCGAAAAAGGCGCTCGATACCTGGCGGCCGACTCATCGCCTGCTCGTCTGCTCGGCCTTGACTCGTCAGACTGACCTGGTGCGTCACACCAAGGCTACGTCTGTGCTTGCTCCGACGCAGGTCATTATGACGATGACTGACCAGACACACTGTCTGGGCGGCGTGCTTTCCATCTGCTTCGAAAACAACTACCCGTTGCTGTTCGTAGCCAACGGCCCAAGCGGCGTTGGCTTTCTCACGACCCCCGACTCTCAGGCGCTGGCTATGCAGATTCTGTCCGGAGGTGCTCGATGAACCGTCTCACCTTCAAGAATCACCAGGCGTGCCGCGTGATTTCCGTCCTATCGGGTAAGGGTGGCGTCGGCAAGTCGGTCATCGCCTTCAATCTGGCGCACCAGTTGGCCGAAGGCGGCGCTCGCATCCTGTTGGTCGACGGCGATCAGAGCTGCGGCAACCTGCACATTCTGGCCGGCGTGCACCCGAAAGTCGGCGTGCTGCAATATCGCTCCGGACTGCTCTCGCTGGCCGAATCCGTTTCACCTTTCGCGGACGACTTTGACCTGTTGGCGCAGACCACCAACAGCCCCTCCGACGACGCTGCCGTGATCGCCACAGCCGAATTTGTCGGCGCGCTGCGTCGCGACTCGGCGTCGTATGATGCGATTATCATCGATTACAGCTCGGGTATTTCCCAGTCGGCCACCGTGATGGCTCACGGCTCCGATCTGGCGGTGCTCGTACTCGTGCCGGAATTGACGTCGATTGCCGACGTCTACGGTCTCTACAAGTATTTGATTCAGGCTAATCGCAATCTCGAATGTCGCCTGCTGATCAACCGGTGCGAGTCAATCGACGAGGCCCGGTACATCCGCAATAAGCTGTTCGCCGCCACCGATCGGTTCCTCGGCCGCATGCCCGGTTTTGCCGGCTGGTTGCCCGAGGACGCGGCAGTACGCAAGTCCGTTGCTATACAAAGACCAGTCAGCGCCGTCAATTCCGGCAGCCCCTTTGTGCAGGGATTGAACAATATCGCCCGCGTAGTGCTCAGGGCGACGCCCGGCGCCGATGAACCCATTCACCTGCAAATAAATAATCACCCGGCAACCGCCGATAAAGGAAACTAAACCACCCATGGCTACAACAATTAAAAAGACTCCGGCGAAGCGCGGCCGCAAGGCCAAGACGCTCTTTGCTACTCGTGTCTCTACGGTTGATGCCGAAACCAAGGCCAAGCGTCAGGAAACTGCCGCCCGCAATTGGAGTCGGTTCCGCAAGACCGGCAGCGATGAAGACCGCCAGAAGCTTCTTCAGACCTATCTTCCCCTGGTACGTAATGTCGCTACGCGCATGGCGATGGGCTTTCCGCGCTCGGTTGAGTTGACTGATCTGATCAACACCGGCGTCATCGGACTGATCGAGGCCTTCGGCAATTTCGACCCGAGTCGCGGTGTGAAATTTGAAACCTATGCCGTGCCGCGTATTCGCGGCGCGATACTTGACGAATTGCGCGCCCTTGACTGGGTGCCGCGTTCCACGCGCGCTCGCTCGCGCGAAATCGACCGTGCCACCGTCTCGCTCGAAAACGTGTTGGGACGGCCGCCGGAAGTGAACGAATTGGCCAAACACCTTAGAATCTCGGAGCAGGAATTGCACCATTCCCTGGACGACGTCGCGTGCACCAACATGCTGTCGCTGGATGAAGTCATTTATCCGGAAGACGACAACCGCCAGGTGCCGCGCATTGAGACGGTCAAAGATGACTCCAGCCGGAGCATCCTTGGCGAAATCGAACGCGGCGAACTACGTTCGTTCCTGGTTGTGGCGATGGACCGGCTGACCGAACAGGAAAAGCTCGTGATCGCGCTGTACTACTTTGAAGAATTGACCCTGAAGGAGATCGGGGAAGTTATGTCGATCTCCGAGTCGCGCGTGTCGCAGATTCATACGCGGGCCGTACTGAAACTGCGGAACCTGGTACGCGAGAAATTTGCGCTCACAGCCTGAGCGCGCGGAGGCGCTGTGTCTGACAATGTTGATCCGGTCGATCGGCTGTATCTGCCACCCACTCATGGTCGGGTGACGCCGCCGCAACACGCCGACAAAGACAGTCACCGGAAGTCAAACAGCGACCCCGACGAACAGTTTGAAGAGGAATTGGAAAAGAAGAAACGACATGGGAAAGTCGATCACGTCGAACTCGCCACAGTTCCGCCGCCGGTTCAACCGACCGCCGAGGAAGAATCAGCCGCCGGCGATGACGCCGATAAACAAACCGAGGTTGAACCATCGCTCGGTACTGTACATGTCGATGTGAAAGCATAAGGAATGCGAGGTAAACATGGATGTTTGGAATAGCACGAAGATCGACCTGGCCCTGCAAATGATCGGCTATCTGGCCGCCTGCGGTCTGGGTGTCATCATGTACTCTTTCCTGCGACCGGCCAAGCGAGTCAACATTGCAGCCGCCAATCGCGCGGTCAGCGCCGAAACGAGGCCGGAACCGCGCCAAAGACCCGACGAATCAACAGCCGAATTTATCAGTCTCGGTCGCCCGTCGGCCAAAGCTGCTTCCAGCCGATCGACCTCCATCCAGTCAGGTGGACGACGCAACAGGGCTGAAGTACTGGATTTGGCGCGACGGATGATCCGCGCCGGCGCCGATGAAGACGTCATCCGCCGAACCGTGCCTGTCTCGGACGGCGAACTGGCAATGCTTAAGAACGAACAATCTCTCTGAGGTATAGGAGCTAATCATGGCTAACGATGGACCGTTTCTGCTCACCAAAGTTGAGTGCCCGATCTGCAAGACGGTGAACGAATTTGAACTGATCCGTGTGGGCGCCTATGCCGAAGAGGGTCGCGATACCGACTTCTGTCCGATGAACGTGAAGTGGCGATTCCCGCGTTACCAGGGGTATAATCCGCTCGTCTTCTTTACCGCGACCTGTTCCAACTGCTTCTACTCTCGGGAACTGACCAATGATTATAAGGATTGGAAAAACGACTCCAATTTCCGCACCTACCGCCTGAAAAGCGTCAAGGAGCGACACCTCGAACAGCTCTCGACGGCCGATTCGGTCATCAAGACCCTGGGTGCCAAAATTGATCTCAATCGGTACCCCAATGAGTCGGCCATCCTGAAACTGCTGCTCGCCATTACCGATGAACAAATGTACGATCGCCACAGTCGCCTCGACATCGGCCGTTTCTACTTGAGAATCGCCTGGTTGTTCCGAGATCTCGAAAAGGGCGAGAACCCGAGCCTCCTGATGTTGCGCGGCATGGTGCACGAGATCGACGAGCAATACAACCGTCTACGCAACTCGTTCGGCGCGCTGGCTCCGGATCTCGATGCCCTGCAGGGTCTCCTGCTCAATCACCTCGGCAGTGACGCGCTGTCGGCTGAGGTAAAGGGCCAGATGTACGTCTTCAAGGGACGCTTCGATGAGGAGATTGGTTCTCTGCATCAATCGGTCGCCCAGGCGGAACAAAAACTGCTCGCGCTGAACGGAATCATTGACGAATACCGCATCGCCGCGCTTGGCGGGGCCGAAGGTCCCGAGGGCGGCAATGGCTTCGCCGGATATCCGTCCTTTGCCATGTTTCTTGCCGGTCTTCAGAAACGCTGGCCGGGCGCGGTTACGAACGAACGGGAAGCACTGGTCAAGGCGGTAAACAATTATCGCGAAGCCTTTGCCAACGGCCACGATATCGCCCCGGGCAACCAGCAGCTACAGGCGTCCTATCTGATCGCCGAGCTGTCCCGACGTGTCGGTGACAAAGAGACCGCCAAACAGTACTTCACGAGCACCATCAAAGCCGGGCAGGAATTCATCTACCAGAACCGGGCCGACCAATCCCGCACTGCCCTTGCTCGAAAGATCATGGAACTGGCTATTGAACAGGGAAGAAGCAACCTGGCGTCGATGCGCCCGGCCTGACGGGAATGACTTAGAGGATGCGATGCCTGAACCTACGGAAATAGTCGCGAGCTTACCCGCCAGTCAGCCCCTCAAAGTATGGGAGCGGCTCTGCCTGGTTGTCGGCGATGACCACGACGCCGGCATCTATATCGCTCGCATCGAAGACTTCATGGGTGGCAACATCGTCATTACCAGTCCCGAATACGTACAGGGAAACACCCTGTTGCGCGACGGGGTCGCTGTCATCGTGCAGGTAACGCGGGAAGACGCCGTCTATCAATTTCACTCGCAAATCAGGCAGCGGTCGCTGGGCGGGGCGAACCGTGGCTATCTGGCTCCCCCCACCCATCTCGAACGGGTCCAGCGTCGTCGCTTCGTCCGCATACCTGTGACCCAGGCGGTTCATTACCGTCGGGTCGCCTCGCCGCTGGTCGAACAGGTGAAATGCGATCGCACCGATTGTCAACGGGCAACCACCATAGACATAAGCGGCGGCGGAGCGTTCGTACGCCTCCCCGAGGCACTAGCCGTCCGCGATCTCATTGTGATGCAACTCGACTTCTTGAAGAAAGCAGGTGTCACGGATTGCTTGCTGGCGGTCTGCCAGCGCGCGGTGAACGACAAGCAAGGGATGGCCGCCGGCGTCGAATTTGTCCTGGCCAACGAGCTGTCGAGTCATTTCACCAGCGCGGAATGCCGCCTGCTGCCCCAAGGCGTCGGACGTTTCGACGTGGCCGCCCAAAACAAGCTCGTGTCGTTCATCTTCGGCGAACAAATCTCCATGCGCAAAAAAGGACTGCTCTGATATGACACAGTCTCCCATCAACCCTTCATCCGGCGTCGCCTTTGAAACCCAGTTGCTGAATGTCTCCGATCTGGTCGGGCGAGAGATGAAGCTCTACTCTGAACAGCTCCCGGGCAAGGAATTGACGTGCAAAGTGCTCGCCGTGCAGGAACGAACGCTCAATATCGGCGCCACCGGCAGCACCCTGCTCGACAGCCTGGTCAATCGTCAACACGTCATCGTCCAGTTTCCATACAAAGGCGAGGATGTTTCCATCCGCGCCCAACTGCGGCGGACCGAGGGCGGTCGCTGCTTTCTCCAGCTCGAGGAAAAGGTCGTTCCATTGACGCGCCGCCGTTGGCGTCGGTTCAATATCATCCGCCCGGTTCGACTGGCTGCCTTTCCGCGCATCAGCACGAATAATTCGAGCATTGCCAAACTTCGCTGGATCGGCACAGACACCGTCAATTTTTCCTCGGGCGGAGCACTGGTCACCGTGCCGTCGCTTTTGGATAAGGACATCTGCCTGATTATGAATGTCGAACTTGCCGGCGAGGTTCCGTTTCCATCACTGGTGCTGGCGCAGGTGCGTCATTGCTACCAGCCGGAAGCCGGACCGTTCAGCGTCGGTGTGGAATTCATCACGCGAGAAATTGGAAAAACCATGTTTTCACCGCTGAGACTGCGGGATCTCCCGCCGGTCATTCTGGAATACTCGCAAAGACACCGGAATGAGTTGGACAAGGCACTCAGCGAACGATACCCCGACAACGTAATGAACGTTTAATAGGAGTAAGCCATGAAGGCCAGTAAGAGAAGCAGATTCATCACCGAGGTACCGACAACGGAAGTCGACGTAATCGCTCGTAAACCGTTCAAGGTGGAAGCGGACAATCGTCGCAAGTTTATCCGCCTCGAAATCGCCGCCCCCATGTCACTGCAGAAGATCAAAGACAGCTACGGCAACTTCTGGCCGGAAGGGGAGTGGCATCTTGTCAACGGTGTCATACTCAACGTCTCTGCCGGCGGCGTGCTGGTGGAACTCGATCAGACCGTCAACGAAGGCGACATCGTGGGCATGCATTTCACCCTCCAGGGTGTGGAACAGCTCAAGAACATCCTCGGCCTCGTTAAACGGGTCGATTTTGACGGCGAAGGCGTGCTGGCCGGTATCGAATTCGTGACCCACGCCTTTCTGTCCGATCGGCTGAGTCGCCCGGAAATCGACTTGCTGTCGGAAACCTGCTGCAATTTTGACGACGGCGTGCGCCAGGTTCTCAACAAATACGTCCGCAGCGAGAGCCGGTAACTATGCGCGTCGTTGTACTTGTCATTTTCGCGGTTTGCCTGGTTGCTTCGGCCGTGCTGGCGTCGCCTCAGGATCTTGTGCTCCGCGTGCAGGGAGAGCCGGCCGCCTGGGCCGAAAGTCAATTGGCCGACAAGCTCCATCGTGAGTTCACCCGCAATCAGGAAGTGCGCGTGCGCATGGCTGATAACCCGCTCCCGGGGCTGCCTCCTTTTCCCGGCAATATCTTTGCTGTCGACAGCCTCCTGGCCTGGGGACGCGAAGCGCGGGCCGAATGTCTCATGGTGGTCGTCGTCAATTCCCAGCGACTCGAAACCCGTCGGACGTTTAACTTCCCGCTTCTGTTTCACAAGTATGAGGCGTATGGGGTGATCGACGGTGAACTACGGTTTCTCGACTTGCGAAAGAACCGCCTCACCGTGGCCGAACCGTTTTCGATCGAAATGAAAGGTCCCCGCATCGTGCAGGGCTCGATGGACGACAACAAGAACGACCCGGATCTGCATCTGACCGCCTCGGAAAAAGCCCTGTTCTTCAGCCGACTTGAAGACAAGGCCGTCACCTATTTGGCGGATCGGGTGAATCGTCAGTTGGGAGCACGTTAGCCGATGGCGCACACTCGCAACAAATCCGGAGAGACCAAACCGGTTGAACAAACCCGCTTCTGGGAAAAGATCTCTCTGGTGGCCGAAATTGCAACCGTCTGCCGAAAGGGCACCAGTGATTCCCAGGCGATGACCGAGGCACTGGATTTGATTCGGCAGATCGTCCCCTTTGACGCCGCGTCACTGTTCGTTTACAACGACGCCAAGCGTCGTCTCGAAGAACGGGTCAGTTTCATGGGCCGGGTCGAGCCCCTCAGTTTCTTCTCCGTGGGTGACGGTACCGGCCTTACCGGCTGGGCCGCCCGCTCGAAAAAACCCATCCTGCTCGGCGATCGCAGCGGGCAGGAACACTTTGATCCGGAGAATGACTTCGGCACCATCCTCATGATCCCGCTGATGGTTGACGATCAGGTGATTGGCGTGCTCAATCTTGGCTGTCGCCAGCCCAAGGCGCTCGAGGATAAGCACGTCAAACTGATGAGTATCGTGGCCGATCAGCTGGCCGTTTCACTGGAGCGTTTGACCTACGTGCGAAGAATCGAAGCGCAAAACCGTGAACTGGCCGAGGCCCATCAGCAACTCGCCCAGGCCCACGAACAGAGAATCAATACCGAACGACTAACCGTCGTCGAACAGCTGGCCGCCTCGGTCAATCACGAGATCAACAACCCGCTCGCCGTCATTGTCGGACAAGTCGAGTGTCTGATGCTCGAGAAGACTATTCCTGACCAGAAATCCTGCAATCGCCTCCGCCGCATACATGAGGCCGCGCTTCGGATCAGCGACGTAAACCGCAAGCTCATTCGCATCACCAGCGTCGTTACCGAAGATTATCTCAGCGTCCGATCGGGACAAATGCTCGATCTGGGCAAGTCGTCAAAGCCATTGGAACCGGTCAAAAGGGGGAAGAATGGATAAGCCGCTTCAGGCCAACCGACAGTCCGACCTCAACCTGGTCTCCGAGGTTGATGGGCTCAGCGAAACGGTCAAGACGCTGGCACTCAACCTGGCGATCTATCTGGCCAAGGTGAAATCCCAGAAAAACTCGACTGAACTCAATCGCCTTGAACCCGATTTCATCCGCCTCGTCAACGGCACGGTCAAGGCGGTGGGTGATCTGGCGCTTATCCTCGACGCCGCCCGGAACAGCGAGAAGATGGTGTTCGAGCCGCCCACGGGCGAGGCCTCGCGTGACCACATCGAAACCCGATTGCAGATGATTCTGGAACAGTGTTCCGCCATCCTTGGCTCGCTCAATCGGACAAAATCGACCTATCATTAACGAACCGCACTGAGAGTCAAGAGATATGGGGAGATGTCGATACCGGGAGTAAGGGTCCCCGGCCTGATGCCGGGCACTCAAACCGTGCAGCCAAACGCAGGTGGATCATGATTAGTGTGAGTATGGACAAGCTGACTCAGAGGGCGCAGGAGCGCGGTGAGCCGTTCAAGATTCTCATCGTCGACGATGAGCCGTGGATTCGTGACGTGTTCAAGGACTTCTGCTCCTTTACGGACGCCTTTCACATCGATCTGGCGGCTACCGGGAACGAAGCTGTTGAAAAGGCGGCGGCGAATAAGTACGATCTGATCACCATGGATCTCATCATGCCCGATCGGTCGGGTCTTGACGCCCTGATCGAGATCAAACGAGTATCGCCTCGGGTACCGATCATGGTGATCACCGGCAATGCCACTGATCGCCTGGTCACGCAGGCCGGGGTCATGGGCGCCTGCCGGGTACTCTACAAACCGGTATTGATGGAAGACTTCATTGCTGAGTTGACCTCGGCGCTGGTCAAGTGATTGACCACCTCTGGGAGAGCTTCGACCGTAACTGACGATACTGGCGTCGATACAGGAGATAAGTGGTGAAGAGCGGAATTACGATACTGGTTGTTGACGACGAGCAGATGATGCGGGATCTCCTGCAGAAGATTCTCTCGCGCGACGGGTACAGCGTCAGCACGGCCGAGGACGGTGAAGCCGCCCTCAAGATGCTGGAGTCCGTCTCCGTTGATATCGTCATTTCCGACATCAAAATGCCGCGACTCAACGGCTTCGAACTGCTTCGTATCGTCAAGCGCGAATACCCCCGTATCGCCATGATCATGATGACCGCGTACGGTGACAGCTACACCGTCAAGGACGCCCTCCTGCTGGGCGCCGACGAGTACGTATCGAAACCGTTCAAGAGTCACGAAATATCACTGATTGTAGAACGCGTCTATTGGCGGCTTCTGGCGGCCAGTGGCGGCAACGTAACGCACTGAAGGGGAAGAGGCAACCACCGTGGCCCCCGAAATCGTAAGTTCAGGCACCCGACAGCGCATCAAAGTCGTCGTGGCCAAGGACGTTATGTCCGCGTCTGTGCTGATACGCAAGCCCGCGACCGACGAGCCACCCCTGACCGTGGAAGAGATCGTGGTCGAACTCAACAGAGAAAATGTTCTCGAAGGGATCGACAAGTCGGCCATCGCCAGGATCATCGCCAACGATCAGTTTAATACGCCGGTCAAAGTTGCCAGCGGCCTCATGCCGGAGAAGGGTATAAACGCCTCATTCACGTATCATTTCGATACCAGCGACAAACACAAGCCCAAAGAAGCTTCCGATGGTCGCATCGATTATCACGACATTAACTTCATTCAGAATACCACTACCGGCACCGTCCTGGTGACCAAAACGCCGCCCACCGTGGGCTGCGCCGGGCAGGACAGTCGCCGGCAAAGAAGTTATGGGTCCGCCCGGACGCGACATTTCCCTTAGCGGCGGCGCCAATACCAAGATTTCCGATGACGGACTCTCACTGGTCGCCGCCGCCAATGGTGTCATCCAGTATGTGCAGGGAAAAGTCTCCGTCATGGACGTTATCGTGATTCGGAGCGATGTCGATTTCTCCGTGGGCAATCTCGATTGCTGCGGATCAGTCAAAATCATGGGGGATGTCAAGGCCGGCTTCGACCTGAAGATCGCCGGCGACGTCGAGATTGCCGGCAACGTCGAGGATAGCAGGATCATCTGCGACGGGAGCATCTTCATCAAGGGCGGTTTCTTCGGCAACGGCACCGGCCATCTCAAAGCCGGTGCGGATATCACTGTGAAATTCGCCGAGGGCCAGAAGATGGAGGCCGGGAATACGATCACGGTCGGTGGCGAGATTGTAAATTGTCACGTCGTAGCCAAAGAGCGTGTCCAGGTCAAAGGCAAAAAGGGCAAGATCGTCGGTGGCGACGTACGCGCCGGTCGCGAAATTCGAGCCTCGGTCATTGGATCCGAGGCGGGCACCAAGACGCTGGTCTGGGCCGGGTATGACGCCGCGCTCGCCAATCAGCACGCGAATATCATCAAGGAAGTGCATCGCCTGCAGGAAGACGGCAATCGCGTCAAGGAAGCACTTGTCGGCCTCTTCAAATTGGAATTGGCGGGACGACTCCCCGCCGAGAAAAAGGCCGTGCTGACCAAACTTCAGCAGTTTAAGAACGAATTGCCAGAGAACATCAGCCAGCTTGAAGCCCGCAAAGCCGAGATCGAAGCGTCCATGCAGAAACTGCACGACTCAAGTATCATTGCCGAGGACGTCATCTACCCGGGCGTTCGCGCCCAGTTTGGCATAGTTTATCGCGACATCCAGGAAGAATCCAAACACTGCCGACTGACCTTCGAGGGGAACCTCGTGATGATCTCCGACTACCGAGGCGATTGATTCCCAATCAGTTGACCCGGTAAAAACAGCTTGGCAGTCCGACTCGACCGCACTATATTGTCTTCCCCAAGTTCCGAGTGTCTGTACGGAGAGGTGGCCGAGCTGGCTGAAGGCGGCGGTTTGCTAAACCGTTGAACGGCCCAAAAGCTGTTCCCAGGGTTCGAATCCCTGCCTCTCCGCATTTTTTTCTTACTTCATCATTACAATAGAGAAGAAGCGCACTTGGGCCACTGGTCCTATGATTGCATGTTGAAGGTCACTTGACGGCAAACGCCACGGCGGATTGCAGCGGCAACTACTCCGGGCTGGCACACGGCCGCAAAAACAGCATCGTGATATCGTCCGATTGCTCTGCCCCCGATCGAAAATCAGCGAGTCTCGAGGCAAGCGAAATCCCCATGTCGTGAAGCTGATAACTGTGCGTCTCACGCAACGCCTGCACGAGTCTGTCCATCCCAAAAAACTCGGTGGCGGCATTCCAGCACTCGGTCACCCCGTCGGTGTAGAGGCAAAGAGTGTCACCGCATTTCAGAGAAATGTCCAGCGTCCGGTAACCGATCTCAGGCAGAACGCCGACAATAGGATCGGAGTCGGTGAAAGATTCCACTGAGCCGTTTGACCGAACGACGAGTATCGGCAGGTGGCCCGCATTGACGTAACGGAACGTCGAGGTCTCCCGGTCAAAGCAACCGTACACGGCGGTTATATACTGGCTTGGACTGGTGAACTCACAAATCAAGCGGTTGAGCCGACCAACCAGATCGCCCAGGTCCGGCTGGTGGTCGCCGAGCAGATGTGACCGCATAACAGCCTGGGCGTTTGACATGATGAGCGAAGCCGGAATCCCCTTGCCCGAAACGTCACCAATGGATGCGAACACAGACTGGTCGCTGAGGCGCAGGATATCGTAGAAGTCGCCGCCAACTTCCCGCGCCGGCACATTCATCCCGCAGATTTCGCACCAGGACTCGCAGAGCGCTTTGGCGGGCAAAAAACCTTGCTGAATCTCCTTGGCCACTTTCAACTCTCGTTGCCACTGCAGGTCTTTCTGGAAGAGCTTGACATTTTCAATGATCTTGGCCGTCTGTGTGCCGACGATTCTGAGGAAATCGGCATCGGTGTCCGTGAAGCCCTCCGTCCCATTCTTATTGAAGACGACCAGAGCGCCGATGATGCCGTCGAGTGACAGCAACGGCACGCCCACCAGTGATCTGATCCCCAGCTTGGCGAAGGGGATACCCCGAAAGCGGGCGTCGTCGTCCAGGTTGTTGCTGACCAGCACCGTTTTGTGCTTGAGCATCCACCCGAGAAGCGACATATTGAGTGAGAAGGGAATTTCCCTGACAGCCGGGTTCATACTGCGAATGAATGTTTTGAATTTGTCCATCCGGGGCGTATCGCCGGACAGGAGAAACACCGCCCCCTGTGAAGCCTCCAGCCGCCTGATGCTCAGGTCGACCGCAATACGGGTGATCTCTTCGACCGACATGGCGATGTTGATGGCGCTCGCAATCTCGCTCAGCGCGGTGACCTCCTCGAGGGCACGGTGCAGACGATCCCATTCCGCATCGGATACGATTGGCATAATAAGTCTCGCGTGAATCGGTTTCAACTTTGGCGATTTCAGGATATGGTATGATCAGAAGAAGTGACTGTCAACGGCTTTGTCCCGTCAGGAGCCCCCGGTAGGATACCATGCTTCTTCATCCCGGTCAGCAATTTGCCCACTTCATTATCCAACGACTCATTGGTGCGGGGGCCATGGGCGAGGTGTACGAGGCCGTCGATCAACAGCTCGGACGTACTGACGCGGTCAAGTTGATTACGGCGGAATTCGCTCATGCCGAGGGGTATCGTGTTCGCCTTGCTGAAGAGGCCCGACTGGCCGCACGAATTGATTCCCCGTTTGTGGTCAAGATCTGGGAGCACGGTACCTTCGAGAACCAACCCTACATTGCGATGGAGTGCATTTCCGGCAATGATCTTCGCAGAGCGACTGCCGCCTTTTCCTTCAATCAGAAACTTGATGTATTCAATCAGATTGGTGAAGGGCTTCGGGCCGCCCATCAGGCAGGTCTCATTCACCGGGATCTCAAGCCGGAAAATATCTGGCTGACATCCGGCGGACAGGTGAAGATACTCGACTTCGGCCTGGCGAAATCGGTGGATGCAAGCGTCGTCGATAGGGAAGGCAACATTGAGGGGACGCTTTCGTACATCTCGCCCGAGCAGTTAATCGGCGAGCCGCTCACCAACGCGTGTGATCTGTTTAGCCTCGGAGTGGTACTCTATGAGATGTTTGTGGGAGCGCTCCCCTTCGACGGGGAGCATGCCGCAAGCGTCGCCTACTCTATACTGCACGAGGATCCCACGCCGCCATGTTTAGCCAATCCCAGCCTTGCGCCGTGGCTTGACCCGCTGATCATGACTTTGTTGGCCAAGGCCCCCCAGGATCGCTTCAAGAGTATTGGCGAAGCGATTGATTTTGTCTCAGCCTCTCGCGTCGGTCGAAAGCCGGTCCTCGGCCCAGGGTACATGCAGCCGAAACTTCGTGTGACCGTGATCGACCTGAAGAACTTATCAAACGACACGGAGTGGGATTACTTCTGTCAGGGATTCACAGAGGAAGTCATTCGCGAGATTTCACGGCGATGCAATCTCACTGTCTCCGCCGAGCCGTCAACCGCCGCACCTCGAAACGTCAGCGAAGCCTTCGCCAAATATCGGAGTGATTTCATAATTACGGGCAATCTGATGCGATGGCAAAATGACATTCGGCTGCAGCTCAATGCTCACAGCCAGGAGCAGGAGAAACCGCTTTTCAGCGAATCGTATCAGGGGCCATCCTCTGATCTGTTCTCTCTGTTGGCGCGAGCGGCGCAGGATGTGGCCCGAGCACTGGCCGACGCAACCGGCATACTGCAAACAGTGGCAATCGAAGCCGCATCGATCGACGCTCTCGCTTTTGATTTCTATCTCAAAGGGAAAGCCTACTACCAAACCAATCGATCCGAAGACCTGCTTTTCGCGGCCAAGTTGTTCCAACGGGCGATCGACATCCAGCCCGATTTTGCCCTCGCCCACGCCGGGCTGTCGGACGTCTACGCGTTTCAGTATATGGCCTATTACGATCGCACGACGGGGCGCATTGCCGCTGCTCATGATGAAGCGGCTCGCGCCATTGAGATTGACCCGCTTCTGCCCGATGCGCACCGTTCCCTCGGCCGATATTTCATGTTCGTGGGGGACTATGACGCCGCAAAGCGATGCTGCCTGCGATCGACCGAGTGCGACCCCAAGTATGCCCTCGGATACCGAACCCTAGGCTGGTTGTATCGAAGCATGGGACAATACTCCGACGCGATTGACTGGGCGCAGAAGGCACTCGAGCGCGCCCCCACTGATCTCGAGACTCTGCTGCTCCTGGGGCTGATCAACATGGATCAGCGGCGATTCACACCGGCCATCGCCATACTTCACCGTGCGATCGAATTGGGGCCGGATTACGGCCGGGCGTATTACTACCTGGGGATAATCTACCTCAAAGTGGGGGCGTTGGACTCAGCCATTCAGAATCTCTCGTTAAGTATCAAGTACAAGGGCGACCCCAACTGCTACATCGATACGGGATATGCCTACACGTTGAAGGGCGACTATCACGCGGCACGACAGGTCCTGACAGAGTCGATTGAATCCGGCTACATGGTTTTCGTCGCCTGCTATTATCTGGGCCTGGTTGCCACTCTGGATCACCAGACCGACGAGGCCGGCGATCACTTCCGCAAAGGACTGTACTACATCGAGAACCTCAAGATCGCCGAGGCCTCCGACATTCAGGTTGAGGCCTATCGAGCGCTGTGTCTCGCCGGTCTGGAGCAGCACCAGGAAGCCGCTTCGATTATTGATCAAATCTACCCGCAAGCGACCAACAACGGCGAGGTGCTGTACAACGTGGCTCGCGTGATGGCATGGCTTGGGAAATGGGACGATGCCCAGCGCGTCGCCCGGGAGGCTGTTGCTTCCCATGCCGGCCCGACGGCCAGAGAGATTAAGATGGATCCGCACCTGACGCTATTCGCCTCGCTGCGCCGACCATAGGTGACCAGTTGAGACGGGTGTTTACCGGCGAGAGCGCGTTAGCCCCTTCGATCTTACATCGCCCCCTTCGCGAGGTCATTTTGAAATAATCGAAATTGGTTTGTATGGCGAATAACCCCGTTGCCAGCGGCCGTCGGATCATGGGCGAGATCCGATGTTCTTTGCCATTGACAAGCGGAGCGATTGTGCCATATTACCGTAGGCACACGACAAGGTGATCTGACAGTCCGAACCGATTGCACTCGAGGACGATATGACTCGGCCAGCTTGTGCCTCTCCCGGCAATGGCGCCTCCAGCCATGACCCTGTTCTATTTCGTTTGTCTCGCTCTTCGACGTGTTCGTCACGAATTGCGGTCTGCCAGGCGAGGTCTGTTGTGGATCGCTGACGCGTTTCGCGCACTCGAACTTCACCTCATCCGGTCTCGAACTTAGTTCACGTTTCGTCACTGAAACGCCTGGAAGGTCATATGAAACTATCAGCGTCCTTCATCACTGCTGCAGCCCTCGCCGTACTTGTGACTACAACGGTCAATGGCGCTGGGCCTGCAGGGGAATCGATTACTCCTGCGTCGGTCGCAGAATTCATGACTCCCGACGGTCACGTTGACATGCCCTTGCTCAGACAGAGCAAGTATCAAGGCAATCTCGACATCTCCGGATATTCGGCCTCACTAGACGCGCAGTCGGGCGAACCCGTACTCACACCGTTACTCCGAGAGCTGACCGATTATCCGGCCGACTCCGGTTGGAGCGGGGAATTTCACGGCGGGGCAGTCGGCGGGAATGTTATCTCGATGGTTGTATATAACGGCGAGTTGATAGTTGGCGGGAAATTCCAGAGTATTGGTGATCAGGCGCTTTCGAACATCGCTGCGTGGAATGGAACTTCTTGGTCGCCGCTTGGGCAGGGGACAAACGGCCAGGTCAATAACGTCATCTTGTTCGGCTCTGATCTGATCGCATCAGGCATCTTCACTACGGCCGGTGGTGTGAGTGCAAACAACATTGCCCGTTGGAATGGTTCGACCTGGTCTGCCCTCGGCACCGGAACCAACAACATCGTCTATGCGCTTGTCGTGTTCAATTCGGAGCTCTACGTCGGCGGTGAGTTTACCGAAGCGGGTGGAGATTCTGCCAATTTCGTGGCTAAGTGGGATGGTAGTAGCTGGACAGCTCTCTCCACTGGCATGGATGCAGGCGTATATGATCTCAAAAGTTTTGGTGGTGAGGTGATTGCCGGCGGCTGGTTCACGACGGCTGGGGGAACAACGGTCAATTACATAGCTAAATGGGACGGTTCGAACTGGGTGGCACTCGGCGGGGGAATGAGCTATGGCGTGAATGCGCTCGAGGTCCACGACAGCAAACTGATTGCCGCTGGAGACTTCGCTTACGCCGGTGGTGTTCCCGTCGGAAGAGTGGCTCAGTGGGATGGAGCTTCGTGGAGCGCCGTGGGAACGGGCTTTGAAGCTTCAGTTTACTGGTTGTATTCGTACGACACCAAACTGTACGCTGGAGGTACTTTTCTAACTGCCGACGGCAATTCCGCAGTCAGGGTGGCGAGTTGGAATGGCAGTGCGTGGTCCGCAATGGAGACTGGCGTCAATGGTCTTTGGGTAACCGCCTTCATGGCCTACAGCGGATATGTATACGTCGGCGGCAGGTTTGGCACGACTGGCGGGCTGAGCAGCCCCAATTTGTCCAGATGGACGGGAAGTTCCTGGCTGGCCATGCCAGGGTTAACAGCCCTGGGTGGCTCCGTTTACGGTGCTCTAAGCTTCCGCGATACGCTCTATATCGCAGGTGACATTCGGAAGGCCGGACCCACGTCAGTGAATCACATCGCTCGCTGGGATGGCTCCGCTTGGAATACGCTCGGCACCGGCTTCGATTCACTCGCTTACGCCTTGGTGGAATATGACGGACAACTGGTTGTAGGCGGCAGATTCATCAATGCCGGCGGAGTCTCGGCCAATAAGATTGCCCGATGGAATGGTTCTAACTGGCAAAGCTTTGGCACAGGCATGAATGGCACAGTCAGAACGCTGCGAATATTTCGGGGCGATCTGGTGGCGGCAGGAGCATTTACAACAGCGGGCGGCAGTTCGGCTAATCGGATTGCGAGATGGAATGGTGCAACGTGGGCACCTCTAGCCGGAGGGGTCAATGGGTCTATTGTTGCCACGGCGATTTTCGAAGGGGACCTCATCGTTGCGGGGACTTTTACCGAGGCCAATGGCCTCACTGCCAATCGGATTGCTCGCTGGGACGGCAGCGCCTGGTCGGCTTTGCCCGGCGGAGGCACGGATTCAACTATTTGGTCACTAGGGACATTTGGCAACGATCTGATTGTTGGCGGTGGTTTTATTCAGATTGGCGGCATCTCGGCCAACCGAATAGCTCTGTTCGACGGCACTGCATGGTCGGCTATGGGAACCGGCATGCCGTACGAAGTCTACGATATCGACGAGTTTGGTGGTGCCCTGTATGCCGCTGGCCGATTCTACTATGCGAGCGACACCTTGGTGAATTTCATCGCCCGTTGGGAGGGCGGATCACTCTGGTCCCGGCTCGGTTCAGGGTTCGATAACAGCGCGTTTGTCATGGCTCCCCACAACGAACGCCTCGTCTCCGGCGGGGCGTTTTCTGCTGCCGGTGACAAGGCGTCCTTCCGCGTGGCTGCATGGGCCCCACATACCTTATGTGGCGACGCGGACCAGAGCAACTATGTCGACATCGCGGACGTGAGCGCCCTGGTAAATTATCTGTATCGTAACATATCGTCTGTTACCCCTGATTGTGATATTGACGACTATGCGACCGTGAACATCAGGGATTTGGCGCGACTAATTGAGAGTCTGTTCCTTACGTTCATACCGCCCAGTTGTTCACCGTCCATGCCTCGCTATTTGCCAAGCATTAGGACAGTGGATACCGTCAGTTTCTCGACGTATGTCTTCCCGGGCTCAGTCACGCAAGTTTCCGTCGATCTCAATTACCACAACAGCCAGGCGGTGTACGCATATTGTCTTCCCCTGAAGATTCGCGTGGACGGAGTTAGAGCGACGATCGACTCCGTTAGTTCGACACCACGATTGGTGGGTGGCATGGGAAGATTCTCAGGTATTGACAGTACATCTGGTACCGTCACGATCGGCACACAAATGGTGAGTGATCCAATATCTGCCGGAAGCGGTGCAATCGCCAAAATCTGGATATCGATGCCCCCGATGCCATACGACCGCGTGATAGAGTTCGACACGGCGCATACCCAGCCGCACAACACGCCACTGTTCCTTGGGACTCCTCCCGACTTAGTCGGATTCGTACCGATCATGGAGTTCAGAATGGACACCGATCACGACGGCTATGCTGACCCTGACGACAACTGTCCGCTCGTATATAATCCCGCTCAGCAGGATGACGACTATGACAGTGTCGGAAATGTCTGTGATAACTGTCCGGCTATCATGAACGTCGATCAGGAAGATGCCGACGGGGATGGCATCGGCGACGCCTGTGACAACTGCCCGTTTGTCTACAATCCCGGCCAGGAAGACGGCAACGGCAACGGCATCGGCGATGTGTGCGACCCGAATTTCGACACCACCCACATCGTTGACACGGCGGATGTCTACTATGTTCGCCAGGCCGATCTCGACAAGGACAATCGTGCGGATATCATCTATACTGGCGGTGCGGATGACACGCTGTATGTTGCTTACGGCCGGACTGACGGCTCGCTCGACTCGCCCCGCGGTTACTATCGCGTCGGGAAGGCGGCGCTGACCATCGATTTCATCAATGCCGACACGCTGCTGGACATCGTGGCGTACTCACCGACTACGCTGTACGTGATGTTGAATCTGGGCGGGCGTTCGTTCTCAATCGACTCGACGTCAGTCGCGCCACCACCCTCCAATTTCAGACTGCCCACGAATCTCTCTTCCGTGGCAGTTGCGTCCGGATTCTTTAACAACGATGCGTTCAAGGACATTGTCTGCTCACCCGACCGGTTCTTCCCCGGAAACGGCAGCGGGCGGTATATGACGGAGAACACCCTGTCGACCAGCGTCGACGCGCTGGACGCCATCGATCTGAACCAGGACGGTATCGACGACATAGTCGGTGTAGCCGGTGACTCGGCTTTCCTGTACCTCAACAACGGCACTCCGAGCCTTACCAGGAGCGCCGCCCTGCAGATTGGCTTCCACAGCTTCGACGTGGCCACGGTCCGCACGCACGCGGATTTCAATCTCGACGGGAACGAGGATTTCGCCGTCATCGTAGGGAATACGGCCGGGATCGCTGACACCAGCACCTTGACGGTTGTATTGGGCAATGGCGCCGGCGGCATCATCTCATCGAGCCGTACCGAGATCGTCGGTACGGCCGTCAACATGTCGGTGGCGGACGTCAACAAGGACGGCCGGTTGGATGTGAGCGTCATCAACGCTGACAGCGGCTCCCTGGTCATCAACTTTGGTGATGGGTCGGGCGGATTCAGCGATGCGGCCTCGTTTGCCGTTGGCACAGGGGAGAATTCCGTTCTCGCCCTGGTCAGTGGTGACCTGAACCGCGACGGGAGTTCCGATTTCCTCGTCGGTGGACAGGGGGGAGCGCCGCTGGTGCTGGCGTATAACGGGCTGCCCGGTTCGCAGATCCTGGACAGCCAAATGATCACCACGGTATACAACGACGCCCGGCTTCGCATTACTAATCCGGAGGGATTGATCATTTCGCGGCAGCTCCAGACTGTCGCCGGCGCGGCGTACTGGCGTTACGATATCGACGGTAATGGTGCGATCGACAATCAGGCGTACGACTACAACCTGCAGTATGGTCTGTACACCATCGTTGTCGGGAGAGTTGGGACTCGACCGATCGAGCATCTGGAAGTTGGCATCGGCATTGACGGTTCAGCCAACTTCTGCCTGGCCAGGCATTACAACGGTCTGGACAGTAGCGGCGTCGACAGCCTGGTGTTCTTTTTTGATGCTCAGGCGACGTCGCCGGTTGTTCCGGCCAGCGGCGTGCCCACGACCAACCGTCAGCCGACCCTTAGTTGGCCCGGCCTGACGGCCCGTTCGTTCGCGTCGACCACCTACCGACTCCAGCTTGACCGGTATTACGATTTCCGGGCACCAATTGTCGACATCAATGATTTGGCCGGGACAAGCTATTTGGTGCCCAGTACACTTGGCCCCGACTCGGTGTACTACTGGCGAGTGAAACGAAGCGTCGACGCGGATTTCTCCCACCCGTATGCCTTATGGATAACGGGGGGTGCCTGCTGTCTGACGCCGACCGGCAACATCGACTGTGACCCCACCGGCGGCGTAGACATCGGCGACCTGACCGTGCTGATCGACAACCTGTTCATCTCGTTCGCTCCGCTGTGTTGCGAAGCAGAGGCGAACTGCGATGGACTTGGCGGCATTGACATTGGCGACTTGACCAAGCTGATCGACAACCTGTTCATCACTTTCACGCCGCTGGCGGCGTGCCAGTGAGGAAAACGGATTATCTGAAAGCCGTCACGATGAGGTGAAGAAGGTCTTAAAATAGTTGCGTGCTATCCGACTACGGCTGAACCGACTAAGCCCGCATAGTCTGATCACATACCGCACGACTAGGTTAATACCCGTAGTCTGTCGGTGGCATTGAATACTCTGTGACAGAGAATCTCCGAGATGCTTCTTCAAAACTTCATGTACATGAACGCTGACGTACCGTACTTTCCGAGGAAACAGACACCGAGAATAATGGCGTAATAGACACACCACCTGACGACCATGTGTCTCTGCGAGAGTCGTTGTGCCAACGTGCTTGAATTGCCCCCGCGTGCTACAACGATCACCGCCAGATAGATGAGCGAGCCAAGTGCGATTATGAGTGGTTCGTCGAAACCGTTGCCAAACAGAAATATCTCCCGAATCGCTTCTTTGCTGGTGAGAGCATTCATAGTCAACCCGGAGAAATTGAAGCAATTGGCGATTACATACCAGGCGTCAGCAAGACTATCGGCCCTGAAGAATACCCAGGCAAAGCAGACGGCGTTAAACGTCACGAGCACCTGCCATGCCCCGAGTATTCGCGACTTCTCAAGTCCCAGCCGTTTGTAGATCCGTCGTTGCATTGGTTTCCACAAGACTGCAATCGACATAAACAGCCCGTGAAGCAGTCCCCAGACCACAAAGCCCCATCCCACTCCATGCCAGAGTCCCGAGACAAAAAAGGTCAGTAGCAGTGCCGCCGGAATGGCAAATTTTCCCCAACGACGCAGGGATATCTGCAGGGGTTTGAAGAGGTAATCGAGGATGAAGCGCGACAACGACATGTGCCATCGTCGCCAGAATTCAATCACGGAACGGGCAAAATACGGACGATTGAAATTCTCAGTCAACGATATGTTAAATATCTGCGCCACGCCGCGCACCATGTCGGTATAACCGGCAAAATCGAAATACAGCTGAATCGCGTAGCAATATGTCGCCAGGATCAACGATATCCCCTGGAATCGGTGTACGTCGCCGTATACGGCACCAACAAACATATCCATTCGGTCGGCTATGACTACTTTCTTGAACACTCCCCAGAAGAACAAGACCAACCCACTCCGCACATTCTCGGGAGTAATGTCAATGGCACTCCGTAATTGCGGCATCAGTTGACCGACACGCTCGATGGGACCCTGGAGCAATTTCGGGAAAAAACAGAGATAGAGGAGAAAGAAACCAAAATGGCTCTCAGCGCTTTCAAAGCCGAGGTAAACGTCGGTTAGATACGAGATGGCTTGTATCATCAGATAAGAAACGCCAATCGTCATCCAAAGCGAAGACGGTTGGAGGAGGCCGCCGAAGTCGAATGAAAGAATTGTGTTGGTCAGGTCAGGAAACAAGTACGGCAAGTAGCGGGCGATCGCCAGGGTGGCAACGAGCGATGTGACGCCCATCCAGAAAAGCAATCTTTTGGACGCGGGGGAGTCCGCTGAAGAGATCAGCTTACCCGAACCAAACGCGACCAGCGCGATTATGAAAAGGAACACGAATAGATAAGGGGAGCCGAAGGTCGCGTAGAAGCAAAGACTGGCAGCAGTTAACAACATCCAGCGAAATCGAGCTGGAATCAAGGCGGTGAGAAATGCCAATACCAGCACAAAGGCAAGAAATGAGATTGAATGTAGGCTCAGAATGAGCCTCCGAGAGAGGCGCGAAGCCGATCAGCAGCCCATTTCCGGACCGAAAGCAGTTCCTCTTTTGGAGAAGTCACTTTGCGGACTTCCGCTCGACGAGTGCCTGCAGGTCACCGATATTGCGAAGGCCGAGGACTTCAATAGTAGAGAAACGGACTTTGTATTCACGTTCAACTGCCAGTATTATTCCAACGTGACTAAGCGAATCCCACCCAGGTACGTCGCTTGCAACCGTGGTGTCAGAAATCTCTACCTCATCGATATCAAGTTCTTTGAAGATGGTCTGTTTAAGCCGATCTGAGATCATTTGCCGTCCTACTTGTAATGCAGTTCGACGACTGCGCGTTCACTATTTGCCTTTCTCGACGGCTTTCCCGACGAGCTCTTGATCAACCACCTCGGCGGAGCGAGATAGGCTCTATTAATGGTAATGTCGATTTCCATACCAGCGCGTACGATGGCTCGTCGCAACGATCGATGATCCTCCGGGGACTCGAGTTTGGTCTCGGCGACTATGCACATTGACTCGGTGCCGGACTTCTCGTCTTCAACGCCAAACGCAACCACTCGTCCAGGAGTGACATGCGGAACACCCCCAATGGCATCCTCAACATCCTCCGGATAGATGTTCTTACCGGCTATGATGATGATGTCTTTTTTGCGACCAATGACATACAGTTCTCCGCCGTGGCGAAAACCGTAATCGCCGCTGAAGTACCAGCCATCCTTCATCACCGCTGCCGTCGCGGCCGGATTGTTCCGGTACTCTTCAAACAGCGAGACGGAACTGATGGCAATCTCACCCACCAAATCGTCAGCAAGGTCCAGCCCCTGGCTGTCGATAATGCGAACCTCACATCCCGAAATCGGATGACCGGAAGAGACACACACCCGCTTGTCGCCCGACCCGACCTCAAGATTTGCCGCCCCTTTAGCAACATCCTCACGAGACACCGTCAGTTCGGTTGCGCGAACCCCTGGTGCCGTCTGGGTGACGGCAAACGTCGTCTCGGCCATCGCATAGCAAGCGGCCAGCGCATTCTCTCTGAATCCATGGTTCTCGAATCGGCGCAAGAAGCGATTGTGGCTCTCTGCCCTCACCGGTTCACTACAATTGACGAGCAGACGCAGGGATGACAGGTCGAGATCCGTTGGAATATCCTCGTCACGAAGCTGTGTTCCCATCATGTTGTAGGCGAAATTGGGCAACCATCCGATTGTACCGTGCTCCTGAGACACAACCTCCAGGAACAGGAGGGGTGCCATGACCCACTCAAACGGGTCCAGTTGGACGAGCTGCACATTCGAGGTAATTGAGAGATAGAATGCGGCGATCAATCCCATATCATGATACAAGGGAAGCCAGCTGATGATTCTGTCCTGTTGGTCGAGATTAATCGAGGCCCCGTACCGCACGACATGTTCAAGAACCGCTCGATTGGAAAGAACTACTCCCTTCTGCATACCCGTAGTCCCCGACGAATGTTGGAGAAGACACGGACTGTCGCAGTCAGTTGGCGGCTTCCTTAGTGCCGAATCAGAGTTTCCATTTACATACCTCCATTCGAGAGGAAAATGCAAACCGCGAATGGTGCCACCCGCCGAAGCAACCACAGGTGAGACCACCGGTTCCAGTTCTCTCTCTGTCAAAAGCCAGTCGAGCCCGGAATGCCGGGACATCCCTTCCAGTCCCTGGCGAAACTTCTCGGGGTGTAGTCGAGCGTTTGGGTACGCCAGAACAGAAGGTATCGCCCCCAGCGCACTAATGCCGAAATACATGGGATAAAACTCGGGATGGTGGCGAATCATGAGCGCACACACATCCCCCTTCTTGACTCCAACGTCGACCAATGTTTGACGATACGCATTGGCACGCGTCATCAGCTTCTGCCAGGTCCACCGATACGGCTCGTGGCCGGCTTTGACGTGGGTGATGATGTTGCGGTCGGGATCGGCGGCGGCAAAATCCTGCCATCGATTCCAGACCGTCGAATCCGAATTGATCATAAGGTGCAACTCGTTGGTTCTGAATAGATATTTGGGTTCAGCTTCAAACAATATACGATACTGGACCCACAAAGGCAAATCGGCATTTTACACGGCGGGCAATAAAGACTATATTGGTGCATGCCTGTCACCACAACGACCGAACTGATGAACCAAGCCAGTCCTCAGAGTTGGCGGGCGTTTTTCCGCCGGGCTTCGGCCTGTGCTGCCATCGGCAGCGTGTGCTATCTGGGCCTGTTGTTAGCTCTTTCACACATCAATTGGCAAGGGTATTCGTTACTGACTCGGAACACGGGATACTTCGTCGATCTCGGCGGTGACACTTTTACTGCACAGCGTTTTCAAGACGCACAGAATCACCCGCCCGTCGACATTCTGTTCTGCGGGTCGTCGCGGTCCTACTTGTCTTTTGATCCGAGGCCCTTCGCCCAATCCGGCATCAGTTCTTTTGATATTGGCTCTGCCGGGCAGTCACCACTCAATACATATTTCTTGCTGAAGCATTATTATTCCCGGTTCTCGCCCAAGCTGGTCGTGCTCGAGGTGTACTACGTGACCTTGGGGATTGACGGGTTGGAGTGCTATTATGACCTTCTCGGGAATACGATCTTCAACAGTTCAATGGCGGAAATGTGTGTAGCGGTAGGTTCGCCAAAAGGATACAACGCAACTGCGGCGGTTCTTGTTCAGCGAATTGCCACGTTCGATTTCGACATTCCGGTGCAAAGACCAACCGCTCATCGCGTCTACGTTGGTGAAGGTTTTGTCACAACGGACGAACAGGCGAGTGATTCGGCCGTTCCGGAGCAATTGCCGGTCGTTTTGCAGGGTACGCAAGTGGAATATCTCAGAAAAGCCATCGACTGGATCAAGCACGGCGGCGGAGAGGTTGTACTCGTTATTCCTCCGTTGCCAAAGAAGGTTGGGTTTCCCGAATCCGGACTCGATCACCCCAAGAAGATCGAGATCATAGAATATCTTGCCGAATCCCGGTCAACGCGACTTCTTGACTTCAGCGAATCCCTGAAGCTCGATCCTCATCTGCATTTTTTCGATGACAAGCACTTGAATTCCCTCGGTGCTGCAAAGTTCAGCAAAGCACTTTGCGATAGCCTCCTCGTGTTGTACCCCCGCCTACTTTCCAATACCAATCACTAAAATCGGGACCTGATCCCCAAAGTCGTGGCGGGGGAAGCGGCGCCGTGGATATCGGTGATCTGACCGCCCTCGCCGATGATGTATTCATTACCTTCACACCGCCGGCGGGGTGTCAGTAGACGGTACGACGATCAGCGGAGAGAAAGTTGTTGATTGCGTTTTTGGCGCGGATGTATTATGCAATCGGACACACGAACGTCCGACCTCTTTTCACAATGGAGACTCAGTATGAAATACGGAGCGCGCAACCGCATCACCGGCAAGGTCACGTCGATCAAAACCGGTGACGTCATGTCGTTGGTGAAATTCGATGTCCTCGGCCCGGCGAAGATGGCCTCCGTGCTGACCGCGGAATCGGTGGAAGAGATGAGCTTGAAAGTGGGCGACGAGGTCGAATTGATCGTCAAGGCGATACATGTCTTGCCGGTGAAGAAGTAGCCTCAGTGGCCTTATTCCGGAATCAGGGGGGATCGTGCTCGGGCCGGCGAGATTATGGGTGCCGGTAACCGAGTGACGAGAAAGGAAGCGTGCCGATGCGCATGATCTCTGGATTGATGATGGCAACCATCAGCGTGATGGTGCTTTCGGTGGTTGGCAGCGTACACGGCGAAGATACTCTGCCCAGAACCAGTGACTCCATTGATTACAACGCCGGAATCTGCTGGGACTACAATTTGGCTTACTATCTCAAAGCGGCGAAAGGCTGGCGAATGGACGACAGCGTTGCGGCCGCCAATGGCTGGAGCGCAGCCTTCTATCCGGAGAGCCTCACCGCGGCGACGAGTCCGATTATTGTTTTCCCGGTCGCATACTTCAAAGATGACACCAACATGACCGTATACGACGTTATCGCTGCTTACGGTGAAAAGTTCGAGTCTGATCACGGCGGCTCTGTCATTTCCGACCAGCCCTCGATCACCGCTGCGGCGGGCAGTGTCGCTGAGGTGCGAAGATTTGCCAATGCTGCGGCCAAAGACTACCAGATGATCGCCTTTTACAATGTGCCGAACGGCGTGATCGCCCTTATCCTTGCGTCGCGATCAGAACAGGATTTTGATCGAAGTGTAGCTGCTTTTCGAGAAACTGCCGGCACATATATCTTCGTCACTGATAAGACCCAAGTGCGTAACAACACGGACACCGGCAAGGGAAACTGACTCCCGCGCCGTACGCCGACACGGCGTACATACGGGCGGATCCAGCTGTATTTTCGCATCGGGCCCCCTTGGTGACATCACTCTACTCGATGGTTGACGTCCTCTATGGTCCCGACTTCTCCGCCTGTTGTCTCCATGACCTCCCGCCCCACCGATCATCGCTCGCGTAAGCGTTGGTGTCCCAACGCAATACATGAGTTCAAATTTGTCTAAAGTTTGGCCCCGCTAAAGCCGAATCATGGAGGAGATGGGTTGATGTACTCGGCTTTAGGCCGGTGCGTCGATTCGTCGCCTACCGCGGGTTCCTTACGTTGAAAGGAGATGACCATGAAGCGATTTCTCATCACGGCGGCCCTTGTCATCTTGGTCAAAGGCGTCACGGCCTCGGCCGCCGAACATCCGGTCAATCAGAGCAGCGTTGCTCTCGGGTCCAGGCAGTTATTCACTGGGCAGGTCGTGACCGGCTATTACGGGGGTCCCGGACTGCACGTCAACGGCACGCTGGGCAATTTTGCCCAGGGATTTCCGTTTAGTGTCAGACTCGGCCTGGGCTATGCGCGCGTACCCACCGGCGACGCTCTCATGGCGCGACGCGTCTTCATTAACAATGCGACAAACGGCACGCCGAGATCTCGCGGCAAGATCTGGGATGCACGACTCGACGTCGTCTATCCAGTCAAGCTAATGTCACTTAAGCACTCCAGCGTGTTCGGCGGCGCCCGCCGTGCTTATTACACGGCGGACTTCGAGTATATCGGCGGCGCCGAAACTTTCAACGTAAGCTCCAACCAGTGGGGCATTGGCGGCGGCATCGAAACTGCGTTTCCCCTCAGTCCTCGCCTTGACATGATCGTACTGGCCGGCGCCGACTACTACTTTCGTGCTACCATGGACGGACATGATACTTACTACAGTCCAGACGGCAAGCATGACCTCCATCCGATTGACGACTACAATTATAAGGACGCCGACAAAGCGATCGCCCAGCCGGAAGTTGAGACTCGGGTAATGTTCGGCATCGCGTACCGATTTTAATTCATCACCGTTCGACCCGTACTACCAATCGACATTCCCGGTCCGGGTGATGCGCATTGACCCCGCGCTTCACCCGTATCCTGGGGAGCAAATGAGTCCAAGCTTATGAAGAAATCACTGCTGTTCGTCATGGGTGCTGCTATTACGGCTTCTCTGCTTGGTGGCTGCGGCGCGGCCACAACAAAAGCCTGCCGTGTCCCGATGCTGGCCGGGGCCGAGATGCAGCTCGATCGCCGGCTCAACGACGACGTGATTGCTGATCACGTATATTTCAGCAAAGAAGGGTCAAGCGGCGGCCGCTCCTTCGGCGGCGGCGGCTGCGGGTGTAACTGATGCCGGTACGTCAGCTCAAAAACGCCCTCGCTCCGCTCACGGCTACCTTGCTCGGCACTCTGCCGGCCGTTGGCGTGGCGGCCAGTCATTCGGAAACGTCCTTGTTGGTGTATTCTGAGCAGAATCGCGTCCGTGCCACCGAGGCGCTGTTCACGCTCAATCGTGACCTGCGCAGTGGCTACAATCTCAACATGACTCTCACCTTCGACGGTCTCACCGGTGCGTCCCCGACCGGCAGTTCTCCGTCGAAACATCCGCAAACCATCACGCGCTCCTCTGGCGGCGGGCGAATCATCACTCAGGCGGGCGAACTGCCCGTCGACGATGGTTTCACCGAGACCCGCTTCGCCGTTGACGCCATGCTGTCGCGCCGAGTCAGTGAGTCGGTCACGCTGGCCGGCGGCGGGCACGTCTCAAGCGAACATGATTACAAATCGCTGGGATTGAAAGGTGCAATCTCGAAAGAGTTCGACAACGGTCGCACGACGGCCAGCTTTTCGGCTGCCCTGTCACGCGACAAGGTCGACCCGCTCGACGGTGTTCCTGCGCCGTTCGCCGATCCAACTGTCCAACAGGAAGACGAATTCGGACGGCGACTCGATCTCGGCTCGCGCCGCAAGACCACTACCGACATGGTCGCCGGGCTCACGCGAATTGTCGGTCCCCGCACGGTTCTTCGGTTCAATTATTCTATCTCTCTTGCCAACGGGTACATGACCGATCCGTACAAGATTATCAGTGTCGTACAGCCGATGAACGCCGCAGATCCCGGCGAACCGGTTCAGAGTCTGCATGAAAATCGTCCCGACAACCGGACCGGCCACGCCGTTTTTGGACAAATTCGAAAGGGCATTGGTCGCACCATCGCCGATCTCTCGTATCGCTACTACCTCGACAACTGGGGTGTGACATCGCACACCGCCTTCGCAGGTATTCGGCTGGATTTGCGGCGCATCGGCGCTTTCCAACCATCGGTGCGCTGGTATACACAATCAAGAGCCGACTTCTCGCGACCATTCCTCATTCAGGGTGATCCACTCCCTGATTTCGTCTCAGCGGATAACCGCCTGGCAAAATTCACGGCTTTCACGTACGGTCTCAATTACGAATTGCCGGTCAGCCCTGACTCTCGTCTCGCCATCTCGGCGGAGTGGTACAATCAGCGGGGAGACCCGAGTCCGCCGGAATCCTTCGGCCCGCTGTTGAATTTCGATCTCTTTCCGGATCTCCGAGCGTTGATGTTACGCGTCGGTCTGATACACGAGTTCTAGGAAGACGTCAAGATTATCCGGCGGTCGCTTTGACTGCCGGATAAAATGCTATTATAGTTGAAGTCCATTCCCATAATCTCCGCACGCTTTTGCCATGAAGGTTTAGCCGACCTCCTGTAGCTCCGAGACTACATCGACTTCAGTTGAGTAGCCTAGAGGCTACACCTGGCGTGGCTTTCAACCTCACAACGGCTTGTCGCGAGCAAGTTCCTCCTGCAATCCATTGAACTATCGACAGATGAGATATTACCCGGGAGATGCGCATGCAGTTTGCGATATGTATTCGCCAGTAGGGAGATCGCGGGACCATCACACGCGCCAATGTCGACCTCCCCCCAATGCAAATTACACCCAGCGTCGGCCGGCGTTGGAATTCGTGGTGTGAAGCTACTAAACATAGGAGGAGTAATGAGAGAGCATGGTAGAACGCTGATTGTACTGATCGCGTCACTGGTTTCAATTGTGATTGCCGCGACCAGTCCGATCTTCGCAACTGCGCCCCACGGCTTTAGTTTCCAAGGGGTCATGACCGATTCGGCGGGCAATATACTGTCGAACACGGCACTAACCATTCAGTTCGCAATTTACGGCAGCGCCGTCGGGGGAAGCCCGAAATGGCAGGAATCACAGAACCTCTCTACCGGCCTCGATGGTACTATCTCAGCACTGTTGGGTGACATAGTACCAATTAACGACAGTGTCTTTGCGGACACAGGACGCTGGTTAGGTGTGAAGGTCAGTCCGGACCCGGAAATGTCACCACGAATTCAGCTCGTGTCGACACCCTACGCCTTTCGAGTTGCCACAATTAACGGGGCGTCTGGCGGCACTATCACTGGAGCTGTCAAGGTCGATGGTCTAATCGAGTCGACCGGCGGCGGTTTCAAGTTCCCCGATGGTACAATTCAATCGACCTCGGCGGACACGGCCTTGCTCGATCCGCGCTATGTCAAATCATCACAGACGAACTCAGTGACATCAGCCATGATTGTGGACAATACGATTCAGTCGGCCGATCTAAGTCCGTCGATCGTCATCGGTAATGCCGACAAAGTCGATGGTTTTGATGCGGCGTCGACGCCCGGCCCCAATCGCTTGCTGGCGCTTGATGGTGGTTCGCGCCTGGTTATCACGGGTTCTCCCAGCACGGGACTGATCTACAGCGCCAATACCGCAGGACCAGGTGTGCACGGCAGATCAAGTGAGAGCGTCGGCGTTTTCGGTGAGTGTACGGGGACCGGAAATCCAGCAGCCACTGCCTACGGTGTGCGAGGATATGCCACTAATACCTTCACCGGTGACGTCACAGGCGGAGACTTTTCAGCACAGCCCGGCGGTTCTGGTCGCCATTTTGGCATCACTGCCTGGTCCAATGCTGCGACCTCAAACAGTTCGCGCGGTGTATATTCACAAGCTACTAATACCGGTTCCGGCGATGCACTCGCTGGAGATTTCGTCGCCATGTCCGGGGGAACTGGCGGCCACGCTGGTCTTACCGCCTATGCCGATGCCTCCAATGCAGCAGTGTCGAAGGCGTTGGTGGGATATGCCGGCAATGCTGGCTCCGGATCTGTTTGGGGGGCCGAAGTGTGGGCGAAGCCGGGAGGTAGCGGGCCGCATTATGGTATACAGGCGTATGCTGACGGTGGCTCAACGGCCTATGGCGTCTGGGCACAGGGGAATGGTGCCGCTACCAACTATGCCGGGTTTTTCAACGGCAACGTCAGCGTCATCGGAACGCTGAGCAAAGGAGGCGGTTCATTTAAGATCGATCACCCGCTCGATCCCGCCAACAAGTACCTTTACCACTCATTCGTCGAATCGCCCGACATGAAAAACATATATGATGGTATCGTCTTGACCGACGCCCAGGGGAACGCAACTGTAACTCTGCCCGACTATTTCTCTGCACTGAATACCGACTTCAGGTATCAATTGACGGTCATCGGACAATTTGCCCAGGCAATCGTCGTGAGCGAGATTGCTCAAAACCAGTTTCGGATTCGCACCAGTGTCCCGTCCGTGAAGGTATCGTGGCAAGTGACGGGCATACGGAATGATGCCTTCGCGCGCAGCCACCGCATACCCGTTGAAGAAGCAAAGCCTGTTGTCGAGCGAGGCAAATACCTCTACCCGGTAGAAATGGGACTGACCCCCAATGATGCCATCGATGATCTGCGGCCGCAGCGCACTGTCACGGGAGATCGGGGGCAAGAATGAAGTCGAATTGGCGCCGGCTCGGATTGTTGATAGTAGTAGTTCTCGCTTTGGAACAGCTTCTGACCGGCATTGCCCAGGCAATCGTCAATGACGGAAAAGGGACCGGAGCAGATCCATCTATTGGCCAATCGATGGGGGCGCCCATCGCGCTGAGACGTGCTGTCGTCGCCTCAGGCGGTGGCACATGCCGCGCCTCTAGTCGCGGACTCAGTCTAACAACCGGTCAATTGGCCACCGGACAGTGCGAGTCGCCCAATGTCCATATGTCTGGAGGCTTCTGGCAAAATCCGCCCGAATCCGGCGGCTGCTGCCTCTATCTGGTTGGCAACGTTGACTGCAGTCCGGATGACGGCGTAGACATTGGCGACCTAACCGCCTTAATCAACAATCTGTTTATCACCTTCACCCCGCTTTGCTGCCCCTCTGAGGCTAACTGTGACGGTGATGCAGCTGACAACATCGATATAGGTGATCTGACTGCTCTCATCAACAATCTCTTCCTCACCTTCACTCCCCTGCCGAACTGTCGATAGTAGACCATGTCGCCGCTTGAATGGCAAGAGGTTCCGAAACCGGAACCTCTTGCCACAGAAATCCGGTCCCTGCCTCAATAGTTGACTCCGAGTGCCACTTTTGGTATACTACCGAAAAGGAGCTTAACCAGGCGGTCGTAATGAACGATATGATTTACCTCGATAACGGCGCTACCACCTTCCCAAAACCCGAAGTAGTATATCAGCAAATCGACAGTTTTTATCGCAATTATGGCGTTAATCCCGGCCGCTCTGGCTATGACCTTTGTCTCGCCGCCGGCTCGATGGTCGAGGATACTCGCAAACTCCTCACCAGATTCTTCAACGGTACAGATCCTAACCGACTGATCTTCGCCAACAATGCCACCGATGCCCTCAATCTGGCCATCTTTGGCTGTCTGGGACCGGGCGACCATGCCATTACCACTACTGTCGAACATAACTCGGTTCTGCGTCCACTATATCATCTGTCCCGCGACTCGCAGGTCGAGGTCGACCATGTCCCATTCGATGAGAAGGGGTTTGTGTCAGCCGACGACATCGTTCGTCGCTTCAAGAAAAACACCCGCCTGGTCGCCATCAATCACGGTTCCAACGTGATTGGCACAGTTCAGGACATCGCCACCATTGGCCGATTCTGTCGCCAAAACGGAATCATCCTCCTGGTGGACTCATCCCAGACCGCCGGCAAGATACCAGTGGATTTGCAGGGCATGAACCTCGATATCATCGCTTTCACCGGCCACAAGTCACTCATGGGTCCGATGGGTATCGGTGGCTTGTATGTCCGCGAGGGGGTTGAAATCCGCCACACTCGCGCCGGCGGCACCGGAGTTCGTTCGGCCCAGAAAGCCCATCTGGATGAATACCCGTATCGTCTGGAATATGGCACGCCCAATTTGCTCGGCATTGCCGGGCTGAACGCCGGCGTGAAATGGCTGCAGGAACAGGGGATCGAGAACGTCGAGCGCCGCGAATCTCGACTGCTCAAACAACTGCACAACGGCCTGAAGAAGATCGACAACGTCATCATGTACTGTCAGAATGACCTCACCGATCATATCGGTGTGCTCTCATTCAACATCGAGGGCACGGAGGCAGCCGAGGTCGGCACTATGCTCGATGTCGACTACAATATCGCCTGCCGCACCGGCTTGCATTGTGCCCCGCTGGTTCACGAACAACTCGGCACTGACAAGATTCACGGCGCCGTGCGCTTTGGTATAGGTCCGTTTACGACTGAAGATGATATTACAAAGGCCATCGAGGCGGTTGAAGAAATCGCCGTCTCGCGCGGCGCTATGGCTGGGTCGAAGAAGCGTTAGCGGCCTGAGCCGATGATAAGACCAGCGCATCGGCTACTATCTCGGTGACCGTCTTGATCTCGGTCCCGAGCTTGTAGTGCTTGTTGAGTTCGGCCAACTGGTCTATACAATTATGACAGGGAGCGACCACCACATTAGCGGCGGTCGCTTTTATTTGGTCAGCCTTGATTCTGCCGGCCTCGATTCGACGGTCGGCAAAGCGGGTCATCGACAGTTGTCCTCCTCCGCCACCACAGCAGAAGTTGGTCTCGCCGTTGGGAGTCATCTCGACAAAATCGGCGACAGCCTTACGTAGTAAATACCGTTGCGGCTCGCGCACGCCCCCGAGCCTGACCAGATTACATGGATCGTGCAATGTATACCGCTTCGCATTTCGTGCCGGATCGACCCTGATCCTGCCGGTTCGTAGCCACCCGGCCATCACTTCCAGAATGCTGATCATAGGCACCGAATCAGCGTCCTGCCGCCAGTCCGGCCCTTCCCAAAAATTGGCGTTGAATCCGTGGCCGCACTCTCCCAGGACAATTCGGCTCGCCCCTAGTTTCCTTGCGGTTGCCTGGAGCCGACCGGCAATCTCCGCCCCTCTGTCATCATCACCGCTGAACAGTGCATAGTTGGTGATATCGTACGCATCAGACGCAAACGTCCAGTTCGCTCCAGCGGCATAAAACACCTTTCCGGCCGCGAGAAGGGAGAGCGGGTAAAATTTCGCCTCGCGCGGATTGATCGCGTAGAGGAAATCGACATTCTGGCGGTCCATTGGCAATTCTGCCGCCGGATCACCGGTTTCACCGCGAAGCTCGTCCTGCAGCCAATCAACGGTCTCCAGCCACTCCTGCTGTGTGATCCCCATATTGTTGCCGGTACCTATCGCCTTGTCGACTGTCGCCTGAAGTTCACTCGGGACCATGCCGACCGCCGCCAGCGCCGACCGACCCGCACGAATAATCCTCTCGATACTGATCCCCATCGTGCAGTTAATCGTGCATCGCCCGCACATCGAACACCGGCCGTACAGCGAATCGATCCATTCACGGGTAAGAGCAGCGTCAAGCACTGTCGCGCCGCTCAGTATAGGGAAGAGCCTGCCCGGGAGCGTATGCTGCCGGGCGAATACCGAGGTAACCAGACCAGCCTTGTATGCCGGTATCGCCTTGGCTTCGCCTGTCGCCAGAAAGTAATGACAGCTCTCGGCGCACAATCCGCAATGCACGCACGTCTGCATCTGAGCCGCCAACTCCGCATCGACCTTTTCGGCCAGCGTCGCCAGCATCGTCTCGATATCCTTCTCGGATGCCGGCCGAGCACAGGTCAGGCGGGTGTCGTCTTTATCGGCTGACATGCGACTCCTTCGGGTGGACCGCGGCGTGCGGCAGTACTCCACGCCGACCGAAGAATCGGCCAAAGGTGATGCGACTGCAGAAGAATAGGAAGCAGTGCCGGATCTTGCCGAGCGGTACGTAGATTAACATGAGCGCGGTCAGAATGAGGAACGAAGTGGTGAACTGAGGAAATGCCGGCACCAGGGCGGAGCCGATCACGAAGAGTGTGACCAGCAGGTTGGATATGACATCATCGGGCGTGCTGATCGCACGCAGTGCAAGGGTGGTGGCTCGTTTGACGAGCAGGCCAATTCCGCAGGCGGCGCCGATGATTGCGAGAATGAGCAGGACAAGCCTGGTCGTCTGTTCAATTGTGATTCCCGCCATGACGAACACCAGCACCACAAACGCGGCGGCGATGCCTAGATGATATGTCACGCCGGCAAAGTAAGTCCCCAGATGCTGCCACGCACTCTCCTTGGCCCACGGCATCATCCCCGCCAGCAGGGCATATTGCATTCCCTGCCATTCGCTGCCGGTCGCCGGGGCAAAGCGGCGACGTTGCCCAAAGCGAAGAGTCGTCCAGATGGTCGTCACCAATCCGCCGAAAGCAAACAGCGCCGCGGCAATTACCACAAATGTGAGCCAGAGTGGAATCATTCGTTGTGCTTACACGCACCCGTCAGGTTTGGGAAGCCCCGCTAGTTTGCATGCCCCTTTGGCCGGACCGGAAGGGAATAATTCGTAAATGCGCTTCAACGGCAGGCCGGTACTCTTGCAGACCGCCCGCACCATTGGCGCCATGTTGGTTTCAACGTAATGCTTGCGGATAAACTCAATGACCGCCCAGTGTTCCGCCGTCAGCATTTCCAGCCCTTCCTGCGCTTTGGCCAGTTCGACCGCCACCTCTTTACTCCAGGCATTGGGGTCGGTGAGAAACCCCTCTTCATTCAGCGTAAGTTGTTGTCCCTTAACGTCAATATGGGTCATTGTCAATACCTCCACATTCAAATCTCCGGTAATATAGTCTCTTTTTGCCCGAAAAGGCAACGTTTTCATCCACAATGAGGAAATGGCCCGGCATATTATGCAGAAGATCGGCTGGTTGGCGAAGGGTTCATGTAACTTGGAGTCTGGTATTATGCACATTATCGATCTCACTCCAGACTATCTGGCGGCCATGACCAATAGGCGGAGTTTCAAAGAGTACGAAGCCCTCTTCCCGGAACTCTTCGATCACTACTTCCAGTTCTGGTGTCCTCGTACCCATGCTTTCGCTGAATTGACGAATGACGAAATCGACCGCCGAGTCAATCGAGTAAGAAACGTTCTGCTGCAAATCGAAAGCAGATTTTGCAACATCGGACTCGACCTGACGCAAATGCAAATCGTCCTCTTTGTCGGCGGCAATACCTCAAACGGTCATGCCTTCATGAGAGCCAATCAGCCCATCGTCTGGCTGCCTGTCGAAACCTATGCCACTGACCACCGGGCGCTGATCTTCATCGCCCATGAAATCATCCACGGTCTTCACTATGCCGCTGCTCCCGAGTTCATGTTTTCCGACGTTGAATCAAAGAACGACATCGGGCGGCAACTCATCACTGAAGGGCTGGCGACCTATCTCACCACGACAATTCTGAACGTCGCGGAGCTGCACGCGTTATGGGCAGACTATCTCTCTGAGTCCGAGGCTTCCAGATGGCTGGCTGATTGCCGCGAGCAATATCCGGCGCTTGCCGAGTGGTTTCTCAATCACTTTCACGAAAGCATCCTGGGATGTGAGATCTTTCAGGCCAACGGCCCGACTGATATTTGGCGGCATCGCGCCGGCTATTATGTAGGCTTGGACGTCGTGCGCGCGATTGCCGAACGCCGGCGCTGTTCGGCGAGTGGGCTGTTGGAAATACCGCGTGGGGAGTTTGAGGAAGAAGTGATCGAGCAGTTGAAGCAGGCTCGATCGTCTCAATGAGACAACGAGAGATGCAAGATCATTCGGGACCACTTTACTGCGGTACAATGTACTTGGCTCGAATCTCCGGCTGATGCTCCCTGAACCAGACCGTCCACTCCTTGGCGGTCGTGTAATCAAGATTTGTTTCCTGTTTCAACACGGCCAGTGCCTTGGCACGTTCTTCATCTGTGGCAATCCAGAGCAGGTTCACACATTGCTCGATGAGCAGGTAGCGGCGCTTGGATTCCCATATCTCGCGAAAGTGGTAAGCGCGCTCGAAACTCGATCCGATCTCATACCGGGGTTCATCGAGTGCTCGAGCTACCCAAAAGCCATACGAAACGAGCGACCTCTCTTTGGCCCGCGATAGAGTAGTCGATCTGGCGGAGAATCGGCTCCCCGCTCTCCATGTCGGCGACAACGTCGAGCTTGTGCGAATTGAACCATTTGTGCAGTCTCGCGGCCAATTCCATCTGGCCTTCGTGAGATGCCGCCTGCACGAAATCAATAGAATCACCCGACATCATCATCAAGTAGTTGAAACACTCACCATGCTTTGCTCGATTGAAATCCGTCTCGGATAAGTTCATGCTGTCGAGGCTGGACAGCATGAGTTTCGTTACGTATGCCGATCGCAGCCAAGCTGATCGATTTCTGGTAGGGGAGGTGTTCTGCCATGATAAATCAAGCCGTCATACCCGGCATGCCGATCCTTTCTCTCGAACGACGGCGGCATGTTGCGCATGTCGAATCCGTAGCTGGATTCCGGCGCCCGCCAGATGGCCGCAACAGAGTCATCGGCCGATGCCTGCTGGATCGTCCGAAATCCGCCGCTATCCGCATACCGCTCATTCAGGTAATGGCCGAGATAATACCCCTCGGCATTCGCCTCGCCGCCGTGCTTCAAGGTACGAGTCTTTGACAGATGTGCCGCCCCGTAGAAAATCAGTGCCTTGAAATCAGGTTTCGACTCGAGTTGGCTGACTATTTGGCTCGACAAATATTCATCCCTCTCGTAGAAGAAGAAGCTGTCTCGCTTGGCCAGGGTCCAGTCTGTTGTCTCAATCGTCTTCTCGGGGCCAAATATGTCAAATGCGACTCGTGTCTGCGGCGAAGCAACAGCATTGTGCGCCGCCACTCGCTGCCAAAAGTCACGCAAGTCGGAATAGTACTCCAAGTGACTGGTTGTGAATTGATCCGCTACCGGCGGCTCGATGAAATAGTCTGAGATATCCCCTGACTGGAAAAAGCGCTTGAGGTTCTCGACGTCTCGTGAGTCCCTCTCAAGAATCAGGAGCAGGTGGCGCGGAATGTTGTCGATCGGGCTTTGGCTCTCTTCCACCTGGTCAAGCCAGTGGTTGAGCGCCTTGATAACGCCTTGCATGTAGAGCGAAGAACCGTGGTGCGAGTCGGACAGCATCACCACCCGGTTGGACTTCAGTTGCTCAAGAAGAAACTGATTTACATCAGGATCGCAGTTCTCCTTGACGATTCGCGCAAATTCTTCATCGGATACTTGCCCTCCGCAACTTACAAGCAATACGATGATACATGTGAAGTATGCCAGTTTGTGCATGGGCCTCCTCGGCTGATTCTGAATGTCTCACCCGAATACCGATTACGACTGGAGAAAGATGCACCGGAATGGCGATGATGCACAAGAAAAAAGCGGGACCGTCACCAGTCCCGCTTCAATCACCAATTTCATAATTAGGAATTAGGTCGTTGCCTTCACACTATTCCCCTTCGCGCTGTGTACAAACCGCTTGCCCACAAAGTAGAACGCTACGCCAACCAACGCCATCATGGCTGTCATGATGCCGAAATATGGTCCCGGCTCCATCTTGTCGTACAGGTGCACGAATATCCCGGCCAGCAAATTCCCGAGAAACACCGTGCAGAGCCAGATACCCGTGATCATCGACTTCATCCGGTCAGGCGCCTCCTCAAATGCCAACTGCAGGCCCACCACCGAAATACAGAGTTCGGCCGCCGTGAGCAGTATGTACGCCAAAACCTCCCACAGAATCGAGACCTTGCTCGAAAGGCCCACGAAACCGGCCACCGACATCAGTCCCATGCACATGATGACAAGGAGAAACCCAATCAGCATCTTGTGCGGCGACGGCAGGCGATGCGTCTCATCCCGGTCAGTGCGCGACCAGATCCACGCGAACAGCGGTGTCATGATGACAATCAGGAAGGGATTGGCCGCCTGGATGGCGTCCGGAGGAATTCTCGTTGCCCAGCCAAAGATGTTCACGTCGAGAAACATGTAGTCGCGAGCAAACAGCGTCCAGGTCGTCGCCGATTGATCGAAGATCGACCAAAAGAAAACGACCAGAACAAACAAACCGGAGAGACGGCCAAGTGTCCGGAGATCCTCCGACCGTTCCTGCGGCGTCTGTTTCGTGCGCTGTACTTGTCGAACGTCTTCCTTTGGGTAATACTTTTTTCCGAAGTAGAATATGCCGAGCGAAACAACCATCAGGATCGTCGGCGCCATGAAGGCAGTGCCGTAACCATAACGATCACGAATAAACGGCAACGTCGCGGTGGTGGCAAATGCTCCGACATTGATCGCCATATAGAACCATGAGAAGGCCTGGGTCAAGAGGTGCGACTTGCCTTCCTTCTGGTACATCAGCCCCATGAGTGTGCTGATATTGGGTTTGATGGTTCCCGAGCCGCCGGCGAGCAGAAGGAGCGCCGTGTACAGCCCCACTTGATTATTGAACGACCCGAGAATGACATGGCCGAGGATGTAGGGGATGGCGAAATACATGATCGTCTTGAACTTCCCCAGGTAGTGATCGGCGATGTACCCACCGACGATAGGCAGGATGTAGGCGCACGCGGTGAACAGGTTCACTACAAATCCGCTATTGGCGTCAGTGTAGCCGATCACGTTCACCATGTACAGCAGCAACAGCGTCTTCATGCCATAGAAACTGGCCCGCTCGGCTAACTCGCCCCAGAAAATGAACCAGAATCCTTTGGGATGACGGTTGTGGTCGGCTGATATCTGTCTTTCAGCGGCTGCCGCCGCGGGAGCAGCTTTCATACGCCAATCCTCCAGAGTCCATTACAATGTGAATCACCATTATCGTCACAATTTGCGCTCATGCGTGGTCAATCTCCGAGGCACGAATTACTCAGCCCAATCGTCGAACTGCCGTCGAAATGCGGCCCCTTCGGCAGGGCCTTGTGCACCGGGTAAAGTTCCTCAAGCGTTCGCGCGTCATACATGCGCCCGTTGATCATCGTGTAATCAATATTCTCCGATTGTCGGATATCCTTCAGCGGATTGCCGTCGATCACGATCAGATCCGCCAGCAGACCTTTCTGAATGCTCCCCAGTTCCTTGTCCATCCCGATCGCCCGCGCCCCGCGCCAGGTGGCGCACTGCAACGCCTCATGATTTGTCATCCCGCCCTGTTGCAGCATCCAGAGCTCCCAGTGCGCTCCCAGCCCCTGAAGCTGGCCATGGGCGCCCAGTTCGACATTCCCGCCATGACGCAGGATATCCGTGGCCGTCTTGGCCAGAGCGAAATGATGATACTGATCCTCCGGCGCCATCGTCCGGCGCATTGATCTCGGATCGACAACCGAGCGAGGGACGAAAGTCATCAAGCGCTTGTTCTCCCAGACATTGTTGTGCTGATACCAGTAGTTCTCGCCCCAGAGGCCGCCATACCCGACGATCAACGTCGGCGTGTACCCGGTGCCGGACCGGCCCATAAGCTGAAGTTCGGGTTCGTAGAGCGGCGCCACAGGGAACGGATGCTCCAGGGTCGTCTGACCATCAAGTACCATCGTCAGCATATGGTTGAGCGTCGATCCGCCTTCCGGTACCACCATCGTGTTCAATTCGCTCGCCGCTTTGATGATCATTTGCCGTTGTTCTCGACGCGGCTGATTGTAGCTCTTCACCGAGATCGCCCCCCAGGCGATTGTCCGCTTCACCGCGCTGACCGCATCGTCGTACTTGTCGATGACCGACTTGAAGTCGCCGTCCGCGCCGTACAGAATCGTACCGGTACTGAAGACGCGAGGGGAGAGGATCGCCCCCTGCTTTTCCAATTCGGCCATTCCGAAAATCATCTGTGAATTATTACTCGGGTCGTGCATCGTCGTCACGCCGAACGCCAGGTTGGCTAGATAGCCCCAGCTCTGCTGCGCATACATTCCCGCATTGCTCGATCCGGGGTGCGCGTGAACATCAATCAAGCCCGGCATGATCGTCTTACCAGTGACGTCGACGACTGTAGCTCCCGAGGGTACGGCCACCTGATCCTTTGTTCCGACTTCCGCTATCCGATTCCCCTTTATGTGTACGACGGCATTGTCGATGACCGACATATCGTTCATCGGCAGCACCCGTCCGCCAACCAGATAGAGATCCGTGTATGGAATGTCCGCCTTCTCCTGCCAGCCGAGGTTGAGCATCGACTGCTTCGTCACCTTCGACGTATCCTTGTCGTACAGCCCTGCCGGCGTGTTGCTGAACAATTCCGGTCCGAGACTCCACCAGACAGTCTTGCTGTCGGAGGACCAGGATAGGAAAGTCCCCGCGTCCTTTGACAGCTGCTTGACCGGGAGCCCTTGCATTTGGGGGCCGACTTCCAGCGGTTGATTCAACAGTGTAAACGGCGTCACATACGCCTGCCACAGTTCTTCAAAGGCGAGCCATTGTTCGTCCGGCGACAGCCGGAAGTCTACAGCATACTGTGACGTCGCCAGCACCCGGCGATCCGATCCCAGCAGGTCGATACTCACCAGCGCGGCCTTCTCGCCCTCGCGTGAGTTCAAATAGACTCGCTGACCATCTTTGGAAAAACGTGGGCTCTCGCCCTCGCGCGTTAACAACCGCGGCGCCGTTCTGCCGGCGGCGTCGACGAGATAGATGCCCGGATCGGTCTCCCACAACTGCCCGCGATACCCGTCGCCCGTGCCGCGATGATATACGATCCAACTACCGTCCGGCGAGAAACTCGCCGAGACATAATGCCCCGGTCGTGCCACAACCGTGCGCTCACTCCGCCCATCGGCACTCATGACGCGGATCGTCCCGCCACTGGTATCATTCCAGGTCGTGAACATGATCTCCTTGCCGTTTGGGGAGAGAGACGGCGCAAATTCAAAGTGATCGGTCTGTCGCGTCAGGCGAGATGCCTGCCCGGAGGGGAGAGGGCGACGATAGAGATACCCCAGTGCCTGGAAGACCACTTCGTTTCCAGCCGGCGTCACCTGTGGCCAACGGATGACCTTGACTGGGAAGGTCTCCCCGCCGATTGTCTGCGGGAATCGAAGCGCCTTCGCTACCACTTGCCTGACGTCCACTTGGAACGGAATCTCCGTCGCCGTGCCGGAGGCAACGTTTACTCGCCAGATTTTCCCTTTGGCCCAGATGACAATGTCCTTACCGTCGGGCGTCCAGCTGAATCCCGGATACACGCCAAATAGCGTCCAGGTTTCCTGTTGATCTTCATCCAAGCTGTCCCATAGCGGGCGCACCTGATTGTTCGCGAGATCGCACAGCGATAATACGGATTTGGTGCGAACCCGCCGCACAAACGCCATCGTCTTGCCGTCCGGGCTTGTCTCCGGTCGACAGGCCCCCCCGTTGATCTCAATGATATTGGTGATCTCATTGGTCTGCAGTTCCAGACGTCGAATGACAAAAATTGTGCCGTTGGGATCCTTGTTATACTGGAAATACGGCCCCGGTGACATGTCCTCCGACCAATACAGGTATTTGCCGTCCGGCGAGAATATCGGCTCATTGGCGTCCTGCTGATCATTCTTTTTGTGGGTGAGCTGTACTCCCTGGCCGCCTTCCGGAAATTTGTACATCCACATCTCGCCGGCGCCAAGACTTCGATAGCCGGTAAAATGCTTCTTCGCGACGACATAATTCCCGCTCGGATGCCAGGCTGGATTATTGAGCAGTCGAAAACTCTCTTTCGTGATCTGAACCGGATCGCTCCCGTCGGTCTTCATTGTCCATAGATTATCACCACCGGCACGATCACTGACAAACAGTATCCTGCTGCCGTCCGGGCTGAAACGCGGCTGAATGTCGTACGCCAGACCGCCGCTGACCAGAGTTGCCCTTCCGCCGGCAATCGGCATCAGGTAAATATCACCGAGTAGGTCGAAGACGATTTGTTTGCCGTCGGGGGAGACGTCAACCGTCATCCAGGTCCCTTCGGTCGTCGAAAACGAGATCGTGTCGCTCGCCACATGGGAGACTGTCACATCCCACTTCGCTTCCGCCGAATCCTTCGGGCCTGTTCCCGTCGAGTCAGCGATTACGTTTCCAGCCGTCATGGCCAGCCCAAAACAGGTCAGTCGAGTGATAAACCGTCGTGTGGTGTGCATACAGAGCAACCTCTTGGAGAGTGTCCTCACCGGCCGCCGGCGAGCGTCTAGCCCGATCCGGCGACTGGCGCCGCCTTGGATTTCTGACGAACATAATGCCGCCCGACGCGAAACGCAATCTGTCTCTCGGACTGCCATGAATCGGATTGTCGATTATTCAACTCGGATCGTGGATTTTGAGGCAGACTTAAAACTTGACAATTCCTTGTCAATGCGCCCATCTCTGAGGTATAGTTGATCTGTCGCACCCTCGCAACCAAGGAGCAACAGCGAAAATGCCTATGACATACACTGTTGATTCTGAGCATCAACTGGTTAAGGCTCGAATCTTCGGCGTCCTCGTCGCCGACGATATCAAGAAGTTCGTGGCCGAACGGTCAACGCGCGAGGAAATTCAGGGCTTCGATATGTTTGTGGATCTGAGCGATGTGGAATCCATCGACTACCAGTCGCCCGCGCAACTCATCGATATTGTCCGCGTTGCGACGAAAGGTGACAACAAGCATCGGCGGTCGAAAATGGCCATCGTAGTAGGTTCCGATTCCGACTTTGGTTTGAGTCGCATGTATCAATCCTATCGCGACTCGCAGCCGGGAGCCAATCGCGAACTCCGCATCTTTCGAACGATGGAAGAGGCCATGGCGTGGCTTGGTCAATCGTGAAAGATGTCTGATCGCGATCATCAAGTGTATTGAAAGAGGAAGCGCACCAGTCGCTCCGCGACCACCTTACTTCGACACGCCGCCAACGTCCAGTCGATCATCGCATTGGCTATTCCCGGCGTTCGCCGGGCCAACTCCATCAACTTTTCATGTTGCGCCTTGCGACCCAGCATTTTCCGTACGGCAACCGGACGGTAGTGCGGATCGAGAATCGTCCTCGCCGCCTCTTGCCCGGAAACAACGGCGTTCGCGATGCCTTCACCGGTCAGCCCCGACGCAAACCCACCGGCATCGCCAATCAAAAATACGTTATCGAATTGCCATCCGCGATAGTCATACGAAATCGGCCACGACTGTGTGGGGCAGTCACGAACTTGCCATCCCCGCTCTTCGGCCCAGTGCAGGCAATGCTCGCCGATCGGCCAGGTGTGCTTTGGGTCCATGTCCCGCCCCAAACCGACGAGGGTGTGGTGTTCGTGCGGCACTACCCACCCGCACCCTAACCCCAGCTTGCGATAATCAAGATACAGCTCGAATCGAGCACTTGTCTGCGGCACCAGGAATTGAAACGTTGTTCCGGTTCGCGTCACGGGAATGCCGAGTTTCCGACGTACCATCGAGTTTGAACCGTCTGCGCCAATCAGAAATCGATATGTCACCGGTTCGCCATTCACCAACACGTGTTCTTTGCTGATCTGTTTGACCAATGAACCTGTGACTACCTCGGCCCCCGCTCGGGTCGCCGAGGCCAGCATCCGCCGGCCGAGCGTCCCCCGGTCGTACACTGCCAGGTACGGATTGTCCAGCGACAAACGATGATGCTGCATTCCTATGAATACACTTATCGAGCTGAACAGCCTGTCCGGTCGCCCGTACGCTTTCTCTGTCCACTCGTCGTAGGGCAGGAAACCGGCACAGACTTTGGGGCCGACCACCTCATTCTTCTCGATCACGAGCACACTCTTGCCGTGTTGTGCCAACTCCAGGGCCGCGGTCAGCCCGCCGGGACCGGCGCCGACAATGACAATTTCATACGCCTGACGCATAGCCTATGATACCTTGCACCGAGAATTCCGAAAAGGGAAGATTGAGGGTAGAAAAGTATGATCCCGTCCGAATATATTCGTCCCCGATTAGAGTCGATTCTCATCAATCGGACCTGACACTATGTCATACCCTTTGTCGACCCAGGCGATTATACCACCGGCGACATTGAACGCGTTGACATACCCAAGACTGCGCAGAAACAGAGTGGCAAGATCACTTCGCCGTCCGCTACGGCAGAAGCAGTAGATGGGAACCTGCTTGTGGGTCGGCAGCCTATCGAGATGCAAGTTGATGAGATCGTAGGGGAGAAGGGCGTCGGAAAACGCCAGTCGACCGGCCACGTATTCCGGCAACGTGCGAACATCCAGGAGGAAGAAGTCGTGATTCCGCGCCGCCCGTTCGCGCAATTCGGCCACGGTTATCGCCGGCGCATTCATGATGTGGAATCTCCTCCCCGAAACTTCAGACCGCCCCCATGTGAATCATCGCAGAACCGACCGTCACTGCACCGTCTTGAAACTGTAGACTCGCCACTTGTCGTTGACCCGGTGCAGCCCGAAAAGCGTCCGGTACCCCTTTGACGCCTTCTTGTCGACAAAGGTCACTTCCACTGTCGCCGTTTCGCCCAGTACTTCGGATTTGTTGACTATCCGCTGCATGGCGAACCAACGCTGTTTGGTCAATCCTTCGCCCGTCAAGTCATCGAGCACCTGCTGCGGATTGGTGAAAGTCCTCGGCTGATCCGTGGTGAGCGCGTAGTCCTGGTTCGTGTTTTTCATTAATTCGGCCAGGTCCAGCAGATGCGCCAACGACGCCTTGTCGTCCTTTTCCATCGCTCCGAAAACTGCGATCACGACTTCCTTCGGGTCCGATGAATCGGACCCCTTACCGGCGCACGAAGCCAGCGACAGGATCGCACCCGCAGCCCAGATGGCCCAAACCAAACGCAGCTTCTTCATAGCTAGAATCCCCCGCTCAGGGTTATGCGATGACTCGTGCCCAGATCGGCTCCGGGCGCGACCGCGTATGCCAGTTCATACTTCCCAAATTCAAAACCGACACCGGCAGAAAATCCGGCCCAGGTATCACTCTTGCCGACCGCCTCATAGTTGCTGCCGAAACTGTTCCACCCGAGGCGTATGTATAGCGGCCGCGTGCGATAGAATTCCGTTCCCACCGCAAACACCGGATCATTGTCGAATGGCAATATACCATCGATCGAAAACTGACACGGCAATTCTCTCGGGCGAATCCCCACTCCCGCGCGCAGGGTGGTCGGCAATCCATCCTTCTCCTCGCCCAGGCCTGATAGTTGCGCCCCCAGATTCAACAAGGAAATGCCGGCCCGATACCGCTCCCGGTCACTGGCATATTTTGCGCCCAGGTCAACGGCGACTCCGGTGGCGGAATACTCTTCTATCTTCTCATATATGATCTTGGCACTCCCGCCGAACGAGAAATTCACATGGTACTTCATGGCAAAACTGCCCGACAACACCAGTGATCCACCGCCAAACGTACCGTTCTCCACACCCTCCAGGTCAGTGCGCACGAATTCACCATAGTTCAGATAGCTGATCGATCCGCCAATCGACCGATTTTCGTCCAGGGGATGGATCACGCCGATAAAACCCGACTGCAAATCCTCAAAGTAATTATGATACCCCAGTATGAACCGGTCGGCTAAAAGGTCGCGTTCTTCCGACCAGGAGACAATCCCGGCCGGATTGTAATAGAGTGACGATGCGTCATCCGCCAGACCGGTGAAGGCCCCGCCCATACTGACAGGCCGCGCCGCCGCATCAACCTTCAAGAACGAAAACGAGCTCGTCCCTGCGTCTTTCCCTCCGGCCAACAGGGGAAGAGGCAGAACTGCCAGGCAGGCCGAGATCAGGAGTTGGCGTATTTTGTTGTGGTGCATGGTCATTCTCCTCGAAGTATATCCGCCTCGTCAAACGGTGTCAATTACAATCCGGCTCACCACGAACGGGTCGTCCGGCTCAGAATCGTCTGTACCAGCGCTTGCGCCGCTCGCTCCTGACCCACCTCTTCAGTTTCATCATTGGCACTGAAGATCCCCTCTTGCGTGACGCTTTCCTTCCAGATCTCGGCTTGGTCCTTCGTGCTCTTGAGCGCCAGATCGAACCCGACCATCACCTTGTACGAGCTGACCTGATCGTTCTCGTCAAACTGGTACGGCACCCGCTCGTACCGCGCCAGCGTCGCCACCAGCAGTACGTCCGCTAAGTCCGCACTCACCACCTTGAATGTCCCATCCGCGATAAAAGCATCAGTCACGATATTGGTCAATCGATCGGCCAACCCATATTCCGGCGTCGTGTTATTGAACGGCTCGATGGCAATGCTCTTATAATCCGACTTGCCGCGAGGGTTCAGCGTATAGACGCCGCACCCGGTCATGGTGAGGATGAGTAAAAGAGTACAAACGGCTGCGAGCCTGGTCATATGCTACTGGTCGATGACAACTTTGCCGCGCTTGATGACTTTGCGGACCAGATTGACGCCGTAATGATACGGCAATTCTCGATAATCCTGCATATCCCAAAGAACCATGTCGGCCTGCTTGCCGGCCGTCAACTGCCCGATTCGCGCTGCCCGATCAATTGCCACGGCCGCGTTGACCGTCACGGCCGAAATCGCCTCCGCCGCCGTCATCTTCAACTGCAGGGCCGCGAGCGTGACAATCATTGACAGCGACTCCGTGCAGCTCGATCCCGGATTGCAGTCAGTCGACAGCGCCACCGTTACTCCGGACTCTATCATCTGGCGCGCCGGGGCGTAATGCTTACCCCCGAGCGAGAAAGTCGTTCCCGGCAGAAGTACGGCCACCGTGCCCGACTTCGCTAGTGCACTTATGCCCTCGTCCGAGATATGCATCAAATGATCGGCCGAGATCGCCCCCATCGAGGCCGCCAATTCCGCCCCGCCCGATCCCGCCAGTTCGTCGGCATGGAACTTCAGTTTCAGTCCGGCGCCCTTTGCGGCCGATTGAATTCGCGTGGACTCGTCATTCGAAAAGACCCCTTCCTCGCAAAACACGTCGGAAAACTCAGCCAGTTTGTTCTTCGCGACCTGCGGGATCATTTCATTAACCAACAAATCGATATATGCCGTCCGGTTGGATCGGTACTCGTCCGGCACTTCATGCGCGCCCAGAAAGGTCGGCACTATTTCGATCGGGTGGTGATATCCGATCTCTCGGATCACTTCCAGTTGTCTCAGTTCCGATTCGGTCGAAAGGCCATACCCCGACTTGGCTTCAATGGTCGTCGTTCCATGCGCCAGAAGGCGGTCCATCCGATGGAGCGCTTTTGCCATTAATTGCTCCGCAGTCAACGCACGAAGGTCGCGCACTGATGCCCGTATGCCGCCTCCCGCCTGGGCAATCTCCATATACGTCTTGCCCTGCAGGCGCATTTCGAACTCTTTTTCACGGGTCATCCCGAATACCGGGTGTGTGTGCGGATCGATAAATCCGGGCGTCACTACCGCGCCACCGGCGTCGATGACCGTGCAACCGTGGGCCAGGGCCGTCTTTCCCGCGATATCGTCCGACGTTCCCACCGCCAGCACGTCTTCACCGGCGACGGCCACGCCACCGTTTTCGATGAGACCGAGATCGCTCATCTCGTGCCCCAGCCGAGGAATAGTTCCCGCCATCGTGACGAGTTGACCGATGTTCTTGATTATCAGTGTCGCTTTTTTGGCCGGTGACATATCGTGTAGAATTCTTTGAAAGGGCTATACCGTCGTTGGAGTCAACTTCTTTCCCTTGACTCCTTCCTTGCGCGTGGGCGCCTTCTTCAGCATCGGAATGTCAACATCATGCTTGCGCGCGCAATTGATCGCATCCGGATACCCGGCGTCGACGTGGCGCATAATCCCCGTTCCCGGATCGTTCGTCAGCACCCGGTTCAGTCGTTCCGCCATCTCTTTCGATCCGTCGGCCAGAATCACCATTCCCGCATGAATTGAATTGCCGATCCCAACGCCGCCGCCGTGGTGAATGGACACCCAACTCGCACCCGAGACAGCGTTTAACATCCCGTTGAGCAGAGGCCAGTCGGCAATTGCATCTGATCCGTCAATCATTCCCTCGGTCTCCCGGTTGGGCGAAGCGACCGACCCACAGTCAAGGTGATCGCGCCCGATCACCATCGGCCCGCTGATCTTCCCCTTCTTGATGTAGGTATTGATGATATCGCCGAATTTCGCCCGCTCGCCATAGCCGAGCCAGCAGACCCGGGAGGGAAGACCCTGGAACGGCACCTTCTCGTGCGCCTTCTTAATCCAGCGCACCAACCCGCTGTTATAGGCAAATTCCTTAAGGATGATGTCGTCCGTCACATGGATATCAGCCGGATCCCCCGACAGTGCCGCCCACCGGAACGGTCCGCGCCCTTCGCAAAACAGCGGCCGAATATACTCCGGCACGAAGCCGGGGAAGGCGAATGCGTTGCGCAAGCCGCCGATTTCCGCCTGCCCGCGCAGGTTATTCCCGTAATCGAATACGATCGATCCCGCCTTGTGAAATTTGATCATCGCGTCGCAATGCTTGACCATCGACTCATACGCTCGCGTCATGTACGCTTTTGGATCACGCTTGCGCAGGTCCGCCGCCTCTTGAACCGTCAGCCCCTCGGGGATATATCCGTTTAATTCATCGTGTGCTGAAGTCTGATCGGTCACGATATCCGGTATGATTCCTCTCCGGAAAATCTCCGGGAAAATATCCGCCGCATTCCCCACCAGCCCGATCGAAATCGGCGTTCCCAACTTGGACTGTTCCTTGATGAGCTTGAGCGCTTTGTCGAGCTGCTTCACTTTGACGTCGCAGTAACCGATCTTGAGCCGGCGATCGATGCGCGCCTCGTCCACTTCAACACACAGCACCGACGCTCCCGCCATCGTCCCGGCCAATGGCTGGGCGCCACCCATGCCGCCCATGCCGCCGGTCAGTATCCACCGTCCGGCCAGATCGCCGCCAAAGTGCTTGTCGCCGACCGCCGCAAACGTCTCGTATGTCCCCTGAATGATCCCCTGCGTGCCGATATATATCCAACTCCCCGCCGTCATTTGACCGTACATGATCAAGCCCAGTTTCTCGAGCTGGCGGAATTTTTCCCACGTCGCCCAGCGGGGGACAAGATGAGAATTGGCGATGAGTACACGAGGTGAATGTTCGTGAGTGCGAAAGATTCCGACCGGTTTGCCCGACTGAATCAACAACGTTTCGTCGTTTTTCAGGGACTTCAGCGACTTGACAATCGCCTCGTAGCACTCCCAGTTGCGGGCAGCTTTGCCCGAGCCGCCGTAGACAATCAGTTCTTTCGGTTTCTCGGCGACTTCGGCGTCTAAGTTATTGTTGAGCATGCGCAAAGCGGCTTCCTGATGCCACCCCTGGCATGACAATTTGAGCCCCCGTGCGGCGCTGACGGCTAACGGTTTCATCGCAACTCCTTATAGCTGAAGCCGAATATACCCGCCCGCCAAGCGTTAGTCAAACAATGACTTTGGGAGGGGATTTCGAGGCGCTGAAATGATCCGGCACGCCATTTTTGAGAGAGTTGAATCGCGTGATCACCGTCGCCACGCCCGAAAACGTCAGTCTTGTGCAGGTTGCGTCAGGTCCTGCGACGCTTCTTAGCGGTGTGTGACCTGACGCCGCAGACAAGTAGGTCAGGCTCCCCGCGAGCCTGACAGCAAGTTCGCCCGCCTACTCACCCGCAATATACTCTTTCAACCAGAGCCGTTCAGAATACTGATGCGTAGGAGCAAGCGGCGAATCGTCTCCATACTGCATAAACACAAACCCGATACCCGGTTTCAGAATCTGCCATTCTCTCCACCAGGGCGAATCGGCCCGATATTCATACAGGCCGGTAAAGGTGCCCGCCTCGGTCACGACTGATGTGTCGATCGCCTTGACCGATCGCTCAAACATCAGGTCGCCTTCGAATAATGCCCGGTATACAATGGAATCCGCGCCGGGGCGGATCAACTCCATCGATTCAAACCCCTGCGGCCAGCCGATCTCGCCGACCAACTCGGTCGCCTGCCGACTGAACATCGAGTCGCCCCGCGCCATGACATCGTAGTTGAACGGCCGGAACCAGCGGGCAAAGCGACCCCAGTGACCGAATGCGTCGAAGTATTCGCCGACAATTTCCACCGTATCGAGTCTTACCGCGATGGATATGCCGTCCCGAAACAGGGTATCATAGTAGATCCAGCGATCTCCCGTCGCACTGGGGAAAAAGCCCACGTCGTCATGGTATGGAGTCGTCGCGCGGGAAATTCGTATTTTCGCCACCAACTCGGAATCGGGTGGTGCAACCAGAATCGACGCCGGCAGGGGGCTGAACTGCAGTATCTGGAATTGATAATCGCCGATTGTCGCCGGCTTGCCGTAGAAGCGGATCCCGCCGCTGTCGGTGATTTCTCCCGAAATGGTCAAATGTAAATTTCGCCGGTCGGGTTCAATAGCGACGTTTATCTCGGCCGTGTTGTGCCAGAACGACGCTGTCTCGCCGTGGGGCAAACGACGGTCGTACAAAAGACTGTCCATTGTCAAGGTGATGCTAGTCCCCGGCACCTGCACCTTTTCACCAATCGTGAGAGTGATCGTGGTATCGACAAACGGCGTGGATGTTAGCAACGGAGCCGTAGTTTCTTCACAAGAGACAAGAAACAGACTCATAATCAGGATAAGAATGAAGCGTGACATGTGGAGACCTCCGAATATCCATAATCTACTTCCGGGTTTCGGATCATGCAACACCGAAGAAACTCCCACCCCGGCCCCGGATGGTAGGTCAGGCTCACTGCGAGGCGGGCAATTCGTACGAACGAGACGAGTGACTCGACACTCTGACTGTGTTAGACCACCCGATCTTCGTAGGGTCCAAGCCTGATCCATTGATTAAGCCTGGCCCCGGCATAATACCGTCAGACTGTAACGAATGTCCTGACACAACTTGTAACGGAAGTAATGATACTCTACAGCCCTGAGAGCCTGACAATGGGTTCAATCCAGCTTCACCGCTACCCGCTTCGACTGTCCGCAATACTCCGCCTTCAGGAAATAATTCCCCGCGGCCAGCCGAGAGGACCGGCTCGACGGTGACAAGGTCAGCTTGTAATACCCTGGCGACAACTCGCTGTTGAAAAGGTGCATCAACAGTGTCCCCCGGTTATCCGTCAGATTTATCTTCGCCGGACAATTGGTCGAGGTTACTCGAAATGAGATCGACGGTGTCTGATAGGTACTGCGTTCTTTTAGCGACACTTCAATGGAGTCGATCCGATCCGCCGCAATCAACTGCATGAGTGTATCCGCCGCCACGATCCTTGGATCTACCCAGACCAGTTCGTACACGCCGGCAGGGCGCTGAGGCAACTGCCGCGGTGGCTGTTCCGGTTCTACAGGCTGCTTTGGCTGCGTCTGAGGCTCAAACACGACGGCGACCGGTTCTGACGGTGCGGCCGGCTCTTCTTTTGGTTTCGGAGGTCCGCCGCACGAAACAAGGACAGCGACAGTCGCAATTACCGGTATGCAAATACTGAATTTTCGAATGTTCATACGCCAATTATACCCTCAGCCCACGCGCCGGACAAGATCCCCCGATAGAAAAAGTCAGGATTCCGGACCAACCGGAATCCTGATTATAGAGTCAAATCATCCCACTTCTTCTTCGAGCTGGTACCGCTTGTAGATACGAGCATAGTGCCCGCCTCTCGCCATCAGGTCATAATGACGGCCCGATTCGACCACTTGCCCGTTGTCCAGCACATGAATCATGTCGGCCCGCTCCAGCGTATCCGGACGGTGCGTAATCAGCACCGCCGTCATCTCCGGCATGACTTCGTGTAGACGTTCCCACAGCGCCGCCTCGGTGCGCGAATCGAGCGCCGAGGTACAGTCGTCGAGAATCAATATCTTCGGCTTGCCAACCAAAGCGCGCGCCAGCGCCAGACGCTGCTTCTGGCCGCCGGAAATTGACATTCCCCGCGTCCCAATGGCTGTTTCCAACCCCTTGGGAAAAGTCGCTATCTCATTCTTTAGCTGCGCGACTTCAATCGCCCATTCCATCACGGAATCGGAAATCTCCTCGCGGCCGAACCGTATATTGTTACGCACGGTATCCGAAAACAACACCGGCTCCTGCGGTACATACCCGATGTTGGCCCGGAGATCTTCCAACTTGAACTGCCGCAAATCATGACCGTCCAGTTTGATCACCCCGCCGCTGGGATCGACCAGCCGAGGGATCAGGTTCACCAGCCAGCTCTTGCCTGATCCCACCCGTCCGACCAGCGCCACCGTCTGACCCGATTCAACCTCAAAGCTGACATCACTGAGAATCCTGCGTTCTGAATTCGGAAACCCAAACGATACCTTCTCAAACGTCAGCCGCCCCTTGATCGAACCGTTGCCGCGCCGAGGCCCGGAATCAACCACCATCGGCGGCATTTTCTCCAGTTCCACCAGACGGTCAATCGATACTGCCGACTGTCGCGATTTCACCAGAAACTGCCCGATATCGAACATGGGGAAGACCAGGTAGACGACGTAATACACAAATGCCACCAGCTTGCCCAGCGACAGCTGCGACTGAATCACCATGTACCCGCCGGCTAATAGCACGATGACGATCCCGAACTGCCAGACGTACCCGTACATTGACTCCACCACCGACATGACCTTGATCGTATCGATCTCCGCCTTGCGCCGATCCTCTGCCGCCTGCGCGAACCGCGTCTTTTGCGCCTGTTCCCGCACGTATGCCTTGATCACCCGTATCCCCGAATAGCAGGCTTCCATGACGTCGTTAAACCGCGATATCCGCGTTTGCAGATGATCATACCGCTTGTCAAGAAGTGTCGAGCTGTTGAAAAACACTAAGATCAATATCGGCAGCGGCCCGGCCGCCCAGAGTGTCAACCACGGGTCGATCGTCAACATCATTACCACCGTGAACACGACGAATAACATTGCCTCGTAGAATCGAAAGATCCCCGAACAGGCAAACCAGGACAGCTTTTCCGCCACGTCGTCGGTCATACGGGTCACCAGATCGCCGGTCCGGAATTTCGCAAAGAAATCCGGCCCTTTGGTGGTCACATTTTCAAACGCCTGTTGGCGAAAATGCCATTCGAACCGGCAGTTCATCCAGGTCCGATGCCCCTGAACAAATGCGTACAAGACCGATGAAATCAACGCCACTAGCGCCACCGTCAGTGCCAGCGTCGCTGCCGCCGACAGTCCGTAGCCGTCGCCCAGAGCGATCAACCACCGGGCCACCACGTTTTCCGACACGGTGCCTGACTTTACGTAGTCGACGGCAAATTCAATGAGTCGCGGTATCGTGACCTGCAACGCCGCTTGTAGCGGCGTGAACAGGATCAGGATGAGCAGTACGTAGCGATACTGTCTATAGTATTCCCAGAACCAGATTATCTTCTCACGCATTGTTTGCAGCTCCTGAGCGATTCTTAAACTGCAGATGGAACAACTTCGAGTAGTACCCATCGGCCAGAATCAGCTCGGTATGTGTTCCTCGTTCAATGATCTCGCCGCGCCGGATGACCAGTATCTGGTCAACGTCGAGAATCGTCGACAACCGGTGCGCGATCACCAGCGAAGTCCGCCCCCGCCACAACATTTTGAGCGACGCCTGTATCGTCCGTTCCGTCTCCGGATCGACCGACGATGTTGCTTCGTCCAGCAAGAGCACGTCCGGATTCTTCACCAGCGCTCGGGCAAATGACAATAACTGCCGTTCGCCGCGACTGAAATTCGCCCCCTTCTCCGAGACCTCCGTCTGATACTGGGACGGCAGCCTCTGGATGAAGCGATCCGCTTCCACCTGGCGGGAGGCCTCCAGCACCATGTCACTCGATACTTCTTCAGCGTCGAGCGAAATATTGCTTGCGACGTGGCCGGGGAAGAGGATGATATCCTGCAGCACCAACGCAAACCGCTTGCGCAGGTCAGCCTGTGAAATCTCGCGGACATCGATGCCGTCGACCGTGATTCGCCCCTTCTGCGGATCATACATCCGCAAAAGCAGTGAAATCACCGAGGTCTTCCCACCGCCGGTCACCCCTACCAGTGCCACGCGCTTGCCAACCGGAATCTCGAAGGTGACGTCCTTCAACGCGTAGTTCTCGTCATTGGTGTAAGAAAACCAGACGTTTTCGAACCGAATCCCCTGTTCCAGCCTGGCCCACCGTCTGGGGGCAACAGTCTCAATGATCGTTGGCCTCTCCGAAAGCAATGCGAATATCCGTTTGCCGCCCGCTAGTCCCTTCTGAATGGTGCCAAGTTGCTCCGATGCTCGATGGATCGGCTCAAACGACCGCCAGATCAGGATGATGAACATGCTGATCGTGCCAACCGTCACCGAACCGTCGGCAATCCAAAGCGCCCCGAAAAACAGCACCCCGGCCATCCCCCAGTACTGAACCATTGACACGGCATTGAACAGGACCACCGACGCCATGTGGCCGTACATTTCAGCTTTGAATTTCTGATGGCTCGCCTCGTTCACTCTTCCCTGAGCATACTTGGCCCGATGAAAGATCTGCACGATCGACATGCCATAAAGGAATTCCGTAAGCGATGCCGTCACCTCCGCCATCCTCTTGCGTACCTCGAGCCAGCGCGGCTCGGTCAGCCGTACGTAGAAATAGATCATCGTTATGATGACCGGCCCCATGAAGGTGACTATCAACGCCAGTCGCCAGCTGTACCAGAACATGACCGCTAGTATGCCCGATACAAGCAAGACGTCGCCTACTATCATTACCACCGTGTTGGTGAATAGCATGCGCAGCGCTTCGGTGTCCGATTCGACTCGCGCCATCAGGCGTCCGACCGGGTTCTTATCGAAAAATGAAACATCCAGCGATAGAATATGGTCGAACATCCGCTCCTTTAGATCGATCATCACATCCTGCCCGATCCGCTCCAGTTTGATCCGCTGTACGTATTGCAGCACCAGCGTCAGGATCTGGATCAGCGCGATGATTACCACGGTCAGCGCCAGCCCATTCATGTCCTTGTTGGCGATATCAACGTCCATGGCTCGCTTCAACAGCACGGGCCAGTAGAGTGATCCGATCGTGGCTACCGCCAGAATGACAAGGCAATAGATCAACCCCAATCGGTGCTTGGCCAGATAGGGCCACAAGCCCCGGAACGCCACGCGCATTGAAACTGCCTGTTGGTCTGTTCCGCTCTTCTCGTCTTCGAAAAATTGACTACTCATTGTTGTCGTGCTCGATTTTCCTGGTTTCGCACGGCGCCGCCGCAATGGCCTGCCCAAAAACGAAAACGCCGCACCCGATTCCCGGTTACGGCGGTAGAAGCCTATGTATCTTGAGGTTACCTCACAGACAGACCTCGCCCGCCGATGGTCCCATTGGGGACATTGACCGTGTATACTTTCGCGAGGCTATTCATCGAACGGTTACCTCAAGTTTAGAGAACTGACTTGTTTCCCGCATCTACGCACTTTTCTCGAAACAAGTTTCATTATTGGTACCGTTTTTAGCTGGCGTTGTCAAGCCCCCTAACCTATTTTAAACACTGCAAAGCACACAAATTTTATCTCCGGGCTGCGATAATTGGTGAACTGGGGCTCACAACCTCTTTCACGTCGCATGAATTGAACTCGCTGGCTGCATTGCCGGGGTCGACCCTGTACCCCGGATGCGGGGAACGGATGTATGGCAGTAGTTCTGGTTGTCGACGATGAGGCGATGATCCGTGGCCTGGCCGAGAAAGTCCTGAAAAAGGGCGGCCATTCGGTAGTCATGGCTGAAAACGGCGAAGATGCCATCGCTGTGTTTTCAGAGCAAGGGGGAGCCTTCTCCATCGTTGTCCTCGATTTTTCGCTCCCCGGCATCTCCGGCACTGATCTGCTCCGAAAGCTCCGCGCCATCCGCCCGGACATTCCTTGCATCTTCTCCTCAGGTTTTCCCATGACGATGGCAGACGTACCCGAAGACATTCGCTCGGAAACCTCGTTCCTGCAGAAGCCTTATCGATCCGGCGAATTGCTCGATGCGGTCAGACAATCGTTGACGCCGGCCGGCTAATCCTCGCCGCCCCACCAAATATTCTCTTTTGCAGCCTCCGGCAATTGGCTACATTCCCCCAGCATATGAGCCAGCGTTGGTTGACAATCTTCCTCATTCTAGTCGCGGTTGCCGCCGTGGCCGCACCTGCCAGACAGGATCCCAATCAGCCGCGACAAGTTTTCATCGGTGTATTCGAGGGCGGCGATTACGTTCTGCACGGAGATATCCGCGAAGCCTACCGTTCTGCTCTCGAATCTATCCTCCCCGATTCGATTCGGGCCGTCTTTGTCCCCATCGGTTTCAAGTCGGCCGAATGGGATCGGGAGAAATCCCGACAAATGGCCCGCGAACTCGCCGCCAACAAATCAATTGATCTTGTTCTCGCCTTGGGACCATGGACCGTCGAAGATCTCCTCGCGGCCGGTTTTGACCGTCCCATTGTGGCCGTCCACCGTTTTCACCCGGTCGCCGAAGCTCTTGTCGACAGGACCGGTCGCCCCGTCGTCGATAATCTCACCGTCCAGGTCTCGCCCCAAAAACTGCTCAATGACATCCGAGCCCTGACTTCGATGACCAGCGTAAAGCGGCTTGGTGTTCTCTTTTTCCCACCGACGGTGACTCGATCGCCGTAGCTGCCCAGTTCGATTCACTCGGCAAGCAGGGTGGATTTGAAGTTGTGACCGCCCGAGGCTATAATGTTAAGGGTACATTTGCGTACTTCCGCTCGTACCAGAGCCTCCCCAAGAAGATAGACGCTCTCTATGTCGGCCCCCTGTGGGGTATCGAAACAGCCGCCATCAGAGAGTTTTTCGCCCAGGTCCAACGCGACCACATTCCGACTTTCAGTGCCGATGGCCGGGTTATGGTTGAGCGCGGCGCTTTGGCCTCGGTTGCCGCACAGAACATAACGATGCCGGCTCGCTTTGCCGCCTGGAAGACCGCCCGCATCATCGAGGGCGCCATTCCCGCCGACTTGCCAACGACCTTGAACGCGGAAATCTCCTGGTCCATGAACGAAACCGCCGCTCTGGTCCTGGGCATTCGCATCCCCGACAACGTCCGTATGCACGGATACGTTGTCCCCACTCCGCCCGACTCGGAAGAAGTCACTCTCAGCATTGTTGATGCTCTCGAACGCGCCCGTCAGCAGAACACCGGCTATCTTGCCACTTACGACCGCATCCGCGCCGCCGCCGCATCGGCCGGCCAGGCCAGATCGGCCTTGCTCCCCGAACTTTCGGCCGACGCTTCTCTGTTTTATGCCGACGACAACACCGTTGCCAACGAACGTGACCTCTCCTCCAACGAGCGCGCCATCGGCAACCTCCGCATGGAGTGGACGCCGTTCTCACTCGAAGCGATCCGCGCCGCTCAGTCAATTGCCAAACGAGAGCGAATTGCGCAGATCGATCAGACCGCCGCCAATCTTGATCTCGCCAATGCCCTTACCGCCGCGTTCAGTGCCGCCTACCATGCGACCCAGGCCGTTGCCGCCCAACATGATTATCTGCAGGCCGTGGAACAGGCGATCGAAGTGGCCACGGTTCGTGCCACCTACGAAACCAATGAGCGGTTTGATCTCTCTCGCCTGCAATCTGAGCAATATTCGGCGACGGTCGCTTTCCGCCAGTCGGAAGCCGATCGTGACGTTGCGCAAAATCTTCTGAATTCGCTGCTCGGCCAACCACCCGACCAGCCGCTACGGCTCAACGAACAAAACCTCTCTGAAAAGGAAATCGCCCGCGAAATCGCCGGCTGGCAAATTGTGGCCCCCGACAAGCCCGCCCGCAACGCCATCGCCGAATACCTTACTAAGATCGCAGGAGAGAATAACCCCCAAATGACGCGCTCGCGCACGGTTGCCGAACAGAAGCGACTGGACATTGCCCGAAGCAACGCCGGACGACTGCCGCGACTCGGCTTCTCAGCCCGGCTGAGCTATGTCGATTCCTTGGCCAACGTCGCCGGTTTCGAGGAGAAACACACGGTCGGGCGAGTCGGTGCGACCCTGTCTCTGCCCATTTTCTTCGGTAATCACGGGAAGCGCGAACGAGATGAGTTGAAGGCGACTATCAGCGAGATCGAATATAAGCGTGATAATACGCGCCTCGACATTGCTCGTCAGATCTCCGACAATCTCCTGAAGATGTATACCGAGACGTACACCATCGTCACAATCGCTCAGGCCGAACCACTCGCTTCGGAACACTACGGCCTGGCGGTGGCTCGCTTCAACAAAACTCCCGGAACAGTCAACGATCTGCTCGACGCCGCCCGCAATTTGCGCGACGTTCGCCTGTCTCTGCTCGCCAACGTACATGAGTACCTCGCCGCCGGAGCCGCCCTCCTTCAGTTGACCGGTTGGTCGATTGGCCCTGATCAGATTACTCCGGGAGACGCACTGCTCACCCATTTGGCGGCTCAATTTCCCGTGCCCGAAGATGAGCGCTGATTCGTCCGGACCGCATTCCGTTTCTGATCTTGACACGCCCGTACTCCTTATTGAATCATCCGTCCTGGATCAGAATCTTGATCGCATGCAGGCTCTTGCGGCGCGCTATGGTCTTAAGCTCCGCCCTCACGTCAAAACCCACAAATGCGTTTCCCTGGCCAGGCGCCAGCTTGCTTTGGGAGCTGTCGGCGTCGCCGTGGCGAAGCTGAGCGAAGCTGAGGTTATGGCTGCCGCCGGCATCGACGATATCCAGATTGCCAATCAGGTCGTCGGCCCCCTGAAACTCGACCGCTTCCATCACCTGGCCCAACAAATCCGCCTGTCGTGTGCTGTCGACTCGGAAGCCCAGGTCTGCCCGCTGGCAAAGACGTTCACCAGCCGGCATCCCGCTCGTGTTTTCATCGAAGTCAATTCCGGTCTGAATCGCGCCGGCGTCTCGACAATTCCCGATGCCGTTGCCTTGGCCCGTAGGATTTCATCCTTCTCGACCCTCGGCCTTCAGGGCTTGCTTACCCACGCCGGTCATGCCTATGCCGCGAAGAGCAAAGCCGAATTAGAGCAGGTCGGTCGCAGTGAGGGAGAGCAACTCATCGCAATGGCCAATGCTATCCGTGCTGAAGGCATTGCTGTTCACGTCATCTCGGTCGGCTCAACGCCAACGGCTTCCTACGTCGCGGCCGTGCCCGGTGTCACCGAGTTGCGCGTCGGGAATTACATATTCAATGACATGAATCAGGTCTCGCTCGGCATTGCGTCCGTTGCCGACTGCGCGCTTACGGTCCTGACTACCGTCATCAGTCGTCCTGCCTCGGATCGGGTAATCATCGATGCCGGCGCCAAGGCGCTTGCTCTGGACCGCGGCGCCCACGGTTCCGGCACGCTCTTCGGATACGGTCATCTGGTGGGATATGAGGGCATATTGTCTCGCTTGTCGGAAGAGCACGGGATCATCGAATCGGCCGATCGTCGTCTGAAGGTCGGCGACCGTCTGCGCATCATTCCGAATCACGCTTGTCCCGTGGTGAATCTATTCGATTGCCTCTATCTGGTCGACCGCGACAACGTCGTGGATCGCCTCACGGTCGACGCTCGCGGACGGATGCTCTGATAACCCTCGCGTCCATTGCTCCCGCCACTCCGGGTAATTGAGGCAAAAGGCGAAGATGTAAATAGCGCCGAGAATTCCGATCGCCAGCTTTCGTGTAATTCGCCATCCCGCCGTGTCGGCAAATTCAGGCGCTGCTTGCCCCTTCCGAACCAGCATCAACGCCCGCCCGTAGTTCACGAGCGATACGACGATGAGAGCCATCGCTATGAACATCAGGAATTGCTCACCGAATGGAAAACGGATCACGTAGCTTCCGAGAAGTACGATTACCGCAGAGAAGGCGTACTTTCCGGAGAGATTCGAGGGCATTGGGGCCCCCGTTCGCCCTAAGAGAAACATCGCCGCCACCAGTATTACCAAATCCCGTCCAACAATCACGAACGCCGCCCAGACGGGGAAATCACGGGTCACGACCAGTGCCACAACGAGTATTGCAGCGAATACCTTGTCGGCCACCGGATCGAGAATCAATCCCAGCCTCCCCTTTTCGGCGCGCCGTCGAGCCACCATTCCATCCAATCCGTCGGTGATACCCGCCACCACAATCGTCACCGCCGCAGCTAAAAGCATGTCATACCCCGGTCGACTCAAAAAATACCACGCCGGCACCGACAGCACGATTCGTGACATACTCAGCAAGTTTTCCAACCAGATCCATTCGCGGGCTTGCATGGGGAAGAAGATAGCAGAGAGATCGCAATCAGAGACGCTTTAAAAAGCCACCGGGCAAGCTTGACTCGTCCACAGGGATAGACGAGCCAAGTTGCCCAGATCGACTTTAGCGGTACGGGGGATCGAACCCCGGTTTGATGGCTGAGAACCATCCGTCCTAACCACTAGACGATACCGCCGATTCAATGCGCACTGCTAAAAAAGCAACGCGCGTAAGTACGATTGTTCAAAACACTCTGTCAAGCATTCGTAATCCATTGTACGACAATACGTTATGGCGATCGTCTCCGATAATCATAAGCGGGCGAACATCTTAATACAACTCAGTTTTTTGCCCCTATTCATACCTTTTTTTTGCCCCTCTCAGCCCCTCTTGGCATGCCGTGTGTCATAATGGCATGTCTAATTGGCGGCCTTGCTCCGCCGATACTCGAGCCAAACCACCTGCCCCTCCCGACCAGGCTTATACTCCAACAACTTACTCACGTAGAAATAGACGTTCCCATCGATCTCCACCTCCCCGCGACCCTCTTGCCCTCTTTCCGGGCGCTCAAACTGTGTGGCCAGCCGACGGGCCGAGCGACGGTCAAACAGGACCAACCCGGGACTCGCATAGACCAATCGGCCCTGCTCGTCAAAAATCACCATTGGCCCGGCTTGAACCTGTAAGGCCGCCCGAAATATCGCCAGGTGTGTGCGATCCCTGTTCCACATCCACACGATGCCGAGCACAACCGCCGAAACAAGTACGGCAGTCCAGAGTAGTCCGCTGATTTCCATATGCTGCTTAATATACGTATTTCACATGCCTCGCCGATACAATCGCGATTCACTTTCCCCTTTTGATTTGATTAACCGAGTAGCGGCGGATATATTCGACGGATGAGCTGCTGCACTGGAGGTTCACCATGGCGATAACTCGCCCGTCCTTGTCTCCCCACCGTTCCCTCACTGTCGACGAACTCTCGTACCTTGTCAAATACGCCCCCAAAGGACTGAAGACGTCCGATAACATTCAGCCGACCGAAGACATCATCGGCCAGAAGCGCGCGATCGATGCTATTCGGCTCGGCCTGAGTGTCCACAGCCGAGGCTACAACATCTTTGTGACCGGCATCGCGGGCACCGGCCGCAGCTCCACTATCAAACACCTGCTGGAACAACTCGATCACGATCGCCCGCAGTTGCACGACGTCTGCTACGTCAATAATTTCAAGAACGCCGACAGCCCGATCATTCTTCAGTTCAACTCCGGGGAAGGCAAGAAGTTCAAGAAGGACATGGCCTACCTGGTCGAATCGCTGCGCAAAGTGGTTCCCAAAATTTTCCTGAGCGAGGACTACAAGGATCGTTACAGCCGCGTGGTTCGCGAATTCGAAAACCGACAGAAAGAATTGATCGCCAAGTTCGAGGACAAACTGGGCAAGGGCGGCTTTGTCATGGTGCAGGTGCAATCCGCTCTCGGCGTGCGCAATGAAATCCATCCGCTGATCGACAATGAACCCGTCTCCCTCGAGAAACTGGAAAAACTCAGCAAGGAAGGCAAGTTCGCCGCCGCCCAGCTCGACGAATTCCGCCGCCGCTGGGATTCTCTCCGGCGCGACTTCGACCTCACCACCGTTGAATCCAAGAAGTTGAACACCAAACTTGATGACGCTCTGGAGCGCTTGAACAGCTCCATGGTCGTGCCGCTTATCGCCGACAAGATCAACCTCCTCAAACGCCGGTACCCCAATGACAAAGTGATGCGGTATCTCGAGGATGCTCAGGAAGCGCTCTCGTCCGACCTCGATCGCTTCCGTGAAGCCGGCCCCCGCCGGGGTGAGGAAGAGGCCCCCTCGTTTCGCAAACGCGAACCGTTTGAGGAATTCTCGGTCAACCTCGTTCTTGATAACTCCGAGACCAGCGGCGTCCCCATCATTATAGAGAAGTCCCCCTCATACCGAAATCTCTTCGGCTCCGTCGAGCGCGTCGTCGACCGTTTCGGATACTGGCGCACCGACTACACCCGCATCACGGCCGGCTCACTGCTCAAAGCTTCCGGCGGCTTTCTGGTCGTCAACGCCCTTGATCTGCTCTCCGAGCCGGGTGTCTGGACACCCCTCAAACGCGCCTTGCGCAACGGCGAGATGGAAATCGCATCCTATGATCCGTTCTACATGATGGCCGGTTCCGGCATCAAGCCGGAATCCATCCCTTTGCACGTGAAGGTTGTCCTTATCGGCGACGCGAATATCTACCGGCTCCTCTGGCAGTTCGATGAAGACTTCAAGATGATCTTCAAGGTCAAAGCCGAGTTCGACACCACGATGGACGTCGCCGATCGCAACATCAATCTCTATTACCGGTTCATCAAACGGATCATCGTCGATGACAATCTTCTCGCTTTCGACCTCAGCGGCATGCAGGCGATTGTCGAGTATGCGCGCCGCCTGGCCGGTCACCGCAAGAAACTCTCCGTCCGCTTCACCAACATCGCCGACATGATACGCGAGGCCGAAATTTGCGCCCGCGATCGGAATGCCAAAAACGTGACTCGCCCCGATGTCCATTGCGCCATCCAGAAGAAACGGCAACGGGTCAACTGGTTGAGGACAAGATTCAGGAGATGTTCGACGAAAACACGCTTATGGTCTCGCTTACCGGCGAAGCGGTCGGGCAGATCAACGGACTCTCCGTGTACAATGTCGGCGAATACCAGTTCGGCCGCCCCAGCCGCATTACCGTGAATACCTCGCTCGGCAAAGCGGGGGTCATCAATATCGAGCGTGAGGCGGACCTCTCCGGCCCGGTGCACGACAAGGGCGTGCTGGTCCTGAGCGGCTGGCTCCGCGAGACTTTCGCCCAGGACAAACCGCTCCAGATGTCGGCCTCGATTTCATTCGAGCAATCGTACGGCGGCGTCGACGGCGATTCTGCTTCCTCGACTGAAATCTACGGCATCTTGTCGTCGCTGACCGGTATCCCGATACGCCAGTACATCGGCGTGACCGGCTCGGTCAACCAGAAGGGGCACATTCAGCCGATCGGCGGCGTGAATGAAAAAGTCGAGGGATTTTTCGACGCCTGCAAGAGCCGTGGCCTCACCGGCAAGCAGGGCGTGATGATCCCGCACCAGAACGTACAGGACCTGCTCTTGCGCCCGGACGTGATCGCCGCGGTGAAAGCCGGCAAATTCCATATCTGGCCGATTAAGCTGATCACCGAAGGCATCGAGATTATCATGGGTCAGCCGGCCGGCAAACGCAACACCGCCGGAAAATTCACACCCGGTTCGGTGCTGGCGAAAGCGGACGATAAATTAAGGCAGATGGCGCTCGATATCGATCATTTCGGCCGTGACGAAAAGAAATCCAACGGCAAGGACAGGAACAACAACGACGTCGCCACCAAGCCGCGCCTGCGCAAACGCGCGAAGTAGATCCGGGCTTGGTCCCTACGTGATTTCATGCCTGGCGTACGTCTCCCGCCCCACGCTGTCGTTCCAACCAAGAGAAAACCGGCATGCTCTTCACACGCCGGTCATTAATCAATTACGATAGTCTTGGCGACTACATCTTATCTGCCACCGCCTTCGCCATCTCGAGAGACGTATTCTTCCCACCCATATCATAGGTGCGAACCTTTCCCTCTTTGATGACCGTCGCAATCGCCCCTTCCAGATGTGCCGCCTTGTCCCGTTCTCCCAGCCAATCAAGCATCAGCTTGACCGTCAGGAACATCGCCATCGGATTCACCTTGTACTGTCCGGCATACTTGGGAGCCGAGCCATGCGTCGGTTCGAACACGGCGTAATTGTCGCCGATATTGCCCGACGCCGCAAAACCCAGCCCGCCGACCAATTGCGCGCAGAGGTCGGATATGATATCGCCGAACATATTCGATGTTACCAACACCGAGTAGTCGAGCGGGTTCTTGAGCAGCCACATGCACATGGCGTCGATGTTGGTCTCCCACAACTGAATGTTCGGATATTTCTTCGCCACCTCGCGTGCGGTGCGAATCATCAGGCCCGACGTTTCGCGGATCACGTTCGGTTTTTCGACGATCGTCACCGACTTCCGACCCTCTTTCTTGGCCAATTCAAACGCGTCGGTGATGATGTTTCTCGCACCGTTTTTCGTGATGATGCGCAGCGACAGCGCCATCTCGTTGCCCGGCGTCTTGTCAAAACGCGCCATCTTCTTATTGTGCTTTTTGAGCACGTCGCGCAGCTCATCCGGCACCGGATGGAATTCTATCCCCACATACAATCCTTCGGTGTTCTCGCGGAACACAACCAGGTCGATCCCTTCCTTGTAATTGAGCGGATTCCCCGGGTACGCCTTGCAGGGGCGAAGATTGGTGCGCAGATTGAATTCCTGGCGCATCCGCACGATCGGCGAATTGTACACTATCCCTTTGCCGCGAAACTCCGGCGCCAGCGCCGCCTCGGCCTCTTCTTTCGGCAGCGAGGTAATCGCGCCGAACAGACAGCAGTCGGTATTCTTCAGCAGATCGATCGTCCGATCGGGCAGGGGATTGGCTTCTTTGCACCAGAACTCCCAGCCGATATCGCCATGAATATACTCGGCGTCGAGTTTCATCCTGTCGAGGACGATCTTCGCCGCTTCCATTACATCGTTGCCAACGCCGTCGCCCGGCAGCCAGGCGATCTTATACTTGGCCATGTCCTCTCTCCTCTTGTCTCCAGCTATAAACGAACCGTCAAATTGATCAGATTTGACGAACCCAGATCATTCGAATACGGCACAAACGCATAGTCGGCGGCAAAATTATGCCACCGAAACGTTGCTCCGGCCGTGATGCTCTTCGTGTCGTAATTTGCCATGTAGCCCGCGCGCACCGACAGGCTCTCGTGCAATTTCGCCTCGGCTCCCAGATGCGCATGTATCTTCTCGTCAACATACACCAGGTCAAGGGCCGCCAGATAGCGATCAAAGCGATACGCGCCGCCCGCTCGGTAGGTCACTGGCAGAGTAATATCCCGCGAACCGGGTCGCCCCCCTGATTCCAGGATGAACGATGAGCCGATATTCGTCACCGATGCTCCCACCGTCAGGTCCGGTCGAACCTGCGCCAGCACGCCCAGATCGACATTAAACGCCGACCCGCGCCATTCATCGATCTTCTCAATAAACCACCCCACGCCGATCCCGGCCGCCACCTTGTTGGTCAGCTGATACGCCACCCCCACCTTGAAAGACATATCCGCCGCGCTGAATAGGGTGACCGGATCACTCGACGGAATCGTGCGCGCTTCGATATCATCCACCGTCGCATAGCGAATCCCGGCGTGTATATAGGTCTTGCCGCTCAGCGGTGTAGCCATGTATCCCGTCTCCAGACGGACATTATTCCAATAGGCGTTGTGACCAAACGATGCGCCGAATTGACTATTGCCGACGGCCGCCGCCGGATTGTACGACGGTGAGTGCGGATCATCTGCAATCGCCACAAACGCCGCGCCCATGCCTGACGGTCGTGCGCCGACGTCGACTTTCATCAAGGCGAGCCCATCAAGTGCCGCCACTCTGCCCACCGCCAGAACCAGTAAGATCCCAAGTGTCATAATTCGATTCATGGCTTGCCTCAAAATAGAAAGTCCAGCGATATGATATGCTCCGATCCTTCGTCCGCCTTGTCAGTCGAGAAGGCGTAGTCGATGGCCAGCGTGTGCCGCGCAAAATTGAATATGTAACCTGTTCCGGCCGCCAGCCGATCATCGCCGTACCCGGCCCTCAGAGCAAACTGCGGACTGACAAAAAATTCACCACCCGCCCGAAAGATCAGACCCTGTTTTTCATTCTTGGACGCATCAAGATCTACCAGCAGCTTCCGATTGACGAACCTCGCCGATGTCCCCAGTGCGATTTCCACCGGGACTTTGTCTTCTTGCTGAAATCCGCTCGTCTCGGTCGTATACGCCATCAGGTAGTTGTCACTGTTCCATTTGTACTTTTCGTTGATATGCTTGATCGTCAGCCCGACCTGAATATCCTGAATGGGCATCTGATCCCGCTTCTCCCGATCGATGAGCTGGGACAGATATAGCATACCGCCGATATCGAAGCCTACTCCTGCCGCGCTCATCTTCGGAAGACGAGAATAGACATAATTCAGGTTAACCCCGGCCGCGAAATAGCTCTCGAATCGCTTGGCAAAAATCGCCGAAAACTTGTGGTTGTGCATGGCCATCGCCTGATCCGCCAGGATTATCCCATCGCCGTCGCGCGCCTCAACCTCACCGCTCGCCGAATAGATCCAATTGAACCCGAGCACCGCTTCGTTTCGTATCGGCGACACGACCATGGCGTACCCCAGCCGTCGATCCAGCTTCATTGCCCGATATGACGTCGACATCAGCACTCGATCAATGTTGGCCAGACCGGCCGGATTATACAGACTAGCCGCCCCGTCGTTGGATATCGCCGTATAGGCGCCGCCCATGGCCGTCGGACGGGCGCCCAACGGTACGTCGAACCAGGCGCCGGCATATCCGCCGTCACCATCGGCAGCAAAACCGGCGGTCGAAAGGAGCAGACAAAATGTCAAAACTATGATCGTTCTCATCGTTGATTCCCCTTACGGTATGACCACCAGCTTGCCCCAGCGTTCCTCGCCGGATGCCATTGTGACCCTGAAGTAGTATACTCCCACGGCGGCCACATCACCTTTTCCGTTTTTCCCATCCCAGGTGCGACCCTGGCCGTCATTGTTGGGATATATGCCTGCCGCGTAGAAAACATTGTCGATCGGTCGCGCTACCAGATTCATCGCAAAATCATAAATCTCCAGCGTGACATTTCCGTCGCTCGGCACCACAAAATGGAAATCAAGTACCTGTCCCTCCTGCGGCGAGAAGGGGACCGGGAAGGCATACACCTGATCTTTCGGCGTCGTCGAATCGACGACCGTATACAACTGCCCGGTCAAAGCGCCCAGGTTCAGCCGCACCGTTCCGTCGTCGGTCCCAACCCACAGGAAACTGTCCACCACTTCAACGGCGTAGACCGCCGACCCCGGATTGACCAGCGATACACCATCGCCGTTGACCAGTGCCACCGTATCCCACTCCTGCAGCGTGTCTCCGGCGATTGAATACGGCTCCGGCATCTTGTGTCTGAGCAATCCGACATTGGCCGCCGCAAACACCAGCGAATCCTTAAAGGCGAAGTTCCAGGCGTAATCGCCCCGGTACATCTCTTTCCACTTCATCCGCTCGTTTCCGAGTGAATCGGTCACGTACCGCCCCACCGAGATACCGTTGGTGCCGAACGAGACCGGTCGCCCTGATGCCCACACGCGCGCCGGACCGCTCGACATCGGCTGCACCGCCAGCGCCGGCATGAAGTCACCGGTAAGGCCGTACTCCTCGTTTTCAAAATCAGCCGTATTGAGCGCCGTGAAGTTCACGACTACATCCGCCTTCAGCGTATCGAAACTCGGCACAAACATGCGGAACGATTGCGCCCCGTTCGGCGAAATCGCCAGCGCGTTGTCACTCCCGACCACCACCGTATCGCCGCGTACTTCCATCACCCGAATCGTATCCCCATCCATTGACACGCCGGCGTCCAGACTGTCGTAGAGGGAGAAGATGACCGACGGATTCCGGCCGTTCGTCGAGTAGCGAAGTCCCTCGCTGCCGACCGCAAACGCCGTGTCACCGACAAAATTCACGTCAAATGTTATCGCCCCTACTTGCAGCTTCTGCCAAGTACCGGTCAGCGTGACGACCGTGTCCGGAAGACCATCCGGCGGCGTTGTCGTGTCTGCAATCGTGGTATCAATATTGGCCTTCAAACGGCCGACCATCGGCGTACCCGGTCCGGTCAACGGTCGATGCGCCGTCCAGAAGGCGACTGAATCCAAACCACCCAGTGAATCGGTCATCACCTGCGGTCGAATTCTGATCACTCGTGACGCCGAACTGTCGCCTTCGCCAAACGGGAAATTCGTTCGATCGATGATGCTTCCGTCAGCGCGTAACCTCAGGAAAGAAACGCCGGTGTCAGTTCCAACCGCGAGAAAGTCTTCATATCTGTTTACCGCGTTTACTTTGTTGATGGCCAGCCCCGCATTGCTGGAATCAATCAGCAGGCGCGACCAGTTCGCTCCGGAATCAGAGGATACCATCAGCCCGGACGCTTCCTCAGCCAGATAGAGGCGGTCACCCATGCGAAGTATGTCACTGATATTGTGCGTCGAATCGTTGATGTGCGGTAGGGAAGAGGCAACGAAGCTATCGCCGATATCGGTAGACACCGCCAATCCGGTCGATGCTCCATTATCGTCGGCTGTTCCCACAAATACCTTGCCGAACGCGCTTGCCACCGCCGTAATCGTCGTCCCCGGCAGACCATCATAATCAAATCGCGATATGAACGGTCCGCCCACCGTGCGACCGCGGCTGAAAGCCTTATGACCGCCGATAAACAGGGGAGTCCCTCCGGCAACCGTGCAGGTATCGCAAAAATCAAGCGCCGCCGGACTTTTCACGCCGAATTTCTCTCGCTTCGGTACGTGAACATACTGAAAGACGCCGCCCGCCGTGCCGGCCCAGAGGAAAACCGAATCCGGGTGTGACTTGTCCGCCGCGCAGGAAAACAGCAAGTTGCGATACGAAGGCGCCTCGGTCGTGGTATTATATTGTATTGAATCGTCAATCGAGGCATAAACTCGGCGCCACGAATCTCCGTTATCCTGTGACGCCAGCAGCCCGCCGGCAAACGATCCAAACCAGAGCCAGTGATTGATACGTCCCTCGCTGGTCGTGTCGACCAACCCGGTGACGTCATACACCACGCGATCCCCACCCCAAACGTATGGAATGTTAAGACCACTGCTCCCGAAATTCACCTGCGTCCAGGTCTTGCCGGTATCATCCGAATACGACACGCCGTCCGACAGCGTGAAATTCTGACCGGATATGACCCCCATATGGCTGCTGCCTATCCACATCCGACCTTCCTGGGCATACAATGCGGATATGTTCTCGCTGATCAAGCCGGTGGCGATATTCATCCTCGCCCACGAAATGCCGGCATCAGCCGAAACATTCAATCCCTTGCCGGTCGCCAGCCAGATACGGTCGGCAAAGTTCAGCCCGTCAATGGCCGAATTGGTGAGATACCCGGAATCAGACGGTGTCTGCAGTTCCCAGGTTACAGCCGGGCCGGCGGATACCGACGATGCGAGAATGACCCCACATCCAATTAACAGCGGAATTAGTTTGGAAATCACCAGAACTCCTCGATAGGTGAGTGTTCGCTGATCATATGCTGAAGAGCTTCATCCTGACGTGAATTGTATGAGGAAAGAGCACGTCTGATCAGATGCCCCGTCGTTACTTGCTTGCATGGCGCCCCAACATAAGCAAATCGGCCATCTCTGGCAAGGCAAATAGACCGGCTCGCTTCTGCCCGCTGCGTTCCGCCTCCTCTCCGTCAAATAAGGGATTGACTTCATCTTCCACTGCCAACTATTATGGTTATAACATTTGCCCGTACTTCTAATATGGATTGATCTCATGTTGCCACGAATGCTCATTCTTGCGGCTATCGTCGGTCTAGTCTCGTTTGCTGTTCTCCTGCCCGGATGCGACAAACTCGTGACCGAAGTAAACAATATTATCGTCGTCGATTCCACCCTCGGTGCCGCTTGCGTCAAGTGTCACACCGATGCCAATGATTCCCTGATCATCGTGCCCAAAATGCAGTGGGCCAATTCGGCGCACGCATCCGCCCGGTATATCGAAGCCGCGGTGAGGATCGACGATTCGACATTCTTCACCGCCTCCTGCGGGCCGGTGTGCCATTCCGGCAACGGATTCGTCGATTCCATCGAATACGACCGCTCGCCGCTCAACGCCCAGCCCTCGGTGATTAACTGCTACACCTGCCATTTGCCCCATACCGGCAAGTACGGCAGCTGGGATCTCGACTCGCTGCGCGGTCAGTTTGACCCGCTCATTATGCGCAATCTTCACCCGTACGGTTACGGCCATTCCACCCTTTGCGCCGTCTGCCATCAGGCGATGAACCCGCCGCCCACCGGAACCTCGGACATCGTCCTTACGCCCGCCTGGGGTCCGCATGTCTCCCCGCAGGCCGACATCTATTCCGCCAAGGGCGGATATCAGTTTGGCATGGCCCTCGACTCCGGCGCTCATACCGCCTCGGTCATGAAGGACGGATGCATCAAGTGCCACTTTGGTACCGGTCAGGGTAACGATTTTGGTGAACATACTTTCCGTCTCCAGTACGATCCGCCGCAGGATACCACGCCCTATCTGGCCAACTGCAATGTGGGAACCTGCCACTCAAGCCATCCCGTCACGGACTTCTACAATTTCGACTCCGCTTCCGTTATTCAGAATTACCTCGATACCCTGCGCTACGAGTTGGAAGTATTCGGCGCTCTTGATTCTACCGACGGAAGCGGCACGAAGATCAATATTGATTCCACAATTTCGAGCCGAACGGCGCAATTGCTCTATAATTATCTGCTCGTCCGGATGGATGGAACCCGCGGTTTGCACAATCCCCGGTTTGTATCGAAATTGTTACACGAATCTGTGATTCGCATCGATTCCATTCCGCCTCAGGCCCGCTACGTTGCCACGACTGATACGACCGGTTGCGCCCCGCTGACCGTGACATTTCAGAACACCTCCCGCGGCAAGTACGACTCTCTGAAGTGGGACTTCGGCGATAATACCACCGATAGCGTGGCGATGCCGACACACCTCTATGATACCGCCGGCGTCTTCACCGTGAAACTGACCATCTACGGTCCCGGCGGCACGAGCGCCTTCACTCGCCCCGGCAAAGTCTTGTCCGGCGGCGTGCCCGTTGCCCAAATTGGCATTCCGAATCTCGCCGGTTGTAAACCGACGTTCGATCTCGTGTTAGTGGATTCAACCGTCGGCCTGGTCGACAGCGTTCTGTGGAATATTAACGGTACGTTGACCAGCAGGGAAAGGACAGTCACTGTGCCGCTCACGACCTTGGGCAAACAACCGCTTGATCTCAGCCTCATCATATGGAATGAGTGTGGCGCCGACACCGCCTATCGTGTCGACACGGCTTTGGTCGACACGCTGCCCACCGCAACATTTACCGTTTCTGATTCCGTCTCCGCCATTGCGCCGTTGCTGGTGACCTTCACCAATACGACCGATTCCTCGCGAGGTATTGACTCGGTTGTCTGGAACCTGGGCGGCGCGCGCGTCAAGGGTTGGGAGCCGACCAATCCTTATTCGTTGGGACAAGGCGTCTGGCCCTGTTTCATGACCGTATATAACCGCTGCGGAAGCGACGTGTCCGAGACCATTTCGATCAGAGTCGCACAGACGGCATCGAAACGTGAAGAAGCGATCATCGAGTCACGGAAGTAGACTCGGCTCAAAGAGCAACGAAAAGCGCCGCCGGTTGTGTGTAACCGGCGGCGCTTCTCTATCGAAAGGAATCTTCAGATCATGCGCGATACGTCGACATGATCACGATATTGACGATCTCCAGCAACCGTTCGCACGAAAACGGCTTCTTGATAAACATGTCGCCGCCCGACTTGAACGAACGCCCCATGTCATCATTACGGTCCTTTCCGGTCAGGAAAATGACCGGTACATGAGCCAACGCCGGATCCTGCTTCAACTCCTGGCAGACACTGTACCCGTCGACGCCTGGCATCATGATATCAAGCAGGACTACGTCCGGCTTGAAACCTTTGGCTTTCGGTATGGCGTTTTTGGGATTGTTCTCGACCTCAACCTTGTAGCCCGACTCGGTTAAGAAGGTCTGAACGATATCAGTGATTTCCGGTTCGTCATCGACGACCAGAACTCTGGCTGTTTGTACTTTGATCTTATATGACACGTCGGTTTTCCTGGCTCGTTATCAGCCCATGACTCTTATAGTTACTATATCGGTAGCGGTAGAGACTTTCTTAACTCGGACTTCTGCCTCGATCATACGGACTGCAGGGCCAGGTCCACCAAGTCCTGCAACTGCTTGGCTCCGAACGGCTTCTTGACGTAGGTCAGTCCTCCGGCATGGAACGATCGCCCCCCGTCTTCCTGTGGGCTTCGGCCAGTCAAAAATATGACCGGGACATGCTTCAACTGCGGTATCTGTTTCAGCCGCTGCGTAGTATCGTACCCGTCACCATCCGGCATCGTGATGTCCATGAGCACGAGATTCGGCAGCATCGACTCGGCCAGGCTGAGGGCTTCTGACCGGTATGAGCGACCGCGACTTCATACCCCCGTTTCGTGAGAAGCGCCGATATGAGTGACGTCACTGACGGTTCATCGTCCACCACTAGAATCCGCTTGGCTGACTTCTGTGATTTTGCACAGCAACGTTTCCTGGGTCTTGTTGATCATGTTTGATTTCTTAGCTCGATGCGGGCTATATCCCCTTGTAGTCAGTCTATCGGCACACTTGGATACTGTTTAGTCTTGCCGTCCGCGAAACTGTCACCCGGCTCCCACCGTTTTATCGTTGCACCTTCGCCCAAATGGAATATCCTCCGCACCATGACCGAGCCCAAAAAGGAAGAGCTTCATTACATCGCCCGCAATCGAAAGGCGCGTCACGATTACGAAATCGTTGACACCTTTGAGGCCGGTATTGAGCTTCGCGGAAGTGAGGTCAAGTCGTTGCGAGAGGGGAAGATAAATCTCTCGGATGCTTACGCGACCATTGACGCCGGGCAGGTTATTCTCAAACATCTGCATATTACCCCGTATAAGATGGCGATGGAACAGCTTGACCCGACACGGGACCGCCGCCTACTTATGCATAGGCGTGAAATTCGCAAACTCGAGGCTAAGATCGAGCAGCAAGGGATGACCATGGTCCCGCTCGCCGTCTACTTCAAAGGACGGCGCGCCAAAATTGAACTGGGACTCGGCATCGGCCGTAGAAAGTTCGACAAACGCCAGGCGATTGCGAAAGAAGAAGCGAAACGCACTATCAGTCGCGCCATTCGCCGCGAGGCCAAACGAGGGTAAATGACGATGATCCGTTCATATAGAATCTGCCTCTTTCTGCTAGCCCTTACGCTGATCCTGAGTCTGTGCTCAGTCTACGGCGAGACAATGTCCATTCCCATCGCCGGTTCGAACGAAGAGATCAGCTCATTCGACAGCAACAACACCCAATACCTGTCGCTTTCCGAGTTGGCCGACCGCTTGGATAGCCGCCTTGACTGGGGCGTCGTCGGCCAGGAAGTCACTTTTGCCGATCCTGGACTCGCCTTCACTCTGGTGATTAATTCACCCTACTTCCGTTTTCGCGACTCGCTTTACAACATGGTCTATCCGGCCGTCATGCGTGAGGGTCAGCTTTTTGTCCCGGCCGAAACGTTTCTTCCCTTCATGCAGCAGGCTACACCCAAACTGGCCGCCTGGACTGCCCGCACGCGGCCCGGCCGTAACGATTCCCGCGGCTCGAGCACTTCGGATAGAAGTGCCTCGGTCAAGGACATCACCTTCTCGCCTCGAGCCAACGGTCTGCTCATTCAGATCGCGCTCTCGGATGAACTCTCCTACGACGCCTTCATCACTACCGGCAATTGGCTGAATATCTCCATCCGCAACGGCAAGCTCGATCAGGACCGGATCCTGTCTCGCAAAGACGATCGCCTCATGTACGATCTAAAAACCTACCAGGAAGGCGCTACCGGTCAGATTTCCGTTCGCTTGCGCACCGACGTCAAGAACTGGACACACAAGTTCGTCAACGATCCTCCCCGAATCCAGATCTCCATCGCCGACACTAAATTTCGCATCGATTCCGCCACCGCCGCCGCCACCATCGGCAAGCCGCGCCCCGGAATCGGACCGGATAATAAGATCGACGTCATTGTGGTCGACGCCGGTCACGGCGGTGTCGACTACGGCGCCATCGGCCCCAACGGCGCGAGGGAAAAGGATGTCGTCCTTGCCATCGCCAAGGAACTGACCCGTCAGCTCAAGAAACAGGACGGTCTCGAGGTCATCATGACCCGCGACAACGACAAGTACATTCCACTCCCGGAACGCGCGGAAATCGCCAACCGCGCAAAGGCCGACCTGTTTGTGTCGATTCATGCCAACGCCAATCCGAAAAAATCCGTCAAAGGGTGGAATGTCTTTTTCCTGGCCCCGGCAAAAAACGACTCTGCCCGCGCCGTCGAACAACTGGAAAACAGCTACTACCTCCGCGAGGCGGCCGCTGAGTCGGAACAGGACGCCGGCTCGCCTGACGCCGTCGTGAGTATCCTCAATGAAATGATCATGACCGAATTTCAGGCCGAGTCCCATGACTTCGCTCTGATGATCGATAAGGAACTGCGCCGCGCGCTAGATACCCCCGCTCGCGGCGTCGATCAGGCCGGCTTCGTCGTGCTCAACAAAGTCTTTACCCCTTCTGTGCTCGTCGAAACAGCTTTCATTTCCAACCCACAGGAAGAGAAACTTCTTCGGGATAAAACTTATCAAGCGCAGGTGGCGGCTGCCATCACCAAGGCCATCCTGCAGTTCAAAGACAAATTCGAGAGCCAGTGACAATGGCCCAAACAGCGTAAGGAACTCCGATGGATGCACCAATCGGCATCTTTGATTCCGGCGTCGGCGGATTGACTGTCGCCCGTGAGATATTTACCATCCTTCCCCACGAGAACGTCATCTATTTCGGCGACGTCGGCCGGTATCCCTACGGCGGGCGCTCCCGCGAAATCATCACCCGTTTCACCATTCAGGATATCGCCTTTCTGCAGGAACATAAGGTGAAGTACATCATCTGCGCCTGCAATACCGTGTCGGCAGTCGCGCTCGACGAGGTAGGCCCGAACTACCCGCTTCCCATCATCGGCGTTATTCGTCCCGGCGCCCAGGCTGCCGTCGAACGAACCAAATCCGGCCGCATCGGCGTCATCGGCACCCACGCCACGATCAATTCCAACACCTACGCCCGCACCATCCACGACCTCAACCCCGATATCAAGGTCTTCTCGCTCGCCTGCCCGCTCTTTGTCCCGCTGGCCGAGGAAGGGTACATCGACAAGGAAGCCACCTACCTGATCGCGAAGGACTATCTGCAAACCATGCACGATGTCGATGTTGATACCCTCATCCTCGGCTGCACCCATTATCCCTTATTGAAACAGGTGATTGCCGATGTGATGGGGGAGAAGGTGACACTCATTGACAGCGGCGAGGAAACCGCTCGCGCCGCCAAGCGCGCCATGACTGCCGCCGGTCTTATTGCTGAACAGCCGGCCGGTAAGCCGAAATTCCAGGCCGATCACAAGTTTTTCGTCTCCGACGTTCCGGAGAAGTTCTCGCAGGTGGCGACCCGCTTCCTCGGACGCGTCGTCGACCGGATCACCCGCGTGGATATCAGCCGCTACGCCGTCGAGCGGTTCCCCAATACCGTGCAGGATGCGTGATCAGTCGACTTGCCCAAAATATCTGATTGACTCCGGGCCTCAGATTCCTCAACCTTAACTCGTGCCCGAGCTACGTCTATCAACACCGGTACAATTTCTCCCCGGCGTCGGCCCCAAAAAGGCCGCCGTCCTGGGCGAACACGGCTTGCTCACCGTTCGTGACCTGCTCGGCTATTTTCCCCGCTCATACTTGGACCGCACCAACGTCGTCCCGATCAACCGCCTGCGCGTCAACACGACCGCTACCATAATCGGCACAGTCATGGCCCACGGCATGCTCTTCGGGAAACGCCGCTGGTATGAGGTCATTCTTCAGGACGATTCCGGCGCCCTGACGCTCACTTGGTTCGCCGGCCTTCGCTTTTATGAAAAGATGTTCAAGAAGGGACAGATTTTTGCCGCCACCGGCACGGTCACCTTCTTCAACAGCCTGCAGATGATCCACCCCGATCTCGAACGACTCGAGGACAACTCCGACAAGATGATACACGCCGGGCGGATCATCCCGGTCTATCCGCAAACCGCCGACCTCATCAAGATCGGGCTCAACAGCAAATGGATGCGCCGCCTCACCACTGTCGCCGTTGAGAATCTCAACGAGCAATTCGAGGAACCACTCCCGGCGAACGAACTATCGCGCTACGCTCTCAATCCTATGCACGAATCGATCGTGCATATCCACTACCCGGAATCGCGAGAACAGATCGAACAGTGCCGCCGTCGTATTGCCTTCGATGAATTGCTGAACCTCCAGTTCTATGTCCACCGCAACAAAGGGCGCAAGGCCGGCACAGTCAAAAAGCACAGCTACAAGGCGCCGGGCGAAAAGCTCACGGCCCTCAAGCACAACCTGCCCTTCACGCTCACTGATGAACAGAAGAAGGTCGTCCGCGAAATCGTGGCCGACCTCCAGAAGCCGCGCCCCATGTCCCGTCTTCTGCACGGCGATGTCGGCTGTGGTAAGACGGTCGTTGCCGTCCTCGCCGCCGCCTATGCCGCTGAAAACAATTTGCAATGCGCCTTTATGGCCCCAACGGAAATCCTCGCCGAACAGCATTACCGCAATTGGGCCGAACCGCTTGCCGCCGTCGGGATCTCCTCGGCGTTGCTTACTTCCACGGTCAAGGGGGCCCAAAAGAAAGCGATCGCCAAGGCCGCCGGCGACGGCGACACGCAAATCCTCTTCGGCACCCACGCCCTGATTTACGATTATGTCACCTTCGCCAAACTCGGCCTCATCATTATCGACGAACAGCACCGCTTCGGCGTCGAACAACGTGGCCGCCTCTTTGCCAAGGGGGAGAGCCCCGATCTCCTTGTCATGACTGCCACACCCATTCCGCGCACGCTCGCCCTTACTCTCTACGGCGATCTTGATATCTCCGCCATCGAGAAACTCCCCCCCGGACGCAAACCGATCCGCACCGTCTGGCGCGGGGAAGACGCCATCGCCAGAGTCTATCAGTACATTCGCGACGAAGTCAAAAAGGGCGCCCAGGCGTACATCATCTATCCGCTGATCGAGAAATCGGAACAGTCTGAGCTGAAGAATGTGGAGGACGCCTACGCCGAACTGACCGCCGGCCCGTTCAAAGATATCCGCGTCGGCCTCGTGCATGGGCGCATCAAAGCGAAGGATCGCGATCAGATTCTGCTCGCTTTCCGCAACGGTGATCTCGACGTGCTCTTGTCGACCACTGTCATCGAGGTCGGCATTGACAACCCCAACGCCACGATCATGCTGGTGGAACATGCCGAACGATTCGGTCTCGCCCAGCTTCACCAGCTTCGTGGTCGGGTCGGAAGAGGGGAGAAGCAGTCCACGGTCATTGCCCTTGCCTACGAACCGGTCTCCGATATCGCCAAAGAGCGTCTGCAAATGCTCACCGAATGCGGCGACGGATTCCAGATCGCCGAGGCTGACCTGATGCTTCGCGGTCCCGGGGAGATTTTCGGTCTCCGGCAGTCAGGCCTGCCTGATCTGCGAGCGGCCAATTTCAGAACCGATAAGGACCTCCTCGAAGGCGCTCGAACCGTCACCGACAAACTCTTCGCCGAACACGGGCATCTTGACCAGAGCTATCAGGTATTGTATACCTACTTGGAGCAATCCGCCGATCGCCGCGACGTCAACCTCGGCGGCGGCTGAGTTGTTTTCAGTAAAGGAGATCACCGTGGCCGAAAAAGAAACTGTCGACACCCTCTTCTATCAAATGGTCCTCTCTCTGCATGGCGCCGCCATGATGTACATGGGTAAATATGCCTCTCCGGCGTCAGGTCAGATCGAACGCGATTTGACCGCTTCGAAGCAAAGCATCGACATGCTCGAAATGCTCCAGCGCAAAACCGTCGGCAATGTCTCCGATGAGGAAAAGCGGATGCTCGATCACCTGCTTTACGAACTTCGCCTGAATTATGTCGACGAATTGAAAAAGGGCGATCCCTCTGCCGACAGCAAACCGACCGGGGCCGAGAACTAGGATCAATTTCCGGCTCATTCCTTCCGATACAATAGCTGAGGCTATCGTCGTCTGTCCGTGCCCCCTCAAGGTATAATCATTGGGCGAAATTACCCCTCAGGGGAACGCGACGGTAGACGTAAAATGTCTTGATTTTAATCGACTTAGGCCTATATTCTTGAAGTACAAATGACGGAACAGACCACTGCTCAACTCATCCCGATGTCTACCCTCCTGACGGTCTTTGGACCTGACCTTGAATTCTCGCGGGAGCTTGCATCGCTGACCAGTTTTGGCACCGGCGGCCGGGCCCGCTATTTCATTTCCTGCAGTTCTGCCGACGAAATAGCCCGCGCCATTGCGGGAGCCAAACGCCTGGATATACCCTTCTTTCTCATCGGTGGTGGGTCGAATTTGCTGGTCGCAGACTCCGGTTACGACGGTTTGATCATTAAGGTCGAAGTTCACGGAATGAAAGTCCTGCCCGACAGCACAATCGACTGCGGTGCCGGCGAGGACCTGATGGCCCTGGTAAATTTCTCCACGGAGAACTCCCTGGCGGGGATGGAATTCGCCGCCGGCATTTGGGGAACGGTGGGAGGAGCAGTGTACGGCAACGCCGGCGCTTTTGGCGGTGAAATCGGTCAGGTCCTGACGGAAGCTATAATCGTCACCCACGACGGCATCATCAAGGTCGTTCCGGCGGAATACTGCCGCTTTGCCTACCGCGATTCTTACTTGAAGAAAACGCACGAAGTGGTTGTGTCCATTAAGCTTCGCCTCAAGCCTGGAAAGCGGGAGGAGATTGCCCAACGGGTCCAGGACATCCTTGCCCAACGCGAGGAAAAGCACCCTACCCGCAATACCGCCGGTTGCTTCTTCAAGAATATCCTCGATCCGAAGGAGAAATACGGCAAGCTCCCCGCCGGGCGACTGCTCGAGGAGATCGGTGCTAAACAGCTCCAGATCGGCGGGGCAAGGGTCTTTGAACGCCACGCCAATATCATCGTCAATACCGGAAACGCTACCTCGGCCGATATTCGCCGCCTTGCCGACTTGATGAAACAGAAGGTATTTGATAAATTCGGCATAGTTCTCGAAGAAGAAGTACAGCAACTTGGTCGATTCTAAGAAGGAGGATCCCTATCGATTCGTAGCTAAAGATTAAACAGGATTCGACAGCGTAGGCTTCGTGAACATTCGCTTTCTAACTTTACGCGTCATCAGCATGCTGGCCCTGCTCTGGGTGTGGCCTGTTGGCGTATGTTATTCCGCCGGCATAGGCTTCCAGGCTCGCTTGACTGACCCGCCTGCGGTCGTCTCCTTCTTTGATGCTCCCAATGATCGCTTCTCCGCGGCCATGTCTCCCCAGTCTTATCCGCGACTCTCTAATATCCTCAAATATCAGCCGGAGTTGTACAGCACCAGTTTCGATCGCAGCGAATTCGGCTTCCGCGTCGCCTACTCGCCCAACAAGTATCTGGTCCCGATCGCCGTCGATGCCGACCAGTTCATGAACTTTCGCCTCACCGCCTACGAGCGCGAACGCCGGGGCGATATCATGTCCAAATCACTCATCGCCGCCCAGCGCGAGAAAAGAAAGTCCGGCCTCCAGATCGGTATCGGGCTACCCAAACGGCTCGACCGCATCTTTGGCGAGGGAGGCGGCAATCTTAAAGTGAGCGGCTACCGCCGTATCTCTTTCTCCGGACGATCGCAGTGGAGCGACGCCGCCAATTCCGATCTGCTCCGCCAAAACAAATTCCCGACCCTGAATATGGAGCAAACCTCCCGTTTCGAAATTACCGGCACTATCGGCTCCAAGATCTCCGTCAAGGTCGCTCAGGATAGTCAGACCGATATCCCGCTGGCCAACCGGATTCAGATCCGCTACAAGGGGGATGACGACGACGTCCTCAAGACCATCGAGGCCGGCAATACGACGCTGTCGCTCTCCGGCGCTCGCTTTGTTGGCTACTCCAGCCGCATCCAGGGACTGTTCGGCCTGCGGGCCGAGGCACAGGTCGGCAATCTAAAACTGACCGCTATCGCCTCTCAGGAGAAAGGCTCCTCGGAGCGGGCAACCATCAACGCTGCGGGCGAAGAAAATGCCAATATCATCCGCGATTACAACTACGTCGACGGACGCATTTTCGACCTCGGCTACCCGGCCGATTCGCTGGGCGGCGGAGCTTTGGCCGATTTCAATCGCAAGGACTCGGTCGTGAAGTTGATCGTCTACGAAAAAGACACCCAGGACAGCGTCGCGAACCCCTATTGCCGAACGTCTATCGACCCCAACAACGAATCGCTTTTCAACACCTACAAGGATGAAGGTCGGTTTCGCCTTGTTCCTCAGGACGCGTACGACATCTATCAGGACACCAGCCGCGGTATTCACGCCGTCTACTTCCGCTCCGCTCGTACCTATGCTCTTGGCGCATGGTACGTCGTCCGAAAGTGGGATTCCACAACACTGTCATATGCCAGAACCTATGACACCGTCGGCGACCTGAATCCCAATGGTGCCTCCGATGCCGTACCCAAGAAGCTCAAACAACTGCGCGCTATCAATCCCATCCCCACGTCGCCGTCTTGGTGGCTCATGTGGCGCAACCTCTATTCTATCCCCAAGGATGCCCGCGTCGAGGACCTGAATATTGACGTCTACAGGGGTCTGGCGGGCAGCGAGGGCACGACCAACAGTGTCAACTATCAAACCGAGGGAGACACCCAGCGGAATTACCTCGAGATTTTCGGCCTCGATCAATACAATCGCTCCGATCTTCGCATCCCCGACCGGATTGTCGATGAACTGGACCAGGTCTATCGGCCCGATTGGGGGCTCATTATCTTTCCCAACCGCCTGCCCTTTGCTTCTGACACGACCTTTGCACTTGCCGGCGGGAACACGACGCCCGCATTGACCGAAAAGGTTCCGCTGATCTACAATGGCTCCTCATCAACGGCCAGAAGCGGCGCCAGTAAGTACTACGTACGCTATTCCAGCAGCTCCCGAAGCTCCATCATTCGCCTCAACCGGACAAACATCATCGAGGGATCGGAAAGAGTCACGCTCAACGGTACCCTGCTCACGAAGGACACCGATTACCGTATCAGCTACGACCTCGGCCAGGTAACCATGCTGACCGATGCCGCCCTCGATCCGAACGCCGATATCAACGTCGAATTCGAATATGCTCCCTTCCTCAGCCTGCAGAAGAAAACCCTGCTCGGCATGCGTGCCGAATACGAATGGTCCAAGAATCTCCGGTTTGGCAGTACGATCCTCTACAAGTCCGACAAGGCACAGGAGCGCAAACCGCGCGTCGGCCAGGAAACGGCCACCGCCACCGTGCTCGATTTCGACATGAGCTTCAACCTCTATCCGAATTTCATCACTAAAGCACTCAACGCCCTGCCGCTCATCAGCACGGAAACCCCCTCCTCGATCACCGTGGCGGCTGAAATTGCCCAGTCGCACCCCAATCCCAATATCGACGGCCGCGCCTTTGTCGACGATTTCGAATCCACCGTCGAAAATATGAGTCTCGGTAATTCCCGCACCCGCTGGACTATGTCGTCGATCCCGCGCCAGCTCAAGGCGTCCGGCAAACCCTATCAGCGCGGTGCTCTGCTCTGGCATAACCCGCCGCAAATCGCCTGGCAGGACGTGTATCGAAGTGAAAAGAAAGTCGGCGAAGGAAACATTGCCTACCTGCGCATGATCTTCGTACCCCGCCCGACGAAAATCTCCCTCGACAGTACCGGCGGAACCGTCACCACCTCTACCAAATCGTGGGCTGGTGTAATGCAATATTTTGGCAACCGGGTTGACGAAAAGCGCGTCCGCCTGTTTGAGGTCCGACTCAACACCCCCAAGGGCGCCAAGGGCAGACTTCACTTTGATTTCGGCCGCATCAACGAGGATATCAACGACAACGACAAAGCCGATACCGAGGACAAAGACTTCAATGGTGCCGCCACCGCCGAAGAAGATGTCGGCCTTGATGGTCTGCCCGACTCCCTGGAGACAGACCAACTGGGTCAGAAAAGAACTGCCGAAAATCCCGATCCGAGCGGCGACGATTGGTGGTACGACGGTTCGCCGACCACGAATCCGCCCGCGCCGGCCTCATTGCTGGGCGACCCGAATTACGTGTCGAGAGTGAATGATGTCAACAACCCCCTCCACTACGCCTGGATCAACGGTACCGAGGGGAACCGGAGCGATCCCAGTGTCCAGGGATACCCTGACGAAGAACGCCTTACCAGCAGTCTTCAGCAGATCGACGCCTATTATTCATTCGAAGTCAATCTTGACACCTCGCGCTTCCTCGTGCCCAATTCCGATTTTAACGGCTGGCGTACGTACCAGATTCCGGTTCGCGATTCCGCGTCGATCGACACCACCGTCGTCTCCGATGCCAGTCTGAAACCGTCCTGGAGCGAGATCAGTCACGTCCGCGTCTGGTTCGAGGCGGATTCCACGGAGACCGACACCGTCTGGGTCGATATCGCCAACTGGGGATTTATTCAAACCAATTGGCAGGATTCGCTCATCGTCACTCCGGCCAACCGGCTCAATCTGACGCAGTCGGAATTTCACGTCTCGTCCATCAGCGAGGACGAAAACGAAACCTTCCGCAATTCCAATCCACCCGGCGAGCAGTATGTCGACAAGTCCACCAATATCACCGAGCCCCGCCGTGCTCTGGCCATGGTCTATTCCGCGCTGAACCCCGGTGATACCGGCATGGTGGTCAAGGAACTGATTTCCGTGGAACAGTACTCCGGCTATCGGCGCATGGAAATGTACGTCTACGGCTCACCCAACACGGCCACCGACTCGGTCATGATGTTCTTCCGGCTCGGCCGCGATTCGGTAAACTTCTACGAATTCCACACGCGCCTCCATCCCGGCTGGGACACCCGCAACTACGTCAATATCGACTTCAACGAGATCACCGAGCTCAAGGACGCCGGGATCCGCGCGCTCGATTCGGGCGTGGCCACCAGCAGACTCGACACCTCCTCCGACAAGTACCGCGTCCGCGGCGCACCCAATATCAATCAGATCAAGTTCTTCGCCTGCGGCATCGTCAACAAAGACTCCCTGCCGATCACCACCGGCGAGGTATGGATCGACGAACAGCGGGTTACCGAGGTACGCAAGGACGTCGGCACGGCTGCCCGCGTCGATATCTCCAGCCGCCTGGCCGATATCGGGACAGTCAGCTTCAGCTACGAATCAACCGATCCGTATTTCCGCGGTCTTTCGGCGACAACTCGCGGCGGCTCGTCCAATAACCTCGGCAGCGGCTCCAGCAACACGACGATGAGTTATGGCTTTACGACGTCGTTGGAGAAGTTCATCCCCAAGTCCTGGGGAGCTGCCCTGCCGATAAACTATCGCTACACCAAAACCGAACAGAAACCGCTCCTCAGAACCGGTACCGATATCGTCCTGGCCGCCGACATCCGCGCAGCGGAGATGACAACGTCGACTTCTCAAACCCTTTCTACCTCCGCCTCATTCAGTAAAAAGACCAGCAATCCGCTTTATTCGGTGCTGCTTAACCGACAGAGAACCTCGTTCTCCTACAGTCGCAGCCGGCGGACCTCCGTCCTTAATCCCAAATCATTCTCCGAGAATATCAGCGTTCGGAGCGATTATGAAATGGGTATCAAGAGCTTCCCGCGCCTGCCGATCTTCTTCTGGACGAAGTCCATTCCGTACCTCAATCGGACCAGCAAGTCGACCCTTGGCCTCTATCCCGACCAATGGCACTGGAACGCCAACTTCAGCCGCACTATCTCGATTTCGGAAAACAAGGACAAGAGCCTTTCCACCTCTCTGCGTCGTGATTTTGACGGCAGTATGAACCTCTCCCAGAAGGTCTTCGAGAATCTTCAGACCGGATTCAGTTACTCGACCCGTCGCGATCTTACTGACCCCGATCTCGTCAGTCTCAGTTTCAAGGATTTCAAACTCGGCCTGGAGACGAATTTCAGCCAGTCCTTCCGAGGTACCTGGGACCCCAAACTGCTGAATTGGTTTACCACCTCGCTGTCCTACAACGGCAGCTACAGCGACGTGTGGGATCGCTCCACCAAGACGCGCCGTTCCGACATGCAGCGCAGTTGGTCCGTCAGCGGCCAGTTCCGCCATCTCGGCTTGCTCGGAGGGGATCGCAAATCCTCTTCGAATACCGGCATGCGGCCGGCTCCGGTGCCCGCCGCCAAAGCGAAAGATGCCCCGCCCAAGCCCGGTGAGCCTGAGGCTAAACCGGAAAAGCCAAAACCGAAACCGAAACCAAGCGGTCCGCCGTTCTACGATCCGCCGCTCAAAGTGATGCGCTGGGCAACCGGATGGGTCAACCCGTTTACCTACAAATACAACCGCGCGTTCACCAATTCCGTCCCCGGCCTGCTCGAACGCCCGTCCATGATGTACCGCCTCGGTTTCCGCGATGACCCAAACGTTCTGCGCGGCGGCGAAAATCGATCGCCCAACTCCGGCGAGTCTTTCGGCTACGAGCTTGGCTCCGGATTCAAATTCCTCGGCGGATTCATTACCGACGTCAAATATCGTCACGACGTCACCCGCGATCTCATCGTCGTTGGTACCCGCTCGGAACAACGATCCACCTCCTGGCCGGACCTTGCCATCCGCATCCAGCAGTTTACCTCACTGCCCCTGTTCAGGAAGCAGATTAACGGCTTCATCCGCGTCTTTTCGCCGCGCACCGGGTATAGCCGACAGGTGAAAGAGGATGTCAACTTGGAAACCGCCTACTTTTCCACGCGCAGCGAGTCGATCAATCGCAATCCGCTGCTCGGGCTCAATTTCATCCTCGCCCGGAATCTCTCCATGTCCGGGTCGTATAGCCTGCAGAAAACCGTCAACGAGAAGTACAATTACTCAACGGGTGGGCTCGAGACGGAGACCCGGACGACCAACAAGACGATTGCCGCCACTGCCAAATACTCCTTCTCCGCACCGGGCGGCATCTCCATTCCTCTCTTCGGCAAAATGCGCTTCACGTCTACGATGTCGATTGATGTTGCCGTGCGATACAACCTCAGCAAGAGCGACAGTCGCACCGGCGCCGGTGCCTGGGCGTTGGTCAATGATAAGTCCGACTTATCCATCGCTCCGGTGATCTCATACGTCTTCAGTCAGCAGATTACCGGCGGCCTCACCGCTCGTTGGCAGGATTCCAACGACAACAAGATCGACAAGAAAAATCACGTCCGCGAACTCCAGATTTGGACTGAAATCAAATTCTGATCAAGTCGCTTTTCGGTTGACACGTTCCTCGCGACACGGCTAATTTCAAACATGCTTCGTTCAGTTTGGTCGCTGTTGTGCCTCACCCTGCTTGTCAACGGGTGTGCCACCAGCGAAGTACAGCCTCCGCCTTTCGACGGCGCCAAAGCTTTTTCTTACCTGGAAAAGCAGGTTGCCTTCGGCCCCCGCGTTCCGGGCACTGCCGCCTGGCGTGATTGCCGTCAATACTTCTACGACCACTTTTCCGCTCAGGGACTGGCGATCGATTCGCAAAGCTTCACGTTTTCCGATCCGTATTCGAAAACCGAAGTCCCTCTGGTCAATGTGATCGCCCGATTCCGTGGCGGCGCCGCCACCGACCTTCCCATCCTCCTCGTGGCCCACTGGGACTGTCGCCCGCGCGGCGAACAGTCGGCCGCCCTCGCCCATCGCGACAGCCCGATTCCGGGTGCCAACGACGGCGCCTCCGGATGCGCCGTGCTCATGGAACTCGCCACCCTCTGCAAACTGCAGCCGCCTCACAGCAATATCGATTTCGTCCTGGTCGACGGTGAGGATTGGGGGAAGAGCGGTGACATCGACTACTATTTACTTGGGTCAAAACACTTCGCATCAAAGGGGCTTCACGGCCAGTATCGTTTCGGGATCGTCCTCGATATGGTCGGCGATGCTCGCCAGGAAATCTACCGCGAGGTTTACTCCGAGCGTTTTAACCCGCACCTCAATCAGATGGTCTGGGAAACCGCTGCCCGGCTCGGCATCCCAACCTTCGTCGATTCCGTTCGCCACGAAGTGATTGATGATCACCTTTCGCTCAACGTCGGTGGCGTGCCTGCCATTGACATTATCGATTTTGACTATCCCCATTGGCACACCGATATGGATATCCCGGCCAACTGCTCGGCGCCATCACTGGAAAACGTTGGGCGGGTCATCGCCCACATCATGTACAACCCAGCATTATGGCCGAAAAACAAATAACATCACCGCGCGATTTCCCCGCCGTCGAGGAATTATTGCAGGCGCCGGCCCTGACGGAAAACGTCCGCCTGCCCCGGCCGATCGTCGCCCGGATAATTCGCGACACCGTCAATCGGGCGAAGGACGATATCAAGGCCGGAAAGTCGCTCACGATCGAGCGATTGCAATCCGTCATTCGCCGTGAGATAGACGATGCCCAGCGCTCGATGATCACGCGCGTCATCAACGCCACCGGCATCGTCGTGCACACCAATCTCGGCCGCTCGCCGCTCACGACGAGTCTCTTTGACAGCATCCGCGATGCCGTTTCCGGCTACTGCAATATTGAATTCAATCTGGCGTCCGGCCAGCGAGGGAGCCGGGGAGAGGCCTGCGAGGAGTTTCTGGCAAAGCTCGCCGACGCCGAAGCCGGTACCGTGGTCAATAACTGTGCCGCCGCCCTCTTCATCTCGTTGTGCGCTCTTGCCAAAGGAAAATATGTCATCATTTCGCGAGGAGAACTCGTGCAGATCGGCGGCGGCTTTCGCATACCCGATATTCTGCGCGCCTCCGGCGCCAGACTGCGTGAGATTGGCACCACCAACATCACGACTCTCAAGGATTATCGCGATGCTGTCGATGACAAAGTGGCCCTCATCCTGCGAGTGCACAAAAGCAACTTCGTCCAGGCCGGCTTCACCGAAGATGTCTCGCTCAAAGTTTTGGTCGCCCTCGGCCGGGAGCACAACATCCCCGTCCTCAACGACCTCGGCAGCGGCGTTTTTGTCTCCACCCAACCGCTTCTTGGTTACAACGAGCCGACGGTTGAACAATCGGTGCGAGCCGGGGCCGACCTCACCTGCTTCTCCGGCGACAAACTACTTGGCGGCGTTCAGGGTGGACTGATTGTCGGTCGCAAAGACCTCGTCCTGCGAATTAAGAAACACCCGCTCTTCCGCACGGTCCGAGTTGACAAGATTGTTCTCGCCGCGTTTGAACGCCTCCTCGCATCCTATCTGGACGGCACTCACGAAACCGAAGTCAGGCTCTGGTCGAACCTGGCTGTTCCCTTCGAGGAACTGGAACGCCGCGCTACAGCCATCGTCGCATCGCTGGGGAAACCGGACGATATAGCCGTTGTCCCGCTCTCCGGTTATGTCGGCGGCGGCGCCCTGCCCGAAATTCCCGTGCCGTCGTGCGGACTTCGCTTGACCTCGCGCATCAAAGCAGAGACAGCCCTGCGCCTTCTTCGCGAAGGGAGCGTACCCATCATCGCCCGCATCGAAGACGATGCCTTGATTCTGGATCTGCGGACTGTTGACCCTGCCGACGATACGGGTGTTACGCAGGCGCTGCAACAAGTGATGCGCTCGTAAGGAAGGATGGCGCGATGATCGTCATCGGCACAGCCGGCCATATCGATCACGGCAAATCTTCGATCGTCAAACGCCTCACCGGCACCGACCCGGATCGCCTCCCCGAGGAACAAGCGCGCGGCATGACCATTGACCTCGGCTTCGCCTTCTACCATACGCCGGACAACAGCACGATTGCTTTTGTCGACGTTCCTGGTCACGAGCGCTTCGTGAAAAATATGATTGCCGGCGCCGGAGGTATCGATGCCGTTATGCTCGTCGTCGCTGCGGACGATGGCTGGATGCCCCAGACTCAAGAGCATTTCCAGATCACCCGACTGCTCGGCATTCGCCACGGCTTCATCGTCATTAATAAGTCAGACTTGGCCGAACCCGACTGGCTCGAGTTGCTGGAACAGGAGTTGCACTCCCGCGTCGACGGGACATTCCTCGCCGACGCGCCCATATTTCGCGTGTCGTCGCAGACCGGCGAAGGCTTCGACAAACTCTCCGCTTATCTCAATGCGCTTCCCAACGCCATCACCGCCCGACGCGACATCGGCAAGGCCCGCCTTTATATCGATCGCTCCTTCGTGCGACAGGGAATAGGCGGAGTGGTCACTGGGACTCTGCGAGGGGGCACCTTGTCAGCGGGCCAGTCAGTCGGCGTCTGGCCCTCCGGACGTACTGCAAAAATCCGCTCCCTGCACTCAGCCAATCAGCAGGTCGACACTGCCACCCCCGGCCAGCGCACAGCCGTTGCACTCACCGGCATCGACAAGGAACACCTTGTCCGTGGCGGCGTCATCTCAGCTCGAGAAGACCTCTCCTATTTCCAGCATCACCCGGTGCTGGCGCTTTCGGTTGAAATGCTCCACGACGCCGCCGTTCCGCTCGATGATCGCCGGCGTGTTTTGCTTATCGTCGGCACTACCGAAGCTGAGGGCGAAATCCGCATTTTCGATGACGATCGGATTGCCCCCGGCAAACAGGGCCTCGCCTGGTTTCGACCTGATCTGCCGGTCTACACGTTGGTCGGCGATCACGGTATCCTCCGCCTTCCCACCCCCATGCTCACCCTTGGTGGCGCTATCGTGCTCGATCACCTCGCCCGCTTTCCCAGGCGCTCAGAACTGACGAACTGCGCCCATTTGAAAGAGCGTTCCGATCCGGCTCCTCGTACCCTCATCCTCTCCGAACTTCACAAACTGATCATGGCCCCGCTCGATACTCTATTACTGAATGCGGATATCGCCTATCGTGACGTTTCTGATGAAATTGAATCCTTGATTGCCGCCGGAAATGTTGCCCGCTTCGAAAACTTCGTGTATGACAAGAATCGTGTCGCCGTTGTCGCACAGCAGCTCACTGACGCCGTCGCCGCCTACTTGAAGGACCACCCCCACGAAAAAGGAGTTTCGCTCGAAACGACTGCAACCGTGACGGGGCATGATCGTCCTCTGGTACAGACCATTGTCAATCACCTGCTCGCCGAGGGGAGGATTGTCCTCGTGGGCGACGTGTACAATCTCGCCGGCCGCAATATGAGTCTCAAGGGCATCGTAAAAGAGGCCCACGACAAAATCATGCGCGAACTGACCTCTTCACCCTCTGCACCGCCATCGCTCGAGTCGCTCGCCGTCGGCAAAATCAACCAGCAGGCCATTAAATTCATTCTCGATACTGGCGAGGGACACAAAATCGGCAGCGAATTCATCCTTCTCGCCACTGTCTGGAATGATGTCGTCACGTTCGTTCGCGAACGCATCGCCGCCGCCGGTAAGCTGCTGGTGGCCGATCTTCGCGACCGCTTTGGCTTCAGCCGCAAATTCGCCATTCCCATCCTTGAAGAGACCGACCGGCTTAAACTGACTCGCCGCGAGGGCGACATCCGCGTCAAAGGAGAATTATTCGATGAACCGCCTTCTGCTCTATAACGGATTCATCCTCACGCAGGCCAAAAGTGTCATCGCTGACTCCATCGCCATTGAACGCGGCATGATCGTCGCCGTCGGCCGCCGCCTCGAGAACGACCCCGTCTTCACGTCATTTTCCCGGTACAATCTGAAAGGGAAGACCGTCATCCCCGGCCTTGTCGACGCTCACACCCACTTCTACTACTATGCCCTTTCGCTCGGCCGCGTGTCTTTGCACGGCACGAAATCCATAGCTGAATGCCTCGCGCGTATTAGAACGTTCTGCAAATCACTCCCCAAAGATGCCTGGGTCGTTGGCGAAGGGTACCGCCCCGATGAATTCACCCCTCGTCGCGAACCCGACCGCCTTCAACTCGATTCCGTCACCGGCGGCCGCCCCGCTTTCATCTTCTCGAAAGATGAACACACCGCCTGGGTGAACTCGAAAGCGCTCGAACTTGCCGGCATCACCACTCGCACGGCAGAGCCCGACGGCGGCCAGATCGTTCGTTTCCCCGACCGTTCCCCCAGCGGTCTGCTCCGCGAGGGTCCGGCCTACCTACGCGTTTTCGACCGCATCCCGCCGGTGCAAAAGAAATCGACCGATCGCCTTTATCAACGCGCGCTTGAAATCGCCTGGCGCAAGGGAGTCACCGGTGTTCATTCGTTCGACGGCCCTGACGGATTCGCGTATTTCGCCACCCGCGCCGAGAAGCGAAAACTCGGCCTGCGCATCACGCACTATCCCGGTGTGAAACTGCTCCCGGAGCTTCTGAAAACCAAAACCGTCTTCGGCACAGGCGACGATTTCCTGCGCATCGCCGGAGTCAAAATCTTCGCCGATGGTTCCCTCGGCAGCCAGTCCGCCCTGATGTTTAAGGGGTATGAAAAAGACAGGAAGAATCGCGGCCTCGAGGTGACCTCCACCGCCACACTTGTTCGTCTCGCCAGACAAGCCGCCCGCCTCGGCCTCCCGTGCGCCGTTCACGCTATCGGCGATAAGGCGGTTGCTAATGTTCTCGACGCCTTCGCACAGCTTCCGCCGCTCAAGAACGGCGCCCGCCATCGCATCGAACATGTGCAATGCATACGCCCTGCCGATATCAAACGAATGAAACAGCTCAACATTATCGCCTCCGTCCAACCGTCACACTGTCCGTCCGACATTAACATGGTCCGCGAACACTGGGGCGAACGCGGCCGCAACGCCTACGTCTTCCGCTCGCTTCTCGACGCCGGCATCGACCTCTGCTTTGGCTCCGATGTGCCTATCGAGCCGCTCGATCCCTCGGCCGGAATCGCCGCCGCCGTGCGACGCGCCCGCCCCGGCAGCGGCGACCGCTTCTATCCCGAGCAGTCTCTCACCCCCGCTGAAGCTCTCTACCGCTTCACCGTCGGCCCGGCGTTGGCGGCAGGTCAAATCAACTCGCACGGCTTTTTGTTGCCCGGTTTCAAAGCCGATCTGGCCATCTTGCCGGATAATCCGCTGAAAATCGCCGCCAGTCGGCTCTACACGCTTCCCGTTCTGGCAACCATGCTCGACGGCCGCTTCGTGTACGCCGATTCGTCACTCAAACTGTAGTCCATACTGGACTGTCCGATTCACGTTGACATTGGCGTTGCACCGGATCATATTGTGTGAAAACGGAGTGATGCCATGAAACGAATATTGCTCCTGCTCACGCTTTCTCTTTGCCTTATTCTGGGAATTGTATCGTTAACGCTGCAGACGGTGCGAGCCATCGACGACTCGACTAAGTCGACTGATTCCCTGCCGCCCACTGTCTGGCAGGCCAGCGCCAGCCAACCGGTCTACACGCTGACTATCGACGGCGCGATCGGCGCGGTCACTGACGACCGCATCGGCGAGGCGATTGACAAGGCTAACGAGAATAACGCGCAGTTGCTGGTGGTCTTCCTTGATACGCCCGGCGGTTTCACCAAACCGACCTGGTCGATTATCAAGAAATTCCTCAACAGCCCTATTCCCGTGGCGGTCTTTGTCTACCCCTCCGGCGCACGCGCCGGCTCGGCCGGCGTCTATATGACCTACGCCGCCCACTTTGCCGCCATGGCGCCGTCGACCAATATCGGCGCCGCCCACCCGGTCGGCGGCGGGGGAGAGAAGATCGATTCGGTGATGAACGAAAAAATCACCAACGACGCCACTGCCCAGATTCGCGCCTTGGCCGCCAAGCGCAATCGCAACGCCGGCTGGGCCGAACGGGCGGTGCGCCAATCGGTGTCCATCACGAATCAGGAGGCGCTCGACTCCAACGTCATCGAATTCATCGCCGTCGATCTCAACGATCTCCTGCGCCAGCTCGAGGGCAAGGAAACCGACGTCCCGGCAGGGAAGAGAGTGCTCAAGACGGTCGGTGCCCCCGTCGTCAACATCGAGTACAGCTTCAAACACAAACTTCTCGATATCCTCACCTCGCCCGACATCGCCTTCATTCTTTTCTCCATTGGCGGTCTCGGCATCGTGCTGGAGCTCTACAACCCCGGCTCGATCTTCCCCGGTGTGATCGGCGCGATCAGCCTGATTCTCGCTTTCTATTCTTTCCAGACATTGCCCATCAATTGGGCGGGGGTGGCGCTTATCTTGCTCGCCCTTGTCTTGTTCATTGCAGAGATCAAAATCGTCAGCCACGGTCTGCTCACCGTCGGTGGCGTGATCTCCTTGTTCTTAGGGGGCCTTATGCTCATCAATTCGGTTGATCCGGTCATGCGCGTCTCGTATTCGGTGCTCATTACCACCGTCGTGCTGATCGGCATCTCCGTCGGCCTTGCCACCTGGCTGGTGATCAAGGCGTCAAAGCACAAACCGTTCACCGGCCGCAGCGCGCTGATCGGCCGGGTCGCGGAGGTTCGCGCGGGCGGCTTTGTGTTTGTCGAGGGCGCGCTCTGGAAATACGCCGCCACCGAGCCGCTGTGCTCCGGGCGACAAAGTTGAAATTGTGGATGTGACGGATTTAACATTAAAGGTGAAGAGGGTGACATCATGAACGAAGGTGGGAATTTTCTGGCGTTTCCCGTGCTGGCGGTAATCGTCCTGTTTGTGCTGATACTGCTGGTCAATATGCTCAAGATTCTCCGCGAGTACGAGCGCGGCGTTATTTTCCGGCTTGGCCGCCTGATCGGCGCCAAGGGGCCGGGGCTGATCATCCTGATCCCGATTGTCGATAAGATGGTGCGCGTCGATTTGCGTACGATCACCTACGACGTTCCGCCGCAGGATGTGATCACGCGCGACAACGTCTCGGTGAAAGTCAACGCGGTGGTGTATTTCCAGGTGATCGACGCCAACAAGGCGATCATTTCGGTCGCCAATTTCTTCGAGGCGACGTCGCAGATTGCGCAGACGACCTTGCGCTCGGTGCTGGGCCAGCTTGAACTCGACGATCTCCTGATGAATCGCGACAAGATCAACGCTCAACTTGCAGACGATCATCGATGCCCAGACCGAGCCGTGGGGTGTGAAGGTGTCGGTGGTGGAGGTGAAGAATGTCGACTTCACGCCGGAGATGACGCGCGCGATGGCTCGTCAGGCGGAGGCCGAGCGCGAACGTCGTTCGAAGATCATTCATGCCGAGGGTGAGGCGCAGGCGGCGACGCGTTTGGCCGAGGCGGCGAATATCATTAGCGCCGCGCCGGGTTCGATGCAGTTGCGTTTCTTGTCGACGCTGGTCGAGATTTCCTCGGAGAAGAACTCGACGATTATCTTCCCGGTCCCGATCGACCTGATCGAAACCTTCCGCAAAACGCTGGAAGGGAAGAAGGAGTAGGGGGATTCTGGGGGAATTGGGTAAGGAATTGTAGGTCAGGCTTCTATGTCCATTTGATCAAGAAGCCTGACATGGTAGGGGAGCTGTGCCGTCAGGCCCCCGCGCCTGACGGAGGGGGAAGAGCAGGTCAAGCAGCTTTACGCACTGGACTTCTCTCGTAATGATGCGCAAGGGGATTACAGCATGATCGTGCCATCACCTCTCATCGATGACATCTTGGCTGCTCAGTGTTTGCCCTTTATCGGAGCCGGCTTCTCGAAAAATGCACAACTTGCGGATGGGAGGCGATTGCCGGATTGGAACGAACTTACGCATGCAATAGCGTACGACACTGGGATAGACGAATCACTAGGGGGGCCGGCAGTTGCTGGCGAGTTCGAAAGGCAGTTTGGGCGCGTTGGTCTTATCGAACGAGTGCGTAGAGAGTTAGACGTAACCAACGCCGAAGTGGGGCAAGCGCACCGAGTATTTGTTGATCTGCCGTTCGATACGATTTACACAACAAACTTTGACTTGTTGCTCGAGAAAGCCTATGACCAAGTGCACAGGCCCTATCGTAGCTTGGTTGGGAACTTCAGATGCCCTTTCATGCCGGTCCAACATTCGCAAATATAGTGAAGATGCACGGGGACCTCCGGCATGAAGAGAACATTACCATAACAAAGCAAGATTACGACGATTATTTGAATAAATACCCCGTAATATCTACGCATCTTTCAGCCATGCTAATCACGAGAACGGCATTGTTCATCGGCTATGGTTTGTCTGACCACAATTTTAATCAGATTCGCGAAGTCGTGCATTCGCGGTTGGGCCGGTTTCCAACGAATGGCATATCTTGTGCAGTTTGATGCAAATAGAGATGTCATTGAATCCTCACTCAGCGTTGGAATTCATGTGTTGAATCTCAAATCGCGAAAAGGCGCCACAAAGGACAAGTTGCTGGGGGAGTTATTTAGAAAGATTCGTGCGGAATTGGAGGTTCGCGCTGGCAAACAACTGCGGCATCTCAAAGCCTGAAGCTTTCGAAAAGGTACCCGAGGAAGTGTTGGAAGAGGCAGCTAAAGAGCCGCAATCCTCAAGTAGTTCAGCCAGCACCTCGAATGTCTGCTTCGTATTGATGCCATTTGATCCAAAGTATTCGGTGAATATCATGAGTTGATCCGTCCTTGTGTTGAGCGTGCAGGATTGATGGCATTTCGCGCCGACGAGTATAACCGCCGGTGGCGCGATCCTTGAACAGATTCGGAGCGCAATTCGACAATCGCGGCTAATCATCACCGACTTAACTGGCATGAATCCAAACGTCATGTATGAATTGGGAATCGTGCAGTCGCTCGATAAACCGGTGATTATCCTTGCCCAGAACCTAAAGGAGGTCCCCTTTGACGTCCGTCACATGAGGATAATAGAGTACGACCCGTCGCCAGAGGGATTGGTAAAGGCGCAGGCTGTGCTATCATCTTCAATTCAGTTTACTGTGGGACATGCACAACTTGAGGAAGCCAAGAAACTGATAAGTGATAGTCACTTCCGCGCAGCCGTTGCCAGCCTGGGTGTAGTCATGGAGCACGCTCTTCTGCAGCTGGCATTAAAGAGGCGAGTGCCGAAGAGACGCGTCGATGAACTTGCAGGCACCCGCCTCTCCAGTGGACGGGCAATCGATGTATTGGCCAAAGCTAAGGCGTTAACAGCGGCGGAAGAGCACGATCTGAAGCAAGCGCTGAGGGTCCGCAATCGCGCCGTCCATGAGTTGGACCCTGTTAGCAAGACCGACGCAGTGCGTTTCCTCAAAGTTGTTGAGAATCTTGTAACGAAATATTCCGTTTTGCTTGACGATTAGTAGTTGAGGCGACAGTCGCAAGATACCCCCCACTTGCCCCCTCGCCCCAAATCCCCCATCTTACCCCCATGTCCTCCTCCGCCGACCAGACCCTCGAACTCCTCTTCCTGATCTGCGCCTCTCTCTTTCCGGCCGTCTTTCTCATCGCCCGCGCCTGGATGCTCGACAAACACGAACCCGAACCCATCACCGTCGTCGCCAGCGTCGTCATCGTCGGCCTCGTCCTTCCGCTCATCGCCTACTGGCCCGAAATGCTCATGTCACGCCTGATCGCCGCCCTGCATCTCTCCACCACCGCCACCGGTTTGCTCGACGCTTTCTTTGTCGCCGGACTCATCGAAGAATTGGCCAAGCTCGCCCTCTTCATGGCCATGATCTGGCCCAATGCAAATTTCAACGAACCGTTCGACGGCATGATCTACGCTGTCGCCATCGCGATGGGTTTCGCCGGTCTGGAGAACATTCTCTACGTGATGATCCGCTGGTTCGGCGACGATGCCGCCTCGGCCTGGGCGGTCGTGCAGGCCCGCTCCCTGCTCGCCGTCCCGCAACACGCCATCTGCGGCATGTTCATGGGGTATTTCCTCGGTCTGGCCAAATTCACGACGCACCGCAAGACGCGCCTTCAAATGCTCGCGCTCGCTTTGGTTGTCCCGTTCCTTTTGCACGGCATCTACGACGCCATTCTGGTCCTCTTCCGCGAACGCGGCACGCTCCTCTGTCTCGTCCTTCTGGCCGTCCAATACTGGATCGCGCGCAATCTGGCCACCCGCCTGGTCGCCCTCTCGCCGTTCATCCCCACCGGCAAATCCCGCCTCTATGCCCGTGTCGGACGGACCCGCCCAACCGTTTTTACCACCCGCTACCGCTGGCCCTGGCAGCGGTAAGGGATGGCCAAAAATCTTCATCCGGCCGTCACTTTTTTGACTCCCTGACAGTTCCTGACTTGAGTCGCCGGCCCCGCTTGTCGATACTTCGGGTATGTATCTAAAGGAGTCCACCATGACCGTTCCCGGCATCGCGCGGCCCGATTTTACGAAACTGGACCGCCGCGCCCGCGCCTTCAAGCTGTTGCTGATTGCCGTCATTGTCATGTCGGTCGCATCTCTGTTGTCGACGGCGCTTGAGATCAAGCTCCTGTTCGACGCCAAAATCGGCTTGCCGGTGTATGAGACCGAACTGGAGACCAACGATCTGCGGGAACTGGCCGTTGGGGTGATGTATTTCATCACCCTGATTTCCATGTATATCGCTATGGCCCTCTGGATGTACACTGCCTACGGCAACTTGCACTACCTGACCGGTGAACTCCCCCCGAAAACTCCCCGCATGGCCGCCCTCGCCTTTTTCATTCCGCTCTACAATCTCATTAATGTCCCCCGGCGCTTCAAAGAGCTGGCCGAGGAAAGCACGCCGCCTAGCCTGTCACGCTACCTTCAGACCACCAGCCCTCACATCCATATGAATTGGTTTTACTTTCTTCTGGTCTTAGCCGGTGGTTTGGAACGCGTCGGTTTTCGCCTGCCCGGCAATGATCCAACCATTAGCCAGATGCTCACCGGCGATTACCTGGTTGCCAGCTCGGACATTATCACTGCTGTTGCTTGTGTTGCCGGTCTCAGGGGGGTCCGCCAGATCACTCGACTTCAATTGACCCCTCGTTCCGCTCCAGCCACCAAACCAGCCCAAACACCGCGGTCGATTCCACCGTCGGTCAATTGAAGTTTCGTCTTTCCCTGGCCGGGTCCGCCGGTCTTCAAATTCCTATCAGATGCGCCCCCATGTCGCCCCAAGCCAAGTCGCAGCGCGACGAGACGCCCGTTCATTGGTCCAACCCGGCCAGCCCCATCATCGCCCGCATACCTCCACAATCCGGGAACCTCATGCCGCTTGACGTGTTTAAAACCAAATATCGCCGCACTCACACGATAACCGGTCCATCACTCGGAGGAGTATACATGTCACCGCTTTCCAAAATCACCACTGCCATCTCCGCTTCGGTCCTGATTCTGGCCGCCGCCGCCTTTGCCGGCGATGTCGCCACGACTACCGCCGAAACTCCGGCCTCGACTGCCGCAGTCGGCAAGAAAGCCCCCGACTTCACCCTCAAGGACACCGACGGCAACACGGTCGCCCTTAGTCAACTGCTCAAAGCGGGGAAGACCGTCGTCCTCCAGTGGTTCAGCCCCGGCTGTCCGTTTGTAGTTCGTCATTATGAGAAATATCCGACCTTCAACACGCTGTCTTCCGAGTTTGCCAAGAAGAACGTCGTCTTCATTGGCATCAACTCCGCCAACCCGAGCCACGCCTATTCACAGGGTACGGCCGAACGTCGGAAAGACTGGAAAATCCAATACCCGGTCCTGATCGATGCTGACGGTATGGTCGGCAAGCTTTATGGCGCCAAGACCACGCCGCATATGTTCATTATTGGCGCCGACGGTACGTTGCTGTACAACGGTGCGATTGACGATGACCCGCGCGATGAAAAACCGGCCGGCGAAAAAGTCAATTACATCCGTAAGGCGCTCAACGAAATTACCGCCGGCAAACCGGTATCGGTTTCTGAAACTCAGCCGTACGGTTGCTCGGTGAAATACGCCCAATGACCAGATTCTTCTGGGCGTGTCTGCTATTCGCCAACTCACTCTTCACCATAGTAGAGACCGCCTCCGGGTCCGATCTCGCATCGGACCCGGTCAAAGCGGAACTGATCTCGTCCGTTGATGCCGTCACACCCGGTCAACCGTTTTATGTCGGCGTGCGAATAAAAATACAGCCGCACTGGCATGTCTATTGGAAATTCTCGGGCGATGCCGGCCTGCCTACCCGCGTGATCTGGAAACTGCCTGATGGCTGGACGGTCGGCCCGCTCGAATGGCCGCTCCCCGAACGGTTCATCGAAAAGGGACCTCTGACCACGTACGGCTATGCCGATTCGGTGATGCTGACGGCCACGATCACTCCGCCCGCCAACGCTACCGGCACCGCGTCGCTCTACGCCAAAGTCGATTGGATGGTATGCGAGGAAGCCTGCATCCCCGGCCGGGCGACTGTGGCCCTAAATCTTCCCGTGGGAAACGCCCTCGCGGCGAATTCGCCACCCTCGCGCGCGGCGAAACATTTCGAACGCTGGCGCCACCGGCTTCCTGCGATTGCTGCTGCGGACGAATGGTCGGTGGACGTGAAATCCCTGCCTGATTCCGACGAAAACAACGCCGTTCGCGTGACTTTCTCGATTAAGGGGACAACTGCGAATGCCGGTCAGATCGTCGATTGGTTTCCTGCGGCGGCTAAGAATTTTGCGATCAAGAATCTGTCGGTGAAGAAATCTGACGGAATGCTGACTGCGGAATTTGTGTTCAAGTCATTTGCCGGTCCGATCAAGCCGGGGGAGAGGCTTGAATCACTGGTCATCTCTCAGGACGCCACAGGCACGCGCCGCGCCTCGACCCTCATGATCACACTCAATCAATAATCTCGCTGTCGCGACGCGTCGGGCTGAGCGGAGTCGAAGCCCGATCAAGTGGATCCCCCCTGGCCGCAAGTTCCGCGGAAATGACCTCGGTGGGAACTCGTGTAAGAGTTGTTCACTGCTCTCTCGATCAAGTGATCGCGAGGCTCGTTTCGAGCCGTGGCGATCTTTCAGTTCTCTTCTGAAGGAAGAGGCCGTAGCAATCTTTCAGCTTGTAAGGGGATATCCAGTGGCTGGCGTACGTCCCGTGCGCCAGCCCAAGTGTGCCAGAGGACGCGGGTGTGACACTCAATCGTTCCACCATGTCCTGCGCCGCTTCTTAGCGGCGTGTGACCTGACGGAAAGAGACCAACTCTACTTCGCCTTCAACGACGTCACGATATTCATCCGCGACGCCCGCACCGCCGGCAGGAATCCCCCGACAATTCCCATGATTATCGAAAAAATAAGCGCCTGCATGGCTATGCCCGGTGATATGGCGAACGAAAACGCGATCTCGGCAAACGTATCGAAATTAGTGGTCGAAATCTCCAGAAACTGAAGCAGTGATGCACTGGCTATTCCTGCTAATCCCCCCCCCACCGCCAGCGTCATCGCCTCGATCAAAAACGCCGTGAGAATCGCCCCCCGGCCGAAACCCAGCGCCCTGAGCGTCCCAATCTCCACCGTCCGGTTTGCCACCGCCGCATACATCGTGATCATCGCTCCCACAATCGCTCCCATGGAGAATACCAGCGACACGAACAACCCAAGAACGGTGATGAATGTCGTGAACGACGATGATTGCCGACGATAATAATCCTTCTCCTCGTACACGTCGACGGTAAGCCGCCGGTCGCTTTCCAGTCTCTCCTTGAGCGCGGGGAAATCGGACGGGTCACGCAGCTTCAACGTGATCGACGAGTACACCGGACGTTCGAACGCCGCCATCATCTGGTCGATATCGCCCCAGACCTCCGATTCAAAGCCGGATCCGCCGCCGTCAAAGATACCCACAATCTCCCATTCGCGCTGGCCGAACTTGATTTTCGATCCCAGCTCCGCCCCGTAAAACGACTTGGGCAGTTGTTTGCCTGCAATGATCTCCGATGTTCCTGGACGCCACATTCGCCCTTCGATCAGTTTCACCTGTGGCCGCAGGGTCATTGATTCTCCGTTGACGCCGCGTACCGGCACATTGGTCGGCTTGTCGCTCCCGCGCTTTACCAGATTGATGAGCACCAGAATCTCGCCCGTCACGAGCGACTTCCCGTCCGCCGACTTCGCGATGGCCGCATCGGTTCTCGCGACGTCGAATTGGTCCCGGCCGACAATCGATACGACTTCGGTCGTCGCAGAACGACGCACGATTATGGCATTGTCCGGCTGGCCCGTCTCAACCAGCGTCTTTTGCAGCCCATACGCCAGCATCAGGACGGCGCAAAAAACAAATACCACCAGTGCGATACCCAAAAGCGTCAGCCCGGCCGTCAACTTGCGCGCGAATGTATTCTTGAAGGAGTATGTCAACAACTTGAACATCCGTACCTCAATCAATCGTCCGCAGTCCGTCTACAATGGTCGTCCGCAGTGCCTTGAAGGTGGGGAAGATGGCCGCCAGAAGCCCGACCACCATTGCCGCAATCACCGCCAACACGATCGTCACCCCCTCGAAGGGAATGACCGGAAGAAAATTGGACAGCGCACTGCGTAGAACGGGAATGGTCAGCGATGTCAGAATCAATCCCAATGCTCCGCCGAATGCCGCGATCAACACCGACTCGCCGAAAATCAGTCCGATCAGGTGCGGCGGCCGGAAACCAAGCGTCTTGAGCACGGCGTATTCATTCATCCGCTCGCGTGCGGTCATGGCCATCGTATTCGCCAGCACGAGCAGAATGATGCCGATCACCAGAAACGACACGATCCGCAGGCCGAATATGATCGTCCCGGACATTTCGATAAAACTCAGCGTAAACGCTTCTTCGGTCTCGGTCTTGGTCTCCGCCAGCGAATTTGCAAACAAATTGTCGATCTGCTCGGAAATGGCGGCAGCCTGCGACGGATCGTCGATCTGTACGATCAACCATCCGACCCGACCCGCCCGCCCGGGCATCTCTTCGCGCATCCGTTCATCGACCAAATCGAAACGGAAAAACCAGGTCGACTCGTCGGTGGTCTCCTTTGCGCCCGTGTAGATGCCGCGAATCACAAAGTCCCAATCTCCGGGATAGATGTCGCCGACAATCCGCACCGGATCGCCGAGCTTCCACCCAAACCGGTCGGCCAGTCTTCGGCCGACAATGACGGCGTTTCGCTCCTTGAGGAAGATCTCCTTCTGATCGGCGGCACGATGAACTCCGGATACAGGTCGAGATATTTATCCTTGTCGATCGCGAACTTGGGGAAGAAATTCGTGGGATCGACATACTGCCCCCGAACCACTTGGCATAGGAGACACTGCTCACCCCCGCAATCTTCGAATCTTCTCGCGATAGGCGAGCGGGAGATCAAAGACGATCGACACGGCGTGACGGGTAATCAGTCGGTTCGGCGAGGCCGCTTCAGCCGACGATACCAGGCTCCAATGGCGGTGCGGATCACACAGAACGCCATCACGGCGATCGCCATCCCCAGGACGGTCAGCGCCGTCCGCAGGGGATGCCGACCCGCATTCTTGGTGATCAGCTTGAGGACTTTCATGCGGCGACCAGTTCTCCTTTGTCGAGACGCTGATCTTGTGAGCCTGCTCGGCCGCTCGCGGGTCGTGCGTGACCATGACGATCGTCTTTCCGAATTCCTTGTTGAGCTGGCCCAGCAGGGCCATGATATCTTCGGCCGATTGCTTGTCCAGATCGCCGGTCGGTTCGTCGGCCAGAATCAGGTCCGGATCGGTCACCAGGGCCCGGGCAATCGCCACGCGCTGTTCCTGACCGCCGGACAGCTGATTGGGATAGTGCTTCATGCGGTCGGCCAGTCCGACGACTTGAGCGCCGTTCGACCTGTTTCCGTCGTCCGCTTTCGATAACTTGGTGAGCAAGAGCGGCAGTTCGACATTCTCAAACGCGTTCAGCACCGGCATCAGATTGTAAAACTGAAACACAAACCCGATCGTCCGGCTCCGCCACGAGGCCAACTGTGCCTCGGAGAATCGCGAGATCTCCTCGCCGTTGATCGTAATCGTCCCCTCTGATGGCCGGTCGATTCCGGCCAGCAGATTCAGCAGCGTCGTCTTGCCCGATCCCGACGGTCCCATCAGGGCCAGAAACTCACCCCGGGGGATATGCAGAGAGATATTGTGCAGCACCGGAATTTCAAGCGTATCGCGCCAGTATGATTTGTATACCGCCTGCGTCTGGACGACCGTTTCTGTCGCCCATTGCGTTTTGTGTGCTCATTGCGTCGTATCCACCTTTTGACCTGTAGTCATTTTGCCGGGAGGAGAGATCACGACCCGATCTCCCGCCTGCAATCCACCGATGATCTCTACCATCTTTCCCCCAAAATCACGACCGGTACGCAACGGCGTCATCACCACCTTCTCCCCGTCCAACCTAAACACCACCTGCGAACCCTCGCGATTCGTTATGGCGTCCCGCGACACCGCCAGCACCTGCGCTTGTGAACTCTGGCCGGCCGTTGTCCCCTGAGTGAAGAAGTTTACCCGTGCCGACATTTCCGGCAGCACCCGCGCGTCGACCGAATCAAACGCCACCCGCACCAGTACGGTGGCCCGCGAACGATCGGCTGTAGGTACAATACTCTTGACGGCCCCCGGATATTTGACGTCGGGATAGGCGTCGAACACGATTTCCGTCCGCTGACCAACCTGCACTTTGTTGATATTCGATTCGGAGACGTCCGCTTCGACCTCCAGCGATGACATATCGGCCAGCGTGACTACCGATCCCTTCGACGATGCACACGAAGCGAATGGCGCCACCATTTCGCCGACATCGGCATTCTTGGTCAGCACGGTGCCGTCAAACGGCGCGCGTATGATCGTATTCTCCAGATTCACTTCCGCCACGCGCACCTGCGCGGCCGCCGCGCGCACCGCAGCCTGCGCCGTCTGGTACGCCGTTTCAGCCGCTTCCAGCTCGGCGTCCGTAATCGATCCGGACTGGCGCAGCCCCTTAAAGCGCCGGTAGTTTCTTCCGGCGTTCAGCGAATCCAACTCCGCCGTCTGCAGATTCGCCTCCGCCAGCGCCAGATTTGCCTGAATATCCTTGTTGTCCAGCCGGGCGATCACTTGCCCTTCCTTGACAAAATCACCTTCCTCAAACCCGAGATACTCGAGCCGGCCGGTTCCTTTCGATGCGACTTCCGCTTTCCGCTGGGCCACGACATACCCGGTCGCGACCAGATCCGCCGCCGCCTCCGAACCCGTCAACATCGTCACCGACGTCACCCGAATCTTGGTGGCCGGGGAGACCCCCTCCCGAAGTGCAAAATACCCAACCGCCAGACCGACGAGAATCACAATTCCCGCGACCCATTTCCATGCCCCGCTCTTCGGACGGTCATCGTATTTCTTGGTGCGATCAATGCGCATCTGTGATAAATCTATTTTGTGCGGATCATTTTCCATATGTCAGTTCCGTTTGATGTTGCCTGTCAGGATAACAGAAGTTCAGTCGAGTATAGAATCTATCTTCTCTCGGGGCAAGTGCAAAAAAAGCGCGACCAAACTTCGGCCGCGCCTTTGGCAATTTGTGATATCCGCGTTACCAAATGCCGAACTGATCCTTGGCCAAATCGGAACACATTTCCTTCGGATCCCACGGCGGATCCCAGACCAGGATGACTTCCACCTTCGTTACGCCGGGCAATTCCTCCAGCTCGCGATGCACCATTGCGACCAGCATCTCGCCATACGGACAGGCCGGCGTCGTCAGAGTCATTTTGACCTTCACGACCCCCTCGTCGTTCACGTCCACGTCATATACCAGGCCGAGATCGACTATTCCGATCCGAATCTCCGGGTCGTGAATCGGCCGAATCGCCTCTATCAATTCCTGCTTTGTCGGTATCGCCATCTGCTAATCCTGCAAATCTTCGGTGTTCACCGCCTTCGACGGTCCGCCGTTCTGGTAGTTCTTCAGTCCTTCGACCAGCGTCACCCAGGCCAGGAGAGCACACTTGATCCGTACCGGAAACTGCCGCACCCCCTTGAGGGCATCCAGATCGCCCAGATCGTCCGGTATCTCGACATCTTCGCCCTTGAGCATCTTCTTGACGACTTCGGCGATGCGCGTCACTTCTTCCAGTTTCTTCCCTTTGACTGTCTCCGCCAGCATCGATCCGGACGCTACCGAAATGGCGCAACCTCGACAGTGGACGTGCACGTCCTTTACGATGTTTCCGTCTATCTCCACTTGAAGTTCAATTTCATCGCCGCACGACGGATTCTGTCCTTCCGACGCAATATCGGCGTGCTCCACCGGCTTCTTGCCGCGCGGCGATCGATAGTGATCGAGAATGATCTCCCGATACATGTCATCAAGTTCGTTGCTCATACCCCGAAATACTTTCTCATTTCAATGAGCGCCGTGACGAGCGCGTCGATGTCGGCGCTGGTCGTTGTAGATGTACAGCGATGCCCGTCGCGGTGGCCACTTTGCCCAGCGTGCGCATCAGCGGCTGACAGCAGTGATGCCCGGCTCGTATGGCGATCCCCTTCGAATCGAGAAAGGTGCTATATCGTGCGGATGAATGTCGGGATCGGTGAACGAAATCGCCCCGCCGCGCGTCTCGGCTTCCTGCGGACCCTGAATTTCGATACTCTTCAGTGCGGCCAGCTGCTCGAGCGCATAAGCTGGTCAATTCCATTTCATGTCGGCGGATAACGTCCATGCCGATGTCTTCCAGATAGTGCAGGGCGGCGTCGAACGCGACCACGTCGGCGATATTCGGCGTGCCCGCCTCAAATTTGTGCGGCAGGTCGTTCCAGGTGATCCGATCGAAACCGGACCTCGCGGATCATCTCGCCGCCGAATTGAATGGCGGCATCGCTTCGAGCAACGCTTTGCGGCCGTACAGAACGCCGACACCGGTCGGGCCGAGCATTTTGTGCGACGAAAAGGCGTAGAAATCGACGCCAGTGCTCTTCACATCGATCGCCATGTGCGGCGAGGCCTGAGCGCCATCGATCAGCGCCAACGCGCCGACTCCGTGCGCCTTGCGGACGATCTCCTCAACCGGATTGATCGTTCCGAGCACGTTGGACACATGGCTGATCGCCACCAGCTTTGTCTTGGACGTAATGATGTTGTCGATATCACTCAGATCGAGATGGCCGCAGACGGTGATCGGAATTCGCTTGAGAATCGCCCCCTTGCGTTGACAAAGCATCACCCACGGGACAAGATTGGCGTGATGCTCCATTTCGGAAATCACGATCTCGTCACCCTCGTGGATATTCACCTCGCCCCAGGTATAGGCCACCAGGTTGATGATTCGGTCGCTCCGCGCGTGAAGATGACCTCTTCCGGCGACACACCGCCGATAAATGCGGGCGACATGCTCGCGCGTGTGCTCGTACCCCGTCGTCGCCCGTTCGGCGAGCGTATGCAGGCCGCGATGGATGTTGGCATTTGATTTTCGGTAGTAATCGATCAGGGCGTTGATAACGACGCGCGGTTTCTGCGAGGTGGCCGCACTATCCAGATAGACCAGCCGATTGCCGTGGATCCGCTCGGCCAGGATCGGGAAATCTGCTTTTATTCTCTCAACGTCCAGTTGCTGCGTCGAACTGGTCCAACGTCAACCGGACGGGGTACTTGATTCGACATATCGTATTCCAGAACCCGGTGCCCGATTAATCATCGAGCCACACGAAAACATCGTTTCCTTCAATCTTCACCTCAAACGTGTCAATCGGCACAATCGCCGGCGGCGCGGTCACCGCCCCCGATCGCAAATCGAACCGCGCGCCATGCCGCGTGCACATGATCTCATGTCCATTGCGAATCCGCCCGGTTGCGATCGGCTCTCCGTCATGCGTGCACTCGTCGGCCACCGCAAAAAAACCCTCCGGCGTATGCGCGACGACAAACCGACTGTGCCCGACTTCAAATGCCTTCAGCTGTCCTTCCGGTATATCAGCTCGTCGGCAGACCCTCACAAACTCGGCCATGCTAGATCGCCTCCAGCCGTTCGGCCACCGACTGTCTGATCCGTTCCTGGATGTCCTCCGGCAGCTGCGTCAGGGTCTTTTCGACAAACCCCCCGACGACCATCCGTATCGCGTCGCGTTCCTCGATCCCCCGGCTCTTCAGGTAGAAGATCGACATCGGATCAATCGGTCCCACCGTCGCGCCGTGGGTGCACGAGACGTCTTCGTTAAGGATTTCCAGTTCCGGGATCGTCTCGGCCTTGGTCCCCGGCGTGAGGAGGAGGTTGCGATTCTCCTGATAGGCCTGACAGTTCCTGGCATGCCGGTCGATCCGAATCAGTCCGGTGTAGGCCGACATCGTCTTGTCCTTGAGAACCACCTTGAAATCGATATTCGAGGTCGTGTTGCCGCTGGCATGGTGATGCAGCGTGTGATTGTCAAAATGCTGGTGACCGGCGCCAAAGAGCAGGCCGAACATTTTGCTGTGCGCCCCGGCGCCGTTCATCATGACGCCGAAATTCTGCTTCGACAGCGCCGCACCGAACGCCAGCGGAATCGTCAGCATCTGCGCCCCTGCTCGATCTGCGCCCGGTGCGTCAGATAGGAGTTCATGCCGGTCGTCTGGCGCTGCAGGGAGACATACTTGCACCCGGCTGTCCTGCTGGCCGAAAATCTCCACCACACCGTTCGAGTACGCGATACCGTCGCCACTGACCGAGCCACCGCCGTATTCGTCGACAATCGTCACGTCCGCATTCTCTCCGACTACGACCAGCAATCGGGGAAACTGCGCCGATCCCGCCTGCCCGGCCTCGCGAAGCAGATGAATCGGTTGCTCGAGCGTGACTCCTTTCGGGACATAGATGAATATGCCGTCCTGCCACAGTGCGCCGTTCATCGCCTCAAACTTGCCGGTTTGGCTGTTGATGAGATGATACAGATGCGGCTCAACCAATTGCGTATATTTCGTCACCGCGTCCGATAGCGGTGCCACGATAATCTTGTGCTTCGCAATCGCCGGCCCGCTGTAAATGGTGACCTTCTGCCCACCCAGATCGCTCACCAGAGCAGGCCAGATGCCCTCGTCGACGTGCTTCCGCTCCGAGCTGTTCGATCGCCTGATAGTTCGTACCGAAATCGCCGTGCTGCGTGCCTTGGCGTCCGACCAGGAACTTGGCCGGATCGGTATACCGCCAGAGATGCAGCCCGCGCTGGGGGAGAGGGGTCGTATTGTAATTGTCCCGCGAATGCTTCCGCTGCTCGCGCAGCCAGTCCGGCCCGTTGTTCAACGACGCCAGTTCGGGGAGCATATCTTCACCTTTGCTCGTGCTCATGCCTTATCCTACCGATCCTTCCATTTCAAGTTGAATCAGACGATTCAGTTCCACCGCGTATTCCAGCGGCAGTTCCTTGGTAAACGGCTCCATGAAGCCGTTGACGATCAAGCAGCCGGGCGTCGTCTTCGGTCAGGCCGCGGCTGGTGAGGTAGAAGAGCTGTTCTTCGGCCACTTTCGATACGCGCGCTTCATGTTCGACCGACACCTTGTCGGCGTCGATTTCCATCGTCGGATAGGTGTCGCTTCGGGCTTCTTCGCCGATCAGACAGCGCGTCGCACTCGACCGAGATCTTCGAATTGATCGCGTTCTTGTGAATCTTCGCCAGACCACGATACGAGGCCCGGCCGTTGTCTTTCGAAATCGACTTGGAGGTGATCCGCGACGAGGTATTCGGCGCGGCGTGAATCACCTTGGCGCCGGCGTCCTGATGCTGGTCATGTCCGGCAAATGCGACCGAGAGGATTTCTCCCCGGGCGCCTTCGCCGACCAGTTGAATGCACGGATACTTCATGGTCAGGCGTGAACCGAGATTGCCGTCGACCCATTCGACCGTCGCATTCTTGTAGGCAGTTCGCCCGCTTGGTCACCAGATTGTAGATATTCCGCGACCAGTTCTGAATGGTCGTGTAACGAATGTAGGAACCCTCCATCGCGATCAGTTCCACCACCGCCGAGTGCAGCGAATCGGTGGAGTAGACCGGCGCCGTGCACCCTTCGATATAGTGCACGCGCGAGCCCTTGTCGGCGATAATCAGCGTCCGCTCGAACTGCCCCATGTTTTCCGCGTTGATGCGGAAATACGCCTGGAGCGGGACGGTGACGTTGACACCCTCCGGTACGTAGATGAACGATCCGCCCGACCAGACCGCCGTATTCAGCGCGGCGAATTTGTTGTCGGTCGACGGAATCACCGAGCCGAAGATACTTCTTGACGATCTCCGGGTACTCGCGAAGACCGCTGTCCATATCGAGAAATATGATCCCCTGCTTCTTCAGATCTTCGCTCATCGAGTGATAGACGACTTCGGACTCGTACTGCGCCGAGACGCCGCCGAGAAAGATCTTCTCTGCCTCGGGAATGCCGAGGCGATCAAACGTCTTCTTGATATATTCCGGGACATCGTCCCAGCTCGTCTGCTGGTTTTCGATCGGCTTCATGAAGTAGTAGATATTGTCGAAATCGATTTCGCCGAGCAGTTCGGTGTTGCCCCATTTGGGCATCGGCTTCGCATAGAAATATGTCGAGAGCTTCGTGGCGGATTTCCGTCATCCACTCCGGCTCCTTTTTCATCTGGGAGATCATCTCAACCACTTCGTGGCTGAGTCCCTTGGCCCCTTTGTGGAAATAGTCGACCGGATCATGAAACCCGTACTTGGTCGCGTAATCCTGGTTCAGGGTCGACAGGTCCTGCTTTTGCTGTTGTATGCTGTCGGACATGATTCTTTAGACTCCCGCTTTCTGGGCGACTTCCTTCTCGACCCAATCGTACCCCAGGTCCTCGAGCTTCAGCGCCAGCTCCGGCCCACCCGACTTCACCAGCCGCCCATCCATCATCACGTGGACATAGTCCGGCTTGATGTAGTTGAGCAGCCGCTGGTAGTGCGTGACCAGGAGTATGCTGTTTGACTCGTGGTGGTACTTGTTGATGCCCTCCGCCACGGTCTTGAGAGCGTCGATATCGAGCCCGGAATCGGTTTCATCGAGAATCGCCATCTTCGGCTTGAGCATGGCCATCTGCAGAATCTCAATACGCTTCTTTTCGCCGCCGGAAAAACCTTCATTCAGGTATCGTGTGGCGAATACTTCATCGACTTCAAGGTTAGCCATCTCCGCCTTGAACAGCTTCCGAAAATCGGACATGTCGGCTTCTTTGCCGCGGTGCGCTTGCAGTGCTGTACGCATGAAATTGGCCACCGTCACACCCGGGATCGCCAGCGGGTACTGAAACGCCAGAAACAGGCCGGCGCGCGACCGCTCGTCCGCGCTCATCTCCAGTATGCTCTGCCCACCCAATCGCGCTTCGCCGGCACTGATCGTATAGGCCGGGTGACCCATGAGCGCATTCGACAGGGAAGACTTCCCGGAGCCGTTCGGCCCCATGATCGCGTGGATCTCGCCGGGAAGAATCGTGAGCGACACCCCTTTGACGACCTCTTTCCCTTCGACTATTACGTGAATATTCTTGAATTCAAAAAGCGGTTGCTTGGTCATGTAGTCCTCTATCTAAACGTCTTCACAATTCTCACATCAATGGCTGGCGTACGTGTCGTGCGCCAGCGCTCAATCTTTCAGTTCTCTTCTTTCTTCCCCTCTCCCTTTGGGAGAGAGCTGGGGCGAGGGCCAGTAAGTACCGCCCTCTCATTGCAGTTCCTACTTCCCCTCCAATTGTCCCGCTTTCCCTGCTTCCAATTCTTCGGGAAAGGGAGCCGGCGTGGCGAGATTCGGGATCGTGGCGGAGAAGCCGCGCGGTGCGCTCGAGGCAATATCAGCCAGCGTCGTGCGGGACAGGAAATCCTGCACCATGCCGGCCAAACCGCCGAGCACGTCGTGAACAGAACAATTGGCGGTGTGCACGCAGGACTCCAGCTGCCCGGAAAACCGCTGACAGTGCTCCGGATCAATGAGCGGCCCCCCGAGGCAAGTCAGCGCTTCATAGACTGTGATCTCTTTTGGCTCGCGCGCGATCGTGAATCCGCCCCCGCGACCCCGTTCCGCCGTGATCAGCCCACCTTTGCGAAGAATAGCAAGTAGCTTCGAGGCATAAGGGACAGAAAGTCCCTCCATTTCCGCTATCTCCGCAATTGACAACTGCCCCGTAGTCCCCTTGCGGGCCAATGCCATCAAGCACCTCAGCCCGTATTCTTCAACTGCCGTAATCCGCATGGTATTACTCTGTGCCCTTTCTTCCCGGCGCCTCAGCATACAAAAACTATACGATTCTGTAAACTATCTTTTTTAACTAAATGTATCGGGTATGGTTCCTGAGACGTTAACAAATCGGGGGAAATCCGAATTTGTCCTCAGAAACCCTTGCCAATTACGTTGGGAGATAGTAGGTTAGGACTCGTATGCCAACCGGACACGTCCACCCTCAAACGTCTTCTGCGACAGCCTAAATGGGAACAATCAACGTTCTCGCTCTCGCCTTCGCTCTGGCCTTTGACGCTTTCGCTGTGGCTGTAGCAGTCGGCATCCGCCTGGGCAAAATGGATCGATGGACCATCTTCCGGCTGTCGTTCCATTTCGGCTTCGCCCAATTCGGCATGCCTCTGATCGGCTGGCGTGCGGGTGAGGTAGTCGCGCGCTACCTCGAACCACTCGATCACTGGGTAGCGGGCATAATCCTCTTCGGCATCGGAGCCAAGCTCTTCTGGGAGCAGATTCGCCCTGAAACTCGCAAGTGGGAGGGAGATCCCACGCGGGGCCTCAGCCTACTGGTCTTAATGCTGGCGACTTCCGTTGACGCTCTTGCGGCGGGATTGTCTCTTGCGCTATCCGGCACCGATGTTCTCGGGCCGGCATTCGTGATAGGCGTGGTAGCCGCCGGCATGACGACTGTCGGCTTGGTGTTCGGGCGCCTGTTCAGTCTCCGCTTCAGCCGTGCCGCCGGTATTGTTGGCGCGCTGATGCTTATCGGCCTGGCGGTGATGACTGTGTGGGCCGCATAGGAATGAGCGGGCCGGCCTTGGTCGAATCCTGGCCAGACCAGTGTCTACGACCGCGTGGCCATCTTCCCGCCTCCAACCAAGACAAAATCCCTCTCCTTAGAAATCTCCACTTGACTAATAATTCCGAATCCCTACTTTACTTTTGACACTGGATACTTCTCCAATGCCGTGTTTTTCAAATCGCGCATAGCCGGGAGTTAATCGTATGAAACGCGTCTTGATAATTGTTCTTGCTGCGCTGGTGGCGTTGCCGCTCACGTCGTTCTCTCTTGGCTTTCTCTCAGTCCAGAATGCGACTATCACGCAGATAGGTACCGACACCTACCGCCTGCGCGTCAACATGGATTGGGGGGGCCCGGATATTCTCGCCGGTGACTTCGTCGCGCCGACTGGCGCCACTTTGGTTACCGACGCTCGGGTCAATCTCTCGGCATTTGAACTCGGTGGTCCGGCCGGTGGATTCAACTATTTTGCCGAAGTCAACGAAGGCATATGGGGTCCCGGTCAAACCTCCGGCTGGGGCGGTACTGACTATGATCGGTATGAATACTGGCGGCCGCTCGGCTATGAATTCGGCTATGACTTCCAGCTTGCGGGCGCCTTACCGCAGACCATGCAGATCACCTATGGCGGTTGGCTGGAATGGGCGTACACGTATCGGACAGCCGGCGGTCTGCGCTCCTTCGATTGGTATGATATTGCCCATGACGAGTATATCAGGGGCTCATATCAAATTGGCTTCGTTCCCGTCCCCGAACCCACAACCGCACTTCTGTTCGGCATCGGTGTGATTGGAGCAACGCTGGTAGGCCGCCGTCGGGCAAAAAAATAGACTCTGAACTGAATAGAATTTTGCGGAGGCGGGTGTACTCGCCTCCGTTTTCGTTTGGGAAAACTCGCTTACAACCCCACCAGCCGATACTCAAACTTTTTCCGGCGATCATACGGTGTGATGTCAAACAACTCCCCGCGCTTCACCCGCTTTTTCAGATCGACCCAGAACTCGACCGTAAATAAATCTCCGTGCGCCCGCTTCAATATCCCCATTAAGGGTATCGGAATCCCCGAGTAGTGCTCTGTTTCATCCATGAAAAAGTCATTCGGCATGGCCGCAATCCGATCCTCGTCCGGCTGCAATTCCTCCATGTAGTCCCGCGGCGCCGGTTTGTCGCGGAAATTCACTTTCTCCAGCGACGTCACATCGTCATAGTCAAACAGCACTACCCGGCCCCGTCGTGTCACGCCGTAATTCCAAATGTTGAACAGGTCGAGTGGGAAGACCCCCACCGAGGCAATGTCCTTGAGGAAGTAGCCAAAATCCACCACTACCCGGCGAATCGCCTCCGGATCAGTATCTTCCAGCAGGTACATGGGCAACGGTGTCACCCGTCTCTGCAAATAGAGGTGCTCGATGACGACATACATCCCTTCGAAATGTACGCACTGCTTGGCCGCCGCTTCAAACTCGGCCAGGAGTTCCGGTGTGAACCGCTTCCGCTTGAAGCGAAGATTCGTAAACTCCTGGGTGTCCACCATCCGTCCGACCCGGTCGCGTCGGCAGACAAATTCATACTGCTGCAATACCTCCTCCCGATTCGTCCGCTTCTCCGTCATCGTCTGACTCCGCAGGAAACAGGGCCGGTCCTTGATCAGCTTGAAGACATACCCGAATGACGGCATGGTGAATCCGATCATCACCGCCCCCTCTTTTCCCGGCGCAATGATGAACTTCTCCTTCGATTCGTGTACATACTTGTGCAGCGTCCGGTAAAACTCCGTCTTGCCGTGCTTGGTAAAACCCAGTGAGAAATAAAGATCCGACAGCGGCTTCGAGGGCATAATCGATCGGAGAAACTCGATCAGATGATGGTGCCGCTTGACGCGCACCTGGAATTGACTGAAGGCGAAGCTGAAAACGATACTCGTATCCGCCTCATCCATAAGCGCCGTGTCGACAAAAATGCCGTTCGGCCCGTTGTACAGCGGAAGAATCAGCGGCAAAATCTTGTCCGCCGCCCGTATCCTGCCCACCAGGTAGGCCACTTTGTTGCGGTAAAACGGCGTTCCAATCATGTCGATCTGATAAGTTGCACCATAATGCAGAATCGGCCAGAGCCGCAAGTTGATCTCCTGCGCCACCAGCTCCGCGTCGCGTGTGATATCGCGATACTCCACGCCGAATCCGTAGCTGCGAAGAATCTCCCGCACGACCAGGTGGGTAGGACGATTTACGACATAGGTGTTATAGATGTCCTGCTCTGTCCCGGCCGTCGGAGGAGTCGGGGAGAGGCGGAAAAATTCGATCTCACGATCAATGCCGACTGTGAGCAGGACTTTGCGCGTCACTGAATTATAATACGTCTCCGCCAGGTCGCAGTCGTATCGGCCGCTGATCAACCGCCCGAACATCCGCTTGATTTGCCACCATATCCGCACGTCGCGCAACGCCGGACCCAGACACCGCCGCAGTGCGGCGGCGGTCTTGTCGAGCGAATCCTCGTACAGGTCATACCGCCGCGCGGCATCGCGTACCCGGCCCGCCCAGTCGCATTTCTCGAATCGTCTCTGCGCCCGTACCGTCAGCCGATCGAAATCTTGTACGTTTTGCTCGTGGGCATTGAAAATGATTGTAGCCGCTCGCTCAATTCGCACCCGCGTGTCCCGTGGTCGAACCGCGACCCGACTCTTGATGGATGTCCGAATGGCGTTGGTCGCCATATTTCGCCTCATCCTGTTTGGCAAACGACATCGTCATGGTATTCCATCCTAATATGGATGTTCTCATCGCCGCAAACAAGACCTATTAACCGCTGGCTGGCGTAGTTCTCCGTGCGCCGGCCGCCGACTGTGCCGTCAGGTCCCGTGACTGACGGGGCAAGGTGTCCCCGTCGTGCATTTTCCCCTCCTCGTCATCCTGAATCATTTCCCTCCTCGTCATCCTGAATCATTCGCCCCCCTCGTCATCCTGAATCATTCCTATGATTCAGGATCTCACTGTCCACCGTGCCTACCTGTACGGCCGCAAAGCGTCGCACTGAGTCCTTCGTCTCCGCTCAGGATAAACTTCGTCGAAGTGCGATTGAAGGGTATAGCGAGTCATTGCGAGGCGCGCTTCGCGCCGCGGCAATCTCAAATCTTTCGCATGTCAATGACTGCTCATCATCACACCACGATGGCGATGCCAGAATCGTCGGGCGGACAAATGACACTGGTGAACGGAGTCGAAGCCCGACGATCACAAACACCCCCTCGCCGCCTCTCAGGGACACGTGTCCCTATGCGATAGGGCCAGCATTCGGCCCGCCATTTGCTCCCTTATCTGTCAACGCGGCATCATGGATGTTGCCGCACTACTTTAACAGGGACGAGGTAATTGCATGAAGCGTACGGTATTGGCTCTGTTGTGTGGCCTGATTTTTCTACCCGGTTCGACCTGGGCATTCTCCTTTCTCAGCATCAAATCTGCCCAGATGTGGAAAATTCATGCAAACACGTACCGCCTCAAGATTGACATCAACTTTGGCGGACATATCGACGCGCCGCCTATCCCCGACGGCGTCACCTCGGTTACGAGCCCCGAACTCTACTTCACCCGATTCTCAATAGCCACCCCGCGCTCCGCTCGGAATTTCTATTATGATCCGGGCGACGGAGTGATCAGCTGCAATCCTGACCAATATGCGGCCGACTGGTCCTCAGTTGGCTGGGGGCACACTCCCGGTACGATGGGTACTACTTTCGGCTTTGATTTCGAGGATATCGGTCCGCCCGACCGCCTCCCGCATTTCACCTTTGCCGCCGAGCTGCAGTGGTGTCGCGTTGCCTTTTACGAACCATATGCCGTCGGTTCTGACTGGCTCGGTCAGGATAATCATCGCGGTGGAATCATCGCCGATGTCGTCCCTGAACCGACGACGTTGGCATTGTTCGGCTTCGGCCTTGCCTGCGCCTCCCTTTTCCGCCGCCGCCGATAGCGATGATCATTGCAGTGCCTGGCGTACGTCTCGTGTGCCACGCCCGTCTCCCCAACTGCCATCCCGCTCCCCAAAAATGTCACCCCCGCCTTAAGCGGGGGCCCATTCCATTCTTGCCTCGAGTATCTCTCAAATCGTCATCCTGAACCTCTTCCCAAAGGTTCAGGGTCTCACTGTCCACCGCCCCGCCGATCACGCCACCGCGAGATGCGCTCCTCCTCTTTGTCATTGCGAGGCGCGCTTCGCGCCGTGGCGATCTCAAATCCCTCGTTTTTCGATGATTGATCACCATCGCACCACGATTGAAGGTCCCCCATAGGTCAGGCTTCTATATCAGTTTTATCAAGAAGCCTGACAGATAGGCCAACTCCGTACCCCACCGTCTCCGCGGTGGTGTATCCAATGCCTGGCCGACGTCCCGTGCGCCAGCCGGCAACGCATGACGGCTTCTCGGAATCTTATCCTACAACAGATACCACACCGTAAATCGGTGTGGTACGGAATGGGGAGGTGTGCTACCGGCTACATCTCGCACGTCTGAGCGACACTGTCGCCGAAATAAGCGCCGGCTTCAACGATCGACAAGCTATCCGGAGTCAGTTTCCCCAGCGACTCACACCATCGCGGAAGTATTCTGTCCGGCGGCACCTTCCACCGCTCTTCCCATCGCTCTTTGCCGGTCATCTTCTTTGGCACTGGTCGAGAATTGTCTGGTATCCGCATGCGTGTTGGCGCAGCCAGACTTTCAGGCCGCTGCTCTGGTGGCCGATAGCGCGGGTCAGTTGCGAACACCTTGACCGTGTCCACGCTAGAAACGAAGTAAACATCTATGGGCCGGCTCCCTCTACAGCTTTCGATAAAGCCCTCAATTGCACACGTGTCGTTGGGGCGCAGCGTTACCGTGAATCTCGAATTGTAGGTTGAATCGGCGTTAAGGCGACCGTACCAGACGTTGGGCCCGGCGTATTCTGCGCCAATAACGCCAACGCGCAGTTGAATGCTATCGCATGGATACTCCCACGCCCGAAACTTGGCAAAAATGTTAATCTCCACCGGGCCAGGCTTTAACGGTGGCGAAACCGGCCGCATGCGCGCTCCGATGCCCCACATGCCGAAGATATCGTTGGTATCGTACGGCACCGGTGTGTGATGAATCACTGGCGTCGGATGAAGAATCAGCGCTTCCAGCGCCTTCAACGCGGAATCACTCTGTGTAACGGGCTCTGAACCCGGCTGTTGTGCCGGCTGCGCATGACCCGGCATTCCCGACAGCACATAGGCGGCTATTGCCGCTGTTACATAGAATCTGATTCTTTTCACATTCCCCTCCACATATGTGTTATATCAACTCATTGACGTTTTGGATTGGGTCACTGAAACCATGAATTCCCTCCCGCTCTGAAATGAACTCGCCTGAATTCTTGCAATGCCGAGCGAATTCGTCGGTAATTTGAGAATCTGTGCGATCTGAGATGGCCGCGGCGGCGATCAGGAATAAGAGAGTCCGTCGCTTACCAATGGACGTTCATTTAATTGTTATGTGTAATGGAGCCATCTGTCAAGTATCTATCTTGTCATCCCCCCCTCTTTTTCCCCTTGCCCTCCCTCTCCCCATTCACTTTATTGTTGTGACAGTTTTCACAAAGTCGCGCCCCGTTGGCCCGACTTTAACATAAAAGGTACTCGATTACCCGCCAGTGACTTGCACTCGCAACCACCGGCAACCGAAATGAGTCAAAACGTGATCTTCCATACAGGGGCAACCCATGAGAGAACTCCTTTCAGGCAATGAAGCGGTGGCCCGCGGCGCCTTCGAGGCCGGCGTCAAACTCGCCGCCTCCTACCCGGGTACACCGTCGACCGAAATCCTCGAAACCCTGGCCCATCGCTATCCCCAGATCTACAGCCAGTGGTCACCCAATGAAAAAGTTGCGTTCGAAGTCGGCATCGGCGCTTCGATCGGCGGCGCGCGCGCGCTGGTGACGATGAAACATGTCGGCCTCAACGTCGCCGCCGATCCGTTCATGACCTTCGCCTATACCGGCGTCAACGGCGGTTTCGTGCTGGTCTCCGCCGATGATCCGGAAATGCATTCCTCGCAGAACGAACAGGACAACCGGTTCTTCGCCCGGTTCGCGCAGGTTCCCGGCTTGATCCCGTCCGATTCGCAGGAATCCAAAGACATGCTCGTCACGGCCTACGAGATGTCGGAGATGTTCGACACGCCGGTCATGCTCCACATGACGACCCGCATCTCGCACTCGAAGGGGATTGTCGAGCTCAACGAACCCCATGCCGGGCCGGACAAGAAATTCGTCAAGAACCCGCAGAAATATGTGATGATCCCCTCCAATGCGCGCACGCGCCACGTCGTCGTCACCGAGCGTCTGGAGAAATTGAAACGGTTTGCCGAGGAAACGCCCGCTCAACGTCATCGAGAACAACGGTTCCAAGTTCGGCATCATCACCGGCGGCGTCGCCTATCAGTACGCCAAGGAAGTCGCGCCCGATTTTGATTATTTCAAGATCGGTATGAGCTATCCGTTGCCGATGAAGAAGATCCGCCAGTTCATCGAAAGCCACCAGACGGTCTTGGTCATCGAAGAACTCGAACCGTTCTGGGAAGACCAGATTCGCGCCGCCGGCATGATGGTGGAAGGGAAGAAGTACTTCTCCGGCTCGGCGAATTGTCGCCGTATCGCGTCGCGCAGGGTCTCGAAGAGGCCGGAGTGATCGACCACGTCCCGCCGCCGGAAATCTTGGGCGAAGAACTCTTCCCGCGTCCGCCGGTGTTGTGTCCCGGCTGTCCGCATCGCGGCGCTTTCATGGCGCTCAAGAAACTGGGTGTGGCGGTCACCGGCGATATCGGCTGTTACACGCTCGGCGTGCTGGAGCCGCTCAACGCGCTGGATAGCTGCATCTGCATGGGCGCCTCGATCGGCAACGCCATCGGTATGGAAAAAGTGAAGGGATCGGAGAAGGGGACGGTCGCCGTCATCGGCGATTCGACTTTCATCCACTCCGGCATCACCGGCCTGCTCGACGCGGTCTACAACAACAGCAATGTCACGGTGATCATTCTCGATAACCGGGCCACCGCCATGACCGGCGGCCAGCAGCATGCCGCCACCGGCCATACGCTGATGGGGCATAAGGCGCCCGAATTGAATCTGGTCAACCTGATCAAGGCGCTTGGCGTCAAATCGGTTCGCGAACTCGACCCGTATGATTACAACGGCGCTCTCGATGTCATCAAGGAAGAAATGAATCGCTCCGGCCCATCGGTGATCATCACCAGCCGTCCCTGTGTGCTCATGCCGCAGCGGATTATGGATGAACCGTACGTGGTCGATGCCGAACTTTGCACCGCCTGCTCGGCCTGCTTCCGCATCTCCTGCCCGGCCATCGCCGCGTCGGAGGAAACCAACAAGCACGGCCACCCGAAGGCGGTGATCGATGAAACCCAGTGCACCGGCTGCACCCTGTGCGCTCAGATCTGCCCGCCCGAGGCGATCATCCTCCGCAGTCACTACACGAAAGAGAGAGTGAAGGCATGACCGACAATAGTTTCAACATACTGATCGTCGGCGTCGGCGGGCAGGGGGTGCTGCTGGCCTCAGAAATTCTCTCCGAGGCCGCCATGAACGCCGGACTCGACGTCAAGAAATCCGAAGTCCACGGCATGTCCCAGCGCGGCGGCGTCGTCTCGTCGCATGTCAAAATCGCTCCCAAAGTCTACTCACCCACGATTCCGCAAGGGCAGGTCGATATCGTTCTCTCGTTCGAGCAGGCCGAAGGACTTCGCTGGACCGGCTGGATGCGCAAAGACTCTATCGCCATCGTCTCGCAGACGACCCTCATCCCGGCGATTGTCACCTCGTCCAAGCAGTATCATTACCCCGAGGATGCGATCGAACAGCTCAAGAAGAAGATCCATCGCGTCATCAGCGTTCCCGCCGATCAGATCGCCGGCGAGCTGGGCAACCCGCGTCTCGTCAATACGATTTTGTTGGGCGTGTTGTCCAACTACCTGCCGTTCGATTACGATCTCTGGGTCGACTGCTTTAAGGCCAAGATCAAACCGAAACTGGTGGACATCAATCTTGAGGCGTTCAAGCGCGGGCGAGACATTCGCCTGACACCCGTCACCGCCTGATACTTGCGAGGTCGTTATGGCAGACTACATGCTCATCATCAACCCCGGGTCGACCTCGACGAAAATGGCCCTCTTCGACGGCGACAAGAAAGTTGTCGACGAAACCGTCCGCCACGACCCGAAAGAACTGGCCGCCTTCGACAACGTCGCCGACCAGTTTGCCTATCGCATGAAAGCTATCGATCAATGGATCGACAAGCTTCCGGCCGATTCCCGGAAACTCTCGGCGGTTGTCGGTCGCGGTGCCCCGCTAAAACCGCTCGAGGGCGGCTCGTACAAGATTTCGGCGCAGATGCTCGACGACCTCAAAACGCGCAAGTATTCCAACCACGCCTCCAATCTTGGTGCGTTGATCGCCCATCATCTCGGTCAGCGGTACGGTGTGCCGTCACTTATCTCCGATCCGATCACCACCGACAACTTCACCGACATCGCGCGCATCTCCGGCCTCCCGGAGATCGAACGCAAATGCCGGGTGCACGCACTCAACATCAAAGAGGTCTGTCGCCGCGAGGCCGCCAAACGCGGCTGGAAGCTGGACGCCGTCAACTTCGTCGCCGCCCACATGGGCGGCGGTGTCTCGGTGGCCGCACTCGAGAAGGGGAGAGTCATCGACGTGAACGACGCCCTGCTCGGCATGGGCCCGTTCTCTCCCGATCGTTGCGGCGCTCTGCCCCTCGGCGGGCTGGTAAAGCTCTGCTTCAGCGGCAAGTACACCGAAAAGCAGCTCCTCGACAAATTATCCAAAGGCGCCGGTCTCGTCGCCTATCTTGGTCAGGCCGATCTTCGCGAAGTTGAGAAGATGATCGACAACGGCGATCAGAAAGCGCTCCTCTATTTCAATGCTATGGCCTACCAGATCGCCAAGGAGATCGGCGTCGCCGCCACCGTTCTCAAAGGTAACTATGCCGGTATCGTGCTCACCGGCGGCATGGCCCACTCGGACCGTCTCGTGAGCGAGATCACCAAGTACATTGCCTTTCTCGGCAATGTGATCATCGTGCCCGGTGAATTCGAAATGGAAGCCCTCGCCGCCGCCGGCCTGCGTTTCCTCCATGATGAAGAACAACTCAAGGAATACTGATCGTCAGAAGTGGAGCCGGTATGAAAACACCGATTCATTCTTCGACTCAACTGATCGACTACGCTATCGCTCTGGCCGAAGCGGGGAAGAAGAAAACCGTCGCCGTCGCCGCCGCGCAGGATGTCGACGTGATCGACGCTGTCTCGCAGGCCAATCGCGACGGATTCCTCGACGGCATCCTCGTGGGTGACCGCGAGGCCATCGTCAAACTGGCTGCCGGCGCCGACATCCCGATCGACGCTTTGCAGATCATCGACGAGAAGGATGTCACCAAGGCCGCCCATGGCGCCGTGAAATTGGCGTCCGAGGGCAAGGCCGACGCTATCATGAAGGGATTTCTGCCCACCTCATCGTTACTGAAAGTCGTTCTCGACAAACAGTATGGACTGCGCGGCTCGAACACGCTCTCGCATTGCGCGGTACTCGACATCCCCGGCTATCATAAACTGCTCAACTTGACCGACGGTGGGATGGTCGTCAAACCGGATACCGAACAGAAGTTTCAGATTCTCGAGAATGCGGTCCTCGTCGCCCGCGCCCTCGGCCTGTCCCCGGTCAAAGTGGCCGTATCGTCCGCCGTTGACCGCCTGTCCGAGAAAGTGCCGCACACGCTCGCCGATATGGACGGCCTCGTCCCCATGGCGATGGAAAAACTCGCCAACGTCGCCATCCAGTGCCCGCTCACTTTCGATATGGCGACCTCAAAGGAGGCCGCCGCCGCCCATGGCTCCTCCGGGCCAGTGGTCGGTGATGCCGACATCTTTCTCGTCGACTCCATCGAGGAAGGAAACATCACCGCCAAAACCCTCATCCAGTTCGCCGATGCCGTCTTCGCCGGCGTCATTGTGGGTGCCAAAGTACCTGTCTCGCTGGTCTCACGTACCGATACCGTGATTAATAAGAAAGCCTCGCTCGCCCTGGCTTGCGTCATTGCCGACTTCTACGCCACCCACGGCGCCAATGGAAAGGAGCAGGCATGAGTCAAGTCGCTATACCGGATGTCCACTCGTTCGAACAGATTGTCGAACGCGCTCGCCAGAAGGCAGCCGCCCGCGGCCGCCGGTGCCGGGTTGCGGTTGTAGCCGCGTCCGACGAGAAGACGCTGTGCGCTCTCGCCAACGCCAACCAGACCTGCATCCTCGATTACTGCGTGATCGGTGATCGTCAGGAATTCCATAATGCCGCCCGCAAGATTGACCTCCCCATGGCGCCGACTGCGGTCTACGAAACCCCGACTGCCACCGCGGCCATCGGCAAAGCTGTAGCTATGGCCGCCGCCGGTGAGATCGACGTCATCGTCCAGGGACGCATGGTCCCTGCGCAGATGCTCACGCAACTCTTCCACTCCACCGACGCCTTCCTCGTCAAAGGACAGACTGTCTCCCACGTGGGGATATTCAAACCGAAGAAATATCCGAAGTTGCTCATGATCACCGATGGTGCCGTGGTCGTGCAACCCGACCTTCCCACCAAACTGAATCTTATCGGCAACATGATCAAGGTGTCCAACACGATCGGTATCCCCAACCCGCGCATCGGCCTCCTTGCCGCCGTCGAAGCCGTTTATCTGCAGATGCCCGTCACCACCGAAGCGGCCATCATCGCGAAAATGGCCGAGCGTGGTCAAATCAAAGGAGCGTTCGTCGACGGTCCGCTCTCGCTGGATTGTGCGGTCGACATGGACGCCGCTCTCGGTAAGGGGATAAGAACCTCTCAAGTGGCCGGTCAGGCCGATGGACTGGTAGCTCCCAATCTCGAGACCGCGCACGGCATCTACACCGCCCTTTCACTGTTTGGCTCTGAAGCTTCGGCCGGCGTTGTTATCGGCGGCATCACACCTGTGGTGATCTCGGCGGCAGTCGACTCGATCGAAACCCGCTACCACTCCTTGCTGACCGCCTCGTTGTTCGTCTAAGTTTGTGGCCTGCCGCAACTAATACCCGCTGGGCCGATTCAAACTTCGCTTGACCCCGACGTTGAATCGGCCTATTTTGCACTCTTTACACCGTTCAGCCACGAGGACTACCAGTGATTTACGGCATTATCATGGCGGGCGGCAAAGGCGAGCGCTTCTGGCCGCTCTCCCGTGCTGACCGCCCGAAACAGTTTCTCTGCCTCACGTCTAATAAGACTATGCTCGCAGAGACTATCGAGCGTGTAACGCCGCTTATCCCTTTGGAAAATGTCCGTATCGTCACCGGCGAATCGATGACAAAACTGATTGTCGACTCCGCCGCCTATGTCTCCCCAAAACAGTTGCTCACCGAACCGATCGGCCGCAACACCTGTCTCGCCATCGGCCTGGCTGCGGTACATGTTCAACATGAAGATCCACACGCCGTCATGGTTGTGCTCTCGGCTGACCACCTCATCCGACCACCCGAACGTCTGCTGAAAATCCTTCAGCACGGTACCGCCATCGCCGCTTCAGAGGACAAGTTAATCACGATGGGTATTGTCCCGACGCGCCCCGAAACCGGTTATGGCTACATCAAACTCGGTGAACAATATGCTATCCCTGGCGACGGCGCTGTCTACCAGGTGTCTGCTTTCGCCGAAAAACCCAAGGCGGCCGTGGCCCAGGAATATTATTTCTCCCGCAAGTATCTCTGGAATGCCGGCATGTTTATCTGGTCGGCGAAATCAATACTCAGCGCCATCAATAAGTGCCAACCGGAAATCGGTGAACTCCTCACCCGGTACGCCCGTACCATCGGAACCTCCGGTGAACAAGCAGCGCGCAGGGAATTGTATCAGAAGGCCCCTTCCATCTCCATCGACTATGCCGTTCTCGAGAAGGCCGACAACGTCCTCACCATCAAGGCTGACATGCTCTGGGATGATATCGGCAGCTGGAATTCGCTCGAACGGTACAAGGAGAGGGATAATGAAAACAACACCGTGTCAGGTTTGGTCACCCTGCACGAAACCTATGAATGCACGGTGCACAACGACGCCGACGGCCTGATTGCCTGTCTGGGAATCTCCGACCTCGTGGTCGTACGCTCCGGTGACATCACCCTGGTCGCCCATAAAACCAAGGTCGGTCAGATCAAGGAACTTCTCGCGAAGCTGAATGAAAACGAAAACCTGCGCAAATATCTCTAGCCTCATCCTGCTGGCCGTCCTCGTAGTCGCCGTGGCCGCTACCGTCTTCGCTGCTCCGCGCAAGGCACAGCCGGCTCGGACTCACACCGAACGGGGGTACGACCCGCTCGAACTTCCCGCGGACACTCGCATCGTCCCCAAACTTTCCTCCGGCTCAAAGGCCTCATCGGCCGACTATGCCGGCACTCAAACCGGCAACACGCACCTTGATTCGGCTACCGCCGCCGCTGTCGATTCCGCTTCCGGCCGTATCTATCGCATACAGATTTTCACCAGCAACTTGTTCGGCGAGGCCCGCCGCGCTGCCACCGTCGCTGAAGAGATTTTCGATCAGTCGGTGTATCTCGACTACGACATCCCCTATTTCAAAATTCGCGTCGGCGACTTTGCCCGTCGCCGGGATGCCGAGGATTATCAGCGAAAAGTTACTACCGCCGGCTACCCAACCGCTCTCGTCGTCGCCGTCAATCCTCTCGTCCGGCAAGCACCCCCGCTCTATGATAGTCTTGCCGCGCCCGTCCCCCCCGATACATCCACCATCAAAGACACGTCCGTTACCAAGAAAGACACATCAAAAACTCGTGAGTAGTCAAACCCGTCGAATCAATCCGCAACAGCCGGAATCGGCCATCATCGCCAAAGCATCCTCATTACTCCGTCAGGGTGACCTCGTCGTCGCCCCCACCGAAACTCGTTATGGCTTGCTCGCCCACGGCGATGACCCGCGCGCCGTCTCTCGCCTCTACCAGCTGAAAGGGCGACCGTGGAACATACCCACCGCTCTTTTTGTACCCAGTATAGAAGATATGTCCCGCTACGGCCACGTATCCGCTGTCGCACAACGACTTGCCGAACAGTTCCTGCCCGGGCCGCTCACCCTCGTCCTAAAAGCTGTTGTTGACTGGGCGGCCCCGCGTGTCGTAGATGGAAAAATCGGAATCCGGGTCAGCCCCGCTCCGGTTGTCGTCAGCCTCCTCAAAGAGGTCGGTGCGCCGCTCACCGCCACCTCGGCCAACCTGACGGGTAAGCCGGATGGCGTCACCGTGCAGGAGATTGCCCGTGCCCTGGGAACTGGTGTCGCACTTTACCTCGACGGGGGCAAGCTGGAAGGCCCGGTGTCGACTGTGGTCGATTGTTCGACCGACACACTCACCATTTTGCGGGCCGGCGCGATCGCCGAAGAGGAGATCCGACGAGTAGCTTCGATGGTTGGAACAGTATGAGTGATCGCTATACCATAATGTTCGTTTGCACCGGCAATACCTGCCGCTCGCCTATGGCCGAGGCCGCCCTCCGTGTCCTGCTCGATAAGCAGCGACCGGGCCAATTCGACGTGATCTCGTCCGGCGTCTCCGCCGCCAGCAACTTCCCGGCGACCATGTACGCTGCCGAGGCGGTCAAGATGTGGGATGGCGACCTCAGTATGCACCACTCACAGCAACTGTCCCGCTCACTCATCGAGCGTTCCGACCTGATTCTGGCGATGTCGCCCGAACATTTCAAGGAAATTGCCAAGCTCGCTCCGTGGGCTACCGACAAGGTCTTCCTCTTTAAAAGTTTCCCGCAAGCTGGCGGAAAGGGGGAAGGCGTGTTTGATCCGATCGGTCAGGGACTCGACCGCTACAACGAAACCTTCATTGAAATCGGCGAAGTCCTGGGTCAGATTCTCCCCGAAATTGTAAAACGTATTGATGCCAAGAGCAATGTCGCGTAGAACATTCGTTATCCGCTCGCTTTTCGTCGCGGCTGCTCTGGCTGTTGCTGCTCCCGCGGCCTATGTCATCTTCTGGAATCCCACGACCGCCTCGGCTGCCAGCGAACAATCCGCACCCGCCGACACCACCGCGCCCCTCGGCCGGGTGATTCAGAATGATGCCTTTGGCGTGGGTGAGAAACTGACCTTTGATATCAACTACGGCTTCATCAACGCCGGCGAGGCCTCCCTGGAAATCACCAAGCTCGTCAACTGGCAGGGCCGACCGGCCTACCAAATCGTCAGCCGCGCCAATTCAAACAAATTCTTCTCTACCTTTTACAAAGTGGAAGATCGGGTGGAATCCATCACCGACGCGACCGGACTCTTCAGTTGGCGTTTTGAAAAGAACCTCTCCGAGGGCAGCTATCGCGCCCATCGCGTCCACGTCTGCGATCAGCAGAACAACAAAGTCACCTATAACGACAGCTTGATGGACGTTCCGCCCTATGTGCAGGATGCGCTCTCCGGACTCTATTGGGTCCGTACCCAGCCGTTGGAACCGGGTAAGTCGCTCTTCCTCGATAGCTTTGTGGACGGCAAGGAACTTCATATGGAAGTCAAAGTGCACAAACGCGAATCGGTCACCGTTCCTGCCGGAACCTTCGAGTGTATCGTCGTCGAGCCTATCACGCAATCGGTGGGCGTCTTCCAGCACGAGGGGAGTCTCAAAGTCTGGCTCACGGATGATCGTCTCCGCATGCCGGTGCTCATGAAATCCAAAGTCGTCGTCGGCTCTATCGCCGCCGAACTCAAAGAATATACCCTCGGCGAAATAGAATAATCTTTAGACAATTGACTTTTCACGTGATTATCGAATATTGTCCCGTCGTGACATTGGTCACCGACCCTACCGCAAGTGACGGTGGGTGCGTTACGTGTATCGGGCATCAGCAATTGATGAGTCCGTATCTGGTCTGAGACCCGGAAGGTGAATCGACGGCGCGGACTCATCACGGAGACTCCTCATGGCTAAACTAGTTGAATGCGTTCCGAATTTTTCCGAAGGACGACGTAAAGACGTCATCGATCAGATCTGCGCCGCTATCACCTCGGTCGAGGGTGTCACTCTCCTCGATCATGAAATGGACGCCGACCACAACCGCGCCGTCGTCACCTTTGTCTGCCACCCCAGCCTCGCCGTCGAGGCCGCTTTTCGCGGTTATCAAAAGGCCGCCGAATTGATCGACATGCGCACTCACAAAGGCGAACACCCGCGCATGGGCGCCTGCGATGTTTGCCCCTTTATTCCGCTCTATGAGATGACTATCGAGGACGCCATCGAGTTGGCCCGGCACCTCGGCAAACGGGTAGGGGAGGAGCTGCAGATCCCGGTCTACTTGTACGAAGATGCCGCCACCTCGACCGCCCGCAAGAATCTCGCCATCGTCCGCGCCGGCGAATACGAGGGCATTCGCGATTCCATAGAAACCGACCCGATCCGCAAGCCCGATTTCGGCCCCGCGAAAATGAATCTCAACGCCGGCTCAACGGCTATAGGTGTCCGTTTCCCGCTGGTTGCCTTCAACGTCTATCTCGACACCAACAAGAAGCTGATCGCCGACAAGATCGCCGACGCTGTACGCAGCCTGACCGGCGGCTATCGTTTCGTCAAAGCCCTCGGTTTCGAAATTACCGCCCGCAACCAGGTCCAGATTTCTATGAATTTGGTCAACTACACGAAGACGCCGATCTTCCGCGTCTTCGAAACGATCAAGAGCGAGGCCGCCCGCTACGGCGTCAACGTCGTTTCTTCCGAAGTCATCGGCCTTCTGCCGGTCGACGCTATCGTCGACGTCGCCGACTTCTACCTCCGGTTGGAGAACTTCTCCAAAGCGCAGTTGCTGGAAGAAAAATTGAAAGCCGTCTCTCCTTCGGCGGCGCTTACCGCCGGACCGCAGGACACTTTCTATGATCAAGTCGCCTCGTCGTCACCCGCCCCCGGCGGCGGTTCCGTTTCCGCCTCGGCGGGTGCGCTCTCCGCGGCCCTCACCGCAATGGTCTGCCGCCTGACCGTAAACAAGAAGGCCTTCGCCGAGGTGAAGGACGAACTCAGCGACATCCGCGACAAAGCCGATCTGCTGCGTGCCGAACTCACCCGGCTTATCGACGACGACAAAAACGCCTTCAACGCCGTTATGGACGCCTACAAAACCGCCCGTTCCGCCTCCGGCGATTCCGGCAAACAAATAATCGGTGATGCCCTCAAGCTCGCCGCCGAAACGCCGCTCAAAGTCATGCGCAAATCGGTTGAAGTGATGGAACTGGCGGTCGTCGTCGCGAAAAAAGGGAACCAAAACTCGATTTCCGATGCCGGCGTGGCCGGACTGATGGGCCAGTCGGCCGTCGAAGGGGCTGGCTACAACGTCAGAATAAATATCAAGAGCGACGGCTGGATTGACACCCCCTATGGCGAGAAACTCCGCGCCGAAGTCGCCTCACTGCGCAGCCGGGCTCGTCAGCTGGCCGGGCAAATCGCCGAACTTGTCGAGGCAAAACTCTGAGCGATGTCCAGTAAACTCGACCTCCACATGCATACCTTCCACTCCGACGGGGCTTACTCGCCGGAGTCGCTCATGGCTATCGTCCGCGCCGCCAATCTGGTCGCCTTTTCCGTCACCGATCACGACACCATGCGCGGTTATCACGACGTCACATCGCTGCTCAAACCCGGCGATCCGGAACTGATCCCCGGCGTTGAATTGTCGGTCACCTTGGACGACACCGACATTCACATGCTCGCCTACCTGTTCGACCCGCACGACACCGAGTTCACCGCTGCCCTCGAGGACTATCGCGTCAAACGCGAAGCCCGCGGCCGTCAAATGGTTGAAAAGTTGCGCAATCTCGGTCTCGATATTACCTTTGATCAGGTCGCGCTGGTCGCCGGTGATTCCGTGATCGGGCGGCCCCACGTCGCCACCACCTTGCACCAGTTGGGCCACACGTCGGTGTATGAGCAGGCGTTTTACAAATACATCGGTCCCAAGGGACCTGCCTATGTCCCCAAGGCTGTGCTCAGGCCCGAGGATGCCATCGCCCTTGTTCACCGGGCGGGCGGCGTCACCGTCCTCGCGCACCCCTTTATCGCCGACACCTGGCGATTCCTTGATCGCCTTGTCCCGCTCGGTCTCGACGGTCTGGAGGTGTGGCATTATTCTCAGGACACAGCCCAATCCGAGCGACTCAAAACCATGGCCAGGAAGTATAACCTTGTGACGAGCGGTGGCTCCGATTTCCACGGCCGCGACGCCCGCGAGGGCACCGTCGGCTCCGTTCGCGTCCCGCTCGACGTCCTTGATAGACTCAAAGAACGCGCCCAGCGCATACGAGGTCACGCGTGAAAACATCCCTCTTGATTCCGGGTCTTCTCCTCATTGCCGCCACTGCCTTTGCGCAGTCGTCGTCCCAACCGCTCAGTCAGGAAGCGCAACGCCGCATCGTGGCCGATTACCTGTTTGCGATGGGTCAGCTCGACTCCCGAAACCCGCTTGCCTCTGCCGTCTCGGTCGAACAATCCGGGGCGCCGCTCAAGTGCGCTACGCCGGCCATTCTCGCCTTCCAGACCCATCGCCGCCAGATCGATCCCGCCATCCTCGGTAGTCTCTCTGCGACCGCCACCACCCGCCCGATAAATGACTATACCTACGACACCCCCGGCGGTCACTTCAAGATTCACTACTCGAAGTCGGGTCTCGACGCGGTATACCAGCCGACCACGGATGGCAACGGAAACGGCGTTCCCGACTTTGTCGACGGCGTCGCCCAGGCCGCCGAATACGTCTACAACTCCCAGGTAAACGTGATGGACTTCACGGCGCCGCCGGCCGATGATTTCTACACCGAGGGCGGTGACGCTCGCTACGACATCTACCTCAAGGCCGTCTCGTCCACCTTCTATGGTTTGGCCTATCCCGATGTTATCGTCGGCGATTCGTTCACCTCGATCATCGCCACCTCGTTCATCGTCCTCGATAACGATTACAGGGACATCGAGGCGTACAAAGACCGTCCGCTCGATGCCGCGCGCGTTACGCTCGCCCACGAATTCTTTCACGCCGTCCAGTTCGGCATCGACTTCACTGAATTCGACGAGGGCCCGAATGGTACCCCCGACCGCCCCTGGTGGATGGAAATGTCCGCTACCTGGATGGAAGAGCACCTGTACGACGGTATCAACGACTACTACGCCTATCTCCCGTATTTTTACCGGGACCCCCGAGCCTCCTTGCAGCAATTCAAGACCGGCTTTGATGCCCACGCATACGGGGCTGTCGTCTGGCCATTGTACCTGAGTCAGAAGTTCGGCGACGGCATCATCAAGGCCATTTGGGACAAGTGCGGCCAACTCGGCCTCGGCTCGCACGCTCTGATAGCTTTTGATCAGGAAATCGACTCGATCAGCGCCAACACCATGGGGTTCTCCACCGCCTTTAACGAATTCAACGTCTGGAATTTCTTTACCGGTGAGTACGCCCCGGCGGCCCCGAATAACATCGGCTTTGCGGAGAAAGAAAACTATCCCGTCATACCCGTCGATTCCATGGCCCGCCACGACACCTATCCGTTCCTCGTCGTTGACGCCGGCAATCCTTTCCGACCTCAGTTTAACGGCGTAACCTATGTCCGGTTCGAGGATGCGTCGTCGGTGCTCAGCGACTACTGGCATTGCACTGGCGCCTACGACCCCGACCACTGCGATTCCCTCAAAGAAGATACCGTCTCTTTGGTCGAAATCGATTCCCTCTGCTGTAATTACGACACCGCCTTCTCATTTCTCGCCTTCGGCCGCAATCAGAATCTCCCGTGGGTCCTCAGTCTGATCTATCAACTGGAATCCCCGCCCGATTCATTCTTCGTGGAGCAGTACCCGATTGAAAACACCGGCTCGACTTTCTGGACGCTCGGTACCAGCGACACGGTCATTGTTCCCCACAATCCCAAACGCTATCGTTCCGTGACCTTAGTTGCCACCTCCAATACGAGCAGTTACCAGTCCTACCAGATCAACAAAGTTGTTGAATTTGCCTACGCTGGGTTGGATTCCACGGACTCTCCGGTCAATCGTACTACGACCACCTTGGGCGTGCTCACCCCTTACCCCAATCCTGCAGTGGTCGGCCAAATGAACGGTCGTCCGATGACTTTCCGTTTCCAGTTGCCGCTCGACAGCCTCGGCGCACCCGACGCTTCCCTCATCAAGATGAAGATGGATGTCTTCAGTCTCGCCGGTGAGCGCGTCGCTTCCGTCGAGGGCATCTTCAACGGCAACGACAGTCGCGGCACCCACCCGCATGGTGTCTTCTCGGCCGAATGGGATATGACCACCGACAGTCACCAGCCGGTTGCCTCCGGCGCTTATCTGGTGTACGCCCGATTGTACACCGATCCCGAGGGCGACCCCGTCGCTGAAAAACGAGTCAAAGTAGCGGTAATTCGATGACTGGCGGACCGCGCCTATTGACCCGTATTGCTCTGTTTTCGGCGCTCATTTTCGTCTTGTCGTGGGGCACGGCTTACCTGCCCAATGTCAAATTCACTTTCTTCATAGTCTTTTGTGCCGGCTTCCTCTGGGGAGCCGGTCCCGGTCTCATGGTCGGCGCCATCGGTACCGGCCTCTGGACCTGGCTCAACGCCTATGGTCCGGCGCCGCTCCCGATCATGCTCGCCCAGATCATTGGGAGCGCCGCCTGCGGCCCGGTCGGCGCCCTCTTCCGACGGTTCAATCTGTTTACCCGTGGCAAATCGACTGTTGCCCTCGCAATGATCCTCGCCGCTTTGCTCTGTTCGCTCTGTTTCTATATCCCGGTGAATGTTGTTGATGCCTGGCTTTTCCAGCCCTTCTGGCCACGCTTTGTCGCCGGCTCAATCTGGATGCTCGTCTCTCTGGCCGCCAACATGCTGATTTTCCCATTGCTTTTCCCCGCCCTCAGGCTGTTACATGCGAGGGAAGAGGCAGCATGAAAAGTCGTTCCGCTAGTTGGTTTGTCGGTTTCAGCTTGTGGTGTATTTCCATCCCGGTCGTCGCACAGGACCAACCCGGCAACCGCGTTCCCGCCACGACGCCTCCCGATACGACTGCCATTGCTGATACCTCTCGTCCCGCCCTCGACACCACCCTGCAAAAATATCTCCCGCCCAGGGAACGCAACGAACCATCCACGAAGAAAGAAGTGGAGCGCAAACCCGCGTTGCCCCACCTTTCGATTATCGATTCTGTACTCACCTCGTACATCAGCGATCGATTAAACGAACGCCGCTTCATCGATCAATCGTCCTATCACGATGCCGGCGACTACGCACGCCACGATCCGGCCTTCTTTGCCCAGCAGTACTACGAAACCCCGGTCCGGTCGACCGTCGCACCATTTGGCCTAGCGGGCAATCGGCTCGATATTATCCGCGACCATAGCCGCGTCGAACCGTTCGATCACGTCATCGAACCCGACGGCATGGTTGACATGAACGACCTCCCAACGGCCACCGATGATGCCGTCCTCCTGATCCCTGGCCCCGCCGGACAGCTTTTCGGCAGCGATCAGGCGATTGCCTCAATGATTACCCGAGCCGTCCGCCCCGATTCCTCCCCGGCGATCAGTGCTTTCCTGGTCGACAAAGGCGCTTACGGTTTCTCTCACGCCCGCGCTCGCTATGCCAAACGCTTCACCACCGGCAAGGACCTCGCGCTTTCGCTTGACTACCGACTCGCCGACGGCGGCAGTGGCAACTTCGTCGATAACACCTACCACTACACCGTCGACTTCCTCTTCCCGATAGGCGAAAACTGCGGCGTCTCCGCCGACGGGTGGATCTACGACCGCGGCGGACGATATCCTCTTCGACCCGATACGAGATTTCTCTCGGTCGAACGCAACCGCATCGATCGCCACCTGAACCTCGGCTTCTTCCGCCAGAACACCGATCACAGCCGGCTCGATCAAATCACCTATCGTCACCTGCGTCAGGGCGTCTTCATAGGCAACGACAATGCAACCAACTACAAATCCCGCTTCAATCTCACCGGCCACGGCTTCACCGCTCAGCGCGATCTCGTCCTGCCGACGGCGTTTGTGCACATCACCGCCTACGGCGATTACCTGCGCTACGACCACGGCACCGCCGAGTTCACTCGCGTCAGCGGCGGCGCCTCGCTCGATTTTGCGCAGCGGAAAGTCTCCGGTTGGCGCTACGGCGCTCACGCCAAATTGGATTACACCGAGTCGTTTCGCCCCAATCTCGACGCCGCAGCCCTGCTGTTGTCCGATTCTCCGACCCGCCTCTATCAGCTATCCGTCGGCCTCGCTGAAAAGGTCCCGTCCCTTCACGAACTCTACAGCCCCCTGCGCGTCTCCAACTTCTACGGCAACCCTGCCGACTACACCGAACACGGCAACCCCGACCTTAAGCTCGAACATCAGCTCGTTGCCTCCGCTCAGGCGGAGTTCGGCCCGCTTTCGCGTCGCATCGGTCTAACCCTCACCGGCGGTCGTCTCTTCGACGCCATCGACTGGCTCCCGGATAAAACCACCGATGCCGGCATCGACCGCTATAACTTCTCACCAATCAACCATGATCTTTCCTTCGCCGATGCCACTCTCCGTGGCGAATGGCAGTGGCGCACCACCCTTCAGCTTCACGGCGGCGCCAGTGGCCGCTATCAACATTACTCCGACCGTTCCGACTGGCCCTACACTCCCAACTATCAGCTCTTCGGCGGCGGCGAACTGCACTACTACTGGGCGCAGAAACTCATGCACTTCTATGCCTACGGCGAGGTCGTCTATGTTGGCGCCTATTCCACCTATTCGGGAGACGAACTGGCCGCCACGCCGGTCTTCAACAGCAAATTATCCTTCACCATGGGCAATTTCCGTTTCAATCTCACTTACCTGAATACTCTGGCCAACGCGTACGAATCACGCGAGGACCTTACTTCCATCGGCCGCCTCGTCACCTGGGGCTTCATCTGGAACTTCTTCGACTGACCACTACCCCTTCGCCCATCTTGACAGGCCTCACCAATGGCGGCATATTCCGTCATCATGCCACTCGAACTCACACGCGAAACCGCCTATCAACTCGTCGTCGACAAAATCGGCGTCAACAATTTGCTGAAACACATCCTGGCCGTCGAGGCCGGCATGCGCCGACTGGCCGAGCACTTTGGTGAGGACCCTGAATACTGGGGGCTGATTGGCCTCGTGCACGATCTCGATTACAACGAAACCAAGAACAACGCTCCTCGCCACACCTACGTTACCGAGGAATGGCTGACCGACTATCACCTGCCCGCCGACTTCCACTACGCCATTCACGCACATCCGGGTCACGTCCCTTGCCGCTCGCGCCTCGATTGGGCCTTGTATGCCGTTGATCCCTCCACCGGCTTTCTGGTCGCCTGCGCCCTCATGCACCCGTCGAAAAAACTCGCCCCCATCGACGCCGACTTCATGCTCCGCCGCTTCGCCGAAAAACGTTTTGCCGCCGGCGCCACTCGCGAAAACATCGCCGCCTGCAGCAACCTGGGTCTGGAACTCGATCAGTTCCTTTTACTCGTAAAAGAGGGGATGCTTCGCATCTCCGATAAACTGGGTATCTGAGCCCGTGGCTAATTCCCGAAAGTCCGTCTTCCGCCGCGATGTCATCGCCTGGTCGATGTATGATTTCGCCAATACCATCTATTCGATGAACGTCGTCTCGCTCTATTTGAAACGACTGATCGTCGAAGATCAAAAGTACGATGACCGCTACTTTGACATCCCCTTCGCCGTCTCCATGCTGTTTGCCGCCCTCCTTATGCCCGGTCTCGGCGCCCTTTCTGATCACTCCGGCCGGAAGAAGGCGTATGTCACGATCTTCACGGTTGTCTGCTGCGCCGCCGTCGCGGCCATGGGCTTGGTGTCGCCCGGCCTGGTCGGCTTGACCATCATTCTGTTCATCACGGCCAATTTCTGTTATGAAGCGTCAATGCCTTTCTACAACTCCTTGCTCTATTCTGTCGCCGACGGCGCCGAGGCCCGCTTTGTCTCCGGTATCGGCGTTGCCCTCGGCTACGTCGGTTCTGTCGTCGGCATGATCCTCATCCTCCCGTTCGTCACCGGCTCGCTGTTCAGCCTCGATATCCCGTTTCTCGACGGAGGAGGGAAGCAGGCCGCTTTCCTGCCTACCGCCATCCTCTTCCTCCTGTTTTCCTTGCCGCTCTTTCTCGTTGTTCACGAGCTTTCGACTCGGAAACCTGGCTCGGCCTCATTGCGGACGGCGTATCGCGAGGTATGGGATTCGCTTCGTCAAACCCGAAAATATCCCGGCGTCCTGCGCTTTCTGATCGCTGACTACTTTATTGAAGACGCCGTTGCTACCGTCATCCTGAACATTGGCCTTTATTCGTCGATCGTCTTTGGCATGGCCGACGCCGAAATCACCATCTTTCTCGTTATCTCCACGATCACTGCCGTGATCGGTTCGTTCATCATCGGGCGAATCGCCGAATTCTGGTCGCTCAAGAGCCTGATGACTATCATTGTCTTCGGCTGGGTCGCCGCGTTGGCGGTTTTTGTCCTCACTGATAATCGCACTGCCATCTGGATCCTTGGCTCCGTCGTCGGCATTCTCCTCGGCGGTCTCTGGACAACCACTCGTCCCTATCTGGCCGAACTGGTCCCGCGCGATGAACTGGGCCGCTTTTTCGGCCTTTTTGCCCTCTCCGGACGAGCCGCGGCCGTCGTCGGACCGCTTGTGTGGACGACAATCGTCTATTTATTTCGCCCGGAGCGTCCGCTTGGACGTATCTTATCCGAGTGGCTGGGACAATCGCCGGATGCCGCCGCCCGCCTGCCGTACAAGCTGGGCGTGGCTTCGCTCGCGCTTATGATGCTGGTTGGTTTGTTTATTTTGCGTAAGGTGCCGCACACTCACAAAGGACTGCATGGCTAAACAGGTCGGACAATGGTTCCACTATTCGGGCGCGGTGCACATGCACACCACCGAATCCGACGGCACCAAAACACTCGAGGAAGTCATTCAGATCGGCCGCGAGGTCGGTCTCGACTTCATGATGTTCTCCGACCACATGACGCTGGCCCACCGCGAGCGCGGGGGAGAGGGTATCTACGGCGACACCCTGGCTGTCATCGGCTATGAACATAACGACGCCACCGACTGCCATCACTATCTCCTCTTTGAGTCACCCGTCGTCTATCCGAGGGATTTCACCCCCAAACAGTATGTCGCCGCCGGAGCCGCCGACAACGCCATCGGTATTATGGCTCATCCCGATGAAATCCGCGATCGCATGCCCAACTATCCGCCCTACCCATGGCTTGACTGGGACGTCAAAGGGTTCACTGGCCTCGAATTATGGAACCAGATGTCTGAATGGATGGAGAAACTCACCCCCTACAACAAACTGCTCATGAGCCTCTCGCCGCGCAAATCAATGATCGGTCCCACCGACCGCATCCTGAGGAAATGGGATGAACTGAATATGACCGGCCGCTGTGTTGGTATCGCCGGCGCCGATGCCCATGCCTTTCCCGTCTACCTCGGACCACTGAAAATTGAAATATTCCCCTATAAAGTGCACTTTAGAGCTTTGCGCACGAATATCATTCTCAGTCAGCCGCTCTCCAAGGACCTCATACCCGCCAAACAACAGCTCTATTCCGCCCTCCGGGACTGCCGCGTCTACAACGCCAATATCCGCTGGGGTGAGGCCGACGATTTCCTGTTTACCGTCTCCAACGGTCAGGCGGCGGCCGTCTCCGGCGACGATATCAAACTGATCCCCGATCACACGAATCTGGCCGTCTCGCTCCCGGATACGGCCACGATCAAAGTCGTCCATGACGGTCGCTACGTTCATCAATCGGCCGGCAAAAAATTGGAGCTGGCCGTTGCGCTTCCCGGTATGTATCGTGTGGAAGCATGGAAAGGGAAACGCGGCTGGATATTCTCCAACCATATCCGCGTGAGCCAATGATCAGGCATGGAAACTGTCGTTTGCGATTACACCGCCCTTTTTGACTTTCAGGCCCCGTTACCCGCTGCCCCCGTGTCGTGCAAGTTCGTCCTCCTATGGTATGAACAGAAACATTGGCTGGTGGTGGGCAAGTACGACGACTTTGCCTATCACGCCATGCTCGTCCACCGCTTCAGCAAAGAGCACGATCTGGCCGTACATTGGATCAAATTCCTCGAATTGGCTCAGCTCGAAACCAAAAACGCCACCATCCTCGGCGGCGGTTGGATGAAAATCGATCTGGCCGCCAAATCTGTCCGACTCCATGGCACGTCTACCGCTTATGGCACTGCCGACTACGCCCTCGCTTCCGCGGCCCTTTCCGCCCATCCCGATTTTGGCCGACTTACCGTTTCGTTTTAACACCGTCCGCTTGTGACAAGTGTAGCAAGGACTTGACGACTACGTTCCCACTCCGGGAACTCTGCCACCCGTCTAACCTGTTTGCTAATATGCCGGTAAATGTTTGTGAATTGGTAAGCTTTGACGGATGCCAACAGCCGCATAAACCCTTGAAACCGTCCAATTTGCTGTTGACACGACCCTGTGTGAATGGTAATGTAGACCATGTTTTTGGCCAGCCGGTTCATTTCGGGAAAATAGACATGTTCGAGACATTTTACCCTATTCTTTTCCTCGTCCTTGCTGCCACCGTCCTGGCCGTTACTTTTACGCTCATATCAGTTCTTATCGGCCGGCGCACCCGTCAGGGGAAGAAAGAACAACCCTACGAATGCGGTGTCGATCCGCAGGGTCACCACGCGCGACCCCGTACCGATAAAATTCTTCATGGTCGCTATTTCCTTTATCCTGTTTGATATCGAAGTCATTTTCCTCCTCCCGTGGGCGGTCGTCGCCCGCGACCTCGGCATGTTCGGCTTCGTCAGCATCCTCATTTTCGCAACGGTCGTTATCGTCGGCTGGGTCTATGAACTCGGCCGTGGAGCCCTCAAGTGGGATTAGAAGAGAAAATTCCTGATTCAATCATACTGACCACCGTCGATAAGATGGTCAACTGGGCGCACAAACGCTCCATGTGGCCGCTCGGCTTCGGCCTCGCCTGCTGTGCGATCGAGATGATCTCGACCTTTTCACCACATTTCGATCTCGCGCGCTACGGCATGGAAGTCATGCGCCCTTCGCCTCGCCAGGCTGACCTGATGATCGTCGCCGGCCGCGTCTCCATGAAAATGGCCCCGGTGGTCAAGACCCTTTACGAGCAGATGCCCAATCCGAAATGGGTCATTGCCATGGGCGCCTGCGCTTCGTGTGGCGGAGTGTTCAACAACTATGCTGTTCTGCAGGGTGTGGATCGCATCATCCCGGTTGACATTTACGTCCCCGGCTGTCCGCCTCGTCCCGAACAGCTGATGGATGGCATCCTGAAACTTCAGGAAAAACTCGAGCGCGAATCCATCAAGGACAAGCGTGCCGAATGGGGTCAGCGGATCGCATAAAGGACATCGCACATCCGATCCGCCGACCAAATGTAAATGGAGTTTGTGAATTTTGGCGCAAGATAATCCGGTCTCGCAACGAGTACGAGAGTTTCTCCAGGCGCGCTTCCCCGACGCCCTCGTCAGCGAGGACAACTTCCGCAACCAGCAATCGTTCACCATCAAGGCCGAACGACTGGTTGATCTCTGCCGGGCGCTACAGGAAGACGCCGACCCAAAATTCAACTATCTCAGCGATATCACCTGCGTCGACTGGCTCGGTCATGCCGAAGAGAAGAAGGGACGCTTCGAAGTCGTCTACAACCTCTATTCGCTGTCCCATGCCTGCCGACTGCTTCTCAAAGTGCGACTCCACGCCGACTATCCCCAGTTGGACAGCCTCACGCCTCTCTGGAACGGCGCCAATTGGCTGGAACGCGAAGTCTGGGATCTCTTCGGCGTCGTCTTCGTCGGCCATCCCGACCTGACCAAGATCGTCACGGCCGACGATCTCGAAGGCCATCCGTTGCGTAAGGACTTTCCCCTTACCTACGAAACGCCCGTCTTCTCCTGGAACAAGGATGATCCGCCGGAGGTGATCAGGTAGTGGCCGAAATCAAGACCATGCACATCAATATGGGCCCTCAGCACCCCTCCACTCACGGCGTGCTGCGTGTCGAGCTTGAACTTGAGGGCGAAACTGTCATCAAGGCCAAACCTGTCATCGGCTATCTGCATACCGGCATCGAAAAGACGATGGAGTCCAAGCTGTACTACAAGGCGCTCCCCGCCACTGACCGAATGGACTACCTCGCGCCCATGTCGAACAATCTCGGCTACTGCCTTGCGGTCGAAAAACTACTTGATATCGATGTCCCGGAGAAAGTCAAATACGCCCGCGTCTGTCTTGCCGAGCTGACCCGTATCAATTCACATCTCGTCTGGCTCGGCACTCACGCTCTCGATATTGGTGCCATGTCGATGCTGTTATACACCTTCCGCGAACGCGAGTTGATCATCGACATCTACGAGGCCTGCGGCGGTCAGCGCATGATGACCTCCTACATCCGCATCGGCGGCCTTTCACATGAACTGCCGCCTGATTTCGACGAACGCGTGCGCAAAGTCCTTAAGGTCATTCCCCAGCGTCTGGAAGAGTACGAGACACTCCTTACCAAGAACCAGATATTCATCAGTCGCACCAAAGGCGTGGCCGTCATCTCCGCCGAGGATGCCATCAACTGGTCCCTCTCCGGTCCCATGGCCCGCGGCTCCGGTGTGAAGTACGACGTCCGCAAGGCGAATCCCTACTCCGGTTACGAGAAGTTTGATTTCAATATGGCCCTTGGCACCAACGGTGACGCCTACGATCGGTACCTCCTCCGCCTCGAGGAAATCCGTCAATCTCTGCGGATCATCCAGCAGTCGCTCGAAGGTATGCCGGAAGGTCCCTACCGCGCTCACGTGCCGGGTGTCGTTCTGCCGCCCAAGGAAGACGTCCTCCACAAGATGGAATCGCTGATCTTCCACTTTAAGATTGATCACCGAGGGCTTTCACGCCCCCACCGGCTCAGTCTATCAGGCGATCGAGTCGCCCAAGGGTGAGATTGGGTTCTTCATCACGGGCGACGGTTCCACGTATCCCCGCCGCGTCCGTGTCCGCCCGCCCTCTTTCATTAATCTCGCCGCTTTGCCCGCGCTGGTGGAGGGTCGGATGCTGGCCGACGTCATCGTGGCTATTGGTACCATTGACATCGTTTTGGGAGAAGTTGACCGATGATTCTCACCGCTGAATCGGTGAAACAGATGAAAGATGCCGTGACCCGGTATCCGCAGAAAAAATCGGCGGTCCTCCCGGCGCTCACGATTGCCTATCGTCAGGTCGGACATCTGAACGACGACATATATAAGGAAATCTCGAACGCCATCGATGTCCCGTAGGTCGAGGTCGCCGAGGCAGCCACCTTCTACACCCTCTTCCCGAAACATCCGGTCGGCAAGTATCTCATCCAGGTCTGCCACAACATTTCGTGCGCCTTGCTCGGCGCCGATAGTCTGGTCGGGTATCTCGAACAGAAACTGCAGATCAAGAAAGGGGAGACCACCAAGGACAATCTGTTTACCTTGATTTCCGTCGAGTGCCTCGGCTCCTGCGCCACCGCGCCCATGATGCAGATCAATCAGGATTTTTACGAGAATCTGACCCGTGAAAAGGTCGACAAGATTTTGGAGGAATTGAGAGCTAAAGGCTGATGTTTTATTCACCGGTCATAACCAACGCCGCCGAGGCGGCCCAAAACGAGAAGCTGCACCTCTTCAGGTACGTCGAGGATCCCAACCAGACGAAGCTCGAAACGTACGACTCCCACGGCGGCTATGCCGCCTGGAACAAGGTGCTGACGTCGATGAAAGCCGACGACGTCATCGCGACGGTGAAGAACTCCGGCCTCCGCGGCCGTGGCGGCGCCGGATTCCCGACCGGCATGAAGTGGAGCTTCGTGCCGAAGGCCTCGCCGAAAGCCCGCTATCTCGTTTGCAACGCCGACGAATCCGAACCGGGCACCTGCAAGGACCGCGTCATCATGGAACGCGATCCGCACGCCATGATCGAGGGCATGGCCATCGCCGCCTTTGCGATCGGCAGTCACCTGATGTTTGTCTATATCCGCGGCGAATTCAACCATAGCATCGACACCGTCATCGCCGCCATGCGCGAGGCCTACGCCAAGGGCCATCTCGGCAAGAATATCTACGGCTCCGGCTACGACCTCGACATGGTCGTCCACACCGGCGGCGGCGCCTACATCTGCGGCGAGGAAACCGCTCTCCTCAATTCCCTGGAAGGGGAGAAGGGACTCTCGCGCATCCGTCCGCCTTTCCCGGCGATCGAAGGCCTCTACGCCTCGCCGACCATCGTCAACAATGTCGAAACCCTTTCGGCCGTGCCGCACATCATCAATCGCGGCGCCGAATGGTATCGCACGCTCGGCACTGAGAAATCCGCCGGCACCAAAATTTTCAGCCTCAGCGGCCATGTCAAACGCCCGGGCAACTACGAGGTCGAACTCGGCTTCAACCTGAAAAAGTTCATTTTCGACCCCGCCTACGGTGGCGGCATGCTCGGCGATAAAAAATTGAAAGGTGTCATCCCCGGCGGTGCTTCCACTCCGTTCCTCACACCGGATATGATCGACGTCCCGCTCGACTACGAAGGACTCACCCAGAAAGGCTCCATGCTCGGCTCCGGGGCGGTCATCGTCTTCAACGAAGACACCTGCATCGTCTGGGTCATCTGGAAGCTGATTCATTTCTTCCGCCACGAATCCTGCGGCAAATGTACCCCCTGCCGTCAGGGGACAGCCTGGCTTGAACAGATTATTGAGCGCATCGAGCACGGTCAGGGACGTCCCGGCGATATCGAGAAGATCGAAGACGTGTGCGGCAATATCCTCGGACGAACCATCTGTCCGCTCGGCGATGCCGCCGTCATGCCCATTCAGAGCGCTATTAAACACTGGCGCGATGAATGGCAGCATCATATCGATAATAAACAGTGCATGGTAAAGACTCACTTCGAGTTCAGATAAGGAATCGCGTGTCCGAAGACGCCAAAACTGACGTTCGTACCAAGGCCGATGAGCAAGCCAAGCCTGCCGTGCCCGCGGTCACGCTCACCATTGACGGACGGCAGACCACCGTCCCTAAAGGCACCACCGTGCTTCGGGCCTCCCTTGATATGGGTATCAAGATTCCCTTTTTCTGCTGGCACCCCAAGCTCAAGCCGGTCGGCGCCTGCCGCATGTGTTACGTCGAAATCGAAAAGATGCCCAAGCTCCAGGTCTCGTGTGCCACAGAATGCACCGAAGGCATGATCGTCCACACCGATTCCCAGCAGGTGCTCGACGGACGCCGGGCCATCATCGAATTCACGCTGCTCAACCATCCGCTCGACTGCCCCACCTGCGACAAGGGGGGAGAGTGCGATTTGCAGGACTTGACTGTCGCACACGGCTACGACGACTCCCGCTTCGATTTCGAAAAGCACCGGCATATCGAAGACGAAGTGCACACCACTTTCGACGATCTGCCGATCGGCCCGGAGATCATTCTCAACCGCAATCGCTGCATCCTTTGTTACAAGTGCGTTCGCTCAAACAAAGAGGCTTTCGGCGAATACGATCTGGGCGCCTTCGAGCGTGGCGATCATACCGAAATCAACGCCGCCCCGAATCAGCAGGTCGACAATCCCTTCTCCGGCAACCTGGTCGAGATCTGCCCGGTTGGCGCGCTGACCAATACCGATTGGCGCTACAAAATCCGCGTCTGGCTCACCGAAAAAATCGCCGCCGTTGATCCCTTTGGCTCATCCGGCATTAACATTAATCTTCAGCCGCGAACAGCATCAGAACAAGATCTTCCGCATCACGTCGCGGCGTAACGACGATATCGATGACGGCTGGTTGCCCGACGTCACCCGCTACGGCTACCAGCTGGTGCAGTCCATCGAACGTCTGCAGAAACCGCTCATCAAGAAAAACGGCCAACAGGTGCAGGCGACGTGGGAAGAAGCCTTGGCCGTCATTGCCATGCGCCTCAAATCGATCAATGAGCAGCGCGGTTCCGTCTGTATCGGCGGCCTCGCCGGCCCTCAGCTCGATAACGGTTCTCTCTACGCCTTCAACAAGTTTTTGCGTACCGTCATCGGCACCAATGCCGTCGACTCTCGCTACGACTACAAGCACCTGCCCGCGACCGGCGATTCAATCTGGCAGGCCGCGTCGTCGCGACCGTTCTCGATCAACCAGATCGACGCCTCCGATGTCATCGTCACCTTCGGCACCGATCTCCTTCGCGAACACCCCAACGAATACCTGCGCATTCGTAAGGCCTGCGCCTTCAACAATGCCCGGTACTTTGCCGTCAATCCGTATGCGACCAAAACGGCCGACGTCGCCCGGCTGGAATTGACCTACACTCCCGGCACCGACGAGCTGATGCTCACCGCCATCTGTCTGGCCGCCATCGAAGAAAATCTGGTTCCACCGGCTGAAGCTTCCGCTCTCAAGGCCAAATTGCCGTCCACCTCGCTCAAAGAACTCGTCGAGGTGTGTGGAGTCGACGAATCGGAATTGAAATTCCTGGCCCGCGCCATCGCGGAAGGGAAGAAGGTCACCTTCTTCGCCGGCGAACTGGTCAGCACCAGCATCGCTCGCGAGACGATCGCCTCCGCGCTGTCCAATCTGAATCGTCTCTTCGGTCTCGATCAGAAGGGCCAACTGGCTATCCTGCCGCGCCATGCCAATAGCAATGGCGCTGATCGCCTTGGCGCGGTCGCGACTCCTCTGCCGCAGGTCAAAGACGCGCTGAAAAAACTCTGGGGAGAATTCCCCGATACCGACCCCTGCAACACCGACGAGATGTTCGCCCGTGCCCGTAAAGACGAACTCGATGCCATGCTGATAATCGGCGCCAACCCGGTCATGCTCTACCCCGATCGCGAATTTGCCCGCGAAGCCATCGATAAACTCGACTTCCTGGTAGTCGCCGACCTCTTTGAAACCGACACCACCGCTCTCGCCGACGTTGTCCTGCCCCTTACCAGTTGGGCCGAACAAGCCGGCGACTTCATCAATCTGGAAAACAAGGTTCAGCGCTCTCTGCCTGGCATCAAGCCGGTCGCCGAATCGAAGTCGGCCGTCGACATCCTGACCGCCATCGCCGACGAAATGGGTCAGCGCCTCTTCGCGACCGATCGCGACTGCGCCGCCGAAACCGCCCGTTTGCTCGAGGTCGGCCCTTATCTGCCGCTCCCGAAAGAGTATCTCGCGATCACCCCGGCCACCGAACCTGCCGATGCCGACCACCCGTTTGTGCTGGTCGTGGGCGATGACCCGCATCACGCAGGCTACTTGACCGAGAAAGCTACCTCGCTTTCGAATTTCGTCAGCGAAGCGTATGTTGAAATCGCTCCCGCCACCGCCGCCAAACTCGGCGTGAGGGAGAAGGGGATGGTGCGCCTCGAAACCAAAACGGCCAAAATAATCCTTCCGGTGCGCCTATCCGACTACCTTGATAATGACGTTGTCCTCGTGCCGCGCAACTTCGCGGCCGCCCGGGTCAACAGTTTATTGAGTCGCACCAAACGTGTGGATCGGGTCAAAGTTACCCGCATGGACGCCTGAGCATGCTTGAGACAATCATCATATCCTCCATTCAGGTCATATTCGTTATGGTGTGCGTCCTGACCGGGTGTGCCTGGTCCACCTGGCTCGAACGCAAGGTGGTGGGTCATATGCAGCATCGCTTCGGCCCCACCTATGCCGGCCCTTATGGATTACTGCAGCCCATTGCCGATGCCGTCAAACTGATTTTTAAAGAAGACATCATTCCCAGCAACGTCGAGCGTATCACCTACGCCCTCGCGCCGATTCTCGCCTTCATCCCGTCGATGCTCTCGTTTGCCGTGATTCCGTTCTCACCGGACTTCACCGTCTTTGGCTACCACTTCAACGGCATGCTCTCCGATCTGAACATCGGCATCCTGTTTGTCTTCGCCGTCACTTCGCTCGGCGTCTACGGCATTATTCTCGCCGGTTGGTCATCGGGATCGAAATACTCTCTGCTCGGCGGCATCCGATCGTCGGCGCAAATGATTTCCTACGAGATCAGCTACGGCCTCTCGATCATCGGCGTGATCCTGGTGGCCGGCACGCTTTCGATGCGCGAACTGGTGGACATGCAGGACGGGCACTTCCTCTATGTCATCCCGACTGGTTTCGTCTTCAAGGCAGCCGTTCGGCTTCATCCTCTATTGATCTGTGCGCTATCGCCGAAACCAATCGCGCCCCCTTCGACCTCCCCGAAGCCGAATCCGAACTCGTCGGTGGTTATCATACCGAGTATTCGTCCATGCGATTCTCGATGTTCTTCATCAGCGAATACGCCAACATGCTGGCCGTCGCTTGCGTCGGCACTACCCTGTTTCTCGGCGGATGGCAATCCCCCTTGCCCTGGAACTTGCCGTGGTATTTTTTCGGCGACGGTGTCCTCTGCTTTCTCGCCAAAGTAGTGCTCTTTATGTTCTGTTATGTCTGGTTGCGCGCCACCTTCCCTCGGTTGCGCTACGACCAGTTGATGAATTTCGGATGGAAAGTGCTGTTCCCGTTAGCTATTGCCAACACGCTCATCACCGGTTACTTCGTGTTGCGCTGATCGGATAGGCTGAAGGATAGATGTGTTATGAAAGAGATTCTTAGAGCGTTCGGCCATGTGATCTGGAAGATGCCGCAAGGCTTCCTGGTGACGCTGAAGTACTTCTTTAAGAAGCCGGTTACGCTGGACTATCCGAAGAAGAAGAAGCCGATGGCCCCGCGCTATCGCGGCAAACACTACCTCGAACGTTACGACGACGGCACCGAACGCTGCGTTTGCTGCGGTCTGTGTGCCGCGGCCTGTCCTGCCGACGCCATCTACATGGAACCGTCGGAAAACGAAAAGGGCGAACGCTTCGCCAAAGTGTACGAAATAAATCTCCTGCGGTGCATCTTCTGCGGCTTCTGCGAGGAAGCCTGCCCCGAGGAAGCGATCTTCCTCGGTCGCGAATACGAATTCTCCGATGACAACCGCAACTCGTTCATTTATACCAAGGAGCAGATGCTGGTCCCGTACCCGCGCAAGGACAATCCGTTCAAACGGATCTACCGCCGCGTGCGCAAAGTCTACGGTGTGCCGGACGCGACACGATGACACTCGACGTTGTCATATTCTTCATCTCGGCTGTGGTGGCCGTTTTCGGCGCGACTATGATGATCGCCCAGCGCAATCCGGTCGCCTCCGTGCTCTACCTGATCCTCTCCCTGGTGGCTCAGGCCGTCTGTTACGTTCAGCTTGGCGCCCTCTTTCTCGGCTCCCTGCTCGTTATCGTCTACGCCGGCGCCATCATGGTGTTGTTCTTGTTTGTCATCATGCTGCTCAACCTGCGCGGCTCGGAGGATTTGGGCAAGCCCTCTTCGCGGCTCGGCCGTTTCACCAAGGTGATCGTCGCGATTCTCCTTGTCGTCGAACTGCTCTTCGTCGTGAAGAGCGTGGTGCTACCGGTGGTCCCCACCGGCATCATGGTCGCTCCCTCCGAGTTCGGCTCCGTCCCGTCAGTATCGAGACTGCTCTTTACGAAATATTTGTATCCGTTCCAGCTGACCGGCATCTTGCTCTTGATCGCCGTCGTCGGCGCCGTGGTGATCGCCCGCAAGGATCGCGATGATGACCACCTGGACGAGGAACACAAGCCGGAAGCGGTCGACGTTGACACCCCCACGAAGGCGGTGAGGTAGGCTATGGTACCTGTCTCGGCATACTTGATTCTCGCCATCGTCCTCTTCGGCATCGGCACCATCGGTGTCATGATCTCGCGAAACATGATCGTCCTGTTCATGGCGATTGAACTGATGCTCAACGCCGCCAATCTGGCCCTGATCGCTTTCTCGCGCGCGATTGGCAACATGGATGGCCAGGTGTTTGTCTTTCTGGTCCTGACGGTCGCCGCCGCCGAGGCCGCCGTCGGTCTGGCGATGATTATTACGATTTATCGCAACCGGGACTCGATCAATATCGACCGGTTCAGCATGATGAAATGGTAGGAAAGGTCTGATGTCCGAGTATCTGTTTCTCATCCCGCTGCTGCCGCTGATCGGCTTCGTGATCAACGGCCTTCTGCTTGGGACGTCTCCCCAAAACGCTGGTCTCGCTGATCGCCTGCGGTACGGTTGGCCTGTCCTTCGTACTCTCAGTCATGCTCTTCTTCCAGCTTAAGGCGATGCCGGTCACCGAGCGCGTCATCACTCAGATCCTCTGTACCTGGATTCCCTCCGGCTCGTTTAACGTCAACATCGGCTTCATGCTCGACCCGCTCTCGGCGGTCATGATCCTGGTCGTCACCGGTGTCGGCTTCCTGATTCACGTCTATTCCGTCGGCTACATGGCGCACGATCACGGCTACGGCCGCTACTTCGCGTATCTGAATTTGTTCACCTTCTCCATGCTCACGCTCGTGCTCGCCGACAACTATCTTCTCATGTTTGTCGGCTGGGAAGGAGTGGGACTCTGCTCGTATCTTCTGATCGGCTTCTGGTTCGAAAAGAAGTCAGCCTCCGACGCCGGGAAGAAGGCGTTCATCGTCAACCGGATCGGCGACTTCGGCTTCCTGCATCGGCCTTGTTCATCATCTTCTGGCAAGTCGGCTCGCTCGATTTCCGCACCGTCATGGACCACGCCCCCACCGCCTTTGCCGCCGGTGGCGGCCTCATCACCGCCGCCTGCTTGCTCCTCTTCCTCGGCGCGACCGGCAAGTCGGCCCAGATTCCGCTGTATGTCTGGCTGCCCGATGCCATGGAAGGCCCCACGCCGGTCTCCGCACTCATCCATGCCGCCACCATGGTCACCGCCGGCGTTTACATGATCGCTCGTTCCAGTGTGCTGTACATGATGGCCCCCGACGCCCTTCTGGTTGTCGCCGGTCATCGGCGCCGCCACCGCCCTGTTTGCCGCCACTATCGGCCTGGCCCAAAATGATATCAAGCGCGTGCTGGCCTATTCAACCATCAGCCAGCTCGGCTATATGTTTCTCGCCTGCGGTGTGGCGTCCTTCACGGCCGGCATTTTCCATCTGATGACCCACGCCTTCTTCAAGGCGCTTCTCTTCCTCGGCGCCGGGTCGGTCATCCATGCCATGTCCAGCGAACAGGATATGCGCAAGATGGGCGGCCTGAAAAAACATCTCCCGATCACCTATACGACCATGCTGGTTGCCACGCTGGCGATCGCCGGTATCCCCGGCTTCTCCGGCTTCTTCTCCAAGGATGAAATCCTCTGGAAAGCCTTCTCGTCGGCTCACGGCTCGGTCCTCCTCTGGCTCGTCGGGGCCGTTACCGCCGGTCTCACTGCCTTCTATATGTTCCGCCTGATCTACATGACTTTCCACGGCACCGAGCGGATGGACAAACACACCAAAGAGCATATCCACGAATCACCCCGGTCCATGACCGTACCGCTCATGGTCCTTGCCGTCCTCTCGGTCATTGGCGGCTGGATCGGCATCCCTCACGTGCTGGGTTTCCCCAACCTCTTCGAGGAATGGCTCGCGCCCGCCATTGCCGGTGGTTCCGCTTTGCACGGTACCGAGGAAGCCCGTGCCGCTATGAGCGGGGGAGAGGCCGGACTCGAACTTTCGCTCATGCTGATTTCGATCATCATCGCCGTCGTCGGCTGGCTCGGCGCCCGCTACTATTATTCGAAACATCCCGAGGCCGCCACCAAACTGGCCGAGCGCTTCTCCGGCTTCCGCAATCTGCTGGTTCATAAATATTACGTCGATGAAATCTACGGCGCCGTCATTGTGCGCCCGCTCGTCTACTTCTCGGTCTTTCTCTGGAAGATATTCGACGTGCTCATCATCGACGGTCTCATTAACGGCGTCGCCGTCCTGTGGCGCGAAATTTCGGACACACTACGTTACGTCCAGTCCGGCCGGGTGCGCGGGTACGCCACCGTCTTCGTGCTGGGTGTCGTTGTTCTCGTGGCCTATATGGTCACCAGGTAAGGTATGGGCATTGATATTCTGACATTAGTGACGTTTTTCCCGCTGGTCGGCGTGGTCCTTCTCCTCTTCGTCCCCAGCCGCCAGACCGACACGATCAAGGGCGTGGCACTGATCATCTCCTTCATCACCATGCTCGTCTCGTTTGCCCTGTACTATCTGTTTGATCCTCTTGCCAGTGGCATGCAGTTCGAGCGCGTGATCCCCTGGGTCAGCTCGTTCGGCATCAACTACCATATGGGCATCGACGGCATCTCACTGCTGCTGATCGTCCTGACCACCGTCCTTTCCGTTCTGTGCGTGATCGCCTCCTGGAACAGCATCACCGTCAACGTGAAGGGGTATTTCATTTCGATGCTCCTCCTCACGACCGGCATGATCGGCGTCTTCTGCGCCCTCGACTTGTTCCTCTTCTACGTCTTCTGGGAAGTGATGCTGGTCCCGATGTATTTCCTCATCGGGATCTGGGGCGGCCCGCGTCGCGTCTATGCCGCCATCAAGTTTGTGCTCTTTACGATGTTCGGCTCGCTGCTGATGCTGGTCGCCATCCTCTGGCTCTACTTCAACAATCAGGCCGCCTCGGGCGAATACACCTTTGACCTTCTGCAGCATCATGCAAACGCCCATTCCGCCCGGCGCCCAGCTCTGGCTGTTCGGCGCCTTTGGCCTGGCCTTTGCCATCAAGGTGCCGCTCTGGCCGTTCCATACCTGGCTGCCCGATGCCCACGTTCAGGCACCGACGGCCGGCTCCGTCATTCTGGCCGGCGTCCTGCTGAAGATGGGCACGTACGGTTTCCTCCGCATCTGCCTGCCGCTGTTCCCGGATGCCACCATCACCTTCATGCCGTACATCTCGGTTCTGGCTGTGATCGCGATCATCTATGGCGCGCTGGTCGCGATGGTCCAGAAGGACATCAAGTCGCTGGTCGCCTTTTCGTCGGTCTCGCATATGGGCTTTGTCATGCTCGGTATGTTCGCCCTCAACCTTCAGGGCCTGCAGGGCTCGGTTCTTCAGATGATTAACCACGGCGTCTCGACCGGTGCGCTCTTCTTTATGGTGGGCATGATCTACGACCGCCGGCACACGCGCATGATCGAGGACTTCGGCGGCATCGCCAAAGTGATGCCGATCTATTCCGCCTTCTTCATGATCGTCACCCTGTCGTCGATCGGCCTGCCGTTTACCAACGGTTTCGTCGGTGAATTCCTGATCCTGCTCGGAACCTTCAAGGCCAACACCTGGTACGCCGTCTTCGCGGCCACCGGCGTCATTCTGGCCGCCGGCTATATGCTCTGGATGTACCAGCGGGTGATCTTCGGCAAGGTCACCAAACCGGAAAACGAAAAACTCGATGATATCGGCTGGCGCGAACGCGGCATCCTGGTCCCGCTCGTCATTCTCATTTTCTGGATCGGTATTTATCCGAAGCCGCTGCTGACTCGGATCGAACCGGCCGTGAAGCAGGTTCTGACTCAGGTAGCACAGGCCAAAAACGCCCATCTCGACAGCCAGTTCCAGATCAGAATGGCCAATGAAATTCCGGTCGCACGACTCCCTGCAGTTGCGGGTGGAGAAGGAGGCCGGCAAATGAGCAATGTTACCATCTACACCAAGGACGGCTGCCCCTATTGCGCGGCGGCTAAGAAGCACTATACGGATTTGGGCAAGCCCTTCACGGAAATTAACGTGCACCGCACGGCCGGCGCCAAAGAGAAGCTGCTCGCTCTGTCGGGCGGCCAGAGCATTGTGCCGGTGATTGTTGAGGACGGCCGCGTTCTGGTCGGCTTCGGCGGCGGTTGAGGAATTTAGTATGACGGCGACGGTCGTCGCCGAACCAAAATTATGACTGACTACACTACTGCTCTCTCAGTTGACATCGGCCTGGTGCTGCCCCAGGTGGTTCTCCTTGTCGCCGCCTCGCTCATCATGATCTTCATTGCCTCCGTCCGGTTCCAGCGCCTCGCCCCGTATATCGCCATCGCCGCCTTCGGTGTCGCCTTTGGCCTGTCCGTCGCCGAGTGGAACTACCCCAGCGCCGGTTTCGCCGGCATGGTCACTGTCGACAACTTCGGCGTCATGTTCAACCTGATCTTTATCGCCGGTTCGCTCCTCTCACTCCTGCTCGCCTTCCGCTTCCTCCATGTGAAAGGTCTCGAGAAACCGGAATTCTACGTTCTCTTGCTCGTCTCTACGCTCGGCATGACGGTCATGGCCAATACCTGCGATCTGGTGGTCATGTTTCTCGGCCTCGAAATCATGTCCGTGCCTTTGTACGTCATGGCCGGCCTGAATCGACGTTCGCTCGAATCTAATGAGGCCGGCATCAAGTATTTCATCATGGGTGCTTTTGCGACCGCTTTCCTTCTTATGGGTATTGCCTTCATCTATGGCGCCGCACAGACGACTGATCTTCGCCGCCTGGTCGCCGACTTCAATTACATTCAGGACACCTACAAGATCTATCTCTATGCCGGTGTCGCCTTCATCCTGGTTGGTTTCGGCTTCAAGATCGCCGCCGTGCCCTTTCATACCTGGGTTCCCGACGTCTACACCGGCGCTCCGACGCCTGTCACCGCCTTCTTCTCGGTCGGCCCCAAGGCGGCCGGTTTCGCGGTCATGCTGCGGATCTTTACGTTCGGCTTCGGTCAGCTTGAAATCGTCTCACAGGTGCTCTGGGTCATCGCCGTGCTCACCATGACCGTCGGCAATATCCTCGCCCTCCGCCAGGACAACGTGAAACGGATGCTCGCCTATTCCTCGATCGCCCACGCCGGTTATATCCTGGTCGCGCTCACCGTGCGCAGCAGCGACGCTGTCTCGGCCGCTATCTTTTACCTGATTGCCTACACGCTCTTCAACCTCGGTGCCTTCGCCGTTCTCGTCGCTCTCGAGACCCGCTCCGGCATGAAATCGGAATTCTCTGAACTGAGCGGCATGGCCAAGGCCAGTCCCTACCTTACGGCCGTCCTCGCCCTGTTCATGTTCGCCCTGGCCGGCTTCCCGCCGACCATCGGCTTCGTCGGGAAATTCTATGTCTTCTCCGCTGCCGTCAAATCCGGGTTTTTATGGTTGACTGTCATCGGCGTTCTCAATTCATTCGTGTCGGTTTACTATTATCTGCGGGTCATCAAGACCACGTACTTTGACCAGTACGATGGCCAGGCTGTCCCAGCGACCGTTTCGCCGGCCCTCTTTGTAGTCCTCGTCGTGACTGTCGCCGGCACACTCGGCCTCGGCTTGTTCCCGCAGCAATTGTTGGATCTGTCGCGCGCCGCTATCTTCGCCTTCCTGTAAGCCGCTGATCGGCCCGCGACCATCGCGCTGGCCGAACCTCTGCCCGCGCCAAAGGAGTGCTGTTTCATGATCACCAAGGGATCGATGCGCGTTCTCATTTTCTTCCTCATCACCGGTATTCTGCTCAGTGTCGCGCTCATGGTCCAGTCTGAAACACCCAAGAAACCGGCCATTGAGAAAATCAAACTCTCTCAATTCGGCTGGCTCTCCGGCTCCTGGCGCATGGACTCCGGCTCTGAAATTCTCTATGAAATCTGGGACTGCACCGACACCGCCGTCTATCGCGGAACCGGTCTCTCCGTAAAAATAGATCGTGCCACGCTGGCGCGCGACTCATCGCTCGGCGAACTCATGCGTCTGGAACCGACTGACTCCGGATTGTTCTTCGTCGCCATGGTTCAGCACAACGCTTCAGAAGTAGGCTTCAAGCTGGTCCGCATGGACAGCACCGGCGCCGTCTTTGAGAACCCCTCGCACGATTTCCCAACCCGCGTGATCTACAAACCGCTGGGCAACGACTCTCTATACGCCCGAGTCGAGGGCCGCCGTGGCGACAAAGAGGTCGGCCTCGATTTCCGCTACGCCCGCATGAACTGACTCGGCAGTTCTGCCGCATTGTCGGGACGTTCTGTTGGTCGGGTTCCGTAGCGAGCCTCAGCTTGCCCAGAAACCAGACACCTCTTCTGTTCCACTCATTGCGAGGAGCGCAGCGACGAAGCGACCTCAAAACTCTCTTGATCCACGACGCAGCCGTCATCGAATTTCTTCTACAATGACACGGCCGTCGCACTGAGCGAAGTCGAAGTGTGACGTTCTCCAAACCCCGCCGCCTCGAGCGTAGACGAGAGGCGCTATACATCCGTCGCGTCAGATCCTGCGCCGAGTCCTCGAGGCGTGTGACCTGACGCTTTTTTCTCATCCCCTCACCCTTCGGAAGGGAGCCAGGGTGAGGGCGAATAAGGAAGAAGGACAGGCCTTGTGCTTGCCTACGGCGTTACCGGCACCCGAAACGCAAACACATGACTTCCCGTGTAGAAAAACTCCGTGTCATGAAACGTATCCAGCAGCACAATATTCCAGATCCGCGGATTCACCGTCGGTGTCCTGATCGTGTCAACTGAGTTGTTCCGGTCAATCCGAATCATATTCCGCGAAAAATTGCCGTTCTCATCTGCGGCCGAAATACGCACCAGCGGCCGCTTCACCGTGCCGGAGAATTTTGACTTCGCCGCGATCGCCAGATCCTCACCATCAGTTATCACGGGAATCTCATCGTACTGAAGATAAGTAGCGCCACCGAACGTATACGACGAATCGGCCGTGAAATCTGCGTTTGCAGAGCGGATCTGATGATAAATATCCCCATCCCCCGGAAAACTCGTCCCCCCGGCCGGATCGACCGTTACAAATATAGATGTGGATCCTCCGCCGTTGTACCCCCACAGATACCACCCCTTATAGAGGTCACCGGATCCACCCAGGCGCAGCAGGAATGCATATCGCGTAATATCGCGATCCGTCGTATCCACAATCGTCGTGTCAGAGTATACCCTTCGCGTCTGGATGGTGAATTCATCGGTCACCGTCGCCGTTGCTTCCGTCTGCGATCCGCGCGGGTACCAGTAGTACACCCGCTTTGAGTTGATCGCCACGTCGATTGTCCGCCGATGGCTGAGCATCGAATCGCGGCACGTCCCGTCGTCATACGGCACCGTGTAATCCGTCGGAATCACCAGGCTGTCCCAACGGAACAGATCACGCCCCATTTCCGACTTCGTCAAGAGCGACTTGATTTCGTCGACGTCGGTGGTGAACGGCGTGTCCTTCTCCTTGCATCCGCCATAGACCAGCGCCAAAACGACCAACAGCCATAGTGCCCGGTGTCTCTTTGCCATTTGCATCACCCTCTTCATCTGTCCTACCGTCGGGCGCGCAATTTCGCCCGCTTCTGCTGCTCTTTCAGCTTTTTGACTTCGTCGCGAAGCATGATCGCCGCCTCGAAATCAAGATTCTCCGCCGCCTTCTTCATCGCCGTCATCATGAACGAAAGCTGGTCCTCCAGCGACATCAAGTGGAAATGCTCCGGCTTGTCAACCTTCGTTTCTTCAACTGTCCGGCTGTCCGCAAACCTGGTCGACCGGAGAATCTCGTCCCTTGTCTTAAAGACGGTTTCCGGGGTAATTCCGTTCGCTTCATTATACGCTATCTGCTTGATTCGGCGGCGATTCGTTTCGTCGATCGCCTTACGCATCGAATCGGTAATCCTGTCGGCGTAGAAGATTACTTCGCCGTTCTTGTTGCGCGCCGCCCGCCCCGCCGTCTGGATCAACGATCGCTCCGACCGCAAGAAACCCTCTTTGTCGGCGTCCAGCACCGCCACCAGCGACACCTCCGGCAGATCCAGCCCTTCGCGGAGTAGGTTAATTCCCACCAGCACGTCAAACTGGTGCAGCCGCAAATCGCGAATAATCTCCGTCCGCTCTATCGAATCAATCTCGCTGTGCAGATACCGTACGCTGATCCCCATCCGGGTCATATAGTCGGTCAAGTCCTCCGACATCCGCTTGGTCAACGTGGTCACCAGAATCCGCTCACTCTTGGCCGCTCGAATCCGTACCTGCTCCAGCAAATCGTCAACCTGGTTCTTCAGCGGCTTGACCGTGATCTTGGGATCCAAAAGTCCGGTCGGCCGTATGACCTGCTCTACCACCACCCCCTCGGCCCTCTCCAATTCAAAATCAGCCGGCGTCGCGGAGACATATATCACCTTGTCGATGAGACTCTCAAACTCATCAAAATAGAGCGGTCGATTGTCCAGAGCGGACGGGAGACGGAACCCGTGCTCCACCAAAACGTCCTTGCGGCTGCGATCTCCCGCAAACATCCCGCGAATCTGCGGAATCGACTGGTGCGATTCATCGATGACCAACAGAAAATCCTTGGGAAAGAAATCGATCAGACACTGCGGCCGTTCGCCTGCCTCACGGTTGGTCAAATACCGCGAATAATTCTCCACCCCGCTGCAATAACCGACCTCTTTCAGCATCTCGATATCGTACTTCGTCCGCATTTCCAGCCGCTGTGCCTCCAGCAGCTTATCGAGTTGACGGTACACCTCCAGCCGATCTTTCAATTCCCGCTGAATTCCCTCAATCGCTTTCTCCAGTGTCGGCTTGCTGGTCACGAAGTGTTTGGCCGGGTAGATCGCCACTCTCTGTCGTTCACTGATGATCTCGCCCGTCAGCGGGTCAATCTCCGTTATCCGCTCAATCGTGTCCCCGAAAAACTCAAACCGCAGCGCCGTTTCATGGTAGGCCGGAATCAGTTCAATCGTATCGCCGCGCACCCGGAAATTGCCTCTGGAAAAATCAATTTCATTCCGGTTGTAGTGTATCCCGATCAGATTCCGGATCACCTCGTCCCGGTCCATCTCCGCACCCAGTTCGAAAAACATCATCTGCTTCTTGTATTCCACCGGCGAACCGATACCGTAGATGCACGACACGGAGGCCACAATTATGACATCCTTCCGTTCCAGCAGCGACGCCGTCGCCCGCAGCCGCAGACGGTCAATATCCTCGTTCATCGCCGTATCCTTCTCGATGAACGTGTCGGTAGTGGGGAGGTACGCTTCCGGCTGGTAGTAATCGTAGTAACTGATGAAGAACTCAACTGCGTTTTTCGGGAAAAACGCCTTCAGCTCTCCGTACAACTGGGCCGCCAGCGTCTTATTGTGCGACATGACCAGCGTGGGCCGTCCGTATTGAGCGATCACGTTGGCAATCGTAAACGTCTTGCCCGACCCCGTCACTCCGAGCAATACCTGGTGCTTACGATCGGCCTCCAGCCCTTCCCGAAGCTCCTTAATCGCCGTCGGCTGGTCGCCGCTGGGGGAGAAGGTAGCCGCCAGTTCGAATTGCGCTTTTTCCTCAATTTCCGCCAAATCGCCTCCAACACCCGGTATTTTCAAAAATTCCCCCAACAAAACAATATACCGAATCCGCCCCGGACCCGTATCATATTTGGAAAAGAATTCCTCTAAGCTCCTCTGCCACAATTGGAACGAAGTCGCCGTCCAAGTAGTGTAAGGCCTGAAACAGCATGCGCGACACCAGATACCAAAAACCCCTTGACTTGTTTGGTAATTGCATTACCTTCTTGGGCTTAACTTTAACCCTGAGAATAAGTTCACGGTTATGTGGAGGTCTTGCTGATGTACGCCATCTTTCAATTTGCCGGCATGCAGTTTCGAGCCGAGGAGGGCGAGGTTGTTCGCGTCCCTCGTCAAAAGGCCGACCAGGGCGGCAAACTAAATATCACCGATGTCCTGATGGTCAAGGACGACGCCAAAGCTCGCTTCGGTACGCCAACGGTCCCGGGAGCCACGATTGAAGCCGAGGTCATTACCCATGGTAAGGGCGAAAAAATCCTTATGTTCAAGTACAAACGGCGCACCAAGAGTCGCAGAACTCGCGGACATCGCCAGGATTTCACCGACATCAAGATCAATAAAATTCACGCCCCCGCCTGATCGCTTGATCGCGCCAATGCTGAATCGAGCATGGACTGCTTGTCTCGCGCTCTGTCTGTTTCTCGGCCTGGCCTCCACCGCCGCGGCTCAGAGCAATTATCGCATCGTCGACGTTGAAGTGGTCGGCAACCGCGTTGCCACCACCTCGCTCGTTCTCGGCGTCTCTGCCCTCGACAAAGGTTCGCCCCTCTCGCCTCAGGCCATTCAACAGACCCTGACTCGCCTCTATGGCCTGGGCATTTTCTCCGATGTCCGGCTGGAGGCCGAAGAGGTCTCCGGCGGCCTGAAGGTCTATATCGTAGTCAAGGAACTTCCCAAGCTCGCCGCCCTCGAATTCTCCGGCAACAATGAGATCAACGCCAAAGACCTCAAAGAAAAACTCGCTCTGGGCGTCGGCGGTTACATTTCGCCCTTTCTGATTCACGACAAAGCCGAGACCATCCGCAAGCTCTATCAGGACAAAGGCTTCTTCCGCGCCTCGGCCAAACCGACCCTCACCTACAACGCCGATTCCACCGAGGCCTCTCTGGCCTACGCGATCGACGAAAAATCCAAAGTGAAGGTCGAAAACGTCGTCATGACCGGCAACGTGCGCGTGCCGTCCGAAAAACTGATCGGCAAAATGCGCAATCGCAAACGCGGCTTCCTCAAAAGCTCCAATTTTGCCGAGGAAAAATACGACGAGGACCTGCAGAAAGTCATCGACGAATACCACAAGAAAGGGTACGTCGACGCCTACATGATCTCCGACTCCACCTCGATCGACTCCGTCACCAACCAAATGACCGTCTATCTCAACGTCTACGAGGGTCCGCTCTACTACTTCGGCAAACCCACCTTTGAAGGGACCGACGTGCTCAAGCCGGAACTCCTCACTCGTACCCTGAAATTCACTGGCGGTGAAGTATTTAATATCGAGACCTACGACAAATCCATTTCCGAGCTGTACGCCGCCTATTCCGAAATCGGCCACCTGCACGTTCGCATCGACGACGAACGCACCACCCGCGCCGATTCCATTCTCGACATCAAGTACGTCGTCACCGAGGGCCTACCGTCGCACATCAACCTCGTCCACATCGTCGGCAATACCAAGACCAAGGACAAAGTCATCCGCCGCGAACTCACCACCTATCCGGGCCAGGTCTTCAACCGCTCGCTCCTGATTCGCTCGGTGCGCGACGTCATGGCCCTCAATTACTTTGAGAATGTCGAACCGTCCCCGCTCGATCTTCCCAACGGTGACATCGATCTCGAATATCGCATTAAGGAAAAGCAGACCGGTCAGATCTCCGCCGGCGCCGGTTACAATAGCCAGGACAAGCTCGTCGGCTCGCTCGGCCTCGGCCTCCCCAATTTCCGAGGCAATGGTCAGGATGTTTCCTTCAACATCGACTTCGGCTCCAAGCGCAACTCGTTCCAGCTTTCCTTCACCGAGCCTTGGTTCATGAACCGCCCGACTTTGCTTGGTCTCGACGCCTTCCTGCTTAACCGCCGCTGGTATGACGAATACACTGAAGGTCGCGAGGGCGGCTCGGTCCGACTCGGTCGCCGCCTCCGCTGGCCCGACAACTACTTCCGCATCTCCGGTGTCTACCGTCTCGAACGAAACAAATACTACGATTTCAGCGACAATTTTAAGGTCAACAACAGCTACGTCGAAAATTACTACTACGGCTCGACGATGACCGTGATTGATGGCGATACCACCTACACCGCCGGCCCGACCAGTTCGTTGGTCGTTGTGACCAAGGGTGACCTTCCCGGATCGGTCGTCTCCTACAAAGAGAAATGGAACACGGCCTCGCAGGTCGGCTTCACCATCAGCCGTGACTCCCGAAATCTGCCCGAATTTGCCACCAAAGGTTCGCAGGTCATTTATTCCGCCGAATTCACCGGCGGTCCGTTAGGCGGCTTCTGGAAATACAGTAAACACACCTTGAGTGTCGCCAAATTTATTCCGTTGGTCTGGAAGTTTGCCCTGGCCGCGAAGGTACAGTATGGTATGGTTACCTCCGGCTCAGGTGATGACCGCATTCTGGTGTCCGACCGCTTCACCCCGGGCGGTACCGGTTATGACGGCGTCATTCGCGGATATGACGATGGCGCGATCACCCCTGACACGATTGTTCCCCCGACTTCCATTACCTACTATATTGCCGATACCACCGGGAATCCCGCCTACCTGCATCCGGACTCGGCATTCCATTCAACCAATACTGGTGAGTTCTACACCCGCGTCCGCGGCAAATACATGCTGGTGGGGAATTTCGAACTGCAATTCCCCATCGTCGAACGCACGATTTACGGTCTGATGTTCTACGACGCCGGCGGCTCCTGGCTCCACGCCCGTGATATCAAACCCTTCAGCAATCTCTACCGGGGCGTCGGCTTCGGCTTCCGCATCGCCGTGCCCGGCATCGGCACACTCGGCTTCGACTTTGGCCACCCTCTGGATTCCTTCCGGGGATCGGATCGGAAATGGAAACCCCACTTCCAGATTGGCACCACCTTCAGATAATGATTATGTTATTCAGCAAGAGGAGATGATAAAGATGTCCACTGCAAAACTTTTCGTTCGCGCCGGCTTGCTGGCGCTGGTTCTGGGACTGGTCTTTTCCTTTACGGCCACTGCCCAGACGATGAAGATTGGGTTCGTCAACGACGAACTCATCAAGCAGAAATACCCGGCCTGGCAGCGTGCCCAGGAACAGTGGGAAACCGAACGTAAGGCTTGGGATGCCGAAGCCCAGACTCAGCAGACCGCGCTGCAGGAGATGATGGCCGACTACGACAAGCAGCGCCTGATCCTCTCCGACGATAAGCGCAAAGAGCGTGAGGCTGCCATTCGCGCCAAGCAGGAATCCCTCGATAACTACACCAAGGGTATCTACGGACCCGATGGCACTGCCGAGAAGAAACAGCAGGAACTCGTCGGCCCCCTGCTCGAAAATGTCAACAAGGCCATCGAGGCGGTTGCCATCGAGGAGAACTTCGACGTGATCTTTACTTTGCAGAGCGGGTTGGGGTATATTAAGGAAACGTACGACGTAACCCAGAAGGTTATCGACGCCCTTGAGAAGCTCGACAAATAGCCGCTCACTCACTCTGGCCCAGCTTGCGGCCACGGTCGGCGCCGATCTGCACGGCGATGGCAACATCGTCGTCAACGGCGTGGCGCCGATCGAGGCCGCCCGGCCCGGGCAGATCAGTTTCGTCGCCAATCAGAAATACACCAGGTACATCCTCACCACGCAGGCGTCGGCTCTGGTCCTTGCCCCCGAGACCCCCTGCGGGCATATGCCCGTGCTCCGGCACAAGAATCCCTACGCCATCTTCGCCCGCGTCCTCTCCTTGCTCTATCCGGAGAGCCCCAATGTTCGCGATTGGCATTCACCCGTCGGCCGTCATTGAACCCGGCGCTCGGATCGACCCCACCGCCGCTATCGGACCGTTCTGTCACATTCGGACCAACGCCGTTATCGGTGCCAACGTCCAGCTCGTCTCCGGCAACTACATCGGCCCGAATGTCACCGTCGGCGACGACACGATCATCTATCCCGGCGTGCGCATTCAGGACGACTGTCGCGTCGGTGAGCGCTGCATCCTTCATCCGGGGGTGGTCATCGGGTCTGATGGTTTTGGCTTTGCCCCGTCTGAGCGAGGGATAGAAAAGATCCCGCAGGTCGGCTGGGTTGAACTCGGCGACGAGGTGGAAATCGGCTCGAACACCACCGTCGATCGCGGTGCCATCGGCCCTACGAAGGTGGGGAAGGGGACGAAGATCGACAACCTCGTGATGATCGCTCACAACGTCGAAATCGGCGATTACTGCTTCATCGTCGCTCAGGTCGGCATCGCCGGCTCCACCAAAATCGGCAATAACACGATCCTGGCCGGCCAGGTCGGCATCATCGGCCATCTCGAGATCGGCAACAATGTCAAGATTGGGGCGCAAGCGGGCGTCGCCAACAATGTCCCGGACAACACCACTTTGCTGGGATCGCCCGCCCGCGAGATTCATGAAATGGAGCGCATCTTTGCCGCCATGAGCCGCCTCCCCGACCTGCTCAAACGGGTGCGCCGCCTCGAAAACGATCGCTCAAAATCAGACGCGGAATGAATCTTCCAGCTCCGCCGTCTTCGACCAGTCACTCTTCCATCATCGTGATGTATTTCAGCGCTTCGTCCCGGTTGCCTGCTTCAATCGCCATTCGAACATGGCACAACGTCAGCCACTGCTGACGGTCAATCAACTTCCATTCCGTGATCCTGTTGGACAGATTCGACGACGCCGCGTTCATCTCGAACGCGATATCGCGCAGCCGGCCGTGGCCGATGATCTTTGCACGACCATTCAGATCCCCTTCGCTCATCTCCTGAAGCCGATGGACGATCGCCTCGATCGTCTCCGCATCACGACTCGCCGGTACCATTTGCATGACGGCCAGTGCCGTAATCGCCGCGATAATCGCCGAGACCATGTAGGGGAGAAGCATCGTCGCCAGCACCTGCGCCCGGCCGTACGTGTCATTCACCAGCGCCTTGTCGCTATACGAAATCAACGCGGCCGAGGCCAACACCGCCGACAACAGTATCAAGCTTATCTGCCCGTACAATCTCATGCGGTACTGCCCCGCGCTTGGAATCTGCAGAGTTGCATCATGACTTGACATGGAATGTATGCCTCCTATAATCGCGACCCGGTTCACTCCCGGTGTCATCCCTCACTTCGGCCCCGTCTACTACGATTATTAGCAGCATTATTGCACTTCGCTGTGCACTCCCCATACAACAGAAACGCCCTCTGGCGAGGGCGTTTACAGGTCATCTGTGCGGTTGCTGATCAGAACGGAAGATCGTCGTCACCGCTGCTTGGCGCCGCTTCTGAGGTTCCGCCCCCACTGGCCGGAGCCCGCTCTTCACCGCGATTGCCGCCCCCGCCGCCGATGAAGCTGAAGCTTTCGACGACGACCTCGGAGATATACCGCTTGTTTCCCTCTTTGTCGTCGTACGACCGGTTGTCGATCCGACCTTCGATATAAACCTCCCGCCCCTTGGCCAAATACTCTTTCATCACTTCGGCCTGCTTGCCCCACGCCACGATATTGTGCCACGTGGTCGCTTCCTGGCTCTGGCCATCCTGGCTCTTCCAGCGACGGGTCGTCGCCAGAGAGAAATTCGCCACCGCCTGCCCGCTCGGAGTGTACCGCAGATCCGGGTCTTTGCCCAAACGGCCAACAAGGATTACTTTGTTAACGCTCATTTTTCCTTCCTCATCTGAATGAATGAGCCCAATATACGCCCAAGCCGACCGATGTCAAGCCGCACAGTTTTCACTTGTTGGTCACAATCTGATGTAGTATAGTGGCTCGCGCTATGGACACTAAATCCAATCAACCCTTTGAACCACAGCAAGCTATCACGACCATGCAGCGGTTCATTACGGGCAAACTGCTCCAGTCCGGACTCAGCGGCTACGTCATCGGCCTATCCGGCGGCATCGACTCTGCCGTCGCCGCTGCCCTGGCCGTGAGAGCCGTCGGTCCCGACAAACTGTTTGGCGTGCTCTTGCCCTACAAGTCCTCCGCCGCCCACTCCGAATCCGACGCTCGGCTCCTCGCCAATCAACTCGGCCTCCAGTCTAAGATGGTCGATATTTCTCCTATGATCGATGCTTATTTCGGCGGCGACATCACACCCGACCTGCGCACTCGTGCCGGCAACAAAATGGCCCGCGAACGCATGGCCATCCTCTTCGACGTCGCCCACCAGATGAACCGCCTCGTGCTCGGCACCGGCAACCGTACCGAAATCTGCCTTGGCTACACCACCTGGTATGGCGACTCCGCCTGTTCGGTCAATCCCGTGGGTGAACTTTACAAGTCGGAACTGCGCACCATCGCCGAAATGCTGCAGGTGCCGGAATCAATCCGCAAAAAACACCCGACCGCTGATCTGTGGGAGGGGCAAACCGACGAAGGTGAAATCGGTGTGGCCTATGATCGCATTGACGACATTCTCCGCCGTATCGTCGACCGGGGCGAAACCTCCATGGCCGCCCTTGAAGCCGACGGCTTCACCACCACGGAGATCAGCCGCATCGTCTCCATGCTGACGCGCAACGCCTTCAAGCGCCATTTGCCCGATATCGCTCCTTTGGGGAAGAAACCTATTCCCGACATCATTCAACTTCAGCCCTGAGTCGTCATGTCGGAAACTACCGGAAAAGTCTACCTCGTTCCGACGCCCATTGGCAATCTCGGCGATATGACTCCACGCGCGCTCGAAACTCTCCGTCAGGTCGATTTAGTCGCCTGCGAGGACACCCGTACCAGCGGCGGTTTGCTGGCAAAATTCGACATCAAGAAACGGCTGGTCTCCTACCACGAGTTCAACGAACGCTCCCGCGCCGAACAACTGCTCGCCGTCCTGCAAGAAGGGAAGGACATCGCTGTCGTCACCGACGCCGGCTCGCCCGGCATCTCCGACCCGGCCTATCGCATTGTCCGAATCGCATTGGACAACAATATCGAAGTCATGGCGCTTCCCGGTCCCAACGCCGTCATCCCGGCCCTGACCGCCTCCGGACTCCCCACCGATCGGTTCTTCTTCGAGGGCTTTTTGCCCCACAAATCCGGTGCCCGCACCCGACGGCTGGAGCGACTGCATGATTTCGAACACACGATCATCTTCTACGAATCCCCCTACCGCGTCCACAAGTCGCTTAAAGCCATTCTGGAAGTCATGGGCGATCGTCCCGCCTGCCTCGCCCGCGAAATCAGCAAGAAATTCGAGCAGTACTATCGCGGCACTGTCAGTCAAATCCTGAAACAGATCGAGGGCCGCACGATCAAGGGCGAGGTCGTCCTGGTGATCGCCGGCAGCAAATTGGCCGCAGCCGCTGAGTCGGAAGAAGTCGACAGCGAGGAAGAGGACGACGAATGATCGCCTCCGACTCGCGCCCCATTTACCCCTTCGACTGGCTCCTCATCGGCTACTGCCTGATCATGATTGCCTTCATCCTGGCCTTTGGTCGGCCGCTCACCCCATATGGCAACGAACTCGCCGCCTATGCCTCTATTGCCGGCATTGCCGCCCTGATCGTGAAGTATGTCGATCAGGAGCGGGGGAGAGGCTGGAAGATCCTCCGCTTCCTGTACCCAATGCTCTTTTTCGCCCCGCTCTACAGCCTGACCGGTGGCACCATCTTTCTCATCTTTGACCGCTTTTTCGATCCACAGCTGATCGCCTTCGAACAGGCCATCTTTGGCACCGAGCCGACCCTCTTTATCGACCGTCACCTGCTGCAGCCGATGCTTAACGAATTGTTCTCTTTCTGTTATTTCGCCTACTATTTCATGCTGCCGGCGATCGCCCTTCCCATGTTGTTCGCCGAGGAATACGACCTGTTCGGCCGTGCGGTATCCACCATGACCCTCACCTTTGCACTGTCGTTCCTGCTGTTTTTCCTCTATCCCATAGAGGGCCCCCGCTGGGTCTTCGCCGACCAATATCTGCATCCCGTGGTTGGCTACATCTTTCGTCCCGCCGTTGAGTGGGTGATTCGCGCCGGTGCCGTCCACGGCGGCGCTATGCCGTCGTCACATACCGCTATCTCGCTGATCGTTTCGCTCTATCTCCTGAAACGCTTCCGCTGGCTTGGTCGCGCCGCAGCGACCATTACCGCCGGCCTCGCTATCGGTACCTTCTGGGGACGGTTCCATTATGTCTCCGACGTTATCGTCGGCGTCGCTATCGCCTTGTTTTCGTACTGGCTGATCGAGAAATATTACCATCTCTGGACCCATAATCCGCGAACGGTGGTTACACAAACGCGTATACTAAAACATGTGTCCTGAACTATTCCACATCGGCCCAATTCCCGTCCGCAGCTTCGGCGTGCTGATGGCTTTATCGTTCCTGTTGGGCGTACTCTACGTCCAGCGCATCACCAAGCGGGACAAGAAGCCGTTCGAACCCTTCTTCATGATCGCCTACATCATGATCATCGGCGGCGTCGTCGGGGCCCGGCTCGCTTACGTGCTGCTCCATCTTGATGAATTCTCCGGCCACTGGACCCGCACCTTCAATCCGTTCGGCGAGGGTCAGTTTGGCATCGCCGGCCTGAATCTGTACGGGGGAGTTGTCCTCGCGTTGATCGGCACCTACATATACTGCCGGTGGAAAAAAATGCCGGTCCTGGAAGCCTTTGATTATTTTGCCCCGACGCTGGCGCTTGGCATCGGCATCACCCGCATCGGCTGTTTTCTCAATGGCTGCTGCTTCGGCACACCGACCGATCTCCCCTGGGGTATTCAATTTCCTCCCGGCTCCATACCGACTTTTGTCTTTGGCGACGCCCATCTCCACCCGGCGCAAATCTACAGCTCGATGTACGGCTTTGGGCTGTTCCTCTTTCTCCATTGGCTGATGAAACGCCGCGCCTTTCTCGGCCAGCTGGCCGCGGTCACGATGATGGCCGAAGCGGTCTTCCGCTTTGCCATTGAGTACGTCCGCTACTACGAGGACGCCATGTACTTCGATTTCATGGGCTATCGACCCACCTTCAACCAATTCGTCTCCGTCGCGCTGCTTTTGCTCGGCCTGGGCATCTATCTTGTCCAGCGTCGCCGCGGACAACTCCCCTTGGTCTCTCACAAAAAGTGACTGGGCTCAGTTCAAACTTCCGATTGTACCCCACTTTGACGTAGATTCATCCAACGAAACTGCTATCAAGGAGGTTATGATGATTCCCAAGTCAGCACAAAAACTACTGCTCGTCCTGCTATTGATTGTCACAGTGATCTTCACCGTCGGTTGCGGCACCAATATCCCGTCGGGCCACCGAGCCGTTTTCTATTCCCGCTTCGGCGGCGGCACGGAGTACGGCAAAGTGTACAGCGAGGGTTTTCAATGGCACATGCCCTGGAACAATTTCATGGTCTATCAAATCCAGTTGCAGGAGCGTAAAGAGTCGCTGACCATGCTCGCCTCCGATGGCGCCACGATTCAGATGGACGTTTCCGTGCTGTTCCATCCCGATCCCACCAAGCTCGATTCCCTGCAGGGGATGATCGGCCCCAACTACTACGACGTCAAAGTGGCTCCCACCATTCGCGGCGTCGGCAGGGCTATCGCCGGACGGTTTAAACCCGAAGAGATCTACTCTACCCGCCGCGACGAACTCAACAAGGTCATTTTTGACGAGTGCGTGACGGCGCTCGAGGGTTCGCACGTCACCATGGAGAACCTGTTCATTCGCGACGTTAAACTTCCGGAAAAAATCTCCGAAGCGATCAACTTCAAGCTGGCCGCCCAGCAAGAGGCCCAACGGATGGAGTTTACGATTCAAAAGGAAAAGCTTGAGGCCGATCGCAAACGGATCGAAGCGCAGGGCATTTCCGATTTCCAGAAGATCGTCGCTTCCGGCGTCACCCCTTCACTCTTGAAATGGAAAGGAATCGAAGCGACTGAAAAGCTGGCGGCCTCGCCGAACTCGAAAATAATCGTCATCGGCAACGGTGACAGCCAATTGCCGATCATCCTGGGCGGAGATAAGTAGCCCCTCGCACCGGTATTTGCGAAGATGAAAACGGAGCCGCCTCGCGATCTAAGCGACTCCGTTCTTATTTTCATGAACACGCTATTGACAATTGGGTAGCGGGGTGAACGAAATGAAAAGATTGTAAATCAGCTCCGTCAAATCGCCAATATCGATGCCCCCTGTTACATCGCAATTCGCTTCCTGTTCGCAGCAGAGGGGAGAGAAGGAACCAAACAGGTTGTCGATCAACCTCGTGAGATCGCCGATATCGACGCTAGTATCGCAATTGACATCTCCGACCTCACCCACACAGCAGGTATCACACTGATCGGCGATTGGCGAACTCGGCCATTCAATTGTCGTCCCACTCGGCGGATTTACCGGCGGGCCGTCCCAAACACCCGTGCCCCCCATCCAATGTGAACCAGGTTGGCGGATGAAATAACCGCCCAGAAAGAGCCGATTATCAAAGACCTTCACGGCTTCAATATAGTCGTACGCGAACGCTTCGCTCGCTGGTACATCACGCCAGTTCATGCCGTCCCAGTGGACAACCTGTGTCAGGGTCGGATCTGATGGTGACGAAATGTACCCCGCCACCACAAGTCCGCCGGCAAATGCCTCCATGGTGAATATCGGCCCGATGAGAGGAGAGCCTAGCCCCGACCAGCTCAGGCCGTCCCATGCCGCCACTCGGCCCACACACTGATCTGCAAAAGTTATCCGCCCTCCGGCGATCAACCTGCCGGCGATTTCTGCGAAACAAGCAACCGAACCCCGAAATTCCGTGCCTACCATCTGCCACTGGGAACCGTCCCAGCGGCGCACGCCGAAGTCGCCACCGACAAACAGTTCGTCCCCGTACACCGTCAGCGCACTTACCATTCCTGAAAATGTGCCGCCAAGCGTCGTCCAGGAGACGCCATCCCACTTCACTACGTAATTCTCCCAAGTTGAGCCGATCTTGAAGTATCCCCCGGCAATGAGGTCACCGTGGAAATCTGCAAGCGCGTCCACGGACCCGTCCATATCGGCGGGAAATGGAACAAATCCCGCTCCGTCGAAAGTCACTATGTACCGGTAGCCCGTTTGCCCTGGGAAATTAAAATACCCCCCCACCGTTAACACCCCGTTATAGCTGGTAATCGATTTGACGCTCACTGCCTCCGGGCCGCCCAGCGGTTGCCACCCGGATCCCGTCCATTTGGCAAGAGGATTAGGCTGATGTCCAGTGTAGGCTGCCCCGGCGTACAACTCGCCGTTGTGAACGTAATAACAGACCGTCGTACGCGTCGAATCAAACTGAAGCGCCGACGGCTGAACCAGGGTCGGCTGCGTCCGGCCAGTAACACCAGCCAGGAGCATACAAAGTATGATCACTCCCCACCAGCCGCTCCGCCATCGTCCCTGCGTTGTTGCCATGTTGACTCCTTATCCTTTCGGATTGACCGCCCTGGGTGAGGGGCCGCTCGCCAGTCGACGGCCAGGTGGTTCCGTGATCTTCGTATACTAAATGTACCACCATCGCAAAATCATGCAAATCATTTGTTGCCGATGGGGTATAGAAGGAATGAAGGCGCTCAAAATGCAATGGTGTTACCGAAGGTAAGATACCGCCCTATCTGCCTCGTGTGTACTTGCTCGTGCCAGAGCGCCCGCCGCACCACTTTGCGTGCCGTCCAGCGCTCCCCACGTTTCTCCGCTACCATCGTGCTGCCCGCAAGTGTCGACAGAACTGCTGCCGTATGTTCGCGCACCTGCGAAAGCAGCGCAAAGATGTCCGTTGCCAGTAGTGACCGATCAAACGCCCTGTCCAACCGATCCAGGTACCACCACTCTGCTGTTGCCACGTGTTGCAAAATCCCCCGTATGGTCCCGAATCTGTCGCCGGGAATCGGTTGATCCAGCCTCTCAGTCATCAGCGGCCTGACCAGCCCGAGCAACTCCGCCCGATACAGGCGCATTAACAGCAGTCCATCGGCTATCTCGACTTCGGTGAGCGGGCGACGGTCATCTCTGAAGCAAGCGTTGACATAATAGTCATCCCCTGCTATCGAGAATGATTGATGGCGCTCGGCAATTTCATATTCGACAGGCACATCTTCGGTGATCTCCGTCTCCGTATTTGCTTGAAACGACTGCAACCGCCGGACATGTCGATTCACGCACTCCTCAACCCCATCCAACGTTTCCTGCACTGTCGTCCCGCGCGAGTAACAACCGGGATATTCAAAGACCCAGGCCACCCAGTTATTCGGTTCGATATCCTCTATGCCGAGATGAACGCGCATGACAGACTTCCTCGCTGCTTTCAGCATAACCAAGGAAATCCGCCGCCGCAAGCAGGGTAGGTCGGGTTCCGGAGCGAGACACGCTCGAGGAGAAACCCGACAGCGAGACTGCCTTTGTCGGGTGGTCATTGAGATCCTGAATCATGAGAATGATTCAGGATGACGAGGTGGGGAGTTGCAGGTCGGATTCGGGAGTCTGTCGCAGACAAATGTTGAAGCTCGACACGACGAGCTGCCCCTTTTGCTCCCTCTCCCTTTGGTAGAGGGTCGGGGTGAGGGCCGGGGGGGCTCAATGAAGAAAGATGGCAAAACGCTTGTCGAATCAAGAGACGTAGGTCGGGAGCTGTAGCTCTCGACGTCAGAAGAAAAAGCGTCAGGTCACACGCTGCAGGGAGGCGTCGCAGGACCTTGTGGAGTGGGGAGTGCGGTGACGGTCAGGCACGGGGCCTGACCGCACATTTGCATACGCCGGGCTTCGACGAAGTTCACCCTGAGCCCTTCGACTTACGCTCAGGATAAACTACGCCGAAGGGCTCAGCCCGACGATAGAAATCTTAGATTGAGTTTTGCGACACTGTCGCGGGGGGTAAAGAAGGCACGCCCCGGGACAAGTGCCCCTCCTACATGCCTGAGCCGGGGAGCGGCTTGAACAGGCCGACAATTAACCCATCCGGATCCTTGAAGAAGGCCGACTGGCCGACGCCGGGAATATCCATTGGCGGCACGACCGTCTGCCCACCGTGCTTCTCAATCTTTGACAGATATGCCGGGATATCATCGACCGCGATGTAGAACGTCAGGTACGGCGATCCCTTGGGCGCTTTGAAAATGCCGCCATTGATCCCTTGACCGCCGGTGTCAACCACGCCGTAATTCATCGGATTGCCGGCGTCGATCTTCCAATCAAACACACCCTGATAAAACTTGTGAGCCTTAGCATCGTCGGTTGCGGCGATCTCCCAATGCACAATTGGATTTGCCATTCTCATTTCCTTTCAGACGCTTGATGGGCACTTGGGCGGACAGGCGGCTATCCGCGTTGTTGAGAGGAAATATATAGTGGATTGTCTGAGTGCACAATCACATTAGTATGAATGGGCGGCCCTCGGCCGGTTTGAGCCGACCTTGCCTATCGCATTGTGGCCGCATACATTACAGGCATGGCTGCGCCTCCAAAACTGCGTTCGGATTTGATTACCGTACCGTCCACAGTCGACCAAGCGACTGTCTATACGATTAAGGATCCGATCACCGGCAAGTACTTTCGTCTGCGCGAACCGGAATTCTGGCTCATTTCGCAATTCGACGGACAATCTGAGGCGGACGAATTGGCGAAACGATTTCGCGAGCAGTTCGACGCCAACATCGCCGCCGATCAGGTCAATCAGTTTGTCACGATCCTGGAAGATCTCCTATTCCTGGAGAACACGCACAGCGAGCAGGGAATTTCCCGCCAAGCTTACCGGAACCAGATGGCGCGGTCGCGGCTGTCCCAGTTGCTCTACATGCCGCTGACCTCATTCGCTCCGGGGCGGATCCTTGATGTGGCAGTGCGGCTGTATCGCCCGCTTCACTCTCGACTCTGGTTTGCGGTGTCGCTGCTTGGGCTCATCCTCGCGGCATGGGTGCTGGGTGAGAACCGGAGTTCGTTTGCCATCGATCCCCGAACGCTGATTTCATGGAACACTCTCATCACCCTGGTGGCGGCAATTTTCATCATGGGAGTGTTTCACGAAATGGCGCACGCCGTGGTTTGTCGTTATTACGGGGGTGACGTGCGACGCATGGGTTTCTTCCTGCTGTATTTTCAACCCTGCTTCTACTGCGACATTTCCGACGCCTGGCTCTTCCCCAAGCGGAGTCAGCGTCTCCTGGTGACACTCGCCGGACCGTATTGCCAGGCGTTGTTGACCGGCGCCGCGATCCTGCTGTGGCGAATCACCCAACCGGAGACCTGGATCAATTCGCTGGTCTGGATGACGGCGTTGATCTCGCTCGTTACGTTGCTATTCAACCTCAATCCTTTGATAAAGCTCGATGGCTATTACCTGTTGTCGGATTGGATGGAGGTCCCCAATCTGCGGCAAAAGGCATTCCGGTACCTGGGCAATGTCTTTAAACGCTGGGCGCTCGGCTGGCCAATTGAGCGGATTGACGTGACCGCGCGCGAGCGAAGGATATTTCTGATTTATGCGGTTCTGGCGCTGATTTATTCGGCATTTCTGATCGGTTACTCGGCAATGTTTCTGGGTAGACTGGTTTTCCTGTACCTCGGCGGAGCGGGATTGCTGTTGTTGATTGGTGTCGTTCTGTTTATGTTACGACGGGAACTGGGACGCCTGGCCAAAGGGATTTTGCGGCACCTGGGGTATATGAAGACTTTGCTCGCGCATCCAATACGTCTGACAGTCTATATCATTCTGACGATTGCGTTGATCGTCGTCTGCTTCATTGTCAAGTTCCCGCATCGAGTCGCCGGTGAGGTGACAGTCGCTCCGCTGCGCGAGTTCAGTGTAGGCATCAATCAACTTGGCTATCTGGAGAGCACGTACCGGCAGGGGGGAGAACATCCGGAAAACAAATCGTGGCTGACAAAGATGGAATCGTCCGATGTCTTGGCGATTGAACTGAAGCCCATGGTCAATGACGGTCAGCACGTTAAGGCGGGAGACACGATTGCGATCGCCGTATCCAACCTGATGGCGAAGGACCTCGAGTCTTCAGAGGCCGAATTACAGCGTCTTGAGGGAGAACTCGCGCTTCTGAAGGCGCCACCCAAGCGGGAACGGGTGGAGGAAGCACGCGCTCTCGTCAACAGTGCCCGCACCGCGCTCGATCAGCGTCAACGCGAATACAAACGCGTACAGCAATTGGTGGACCGTAAGCTGGGTACACAGGAACAACTCGAGGGGGCTAAGTCGGCGGTCGACATCGCCGAAGCCGAAATGGCTAATCGAAAGTCGACTCTGGCACTCGTGGAGTCACCGCCCCGTCCGGAAGAAGAGGCCGTGCTTCAACACGCCATCGCCAAACAACAATCTCAAATCCAATATCTTCGCAGTCAGGCGGCAGCGCAGATTATTGCGGCGCCGATCGACGGAACGGTGCGTTCCCGATTGATTGACACCAAACTGCTGGTGATCGCGGACGGCGCGACCATTGAAGCGCAGGTACCTGTGACAGATATTGACATCCCACTCGTCTCATTGCGGCAGAAAGTGTCACTCAAGGTGCGCGCGTATCCGTCGATGGTTTTTGAGGGGGAAGTTGCCGCGTTGCCGGAAGTAGGCGTTGAAAAAGATAAGCAGATGATCTTTCCGGTGACGGCCACGTTCAAAAATGGCAGTGCACTGCTCCAACAGGGGATGAGTGGTTATGCCAAGATCGAAGTTGGCACGGCGACGCTGGCCGCGCGGTTGTGGCGTAAGTTACGATCCCTCATACGAGTAGAGTTCTGGTCCTGGTGGTAGGCCGGATGTAATAGTCGGCAGCAGTCGCGCACAGCACCGGCAAGTTTTGCATACCACTTTCACATAATCTCACCACATTTTCGATCAATCGCACTCGAATTTTTTTCCTGTGCGGCAAAGTTTTCCGATAATACTACCCCTAGATAAACATGGACAATGCTCATTTCTCTTGACGTGTGGCGGGCCGCTCGTATTTTATGAGTACATGCCTCCGCAGAGGCAGCACACACATCTGTAAATTACACACACACTCCTCCCGATGGGCGGGAGGGAGAGTACGTACATGAAGGAGGTGAATGAATGAAAGACTACAAACTAACCGTAGAAGTCCTGGAGGAGCGCATCGCTCCGGGTATGAGCCTGGGCGGCCAGGGTTGATCTGACGGTTTCGTCTGATGAATCAAAGGGCAGGTTATCCTGCCCTTTCCTTTTTCGCCAAGATCGTTCCCAGCCGCCCAATCATCGCCGCCAATCGTTGTATGTGTCGCGTCTTTTGAAAACTGATCTGCGTCGCCTGATCAGTACCAGTCAACATCTGCTTGCTCAATTCGAGCGCCTTTCGGCAAAGCTGATAGCACGTTTCGTAGTCACTCTGACCAAAGAGAATCTCCGCACGCAGGATCGACGACGATATCATTTCCGGCAGCAAGCCAGTATCGCGGGCCTCGCCGGACGCCCGGATCAGATACTCCGACGCCGGTTCGAGTTCACCAAGCCGTAATTTCAATTCGCCCAACGAAAGCAGCGAGCGCGTAGAATCAATATGGCGCGGTGCGTTTTTCTCAGCGTTGATGAAAGAAGTCAGTCGGGGCGCAAGCGCTGTTGCCTCCGACAGGTCGTGTCGAGCGAGCGCCGATTCCATCTTTTCTATCGCAAGCGTCGAGCCAAAGTCCTTTACCTGGAGTTGTTCCGCGAGGGAGTACGCTTCGGATTCTTCTGCCGGGGTGAAGTCGATCCTGGCTAGCGTGGTAAGGAGCGCCAATCGAGCGGGCGCCAGGCCAACGATTTCCTTTTCTTCCATGGCGGCGCGGAGCAAGGCGGCGGCTTCAGCCGGCCGACCGAGCAGATACTGCAGTTCAGCTCGCAGTCTATAGAGGTATGCACGGATCTCTCCGTCGGAAATCCCATTCAAGTGTCCTAGTGCGTCGTCGGCGGCTTGCAGCGCCTCGCGAATCTGACCCATGCGCACTAGAACCTGTCCCGTTTGCGTCGTAAAGGCTGCGAGGTGTGAGAGGTCACTCAAATCGAGCGCGAGACGGACGCCTTCCTTAAGATAGGCGAGGCAATCGGACAACCTGGCTGACCGGAGCATGACCAGTCCGAGGTTGTCGAGATTGAAGAGAATTTCCTTCTGATTGCCGATTTCGCGATTGAGCGCCAGCGATTCGGTGAGGTATTCGAGTGCTTCCCGGTGATATCCCTGATTATGAGCGAGGTAGCCCAGATTATTCAGCGTGCGGGCGATTTCACCTCTATCCCCGAGTTCACGTTTCAGTTTTAACGAGAGAACCATGACGGCCAGGGCGCGATCGGCGTTCCCGAGGAAGTAATATACGACGCCGAGATTCGTTACGGTAGAGGCGACATCGCGCTTGAGAGCGAGGCGGCGCTGAACGTGCAAGGCTCGACGGTAGTAACTGAGCGCCTTGCGGAAGTCGCCGGTCATCGAATGGACATTACCGAGATTGTTCGTTACATGCGATATCTCAAGACTGTTGCCCAGTCGTGTGAATATTTCCAGAGCCTTTTCGAGCGCGGTCACACCCGGCTGAAAGAGCCGTTTTGCCTTGTAGATATCGCCGAGCAGGTTGTAGGCGCGCGCGATCAGATAGTCGGGTCCGGAGTTGTTTCCGGTGATTTCCAAAAAAGCATGTTCGGCAAGCTCCGATTCGCCGGCGTCTTTGTGGATTTCGCCATGCTCGAGGAAAAGCCGGCAGACGGCCTCTGGTGATCGAGTCATGCGGCCATAGTCGATGCAGAAGTGGAGCAGCGCCTGCGCCTCGGCAAATTGATGCTTCTCTCGATACTGTTTAACCGCAGCCAGGGCACAACGTTCAGCGGATGCAAAATCACCGGTCTGGATATAGAGGCGCGCGGCATCATCGAAGGTTGATTGGCTCTCGCGATCGGCGGCCAGCTTACGTGATAGGCGCTTTATCGTTGTAACCGTCAACATGCCGCTGAACAAGTAGGAGGACAGCATGTCGGCATGGTCCGTGAGTTCATCGGGTGTCAACTGGGCACCGGCCGCGAGGATGACGGCGTTTCGTACGTCCGACTTGCGCCTTGCGAGAACTTGTCCGCGCCAGGCCTGGCTGACCTGCCGGCGAATGATTGACGGCCAGTACACGCCATTCGGAAAACGGAAGGAGGCGTTGTCGTAGGTGAGCATTCCGCGGCGCCAGTTGGCGGTGAGAATCAGTCTGGCGCTGGCAAGGCTTTCACCGGAGAGCATGAGGAAGCGTTTCATATCCCGGGCCGAGCTTGAGATGGGGCGTTCGCTGAGAGCCGCGACTGTCGATTGTGCGGGGATCATGTGCTTTGGCTGCAGAGCCCGTTCGTAGGGATAGGACACACCGAGCTGACGCAGGCGGCTGCAAATCTCCCACCCGGATTGCGGTCGGTGGGCGGGGTCTTTGGCCATCAGTCTGCGCTACCAGATCGGACAGTTCTTCGCTCACGTCGGCTCGCAATGACGACAGCGGCGACGGATTGTCGAGACGCACGCGGCTGGAGACCTCGACAGGGTCGGCGCCGTCCTTAAGAAATGGATGCGAACCGGATAGCATCATGTAGGCAGTGACACCCAGAGCAAAGAGATCGGACTGATAGGAAGTATGGTTTCGGCCAGTGTTTCCGGCGCTATGTAGCCGATGGTGCCGAGACCGGCGCGAGTATCGTCTTCACTCGGTTTGCGGCCGAGGGAGAAGTCGGAGAATTTGACCCAGTGCAGATGACCGTCGTTGAGGTGTCGCCAGTCGACAGGCAGGAAGACGTTTTGCGGTTTGAAGTCGCCGTGAATGATTCCTGCAGCGCGCAGGAACTCAAGGTCGAGTGCGATGGCCGAAATGATCGAACAGGCGACGTCTACGTCATCGAACGGCCGATCGAGTCCAGCGTCGGACCGGGGCAGAGTTCGAGTAACAGATAGTTGCCGGCAGTTCTCATGTTCCAGGATTCGTACCAGGCCGGGAAAGGCGTAAGACCGCCGATGAGCGTTTGTTCGCGGAGAGCGAGATGGTGAATTTCGGGCGGGAGAGTGTCGGAAATCGAGCGGATACTTAAGCGCCGCGTCACGATTCAGGTGAGGCGCGAAGACCCGCACAACTTCTGCCGTCCCCCCGCGACCGAGCCGGTCCTTGATTTGAAACCGGGACTGATCGAACGTCCTGTTCATAATTCCTATTACGCCTGACGTAGTCTGGTGAACCCGCGGCAGAATCAGGCGGAAGGTCGTGCCTTCGACCGGCGATCGACGAAACTTCCAGCTTTGCCGCCGTGCTGTTCGACAATCTTCCGGCAGTTGTACAAGCCGAGCCCGTGACCACCCTTCTTGGTGGTGAAGTGCAGGGTGAAGATCCGATCGAGTACTTCCTTGGGCATGCCGCAACCGTTGTCGGAATCTCGACGAGATTTGATCGGCGTGCTGGTCATGGCGCCGGCGTTGATCGAAATCTGCCGGTGGAACTTCCTGATTCGGGTCGGGCAACTGCGCTGACCCGGTCGCCGATGGCGTCGGCGGCGTTATTGAGCAGGTTGATCATGCACCTGCTGTATCTGGCCGACGTCGATTTCGGCGGTTGGCAATTCGGGCGGCAGATTGATGTTGAAATTGCACCAGCTTGAAACTCGGCTGGATGCGCAGCGAGAAACAGCAGGTCATCGATGAGGTGCTTGAGTCGTAGCTGACGAATTCCGACTCTTGGCGCGAGAAGTCCATCAGGCTGTCGACGAACCGTTTGATCTTGAAGATATTCTCGACGATCGACTTGCTGTTGAACTTGACCTTCTCGGGTTGCCGCGATCGAGATTGATCGACAGCAGCTCAGCGTTGTTGGATATGATCGACAGGAAGTTATTCAGCTCGTGGGCGACCGACGCTGCCATTTCGCCTCGCGCGACCAGTTTCTCGGACAGTATGACGTACTGCTCCATGGTGACTTCTTCGGTGATGTCCTGGACCGTCATGACGAGGCCGTCGTGTCCGTTGGGCAGCGCCTGCAGCGGCGAAATTTTGAGCGACAGGACCTTCTCGAGATAGCCGGTGTTGTGGAAGTACCGGCGGTCGGCAAATTCCTGATTGGTGTGAGAACGGTGTTTAGCATTCGCTGCCACCGCGGGCGTTGCTGTTCGGGGAGCAGATCGACAAAGACGGTCGGTTTCGGTTGTCGCCGATCAGGGTTATTTTGTCGCGATTGAGATCGAAGATTTCAAGGGCAATCGGATTAATGGTGGCAATCCGTCCGTGGATATCAATAACGACGATGCCGACCGGTGACTTGACCACGACCGATTCGTTGTACTTCTCCATGCGCAGCAGTGATTCATATATGTGGGCGTTGTGCAGGGCGTTGGAAACCAACTGGGCATACAGTTCGAACAGATACAAGATCGGACTTCAGAAACATCTTCGCCTGGTTGGAGTTGTCCAGATAGATGACGCCGATGACTTGTTCCCTGGACGTGCAGCGGGACGCACATGATCGAGCGCAAGATGCAGTTCGACGACGGATTTCTGATGGGCGTACCGATCGTCCGCCATGGCGTCGGACGTGTACACCGGCTTACCGGTCCGGGCGACCTGGCTGGTAATCGACGACGAGATGCGGAAGTCCTCTTCCATCATCTGTTCTTTGCAGAGATTGTACGCCGACTTCATCTGCAATTCGCCGTCGGCGTCCAGCAGCATGATGAGGCCGCGCTCGGCCTGCATCAGTTCGAATGGCCTTCTCCATCACCAGGCGAAGAACATCGTCGAGCACGAGCGACGAGTTGATCGCAATCGAGATCTCAAGTAGGGCTTTGAGATCGGCTGAACGCCGCGTTGCCCCGTCGCCGTCTTCTTCCACGCGCGGGTTGGTCTGAGCGACCTTGCTGAGCGTAGCTTCCAGGTCGGCAAACATCTCCATAGCCAACTTGCCGGTATCTTCGACATCCATCGGTGACGGCCGATTGGTCGGAAGGGCCAGAGGATCGAGTGTAGAGCGGCTCTGCTGTATAGACATACGCTTTTCCCGTTACATATGTGCCTGTCAGTCTTTATCGGAACAAGTGCCAAAAGCCTGAATGGGACAGACCCATATTGTTGGTGCGAAAGCATATCCGCGTGCAGACAGCCGACCACCGACAGATTCTGTCCGTGGTCGGGCAAAAACCGATATAAGTTATTGGCGGATAAATTCTTAACGATAACTCGTGCGGTCGGTCGTTTCGTCGTTCGCAAATGCCTCAGAATTCATGCTGAAAGCGAACGTAAATCTTAGGATCGGCATTGTCCGACCGATCCAACCGACGGGCCAGACTGATTCTAAACGAGTCTTCGATGTAGGCCGCGACGCCTATGGAATGCTTCACCTCGGCATCGTGGAATTTGGTGTCATTGGCAATCTGGCCGACGTCCCAGAGCAGCGAAAGGGCCAGGCCGGCATGTCGGAATCGAACCCGGTACTCCGCCGAAGTCATCCAGAAGCGCGTACCCATGTATTCTTTGTGGTCATACCCGTGAAGGGTGCCGAGCCCGCCAAGGAAGAATCGCTTGAACATCGGCAGGTAGCCGTCGCTATTGCCATACCGTCCGGCCATCAGTAACGTGGTATACCGCGACACTACTTGGTATCTGCGGGCTGAAAGCGTATACCGGCTGTAGTCCCAATTGGAGTCGAAATCCTTGACCGACCATTCGGCCTGAGCCTCGACAGCCCATGCCGAGGAATCGAATGGCGCTTTGGCATACCGTGAATCATATATTGCCGTGAGTCGAATCACCGCATTGGTGCCGGTATCGATCTCTGGAATGCTCGACCGGCGGAACGAGGAGTCCACCGTGGACCAGTTTTCGCGGAATACCTTGCCGCCTCCGAACAATGACCAGAGGTTTCGGTGAGCGTCGAGCCAGTTGGCGGCATCGTAACGAAACGCCAATTCGCCGCTTAACCTGGGTATTGGTCGGCTGCGGAAAAAGATCTCCCCAGACGTCGTTTCGTAGTAATCACGAAAATCCTCTGTCACCAGGAGGGCGAACGCGGAATTCTCCGCGTCATCGATCATCCAGTCATCTTCCGAAGCCAACCAGTGGCCGTAGGTTCCTCCGACCGTCACAGCCGGATGCCGCAAAAGCGTCTGTTCTGCGAGAGCTTTCCATCGCAGCCGTTCGGAGGCAAAGGCGTAACCGATTTCGAGGTGTAATCTGGGCAGGGTTGAATCGGTATCATTGAAGCCGGCCGCAATCAGCGGTGTGGCACCGTCGACGCGATTGTAAATGAACCGGGGGTAGATCTCGAATTCCTTCTGTCGAATGACCAAACTGTGGCGCCGGGACTTTCGGTCCTGAGAAGAGACGACCTCGCCGTATACGGAGGCCTCCGGCTTGATGTCTACGCGTCCGAACAGAGAGACAGCGTCTCCGCGCACCTTGGCTCCCTCGCCGATATGAATGTCGCCGAGTATCGAAATGACATCCTTGCCGACTTCACCCAGCACGTCGATTCGTCCGGTGGTGGTAAAGATCATCCCGCGCACGAAATCATTCTCAGGTACGACCATGGCCCGGCTGTTCCCGATGCGATTGCCGCGGCGAATACGGGTGATATCCGGAACCGTGTCGGTACGAGTGGAAAAATCGACACAGATTGAGTCGCGCGCCGTGGTGACTCGGGCCGCGGATATGCGGTCAAGAGCATAAACGGAATCACCGAAGTGAAGGCCGGCCGAGTCGAACAGGAGTTTCTCGCCGGCGTAAATGGCGCCATTTCGTTCTCGCACAGTTTCACGAGGATACGTCTGGTTTTGTGGTCCGGAAGGAGTATGCACGACAATTCCAAATGCCGTCGCCGTTCGACAGAGGCTGATATAGTCACGAGTCAGCGTCGGGCGGGTATATTCTTGATATACCGGCTGGGTGGAGTCGGTCTGGGCGATCGAAATCGCGGCGCCACTCAGAGTCAGAAGCGATGTTAGCAGCAAGCTGGACAGGCGAATCATTCGTGCCACTCCTTGTCGGATAGTCAAGCGCTTCCCCCGCCTTCTGTCAAGTTTGTTGGCGGCCGTCGCCGGATCTGCCAAGAATCCGATCCTGGTAGTCTTTAAAAGCCTGGCGGTGGGAGGCGAAGGCAATGTCGGTCGGAAGTTCATCAAAACCGAAAAAACGGACTTCCATGGCGTCGTCGCCCGCCCGCAATTCGCCGCCGGCGATATCACCCAGATAGAGCATGAGCACGGCATTGGTACGCGGGTCATCCTGACCGACATACACCTCAAAAAAGGCCTTCAGGGTCACCTGCAATCCCGTTTCTTCTTTCAGTTCACGCACGGCCGTTTGGGACGGATGTTCGCGCCATTCCATGAAACCCGCGGGGATACACCACCAGCCAATACGCGGCGGGTGGGCTCGTTTCACGAGCAGGATACGGTTGTCCTGAACAATAATCACGCCGGCGGCCGGGACCGGATTCTGATAGTAGATGTACCCGCACCCCGGCTGTTCACAGATCAGGCGTGAATGGCCGTCGAGCTGTTGTTCTACGAGCGGCTCGGCGCAAAAAGGGCAGAAGCGATAGCCGCAATGGTGCTCCTTTCGGGCGAACAGCTTTTCGGCGTCGAAATCGGCGTGAGGATCATTCATGCGAAGTGTTTCCGTTTCTCATTTTCAGCACGATAGTCGTGGTGTCGTCCTGCGGAGGGACGCTCGGGTCAAATTTGCGCACCGTATCGAGCAGGTTCTGCGTGATCACGCGGGGGTCATGGTGTCGAGTGTCGACTACCATTTGACGCACGCGATCCTCACCGAATTCCTTACCTTCACCGTCCATGGCCTCGGAAAGTCCGTCGGTATAAAACAGGATGACGTCTTCGGGACATAGATCCACGAAGGCGGACGTGTACTCCATAAAGGGGAAGGCCCCGATTATCGGGCCGCCGATTTCGAGCAATTCGACGCGGCCGTCGGCCCGCACGAGCACAGGATAATTGTGCCCGGCATTCGAGAAATGGAAGCGCCCGGTGGCCGGCTCCAACTCCCCGTAAAAGAGAGTGACGTATTTCTCGGCGGTTGTGCTCTGGCAGATCAGCTTGTTCATATTGCGCATGATGGTCGCAATGGCATTACCGTTATACACTTCACTCCGAATAATGGCCTGAATTTGCGCGATCAACAGAGCGGCAGGCATTCCCTTGCCGGAGGCGTCCGCAATAACAATCCCGATGCGCTGACCTTCGTTGATGGAAATGAAATCGTAAAAATCTCCGCCTACGGTGCGCGACGGCGTGGACTGGGCCATAATGGCCATGCTCGGAAAGTCGGGCGGTTTCGACGGCAGCAGATTCAACTGAATCTGTCGGGCCATCGTCATTTCTTCCTGCAGACGAAGACGTTCCATCGAATCCGCGTAGAGCCGGGCGTTGGTGAGGGCGGTCACCATCTGGTTGGAAAGCACCTTGAGAAGATTGAGATCCTCGGACGTGTAGCGATATCCCGCGACTTTCGACGAGAGGGCAATAAAACCCAGAAGGTGTTGAGCATCCTTCATCGGCAGAATCAGGCGGGCGCGAACCTCTTTGAGCAGGTCAGCCAACGGCGAATTCTGTTCGTAATCGGACAGGGCATCGAGAAACGTGGGTGAATCCAGCAGGTTGATGCCGCGAAGCATCAGGTCGTTGCGATCAATGATCGTCCGCCTGGCGTAGTCCTCGCTCGGCAATACCGCGTATTCGCCGACGCTGTCGTCAAAGAGCACGAAATACACGTGCTCGACCAGCAACGAAACTTTGAGCGTTTCCTCAATCTCCTGGCGCAGCTGCTTCGGATCGAACAAAGAGATCACCTGGCGGGAAAACCGCTCCAGTATATTGCGGTAGTCGGTGCGGGTCCGGATGAACATGGAGCGGATCACGTTGTCAACCCACGTGGCGATCGGCTGGAAGAGCAGCAGAATAAAGACGATGAAGATATATGAGACCAGTCCCGCCTGTTCACCGAAGAGGGGAGTCAGGACGTCCTTGGCGCGCATGGCAAGAACGATGTACAAACCGACGAGGAGGCCGAGCGCCACCGTATAGATGATCGACTGGCGGAAAATAGCCCGAATATCAAGGAACTGGTGCCGGATTACTGCCGTGGCGAAGAGAGTTGTCCCGGCGAGCATGGCGGCGATCAGCACAAAGGCACATAGCGGATCAGTCATCTTCACGTGAGCCACCGTGCAGACGCCCAGTCCGAGCAGGTAGAGCCCCAGGCAGACGCGAAGTGACCAGGCGACCATGCGGGTCTGCGTCAATAGGCGCGGATTGGTGACCAGTCGCCGACCGGATTCGACGAAATACATCGCCGCCGCGGCATAAATCGTGTTCACGACGACGATCATGATTTCGTGATTGTTGCGCACATAGGCGAGGAAGAGCTGAATCTGCGTGACCAACCAGGAAAACGGCCGCAACAGAATGCTCATAAAGCCTTCGGTTGTGGTCGCAATAACGAGCGCTTCGAGCAGTCGGCTGATCTGCGGATAGAAAATGACGACGATCAGATGCACGACATAGGGCAGGAAGATGGCGAAACGCAGTCTGGGGTGCCGCAATTCTCGCATCCGGTCAATCGGATACGACCAGGCGAAGAGCAGCAGGACCGGAAAGAACAGCTCCCAGAGGAAATAGAGATTGTAGAGAGTGCTTTGGGAGAAATTGGGGTCGGCGGCGACGGTATTGGAAACGATCATTCCCAGGGCGAGGGCGAGCGGGCCGAGTCCGGCAAAAAAGCATAACAGTCCGGCCAGCCGATTCAGCCGGTTGGCAAAATTATCCCGCGTGATGGTGATCGCCAGAAAGATGAGGAAACCACCCGTCAGGAAATAAATGAATGTCTTAATAATCTCGACCGTCATAGCGGCCCGATCCGGCTTTTGTTACCGATCCCTTATATGGATTTGGTGATGATAATGGTTGTGCCGTCGGCACCCGGTTCAATATCGACACTGTCCATCAGGGCCCGAACGATAAAAATGCCGCGCCCGACCTCGCGCAGAAGGTTTTCGTCAGCGACCGGATTGGCGATGTGGGTCGGGTCGAATCCCCCACCCTGGTCGGTGACGGCAATTGACACCCGGCCGTCGACATTGCGAATCCTCACCGTCACCGATCTCTCACCATCGGCTCGATTGCCGTGCACAATGGCATTGTTGACCAGTTCCGAGGCGGAGATGGCGATGTCGGCGATGGTCGATTCCGTGGCCCCGTAACCACGAAGAACTCCCTCGAGAAAGGAATCGACATCCTGCAGGTACTCCGTGCTTGACGGGATGACGATCGTGTCGCCGGTGATGAATGGTTTTTTCATCGGTGATACACTCCAAAAAAACAGGCAGGCGTGGCCGCGCCTACCTGCGTATATAGGGTGAAACGCTCATTAGCACATGAATCACTTGAAACTGCGAATCGCCTCCTCGACAGAGTCATACGACTCAAACACCGTCACCAGTTTGGTGATGGTGAGAAGCGATTGAATCTTTTCGGTGACATTGGCAAGTTTCAATTGACCGTCGTGGTTACGCAAGGTGGTGTAACCGGAGATCAGAATGCCCAGGCCGGTCGAGTTCATCCAGTCCACCTGGGCCAAATTGATAACCACGCTCTTTCGATTCTGCTCGATATACTCATGCAGCTTGTCATGCAATAGACTGGCGTCGGGCCCCCCCATGATTTTCCCCTTCGGCTCCAGGATTACGATGTCACCCTGGACGCGATCAGTCAGCTTCATACTGCACAGCCTCCGTTTGAGAAGATAACTTCCATACGATAATCATTGCGTCAGGTTTCGGGTAAACGCGCCCGGACCTCCGCTAAGTGCTTAATTAGTCGGGTGTTGGAGACAGAGTCAAGGAGAAAGTAGGCGGCCGGGACAAACCGGCCACCGCGACGCGATTACCTGCCCTTTTGCTACTGGCCGCAACAGCCAGGCAAAGGGGTGAAAGTGATGAAGAGGTTGTTAATCAATCCGGTCAGATCGCCTATGTCGATATTACCAGTCGGGTCACCATCGCAATTGGCCTCCGCATCGCAACAATTGGGGACGAAGGTGATGAACAGGTTGTTGACCAGGGCGGTCAGATCCCCAATGTCAACTCCGTCCATCGGATCGCAATCGACATTTCCGACATCGGCGACACAGCAGGCCGGGCAAGGCGTGCAGAATTCGGTCTGCAGGTGTGCGACATACCAGTCATACAGTTCTGCCGCATTGGCTTGCAGGTCGGTCAGGTGCCCGTTTTCGACGGTCGTCAAGGCGGTGAAGAAGACCAGTGTATCAGTCGCCGACAAGCCGAAATCGTGCATATAAGTCAGGACGCTGAACAAATCGGACTGAGTCGGACCCGTTGCATGAAGGCCGGCGGCGGCGGTGGCGTTCCAGTGGTACTGCCCTTCGATCGCCTCTTCAGCCGTGTCGTACTTGATAATGGAGTCTGTCAGCTCGACATATGATCCAAAAAACGTCCGGCTGTTGACACAGGGCGTCGCGCTTGAGTGCCAGGCCAAAAACACCTGTGAAGCTAGTCGGTTGGAGTCGGGTTGGCACCCCAGACCGTCCATCTCGACACCCCGCTGATAAGTGGCGGGTATCGTGGCGTCGATTGATCCCGTGTTGATCAGGTTGACGTCCGACGGAATATCCCAATCAGTCATTTCCGCCAACGTTAGATGCGCCTGCGGCGAGCCGCTCATCGAGAAGACCTCGGTTTTGACGATCATGCCGTCGCACGGTCCGGTATTGGAGGCCGCGACTTTCGGCGCGTAGATCGTCCGGCGAAGCCCCACGCTTAAATCATGGGTACAAAGGACGCCGGTGGTGAAAGCAGTGTAATCAGCGGTTGAGAGAGTATCGGCGGCGCCAGGGTTCGGCACGGTGAAAGCTTGCGTGGTTGCAAACCCCTCCGTTTGATAGAGAGCCGAGTGAAAGGTGTAATCGGTCGGGCCATTCTTGCGAATCAACATCGGCCCGCCGCTGTAAAGATATACCTTGGCCGTAGGGCTGCAATCGATCGACTGCCCAAGGTAGTCCAGGTTGACGGTGCCGGAGCCGAGATCTCCCATCTCGCCCGATTCCGATACGCACAGGCGTACGCACGGCGTCGCCAGTGTGTCAACTTTGAGTGAGCCGGACGCACCACCACCGATGTCATATTCCACAATTGGCAGTAGGAGAGAATCCTCGGGATCGGCCAGATTGGTTTTGGCAAAGATGTACCCTTCGAGGCGGTAGCTGACGCCTGGTCCGCCGAAAATGCCGTTCTTATTCAGGATCACCATGAACGTCTGGTCGCTGCTGTTGGCCGGTAGGACCAATGAGGTTGGCTCCACACCCAGCCAATCGGTGCCGGGGAAGGTCGTTTCGACGCCCCCGATTTGCGAGAGGGTGACCGACGAGCCACTGGTGTTTTCCACCACGACAATGACGGTTTCGGCAACGTTGGCCGGTGTCCCTCCCGTGATGAGGTCGGGATTGAAAATAATGGTCTGGCCGAGGGCCTGGCTGCAGGCGATCAGCAATAGTCCGAAGAGTATACGTCCGTGTTTCATAGTACTTCCAGTTATCGGTTGCCAGAGGTAATGAGATTAGTTCTGTCGAGCCGATCGGCCGTCGGATCGGATTCCGGACCCATTATAGCGAGAACGAGGGAGAGACGCCACAAAAGAAAGGGCGCCCGAAGGCGCCCTGAAATGATTGGCTCGTTCCGTTTTCGGTTCTACGCCGACTTTGTTTTCGTCGTCACGGCCGGCTCATATACCAGCGCTTTCGTGGGGCAGAAGTGGGCGCACACCGGATCTCCGCCGCAGAGGTCACACTTGACGACCATATGGTGTTGTTTGTCAAGCAATGAACATCCAAACGGGCAGGAGGCGACACACGCGAGACAACGAATGCACTTGGCCTGATCGATTTCCATCGCGCCCGTTGTTTCATTGCGCGTAATGGCATTCACCAGGCAGGACTTGGCGCAGGCAGGATCCTCGCACTGCAGACAAACGACCGGCACCCACAGCTCCTTGAACGTCGTCGTCAACGGATAGATGCGACTCCGGCTCGGCTTACCCTCGACCGGATGAGAGAAGGAACAGGCGAGTTCGCAGGTCCGGCAGCCGATGCAGAGATTCGGCTTAACGTAAAAACGGTTTTCCATTACTTTTCCTCCCGATCCCACGCGGACAGCTTGCCCATCGTGACCGCCAATTCGTCGCGGTGCGTGTCATCACCCAATTCGTAATATTCAGCCGGAATCTGGCGATTCTTGGTGAGGTACTCGGCGAAATCTCTGGTAATTGTCGGGCGACCGGTTTTCTTGCAGCCCAAGAGCTCAAATTCTTTGCCCCAGATTTTCCGTTTCTTCCCCTTATCCTCGTACTTGATGTAGTTGGTAGGGCAGATTTCCGCACACGCAATACAACCCACACACGAGGGGGGCGGCTCGAATAGGGGAGGAGCGACTTCCCGGCCATGCCCACGGCCGACCATAGAAATGGCATGAAAGCCCATTTGGTCGCAGATGCGTGTACACAGGCCGCACAGGATACAGTCATTGCCGTCCGGCACGGTTTCGAAACTCGTCTGGTCAATGCCGTGGTCGGCCGCCATCTTGCGAATCAGTTCGGCGTTGGGGCAACGGGCGAGAAAGAGATCAAGGATGGTCCGGCGAAGTTCAATCACTTCGGGCGAGTGGGTCGAAACGATGAGACCCTCTTCGGCCGGGTAGAGACAGGACGTTACATGGTTCTTCCAGCCGTTCCAGTCTTTCCGGGTGATCTCAACCGTGCACAACCGACACCCGCCGTACGGCTCAACCGCGTCGTGGTGGCAGGTGGAAGGGATGTCGATGCCCATTCGCTTGATGACAGCCAGAAGCATCTCGCCATCTTTGGCCTGGACCATCTTACCATTTATTGTCAGTGTCACCATACGCACTCCTACCGCACGTCAATCGCTTCGTGTTTGCAGACGGTCACGCAGGCGCCACACTGAGTGCACTTGTCCTGGTGAATGACATGCATCGCTTTCTTCTCGCCGGTGATGGCGTGATAGGCGCAGGCCGATATGCAAGCCATGCACCCATTACATTTCTCATTGATCGTATACGTAATCAGCTCGCGGCAGACGCCGGCCGGGCATCGCTTCTCGCGGATGTGAGCCAGGTATTCATCCCGGAAATACTTGATCGTGCTCAGGAAGGGATTCGGACCCGATTTGCCGAGTCCGCAAAGCGAGCCGATGACGATGCTCTGCGAGAGCTTCTCCATCTTGTCCAGATCGGCTTCTTCGCCGCGCCCTTCGCTGATCTTAACCGCCAGGGCGTGGAGCTGGTACAGACCTTCGCGGCACGGCACACACTTCCCGCAGGATTCGGTGACGAGGAAGTGGAGGAAGTACTTCGCGACGTCGACCATGCAGGTGCGGTCGTCCATCACAATCATCCCGCCCGAGCCCATCATCGAGCCGTTCTCGGTCAGCGAGTCGAAATCGACCGGCAGATCGAGCTTTTCGGTCGGCAGACAGCCGCCCGACGGGCCGCCGGTCTGGACCGCCTTGAAGGGACGATCCTCGAGTATCCCGCCACCAACATCGTAGATGATCTGGCGAAGCGTGGTCCCCATAGCCACCTCAATCAGGCCGGTGTTTTTCACCTTACCGACGAGCGAGAAGGCTTTCGTGCCGGTGCTCCGTTTTGTGCCGATCGACTTGTACCAGCTTGCACCTTTGGATATAATGAGCGGCACGTTGACGTAGGTCTCGACGTTGTTGAGGACGGTCGGCTGGTCCCAGAGACCCTTGACGACCGAGCGGATATATTTTGCGCGCGGTTCGCCGACTTCGCCGGCGACCGAGCGCATCAGAGCCGACGATTCGCCGCACACGAATGCCCCAGCCCCGCGGGCAATCCTGATGTCAAACGAAAAGCCGGTTCCCAGAATATTCTCGCCCAGCAGTCCCGCCTCGCGGCACTGCTCAATAGCTTTTTGCAGATTGACCACCGCGAGCGGGTATTCCTCGCGGACGTATATGTATCCTTCCTTGCCGCCCACGGCGAAGGCACAGATCATCATCCCTTCGAGTACCGCGTGCGGATCACCCTCCATAATGCTTCGATCCATAAACGCACCCGGGTCGCCTTCGTCGCCGTTGCAGACAACGTAATGGGTCTCGGAAGGCACGTCGCGACACGTCTTCCACTTCTTACCTGCGGGGAAGCCGCCGCCGCCGCGTCCGCGCAAGCCCGATTCGGTGATCTCGTCGATGATCTGTTTCGGGCTCATCGTCGTGATCGCTTTGGCCAAACCCTGGTAGCCGCCCGTACCGATATACTCACGTATATCCGCCGGTCGAATCTGACCTACATTGCGCAGGGCGATGCGGTGCTGGTGGCGGAAGAAGCCGATTTCCTGATACTTCTCGATCTTTTCGCCGTTAGTCGGATTCTTATAGAGCAATTTCTCGACAGGCTTGTTCTTTTCGATCGTTTCTTCGATGATCGTCTCGACGTCTTTCGGTTTGACGTGCGTGTAGAACGTCCCTTCCGGGTCGATGATGACCAACGGTCCCTGTTCGCAGAAGCCGTGACAACCGGTCTCTTTGATATCTTCAACGGTGTAGCCATGGACGCCGCGATCGCGGATGATCTGCTTCAGGGCATCGCTCACCTGCTGGGCGCCGTTGGCCAGACAACCGGTGCCGCAGCAAACGCGAATAGTCTTGGGGCGCGCCGCCTGTTGGGCGAGCACTTCCTTCTGAATTTTTATCAGTTGCGAAGGTTCGGTAATGCGCATCAGGTCACCTTCAACAGCTTCTTAAGGGCGCTGACCTTAAACGAGCCGTGATACTTATCGTTAAGAATGACTACCGGTGCCATAGCGCAGGCACCGACGCACCCGACCACTTCGAGCGTGAATTTCATGTCGGGCGTGGTTTGCCCCGCCTTGATGCTGAGCAGGACTTCGGCCTGATCTTCGAGGAGTTTCGCGCCGCGAATGTGGCAGGCCGTGCCGACGCAGATGCGAACTACGTTTTCACCCTTTGGATTCAAGCTGAAGGCGTTGTAGAAGGTGGAAACCGAAAACACTTTCGAGAGCGGAACGTTTAACGTTTCGGCCACCTGGAACAGCGCTTCGCACGGCAGAAAACGGTAGGTCTTCTGAATATCCTGCAGAATCATGATGAGCGACTCCGGTTTGGCCGGATGCCGGGCGATGATTCCAGGGATGAGGGAGAGGTCGTGGCTCATGCCGGGCTCCCGGGCACAGGCGTCGTCACCAGTTGGTACCCCTTTTCGAGGACGGCCAGGTTGACGTCGAGAACAGTCTTCTTGTACCCCAGTTTATCGATCAGGGTTTTGCGTACGCTATCATACGAAACGACACCGGAGGCGGCGACAAATGCGCCGAGCATGGCGACGTTGGCCGCTTTCACGTTGCCGGCCTCAAGGGCCATCTGGTTGCAGGGAACGAGCAATTGCGTGATGTCGGTGCGATCCGATTTGGTATTGATGAGTGAAGAATTCACCAGCAACAATCCGCCCGTCTTGACTTTGGGACCAAACTTATCCAGCGAAGGCCGGTTGAACACACAGGCGGATTGGGGATTGTTGATGATCGGTGAGCCAATGCGACTGTCGGAGATCACGACCGTGCAGTAGGCAGTTCCGCCCCTCATCTCCGGACCGTAAGATGGAATCCAAACCACGTTCTTGCCCTCTTTGATACCCGAGTAGGCGAGAAGCTGGCCGACCATCATTATTCCCTGCCCGCCGAAGCCCGCGAGGGTGACTTCAAACTGAGCCATCAGTGTCCTCCTGACTGCTCGGGTGACTTGACGCAACCCAGCGGATAATAGGGAATCATATTGTCACCGAGCCACTGGGTAGCTTCACCGGGAGACTTTCCCCAGTTGGTCGGACAGGTCGAAAGGACCTCAACCATCGAATAACAGGTATTGTCGATCTGGTACTGAAACGCGCGGCGAATCGCTTTCTTAGCCTTCAGGATGTGCATAGGCGAGTGAACGGATACCCGCTCAAGATAGGCAGGGGTAACCAGTCCGGACAGCAGTTCCACTACACGAATGGGGTACCCGGCCTTGCCGACATCACGGCCCGCGGGGCACGTCGTCGCCATCTGGCCTGGTAAGGTCGTCGGAGCCATTTGACCGCCGGTCATTCCGTAGATGGCGTTGTTCACGAAGATGGTCGTGAACTTCTCGCCACGGTTGACGGCGTGGACGATTTCTCCCATACCGATCGAGGCCAGGTCGCCGTCGCCTTGATAGGTGAAGACGATCATGTCGGGGCGGATGCGTTTGAAGCCGGTCGCCAAGGCGGGAGCGCGGCCATGCGGCGCCTCCAGAAAATCAGTGTTGAAATAATTGTACGCGAGCACGGAACAGCCCACCGGCGCAACGCCAACAGTTCGCTCGCGCACCCCCAGTTCGTCGAGCACCTCGGCCACGAGACGGTGAATAATACCGTGCGTGCAGCCGGGGCAATAGTGCGTGACAACGTCGGTCAACGAATCGGGGCGTGCGAAAATAGTCCTGGTATCGTTCATATCGCTCACCCTTTCGTCGCGGCCGTCTTCTTCGCGGACGGGCCGAGCAGTTTCTTGACCTGTTCTTTGACTTCGTCGGGTGACGGCACAATGCCGCCGGTGCGACCGAAGAAATCGATCGGCTTCTTACCCTGGATGATCCGCTCGACATCCTCCACCATCTGTCCCATGCTCATTTCAATCGTGAGCACACGTTCGATATTCTTGCGGTAGGCCTCTTCGCGAAGTTGCGCTTCGCCAAAGGGAAAGAGGGTGATCGGACGGAACAGGCCGACCGAGATGCCCTCGCCTTCCAGCTCGTCGATAGCGGTCTGACAGATGCGAGCCATCGTACCGTAGGCCACCAGCAGGATGCGATTTTTCGGATTGACCTTGTACAGCTCGTAGCGAACCTCATCCCGTTTGATGAGGTCGTATTTGGCGAAGAGTTCGATGTTGTTCTTTTCGAGCAGGATTGGGTCGAGAAAGAGCGATTTGACAATGAGCGGCGGTCGACCCTTCGCGCCCGTGGCTGCCCAGTCCTTGGGCGGCAGGGGCGGTTCTTCGATTTTGTCAGGGAACTCAACCGGTTCCATCATCTGGCCGATCATACCGTCGCCAATAATCATGACCGGATTGCGGTACTTGTCGGCGAGATGGAAAGCGAGAATCGTGAGATCGACGGCTTCCTGAATGGTTGACGGCGCCAGCACGAGCAGGCGGTAATCACCGTGCCCGCCACCCTTGACAGCCTGGAAGTAATCCGACTGCGCCGGCAGAATGCCGCCGAGGCCGGGACCGCCACGCATGATATTCAAAATCACCGCCGGCACCTGAGCGCCTGCCATGTACGAGATCGATTCCTGCATGAGACTAATGCCCGGGCTGGAGGATGTCGTAAACACTCGTCGGCCGGTGGAGGCTGCGCCAAACAACATATTTCCGACTGCCACTTCGCTTTCGGCCTGCAGGAACACACCGCCCACTTCCGGCATCCGGCGGGAAAGATATTCGCCAACTTCGTTCTGCGGCGTGATCGGATAGCAGAAGTAGTTGGTGGCGCCGGCGCGAATCGCCGCCTCGGCGATCGCTTCATTTCCTTTCATGAGAACTTTTGCCATAACTCCTCACCGTCGCCGCTAATACTCAAACAGCACGTATTGCATGCCGTTGGTGTGAACCTCGATCGCCGCATCGGGGCAGGTAATGGCACAGATTCGGCAGCCGATACACCGCGACGGATCGTGCACCTTGGCGTAGAAATAGCCGCGCAGTGTGATGTCCTTGGACATCGACAATATTTTCTGCGGGCAGGCGCGGACGCACAGTTCACACCCTTTGCAGTGGTTTTTGTCTATCGTGACACCGGGCATCGGGTCATCTCCTTCGTAATCGTTCCATCCGGCTTTCGGTCATCCGCTCCCACGGTTTGAGCAGCGATCGTTCCAATCGAAGCACCGGCACGCCCACCTCCTCGACCGTCAACTGATCAAGCATCTCGCCGACCGCGCTGAGAAAGAGGATGGGCAGGTGGGTACTCTCACTGACCTGGCGCGTCACCTCAAGACCCTCGCGCACAATGTCAGCCGTGGTATCAGCCATCAGATGGGTATTGGCAATCAGCCCCGTCATCGACATGCGCGAGGCCTCTTCAATTTCACGGATAATTCGTATCGATCCCGCCCGATCGGCGGTAAACGGACGACGGGCGTTGAGCACCATCGCCAACTCATACGTGTTCGGCGCAAAGGCGTCCCGCAGCGACGAAAGGACACGCGCGCCCATGTCGTCACCGCCGACGTCGAGTATCAGCCAGCCGCTGTTGCGCTCGATCGCCGTTCGGATCTCAGGCAGGATAATGGGCAGGTCCGCGTAGGCTTGAGCCCCCGGTGGGACCAGCGATTTTACGCCGAAGGTTTCCAACTCAGCGGCAGCCTCGCGGGACCGGAAGTAGGGGTTGATAATGTCGAGATCGGCGATCGCTACCGGGTCAGTCTCGACCGAGGAAAGTCGCCGGGCGAGATTAACCGCCACCTCCGACTTCCCTGAGCCGAAGCCCCCTACAATAGTAATGATACGTTTTGTGAATACGGGGGTGGGAAAGACCGGAGCGATCACTGTCGTACCTATGGCGTACATGCTAACCGTTTTGCTTTCGGCGACTTACTCGCGGATAATGACAACTGGCGAAAAAGCGGCCTAAAAGCGGTTTCTTTTCGTCCTTATTAATAATGTCGCCAAGTTTGTCGGCCAAGTCAAGGGCAATTGTGAAAAAAATAACGATGATAAAGGCGTTGACAAGTCTCCGATTGGACAAGTATACTCTTACGAGGTAATTACTTAGACGAATCACTCGGAAAAGACAAAATATGGTTTGCGTATGATGACACTGGCTAAATCGCATGCTCGAGGGGGATTACTGTCTCCGACCCTTTTGAAACTGGCACTCGTTTCGACAGTCGTAGCGCTGACTGTCGTTCTCGCCGGTTGCGGCAAAAAAGAGACAACTCAGACCCAAGCTCCGGGGACGGATTCCACAGTCATCGGCACGAGCGACGGAGCCGGATCGACCGGCCCCGGCTCTGCTGGCACGTCGGAGCGATCCGGTTACCAGGATTGGGAATCGTATACGTTTGAAACCGTGAAGATGATTTATCCACCCTACCATCCGCTCAAGCCTCAGATTCCGAGTAATGTCGAGGCATTCGCGAGAGCGCTCAAATCGGCAACTCAGAAATTGGGCATGGCACCGGTTACAGACTCACTGGTCATCATCTACTATACCGGCTTCGGACAGGGGCGGGAGCTGACCGGACACGAGTATCCGTACGCCGAATCCGACACCGTTCACCTTTGGCTACCCAGCTTCCCGGGTCCGCCGCTTATGCAGTGGCTACTGCCGAAGTGGTCGCCGGTGGTACCGAGGTATCCGTTCCTTCGGCACGGCCTGATCGCCATGTTCGATCTGTCCGGTCAGAACTATCATCAGGCAACCCATCTATTGCTCGATTCCAACCAGTTCATTTCGCTTCGCCGACTCGTTGTTGATACAGCCGTCAACAGCAATACGGAACGGCTCCAATCGGCCGAAGCAGCCTCCTTCGTGGCGTTTCTTTTGGCGTACAAGGGCCCCAACGAACTCAAACAGATGTACGAATCCGATCTCCCGTTTGACAGTCTGATGCGTGTCGAATTTGGCACCGCTGTGGATACGGTGCAGGCGATCTGGCTGACCTTCGCAAAGAAGAATGTCCCCGCCGAGCTTACGGCGAAGGGGGGGACGAAGAAGAGCACTCCTTAATCTACTCATAGAGGTTTAGTATGGCAGACCAACCGTGGAAAACCGCGATCACCGATATCGGCCCCGGTAAGATTCGGGTGCGCGGATACGCCATTGGCGATATCATGGAGAATCTCTCGTACGCCGAGGCGGTGTACCTGATCCTGAAAGGTCAACTCCCGACCAAAGCCGAGGCGGCGCTCATGAACGCCATCCTCGTGTCTTCAATAGATCATGGTGCGTCGCCGCCCTCGGTGCTTGGCACGCGGACTGTGCTCTCCGGAGGCAATTCACTCAATGCGGCGATCGCCGGCGGTGTGCTGGTGATCGGTGACTCGCACGGCGGCGCCATCGAACAGGCGGCGAAGCATTTCCAGGACTGGGCGAAGAAAGAGGGCGACGTGGCCGGGCTGGCCGATCAGATGGTCGACTGGATGAAAGAGAAGAGGATTCGTATGCCCGGGTTTGGACACCGATTGCATAATGTCGATCCGCGCACGGGGAAGCTGTTTGAGATCGCGGCGCGCAACGGTTACAGTGGGCGGCACATTGAATTGTGCAAGGCGCTGGAGAAGGCGCTCGCGGCCAAGACGGGGAAGCCGCTCCCCATTAATGTAGACGGGGCGATTGCGGCCGTGATTAGCGATATGGGGTTTGACTGGCGGTTGGGAAAGGGGTTCTTCATTATTTCGCGGGTACCGGGACTCTTGGCGCACGCGTATGAAGAGATGACGCGCGAGAAGCCGATGCGTCCGCTCGGTCCTCCGCCGTACGAGTACGACGGTCCGGGGGAGAGGGAGATGTAGGAAACAGGAGTCTACGACCGGCTTTGCTGGAGGAACTGATGCAAGTCTTTGACGTAGTATTCTTCATTTTTTATCCGGTGTTAGGCAATCTAGTTTGGTTTGGATACATCTACCTGAATCTTAGGCGCCGACCCCGTTCGATGATGCCGTCAACCAATTGGTTAGGACAGTCCTTGGTTTCCATTTATTTCGATGATAAGGGCTTACCAAGAGCAGACATGAAGAGGAGAGTCGTGTACACCGTCCTGATTATTACGACGATCACTTCTCTGCAACAATTGTCACCATTCATTTTCCGAAAGTAATTCGTATTATGGATATCATCAAATCCAAAATCAACCAGGCCAGCGCGCTCCTCAAGGAGATGGATATCGATATGTGGCTCCTCTTCGAGCGCGAAACCATCATCCAGGCCGACCCCACCCACGCCATGGTCGTCGGGATCGACGTCACCTGGGAGTCGTTCTTCATCTATACCAAGGCTGGCGACGCGATTGCGTTGGTCGGCAATTTCGATGAAGACGAATTCAAGCGGTCCGGCCGCTTCACCGAAGTGCACTCCTACGTGCAGGGCGTAGGGGCAGACGCCAAGAAGCTGATCTCCCGCTTTGATCCCAACAAAATCGCGCTCAACTACTCGCCCAACGACGTTGCCTCCGACGGCCTCACGCACGGCATGTATCTATTATTGTGTTCGTATCTCAAGGACACACCGTATTGCGATCGCATCATCTCAGCCGAAGATTTTGTCACCAAACTGCGGGCGCGAAAACTTCCCGACGAAGTACGTCGCCTCTCCAAGTCTGCCGTGCTCGCGAATCACGCCTGGAGTCGAGTATTGGAGCGAGTGCGGATCGGAATGACGGAAAAGGAAGTCTCGCAGGTGGTCGAGGAGGAAATTCGCTGGGCGGGGGGAGTACCGTCGTTTGCGACCATCGTCAATGCCGGTGCAAAGACCAATCCCGGTCACGGCCACCCGACCGACGCCCGTCTGGAACCGGGCGACCTGCTGCATGTCGACTTCGGTGTTCTCCACGATGGCTACTGCTCTGACCTTCAGCGCCTGATCTACTTCAAGCGCCCCGATGAGTCGTCAGCGCCGCACGAGCTTCAAGAAGCGTTCGACACAGTGTACGATATCATCTCCCGCACCGGCGAAGCCTGTATTCCGGGCAAAGCGGGCCACGAGATCGACAGTTTAGCGCGCGAAATACTCCGCGACAACGGTTACCCCGAATATCAGCATGCCCTCGGCCACCAGTTGGGGCGTAGTGTTCATGACGGAGGCGGTATTCTAGGCCCGAAGTGGGAGCGGTATGGCAATCGACCCGATATCCCATTGGAACTGCACAATGTCTTTACCCTTGAACTGGGGATTGAACTTCCCGGAATCGGGTATGTCGGGTTGGAAGAAGACGTGGTGATCGAGTCCTCCGGTGCCCGTTTTCTGTGCGATCGCCAGAAGCAGTTGACTGTGCGTTAACCCATATGCTGATCTGCCAACCGGCGCCGAGAAGCATAAAATTCGGTCGAATCAGCTAAAATTGCGGAAAGGTAAGCCTTTTTGCCCCAATTGTTTGAGTTGGACCCGTCAGGTCCTACTTTTTTGTTGCGGGACTAGCGGGCATTACTTAAAGTATGACCGATTACAAATCAGAACTTTGTTACAACCCAAGGAGGAACCGCGTGAAACTGCATCTCACCGTTGGTGCCGCCCTCATACTTGGCGGTGTCATGTTGGTCAACGCACAGGATAGGGATAACGACGGACTGGCCGATACCTACGACCGGACGCCTACTGTCCAGCGCTATTTCCACAATCAGGCCGCCCCGCAGCAGATGTGGAAAGAAATGCCGGAATCGATGGACTTTGACCACGACGGTCTGGCTGATCGCTTTGACAGCCGGCCCACCGTGTATGAGTATTTCCATTTCAGCGCACCCGTGCAGAAAGACTATAAGCTGCAGAGCGCCACTGAAGATACCGACGGCGACGGCTTGCCGGATCGACTTGACGAAACTCCCACTGTGTACCGCTATTATCACCTCGATGTCGCCCCGTGGGTGCCGCGCGCTGAGCGCGATCCCAATCTGGATACGGACGGCGACGGTTGGGTCGACGTGAAAGACGATCGCCCGACTGTCTATGAAGTTTACAAGGGAATAAGCGCGCCGATGGCGCAGGCCGAAGGTGATGCTGACGGCGACGGCGTTGTCGACAGCAAGGATAAGTGCCCGGGAACACCGGCCGGCGTCAAAGTTGATGCTGACGGCTGTCCGCTCGATTCCGACGGCGACGGCGTTACGGACGATAAGGACAAGTGTCCGGGTACGCCCAAAGGGACGGTGGTCGATGAGTTCGGCTGCCCGAAGGACACCGATGGTGACGGCGTACCGGATTACCGTGACAAGTGCCCGGGAACCCCGGCCGGCGTCAAGGTTGATGCTGACGGCTGCCCGCTGGATTCCGACGGCGACGGCGTGACGGACGATAAGGACAAGTGCCCGGGTACGCCTAAGGGTATTGAGGTCGACGAGTTCGGTTGCCCGAAGATCATGAAGCACGGCGAGAAGATCATTCTCAACGTCCAGTTTGCGACCAATTCAGCCGATCCGGATGCGGAATCTAAGAAGATCCTGGATGGTGTGGCGAAGACCATGACCGATTATCCCGACATCAAGTTGAGAGTATCCGGATTCACCGACAATGTCGGTCAGGAAGGGTACAACCAGAAGCTGTCCGAACGTCGCGCCAAAGCGGTGATGGACTACCTGGTGAGCGCTGGTGTCGACAAGGGTCGGCTGACATCGAAGGGCTTTGGCGAAGATCCCAAGTACTTCATCGGTGACAACAAGACCGACGAAGGCCGCCAGAAGAACCGTCGTGTCGAGCTCGAATCAGTAGAATAGGCTGATTACTCAGGCCATTGTAACGGCGCCGACAGAGGTCGGCGCCGTTTTCATTTGCGGCACGGCAAAAAAAAACCGCCACCGGGGCGGAGCGTATCTATTGATTCCAGAGCCGCCCTAAGCCATAGCCGGTTCCTGAGCCGTGATCGGGGCGAGGGGGAAATCCACGGTAATGGTCGTGCCGCGCCCTTGTTCGGAATCGATGTGCAAGGCGCCGCCGTGGTTCTCGACAATGCGCTTGCAGACCACCAGGCCAAAACCGTGGCCTGATTTCTTGGTCGTAAACCGCTCCTGAAATGCCTTGGCCAGTACCTCCGGGGCGAACCCGCAGCCCGTATCCGAAATGGTGAACCGGAACCGCCCGGTTTCGTCGTCCCGGCGAATGGCGGCGGAAATACGCCGTTCCTGGCTGTCGAACGTCGCGTCCGCGGCATTATTGAAGAGATTGTAGAGTAACTGCTGAATCTGGGTCCCGTCGGAATCAAAAAGAATTTCCGGAAGCTCGGCCGGCACGTCGACCGTCACCCCACGGAACCGTTTCTGTGGCCGGAGGTACTCGATGACCTCCAGGAAGGTCTTGTCGAACGACATGACTTCTTTGGTTCCGGAAATGGGCGTGAGCGACATGAGGTCTGACGTAAAGCGTTCGATCTTCTTGATCGTGTCACCCATGGTTTGGACGTACTTCGGCAGACTCTGATAGTTTTCCTTTTTCAACTGCAAATCGAGCAGCGAGAGATTTCCCTGCACCACGGCCAGGAAATTGTTCAACTCGTGGCCGATTTCTGCGGACATCACGCCGCGCGTCGCCATGGTCTCCAGTTGAATGGTCTCGTCCTGCAATTCCTTGAGCCGGGCATACGCCTCCTGTGTCTGGTGCAGGAGCGACAGGTTCTCCAGCGTGATGGCCAGCTGGGAGCCGGTAATGGACAGGAATTTCATGTCGGCGCTGCGCACTTTGACCGTATCATTGTGGAATCCGACCATGAGCATGCCGTAGAAGAAGTCCGGGCGATGCACGGGCACAACAATCATCGGTTCGTGGTCGCGTTTCCAGGCAGGGAAGAGCATCTCCTTAAGCTGGTTGTCAGGGTGCGCTTTGTACAGAGGGTGGTCACCGATCTGACTGACCAGAACCGGCTGATCGCAGGTCGCCCGAGTGCACTCATTAAGGAGTCCGGTCAGAGGCTCGCGGGGGATCTCAGTCTCTACAGTCTCTTCGCCGACGATGCTTATCATTTTAGTCTGACCGGAGTTGCGATTTCGATAAATCATGGCGCCTTGATCGGCGTGCTGGTGCATCATCGCAAACTTGAGTGATGACGTGATGACCGAATTGGCGTCGCCGGTGGAGAAAAGGACAGAGCTGAGATCGTTGAGCTTGGTCAGTTGTTCTTCGCCTCGCGCCGCCGCCGATTCCTGCTTCTTCTCGAGCGCGTTGCGGACCGCCTGGCGAATCTCGCTCAACTCGAACGGTTTCATGATATAGTCGAAAGCGCCCTGTTTGATGGCGTTTTTTGCGGAGTTGAGATTGGCGTAGCCGGTGATGAAGATTACGGCGACTTCCGGCAGCATCTCCTTGGCCCGCCGCACGAGCTCGATTCCGTCCATGCCGGGCATACGGATGTCGGAAATAATCAGGTCAATGTTCTGTCGGGCGATAATTTCGAGTGCCTGTGTCCCCGTCTCGGCCGTGTGCACGACCATGCCCTCTTCTTCGAGCGTGTCTCGGACGAGCGAGACGACGATCGACTCGTCGTCTACCACCAGAATCTGGCGGGTGATTTCCGACGCATCGTTCATGGCTGGTTTACAGGCGAAAGCACCGAATTTATGAGATTGCGCACCTGATTGAGATCAAAGGGCTTGCGCAAACACAGAAAATTGCTGGACGCGTGGATACGTTCCGATAGTTCGTCAGGCATGGAATCGGTGAAGATGAAACGGAGCTGCGGCTGGAGAGGATATACCTCGCAATACATCTGGTAGCCGTTCATCTTCGGCATATGCAGGTCGCAAAGGCATATGTCGAATGCCTCGGCCAGCGCAGCATCCACACCGGCCTTGCCATTATTAGCCGTCACCACCTCATGGCCGGACTCGGTCAGGAATTCTTCCAGCAGGCCGCGCATCACCGGTGAATCGTCTACGATTAGTATTCTTGCCATGTGCTATGCCTCCAACGCCCCGCTGACAGTCTGCATCAATTCTTTGATGCTGAAAGGTTTTGACAGGAACGCACAGGCTCCGTTGCTCACGGACTGACTCACCGTATAGAGGCTCGAATATCCGGAAATAATGATGACCTTGGTCTTAGGGGAGGATTGTTTGGCGAATTTCACCACTTCCTCACCCGGGACCCGCGGCATACGCAGGTCAGTGATGACGAGATCATACGACCGTTCCTTCATCCTCTCGATCGCTTCGTCGCCGTCGGAGGCCACCGAAAGTTCGTATTCTTCAAGAACTTCGGAAAGGAAATCGCGAATGATCTCCTCATCGTCAACAATCAAAATGGAGTACTTGCTTTGTTCATTCATAAGTAGACGGTTGGTCAGGCTGTATGCGCCGCCCCAACCCCTACTTTCTTATCGGCGTCCGTCGTATATTTCTGCACCGGCAAAACGATGGTAAACGTCGTTCCGCGGCCAACTGTAGACTGGACAGTGATTTCGCCGCCATGTTCCTTGATGATGCCGTAGCTCACCGAGAGACCAAGTCCGGTGCCCTTACCCACCTCTTTGGTGGTGAAAAACGGTTCAAAAATCTTTTTCAGGTTCTCGGACGGAATACCACAGCCGTTGTCGACGAATTGCAGTTCAATGGCGCCGCCAAACTCACCTAGGGCCGGGCTGAACCGGGTATGAATCCGCACGACCGCTCCGCTCTCGCAGGCGTGCATGGCGTTAATGAGCAGGTTCGTAAACACCTGTTGCAGCTGTCCGGCATTGCCTGAGATTTCAGGCAGGGTGGGCTCCAGGTGAGACTGCAGCTCGATCTGCTTCATATGGAATTGGTGCTGAACGAACGTGATCGTCTCTTCTACGATTTTATTGATGTCAATGGTCGCGAAGTCCACTGCCTTGGAGGAGCGAGAGAAGCGCAGGAGATTCTGTACAATCGTCTTGCAGCGACGGGCCTGCGTTTCAATGTCGGTGACATACCGAATGTAGCTGTCCACTTCCTTGGTCGACGTCTTTTCCGGAACGTTCTTCTGCAGCTTTTCAAGAGTGAACTGGGCGTATCCGAGAATGCCGCCCAATGGGTTGTTGAGCTCATGGGCCACGCCGGCCGCCAGCTGGCCGATGGCGCTCATTTTCTCCGATTGGATAAGCTGGGCCTGCGCATCCTCGAGCTGCTGCGTGCGCTCTATGATCTTCTGTTCGAGATTTCGATTGTACTGCTCAATCTCGTCCCGCGATTGTTTGAGTGAATCTATCATCTTATTGAAAGTCACGGCCAGGTGGCCGATCTCATCAAACTGCTCGATTTCCACGCGTTTGCTCAGATCGCCGTGACTTATCTGGTCGGTTACAGCGACCAGGGCCGTCACCGGCCTGATAGCCGCATTGACCACCATCATGACGACTACCATCGTAATAATGAGGATGATGACAGTCAGGAAAATTGCCGCAGCCTGAGCGCCGGCCGCCAGCCGTCGAACGTTGCTCAGTGAAAAACCCATCTCAATTGAACCGATCACCTCGGTCTCGTTGCTGAGGGCGACAGAATTGTCCAGGCCGCCTGTGATGCCGAGGTGTTCGCGGTTTATGGTTTTCTTCTGCGTTGTGATGGGCGCGGAGAGCACAATGATCTCGTTGCCGGCGCTGTCACGTACCAATTCATGCGCGTGCTCGTCCGAACCGGTTCCGGAGATATCGTGACGGACAGTCTGTCGGTCGACGATGGAAACGGACCGTCCGGTGCGCGACAGGACCGTGCCCTCGTTGTTCTTGATGACGGCGTATTCAACCGTCTCAAACTGCGACAGGATCTTGAGCATATCATCCAGCTCATACGTTGATTCGAACAACACACCGCTCTCGGCGTTGATAGCGAGCATCTTTATGATTGTCTCGCCGCGAATCTCCACTTCACGCATGATGCTGTCCGATTGCCGCTTGATGAGATAGCTCGAGATCGTGAGCATGCTCAGGCCGAGAATGAGCGAGATCGGCAGGACGAATTTTGTGCGCAGCTTGAGATGCGCCATGAAACGACTAAGTTTCATCGGTACACCTCTTTGGCAACGGCGCTCAGTTCGGCCGGAATGGCCACATTGATATGCTTCGCAGTCTTCTCGTTATAATGGAACCAGATGATATCCGGACTCGTCACCGGAATCTCTCCCGGCTTGGTTCCGCCCAGTATTTTTACCGCGATTTCACCGGCTTGGCGGCCGATCGCCTTGTAGTCAAAGTCGAGGGCGAAAAGCGCGCCCGATTCGACGACATGGCGAGAAAAGCCCATGAACGGCACGCCTTTGCGCATCGTGTTCAGTAAGATGTACTTCGTGGCCTGCGGATTAAAAAGGTTGGGGTCAGCCACCGACCAGATGCCATCCACCACAGTTGTCAGCGAGTCGAGCGCCTTCGGCAACTCGCGCTCATTGTCCACTCGCACTGCCACCAGCTTGAGGCCCATCTGCTGAGCCACAACCTGTGATGGGGGGATAAGTGACGCCGTGTTGCTCGTATACAGGACGCCGAGAATCTTCAAAGTTGGAAGGATCTGCTTGAAGTACTTAAACTGAATATCGACGGGGATGGTCAGCGACGCGCCGGTGATATTTTCGCCCGGGTGATTGAGCGACTTTACGAATCCGCTGACTACCGGGTACATTACCGACGAGAAGACAATCGGCTGGTTGTTGAGTTGTCGCGTGGCGATTTCAGTCGCGCCGCTGCCGATCGTCACGATGATATCTGGTTTGGCCTGGCGCAATTCGGCGATCTGACGTTGTTGTACGCCAGGATCCGGGTCCAGCTTTAGGTTTAGAAAGGTGGCGTCGGCGAATTCGTTGGTGATGATGCTTTTGGCGCCGCTGAGGGTTCGCGTAGTCGAGGTCAGGGTGTCGGTGGTGAGAAATGCAATGGAGCGCGCCTGGACACCAACGGAAGCGCCGGCGAGCGCCAGCGCCGCCACAAGAAGTCCCCTGATGGCCATTCCCCTTCGCGACATTTCAGAACGGTCCCGTAACAGCAAGCATTTGTACCACAGGAGCATGGAAGTGTTACCCCGCCCGGCGGGCATCCGCACTCATACTCCCTCTGTTATCGGGTTATCCCGAAGAAACTTAAGCCGATCACCGTCTGTCCGTCTCCGAAATCACCCTTCGCCGCAAACCCCTAAAGAAAATCCGGGGCAAGTCGATATGAAGAAGCAGATGAATCTCAGAGTGGTCGGGTTACGACCATACGTCAAATTGTAACCGATAGTATCGTACACTACGGAGTAGTCCACGTGAAGACAGAGTTAAACAAACTGGCAATCATCCTGACGGCCGTTCTATTGTGCATGCTGTCCGCATCGGCATGGGCGGAGGTCGCCGGGAAGATTTCGGGTACGGTGACGGATGTGAAAGGGGGCGATCCCCTCATCGGTGCCACCGTTCAAGTTATTGGCACTGACTATCGCACCAAGACCGACGAAGACGGGGAATACTTCATTATTAATCTGCCGGTCGGTAAGTACGATATCGCCGTGACACACGTCGGCTTCGCATCGATCACCAAAAAGGAAGTGCGGGTCCTGGTCGATTTGACAACGCCGGTCGACTTCTCGTTGGCGGAGATGGCGGTCGAATTGAAAAACCAGGTCGTCGTGTATGCCTCGGCGCCGGTGATTCAGCGTGACCTTACGAGTTCAAAGGTCATATTTACCGCTGATCGTCTGAAGAATCTACCCAACATACAATCGGTGCAGTCGGTCCTCACCAATTATCCGGGCGTGGTTGTCGACCAGAATCTCGACTTGCACGTTCGCGGCGGCCGGTCGGGTCAGATTTCCTATTTCTATGACGGTTTTTCCGTGCAGGATCCGTTTGTGGCCGACGCCGGTATCCGTATCATGCCAACCGCCCTGGAAGAACTATCTTTAACCTCAGGCGGTTTTACGGCCGAATACGGCGAAGCGATGTCGGGTGTTGTAAACGCGGTCAGCCGCGAAGGCAACAATGATTATCATGGCGGCTTGAAAATGTTTGACGGCGCCACCCAGTCATATGACGTCACCACGGGGGACTGGACGGGTCTGAAACGAGTCGGGAATCGGTCGGTGAGTTTCAACGTCTCCGGCCCTGTTCCCGGATTCGCCGAGAAGCGGTTTACCTTCTTCTCCGCCGGCGAGTATTACCGCAATATCAACTACTTGCCGCATGACTGGGCAATCATCTACACTGGAACGACCAAGCTGTCCTATCATGCGACCAATCGACTGAAACTTAAAGGCAACTTCACCTATTCTCGTTCCAACGGTGCGACGTACAATCACCGCGACGTCAATGATGTTTCCTTCGATCTCAATCTTGACGGGCTGCCTATTAATAAGAAAGAAGCCTACCTCGGCGGCCTCTCCGGCACCTATGCATTTAGTGAGAGAATGGTCTGGTCGTTGCAGTATAATCGTTTCTCGACCTACACGAAGAGCGCTCCCGAGCCGCTCTTCGACACCTATTGGCGCAATTGGCCGGGATATTCCGAGGATAGCACGGGCGAATACAACGGCACTATCCACCGCCACAATTATCGCGATCAGATGGATAATTCCGATCCGTACGAACTGGTCGGTTTTGCCAACGGTGACCGCATCGACCCGACCTATTCATACCGCAAGAGTGTGTATAATTCAGTGACCAGCAATCTGGTCGGTCAATTGGGCAAAGCGCACCAGCTTAAGGCCGGGTTTGAATGGCGGAAGTACGATGTCAATCGCGACTTCAAGCAGTTCTACAACTCGCGTCCGTACAGCGAATTTTACCACATAAAACCGCTGTACGTATCGACGTTTGTGCAGGATAAGATTGAATACGCCGACTTCGTGATCAATCTCGGTCTGCGCTATGACTATCGCGATCCGGACGCGACTTACAACACCACCCCCGGATCCAGGACACCGATATACAAGAAGGCCGACGCCAAGTCACGTTTCGCGCCGAGGCTGGGCGTTTCGTTCCCGATCTCGGTCAATTCGGTGATGCATTTCAACTACGGCATTTACTATCAGATGCCCATCTACAAGTATCTCTACTTCAACCTTGATGGTGAAGTCAATTCCGGTTTCCCGTTGCTGGGCAACCCCGATCTGTCACCCGAACGGACCGCGTCATACGAATTGGGTCTCGATCACCTGTTTGGCGAGAACCTGCGGGCCGACGTGACCGCGTATTACAAGGACATAAGCGATCTGGTGTCGACTCGACCCGTGTTCAAGGTTGCCGGCAACGAAGTGACTCGCTTCATCAACGCCGACTACGGCTCGGTGGTCGGGTTTGACGTTGCTTTGGAACGACTGCCCAAGACCGGTTACCTGAGCGGTTCGTTGTCGTATGGCTTCATGATGGCGAGCGGCATCGGCTCATCGGCCATGGAACCGTACTACACCTACATCACGTCCACGGAGGATACCCTGGCACCGGTAAAAGAATATCCGCTTGATTTCGATCAGCGCCATACCTTGACGGCTGTCCTGGATTATCGCGTTCCGGCCGACTGGAAAGGCGATCTCTTCGGCCTGTCGCTCCCGAGTAACTGGGGACTCAACATGGTCGGGTACGTCGGCTCCGGACTGCCCTACTCCAAGACCGATAGCAAGGGGAACCGGGTCGGCGATCGCAACGCGTATCGCTTGCCAACGTACATGAGCGTTGACGCTCGCTTCAATAAAGATTTCGTACTGCGGAACAATGGTTCGCTGCTTACCTACTTCATCGAAGTAGACAACCTCTTTGACCGCCGCAATGTCCTGTCGGTGTATCAGTTCACCGGCTTGACAGATGATGACGGCGTAGTGGTTGGGACCGGCCTGCAATTAAGCGAAACCGATCTGGAACGGGCCAACCGCTTGTACGATCATGATCCTCAGAACTATTCACCCCCGCGGACAATCCGAACCGGGATTGAACTGCACTTTTAAGGTGGAACGGTAGCCCTATGAAGCACTCGAACAAAACAGCCATTTTCATTGCCGCCCTCTCGGTGGTGGCCATACTGGCGGGCACCGTCTGGTCGCGACCTTATAACGAGCGGCCTCGCCGTGCACAGTCAATAGAAGGCGGCGGACCGCTGCCGATCCCATCGCCCATAACCGTGGATCAGGTGACGCACAACCTGGGCAATCTGGCCACGACGGTTGATAACTGGGGGTATGTGGGCGGTTATGGCTATGCCAATCTGCCCTCCGGCGAATGGCCGCGGGGATCGGGTCACAATTACCTCGCTGAAATCAAGTATTGGATGGGCGGCGTGACCCCGTCGGGCGACACGCTGGTGGCCAATTCCGATGACGATTTTGAAGCCCTGCCGTCGCTGATTTCCGGAGCGAGCGAAACACGAATTCTCATGTCCAGCGATACGACTCGCTACTATGGCTATGACCCGAGCGACACCGTCGGTCTGGGGGCCGGCAGTCCGGCGCACGGCTGGCGTATCTGGAACGGCGACTCCGCCGCGTGGGTGTACAACCGCGTCTACAGCGCCATTGATCATCAGTACTACGCCGGCGGGCCGGCCTCACTGCAGGAATCGCACTATCGCTTCGGTGACCAGGCGCTGGGGAATTCGCTGATGGGTCTCGAAATGACCCACACCGTGCTCGGCTGGAACTACTGCTACAACGACGACTTTCTTTTTGTGGTGCTTGAGATCACAAACAATTCTGCGGTCGATTATACGAACTTCGCCTTTGGCTTGTACATCGATATCGACGTTGGCGAAAACAAGGTGCCCGGCCAGAACGGCAATCTGGGCGATATGGTGTCCTCCGATTCGTCCGAGAATCTGGCATGGATCTATGACGCCGACAATTTTGACGCCTATTGGCGGCAGACTGGTATTTTGGGGACCAAGTATCTCGAAACGCCGGACGGAATCGGTATGACAGCCTTGCGGACCGGCGACTGGGCACTTCTGCCCGACGAAGATGCCGGTCGGTTCGAGATGATCAACAGTACAGAATTCGACGGTTCGTTGCCGCCGACCGATCAGTATTACGTGCAGTGTACCCGAGGTATCAACCTCGAGGCCGGGAAGACCATTCGCGTCGTCTATGCATTGATCGCAGGGAAGAACGAAGCCGACTTCCGGGCCAACGCCGCGCTGGCGCAGGAACTCTACAACAATCACTTCGTCGGTCCGCAGCCGCCGGTCACTCCGACCGTCCATGCCCGTGCCGGCGATCGTAAGGCATACGTCTATTGGAATGACACGGCCGAAGTGTCGATTGACCCGATGACTGGGTTGTCGGACTTCGCCGGATACAAACTATACCGCAGCGAGGACTTCGGCCTTACCTGGGGTTCGGTGGACGACAATAACGAGAATAACTGCCTGACCGTCGACTACTACCCCGTGACCGCCTATGCGGCGGCCAGCCCCGGTGACCCGATCGGTCACAGCTACATTGATACCAACCTCACCAACGGGGTGGAATACTGGTACTGTGTATCTGCTTATGATCTGGGCGTGAGCGGCGTGGTCGATCCCCTGCAGTCCGGATTTTCCGTTGCCGGCGGAGCGCCAAATGTCGTGTCGATAACGCCGCGCACCGATCCGGCCGGCGCCTATACGGCTGCCGGAACGGTCGCCCATACCACGACGGGGAGCTCGCTGCCCTCCGATGGCAACGTGCTGCCAATAGTATTTGATCAGTCAGCTATCACCGGCGACGAATACCAGGTCGTTTTTGATGAACAGCCGGATCAAACCTACTGGAGCCTGATCAATACGACTACCGGCGATACTGTCCTGGCCAACCAGTCGCGCTATGCCGGCGAGCCGGAATTATACAATATCGGTGAAGGCGTTCGCGTCGTGGTACGCAACGGCGACTATGCCCCGCGTGACGCCGCGCAGACCTCTTTCGCCAGCCCCGGTGACACAACCTTGAATCTGGGAGCGTTCTTCGGGCCGTCGATTGCCGCTTTATACGATAACGACTCCTATACGTTCGGCGACGGCAAGTTCCGCGCGACGTATGAAGTACGTTATACCGGCGATACTACCTACGCTTTCTCAATCTGGGAAGCCCTTAACTGGGAAAGCGATCCGCATCCGCAGTATCGCCCGCTGGCGGCAGTTCCGTTCGAGGTGTGGAATGTAACGGAAAATCGTCGAGTCAATCTGATGGTCACGAAGAACGAGGCGGCGATGGACGGCACCTGGGGACCCCAGAATTCGCTTATCATCGTCGATCTGCCGTACGACACAACGGCCGACGTCACCTCACTCGCCTTCCCGTACCTTTGCGGTTGGTGGTTCCGCTTTGATCTGGCGACATTCAATCCGTCGGTAGGAGACGTGTTCACGATCGACGGAGCGCCACTCAACGGCCCGACCGACGTTTTCGCTTTCCGTACTGATGGCGTCAGCGGTGCGTCGGCAACGGCTCAGCTTAGGAAGATTAAGGTCGTTCCTGACCCGTATTTTGCCCGGTATTCGTCCCGAGTGGAGACGGAAAACGGCGAAACAGTCCTGCAATTTGTGAATCTTCCCGACAAGTGCACGATTCGCATTTACACGCTGACCGGCGATCTGGTCAATACGATTGAGAAGAATGACTTTGGTGGAACGGCGGAATGGAACCTGCTTTCCAGTGATCAACGGCAGATTTCTTCCGGCATATACATTTACCACGTTGACTCACCGTACGGGGAACGCCTCGGACGGTTTGCGGTGATCAAGTAGAGGAGAGTGGCGATGAGAACGGCTGCATTAATCATTTGTTGTCTGTTGCTGGCGACCGCCCTTTCCGCTCAGCAGAGCACCGTCGGAGCCGCCGGCGCGCAGTTCCTCAAGATCGGCGTTGGATCGAAATACCAGGCGATGGGGGAAGCCTCAGTCGCCGTGGCGGATGACATCTATTCGATGTACTGGAACCCGGCCGGTTTGGCCGCTATTGAAAACGGTCAGATCAGCTTCACCAACGTCAATTATGTACTCGATATCGACTTGAACTGGGTGGGATACGCCAAGAACTTTGAAAACGTCGGCGTTTTCGGCGTCTCCGCCACCGTGCTGTCGATGGGTGAGCAGGAGATTACCAATATCGATAATCAGGATGGTACGGGGCAGAGCTACTCGGCGTCTTCGTACGCTCTGGGTGTCTCCTTTGCCCGCCAGTTGACCGCCAAATTCGCCTTCGGCGCCACAATCAAGTATGTGTCTGAGAAGATCCATCTGGAAAAGGCGGACGGCGTGGCGATCGACATGGGGACGATGCTCAATACGGGGTACCGGAATCTTCGTTTGGGCATGAGCATCACGAACATGGGCGCCGACATGAAGTTCGATGGTCCGGATCTGAGCGTTCCGAGCTCCAGTCCTGAGACGAAGTACGACGTAGCGTCGTACAATCTTCCCCTGACGTTCCGCGTCGGACTGGCCTACGACGTCGACTTCGGCCCAAAATCACTGCTGACCGTGTCGGGCGAGTTGAAGCATCCGAATGACAATGACCAGAAAGGCTCGCTGGGGCTGCAATACGGTTTCGATCAGAAGTTCTTCCTGCGCGGCGGGTATAAGATTAACTATGACGAGGAAACGCTGGCCCTGGGCGGCGGCCTGTCGACTACCGTGTCCGGGCAGACCCGGCTGGTGATTGATTACTCGTGGCAGGATTTTGGACGGTTGGAGACGACCCAACGGTTTTCGGTCGGCTTCACCTTCTGAGAGGCAGATATCGAATCAGGTAAAAGCCCCCTTGCGGGGCTTTTTTTTGACTGCGTCTGGACAGGGGCGACGAATGTACTATATTGGAAAGTCTGGAAAATCCCCTTCCGGGGCATACCGTGGAGAGCATCATGCGTTTTTCTAATCGGTTGGCGTTCATCCTGTTATTGGGCGCCTTTGGACTGGTTGGTTCGAGTTGGGCGGATGACGACACATCAGTCGACATGTTACGCCAGTATTTTGACTACCTGGCCACAGGCAACGTGGAATCGGCTCAGCTCATGTGGACTGAATCGGCCCAGGAAAGATCTGCGCGGTTCGGTATCGAATACGACGGCATTATGGTCAGATCGGATGCAGCCTCACCGGTAATTCAAAATTTCGATGTCATGAGAAACTTCCTGGAGCCTCCGGTTCGTCAAATGGAGGCGATGCCGGGAGATACCTTTCAGCGTCTCACCTTTAGTGCCATCGTAGGCAGCGAATCGATCAAGTACACGTACTATGCCAAGCGGGATCAGCGCTGGTTCTGGCTCAGCTTTCCACAGGACTACTGGACCCGGGACTGGCCGGTACAGGAGTCAAAGTACCTTCGCATCCATGTTCACCCGCGCGTTAAAGAATTTCTCAGCCCCGCCCTCTTGAACGAGGTGGATCGGTTCGTCGCCGCCATGGCCGACACACTCAAACTGCCCAAGGCGTCACTGGCGGAAATCGCTGCCAGGAAGATCGAGTGGTATTACTGTGATGGCGACCAGACCGTGGAGGAAATCACCGGGTTCAAAACGAAGGGAATGCTGGACCTCGGATCAAATTCCATCATCAGTTCTACTTTTCCGCACTACCATGAGCTCGTGCATCTACTGGTTAATATTCGACTGAAGAAGATTCCGCTCCATACTCTGCCGCTGCTTCGAGAGGGCATCGCCGTGCGGTACGGCGGGCGCTGGGGCAAAAGTCTATCGGCGCTCTCCGATCTTGGGGCCTACCTCTATAAAGAGAAGCTGGTGGAGCTTGATTCGATACTCGTCGACAAGGGGTATGAAGCAGCGCAGGATGCGGACATCATTTATCCGGTGGCCGGCATCTTCTCTTCGTTCCTGTTGGACAGGATCGGCATCGAAGGATACCTCACCGGGTATCGTAGTCTCTCGGGCTCTGGCGCTCAGCTGCGCGCCCTCAAGCCGGATTCCATCAAGAAAGCCTTGGCGACCATGGGTGGATTTGCCGATTGGAATGGGCTGGTAACCGGGTTTGACGCTTACCTAGCCAAGGCCTCCGGAACCTATGCGGTGGCCGCACCTGGCCGAGTGGCCGACGGCAAGTTGTTGCTCGCCGGGGACGGGTACTCTATCGTGCAATCAAAAGACTGGCTTGGCTTTGAGTTCTCGCTGGCTGATACCGTCACTCCCCATGGGACACTTCTCTTTGCACCGCTTCCTGCCCCCGGGTCTATGGTGTCGTCGCTATTTGTAGAACACTTCAGTGATGTTTATCCCTACGAGGGGTATAGATACGGCGTTCGCTATGATCAAAACGAAGCCGGCCTGTACGATTACGTGACCAATCAATTGATTGCCAAGTACATTTGGGGGATTACGCCGTCGGACGATTACTATTCCAAGGGGAGTCGGACGGTGGCGATCAAATTCAAGAAAGTGCTGCTGGGCAAAGACCTGCCGGTCAAAGGGCAAGTGAAATTACTGCCAATGTAGCCGGCTGGAACTGCACCGACAGGGTCGCTGTTACGTGGTGTCATTCACGTCGCGCACGGTGTATTCGCATCACGGATGTGAGAGAGGGTATGATTATTGATGTCGGGTGATCATAAGGATTTTGATCTCATTGTCATTGGCTCCGGACCGGCCGGTGAAAAGGCCGCGATTGAAGCCTCCAAAATGCGAAAGTCGAGTGCCATTATTGAACGGAATTCCGTTCAAGGTGGCGTTTGCCTTCACACCGGCACCATTCCCTCGAAAACACTACGCGAGACCGTACTCTATATCGCCGGACTTCGTCAGCGCTCGGTCTATGGACTCGTGGGGGCAACCCGCCCGTATCTCACCATCAAAGAACTGATGTACCGCAAAGGGCAGGTCATCCAGCAGGAACTGGACGTCATTCAGCAGAACATGTCCCGTCACCAGATAGAAGTCATACACGGCACCGGGATGATAGCCGGCGCCAATACGGTCGTCGTCTCCGACGGCGACTCAAGCAATCGGATTATTCATGGTGACGTACTGGTGATTTCGACCGGCACACGCTCCTATCACCCGCCGTCAGTCGACTTTGATCACAAATACATCTATGACGCGGAGACGGTCCTGGATCTGGACATCATTCCACGGACGCTGACCATTGTCGGTGGCGGAGTCATCGGCTGCGAGTACGCCTCGATCTTTGCCCACATTGGCGTGAAGGTGACGATCGTCGATCAGCGCAAGCGCTTGCTTTCTTTCCTTGATCACGAAATAGCCGACGCCTTGACCTATCTGATGCGCAAGTACGGGACGACTCTGGTGCTGGGGGAAGAGTATCAGGAGATATTTGTTGAAGACGATCAGGTCGTGACGGTCACCAAGACCGGGCGGCGTGTCGTGGCGGATCGACTGCTGTATGCCGCCGGACGGTGTGGTAATACGGAAAACCTTGGCCTCGAAGCACTCGGTATCGAAACTGACGATCGCGGAATTATCAAAGTCAACGATCGGTACGGAACTTGTGTCCCGAGCATCTTTGCGGTCGGCGATGTGATCGGATTCCCGTCACTGGCCTCCGTCTCCATGGATCAAGGACGGCTGGCGGCAATTCATGCGTTCCAGCGGCAGGAAATCTCCTGCCTGAATACGCTGTTGCCGTTCGGCATCTACACGATACCCGAGGTATCCCTGGTCGGTGAGACGGAAGAGTCGCTGACCGCAGCCGGGCAGGACTATGAAGTTGGCGTAGCGCGATATTATGAACTTGCTCGCGGGCAGATCATCAACGACCACGACGGCATGCTGAAGCTAATTTTTGATCGCACTTCCCATCGCATTCTCGGGGTGCACATCATCGGTGACAAGGCCACTGAATTGATTCATATCGGCCAGGCAGTGATGACGCACGGCGGGACGCTGGACTATTTTCTGGACACGGTCTTTAACCATCCGACGTTGTCGGAGGCGTACAAAGTAGCCGCAATGGACGGTTTCTCGAGGATTCAGCGGGGGAACTAAGGTTCCGTGCCGACGGATTCCTGGCGAAGCTCCGTGATTTTCCTGCCTACGCTGGCGGCTTCCGGCCTGTATTTCCCGAATACCATGAACCGCTGATACTGGGCCAGGGCGGCGGCAATATCGCCGCGCGCCTCCGCCAGACGCCCCTTGGCGAGATAGGGCAAGGCCAGCATGGTGTCGCGGGCGATCAATACCGTGGCCAGCGAGTCGGCCTGGGCCGCCCGGCCTTCGGCCAGCCAGTTCATCATGATTTCAGACAACACGTCATGGCTGTGGGGAAACCACGACTGAATATACTCGAGGTACACAGCCGCCTGCGCTCGATCGCCCTTTGCGAAATACCAACGGTACAGATTCATCTGATGCTCCTTTTTATAGGGGTCCAGCATCAGACAAGTGTCGATATGCGGCTTGGCCTGAGGCAGGCGACCGAGCGCAACATCGCAAATTGCCAGCAATGACCGTGGTTCAGTCCAGTACGGGTGCCCGGCGACTGTCCGCGTAAGGATGCGAGCGGCATCGTCGGATTCATTCTTTGCCGCGAGGTCGAGACAGCCTCGATAATTCAAATAATCATCTGATTTCACCGGCAGCGCTTGATCCCAGTAATTCGCTCGAGTGAAGTCACGGCGCTCGAAATAGGCGTCGCGCAGAGCCAGTCCACCGACGCGGTAGTATGATGTCTGTTTGTCGAAGTAGGTGGTCAGGTAGGGTTCAGCGTAGGAGAGTCGTACGAACGATGGCGTTACAGCCGTGATGCTGAGAATCGACAAGACCGCTGCCGTCGACAAAATGCGCCCGTTGTCCCGGCGCTGGGAAAGTGACAGAAACACGGCCGCCGCAAAAGCGGACAGGGGGAGGAGGTAAGCCACAATTCTCGGCAGATCCAGCGGCGGGCTATCGAGCGGATCGATGATCGAAGAAGCCACGGCCCCGGAAATGGCTGCGGTCAAGGTGAGCAACAATACAAATCCACCTTTGAAGCGGATGCGCACAAGCCACAGTAGCAATGCGCCGACGACGATTGGGGAGAGCACCGCCCGCATTTGCCAGAGATCGACAATGCGCCGCCACGAAAATAATCCGTAATCACTCAGGGGGAGTTTGCCCTTCCAGAATAGCAACTGCGCCGCAATCTCCGGCGAGCGCTGGGCAAGAACATACGTGACTGCCAGCAGCACGATCAAGACGGCGAGTGACAACAGCGCCGGCGCGAGAAAGGACTTCTGACCCCGACGGGCCACCGTTGCCAGCGCCGCCACCGGCATCAGATAGATCGAACCGATATACGTGAAGGTGGCAATCGCCAGCACCAGCCACATCCAGCCGAGAAAATTGACCCGGCGCGTTTCATGGTACTTCACGGCAAACACCAGCAGCCAAATTGACGCGGCAGGAAGGATCGGTTCGACACCTACAAATCCCAGCAGCGTCAGAGTATGCGCACCGAAGACCAGGAGAAGAAAGGTCCAGGCACGTCGAGCCGTACTGTCGGTTAACCGACCGGCCAGGACAGCAGAACCGACGATTGTCACGGCCGTGCACAGAAAGGCATAAGTCTTCCACGCAAAAAGCGCGGCTGTATTGACATTGACGCCAAGGAGCTTGAAGAGCTGATAGGGAACTGAAACAAAGCCCGTCGCGCCAAACTCATACCAGCGAAAGACAATTCGTTCCGCTTGTCCGATCTGAGCTATGCGCAGATTGCCGCCACCGTACACAATCGAATCGAATTGGCAGAGAATGAAAATGACGAACAGGGCCACCATCGAAACGACGGCTCCGGTGCGCGAGGCCATCAGCACACCCAGTCGATCACCATACCGCCAAGCCAGAATCAGCAGGACAACGGCCAATCCGGTCCAGGCCACCACATACCAGGTGGGCAAGAGCTGCCAGTGAATCAGATTCCAGTTATTGTCAGTGAGCTTTGGGCCGAGCAACTGGCTCAGGACCAGGACCGCCAGCGCGGCAGTCAAGATGGTGAATTCGAGCTTCGTCGAGCGATCAGTATTCATACCCGTTGTCTCAGTAATCCTGACGACCCTCCAGCGCGCGCGCCAGCGTGACGGCATCAGCATACTCCAGATCCGAGCCAACCGGGAGGCCGCGAGCAATTCGAGAGACTCTCACGCCCAGCGGTTTCAACAACCGAGAGAGGTAGACGGCGGTCGCCTCGCCCTCGACATTGGGATTGGTGGCGACGATCACTTCTTTGACTTCGTCCGTCATACGACTCAGTAGTTCACTTATATGCAGATCGTCGGGGCCGATGCCGTCGAGAGGGGAGAGGCGGCCGCCCAGCACGTGAAACAGGCCGCTGAATCCTTCGGCCTTATCGAGCGCCGCGGCATCCATAGCCTCTTCCACGACACAGATGACATCGCGCCGACGTCTCGGATCGGCGCATATCCCGCAGGGATCGGTCTCGGAAATATTGAAGCAGATCGAACAAAAACCAACCCGCTCCTTGACCTCACGAATGACGTCAGCCAGCTCGTTGGCCTGTTCGTCCGGAAGTTTGAGAATGTGAAATGCCAGGCGGGCGGCGGTCTTGCGGCCGATACCCGGCAGTCGATTCAGAGCAGTAATGAGGCGGTCGATAGCGCCGCTGGCATTCGCCATTGATACTCCTTAGAACGGCAGATTCAGACCGGGGATGTTGAGTCCGCCCGTGATGTTGGCCATCTGATCGGCCTGCATGGTCTGCACCTTCTCGCGGGCCTGATTGATCGCGGCGACTATCAGATCCTGCAGCATCTCCACATCGTTTTTGTCGACCACTTCGGGGTTGATCTCAATGCGCAGGATTTCATTCTTACCGTTGGAGACGACCTTCACCATCCCGCCGCCGGAGGTTCCGTCTACTTCCATCGCTTCCAGTTCAGCCTGCATGGCGGCCATCTTGGCCTGCATTTTCTGAACCTGCTTCATCATGTCGCCGATTCCACCCTTCATACACGATCCCTCAACTTATGTGCGTTACTCATTCTCATTCAATTCTACGAACACCAATTACTTCACCGTCGACCTTCGCCATCAGCGCCTGCAACGCGGGCGATTCCTCGACCAGCTTGCGGCCGTCAATGGCCGGAGTCGATTTCTTGTCCTGAACCTGCTCAGGGTGAAGCCGGGTGCGATCCAGGTCAAACGATATGGTCAGGTTGGTACCAAAATGCTCTCGCATGGTGCGCAAAATCAAACTCAAATTCTCAGCCTTCTGCACCAATTGCCGGCTCATTTCCGCGGCGCCGTAGAAAACCAACGTGACCCGGTTTTCCTTTACTTCCCGCAATTCCGACAAGCGTACTTGCGAAGCGAGCATTTGACTGGACTGCCGCAATGTCGTCAGGTACGGCTCCCAGCCGACCTTGATTTCTTCCAGGGAAATTGGGCGAGACGTTTTCGGCATCGTGGAAGGGACAGACGCGTCGGGCGGATTCGTCGGTGGAGCGACGCTCCGGGAAGCCCCGATGTTATTGCCGACGAAAAAATCAGAGCCCTTTTTGGGCGGGGTTGGTTCTGTCCGTTGCGGACTGCCAGTCGAAGGGATCGAGGGGAGAGTCGCACCGGACTGCAAATGGCGCAGGACTTCCTCGAGGCGAACCGTCGATTCCAACTCTGCCATCTTCACCGCCGAGACTTCAATAAGCAGTCGTTCGTCGAGCCCCTCACCCAGATCCTTATAGAGTTCACTCGTCAATTTCAGGAGGCGCAACAGATCGCCGACCGAGAATTTTGTCGCCTGCTGTTGATAAAGCGGACGTTCCTGTAGACTCACCGAGATCAGGTCGCCCGGTTCCGGATCGGTGGCCAGTACCAGCAGCGTGCGGAGGTGATCCATGAACTCGACGACGAAGTCGCGCGGATCAGTGCCGCTGTCGAACAGTCGTTGGGTCAATTTCAGTACTTCGAGTCGATTGGCCGCCGAAATGGCGTCGACGAAATCAAAGAGGAACTTCCGGTCCACCAGTCCAAGCGCATTGATTACATCGCTTTCGGTCACTCCTGTTCCGGAGAAGGCGATAATCTGGTCGAGGAGCGAGAGCGCATCACGCACCGAGCCCTCGGCTTTGCGGGCCAGAAGATGAAGCGCGGCGTCATCGATGGCGATCCCTTCGGCTGTGGCGACTTTTCTCAGGTGACCTGCCAGATCTTCAAGCGACACACGGCGGAAATCGTATCGCTGCGTGCGTGACAAGATCGTCTCCGGCACCTTGAGTGGTTCGGTAGTGGCGAAAATGAACATGACGTGCGCCGGCGGTTCTTCCAGTGTCTTCAGAAGAGCGTCAAAAGCCGATCCCGAGAGGCGGTGGACTTCATCGATAATATAGATGCGCTTCTTGCCGCCTGTGGGGAGGTATCTCACATTTTCACGCAGGGTACGGATATCGTCTACGCCGGTATTGGAAGCAGCGTCGATCTCAAGGACATCAAGTGAGCTGCCTGAGGCGATCTCAAGACATGAGGGGCACGACCCACATGGTTCGTCAGTGGGGCCGGTCGCGCAGTTCACCGACCGGGCCAGAATACGAGCGATAGTCGTTTTGCCGGTGCCGCGCGGTCCGCAAAACAGGTAGCCTGAGGCTATCCTGTTGTTTTTCAATGCGTTACGGAGTGTCTTGGTGACGTGTTCCTGGGCCACCACATCTCCGAACGTTTGCGGGCGGTATTTGCGGGCCAGCACCAGATAACTCATGGGGACCAATATACCAAAAAGGGTGCGCGGATGGAATTTCTTTTGGAAATGTATCCGGGGGCCGTAAGTTCTGGTGGACGGCGAGCAGTTTGGGCTCGTCATTATCATATCTGCGTCGTGTGAATTACTGAGGAGAATGAGTGAGCAAATGCACCCGTATGGGCGTTTTGTGGCTGATCTGTGGTCTTGGTCTTATGAGTGCCACTCGAGTTAGTGCGGTGGACTTTCAGTACAGTCCCCGTCATTACTCCTTTGCTGCCCGGGGCGGCTTCATCTATGCATCGGTGCTTCGAGTTGACGGCAAACAGCGCTTTGACACCGAAATGGGGCTGTCGGGCGGAATTCTCTTTGATCTTCCGATCAGCCGGAAACTTGTTGCCGGTCTCGCTTTTGATCTGCACGATATCAAGATCGAAGAGGCCCGCAAGAAACTCTTCGACGTATCGTTGGGTCTGAAACGGACTTTCTTCCTGCCCGAACCGAATTTCACTCTGCGAATCGGCGGGGCGGCGGGTTTTGGGTATATGGGCCCGACCCTCGGCTATGATCGGACGACGTTTCTCACTCTCAAGGCGACTGTTGAGGGGGTGTTTCCGATCAGCATGCGGTATGCGTGGATTGTCGATGTCTCAGTGATACGATTGCCGACGGGTGGGAACCGCGAGGTTCGCGCCAACTTCGGGCCGACCGTGATCGGGCGGGTGGGGATATTGATGTAGTTCCTCTTGACATTGTCGACCATCGTGTCTATTGTGCGATGGCGTTCAACAGGAGGGATCATCATGCGCACTCGCAACAGAACTTGTCAACCTATCGTAATTTTACTCATTCTATTGTGCCTACTGGCGTCGAGCACCTTTGCGGATAAACTCGGCGATCGCGAAGGCGCTCGGAAGAAATCAGACAGCGGCCGCAAGCATGCCCTTCCATCGTTTGGGATACGAGGAGGATATTTGGGCAGCGGCAATTTCAGCCTGACTGACGATTTCGGCACGACCGACTTCAGCAACCGTGGGAGCTATACATTCGGGGTATTTTTCGAAGGCACAGCCGTGAGTCGTCTCATGGTTTCAGTTGGGTTCGACTTCTCCCACATAGTGATCGATGAAATCGGGGGGCGGAGAATGAGCTACGTCTCGGACAGCAGCCGATTTTTGTATGAGTTGGATTTCAGTCTGAAGTACAGAGTCTCCAGCGCGACAACACGGTGGGATTTTCGCCCGTACGGGACTGTCGGAATCGGCGCGGCCAACAAGATAGAGCCGTTACTTGACCGATCACTCGTGATGACAGGACGGCTGGGCATTGAGGCGCTGTACAAGACTGCCGGCAAACTAGGGTTCATCCTTGATTTCGGCATGCTGTGGCTTCCGACCGGATCCACCAAAATCCTTACGGAGAGCCAGACGATTTCGGGTGGACCTGCGCCGTATTTTAGATTTGGTTTTCGTATCGGAAATAACAAGCCCAAGGGCTGAAGGGGTTGCCTACTTTTCCGTTGCGCCCCGGCCAAAATGTGCTATCTTCGGCCCTGCCAAGAAGATGATGGGGCAGTAGCTCAGCTGGGAGAGCGCCACGTTCGCAACGTGGAGGCCGTCGGTTCGATCCCGATCTGCTCCATATAGACTTGCCCGCCCGATGTGGCGGGCCCAACGACCCGCCTCGGCGGGTTTGGTGTCTCTGGCGGACCGACTCGTCCGGCCGGAGATTACCAGCGACCAAAAGACTTGTGCTAGATGGGGAGTTAGCGGTGCCCTGTAACCCGGAACCCGCTCTACCGGGGTCGAATTCCCACCCGCGGGCTTAGCTGATCGGATTGGTGCCGACGGATAAGCGGCGTTGACGGTTGGGTCCTGTACAACATAAGCCTTTGAACCCCGCCAGGACCGGAAGGTAGCAACGGTAAGAAGATCCTCATGTGTGTTGCGGGGGTTCCCGACCTGAGTCGGCTGTTCGAAGGGTTCTTCATCGGCGGTTCAGAGGTGGGTGCACAGAAAACGAAACGGTCGGAAGACATCTTCCGACCGTTCTTTTTTCCCCGAAATTGATGACCGGCGTTACGCTTTGATATCGCTCGTGCAATGCCCACACTTGGTGGCCTTGAGCGGTATCGTCATCAGGCAGGACGGGCATTCCTTGGTCGTCGGTACGGCCGCCGGAGCCGGCTGCTCGCGCTTCATTTTGTTTATCATCTTCACCATGATGAAAATCGCAAATGCGACGATGATGAAGTTGATGATGGTGTTGATAAACAAACCATAATTAATGGTGACGGCTCCCGCCGCTTTGGCGGCCGCCACAGAAGCGTACGGCGCCGCTTGCGCGCCCTCCTTCACAACGACAAACAGGTTGGAGAAATCAACATTTCCCAGCAACATGCCGATCGGTGGCATGATGATGTCGCTCACCAGCGACCCGACGATCGGACCAAACGCTGCACCGATAATGATACCGATAGCCATGTCCAGAACATTGCCCTTCATGGCAAATTCCTTGAATTCCTTCAGCATAAACACTCTCTCCTTCCAGTAATCAGGTATCTATTTCGACCATTTATAGGCGAGCCCGAGACCAAGCGTCTGCTTGAATCGGGCGCCGTCGTCGATTTCCTTATCGTATAAGACCTGCACATAGAGCACCGTCTGTACCACTTTCGTGATGGAGGCCGTCAGAAAATGCTCCCAGTTGGCATCGACTGTCTTCCAGTCATTCGTAGCCACCTTGTCGGATTCAGAGAAGAACAAAGCTTTGTAGAGAGACAGCTTCGACGTATACGTGAGTTTGGCGGCCAATTGTGCCTTGAAATCAGTCACCGATTCCAAACCACCGTCATTGGTGGTATGCCAATGTGTTCCTTCTGCCACCGTGTCGATAATCTGGTTCGACATGATCTGCCGAAAAGCAAAACCGAACCGACTGCTCAACTCAAGTACGTTGGTGCGATTGATAAAGACACGGACAACGCCGCCCGACTCCGTGAATTTGGTGGGGGAGAGGTACCGGCGAACTGGGCGATAGGATTCATCGGTGAACTGGCTTTCGATGCGTCCGGCCAGATAGGGATCAACATACCCGTTGAAGACGAAGCGAAAGACCGTTTCAAAATCGATGAGGTCGGTTGATTTTCGCGGGCGTTCCCAATAGGTGTTGTTGGACTCATCGCGCTTCTGCGCGAGCGTTTGGCCGAACGAAAGTTTCAACTGTGTCTTATCCTGCACACGAGTCGACAGCCACTTGGTGGCGTCCCCTTTGAAGTTGGCCGCCCAGTTGAAAGATCCGGCCTCGCCGCCGGTCCAGTTATCGCTGTAGGTCGCCTGTGTTGCCGCAAGGCCGAAATCGACATTCGCTCTCCATCCTTTAAGCGAATCAGGAAGCTGCGCCGAAGCAATGACCGGGATTACCAGAAACGAAGTCAGCAAAGAAGTTATTCGCATGCGGATTACTCCTTTCGCACATTGCTGATGATTGATTTCATGAAGCCCGCTGGATCCAACATACAGGTGGCCGGATCGGGGGGCAAGTCCCAATGTGGGGATTTACGACTATGTAGACTGGAATTTGCCGGCGTTCCGGATTCTGCCTTGCCAGCCGACATTGACGCCGCTATCTTCGGCCCCATCCGGTGTCGTCACACAGAAACCAGGACGGTCGCCGGTCTCATGTTATGCTGTACCTTCTGCTCTTATTGACCGTCATCGTCTGGGGGTGGACATTTGTCGCCACCAAGCTCTGCCTGCCGTACATGTCGCCCGCCGAGTTGCTCGGGCTCCGCCTCATGATCGGCCTGCCAGTGCTGTATGCTGTGCTTAAGGTACGCCGAATTCCGCTCGATTTCACCGGCGTCAGCAAGAAGCGGCTGCTGGCCGGCTCTGCCGTTCTCACTCTCCACTTTCTCATTCAAATCACCGGCCTCAAGTACACGACCGCAACCAACACCGGGTGGATCATCGCGGTCACTCCATTGGTCATGGCTGTGTTGTCGTTTGTTTTCTTGCGGGAGAAGATCAACCGGTATCAGATCGGTGGCATCGTGATCGCCACCATCGGCATCCTGCTCCTTGTGTCACGAGGCAAGATCGGCGAACTGGGGTGGCTGTCGAGCGTGGGGGACTGGCTGGTGCTCGGGTCAGCACACACGTGGGCGATCTACACGGTCATCACCCGCGACGTGTCGAGGGCGAAAGATCCACTGGTCGTCACATTCGGCATTCTCTTCCCGGCGACGGTAATCATGTTCGGCTATATGCTTTTCACTTCTGATTGGTCGAAATTCCTGCATTTGCCGGTCGAGCCGATGGTGGCGTTGCTGTTTCTGGCGATTATCGGATTGGCGTTGGCCCATTGGTGCTGGCAGATTGCCGTGGCGAAAATCGGCGCTGCCCGGGCCGGCATCTTTCTCTATCTCGAACCGCTCGCAACCACTGTTCTGGCCGTACCGCTCCTGCACGAGGCCTTCGGTACCTTTACGGCCCTGGGTGGAGCACTCGTTCTCTTCGGCGTCTGGTGGGCGCAACGCAAAATTGGACGTGTGTTGGCCGCAGATTGAATCCGGTGAATCGCCTCGTTATTTCTTGCCGGCAGCTGCCGGCTTGCCCAATGTGAACAGCACGCCGCCGTTGTGGAATTCGACCGTCCTTCGAGGCGGATTGACCGCATTCACTTTTATGCACTGGGTGGGCGTTCCAAGTCGAGTGGGGAATACGTCCGGCTTGTCGGCCAACGGTACCGGCAGGTAATCAAAAACCCGGCTGGAAAACATAAGCGATTGGCCCGATGCATCGCTCAGCGCATTATCACGACAATCCTCCCAGTAGAAAAAGAGGGGCGCCAGCGTATCGGTAAATCGTGCCGACGGCGGCGTCGCCACAATGAGTCGGGCGATAGTGATCTTTGACCTGAAGCCCACGCAATCGGGACGAGTCGTATCGGGGGTCGTCTTTGAAAGGGCGACCGCTTTCCAGAGCGTTCGCGGCATATTGGCTTCACTCTTGGTATCTACGCGGTCGGCGCGGAAAAAATCCCAGCCGCACGTATCAACCAGGGCTCCCGGAAGTATGCCGATAATATCGACCGCCGGGTGAGTGCTCCCGATTTTGAGGCCAAACGCGGCCACAGTGTGACCGAAGGTTTCGAGCGTGACGTCCAGAGTGTCCAGGAGCGAACGCCGGGTCGTTTCGAGTCGCTCGATCTGCAAGACATATCGTGGCGGCAAAAGCGAATCGGCAGACGTACCAGCCGTGTCCGCCGGGCTTCCGCTTGGCTCGATCGCCGCGGCACCGGCAGTACATATGAGAATCATCAACGCCGTTAATACTAGGCTTCGCATCTGGGTTTCCTGACAAAAAAAACAGCCCGCCGATTCGACGGGCTGCTTGTTCAAGCAAAGTTTACTTTACAACCTTGAAAATATACGGTCCGCGCCATTCCGGCTTTTCGACGATATTCGGATTCGGAGTACCGAATTTCCACTTACCGCCCGGCGGGAAAAAGGTCGAGTCGATGGTCAGCGTGCCGGGTGTCGGGACGATCATTTCCATCGAAAGCACTTTTTGCTTTGGATGGGGGAGGTAGCGCTGCTTGACCACTGCGCCGCCGAAGCCGATCGTGTCGGGCAGGTTGCCGTCCCAGTCTTTCACGGCCACAAACACACCGCCCAGATCCCAGATCGACTTGTCGTTCCAGCCGTTGAAGCCTTTGATATCGGGTGCCTTCGGGTTGATGCAGGTCGCGGCATCACCGACGTGAATAACTTTCGGAATGTCGGGTGACGTGAGCTTGAATCCGGTGGTGAAGCCGCGCTGTTCCTTGGCGTTCATCCAGTAAATGTCGACAGTCACCTTCTCGCCGGCTTTGATCGTGCTGTCGTTGAGGGCGCCGGGGCCCGAAATCTTCATTGAGACTTCCGCCAGGGGTTTGTTCACTGTAGCCGCGACCGGCTTGTCCTGGGCCATGATCGCACCGGCCGCCAAAGCGACTACCGCTGTCACGAAAGATACACGTGTAATGATTCCCATCCTTCTCTCCAGTGTGAATATAGGTTAACCGTTTGTTATCCAGAGTCTTTCGCGGCTAAACATAGATACGCCGTTTCGCCTTGTCAACCCCTATCGACTTTGCATACAAAAAAGTCGGATATTAACTTGACTGGCCTCACCGGCCGCGTAAGGGGCAGAATAGTCCGCCGCTCTGTTGTCATACTCCGTTGTACAACCCGCTCCACGAATAGTTCAGATCGTGGTGGGGGCTGATTCCGAGGCGAAAGTCGACACCTATCACCAATAATGTAGGTTTTTTCGTTTGACTGAACACTCATCTGGCGGTAATTTCGCGTTCCTAAGGAAAGGGAACGCGTATGACCACGCTAGTTAACACGCCATCGACAACCGGTCTTCCCACACAGTTGATTACCTCTTCTGTCGGTAAGAAATTTCTGATGGCTATTTCCGGCGTCATTGCCTTCGGGTATGTCGTCGGGCATATGATCGGCAATCTGCAAATCTTCGCCGGGCGCGATCAAATCAATGCGTATGCCGAGTTCCTCCATAGCCTCGGCCCCATGCTCTGGGTTATCAGGGCGTTCCTGCTCCTCGCCTTCATCGTTCATATCTGGCTGGGTGTGCAGCTCAAACTGGAAAATATGGCGGCGCGTCCGATTGGCTATCAACGCAAAGAATACACCAAAGCCAGCCTGGCGTCGCGTACCATGATAATCTCCGGACTGATTGTCCTCGCCTTTTTCATCTACCATATTCTTCATTTTACGGCTCGCGTCGCCGACCCGCGCTTTGCCTCTCTGGCGCTTGATTCGCAGGGGCGGTACGACGTCTACTCGATGGTCATCCTTGGTTTCCAGAACATTCCGATCGCTGTGTTTTATCTCCTGGCTGTCGGCCTGGCGACTTTTCACCTATCGCACGGCATGGCCAGCATGTTCCAGTCGCTGGGGTGGAGTAATCCCAAATGGCAGGTCATTCTCGACCGACTGGCCTGGATTGTCTCGATAATTCTTTTCCTGGGATATTCGTCCATACCGGTGAGTGTCTGGTTCGGCTGGATCAGACTGCCGGGAGGAGGCTTGTAAAATGGCACTCGATGCAAAAATTCCTTCCGGTCCAATAGAGCAGAAGTGGGACAACCACATCGCTCACATGAAGCTGATCAATCCGGCCAACAAGCGCAAATTCGACGTTATCGTGGTTGGCTCCGGGCTGGCCGGTGCGTCAGCCGCCGCGTCGCTGGCTGAACTCGGCTACAATGTCACCTGCTTTTGCTACCAGGATTCGCCTCGACGCGCGCATTCAATCGCGGCTCAGGGTGGAATCAACGCCGCAAAGAATTACCAGAACGACGGCGACTCGGTTTATCGTCTGTTTTATGACACGGTCAAGGGAGGCGACTTCCGTGCCCGTGAAGCGAATGTCTATCGTCTGGCCCAGGTCTCTGTCAATATCATCGATCAGTGCGTGGCGCAAGGGGTGCCGTTTGCCCGTGAATACGGCGGCCTGTTGGCCAATCGCTCTTTTGGCGGGGCGCAGGTCAGCCGGACATTTTATGCCCGTGGGCAGACGGGACAACAACTTTTGCTCGGCGCCTATCAGGCGCTGGAACGGCAGATCGGTCTCGGCAAGGTGAAGATGAATACTCGGTCGGAGATGCTTGACCTGGTGCTCGTTAACGGAGTCGCCCGCGGAATCGTCGTACGCGATATGGTGACCGGAAAGGTCTCCTCCTGCGCCGCCCACGCGGTCGTGCTGGCGACCGGCGGCTACGGCAATGTCTTCTATCTATCGACCAATGCGATCGGCTGCAATGTGACGGCGATCTATCGGGCCTATAAGCGCGGTGCGCTTTTCGCCAACCCGTGTTACACGCAGATTCACCCGACTTGTATTCCGGTGAGCGGCGACCATCAATCCAAATTGACGTTGATGTCGGAATCATTGCGCAACGACGGCCGCATCTGGGTCCCGAAGAAAAAGGGCGATAAGCGGCCGCCCGACCAGATTCCGGAGAGCGAGCGCGATTATTTCCTGGAGCGCAAGTATCCCAGTTACGGCAACCTTGCTCCCCGAGATATCTCGTCGCGGAGCGCCAAAGAAGCCTGCGACGATGGCCGGGGAGTGGGCGAATCCGGCTTCGGCGTCTATCTCGACTTTTCTGAATCAATTTCCCGCCTCGGTGCCTCGGTCATTCGTGAACGGTACGGCAATCTTTTCGATATGTACCAACGCATCACGGCCGAAAATCCGTATGAAGTTCCGATGCGAATCTACCCCGCGTCACATTATACCATGGGCGGTCTCTGGGTGGACTATAATTTGATGAGCAATATCCCGGGCCTCTTTGTTTTGGGTGAAGCAAACTTCTCCGATCATGGCGCCAATCGGCTCGGCGCAAGCGCATTGATGCAAGGTCTGGCGGACGGTTACTTCGTCATCCCGTATACGATTGGCGATTACCTGGCCGGGGTCGGCGCGTCCAAAGTGTCGACCGACCTCCCCGAATTCCGGCAAGTCGAACAAGAAGTGACCGAACGAACCAGGAAGCTGTTGAACGTGAAAGGAAAGCGCACGGCCAACTCGTTCCACAAGGAACTTGGCAAGATCATGTGGGAGCACTCCGGCATGGCGCGCGATCGGAAGGGCCTGCAGGAAGCACTGCAATTGATCCCCAAACTGCGCGACGAATTCTGGCAAAATGTCACGGTGCTGGGGGCCAACGAAGAAATGAATCATTCTCTCGAACGCGCCGGTCGGGTGGCCGATTTTCTGGAATTCGGCGAGTTGCTCTGTCAGGATGCCCTCGATCGCGAGGAATCGTGCGGATCGCATTTCCGGACGGAGTATCAGACGCCCGACGGCGAGGCGTTGCGCAACGATGAGAAATACATGTATGTAGCGGCGTGGGAGCATACCGGCGTCGGGAAACCGGCGGTTCTGCACAAAGAGCCACTGACTTTTGAAACCGTCAAGCCGGCCACGAGGAGTTACAAATGAACCTGACTCTGCACGTCTGGCGTCAGAAGAATGCCGCCGATAAGGGCCGACTGGAAAAATTCGAGGCCCGTGACATCAGCCCCGATATGTCATTTCTCGAAATGCTCGATATTGTCAACGAAGGCTTGATTGTTCAGGGTGTCGACCCGATTCATTTCGATCACGATTGCCGCGAGGGCATCTGCGGCATGTGTTCGCTGGTTATCAATGGTGTGCCCCACGGAGGGGAAAGGGGAACCACTGTTTGCCAGTTGCATATGCGCCATTTTCGCGACGGCGATGAAATCTATATCGAGCCGTGGCGGGCGAAAGCTTTCCCCGTGGTCAAGGATCTGGTCGTCGATCGGTCGGCGTTGGATCGCATCATCCAGGCCGGCGGGTTTGTTTCCGTAAATACGGGCGGAACGCCCGACGGTAACGCCATTCCGATCCGGAAAATCATGGCTGACAAAGCGATGGATGCCGCTGCCTGTATCGGGTGTGGTGCGTGTGTGGCCGCCTGCAAGAATGCGTCGGCGATGCTCTTTGTCTCAGCCAAAGTCGCGCAACTCGCTTTCCTCCCGCAGGGACAGGTTGAACGTGAAGACCGGGTGACCAGAATGATCGCCCAGATGGACGAAGAACAATTCGGCGCCTGTACCAACCAGTTCGAATGCGAGGCGGTCTGCCCCAAGGAAATCTCCGTCGAGATGATCGCCAAGATGCACCGCGAATATGGTCGGGCGCTTGTCGCCAGACCAGCTCCCAGCAAAGTAGTCCTCGGCGGCGCGTAAGCCTGGCTGAATTTCCCGTTAATTTTGACCACTGGGCACAAGTCCGGTGGTTTCTCTTTTTGTCTCCGGCGCGACCGCTGATAGCGTCTTGATTCGAGCGCGTCGCGAAAATCCACTGGAAAGACCAGCCCAAATGCCGTACCTTTCACCGGCAGATATCAAACTCGAAACGGAATTGGCAAGATTTTGACTCAACATATTTCGCCCCAACAGCCATCGCTGATCGTCGAGTCGTCACCTTTCCCCTATGGTGCAGCCGAACCGGCAGTAACCGTCGTTCGCGGAAAAACGGTAGAGGCAGTTCATTATGCCTCCATCGCCGTCGTTGACAGCAAGGGCAACGTCACTCATGCACTGGGCGACGCCGCCATGGTCACGATGGCTCGCTCTTCCATCAAGCCGTTTCAGGCGATGCCGTTGGTTCAGACCGGCGCTGCTGATCGGTACAAGTTTACTCCTGAGCAATTATCTATATGTTGCGGCTCGCATTCGGGAACTGACGATCACGTGCGGATCGTGAAATGGAATCTGGCCGCCGCCGGCAATCTTCCTGAGTACCTCAAGTGCGGTTGCCACCGCCCGATTTTCATGCAGCAGGACGAAAGCTGGCCGGCCAACGGGGAAGACAAGGACTCGCTCCGGCACAATTGTTCGGGTAAACACTCCGGCTTTCTCGCCCTGGCCCGACATCTCGATGTCCCGGTCGAGGACTATCTGAAACCGGAGAGCCAATCGCAGAAACTGGTCAAGTCGGCTGTCTCCCGGATGTGCGATTACCCCGAAGACCAGATGTTCCTCGGCACCGATGGCTGTTCGGCCCCGAATTTCCCTTTGCCGATCAAGAACCTGGCGCTCGGATTCAGACGTCTGGCCAATCCGATTGATCAGCCGGAAGATACGAGCGCGATCCTGCGAACCATCAAGGCCGCGATGACATCGTATCCAATTATGTTCTCCGGTCTCAAGCGACTGGACTATGCTCTCATGTGCACGTTCCCGGGGAATATCGTCTGCAAAGGCGGAGCCGAAGCCCTGCAGGCGATCGGCTTTACCGAACCGAACATCGGCATTGTCGTAAAGGTGCACGACGGTGGCGCCCGGGCTATTGGTTGTATCGTCGTGGAGACTTTGCGCCAGTTGGGCCTGATTTTGCCCTCCGATGATGCTCCGTTCCTGAAGTCGTACTGGAATCCGGATGTGCGCAACAATGCCGGTCTTGTCACTGGCAGTGTTGAACCGGTCTTCACGCTGAGAAAGGTCTCATGAACGCCACGTTGTCAGAGACGCCGGCCTGTCGGCATCTTGGTCTTTACTATCATCGGCGGCGTGTCAAGGCCGTCACCTAGCCATCATCCTGTTCGTTGTCTGTTAACTGACCAACCCAGCAGGAGGAAACTATGTCATCCGACCGTCAACCGGCGGAACCGTACCGCATCAAATCAGTCGAGTCCATTCGACTCCTTTCGCGCCCCGAACGCGAGCTCAAGCTCAAGGCCGCCAAGTACAATCTGTTCAAGGTCGATGCTGCCGACATCTATGTTGATCTTCTCACCGACTCCGGCACCGGGGCTATGTCTGACCGCCAGTGGGCGGCTATTATGATGGGCGATGAATCGTATGCCCGCGCCCGCTCCTTCTATCGTTTTGAGCGCACCATTCAGGATATCTTTCGCAAGAAGAAAATCATTCCCTGTCACCAGGGACGCGTGGCCGAGAATCTGATTTTCAGCACGATTCTCAAGAAGGGGCAGTACGTCGTCAACAACACCCACTTCGATACTACGAGAGGCAATACCCTGCACAAGGGCGGCATTCCGATCGACTTGCCGTGTCGTGAGTCCCTATCCATGGATCCTCACCCTTTCAAGGGGAATATGGATACGGCTGCGCTTGAGGATTTCATTCGTGAGAAGGGTGTCGAGAAAATCGCGATGGTCATCCTCACCATCACGAACAATTCTTGCGGCGGCCAACCTGTTTCGCTGGCCAATATCCGCGAAGTCTCCGAAATCTGCCACCGCTATGGCCTCCGCTTTTATTTTGACGCCGCCCGGTTCGCTGAGAATGCCTGGTTCATCAAGAAACGCGAGCCCGGCTTCGAAAATCAGTCCGTCCGCCAGATCGCGCAGCAAATGTTTGAGCTATGCGACGGGGTCATGATGTCAGCCAAGAAAGACGGCCTGGCCAACATGGGCGGTTTCATTGCCCTAAACGACGAGGACCTCTACGACCAGATAGCCGAACTGATGATTCTGATTGAAGGCTTTCCGACCTACGGCGGCCTGGCCGGACGCGACCTCGAGGCTGTCGCCGCCGGACTCGAAGAGGTACTGGAGTCCGACTACCTCGAATTCCGCGTGGATCAGGTGGCGTATCTGGGGAAGAGAATTGTCGAGGCCGGCATGCCGATTATCCAGCCGACCGGCGGTCATGCCGTATTTGTTGACGCGGGACGCTTGCTGCCGCACATCCCGGCATGGCAGTTCCCGGGCCAGTCGCTGTCGTGCGAGTTCTATGTCGAAGGCGGCGTGCGAACGGTGGAAATCGGCTCACTCATGTTTGGCGGAGTGGATGAGGAGACGGGTAAGAAATTTACTGCCCGTCAGGAGCTGGTGCGCATGGCGATTCCTCGACGAGTGTTCACCAACTCGCACATGGACTATATCGCCGAAGTGGCCGAGCGAATCGTCCGGCGCAAGGATAAGATCCGCGGCATGAATATTGTCCGGGAATCGATGTACTTGCGGCATTTCACTTGTGATCTGGAAATAGCCAATGAACAAACAACTTCGGCGAAGAAGTAGCGTGGGGGTACGGATGAATCGTGCGATTCCTTTCGTGCTGGCTGTCGCGCTCCTGGGGGCAGGATTAGGCTGCGGCGTGCGCATCCAAACCGGCCCGGCTTCGGAAGAACAACAGACCGAGCGTGCCGAGGTAACCGGCAAGGATCAGCGTATTTCATGGAAGAATCGGTTTGACGGCGCGTCGCAAAGACAACGAGTGGTTTACCTGAAATTCTTTATTGATTCCACCTCCGCGAATTATTTCCAGTATGGGATGAATATTGCCGACGAATGGCGGAAGGGGGAAGAGGGGCGCAAGGCCGAAATATCGGCCGATGAAATGCGGCAGACGATCGACAATTCGATCGCGAACCAGCGACCCGTATTGGAAGCGAACGACGATGTCGTCGACTATGCGATGGGAAGAATCAAGGAAGACGCCTTCTTCGATCGTGCTACGATGGACATCATCAGTCAATTGCGCGATGGGTATTTCAGCATGTATGACGTTGTCTTTTTGCCCAACGGAACTCGCGAGGAATACCTCGACCGCCTTTACGCCGAACAGTCGCGCCTCCAGAACCTGAGCAAAGAGCTCGAAGACGATTTGGGCAGGTACTGATGGGCGAAATGCACTGAGGTGCATATAATAGCTGGGAGAGGGAGAGATAATCGGGAGTGTTAACGTCCTGATTGTAGTGGTTAAGTCGTTGCCGGGTAACGCACAATTTGTACATTGGCCCCCGTGGGCGCCTCTTGGCCCTGAAATTGCGTCCATCCCTCACAAATCCCCCTGAGCCAATTGACTTTGGGCGGACAAAAGCGTATACTTTCGACGGCTAAAACTAAGAAGGGAGAGCAGCTTATCGGTTCTAGGTTAACGACTTGAATTAACTAACCCAAGGTGTACGGCGTTGAATTTGCGCCCGCTAACCGAGACCGAAAGTTGTCGACTGCCGAAGTCAAAGAGCTTCTCTTTGGCTGCTATGGCCCTTTCTTTGTTTGGGCCGTTTTTCGTTTTGCCCCTTCTCACTGTTTCTGTAATTGGCGCTACAAACGACCTGGCGGTCCTCACCTCCAATTCAACCAGCTTTGCATTCACCGTCTCCGTTCCCGGCGATCTCTCCAATTTACAGCGACTTACCGGTGCCGATTCATCCATCACTTTCACCAAGACGGTGCTCGTTGGAATTCCGACCGGTGGCTCCGCGAGAGTCGTTCGGTCCGAAGGGTACGACGCGGTTCCCGTGACTGACTTGACTGACCACCTTGCCCCCACCGCACAACTTGTTCAACTGGCAGCGCCCACCACGGTTCGCGGTCGCCAGTATGTGGCGGTTTCCATCAACCCGATCGTGGGATCGCAAGTGTATCGCCGCGTGGTAGTCGAACTCGCCTTCGCGGGCGGACTGAGCAGCGGCGCTGCCACCGACGATCCGGTCTTTGATCGCATCTTTAGCCGGTCGATCGCCAACTATGATCAATTTGCCAGATGGCCGTCGATGCCGCTTTGACATCCCGCCGACCACATCGTTGGCGGAAATATCCGATCCGTTTGCGTCCGGCAACCCCTGGTGGAAAATGTCTGTCCGGCAAACCGGACTCTACCGCCTTACCGGATCACAACTGCAGACCGCCGGCATTCCGCTTGGGACATCGTCGGCTGCCATTCGGATATTCAATGGCGGCGGCCTCATGAACGAGCCGGACAACTATCGCCCCCGCCCCGAATTCAAAGAAATCGCTCTGAACATCTCCGACGGTGGTGACGGTGCGATTGACGCCGCCGATTATGTGGAATTCTACGGTGAAAGCGTCGATCGGTGGGTCTTCCCTGAGCATGCCGAACCGTATTACGCCGACAACGTGTATACGACCGACAACGTCTACTGGCTTACCATTACCGACGATTTCGGTAATCCGCCGACCCGCATGGCCGTGACGACCGTAACTTCCGGCGGCGCGGTGGACACGACCATTTCGACCTATCGTCGACTCCTTCATACCGAACAGGATCATCTCATTTCCGAGGATTTTGACGCATTCGTTCGCGACTACTTCGAATGGTTCTGGACCGACCAGACATCGTTTTCATTAAACGTTTCGACGCCGAATCTGGTGATCGGCGATTCCACGTGGATCAACGTGGCGGCCAACACGGCGGGCATCGGTTCGACCATCGGCTTCACCAACTTGCTGGTCAACAACCAATCGGCAGTGGGTAAGTCGTGCACGCGCACCGGCTGCACGTACTTCGCCAACAATTTCGCGATTGGCAGTAACCTGCTCGCAATGACCATGACGCCGTTAAATACCGCCGAGGGCGTTCCACCGTACCTCAACTACGTCGAGGTCGGATATCTCAGCCGCCTGGCGCCGGTGGGTAATGAGCTCGACTTCGCACTCGACAGCATGCTGCGCATGGCGTCAATTCAGATCACCAATTCGTTCGGCCAGACTCCCGTGATCCTCGATCTGGCCGACACGCGTCGCCCTACCCTGGTGACCGGCTGGACCAGTCAGAGCGGCCAGCTTTCATTCGACTGGAACCTGAGCAGCCACCCGGTGAATCGATTTTACGCGGTTTCCAGTCGCCTTTCCGTGGCCAATGCAGATTTTAAAAGAGTCATCCCCACCGACCTTCGCGCTGCCGCCGGTCAGACCGACCTGATTATTGTCACCCAGCCGCAGTTCACCTCGGCTTTAAATAGTTATGTCGCCTACCGCCAGCAAGGCGGCTATACAATCCGTATGGCACTGGTGGGCGATATCATGGATAATTTCTCGTACGGTCTGTACGATCCGACGGCGATTCGCGACTTCCTCAAATTCACCTACGAACAGTATCCGTCGCCGGCGCCGTCAGGCGTGCTGTTTGTCGGCGACGGCAATTACGACTTTCAGAATATCCTTGGGCAGGGCCAGACCAATTATGTGCCGCCGTATATCCGAACCGCCGACGAAACCTCCAGCGACGACAATTACGTGTATTTCGGTGAATTCGGCATTCTGGACGGCGACACCAGCTATGCCGGTGATCGCGGCTATGACATGATGACGGCACGCTGGCCGGTCAAATCGACCGCGGAGATACAGACGATTATTGGCAAGATCAGATCGTACGAGTCGGCATCGACCCTGGGAAGCTGGCGCAATCGAATCGTTCTCGTGGCCGATGACGAGTATCGTGGCTCGTATGCCGGTGAGAGTTTCCACACAACGCAGACGGAATTTCTCGAGAAAAACTATATCCCCAAGCATTTCGTACGCAATAAAATCTACGCCTGGGACTACCCCTTTGTGAATCGCGAGAAGCCGGCGGTCAACGACGCCATCGTGAATGCCGTCAATAACGGCGCGCTCATCGTAAACTATGTCGGGCACGGCAATCCCGAACTCTGGGCGCACGAATCGATCTTCCGCCGTTCGTCCGATCTGCCCCGACTCCACAATGCCGATCGACTGCCGTTGTTTTTCGCCGCGTCGTGCGATATCAGCTTGTTCGACGATCCGGAACGTCAGTCCATGGGCGAAGACCTCTTTCTCGCCTCAAACGATGGCGCCATCGGTGTGGTCTCAGCCAATCGCATAGTGTATTCGCAGGACAATGCCGATTTCAATCGGGAAGTCTTCGGCGTGCTATTGGACAACACCGACCTGACTATGTGCGAAGCGATTTACGCCGCCAAGCTGCAGCGTCAATATCCCGGACCGATTCGACAGACCAACGACCAGAAGTTCGTATTCTTTGGTGACCCCCTGCTCAAACTGGCGCAGCCGCAGCTCCGTGCGGAATTTACCCAACGGCCCGACACTCTCGTCGGTCTGGCGCCGGTACACGTGTCAGGACAGATTGTCGACGGTGATGGAAATCCGGTCCCGGTTGACGGCCAGTTACAGATACTCGCTTTCGACAGCGATCGAAACAAGACGCACACCCTGTACAGCACCACGCCGCCACTTACGATTCCCTACAAGATGACCGGCCCGCAGATCTTCCGCGGCCCGGCTAACGTCGTCAGTGGATTGTTCGACTTCAGCTTCGTCACGCCTCTCGACATCACTTATGGCGGCAACGACGCTCAAATCGTGATCTATGCCATCCTCGACTCGACTGACGCGGTCGGGCTGATTGACACCATTCAGGTCGCCACGACTATCTCGACGGCGGTTGACTCAGTCGCTCCGGCCATCAGTTTCTACCGATCGGACAGTCCGACCCCGATTACCTCCGGGTCAGTCACTGTCGGGGATACCATTCGAATCGCAATTTCGGACCTTTCCGGAATCAATTTGACCGGCTCCCTGGGGCACGGCATCTCGGCTGAGATTGACGGGGAACTGGATATGAACGCCAATTTGACCGATAACTTTGAATATACGGTCGGGGACTTTTCGACCGGCGAAGTTCAATATTCGCTGGCCGGGCTGACGGCCGGGCGGCATGAAATCAAGATTAAGGCGTGGGATAATGCCAACAACTCGTCGTCGTCGGTTTTTTCCGCCAATATCACCGACCAGACAGCCGGGTCGCTGGCCAATGTGCTGAATTATCCCAATCCTATGATGGAGCAGACTACGTTCTATTTCGACCTCAACGCGCCGGTGCAGCGATTTACCCTCGACATTTTTACCCTCGCCGGGCGCAAGATTCGCAGTTTCAGCGGTGCCGACCTGCCCGCAGCGAGCTATCCCAACGCCTCCTTCAGGGCGGAGTGGGACGGTACCGACCTCGCCGGCGACCGGGTCGCCAGTGGCGTCTATATCTATCGAGCGGTCGCCGAGCCTCAGGCTGGGGGCGAACCGGTCGAGTCCTTTGGAAAAGTTGTTGTTATTAACTAATACTGGGAGACCGTTTTCATGAAAGTACGCACGTTCCTGACGCTGGTTTTCACCCTCGGCATGGTGCTGACATTTTCCGTCAGCAGTTACGCCGATATCTCCAACGCCGCGATGCTATTCTTGCGGATCGCCGCAGGCGCCCGGCCCGCCGGCATGGGTGAAGCTTTTGTGGCGGTGGCCGATGACGCCACGGCGACTCACTGGAATCCGGCTGGATTGGGTAATCCGCCGCTTTCCGATTCGTGGATCAACGTCCGCGTGCCGGATCAATATCGGCCCCTGACCGGAGTTGCCACCGTCAAGGCAGGCGGCGGTTCGACGTATCAGGCCTACGACCTGTGGGCTATTTCGCCCAAAGGCCTCGTGCGTTACGACAATCGTAATTGGAATGTCGATGAGGTCTTTGCTACCAAGACCGATCAGACGGCAGAGCGAATAGTCTCCTCTTACTGTGACATCGCCGATCCGCAACAACTGGAGCGAGTCATGGACAGAGTAGCCCGAGCCAATAATGCCGACAGCTACGAAAACCTGGTTGCGTTTCGCGACTCGCTGTTGACCCATCTTCCGGACGGATACGATCGGAAGGATGAGATTCAGCTGAGCGCCGATTCTGTGCTCATTTACTACCGCCTCTGTCGCCTGAATTGGACGCCGCTGAAAGAAGCCATCAAGAATTATTCCGATGCTATCGCTTCGGGCAGCATGGGCAAGACCCAGGCTGATCGCATCTGGTCCCGTCTCGATCAGTCGCGGATGCGTTACCTACCCGAGGACCTGCACATACCGTATTCGGCCCTCGTGGAAGGAGTGCCGACTTCGATCGCTTCCGATGGCCAGCGTCTGGCCGTCGGCACGAGCAACGGCCTGTTGACCTACAATGGTCAGCGCTGGACAATTTATACCGAAACCAAGGGACTGCCCTCCAACAAGGTCACCAGCCTGCAGCTGGCCGGCTCAGTCATCGTCGTTGGCACGGATAAGGGGTTGGCAATCTATGACGGAGTTCGCACCGAACCGGTCGTCGATTCAACCAATTCACTTACCGGTGAAATCGAAGCCGTGGGTGGCGCCGCTTCACCCAACCTGCTCGCCGTGTCAGGCGGAGATTTGTATCGCTATGACGGTCGGAAGTGGGTTAATACGATGAACTACACCGTCGCCATCGGCGATACTCCGGAGAAGATTGCCGGACGGTTCATGGTCTATGGGACGCCTCAGGAAATGGCGGCCTATCTCGCAAAACTCGAGACCTCGTTGCGTTCCGCCGACAGTGCCGGCGCGGCGTTGACTCCCGGCGCGGTGATTCAGGTCCCGTTCCTGGCCCAGATCAAGGGACAGGCGACTTCCATTCAGACAACGCCCACGATGAGCCGTATCTGGATCGGCACCGATCAGGGCGTCCTGTTTTACACTGGCGAAGGCTGGACACTTCCCGGTTACAAACCGTATACGGTCGGCCTCGGCCAGACTGTCGATTCGCTCGTCGCCCTACGCAAATTGGAGCCCGAAGAGGCGTCGGCGTATGCCGAAGCGCTCCGCACCGTCAATGATCTCGACAACAACGTGATCGATTCGGGCCGAGTGGTCAAGGTATATGCGAACCGTGCTGCCGCTCCCGTGACGCGGCTGCAATTCGACGGCGGCCGCCTGTATGTGGCGACGACCCGCGGATTGCTGGAATTTGAAAACGGTCAATGGTCGCAATCCGAGCGCGGCGATATGGGTACTTCTTCATCACTAGGGGCGGAAACCCATCAGAGTGAAACCTGGCTCGCCAGTCAGAATCAACTCTCGATCAAGAGTCGCGGTCGTTCCGAGTTCACGTTCATGCACGTGAAATGGCTCCCGGAACTGGCTGACGACATCTACTACGGTTTCTTCTCGTTCACCAAGTGCAAAGAAGGTCTCGGCACCTTTGGTGGCAGCGTGACCTACATTTCGTACGGCACGTTTATTCGCACCACGGAGAGCGGACCGGAAGCCGTCGACGAATTCAAGCCGTTCGAAATGGCCTTCAGTCTCTCGTATGGCACGGCGCTGACCAACAAGCTGAAGGGCGGCGTGTCGGCCAAAGTCATCTACTCCCGCCTGTCTCCCCAGGGTGCGGCGGCCGAGCAGGGCCATGGAACCGCTACAGCGTTCGCGCTTGACTTCGGTCTCTTGTACAATTGGAATAAGCGCCTGACCTTCGGTCTGGCCACCACCAACCTCGGACCCAAGGTCGCGTATATTGACGCTGCACAGTCCGATCCGTTGCCGATGAATCTCGCCTTTGGCTTCTCGTACAAACTGAAGGAATCCGATCTCACCCGTCTATTGATCGCGTTCGAGGGTAACAAGGACATCGCCAGCGGCTTCAACAATGCCCTGTCTCAGGAAGTTAAGGAAGTCGTGTGGAACGGCGGCGCCGAATTTACGTATGCGAACTTGATTTCCGCCCGCGCAGGCTATATCTACGATCAGGAAGGCGACATCAAGACGGCAACCGTCGGTATCGGCCTTCAGCCGATTTCCTGGGCCAAGGCCGATTTCTCGTACATTCCGAACAACGGAAATGTGACGTTGGCCAATACGCTGAGGTTCTCCTTGACGGTTCTGCCGTAAACTGACATAGACGAGGTACAGCTTCGTGACGTGCATAGGACGCTTGCTCACAACGCTTGTCACACTCGCTGCGGCCGCTACAACGGTCACGGCGAGTGACCACATTCTGACCGGAAAACGGGTTGTCACGCCACCCGCCGGAGAGAATCAAGTCATCTACCGGTGTCTTACCGGCGAACTGGGACTTCCCATTAATCCTCCGGCAGCCCAGGGCCGGCCCGGTGCATTGTCGGCGGCTCGTGATCCCAACGCCGTCGATACGATCCGTTGCCTGGTCCTTCGCTACAATTTCCAGTTGGAAAGCCCGGACAATCCAAATACTACCGGCGACGGCCACATGGATATGCGGCCGCTCACTGATGAACAGATGCTGGCGCTCTACGGCCATTTCATGGACAAGCCGCCGCACGACTCGGCCTATTTTGATGCCCACATGCGCGCGTTGGCCAGGTATTACGAGACCGTCTCCAACGGCAAGCTGGTGATCACGTGGGATGTCTATCCTCCCGGCCGAGATTCGGTCTACCAGCTACCCCATCCGATGGGCTACTACGGATACTGCGAATTCCGCCCGGATTCAATTATCGCGGGGCTGGAACGGTACTTTGTCGACGCAATTCATCTGGCGGATTCTGCGCACATTATCGATCCGGGACATCCCGATATCCAGATGAGCAATTACGACGCGTACTTCCTGTTCCACGCCGGCTCCGATCGTCAAAATGACATTGGGTTTCCCACGACCTGTCAGGATATGTTTACCGGCTTCATCCGATTCTTCGATTCGCTCGCCGTTGATGACGGCAGCCACTACATTCGCACGGCACTCCTGATGCCCGAGACGGCTATCCAGGACAATCGCGTGACTGTCCTCAATGCCGTCATCGCCCACGAGTTCGGCCACCAGCTCGGCCTGCCCGACATGTACGCCACCAGCAGTTTTCTTTCCCAGCTGGGCGATTTCTCTCTCATGGACAACAACGGTTTTGGCACCGGCATTGACTACGGCTTTCCAGCCGGACGGGTGTTCGGCGGCTTGCCCGTGTACCCCGACCCCTGGTGTCGGGCGTACCTTGGTTACGATACGGTCGTTAACTTCCGCCAGGGCGACGACATTCGCGTTGTTGCCGCGGCTGTCCAGTCGCAGAGCCTGAAGATCGCGCGGATCCCCATTACCGAGACCGAGTACTACCTGGTCGAGAATCGCCTCGATGAGATCGACGGGGACTCAGCCGCCGTGCGTTTGGATCCGACTACGAATGTGATCCTCTGGCCGACCGATCGATCCGGCAACTTCAATCGCGAGTATGATTTTCTCATCCCCGGCAATGGCCTGGCCGTCTACCATGTCGACGAAGCGGTCGCCGCCGCCGACTACAATCGGGACGGCGAAGACAATTTCCATGACAACCAGTTGCAGGTGTACGACCGCATTCTGGATCGAAGGTTCATCAGTCTCGTTGAGGCCGACGGATTGGTGAATCTGGGCGGCTATTATAGATCCGGTTATGGCAGTGCCGCTGATCTTTTCCGCGATGATCGCAATACCCGCTTCACACCATATACGAATCCTCCTGCAGTCGATAACTCCGGCAACAATACGCACTATTATCTCGAGCATGTCACCCGCGATACGATCGGCACAACCGGGCCGGGGAAACCGATCCTCGCCGACAGTGCGATTTCGTTTGATCTTTCCAACGACCGCACCGCCGTCGGCTTCCCGGTGCGCGTCGGCCGGCCGCTGGTCGGATTTTCACCCATCGTTGATGATCTGGATGATGACGGGAGTCCGGAGATCATCGTACCGGCAGACAGGAATCTGGCGGTGTTTGGATCGGACGGGCGCGGCTTCCTGAATCGTGTTGACTCCTGCGCCTCGTGCCCGCCGTTTCTCGATTCGGTGCACTCCGATGTCTTTCGGTGGAGCGGCGAAAATCCGAAAACGCCCACACCGGTGCCGATATTCGTGCGACTCCCCAATCCGATAACGGCCGCCCCGGTGACGATCGGCCTCGGCGCTGAGCGCCATATTGTCGTCGGCATCCCGGCCAACGATACTGCCGGATTCACTCTGGTGTACGCGAATCAGGACGCCAACAATGATGGGATGGCAGATGCTACCGATACGATCACGACGCCGCGCTGGCCCCTGGCGCTGTCGGCGGCGGATTCGGCGATCTGGATACTGACATACTCGCTCGACGTGCACAGATATGACTTCAGAACAGATTCTCTTCACGCTTTTCCTCGAACGCTTTCGTACAACTCGCTCCAGGCGCCGCTGGGCATCGCGCAGCTGGGCAATCAACTCGTGGTTCAGGTTGCCGATTCCGCAGAAGATCAAACGCGCTGGTGGTTGTATACCCCGAGCGGGACGAATCAATCACTGGACTTTGCCGGACTTTCGGGGATTTACCAGTTCGGCCCCCTGATCGTCGATGTCAATCGCGACGGTGAACCGGAACTGGCAGCTTTCTCCTCTGCCGGCGACGGTATCATGTTTACCGTAGATGGATCCGTCGCACGGGTACTGGCCGAAGTTCACACGGGGAACACGTTTACTACCAACCCCACAGCGGGCGACATTGACCTGGACGGTTACCCCGACATTTTGATCGGCGGAATCGGCAAGATGTACGCCTTCAATCGGGAATTGACGATGCTCTCCGATTTCCCGCGATTGATCAACGATCGGTTTCCGACTGACCCGGTTATCGCTTCCCCGATCATTGCAGGTATCGAATCCGGCGGCCTTCCGGAATTCGCCTTCCCGACGGAGGTCGGCAACATGTATGCCTTTGGCGAAGCGCGGGCATCGGGCTTCCCGCTGACTTCCGGCGAACAGACGCAGGGGAGCTCGAGCAGTGTGCCGGTGGTGATTCGCGACAACGACCGCAATCTTCTCGGGTACCTCGGCGGTGATGGCTGGTTTTATGCCTGGGACATTTCGTCCGATTCAACACATGACGATTGGCCTATGAATGGCGGCGGTCCGGCCGGTTCCTTCCATTTCGATAACACAAAACTGCCGGTGCCGGCGACTTACAGCGATAAGTTGCCCGAGGCCCGATTCTATAATTATCCGAATCCGGTGATCGACGGTGTAACAACCTGGCGCTATTTCCTGGGCGCTCCGGCGACGCGGGTGACGCTGACTCTGTACGACATGGCCGGTAACAAGCTTACCAGTCTCGAGGGTCCGACCAGCGGCGGCGTAGATAACGAGGTCACCTGGAATTGCAGCAGCGTCACGCCCGGCGTCTATCGCTGCCGTCTCGAGGCCGAATTCGCCGGAGAGACGCGAACGGTGTCCAAAGACGTGGCCATTATCAAGTAGGAGTGAAGGCGTATGACCATGCATAGAACAGTCCTGATAATCTCCGCGATAGCACTGGTGGCCGCGTGCGGCGCTTCCACACGGGCCGAGGTCGAATTGCAGACATCAGTCTTCGACCAGGGTATCGCCCAGTTGCGGGCCGACTACTCCGTTCAATCGATGCGCGAGGCCAATCTCCAGACCGAAGGCGAATTCGGCGGTGCAACGAGCCAGACCGTCTCAGGCCGCAAGTCGCCCGCCAAGGCTTTTCTTCTGTCTTTGGCTCTGCCCGGTGCCGGCCAGTACTATAATGGTGGTTCCATCCTCAAGCCGCTTGGGTTCCTCGCCGTTGAAGCGACTGCCTGGGGCCTGTATTTCAAGTATCACGGAGAAGGAAACGATCTGACCGACGAGTTCGAGGCCTACAACCGCGCTCATTGGTCACGCGGATCGTATGCCCAATACCTGTATATGGCCTACGGCGATTCGAGCGACAACAACGTCAGCGCGACCGAGATTTCACATCATCTTCCCGGGACCGAAACGCAACAGTATTTCGAGATGACCGGCAAATACAATCAATTCGCCTGGGGGTGGGATGATGCCGAACTGAACGACACGACCCTTCAAGACTACATTAATAACAGCATCAATCCGCCGAAAATGGTAAATGACACGCGATCGCCATCGTCAGCCCACCGCCTGACGTATGAGACTATGCGCCATCATGCCAACGAAAAGTTTGACAAGGCGACCACCATGATCATCGTCTCAATGGCCAATCGCATGATCAGTGCCTTCGAAGCTTACCTTTCGGCGAAGCGGCACAATCGGTCGGTCAACCCGGCTGAGTTTGGGCGCGTCGATGTAAAGGCAAAATTGAAATCGATATATTCATTTGCCGATACCCCAACCTTGAAAGTGAGCGTCCGCTTCTAGGGAACGGCTATGCGCATATTCGTCTATTCGACATGCTTGATGACCATGCTGGCTGCCGCCTCGTTCGGAACAGCCCTCGACTTACTGCAAAAGCCGAAACCGTACCTGCTTGCCCAGCAGGAAGAGGAGTTCCCCGGCGACAAGAAGAAGGAGAAAGTCGAACAGAAATCGAAACCGGTCACCAAGCAGGACGCGTCGAAATCGGCCGACAAGTCGGCGAGCGGCGGAAAGAAGAAATCGATGTGGAAAGCGGCGGCTCTGTCCGCGCTTCTTCCCGGCGCGGGTCAGCACTATCTGGGCCACCGGTCCAAGGCGCGCGTCTTTTTCGCAGTGGAGGCGGCCTCCTGGATCAGCTTCGGTGCCTTCACCGTTTACAAGAATTTAAAAGAAGATGACATGGTCACCTACGCTGCGGTTTATGCGAATGCCCGGTTGGATGGTAAGAGCGACGAATTCGAGGACATGGTCGGCTTCTATCGTGACATCAATACCTACAATACCTTCGGACGCGTCTTCGATCCGGATCGACCGTACTTTGAGGACACGCCCGAAAACCACTGGCACTGGGTCGACACCACGGCGCAAGCCAACTTTCGCCATATGAAGAACAGCGCTCGCGAGGCCAAACGACGCGCCGAATTCGCGCTCGGCGTGGCGGTCGTCAATCGCATTGTCTCGATTATCGACGCCGTGCGCGACGCGCGGCGCGGGCAGCGACGCATTGAAGACGAGTTCTCCGACATCACCAAGCCCCGTCTCAAATTGGCGTTTGATCCCCTTCACGATACCCGGCAGGTTCAATTGACCCTCTTCACGGGGTTCTGATGCCACGAGCCCTGCTGTTGTTCAGCGCAATCCTCCTTGCCTGCAGCTATCTGGGCTGTGGCAAGAGCAACGGACCCGGCGCCGAATCATCCAACCACCTGACAGTTCGCAATCTGGTCCTCGAGCGCGAGATCGCCGGGTCAATCGACGGCCTCAGGCTGGGCCGACCGTCCGGCCTCTCGGTAGATCGCCGGGGCTTTCTCTACGTTGCCGATCAGGCGAATAATCGCGTCATTAGATTCCAGCCGGATCTGGTCGTCGATCAATTTATTGGCGGACTTGGCCGCGCCACCGGTCTGTTCGATCACCCCGGTGCCCTGGATGTGGACCGCTCCTACAACACGTGGATATGTGATGTAAACAATGATCGGCTAGTGAGGCTGAATCTGGAATTCAGGTCGACACTGGAAATCGAGCTCTCCGATCTGACCGACCCCCTCAAGTATGGGGAAGCAAGCGGCGTGGCGGTCGGTGACAACGGCGAGGTCTGGATGACTGATCGCGAACGCAACCGGATTGCAATTTTCGACCTCACTGGGCTCTTCCTTCGCTTCGCCGGCGATATTGACGCGGGCAGGGGGCTGCTGTCCGGCCCGACCGGCATTGCTTATCGGGGTCGCGAAGGCTTTGTGGTCTGCGACACCGACAACGGCCGACTAGTGTACTTTGATCACAACGGCAATTACCTATTTCATTTGTCGCTCGACGTGATAACGGCTCCAACTGCCATCGCTATTGATTCGCTGGGCAATGCCTGGGTCCTTGATCGCGACGCGGGTACCTTGGCGTACGTTGAGCAAAGTGGGGTGAAAGCCGGAGTCAGCGGCACGGTGCTGTTGGGCCTGCGCCAGCCGCTGGGTCATCCCTCGGACATTGCTGTCCTTGGACCCAATCTACTCGCCGTAGCGGATACCGATAATGACCGCATCGCCATCCTTCGCACCATCGTCGAGCCCGCCGCTCCAGGTGTTTCGCCGTCGAATTGAAGTTGACTGCGCCCGTCCTTCCTGCCTAAGCTGCTGAGGTGGGTACTCTTGTTAATACCCTCAAACTTATCCGGGTCATCAACTGCTTGCTGGCATTTCTCGGCGTCATTCTGGGCGCCCACCTGACCGGGCAATGGGTCTGGTTATATCCTGCCATCATCGCCGGTGTGGCGGCCCTTCTCGTCTGCGCCGCCGGCAACGTGGTGAACGACATTTGCGACATCAAGATCGATCGCATCAATCGACCCGACCGCGTTTTGGTGCGTCAGCTGCTTACGCTAAGATATGCCTGGGGTGTCGCCATCACGCTAACGGTGTTCGCCGTGGTATTGGCTGCAACTGTGAATCTGAAGGTGGTAGCCATTGCTCTCTTTACAATCGCAGCACTTGCGGCGTACGACTTCAGACTGAAACGTGTCCCGTTACTGGGCAACATGGTCATCGCTTTTCTTGGCGGATTGACTTTCCTGACCGGCGCCTGGGCGATTGACGCCGACGTTTTCGGCAATCCCTCGGGCGCCCTCGTGCCGGCTGTATTTGCCTTCTGCCTCCACTTAATCCGTGAAATTCTCAAGGATGTCGAGGATTTGGACGGTGACCGTCGTGCCAACGTAAGAACACTGCCTCAGGTGGTCGGTATCCCGACTGCCATTCGCATCGCCTTTGCGCTTCTGGTAATGCTCATTGTGCTGACCCTGGTACCGACTTTTATGCAGTGGTACCGCCCGGCGTACACTTGGTTGACGATTCTTGGGATCGACTTGCCCCTCTTAATCGTAATGATACTTGTGCTCCGTCGACCCGATCGTCAGCGCGTGCGACTCGGTTCGACGGGATTGAAGATTGGCATGGGGTTGGGCCTGGTGGCGCTTCTGCTGGCTTCGTGACGTCCCAGCTATCATTACTCTTGACAAAGAGTTAGCCGCGCCTACCTTAGTGCGATCACAGCCGCAAACCGGAGTAGGATCATAGTATCATGAGAACGTTTATTTTTGCCATCGCCGCCTCGTTACTGTCCGTCGCCAACGGCTTTGGACAGGCAATGTCGCTTTCCCAGACGCTAGACAAGGCCTCGATGGCCTTTGAAGACAGTGCCAAATTGGAAATCACCCTCACTTGGCCCGGCTCGCAATTAGCCTACTACTTTGACAAGCCGGTCCAGCCCCAACTCGACCGCCTCAAGATTCAGGGGTATGCCACTTCGATAAGCTCCGCCGCCACGGCACAAGGTGAGGTGACCACCAAGCGGTTTCAGTTCACTCTGGTTCCGACTTCGGCCGGGCAGGGGCGAATTGATCCTTTCACGATTTCTTACGTGCACATTCCGGACTCTCTTCCTGGAGGCCTGACGACTTCAGCCCTTACCATCCAAATCTCCGACCCGATTCCCCGAAAACAACCGGCAAACGTGGAGAACTGGCGGCTCAAATGGTCCTATATCCTGGCCATCTGTGTTACCCTGTTGGGAGTCTTGGCGTTAATAATTGTTAAGTCACGGAACAAACGGCCATATCAACCGGTAAAATCCCCCGTTGATGCGTTTCTGGACCGACTGGGCCAGGCTAAGACGGAGGCCAATGGCGACCTGCGACGGTTTCAGGCCGGACTGTACAAGATTCTGCTCGTCTTCCTTGGGGAACAGTACGGACTGAATATCGCAGGATTATCGACAGCGGAAGTAATCGAGCAGATGGAGTCGACCAACCTGAGCGCAGGTCTGAAAGAGAAGATCTCCGGCTGGCTGATGCGGGCCGAACGTGAAAAATTCGCGCCGTTGCCGCCGACGCCGGGTGAAACCATCCGGCTCGAACAGGAGATTCGCGAGCAATTTGAATTATTGAAGGCAATGAAATAAATCGGAGGATCAATGCAGGTAGACATCCAGCAGATCCAGGAAACCGTCGAGAAAGAATCGTCCTTCGTCCACAAACTGACCACCCAGATGAGCTCGGTGATCGTGGGGCAGAAGTACCTGATCGAGCGACTCCTGATCGGCATTCTGGCGGATGGCCACATCCTGATCGAAGGTGTTCCGGGACTGGCGAAAACGCTGTCCGTGAAAACGTTGTCCGATGCCATATCGGTCAAATTCCGGCGCTTGCAGTTTACACCCGATCTGCTCCCGGCCGACCTGATCGGCACCATGATTTACAACCCGCAGAAAGCGGAATTTACGGTCAAGAAAGGGCCGATCTTCGCCAACATCATCCTGGCCGATGAAATCAACCGCGCTCCCGCCAAGGTCCAGTCGGCCCTGCTCGAAGCGATGCAGGAGCGCCAGGTGACCATTGGCGAGACCTCATTCAAACTCGACGAACCGTTTCTCGTGCTGGCCACACAAAATCCAATCGAGCAGGAAGGCACCTATCCGCTCCCTGAGGCGCAGATCGACCGGTTCATGTTGAAGTTGAAGATCGGCTATCCGTCGCCCGCCGAAGAGCGCATCATCATGGATCGCAATACGTCGGTCGAATCGATCACGGTCGATCGGGTCATCTCGCCGCAGGATATCGTGCGCGCCCGCGAGGTCGTCAAGTCGGTGTATGTCGACGAAAAAGTCAAAGAGTATATCGTGAATATCATCTTTGCCACGCGCGAGCCGGAACGATACGGGCTTCGTGACGTCAAGGACCTCATCTCTTTCGGCGCTTCGCCGCGGGCGACTATCTATCTGAATCTGGCCGCCAAAGCGCATGCGTTTATGAAAGGGCGCGGGTACATCACGCCGGAAGATATCAAAGCCATCGGCGCTGACGTCTTACGCCACCGCATCCTGCTCACGTATGAAGCGGAGGCGGAGGATATAACTTCGGATGATATCATAAAGAAAGTATTCGACACCATTGAAGTGCCGTGATCTTACGATATGATACCACGCGAGATACTCAAGAAGGTCAGGCGGATTGAGATCAGCACCAAGCGTTTGGTGAATGATCTGTTTTCCGGCGAATACCATTCCACGTTCAAAGGCCAGGGGATGGAATTCGAGGAAGTGCGCGAGTACTATCCCGGTGACGACATTCGCCTCATCGACTGGAACGTCACCGCCCGAACCGGCTTCCCGCACGTGAAGAAATTCCGCGAGGAGCGGGAATTATCTGTGGTCTTGCTGGTCGACGCTTCCTCATCCGGCCGTTTTGGTACGCGCGACCGCTTCAAGAGTGAGACGGCCGCCGAACTCTGTGCCTTGCTCGCCTTCTCAGCCATTAAGAATAATGACAAAGTCGGCTTGATCATCTTCACTGATGAAATCGAGAAATTCGTGCCGCCCCAGAAGGGGAGAGGCCACGTGCTTCGCCTGATTCGCGAAATTCTCTATTTCCAGCCGAAGGGCACCAAGACTGACGTCGCCGGAGCACTCGAGTACCTCAGCCGGGTGGTCAAACGGAAATCGGTCGTATTCCTCGTCTCCGATTTTCTTTCTGACGGCTACTACAAGCCGCTCCAGATCGCCAACAAAAAGCACGACATCATCGCCATCAAGGTGACCGACCCGCGCGAAACGGCGTTTGACAATGTCGGCTTGATCGAACTTGAAGATGCCGAGACCGGGGAAGTGATCCTCATCGACACATCGTCGAGAGAATTTCGGCGCGAATTCGCCGCGCGAGCGCAGGAAGATGTACTCAATTTGAAAAAGGGTTTTCAGGCCATCAACATGGATTTTATCAACATCCGGACCGATTATCCGTACATCGGTCCGCTCATTTCCTTTTTCCGGATGCGAGAGAAGCGACATTGATATGTTTCGACTAACGACTTCAATTGTAGTCATGGGATTGCTCGCCGCGGCCTTCAGCGGTTGCGGAGGCAACACGGTCAATCTGGACCAGCCCTTGAAATTGGCGGGCGAACTGCGCGACAACAAGCTATACAGCGCCGCCATTCAGGAATATACCCGGTTGCTGGACGGAGCCGGATTGTCCGATCAGGAAAGGGCGAATGTCTGTTATCTGACCGGTCGAGTCTACTTCGAGGATCTGCACGATTACGGAAACGCCGCGGCCTACTATATGCGGGCGCGCGCCTTCGATCCGCAGGCCGCCTACATGAATGACCTCTCGTCCAATCTGGTCGCCTCGCTTGAGCGGATAGGCCAGCATGCCGACGCCAAACGTGAGCTCGGCTCCATGGCGAATGTCGATGACCAGAAGCCGGCCGCAGGCGACGTCGAGGTCGCCAAAGTGGGTGACCGCTCGATTTATCGTTCCGAAATCGAACGACAGATTCAATCCCTCCCTGTCCAATTGCAGAAGCAGCTTCTCAGCAAGGAGGCCAAACAGAATTTCGTGCGGCAATATGTCGGGATTGAATTGCTCTACCAGGCGGCGTTGCGCGAAAAATACGGCGATGATCCGGATATTCGCAAGCGTTCGGAACAGGCGACCAGGAAATTCATCGTTGACAAATACGTGATCGACAAGGTCATGCCCAGCGTGCAGGTTGATACGATTGACGTCCGCAACTTCTATCAGGCCAACAAAGCCGATCACTATAATAGTGCTCCCTACGACAGCGTGAAGGCCCAGGTCTTCATGGATTATCAACAACAGAAAATGGAAGCGGCCTACGGCCAATACCTTGCGAAATTGGCGCAGGACGAAAAAGTACAGGTCTTCGACCAGAATATTCAGTAGACGAAAACATGATCCGATATTCGCCCAAATACATTTTGCTCTTCGCCTTTGTTCTGGCGGTATTCGCTGGGTTATGCAACGCTCAGCCGAGAACGCCTGCAGACACGGTCTCGTCGCTGACCGGTATTGAAATCGGAACCTCAATTGATAAGGCCGAAATCTACGTCGGCGACCTGGTCACCTATACGGTGACCATCACCTACGACTCCACCATCGGCCTCGTCCCGCCGCCGCTTGGAGCCAATCTCGGGGCGTTTGACGTCAAAGACTATCAGCCGGATATCGAAACCAAACTGCCCGACGGTCGCAAGCGCAGTGAATCGATCTTTGTCCTGAGCACGTTCACCACCGGCGACTACGTCATCCCGCCCGTGCCGATCATTTTCAATCTTCCTGACAGCAGTCGCAAAGTCATGCTCACCGAGCCGGTGCCGATCAAAGTGCTGTCGATGTTGCTCAATGCGGGCGACTCGGCTGATATCAAGCCACTGAAAAGGCCGTATGAATTTAAGCGCGATTGGAAACCGTACTTGCTCTGGGGCGGCGCCGGACTTGTACTCCTGGCTCTGGCCACCTTCCTTTGGTTCCGCTTCCGCAAGAAACGCAGCGCGGAAGAGGAAGTTGACCGTCGCCCGGCCTGGGAGGTCGCGTACAGTCGCCTGGCCGTGCTTAAGGAACAGCACCTGCCCACCGCAGGGAAGTTCAAAGACTATTACTTTGAGTTGACCGAAATCCTGAGGTGGTATCTGGGCCGGATTTATTCCATCGACGTCCTCGAAATGACCACCGAGGAATTCCTTGATCGGTTCGAAATGATGGAATTGCCTGACGGTTTGTACTATAGCCTTGAACCGTTTATGAAACACGCCGATTTGGTGAAGTTTGCAAAACTGCTTCCTGATGCCGAACGGGCCGAAGCCGATTTCACGTTTGTACACTCCGTTGTAGGTAAGGTGCAGGCGAGCTACCTCCTGCGCACCAGCCCGCAGGCACAACTCAACGTGCCGGGCCAGCCGCAACAACCGGTGGCAACGGGCGGAGGTGCGTCATGAGCGGCCTTGAATTCGCCGGTTTCTCGCTGGCCCTGCTGGGACTGGATGCCGTCACCGTCCCTCCAATTGTGATCTTCCTTTCCGGCGCCGCCGTCGTTGCCGCCGTGCTCTATTTCCATTATCGCTACAAGCGATTCCGGTCGGCGACGATCAAATACTCGGATATTCGCATTGTCACTCGCGCCGTCCGTTCCAGCCGCCAGCGTTGGCGCTTTCTGCTGACCTTCCTGAGAGTGGCCGCGATTTCGCTCTTGTTTGTCGCTTTTGCCCGCCCCCGTGCCGGCACCGAAGTGAAAGACATTTCCTCAGAAGGCATCGACATTATGCTCTGCCTGGACGTGTCCTCTTCTATGATGGCGGAGGATTTCAAACCGTACAACCGACTGTATGTCGCCAAGGAAGAAATCAAAAAATTCATCCAGAAGCGGATGAACGATCGCATCGGCCTGGTGGTCTTTGCGCGCAATTCCTTCACTCAATGCCCGCTGACCGTCGACTACGGCGTGCTGATGAACTTCGTCGATCAGGTCGATTTCGGCGGTCTTGAAGACGGCACTGCCATCGGCATGGCAATCGCCAATGCCCTCAACCGTCTCCGCGATTCCGAAGCGAAATCGAAAGTCGTCATCCTCGTGACCGACGGTGAAAACAATGCCGGTGAAATCGACCCCGTCACCGCCGCCAATCTGGCGGAAGCGTTCAACATCAAGATATATACGGTCGGCGTCGGCAAAGAGGGGAACGCCATGTTCCCTTACAACGATCCGATCTTTGGCAAACGGTACGTCTATCAGCCGACCAAGATCAACGAACCGATGTTGCGCGAAATTGCCGAGAAAACCGGCGGTCGGTACTATCGGGCCCGCTCGGGCGAGGAACTGAATCAGATCTACACCTCAATTGATCAACTCGAAAAGACCGAAATTAAAGTGTCGTCGCACGTGCAATACCGGGAACTGTTTCCGACTTTCACTCTGCTGGCCCTGGGACTGTTGGCGTTTGAGACATTGCTGGGACACACCTATTTCAGGAAGCTGCCGTAAGGGAGAGTATGCGGTTTTTTGACCCACAGAGTTTTTGGATACTGCTCGGCGTGCTGGCGCTTGGGGTGTTCATCTTCTGGGCGATTGGGCGCAAGAAGCAGCTCCTGGCCCGCTTTGGCGATCTTCCGCTGGTGCTGAAGAACGCCCCCTATATTTCTTTCGGTCGTCAGCGCACCAAGGCAATTTTGCTGCTGCTCGGCCTGGCTCTCATTGTTCTCACCCTCGCCCGACTGCAGTTCGGCACCCACCTCGAAATGGTGAAGCGCGAGGGAATTGACATTATCGTGGCGTTGGACGTTTCCAACTCGATGCTTGCGCAGGATATGAAGCCCAGCCGCCTCGAGCAGGCCAAGCAGGAGATTCGCGAGATCATCGGTCGCCTGAAAGGTGATCGCATCGGTCTTGTCGCGTTCGCCGGCGAGGGATTCATCCAGTGCCCGCTGACTGTCGACTACGCCGCCGCCCAGATGCTTCTTGGAGTCATGGACAATACCTCGGTCTCACGACAGGGGACCTCCATCAGTTCGGCCATTGAAGCTGCTCAGCGCGCCTATGACCAGAAGGACAAACAGCACAAGGTGATGTTGCTCCTAACCGACGGTGAGGACCACGAGGGCAACGCCGCCGAAATGGCCGATAAAGCCCGGCAGGACGGCGTACGCATCTATACCATTGGCATCGGTAGCCCCCAGGGCGAACCGATTCCGGTACTGGATCAATCCGGGCGCCAGCTCGGTTTTAAGAAAGATCAAAGCGGCGAAGTGATCGTGTCCCGCCTCGACGAAGAAACGCTTCAGAAAATTGCCCTCGCGACCGGCGGGAAGTACTATCACGCCGGGCAGGGTGAAATCGCCCTCGACCGTATCTTCGACGAAATCGCCAAACTCGAGAAGAAAGAGCTCGAAGGTACCCTGGTCACCAAGTACGAGGATCGCTATCAGCTGCCGCTCCTGCTCGCGATGGTGTTGGTGGTCGGAGAGTTCTTCTTCCCGGAACGGAAGAAAGTAGTGAGGAGAGAAGGCAATGCGTAGGGTGTGTTCGATATTCGTTCTCATGTCACTCAGTGCTGTCTCCGCCTGGGCGGGCCTGATCGGCGAAGTCAAGGACGGCAACGCTGCCTATGCCAAAGGGGATTTCAAAACGGCCCTGGAGCATTACCATGCCGCCGAGGCCAGCGCCCCGGAATCACCCGAGTTGCAGTACAACCTTGGCAATGCCTACCACGGTCAGGAAAAATATGAGACGGCCGTCGAGATGTTCCAGAAAGCGCTGAAAACCACCGACCCAATGCAGCAGGCCGCGGCCCATTACAACCTCGGCAATACCCATTACAAGATGGGCGATTACCTGAAAGCGATTGCCAGCTATGAAGAGGCACTGAAGCTCAATCCGACCGATACCGACGCCAAATTTAATCTGGAGCTGGCTCGCAAGATGCTCAAGGAACATGCCAAGCCGGATCAGCAGAATCAACAGAACCAGCAGAATAAGCAGAACCAACAACAGCAGAAACAGCAAAACCAGCAGGATCAGAACAAGCAGGATTCGACTCAAAATCAGCAAAATCAGCCCGATTCTGCCCAGCAGAAACAACAGCAACAGCAACAACAACAGGCTCAGCAACGTAAAGACCAGAAAATGTCCAAAGAGGACGCGGAACGGATTTTAAACGCCTTGCGCGATGACGAACGTGACGTACAGAAAAAGATTCACCGCGACGTGAATGCCGCCGACTATACGGGTAAGGACTGGTAAGCCTATGACTGCTCGACATGCTGCTCCCATTCTCGCGATCGTCGCCATGCTGGCGTTTTTCGGTAGCGCGACAGCCCAGGATTCGGTGAGCGTATCTGTCCAACTCGACAGAAGCACGATCAGCCTCAATGAACAGGCGGTACTGCAGGTGACCATCTCTGGCGGGAATCAGAACCTCCCCGGTCCGGATATGCCAAATCTCCCGCAATTCGAGGTCTACTCGCAAGGAAGATCGAGCAATATCAGTATCATCAATGGTCAAGTGAGCGCGTCGATGACGTACTTATTCCTGCTCGTTCCGCAGCAGGCGGGTACTTTTCCCATCAACAATATCTCCGTCGTCCAGGACAACCATCGGTATGTCGGCAACGAGGTGACCCTGACCGTCCTCAACAAGGGACAATCCGGCACCAACAAGTTGGAAGACAAGGCGACCAGTTCCGACGGTCAGTCACGCGACTACTTTCTTGAAGCCGTCGTGGATGACAAATCGCCCTATGTAAACGAGCAGGTCACGCTCACTCTGAAATTCTTCACCGCCGTCCAGTATTACGGCAGTCCCGAGTTGATTGAACCGGCTACCACCGGTTTCTGGATGGAAGTCCTCGGCAACGGCACGCCCTACTATCAGCGCATCAACGGGCGCAATTACAAAGTCATCGAACGCCAGTATGCCCTTTTTCCTACCCAGTCGGGCCCCTTGACAATCGGGCGGGCGAGCATCAATGCGACTATGGCGGTTAAACAGCGCCGCTCGCGCGACCCCTTTGATATGTTCAGCGATTTCTTTCCCCAGGGGCAGGACGTGACTATTCGCTCGGAACCCCTGAAAATCGACGTCAAACCCCTTCCGGCCGAAGGAAAACCGACCGACTTCACCGGGACCATCGGCAGTTTCCAGATCAGCGCCACGGCCAACAAGACCGAAGTGGAGGTCAACCAGCCGGTGACAGTGACGATTCGCATCAGCGGCGTCGGCAACGTCAAGTCGGTGGCCGAGCCGTTTATTCCGGATTTGCAGGATTTCCGTGCCTACAATGCGTCGTCCAACGAGAATATTTCCCGTGTAGACAACAAGCTCGGTGGCGCCAAAATCTTCGAACAGATATTCATCCCCAAACGACCGGGAACACTCCAGATTCCCGCGTTGTCGTTTAATTTCTTCAATCCGGCCAAGGGGAAATACGAAACGGTCACGACCAAGCCTATCGATGTGACGGTCAACAAACCGGAGGGGTATACCGGGCCGGTCGATGTTCCGTACGCCCCGGGTGATGTGCGCATCGGCAGCCAGTCGCAGGATATTAGGTTCATCAAGCGCGGTCCCGACGACTTGCGGCCGACTGGACAAGTTCTGCTCACTCGCCCGATCTATCTGGTCGTCAATGCCCTGCCCATCCTCGCCTTCATCGGCCTGGTGGTCATGCGGAAGCGCCGCGAATCGCTGGCCATGAATGTCGGTTACGCCCGTTCGCGCGCCGCCTCGCGGGCGGCCCGCAAGCGGCTGGCTCAAGCGAAGGCGCTGGCGACGGTCAAGCAATCCGAGGCATTCCACGCCGAAGTGAGTCGAGCCGTCACGCAATACATTGCCGACAAGGTGAATATCTCACCTCACGGTCTGACGACTGACGGCATCGTCGCGGTTCTGCAGTCGCGAAACGCCGAGCCGGACTTGATCGACCAGATTGTGCACCTGCTCCAGCAGGCCGACTTCGCCCGCTTTGCCCCGGGGACAGTGACGCAGGCGGGTATCGACGATGCCCTGGCCAAGGCCGAGAGCATAATGGTCAGAATGGAAGGGGTGCGCTTTGCGTAGGATCCTTTTCCTGCTCTGCCTGCTTGCCATGGGCGTGCCACTTACCGTCCTGGCCGACGCCACGCCGAAAGATCAGTTTGATCGCGCCAACGACCTGTTTGAACAGCGGCAGTACGGGCAGGCCATCGCGCTCTATGATTCGATCCGTACCCAGGGTCTCGAATCCGCATCACTGTACTTCAATCTCGGCAATGCCTACTTCAAGAACGGCGACCTGGGTCATGCCGTCCTGAATTACCTGCGGGCGCAGCGTCTCGATCCCACTGATGACGATATTCGATACAACCTGGAATTTGCGCGCGGTCTGACCAGCGTGCAGATGGAGGGGATGCAGCTCAATCCGGTGCGATCTCTGCTGTCATCGATCACCGGGCGCTTTCATATTGGTCTGCTGGCCTGGGCGTCATCGTTCTGCTTCATACTCGTTTTCGCCTTTCTCTCGCTGCGATTCGGTTTGGGCTGGAACGGGGGATGGACCCGCGCCGGTGTGTGGGTTGCCATCGTGCTCTGTGTCTGTCTGTCGGCACTCACCACCTTCAAGTATCGTGACGAATATGTCAGCCGGCGAGGTGTCCTGGTGGCCGACCAGCCGACCGTGCTCAATGGACCGACCGCCCATTCCGACGTCGAATTTACCGGGGCCGCAGGACTGATTGTCAGGGTCGTGACAGAAACGGACGACTACTACGACGTCGTGTTTGAAAATCAGCGTCGCGGCTGGATCAAGCGGGATGCTGTCGCCTTGCTGTAACCCGTCGTTGGGCAAGGGATTATTTATTTTGACTCTATTCATGCGAAGCCCTATCATTTCTGTCGGCGGGACTCTGTACGCCGAGCAAAAATGATACGCATGCTGAAAAAAAAGCAGTTCTGGGGCGCGATCATCGGTATCGCGCTTCTTGCTTGGTGTGCCAAAGACGTCAAATGGCAGGATCTCGAAACCCTCGCCGAACGCACCAACTACTGGTACCTCATCCCTTCGGTCATTTTTGCCTTCCTCTTCGTCATCTTCAAAGCGCTGCGCTGGCGCGTGCTCGTCTCGCCGCAAAAGAATATTCCGCTCATCAGGGCGGTCACCCTTTACTCCACCGGCCAGGTGCTCAATATCGCCATGCCGGCTCTCACCGGGCAGGTCGGCCGCCTGATTCTTTTTTCACGCAAGGAGCATTTGCGGAAGACGTTCATCTTTTCGACTATCCTCCTGGAAATTCTGTTCGACGCCATCAGCCTCGTCGTTCTCATCCTGCTCACGTCGCTCGTCTTTGTTTTCCCCAGCGAATATCGGGTGATTGGTTTTGTTATTGCCGGTTTTACCGTCGGCGTGCTCATCATCTTCTATCTCATGATCCACTTCGAGGAGCCGCTCGAAGGCCAGTTGCGTCGACACATTCGGAACCGCTGGCCGGGAGCCTACATTACCCTGACCAAATTCCTCCGCTCTTTTACCAAAGGGATCAGGATGCTCAGGTCGACCAGCCACTTCTCACAGACGCTGGGCATCTCCTTCGCCCTCTGGGCGGCACACCTCTTCGTGATTCACTTTCTCTTCAAATCCTTTGGTTTTGAACTCTCTATCCCGGTGGCCGCAGCGATCATGATCATTAATACCATCATTCTCATGGTGCCGATTACCCCAGGAAACGCGGGGACGTTTGAAGTGACTGTCAGCACGTCATTGAAGGCGTTTTCGGTCGGTTCGACCGACGCCGTGCTCTTTGCCCTGGCGCTCCATCTGTTCGATGTCCTGCCCGCCTTCGTGCTCGGTTTCTGGTATCTGAAAGTGGAAAAGCTCTCCCTTCGCCAACTTAGTGAGGAACAGCCCGTTGGACGCGTGATCGATGAGGTAGAGGCAAACCAGCCGATCGATGTCGACGACCGCGTCTAATGCCTTGAGCCAATCAGAGATTCGTTGGTACAAGCTCGCTTCGGCCGTCTCGTCTGCGGAAAGGCGACCCAAAACTACACAATTTCCTCATTTCTTGAAACTTTTTTCACAAGGTTTCGTTATCTTCCTTGACATTGTGTCCGACCAGTTTAGTATTAGATACCAGCCAGTAGGTATCTACTACATACCGACCAGTAGGTTGGAAAAAAGGAAGCGAAAATGCTGAAGATAAAACAAAGCCCCAAACTCCCCGCTGAGGAACGCCGCCAGCAGCTGCTCACGTCGGCCCACCAGCTCTTCATGAAACAGGGATACCGGGACACGACCACCGATGAAATCGCCCGTAATGCCGGAGTCACCAAAGGGGCGCTCTACTTCCACTATCGAACGAAGGAGGACATCCTCTTTGAGCTGATCCGGAGCACGTCGACCGAACGGCAGCAGAGACTGAAAGACGCTCGCGGTTCGAAAATGCATCCGGCCGATGTACTCAAACTGCTCCTGTCCTGGCGGGAGACGGATACCTATACCGATTCCACTACCTATCTGGATTTCTGGGTGCAGGCTATGAGTATCCCGCGCGTCCGCAATTACCTGAAAAGAATGTACATCAAGGGCGCCGACCTGGTTGGCAATACCATCGATCCCGCCTGGGCGCCGACACCCAAGGCGCGCAAGGCTCTGGGTAGTTTCATCCTCGCCTTGTGCGACGGACTCTGTGTCCGGATGGTTTTGGAAAAGGGCAAATTTAATTTGAACGAAGAAGTTCGGCTCGTCCGGGAACATGTGGTCGTGATGCGCTCACGCAAAGTGGAATCCCGCAAACCGGGTAGCCGGAGGAAGAAATAATGCGTAGGTACATCAAGGCCATGCTCGTGATCACCGTGGCGTCATTGCTCTTTTCCGCGGCGTACGGTGAGACTTCGCTGACGTTGGCTGATGCCCGGGCACGGGCGCTGGAGTTCAATCGCCAATACCTGAGTGCCAAACAGGAACTGGTGAAATCGGATGCCGAGGTACGCAAGGCGAGATCCGGCGTATTCCCCGATGTTTCAATCTCCGCCGGTTACAGTCGGAATTTAAAAATACCTTCCTTTTTCATTTTCAGCGGCGATACCACTATGGAATTGACCACTGGTTCGAAAAACGCGTTTTCCGCTTCTTTCGGTATAACTCAGCCGATTTGGGAGGGAGGCAAAGTGTTTCAGGCCTGGTCGATCGCCAAACTATACCACAAGTATACCCGGGCCGGTCTGAATCAGGCGGCATCCGACATTATCTATCAGACCGATCTCTTGTTCAACGGTACCACTCTGGCGCGAGCGCAACTCGACGTACTTCAGAAGGCGTATGAGGCCAACACGCGCAACCTTGAAGTCGTCGAGAAACAGTACGGCCAGGGGATGGTTTCCGAATTCGAATTGCTTCGTGCTCGCGTTGAGAAAGCCAATCTTGAGCCGGCTATCCTTCAAGCGGAATCTGAAGTGCGGTTGGCCGAGAAACGATTGAAGTCTTTTCTCGGCATGGTGCTGAATGAGCCGGTGACTCTGGTCGAGCCGACCGGCGACACGGTCCTCGCTCCACTGCCTTCACTCGAAACCATGGTCGACACGGCTCTGGCCAACCGTCCGGAAATGCAGCGTGCCGGGTACTTGACCGGTATCACCAGAAAGGCCGTCACCGCCGCCAAGTCGGAGTATTGGCCGAAACTTGATGCCATGACTCGCTACGACATCCAGTCGCAATCCAACGATTTCGACCCCGGAGATAACGTCAGCAAGTCCTGGACTGCCGGCCTCGCCCTTACTATCCCGTTCCCCTGGCTGGGCGGGGATAATATTGGCGGCGACGTTCAGTATCGCAAAGCGGATTACAATCAAATGCGTTTAGCCGAACAACAGACCCGCGACGACATCCGGCTTGAGGTGGAACAGGCCTTCGACCAACTGATGCAGGCGCAGCAGTCGCTCGAGGTTCAACGTGCGACCATCGCCCAGGCCGAAGAGGGACTGAAGATCGCCAATGTCCGCTATCAGTCGGGCGTCGGTACGCAGCTTGAAGTGCTCTCGGCGCAAGCGGCTCTCACTGAGGCCCGCCGATCCCGGGCGCAGGCCGTTTTCAACTTCCGCCAGGCCAAGGCGGGATTAACCAGAGCTACCACCATTGATATACACTAGGGAACACCATATATGAAACAGCACGTATCACTCACGATCGGCGCCGGCCTTGTTCTCGGTATCCTGACACTCTCGTGCTCAGCTGATAAAGACAATGCGCACGAGCAGCGACCCATCGCCGTCAACGCACAGATTCTTGCGCCTACCTCTCAGGACGTAGTCACGACCTTCACCGGCAATCTCGAGGGGCGTGAACAATCCGTTCTCTACGCCAAACTATCTGAGACCGTGGAAAAGGTACTGGTGAAAGAAGGACAACGGGTACAGGCCGGTCAAATTCTGATCTCCCTCGACAAGTATGGTCCGTCCTCGCGTTATAATGAAGCACGGTCCGTCTTCACCAACGACGAAAAGAACTTCAAGAAGATGGAATACCTCTTCAAAGAGGGCGCCGTCTCGGAGTCGCAATTTGACGGCGCGCGTACGCAGTACGAAGTCAGCAAGGCCAATTTTGACGCTGTCCAGCGACTCGTCGAAATCCACTCACCGATCAACGGTACGGTGACCGCCATTGACATATCGCTGGGGGCGCAGGTTGCAGCCGGCCAGCGCGTCGCCGTGGTAGCAACCACCGATAGCCTGCGCGTCAAGTTCGGCGTCAATTCGGAAAACGTCGGCAGTTTCCAGATCGGTTCCGACGTGACAATTGCTGCCGACGCCGTCGCCGACAGGGCCGCCGGCAAGGTCGTAGCCAAGGCTTCATCTGCCGATCCGACCAACCGGACATTCGAAGTTGAAGCGCTGATCGACAATGCCGCCGGGACCTTTCGTCCGGGCATGTTTGTCAAAGTGCACTTGGTGCGCGAACACCTGGCCAATGTAATCGTAGTCCCTCGCGAAGCTGTTGTCGTTCTGGATAATCATCCGGTCGTCTTTACCACTTCGGGAGGGATTGCGCGGAAGCAAGCCGTGGAATTGGGCACCGAAGTCGATGGCCACGTGGTAATCACGTCAGGACTGAACGCCGGCGATACCGTAGTGACTCTCGGTCAAACCTATCTTGACGATGGATTCAAGGTGACCATTGCCAATCTTGAGCGGGGCTCACTATGAAACTGTCCGATGTTGCCATAAGCCGACCCGTATTCACGACCATGATGATGGGCGCCTTGCTTGTGCTGGGTGCCTTTGCCTACATGGCATTATCGGTGGAGATGTTTCCCAAAGTCGATTTCCCGTTTGTCACCGTCGTCACGGTCTTTCCCGGTGCCTCAGCTGAATCGGTGGAAACCGATATTTCCAAGAGGATCGAGGATGCCGTGAACCAGATTTCGGGCGTGCGCAATATCGTCTCCCAATCAAAGGAAGGGTATTCGCTGGTCTTTATAGAATTCCAGTTGGAGAAAAACGGTTTCGAGGCGTCCAACGAAGTCCGCGAAAAAGTGGCCGGCATCAGGGCCGATTTGCCCGACGATGTCGAGGAGCCGGTCGTCAGCCAGTACGACCCGGAATCTGAGCCGATTATCTCGCTGGCCATTTCCGGCCAACGCTCGCCCCGGGAAATCACCACGCTGGCCAAGGATGTGATCAAGAAGCGGCTGGAGACGATTTCCGGCGTCGGGTCGGTCCAACTGGTTGGCGGCTCGGAGCGCGAGATTCAAGTGATGGTCAACCCCATCGCTATGGAGTCGTACGGTGTTACGATCAGCGATGTCCAGAACGCCGTGGCGGCAGCCAACCTGGAGATCCCGGGAGGACGTATTGACGAAGGCTCACGGGAATATCTGGTTCGCGTAATGGGTCGCCTGACTGATGTCCACGACTTCAATTCCGTCATTGTGAAAAATCACAACGGCGTGCCGGTTTACTTGAGCGATGTTGCCCGGGTCGCCGATTCGACCGTCGAGCAACGCTCCTTATCCCGTTACAACGGTCAGCCGGCCGTGTCGCTGGCCATTAGCAAGCAGTCCGGAGCCAATACCGTCGAGATTGCCGAGAAGACTCACGCCGTGCTGGCCCAACTCCGTTCGGAATTGCCGCCGGATATCAAGATCGAAGTGGTGGAGGACAATTCAACGTTCATCAAGGATTCCATCCACGAAATCGAATTCAATATCGAATTCGGCATGCTGCTGGCCGTCATCGTACTCTTTCTCTTTCTCCTCGACATTCGACCTACCATCATTGCCGGTCTCTCCATTCCGATATCGTTGATAGCCACTTTTACAATTATGAGCGCCCTAGGTTTTTCGATCAATATGATGACCCTGCTGGGGTTGTCGCTGTCGGTCGGTATCTTGATTGACGATGCCATCGTCGTCATCGAAAATATCTATCGCCACATTGATGAGGGAGCCAAACCCTGGGACGCGGCCATGACCGCGACCAAAGAAATCGGCCTGGCCGTGATGGCCACCACTTTCTCCATTGTCGTTGTCTTTATTCCGGTCGCTTTCATGCAGGGAATTGTTGGGCGATTCTTCTATCAATTCGGTATGACGGTGGCGTTTGCCGTTACCATTTCGCTCTTCGTGGCGTTCACTCTCACGCCGATGCTTTCCTCGCGCTGGTTGCGCAAGACTCTTGGTGGTCATGGCGGAGGCTCGGCTACGAGCCGAAAGAGCGGGCTCTTTGGATCGGTCATGCACGTCCTGGGATACTGGAACCGGATGTTCGACTCCATCAAACCGGCCTACTCGAAGCTCCTTGCCTCGTCACTGCGCCATCGGTGGGTGGTCATGCTGATCGCCGTCGGTTCATTCCTGGTGGCAATCTACCTGATCGCCTTCTCCGGGCTGATCGGAACCGAGTTCATGACGCAGACAGACGAGGGCAAAGTATACGTGTCCGTGGAAGCACCCCCCGGCACCGATTTGACGAGCACCTCGGAGCGGATAGAACAAATTGAAAATATCGTTCGTAAGATACCGCTGGTCGTTGGCTCGTATGTGACCATCGGCTCCGGAAACGATCCTGTGACTGCCGGCCGCGTACTCTTCCAGTTAGTGCCCAAGGATGAACGGAATCGGTCGGCTACGCAGATGGCTGACTCGATTCGCACACTTATTACCTCCGTTCCCGGCCTGAAAGTGGCAGTGAGTCTTGGTTCCGGCCACGGTGGTGACAAACCGATCGAAATCTCAGTGAGCGGAGAAGACCTCGCTCAAATCAACGCGCTCGCTCGTCGTTTGCAGAAAGTTGTCGCGAGCATCCCGGGTGCAATCGACGTTGACAACACTCAGGAGGAAGGAAAGCCGGAACTGCATGTCGTCGTCGACCGCAAGGCCGCCGACGATCTCGGGCTGAACTTGGCAACCATCCCATTGACCGTCCGGGCCTTGGTTGAGGGCGAAGTGGTCACGCGATACAAAGAAGGAACCGAGGAGTACGACGTACGCGTGCGACTGGACAAATCGTTCCGCGAGTCAAGCGATGAGGTGGGGCGTATACTGGTCGCCAGCGGCAAGGACCTGCCCGACGGAAGCAAGCTGCTCGTGCCGATCAATCGTGTCGCCGCTTTATCGAAAGAGGCATCGATCGGTCAGTACAACCGTCATAATCGGCAGCGCCGAGTGAGCGTCAACGCCAATGTTATGAGCGGTTCTTTTGCGGGCACCGTGAGCGGCTTGGTTATGGATTCCATCGAGACCTGGCAACTGCCGCCGGGGTATAAAGTCGAACCGGTCGGCGAACAGGAGATCATGGCGGAAACCTTTACGAATATTCTCAAAGCGCTGGCCATGGCGATTATCTTCATCTATCTCCTCTTGGCCTCGCAGTACGAATCCTTCTCGGACCCGTTCTCGATCATGCTCTCCCTGCCGTTGTCACTTATTGGCGCCGTGCTCGGGCTGATCGGGTCGTCATTCAGCATCATGTCGCTCATTGGCATAGTGCTCCTCATGGGACTTGTGACCAAAAATGCGATTCTTTTGATCGACTTCGTGAAACAACAGCGCGAAAAGGGTGTTTCACGAACCGAGGCGATTCTCATCGCCGGCCCGATCCGACTGCGGCCGATTCTGATGACCACCTTTGCGATGGTCTTTGGCATGCTGCCACTGGCGTTGGGTCTGGGCGCGGGCGCGGAATTGAGGTCGTCGATGGCAAAGGCGGTGGTCGGAGGCATTATCTCATCCACACTTCTGACCTTGATTGTTGTGCCGGTTGTGTACACGTTGATCGAGGATTTCGTGAAGCTCTTTGGCGGCAAGAAGGCCAAAGCCACACTCCCTGAGGAGATATTGATTGGTCAAAAATAGAGTCAATCCCAGTCGGCAAATGGGATTCACACCATTATATCTTGATTTTCTGGCGGGCCGCAGGCCCGCCAGAGACCTTTATCGTACTCCGTCGCCGGCCGAGGCTGCCGTTCTCGTTGATGGTCGCTCGTACGATCGTTCGCGCATTGTCGAGATCTTGCGCCGCCAGAATGTCGCCCTCGGAGCCGGGCAAGCCACGCGAACCAATATTGAAAGACTGGCCGACCAGAAAACAGTAGCCGTATTGGCCGGACAACAAGCCGGGCTTTTGGGTGGCCCGCTGTACTCACTCATAAAGGCACTGGCGCTCGCAAAGACGGCCGAACGATATTCGACCGAACTCAAGAGATCGGTCGTGCCAATCTTCTGGATCGCGGGTGACGATCATGATTTCGAAGAAATCAATCATGCGACAGTGCTGAATCGCGCTGGTGAATTGACGGAGATTCGCTACTCGTCAACGCCGAAAGCCGCGTTCCCCGCTTCACAGATCTACCTGTCGGATCAGGATATACTCGACAAGGCCCTTTCGAATCTGCGCGAGTCGCTCGGCGATAGCGATTTCACCCCCGCACTCTATGATATGCTTCGGGCCGACTACACCACCGACGATTCCTTCGTGACCGCCTTCGGCAAACTCATGGCCCGCCTCACCGAGCAGTGGGGAGTGATCTTCTTCGACCCGGGTGACGCCGACGCCAAGCAACTCGCGGCGCCGTTCTTGCTCTCGTTGTTTGATAATCAGGATCAGGCGCGGCAAACGCTTCACAGCCGTAACGGTGAGCTTGAGTCTGCCGGCTATCACGTTCAGGTGCACAAGCAGGAGAATGCCGTTCACCTGTTTTACAACAATCCCGCGCGTGTCCCGCTCTGGCGCGAGGGAGAGGACTACGTCTGTGGCCGTGAGAAGTTTGATCGTACGACCATCCGCAATCTCATTCAACAGCAGCCGGAACGATTTTCACCCGATGCCCTCGCGCGGCCGCTCATGCAATCGCACCTGTTCCCGACCGTCGCCCAGATCGGCGGACCATCGGAACTCGCTTATCTGGCACAGGTCAACCCGCTGTTTGAAGTCTTCCGCCTTCCCACGCCGTACTATGTCGCCCGCCCCAGCATCACGCTGGTCGAAAAACGGTTTGAAAAACTCATGGATGAGAACGGGATTACTTTCGAAGATATCACCGGCGACATCGAGCAGGTAGTCAACCGGATCATGACGAAATCATTCCCGCCGGATCTCGATCAGGGATTGCGCGCATTGCGAAGCGAAGTCGCCGAGCGCATCGCCAATTTCACCCAATCGTCGCTCTCCTTCGATCCGTCGCTCGCCGATTTCGCCAAACAGACGTCCGGCAAAGTCGATTTCGCCCTCAATGCGTTTTCAGAGAAGGTCTTTGCGGCTCACAAGAGAAAAGATAAAGAAACTCGGGACCGAATCCACCGCCTCGGTACTGCGCTCTATCCCGGTCACGGCCTGCAAGAGCGAACGCTGAATGTCTCTTATTTCATTGCCAAGTACGGATTCGGAGTGGTATCGTTTCTGTATCAGAACCTGGGCGACGACGGATCCGAGCACCGCATCGCACATCTCGCCCGGATGGAGGACCAATGAAGATCGGCATTACTTGCTACCCGGTAGCGGGCGGCTCCGGTATTGTCGCGACCGAACTCGGCCAGCAACTGGCGCATCGCGGCCACGAAGTCCATTTCATCTCGTACGCCCTGCCGTTTCGGCTCGACCGGTATCAAACCAATGTCTTCTATCACGGGGTGGAAACGACTGCCTACCCGTTGTTCAACCATCCGCCGTATACGCTGACTCTCGCATCAAAAATGGCCGAGGTGTCCAAGGCATTCAAGATTGACGTGTTACACGTGCACTACGCCATCCCGCACGCCGCTTCCGCGTTTCTCGCCAGGCAACTGCTTGAGTTTGACGGCGCAGTATCACCCAAAATCATCACGACCCTGCACGGTACCGATATTACGCTCGTCGGGTCCGACCCGTCATATTTTGATATCACCCGCTTCTCGATTAACGCTTCCGACGGTGTCACCGCCGTCTCGCAATATCTTGCCAATGAAACGAAGGACGTCTTCCGGATTCAGAAGGATATCCGCGTCGTTCACAATTTTTTTGACGGAACCCGCTTCCGCCCCAACACCGACCAGTGCAAACGCTCTGAATTCGCTAAAGACAGTGAATTCCTGCTGACCCACGTCTCCAACTTCCGTCCGGTCAAACGCACCATGGACGTTATTGATATCTTCGACAAGGTGCAGGCCGAACTTCCGGCCAAGCTTCTGTTGGTGGGCGAAGGACCCGATACGGTGTTGATCCGCCGAGCCATCAACAAAAAGGGACTTGCCGACAAAGTGATCTTTCTCGGCAACCAGAGCCGCGTGGAGGCGGTTTTGCCTTGCTCCGATATCTTCCTGCTCCCGTCGGCCGAAGAATCCTTCGGTCTTGCCGCGCTTGAGGCTCTTGCCTGCGGCGTACCGGTGATTGGATCGTCCGGCACCGGCCTCATGGAAGTGGTCGACGATTACCGCAACGGTTTCCTGCTGCCGGTAGGCGACACTACTGCCATGGCGCGCGCCGCTATGGCGCTCCTGCGAGATAAGGCCCGCCTGGCGGAATTCAAACTGGCCGCCGCGGCTACCGTGGCGAAACGATTCAACGCCGACAAGATCGTGGGTGAATACGAACAGTACTACGAGGAGGTCCTCCGTGGCTGAGACGACCACTTGCGATGTTCTGGCGATTGCCGCGCATCCCGATGATGTCGAAATTTCCTGCGGCGGCACGCTTATCAAAATGGGGAAGATGGGACGAGCCGTCGGTGTGCTGGACTTGACCAAAGGTGAACTGGGCACGCGCGGCGACGAACAAACGCGGCAGCGGGAATCCGATGAGGCTTCGCGCATAATGGGACTCGCCTTCCGCGAATCCCTTGCCATGCCCGACTCAGCCATCGACTACACGTATGAAAGCAAACTGGCGGTCGCAAAAGTCATCCGCCGCACCCGACCCGAGCTGATTATCCTCCCGCATTGGGAACAGCGCCACCCTGATCACCTCGCCTGCACTCGTCTCGGCTATGACGCCTGCTATCTGGCCGGACTCGGCAAGATAGATATCGGCGTCGAACCCCACCGACCCAGAAAGATCATTTACATCTCGTACTATCGAAATACCGATTTTTCTTTTCTAGTCGACATCTCCGACGAATTTGAACAGAAAGTCCGCGCCGTCGCCGCCTACCAGTCTCAATTTGGCAACGAGCTGACCGCCAAACACCTCGCGAAATCGCTCCTGAACATCTTCGACCTGATCAAGAGCGGCGGCACCAATGTTTTCTCTCCCGGCATCAATATCTACGATCTGCTGTACACGCGCGCGCGGCAACTCGGTCAGACCGTAGGCGTGCAGTTTGCCGAAGCCTACACGATCAAGGAACACATCCTGATCGAGGACCCCCAGAAGATGCCGGTCCGCTCCATCTGACCTGTATCTTCATAATCCTCGTTTCAACGTTAGGTTCGTCTGGTCGGATTTTAGTTGTACGGCACCGCTCCTGTCCGCTATACTGCTCTTCAAATCAGGAGGATTTAAGAGCCATGACGACCCGCACCACTACCGTATACAGCCTGGTCAAGCCCCATTCACTTCTTCGTGAACTGCCGTTTCTTATCACTGCGAATCTCTTGTTAGTCGTTTGCGGTTGGGTCGCCTTCAGCCTCCCGTTCTCTCCGGTTCCCGTCACCCTTCAGACCTTCGGCGTTACGCTGGTCGCCATGGCGCTCGGCCGAGTCCGAGGCACGGCCGTGGTCGCGGCTTACTTGATCGAGGGCGGCATGGGCATGCCCGTCTTCGCCGGTGGCGCCGGCGGCTGGCCCTACTTCTTGGGCCCTACGGGCGGCTATTTGTGTGGCTTCCTGGCCGCCGCTTGGGTGGTCGGATACCTCGCCGACAGGGGATGGGAGAGGAACTACCTGCTGTCTGCGTCGGCGATGACGGTCGGCCATGCCATTATCTTTGCTATTGGTCTCGTCGGTCTTGCGCGGTTTGCGCCCTCAGGTTCACTGCTGACTTTGGGCCTGTATCCGTTCGCAGCAGGAACATTGCTCAAGATTGCCGCCGCTGCCGTTCTGCTTCCTACTGTGTGGCGGTTCGCCGGTCGCACGCGGTAAAGAATCTGCTTCATCGGTCGTCGGAAACTTCGTTGACACACAAGTACTTAACTTTTTCTGTCAACGCGCTCTGAAATTCATGTATTTTCTTCTGTCATATCAGCTTCACTCAACATCTGGACAACATTTCGATTGAACTGGCCGCGCCGTTTGGCGTATATTGTATTAATGTTGTTGCAAACCTCTTACTTCCGTATAGGGTGAAATCATGGCCATGACCAAAACCGAATTTATCTGGATGAATGGCAAGCTGATCCGCTGGGATGATGCCAAAATCCACGTTTTATCCCACGTCGTTCACTACGGATCGTCTGTTTTTGAAGGGATGCGGGTCTATAAACACCCCCAGGGGCCGGCCTGCTTCCGCCTCAATGAGCACACTGAACGCCTGTTCGACTCAGCCAAGATCTATCGGATGCAGATCCCGTTTACCCCGGCCCAGATCAATGAAGCAATCCTCGAACTCTGTTCCTTAAATCGAATTGACGAGGCCTACGTCCGCCCGATTGTCTATCGAGGTTACTCGACATTGGGTGTTGACCCGACCGGTACACCTATCGAGGTCGCCATCGCCGCCTGGCCGTGGGGCAAGTACCTCGGCCCGGAAGCGCTGGATAATGGGGTCTCCGTCTGCGTTTCTTCCTGGAATCGCATCGCGCCAAACACCATGCCCGCCATGGCCAAGGCGGGCGCCAATTACATGAATAGTCAGCTCATCAAGCTCGAGGCGATCAGCCACGGGTACGCTGAAGGTATCGCGCTCGATATTTTCGGGCATGTGTCCGAGGGTTCGGGCGAAAACATCTTTATCGTCCGTCGCAATACGTTGGTCACGCCGACCTTCTCGGCGTCGATCCTGCCCGGCATCACCCGCCGCTCGGTCATCAATATTGCCGAGGATATGGGGTTGAAAGTCATCGAACAGGACATCCCGCGCGAGGCATTGTATTTGGCCGACGAAGTCTTCTTCACCGGCTCGGCCGCGGAAATCACGCCCATTTCTCAAATCGACAATATCACCATCGGCTCCGGCAAGTGCGGGCCCATCACCAAATCACTTCAGACCGCCTTTTTTGATATCGTGAGCGGCAAGGCCAAGGACAAGTTTGGCTGGCTCACCTTCGTTCCGGCGGGGAAAGCGATTCCGGTGAAATGAAGATTGCCCTCGGCGCCGACCACAAAGGGTATCAGTTCAAGGAAAAGGTCAAAGCCTACCTTTTGCGGTTGGGCCACCAGGTGACCGATTTCGGCACCAACGGTGAGCAGTCGGTGGACTACCCAGATTTCGCTCTGAAAGTGGCCCGGGCGGTGTCCAATCACGACGTCGACCGGGGCATCACAGTCTGTTGGACCGGCAACGGCATGAATATCGCCGCGAATAAAGTGCGCGGCGTTCGCAGCGGCCTGGCGCTGAATCCCGAGATGGCCCAGCTCACCCGACAGCACAACGATGCCAACGTCTTGGCGCTCTCCAGCAAGTACACACCCGAGGATCAGCTTGAGGAAACGGTGCGGCTGTTTTTGGAGACGCCCTTCGAGGGTGGTCGCCACGTTGCCCGGGTCGCGAAGATCGAGCGCGCCGAGAGTGAAGAGGGCAGGTAGGTCGGGTTCCGAAGCGAGCCCTGCTTGCGAAGAAACCCGACAGCAAGTTTACCGTTGCGTCAGGTCCTGCGCCACGTCTTCGTGCCGTGTGACCTGACGCTCTTTTTTCTCCCTCTCCCTCTGGGAGAGGGTTGGGGTGAGGGCCTGTAGGTTGCTCCTCTTTGCGACAAGTCTCGAGGCAAAACCGTCGCATTGAGCGAAGTCGAAGTGCGACATTCCGTCAATCACCTCACCCCGCATCTCCGAAAAAACACCATTCCAGCACCCCGCCCATCCTCGCAAGGCGCTTCACACCTTCCCGCATAACCACATATCAATCCTCAATGTGATCATTGCACTTTGTTGCACCGCCGTACTACCAATTCGCTACAAAGTGCGGAATCGGGGCCCTTTATAAAGGACACCATCGTAAACCCACCCCTGTTGCGTCAGGTTCTGCGCCACGTCATCGTGGCACCTGACTTGACGCCGCTACTTCAACCAGCCTAATCAGTACCCCACCGTCTTGCGGTGGAGTTCGGATTAGGTAACCGAGACATCTCTATGGACCCGCCGCTATCATAACCACCAGTCGAACCACTGAGACTCCATAACCGTGGCTCGTCTTTTTTTTCAATATGGAGCCCCGCGCGTTGTACCGATTTGTTTTTGCAGAGTCCGGTATCGACGCATTCGGCGTTGCCCACCGCCCGCCGACCTTGACATACACTTTGAAAAGTTTGACATACACCTTGTACCCATCAGACAGCCCTAAACCACCGTCGAACGCGGAGGCGTTGTCGCGAGGGCGACCAAGTAGCTGGCGTACGTCTCGTGCGCCAGCCCCGACACTCATTGCGAGGAGCGCAGCGACGTGGCAACTTCAACTCCATATCCACCCACCTCAACCTCGTCGTCGTGCCAACCATCAAACACCACCACCGTCGCACCGCCCCCTTTTTCGTCATCCTGAATCATTCTCATGATTCAGGACCTCAGTGTCCACTGCATTCACGGTCTTCAAACCGTCGCACTGAGCGAAGGCGATGGGCGACACTATCACCAGTGATTTCGCTCATTCCATAACGTTGACGGTCAACTTCCACTTGCCTCCGTGTAACGCCGATTGTATACTCCACGTAATATAGGAGGTATACCGTGCGTCTGGTCAATCAGTGGTTCGCTTTCTGCCTCATCTTAGCCCCCATGCTCGTTGCATGTTCTACCTCATACGTCTCGCACACGTCGATTTCGGGTGAAGTCGCCGCCGTTAAGAATTGGCAAATCGTATGGGTCGACTCACTCGCATGGGCTGTCCCACCTGTGCTTCCCAAGGGTGTCGATCAGGACAAAGTACGAGGATTGTCGAGATTCTGTGGCGAATTCGTCTCGGAGGTGAGAACTGAGGTAGTCCGTCAGGGAAAGGTGTCAGCTTACAGCAATATGCCCGTCGATGGAACCATTAAACTGATCCTCGTTCCTCGAGGAGCGCGACCACTTTCGTTTGACTATTATGGCCAGAATCGCGCCAGGGACGTGGCGAACTATATGCAGACTCGTTCGGCATCGGAGAGGGCGCCGGAGGTGGTAGCGGAATTGGCCGGAGGTGTATTGACAGCCTTGTTGGAAGGTGGACACCACATGGATGGCGTCAGAGTCGGTATCGCCGATAGCTCAGGTAAGTCACTTGGTGAGGTATATCTTGCCGGCAAGGGACGCCATGACGTTGACCCGAAGAAAGTATGCGAAACGATCGGGAATCTCATTCGGACAGGGAAGAACTAGTTCGGGGCGGAACCTTCAATAACCCTCAAAGTTTGGGATCCGCCCCCCCCTCACCCGCAAAGAAACGCCGACCGCGGAACTTCATAACGGCTTCGCCGATTCTTGCAATCCTCTATTGCCGTGGCGTTAGGTCACACGACCCGAAGGCGGGGCGCTGGAACTGATGCAACATCAGATCCCCAACCACCCCCTACCGCCCCGCCAGCATCTCCGTCAGAAACGCCATCTTCGCCATCTCCTCAGGCGTTGCTCCGATTGTCCCACCCTTCAATATGCTGTACTCCTCGGCGATTCGACGAAGAAGAGGAAGGTTCGCTTCTCTTCGCAACCGCTCTGCCAACCCGCTCTTCTTCTCGAACGGAAACCCCAACTTCGCCAATTTCGGCTCCCACCTCATGATCGCACCGGTCGTATCATCGAGAACAAATTCCAGCGCCTCAGGCGACATCGTATTCGTGTAGTCATTGACGGCAAACGTCCGCTTGCCCGTTGCCATCACAGCTACGCCCAATTTGGCATCGGACCGCCAGCGAATCTTCATCGGCAGTCCATCTGGCATTCTTACCACCCCCGATGAATCAGCGACTCCCCACGCAAAATCATACGCGCCGTCGGAGTATTGCCACGCCTCACAGTAGAAGACCGCCCCGGCCAGACCCCGACCTTGTCTGTCGGTCACCCGAGCAATGACGTCGACTGCCTTCTCACATCCGGCAAGGACGAGAGTCAAAACCAATATGAGGAGCGATCGGACTATCGCGCGATTCATCGTGCTTTGTCTCCGGCAAAGTTCGCGTCTTTGGGAAACATCGGAATAAACGTGCAGGTGTCGACCGAACTGAAGGCGTCCACCAGGTCGCCGCCGGTCGAGAACCATTTCTTGAAGAACGCCGCTTCGGAATCAACATCGTTACCTACCGGTGCTTTGTCAAACACCACGCCCGCTTCCTGCTGGTCGAGCGAGGATTCGTTGTCCGCCCCCGAGTTGATGATAAACATTCGGTTCCCGTCCCAGCCGACGACGACTTTCCAGTGGAGAGAGAAGAGGTTGAATTCCTCTTCCACCAATATCAGCACGGGCACTCCCGCCATCAGCCAGAGCTTCAGCAGTTTAAGCGCCCGCTTCCGGTCGCCGCGGTTGGCGAGATCTTCGGCGTCATTGTCGCGCGCGCTCATGTTGAATTTCCCGGCGGCGTCGACAATCTGCGACGGCGTGCGCGCCCCGGACGGAATCAGCAGCTTACTCACCTGGCCGTCATAAAACGTTCCGTTTTTGGCGTTCGGATTGTTCGTAAACGGCCGCCAGTAGTTCATCGCCGCCGCAAAACTGAACGCTCCACAGAAATTGGTCTGACCCTGATCGTGCCAGCAAATATCGCCCGGCAGCAGGAACCGGGCAGGCGGATCAGGGAGAGCGTCGATTGAGGCGGCCGGCTGATCATCGCGCGGCAACGCCAACAGTCTGTTAACCAGATTCCTGTCGAAGGTGTGATGGCTGTCGAAAACCTGATTCTGTCCGGTTGGTACTATTTCATTGAAAGATCCAACGTGTGACGGTGCCGGCTGGCCGTCCCGCTTCACACCCATGATCAGCTTGCACTTGGCCGTCGGCAGTGCCGACACCGTGCCGATCCAGAGCGGGTCGGGCGCACCCGGAGCGAAATTAATCAACTCGAATGGGTCGAAATCCCTGATGAACTTCTCCTGCTTCTCCTTGAGCCGATTGTCACCAAAGATGAAGAACCGGTTAACACCCTTCTTATCCAGCCCGAAGAACCCAACCTGGTAATTCTCATTGAAATCGGCCATGAGGTAGATATCCGCCCGCTTGCCGTCGACCTCCTTGCCGTTGATTATTGCCCAGTCATTCTGACTCCACATGTCGAGCCGGATTTCAGCGTTCTGCCCGCACGGCACTCGAATTGGCCCCAGCAAAGGCAGCTTCGACTTGTCTTTCGTGAACAGGCCGAACTTGCCCCCCTTCATGAAGCCGTTGCGATGACTGAAATAGAAGAAGGCTTCGCGGTCACAATCAATCGACGCCGGCTCGCCGGTGTCGAAATTCGTGAGCTTGCCGTCTTTGAACGTGAACACGCCGCTGTCCGGAGCGTCGACCGCTTCTCCTTTGAAATACGCGACGTACGCAAAGACCGAGTGCATTTTGACGAAATTGGTCGACCCCGGCTTATCGGGCGTGAAGAAAGTCGGCTGGGATTGCGCGTGGGGGTGGGGATGCACCGGCAGATGCTGTCGGGAGAATAGTCTCTTGTCGTTCACGTCGCAGAGTTTCGGGTCGCACGATTCCTGCTTGGCGTGACAGGCCAGCACCGGCTTTTCGCTGGGATCAAAGAAAAGTAGTTCTACGCGACGGTTGATCCGGCTGCGAAACTTGTCCCGATCCGGCGCCTCGATCGGGAAGAACTCCCCGCATCCGACCGCTTTGCGGCCGTCGTCCGCGAATTTCAGCGAATCGCGGAAGCCTTGGAGTTTGTCAACGTCGGTATCAAGCATCTTCGCCAGTTCACTCTGGTAGACGTCGAAAAACGCCCCCCACGTTTCCTTGCCGACCACGCCATCGGCCTTGATCTTGCGGCCGAATTGCGCTTCAAACCCCGTCTGGAAATTCTTGGTGGCTGTATGTGTCTTTTCGCCAATGATGCCGTCTATGCCGTCCGGATCGCAATTGAGCGCCGGAAACCGTTTCGCGATGAACGTCAATATTTGCTGGATATCTTCATTCTTGTGCTGCTTGTCTGAGATGGCTGCCCAGTCTTCGCGCTGCCCCAGAAGCATGGCGACGACTGACTTCGCCCGCTTTTCCGAAAGCTTCACGTTGTACTGATCTTGCCCCGTCGTGTCGGTGTGCCCGGCGATCAGCATCAACTGGTCGGGAAACTCCTTGGCGCGTATGTAAGTCGTGCGCAAGACATCCAGCCCGGAGATTCGCTCCTGGCTCTCGTCGGCCGATTCCTTCGGGTCAATATCGTATGCCTCCGGCAGCAGCACCGCGCTGTCGTGCCGGAACAATACGTCCTCAACCTCGATGACGAAAACCGACGCCTTCTCGGAAAGCGATACGGAAAACAACTGACCGGTACTGAGCCGCACGCCCTGACGGGCGGCGGCGAGAGAGAAGAACAATTTGTTGTCCTGCGCCACGGACTGCTCCTGCTGTTGTCAGCGAATGTCGATTGGATATAACGGACCTATTTAGACGATAATGTAGAGAGCGGCGGCTGATGGAGCAAGTTAGAAAATGTCCGAAAGCTAGGCAGGCAAAAGTGAAGGCAGGTTGGCCGGCTCGCGAAGGGTGCCTTCGCCAGTCCGCCGACCTGCCGTTTCAATTCGACAATCTCAATTGCCCGGCATCCTCACTTGGGGCAGGGCGTGATCTGATCAAATGACATGAACAAGTGCAGTATCATCATGGTCAGGTCGCCGATATCGACAATCCCGTCACAATTGATATCGCCGGCAGGGTACACGTTGGGTACTGCCACGGTGATGCCGACACCAATATACGGCACCGACGTCGGGGCCGTCGGATTCAGATTCTCAAAGAGTATTGTTCCTGCATACGTACCCGTACCCAGTTGCAGAGCGTTCGCCTTGACCCACACCGCTGCCGGTGTCTGGAAACCAACCGGAGCAACATCCTCGACCGTGATCCAGGTTTGCGTGGGGTTAAGGGTGAAGTCAATCGGTAGCCCGCTGGACGTGAAATTGACCAGGAAACTGTCATCGGCGGCGTACCCGGCTGTCGCGTGAAATTGTACCGAGTCCATCGAAACCTTCAGCGTCTCCGGGGGGAGGGTGTACTCGGCCAGTTGTATAACCGGAACCACCAAGTCACTGTTTCTCTCGATCGATGGCTTCCAAATGCTGGACCGTTCCACCAATTGCGGTACGATGCTGCCGACGCCGGGAGCGGTGCGACTGTAAAACAGAGTATAAAGAGTATGATTCCCGGCAATCGGCTCGAAAACCTCTGCGGCGATCATGTTCACCGTGTCCATATAGCGCAATGTGCCCGGACTGAAGGATCGAGTCAGCCACGAATCCGAACCGCGATTCACTGAATCCAACCGAAATAGACTGATCCCCGCTCCTTCTGTCAACATTGGCAGGTAAAAGCCCTGGGCATCCGCTCCCAAACTTCCGACTATTGTCAAACGAACCGTATCGACGCCGTCAGGTACTACCCCCATGTAGGGGAAGAAGACCGTATCCACCATTGAGGGCGCGAAAGTGTACGTTTGACCCTGCGAGCAGTCAAAGATCACTGGATCCGGTCGGAACATCCAGTTCATCAGCGGGACTAAGTCGGCAACGGTGATGCCCTGATGTCCGTCCATATCGGCCGTCGCCGGATTTGGAATTGAACCGAAGGGATCAGACAGGTATGACATCAAATACGATGCGTCGCTTAGGTCTTTCGACCCGTCTTCGTCGACATCGCCGCAGATCTGGGCCGTCGTTGAGCCGGCTCCGGCTAACACGACGGCGAGGAGCCCGATCCATAGAAGGCGCTTCATAGTGTGCGTTCCTTTCCGGTCGGGTCGGAAGATAGTCGTGGAATGACAATTGAATTAATCAAGGACGATTCGTTCCGCGGATATCCTCGTCCGACCAGTGAGATTAATTTGTAACGATGTTTCTACATACTATATGCTCGCTCACCTATAATCATGCAAGCAAAAAGTGGACTATGTTATTGACTTGGTCTGGGGGTGTTGTTTTCAGTCAACACTTCACCTGATTGGTCCGGATTCGGCACTATTGGCCCGGAAAATCACTCCACTTGACCTGTCCCAGCTAACCACCTACATTGCACGGCAACGATTTGACTGCGGAGTGAGGACATGTCGTACCTTAAAGATGTCGATCCGGAAATATACGACGCTATGCTTAAAGAGACCAACCGCGCAGTCCACCAAACTCGAACTGATCGCCTCGGAAAATTTCGTCTCCGAAGCGGTGCTCGAGGCCGCCGGCGGAGTGATGACCAACAAGTACGCCGAAGGGTACCCGGCTAAGCGGTACTACGGCGGCTGCGAATGGGTGGATGTCGCCGAGAATCTTGCCCGCGAGCGCGCCAAACAGCTCTTCGGCTGTGACCATGCCAATGTTCAGCCGCACTCCGGCTCCAACGCCAACATGGCCGTCTATTTCACCGTTCTCAAACCGGGGGATAAGGTGATGGGACTCGATCTCGTCGCACGGCGGCCATCTGACGCACGGCCATCCGATCAATTTCTCCGGCTTCCTCTTTCAGTTCACCGGCTACCAGGTAAGACGCGAACGGAAATGATCGACTACGACCGGCTTGATCGAACAGGCTCGCGAGGTTCAGCCGAAGATGATCGTGTCTGGAGCCTCGGCTTATCCGCGCTTCTGGGACTTTGAACGAATTCGGGAGACGTGCGACGCGGTCGGCGCCTACATGATGGTCGATATCGCTCACATCGCCGGTCTGGTGGCGGCCGGATTGCATCCGTCACCGATTCCGTACGCCGATTTTGTCACTACCACCACTCACAAGACCCTCCGCGGTCCGCGCGGTGGGATGATCATGTGCAAAGAAAAGTACGCCGCCGATCTCGACCGGATGGTCATGCCCGGCATCCAGGGCGGCCCGCTCATGCATATTATCGCGGCCAAGGCGGTCGCATTCAAAGAGGCTCTCAAGCCGGAATTCAAAGTCTACCAGAAGCAGATTATCGATAACGCCAAGGCCCTGGCCGACGCGCTCAAAGCCAAGGGATACCACCTTGTCACCGGCGGCACCGATACCCATCTGATGCTCGTGTCGTTCGTGGACGTCCCGAAGATGACCGGCAAGAAAGTCGAACAGACGCTGGACAAAGCCGGCATCACGGTCAACAAGAACACCGTCCCGTTCGATCCGGAAAAGCCGTTCGTCACGTCCGGTATTCGCATCGGCACGCCGGCGGTCACCACGCGCGGCATGACAACGAACGAGATGCCGATCATCGCTGATTTCATCGATCGCGCCATCAAGCATCGTGATGACGACGCGGCGCTGGCGGCAATTGCCAACGAAGTTGCAACCCTTTGCGGACGCTTTCCGTTGTACGCGGATCACCTGCGGGGGGCCTGAGGTGCTGGTCCAATTGACGATGTTCCCTACTGATCGCCGCTCCGCGTCGGTTTCATCGGACGTGGCCAGGGTGATCGATATGATCGACCGTTCCGGCCTGTCGTACGCCCTGACGGCCATGGCGACAATCATTGAGGGGGATTGGGATGAAATCATGACCGTAGTGAATCGGGCCCGCAAAATGCTCCTGCGGACACACAGTCGCGTCTACATTTCGATGGTGATTGATGACCGCAAGGGGGCGAAGCGGCGGTTGACCGGGAAGGTCGCGTCAGTTGAAGCGAAACTTGGCAGGAAGGTGAGGACATGAGCGAAGACACGCGCGTGGTATTTATCAGCATTCCTCGTGAAGAGGCCCGAAAAATGGCCCGCACCCTGGTGGAAAACCGGTTCGCCGCCTGCGTCAATATCATTCCGGCGATCGAGTCATTCTACTGGTGGGACGATGCTGTTCAACATGACGAAGAGGCACTGATGGTGGTCAAAACCACCCGACAGCGCTTTGATGCCCTTATGGAGTTTGTCGAGGAACATCACCCCTATGAGCTGCCGGAGATCATTGCTCTTCCCATAGTGGATGGCCTCCCGGATTACCTTGCCTGGGTGCGCGAAGAAACCGAGAAACTCTAGCGGGTCCCCTCGATTGGTACCCATGTCCGACCCAAAGCTGATCACTCGCCAACTCGCGCCGTTATTGCGCCTGATCCGCCTGACTCTCGACCCGAACGATCCTCCTGCGATTCCGCTGTCGTCACTCTGGGTCATCAAGGAAACTCGAGATCGCATTGATAACGGCGAGCTGGTCGCCGCCGAACCGCTCATCAAGCTCGGGAATATCGAATTCGGTCTCGGGGAAGCTGACGCGGGCGATCGAATATTATAAGCAGGCCGCTTTGCGGGCCGAGGCCGATAGCAAGCGGGAGTTGGCCGGTATCGCTCTCGTGAATTCGGGCGCCGTTTACCTGGGCCAACGCCAGTTTCAGATGGCCCTCCGCATGTACCAGCGCGCGCTGGGGCATGCCTCCGCATCCGCAGATCATCGGTCACACGTTTCTTCCCTGATCGGCATGGGCCTGGCCTTTAAGAATGTCGACAGCGAGACGATGGCCAGACAATCACTCGAACAGGCCATCCGAATCGCGAAGAAACATGAGCTAGCTGACCTCCAGGCCTGCGCTTTACAACAACTGGGATTCTTCGATTATGCCTCCGGCAATTTCAGTCTTGCCATCGCTCAGTTGCGCTCGGCCCTTGATCTCTACGCGCAGACCGGCAACGGTATTGATCAAGTAAGGGCCTATTTTAATATCGCACTGGTGTACGCCGACTCCGGAGATGGCGAAGCCGCCATTCGGCACCTGGAACGGGCCAGGGAATTGCGCGACACCCATAATCTCCAATACGGCGACCGGAAGATCGAAGATGCCATGGCTGAAATCCGGCGTCAATCGGGGAAGGCCGCATCATGAAATGCCCCAAGTGCGGACATGAGGAAGACAAGGTGGTAGACAGCCGTCCGTCACAGGATGGACGCGCGATCCGTCGCCGCCGTGAATGCCTCGCCTGTTCGGAGCGTTTTACCACCTACGAGTATGTCGAACAGGGGAGTATCACGGTGCTCAAATCCGACGGTCGGCGAGAACCGTTCGACCGCAACAAGGTGCTCACTGGAATCAAACTCGCCTGCAATAAGCGTCCGGTGAGCCCTGAGCACATCCAGACGATGGTGGATGAGGTCGAAGCCTATTGCCACTCCCTTTCGTTGAGCGAAGTTCAATCGGCCACGATCGGTGAGGCGGTCATGAAGAATCTGCGTGAGGTCGACGAAGTGGCATATGTCCGCTTTGCCTCCGTGTACCGTGACTTCAAGGACATGGATGAATTCCTGGATGAGTTGAAGAAACTCCGCCGTCAGCGCCCCGCTTCGCGCGATCGCGCCGAAGAATAACACTCTCCGCTGCCGTTCGACCCTCGGCTTTCCCTTCCCTCACTGCGTAGTGTAATTCAATGATTGACATTATTGGTCCGCGCTTTATATTATTCGGCGTACCCTCACGTGTGGTCCGAATGTGGTCATGCCTCGCCGCAGGATGCGAATCGGTCAACTCTGTCATATCAAAGGGAGATGCGCAGTGCTCAAACTCGTGTTCAGCCGAATAGCGACGGTCATCGGCCTCGTCATTTTGATCAGTTCGTCCTCCTGGGCTGTCCCACCATGGGGTGAGACGTCCGGGCCGGCTGATGTCGGCTCAATTGACGCCCCACTGGTGCCGGCCGTGCAGAGTGCATTACCTTCAGACTTGTCCGCGGCGTCATCCAGTGTGTATGGATTTTGTCTGGATACGATCTACAATTTCGGCACTTTTGGCGGCTGCAATTGCTGGGGGTGGCTGGCGCCCAACGGCGACGAGTATGCCATCATGGGCATCGACACGGGCATAGCCTTCGTCAATACCCGGACCCGGGCCGTGTGCGATGTTGTCGGCGGCCCGATCAACGGCTGCGGCAACACTCGCTGGCGCGAAATCAAGACATATCGCCACTACTGCTATGTCGCGTCAGAATGCTCGGGGACTCGTCAGGGAATCATGATCCTCGACCTGCAGTATCTGCCCGACAGCGTCAAGTTTGTCCGCTCCTACACTACACTGGACGACGTTACCTGCCACTGCCTCTCTATCGACACCGCCAAAGGATACCTCTACGCGGTCAAATCCAATTACGACGGCTTCCGGGTCATCAGCTTGGCGGACCCGGAACAACCGCTTGAATTGCCCTTTGTCAATACCGGCGACTTGCACGACATCACGGCGATTAACGACACGGTCTATGCCGCGGAGGGAACCCACCACTCTTTTTCGATATGGAACATGGCCAACAAAACCGCGCCCGGGCTCCTCGCGCGAGTCACCATCCCCAGTGGGGGATACGTGCACAATAGTTGGCCGACTCCCGATCGCCATTATCTGGTGACAACCGAGGAGACCGCCAACAAGACGGTCAAGATCTGGAATATCTCCGACATGGGTAATATTCAGTTGACCTCCCAGGTACTCGGGACTAGTGGGCTGGCCCACAACGCGCACGTCCGAGGCAACACTCTGTTTCTCTCCCACTACGAGTCCGGAATTTATGCCTATGATCTCACCAACCCGAGTTCACCCCAACTGCTGGCCCGGTATGACACCTACGGCACCGAGAATGCAAACTTCAACGGCGCCTGGGGCGTCTACCCCTATGCGTCAAACGGCAAGGTCTGGGCGTCCAATCTGGATGGTCGATTCTTCATACTGAACGAGGTGACTGCTACTTCTGCCGGCAATGTCATGAGCGCCGATACGATCACTGGCCTCGCCAACGCCAACGTCACCGTCTATGTAAATGTCACCAATACACAGCCGGTTCGCACCCTCATCATTCCCCTCGAGTTCTCCGGCCCGCTGAATTTGACTCTGCTCAATCTCTCGCGAACCGGTACGCGCACGCAGGCCTTTCAGAGCGAGGGATATCTGGCGTTCGATCCGGGCAACAAGAAGCTCGTTTTCACCACGACTTCGTCGGGCAATGGCACTGTACCGGACCTGCCGCCCGGTTCCGGGCCGGTTCTCAAATTGACGTTCAAAATCCCGGCGGGCGCCACGGGTGGACCCAATCCGATATCGGTGGGACCCGTCAGCGGATTCGATGCGACGCTGTCTACCAGTTGCGTGGAGTACACCATTGCCGAGGTCCCCGGCCAGGTGAGTCTCTTTGTTCCCTCCGGTTGCTGTCAGGGCACGGTCGGCAACGTCGACGGCTCTCCCGATCAGTCGGTCGACATCGGAGATCTCACTTCGCTGATTAACCACCTTTTTATCACTTTCGATCCGCTTGTGTGTGACGATGAGGCGAACATTGAGGGTCCGGCGTCCGGGCCTGTCGATATTGGCGATTTAACTCAGATGATAAATCTGCTGTTTATTAACCCGGGCGGCACTTTCAGAAGCTGCCCGTGATCTGATTCACAGTCGCGGCAGGGACTATTCAGGCATCTCCCGGTGCGGTCCCTGAGCATGGTCCGGGCGGTTATCCCGGATACTGACCTTTGATGTACTGCCAGAGGTACCGGTTTTCGACATGGATGGCGCTCATCTGCGACTTGACCACGTCACCGATCGACACCAGGCCGACCAGTACGTTATCCCGGACTATGGGAATGTGGCGAATCCGATTCTGGGTCATCACCGCAGCGATATACCCCACGTCGTCATCTTCAAGACCGACGATCACCTCTTCGGTCATGAGCTCCTCCACCAGTCGTGCTTGGAATCCTTGGGGATCGCGAAAGGCCTCCCGAAAGATGTCCTTGTCGGAGATGATGCCGATCAGCGCCTGGCGATCATTGACCACCGGCAAGCAACTTATCCGGGCGGCGATCAGAAGCGACATGGCATCCCGGACCGGGAGACCCGGCTGGGCTGTGTGGATGGTCCGGTCCTTGGCTCTGAGAATTTCCGCTATCTGCATTGGAAACCTCTTAATTACAAGTTGCTCGAACAAGGTAATCTGAGTTGCCAGATCGACCCCGATCTGCCTATGTTACCGTAATGCGAAAGTCCATCATTAGCGGTATAAGTGGTACGATGAAACGATCGGGAATATTGGCCCTTCTAGGCTCATGCCTAATCTGCCTGGCAGGTGTTGCCATCTTGTTCGGTTCGAGTGATGTAACCGGTCAGCCACAGTCCAGCGTGATCGAGTACTACTGGAATCGGGCCGGGGCCATTTTCCTCGCACAGCATCCCGATTCAGCCGGCTTAACCTACGTGTTGCACGCGACGACGTTCTACCGGCACGTCAACAAGCATGGCCTTGTAACCTCAACGGACACAACGCGAGCCGCCTATTATTACAGTTGGGGCAAGCTGGATTCGGCCCGGGTGGTCGGCAAGGGAGAGGTACCCCTGAACAAGGTCAAGCTGGCTTGGCCCAACATTTTTGAAGGCCGCTATCGACTGAATTTCTACCCCAATGATACCGGTGGGACCGACTTGGCGATAGGATTCGATACCGATTCGTCCGGTTCGGCCCTCCCCACCGGCATGGTGATCATTAATCGAACGACCTATCAACCCCGATGGCTTTACCTCTACTATCCGAGCCGTGGCGACTACGAACGGCTCACCAGGTCGTTTCGCTTCGCTCCGCAGGGAAACTTCGTCTTCCCGGATTCCGTGTGGGAGGTGGGGGCGATTGCCGGCATTTTTACCAATGAGTACTACCGCGTAGAAACCGGCATAACCGGCGTGGAGATAAAGCGGTAGCCTCTGTACCGGCCCGGTTCCAAAAGGCTTGCCAACCACGCTGGGTCAGAATACCTTGAACACCGCTATGAACGTCGCCACCGATCAGATTCTTGAGTCAATCAAGTCCCATCCCGACCGGATACCTGCGCATGTCGCCATTATCATGGATGGAAACGGCCGCTGGGCCGCTCAGCGCAATATGCCACGCACGTACGGCCACGAAATGGGCGTGAAGGCGGTCAAGGAAGTGGTCAAAGCGTCGTCCGAACTGAGTATCAAATACGTCACGCTCTATACGTTTTCCGTGGAGAACTGGAAGCGGCCGGTCGAGGAAGTAAACGCTCTGATGTCGCTCTTATCGCGGACCACGCGCGACCAACTCGATGAGTTGATGGAAAACGACGTCAAGCTGATCACGACCGGACGGATTGCCGGCCTGCCGATGGCTCGACGGATGGTGCTCAACGAGGCAGTCAAGCGGACGCGCGACAACAAGGGGCTGGTCCTCAACCTGGCGCTCAACTACGGAGGGCGGACCGAGATTCTTGATGCGGTCAAAGCGATCGCCAATACCGTAAAGGCGGGAATGATCGATCCGTCGGAAATCGACGAGGAGCTGTTCAGCGGCTTTTTGTATACCGCCAACATTCCCGACCCGGATCTGTTGATCCGTACGTCCGGAGAAATGCGTATCTCCAATTTCCTGCTCTGGCAAACCAGTTACACCGAATTGTATGTCATCGATACTCTGTGGCCCGATTTCGGCCGCCGCGAGCTCTTCGAAGCGGTGCAGGAATTTCAACGGCGCGAGCGGCGCTTCGGCAAGATATCATCCGAGAGGTAATTCGCCCTGAGTCGCAATCTCATCACTCGTATCATTGTCGCCATCGTGGCGATACCGATCATCCTCTGGCTCTGTTATCAGGGGGGGGTCTGGCTGTTTGGCCTGGTCTTGCTTTTGGCGATGATCGCGGCCACCGAGTTCCTCCTCAATGAGGGGCACCGACCCAATGCCGTGACGTTCTGGATCGGATTGCTGTTCATACTCGTGAGCATGTTGTCCAACAGCCGTGGTCTGTTTCTCGGCACCTTTCTTGGCAATTGGGCCATTGCCATCACCACCGTCGACAGCTTCGTTTCGTTGTTTGTCATTCTCTTCATTATCACCGGAATGGGATTCGCCATCGGTCAGAAACCGCCGGCCGAGCTATTCGCTTCGCATGCGAGGCTGATGTGGGGCCTCTTGTATCTCGGTCTGCTGTATCCCTACGTTTACGCGGTGGGAGAAAGCGCCGAGTACCTTACTTCGGGTTCCTCGCTTGGCGGTGACTGGTTGCTCTTCCTCTTTGGTGTTCTGTGGGTTGGGGACACGGCCGCCATGGGTATCGGTTCGTGGCTGGGCCGGCACAAACTGGCTCCGGGAGTTTCCCCGAACAAGACAGTGGAGGGATTCATCGGCGGGCTGATCGGCGCGGTACTTGTCGGCATTCTCATGACGTTCTGGCGCTTGAGTGCGATCCCGATCACCGATCTGGTCGCTGTCGCTCTCGGCTGCTCGCTGTGCGGTCAACTCGGTGACCTGGTGGAGTCGATGTGGAAACGCTCGCTCGGGATCAAGGATTCTTCCGCCCTGATCCCCGGCCATGGCGGCATGCTGGATCGGTTTGACTCGCTCCTCTTTGCGGCACCCTTTATGTATTTTTACATGGTGGTCTTCCTGTGATGCGCGTGGCCGACTGGTTCTTCGCCGCTCGACCGCTCCTGCACATCCCCGGCTGGTCCATCTTCCTGGTCGCCTTGCACTACCACCATCAACTGGCTTTGCAGCACTTCGATTGGCGCGACGGCGCAATGATCTTCGCCTTAAGCCTGCTGGCGGCGGGTGGTTTCTACCTCAATCAAGTGACCGATCTCGAATCCGACCGGATCAATCGGAAGTGCTTCTTTCTTCCGTTCGGCATTTTCCAACGAGTGCATTTTGGAGCTGCGTTTGTGGTCTGCTCCGTGGTCGCCATCGGTCTGACCGCAATCACGTCCGCGGTCGGGCTCTTGATCGCCATCCAACTGTTTGTACTCATGTACCTGTACTCCGCGTATCCGTTCCGTTGGAAAGATCGTATGCTCGGCGGTCTGTTTGTCAACGCCTACGGCAACGGGTTTCTGGTCGCCATGGCCGTCATGCCGGAACTGCGCATCGACAACGCTGGCCTTCTGGGCTGGGATAATCCCTTCTATTTCCTGTTTGCGGTAGGGGGAACCTATGTCCTGACGACTATCCCGGACAGGGAGGGAGACCGGCTCACGGGAAAGGGAACCCTCTCCGTACGACTCGGGCAAAACACGTCGCTGCTCGCGGCTGCAGCTCTGTTCCTGTTCGCGGCGCGTGTGGCCTATACCGACGGACGGATGCCTCTGACGGCGATTGCCTTCATCGCCGCCGCGTTAAGTCTGGTTGCGCTGGTCGTGTCGAGACGAGCCTGGCTCATGCTGGCGATCAAAGCGCCGATTCTCGCTCTTGCGTTGCTGGCGGGGTGGTTCTACCCGGAGTATCTCGGATTTCTTGTTGTTCTTGTTTTTGCAGCCCGGCTATATTACCGGAAACGATTTGGCATGAGCTACCCGCAGTTGGCCGCATGAAGCTATTCATAAGCGTCATTTTGACCGCGTCACTATTCGGCTGTACGCCGTATCCGCGCTATGGGGCCGGGGGAGCGCCGAGCGCCAAACCGCTTGCCGACGAACAGGCGAGTTTCAAAACCAACGACGTCCTCAAGTTGGGGATGATCATGCAGATGTACCTCGGCAAACCCTACAAGGGTACGTCAAAATTCATCGACGGGGTCGACTGCTCCCTCTTTACCCAGCAGGTCTTTCGTGAGTTCAACCAGACCAGCCTTCCGCGCACCGCAGCCGAGCAATTTGCCGTTGGCGTAGAAGCCCCTCGGCGCACCCTTGAATTTGGTGATCTTGTATTTTTCATAACGGAACGCGACAAAGTGTCCCACGTCGGCATCTACATCGGCGCCAACCAGTTCATGCACGCTACCGACTCATACGGAGTGATCATCAGCTCCCTCAACGAGAATTACTGGGTTAAACGGTTTGTCGGCGCGCGCCGCATACTCGGAGTGAATACCGTGAACCCGGATCGGGAGAAACGCGTTAGGACTGGATATGGACGCGCGGATGGCTGACCTCGAGACTAAGCTGAAAACTCTCCCGGATTCACCCGGTTGCTACATCTTCAAAAACGTCTCCGGGAAAATCCTCTACATCGGCAAGGCGAAATCACTCAAAAATCGAGTGCGAAGCTACTTCTCGAATTCGCACCGCGACGCCAAAACCGCCCGCCTCGTTCCACAGATTGCCGATTTTGACACGCTTGTCACGAACAACGAAATCGAGTCATTTATTCTCGAAGCCAATCTGATTCATGAATACAAGCCACGCTACAATATCCAGCTCAAGGATGATAAGCACTTCCCCTATGTGAAAGTCACCACCAATGAGGCCTTTCCGCGCGTCTTGATCGTACGCCGTCTGGAAAAGGACGGCGCTACCTATTTCGGCCCCTATACGTCGGCCAAGTCCATGCGTCAGGCAGTCGGCTTTCTCACTCGCTTGTTCACCATTCGCACCTGCAATCTTGCTATACCATCGCCAAGCGGGAAGCCGTACCAGGTCTGTCTCGACTATCACATTAAACGGTGCGGGGGACCTTGTGCTGGATTCCAGTCGCAGGAGGAATACGGCGAGCTGGTGAAGTCGCTCATGATGGCGCTCAAGGGGCAGTCGAAACAGTTGATCGAACGGCTCACTATCCGCATGAAAGCCGCCTCGGAGGAGATGAATTTCGAGGAGGCCAAATTCGCCCGCGACCAGATTGAGGCCCTGCGCACGGCGATGGTCAAGCAGAACGTCGATATCGGCGAGCTGGTCGACCGGGACATTGTAGCGCTGGCTCGCGAAGGCACCGAAGTCATCGCCGTGGTTATGCAGGTGCGTGACGGTGTGCTGCTGGGTCGCCAGGAATTCCGGCTGCATGCGGAAGTTGAAGACCCAGACGAGCAAGTGCTCGAGGGATTCATCGCGCAATACTACAACCACCAGCCAAACCTTCCGTCGGAGATTCTCCTCCCGCGCGAGTTGCCGGAACCGAAACTGACCGAGGAAATGCTCCGCAAACTGCACGGCGCCAGAATCCGGCTGGTTACACCCCGGATCGGCGAGAAATGGGCGCTGGTTGATCTGGCCAATACCAACGCTCGGCATGTGCTCGACGAGCTGCTCATTCAGAAGAAGATGCAGTCCGACCGCACCAGCAAAATGGTCACCTCACTGAAAGATGAACTGCACCTCCCCGAATCGCCCCGCACCATGGTCTGCTTTGACATCTCGAACACGGGGGAGACCGACAGTGTTGGGTCGTGCGTCTATTTCGAGAACGGAAAGCCGAAGAAGGGGGAGTATCGGCATTTCAAAATCAAAGGCGTGATTGGCCAGGATGATTTCACGATGATGCGCGAAATTGTCGGGCGGTACTTCTTTCGACTGAAAGAAGAGAGCAAGGAACCGCCCTACTTGGTGGTGGTCGACGGGGGCAAGGGTCAGTTGTCCGCCGCCCAGGCGGAGTTGCTGAGTCTTGGCTTTGAAAAACAACAAATCATCTCTCTCGCCAAGCGACTTGAGGAAGTCTATTTGCCGGGGCTGTCCGATCCGATTTCGATTCCCAAAGCTTCACCCGGGTTGATGTTGCTCAAACGGGTTCGCGACGAAGCTCACCGGTTTGCCATCGAGTACAATCGCAAGGTTCGCACCAAGCGGACCATTCAGTCGGAACTCGATTCGATTCCCGGTGTGGGACCGGCGAAGCGGTTTGCACTCTTGAAGGAATTTGGCTCAGTGGAGCGGATTCGTCAGGCGAAACCGGAAGATCTGGTGAAAGTGAAGGGGATTACTGCGAACCTCGCCGCGAGAGTCCTGGCGCATCTTGGCGGCTCGATTTCCCCGTCGGCTGATTCAGTTTCTCAGCCGCCCCCTACAGCGTAGCCTCAACAAACACCTCTTCCGACTCGGCGTGTCTGCCCGCGTTATCGATCGCCGCCACCATGTATGTGTGCGCCTCGTGATCGTCGCGCATATCCTCGTACCTGAACCCCGCCAAATCTGTCTGCGGCGAATGAGGCGTTGACGCATGCATGCGCCCATCGACCAGGATTTCATATCGCTTCAGCGGCTGATCACCCGCGATCGCTGTTTGCCAGTTCAGCGAAACGCGCCGTCTGTTTCCCTCGCGTACCTGCACCACTTTCAGGCCTTTTGGCCCAATCATCTGATTGCGCGGTACCTGAAAATAGTTCGTGCGCCCCTGCTTGACCTCATGAGCGAGGTTTTCGATTTCAAGACGGCGGTAATCACTCGACGGCATATCAATCTGTGCTGCCCGCAAATCGTATTCGAGCTGGCACCGCTTCGGATCGGTGTCGATCTTGCCTATCCCCACAATGCATATGTCCACTCCGGGGGTAGTCAGCGTATACTCGATCAACGCCTCCGCCGGCATAGTTCGCGTGCCGGTGTGTTTCACCACTCCGAATTCCGCCTCGGACCAGTTCGCCGGGCGCTCATACATGGCGCCGTTGGAGAAAACCTTCATTCCGATCACGCCGATCCCCTTGGCCGCCGCCACAGGAACGACATTGTATTGATGATTGAGATAGAGGCGATCATTGGCATTGACCGCCACCAGCAGCGTGTCGAAAACTCCCTGGCTGTCCCGCTGAATGCAATCCATGAGTACCGGCGACGACCAGTGGCCGGTGAGCCCGATATGCCGGATGAGCTTCTCTTCCCTGGGATTGAGCCCGGTTCTGTTTGTGCCATCACGAAAGTCGAGCAGTCCAGCGAGGGCGCCGATCTGCTCATCTTTGGGGTCAGGGTTTTCGAGCCCCTGATATATTGCCTCCACCTCGATATGTTTATCGAGCGAATGCACCTGCACGCAATCGAGATATGCCCCGGCCGGATACCCACCCTGACCGTCGCCGAACATCAGCGATAACGACCGTTTGACATCGCTCACGGCGGTCGCCTGCGGACCGCCGCTTGACGAATGGGCCACACCGGCGACGCGTGTTCCCTTGGCGTGACGGATCATCGACTTGGTCGCCACAAACAGGCCGTTTCTGCGCCGTTCGTCATACCCCGGCAAACCGGGAACGACGTTGATCCGACGAAAGGCTTCACCAAAATGCGCCTGGCTCTTGCCGTAGATATTGGACGTGTCGATGTAATTCACGCCGAGCTCGAGCGCCTTGAGGATGATCTCCACCGGTTGCGCCTCTTGTGGCGTCCATTGAAGTGAGCCCTGGCCGCCCAGTCCGAGCGTTGTCGCCTGAAAACCGGTGCGCCCGAGTGGACGCGTCAGCGGATCGCTGACCGAATATCCACCCAGAGACAAGTAAGGCGCGGCGATCACACCCGCTGTCGCAAGCGAGGCGGTCTTGAGAAAGTCGCGCCGCGTCACAATTTTCATTTTTGGGGAAGTCATACCGGTATTTTACGGTTGGTGCCTGATTCATGCCAGTGAAAAGCGAAAGTGTTGATTGCCTTGCGCAAACCGCCCGACGTATCTTGGGGCATGGCTGATATCCCCAAACCGTATACCGTCAGTGCCATCACCCGCATGATCAAGTCCCGGCTGGAGGAATCCTTTCAGGGAGTCTGGGTCGAGGGGGAGGTATCCAATTATAAGCTGCATACCTCCGGACATCGGTATTTCGATCTCAAAGACGACAACGCGACAATCCGCTGCACGGTTTGGCGGTCCCAGGGGACGTACCTGAAATTCGAGCCGGAGAACGGCCAGAAGTTGCTCGCGTTCGGCGACATCTCGGTGTATGAAAAGCAGGGTTCCTACCAGCTCAATTGCCGCAAACTGGTGCCGGTCGGAGTAGGACCGCTGGAACTGGCCTTTCGTCAGTTGTTTGAGCGGCTCAGCAAGGAAGGACTGTTCGACGACGAGCGGAAGAAGCCGCTGCCGTTATATCCGCTGCGCATCGGCGTAGTTACCTCGCCCACTGGAGCGGCCGTGCGGGACATCATGCAAATCGCACAGCGACGTAATCACACGGTACAGCTCATCCTGTATCCGGCGCAGGTTCAGGGTGATGGCGCCGAGAAGACGATTGCCGCCGGCATTGCCTACTTCAATTCCCGAAACGACATCGATCTCCTCATTGTCGGGAGGGGCGGAGGTTCAATGGAGGACCTCTGGCCGTTCAACACCGAGATCACGGTGCGTGCGATCGTGGGATCCAGAATCCCGATTATCTCAGCGGTCGGACATGAGATCGACACTACGCTGGCCGACTATGCCGCCGATCTTCGTGCGCCCACCCCGTCGGCGGCTGCCGAACTGGCGGTTTGGTCCCGGGATGAGTTTCAGCTCACGCTAAAGAGTATTGTAGCCGACCAGACAGCCTCTCTGAATGCGCTGGTTCGGCAAGCACGGCAGGATTTGACGAGTCTGCTCCGCCGCCCGGTGTATGTGCGCCCCATGGATTTCGTCAACCAACGCCGGCAGAGCCTCGACATGGAGCTTAGGGTGCTGGAAGCGGCGGGAAAAAACCGTTTTGACCAGCACAAAAACCGGCTATCTTTAGTTTTGGCCCGCTTGGAGTCGCTGTCGCCGTTGCAGGTTCTGGCGCGTGGCTATTCGGTGACACGGAGTTACGAGGATCGACGGGTCATTCGCTCCCGGGGACATGTTAAGGAAGGCGACCGCCTGGAGACTATTGTCGAAGACGGCCGAATCATATCACGAGTCGAAAAGACGGAAGAGTAACTATGACAGCCAGTACATCCACCGCCGGGCAGAAATCGTATAAGGACTATGAGTCCGCTGTGGCCCGACTGGAAGAAATAACCGGCCTGTTGGAGGCGGGGGAAACCAGCCTCGAAGAGGCCATCAAGCTGTATTCGGAGGGACTGGAGATCGCCCAGTTCTGCGATAAGAAACTCTCTGAAGCCGAGGCCAAGATAAAAGTCATCACCGAAAAGAACGGCGTCCTCTCCGAGATGGATTTCGGTGAACGGGAGGAGTCAGACTGATGCCGGCGCCAGCGCTCGACGGCCAGGTGTTCTTCCAAAGCACTCGTCAACTGACTGAAAGCCTTCTGGATCGCTACCTGCCGTCCCCGCAGACTCATCCCCAACTGCTGCACGAAGCCATGCGGTATTCCGTTCTCGCGGGAGGGAAGAGGTTGCGTCCAAGTCTGGCTCTGGCGTCGTACGAGTACTGTGGTGGAAAGGCGTGCTCAACCGACGACCCGATTCACTTTGCGATGGCCGGGCTGGAGATTGTTCATACGTACTCGCTTATTCACGATGATTTGCCGTGCATGGACGACGATGATCTTCGTCGCGGAATCCCCACTTGCCACAAGAAGTTCGGCGAGGCAATTGCCGTGCTGGCCGGCGACGCCTTACATGTGGTCGCTTTCCAACTGATGGCCCGAACCGGCCGGACCGAATGTGTAATGGAGCTGGCTGACGCGGTCGGTACGTCCGGCATGATCGGTGGGCAGATTGCCGATGTTGAGGCCGAAGGGAAACCGGTTAGCCGCGAAGATGTTATCTTTATACACACCCGTAAGACCGGAGCTTTGATTCGCGGAAGTGTGCGGATAGGAGCGATCCTGGCAGGTGCGGATGCGCCGAAGCTGGCCCACCTCACGACCTATGGTGAGAAGATCGGCCTCGCCTTCCAGATTATCGATGATGTACTGGATGTCGAGGGCGACCAGGAAAAACTGGGTAAGGAGATTGGTTCGGACAGCAAGAATCAGAAGGCAACCTACCCGGGTGTAGTGGGTATGAAGAAGGCGCGGGAAGATGCGTCACGGCTTATCGACGAAGCGTTGAACTGCTTTGATGCTTACGACGACAACGTGCTTAAGTACATGGCCCGGTTTATTGGGCAACGAGAAAGATGACGGCGACAAGACAGATGGCCTTACTTGACTCCATAAAGTGCCCTGCAGATCTCAAGCGATTGACCCCCGATCAGTTGATTGAATTGGTCGGTGAACTGCGCAGTGAGATTGTGACGGCAGTCGCCGATAATGGCGGACACCTTGCATCGAATCTGGGAGCGGTCGAACTTACGGTCGCCCTCCATTTCGTGTTTGATGCTCCCAAAGACAAGATCATCTGGGACGTCAGCCACCAGACCTACAGCCACAAGATTCTCACCGGTCGCCGCGACAAGATGACGACTCTTCGCCAATACAAAGGTTTGTCAGGATACGCCAAGCGCGAGGAATCAGCATACGATCACTTCGGCGCCGGGCACGCGTCAACATCGATCTCCGCCGCCCTGGGTTTTGCCTGTGCCCGTGATTTGCACAAGGACGATTACAGAGTGGTGGCCGTTATTGGCGACGGTGCCATGACCGGCGGGTTGGCGTTTGAAGGGATGAATAACGCCGGCTCGCTCAAGCAGAACATGCTCGTCATTCTCAACGACAATACCTGGTCAATATCGCGAAATGTCGGTGCCATATCCAAATACCTGACGGGCATCATGGCTGACGAGAAATTCCAGAAGCTGCGCAACGAGGTCTGGGAACTGACCGGAAAATTCAAGCGCCGTGACAAGATTCGCGAGACCATCCATGCACTGGAAAATTCGATCAAAGGATTTCTGGTCCCTGGTATGCTGTTCGAGCGGCTCGGATTTCGCTACTTTGGCCCCATCGACGGCCACGACCTGCCGTTATTGATCAAGACGCTCCGCGATATCAAGTCCATTCCCGGCCCCAAGCTTCTGCACGTGGCAACAATCAAGGGCAAGGGGTACGAATTCTCTGAGTCCGACGCGTTTTCATACCACGGCGTGGGCAAGTTCGATAAAGTGACCGGCAAGGGGATGAAGCCGTCAGGCGGCTACCCGGCCTACACGAAGATTTTCGGCGAAACGATGATTGAGCTGGCGCAGAAGAATGAGCGCGTCATCGCCATCACCGCCGCCATGTCGCAGGGGACCGGTCTCGATGAATTTGCGCAGCGGTTCCCGGAACGGTTTTACGACGTCGGCATTGCTGAAGCCCATGCGGCTTGTTTCTCGGCTGCCATGGCCGCAGAAAAGGCCAAGCCCTACCTGACCGTCTACTCGACCTTCATGCAGCGTGCCTACGATCAGGTCATTCACGACATGGCCATTCAGAACCTGCCGGTTACTATTTGTATGGACCGCGCCGGTTTGGTGGGCAACGATGGTCCGACTCATCACGGTGTGTTTGACATCGCCTACTTGTCGACTGTGCCAAATGTGACGCTCGCCGCGCCCAAAGACGGGGACGAACTGCGGTCCATGCTGCATCATACCGTCGACCACGACCTGGCCGGCCTCGTGGCCATTCGCTATCCGCGCGATAACACTCCCACCCCGGTATCCGCTGAGATAGAACCGATCGCGTGGGGAACGTGGGAATGGATGACCGATCCCGACGAGGTCGTCGTGCTGGCGGTGGGAACGATGGTCCTGAGTGCACTGGAGGCGACCCAGAAGTTGTCAGGGAAGAGTATTGATATCAGTGTGGTCAACGCCCGATTCATTAAACCGTTTGATATGGAAATGCTCACATCCATCGCGAAGTCTGCCCGCATTATCTTCACGGTCGAAGAGGCGCAATTGCGTGGCGGCTTCGGACAGGCTATTGCCGAGTACCTGCTGTCCACGGGCTTCACGGGAAAGTTCAAGGCGCTGGGCATTCCGGACCGGTTTGTCACCCATGGTGATCGGGCTGACTTGCTGTGCGAGGTAGGCCTGGATGGACTCGGTGTGGCGGCAAGTATCGAGAGCTTTGTGACCGAGCAGTCGAAGACGACTGGCGGATTCCTCCATCGCCTCAACCTGCGGCGGAACGGCGCCGGCATCCGCCGAAAAGATTTCCTCAGAAACGTCGGATAACAGCCGGCTGCCGGATTCACTGCCACGGCGGTGTCGTGTTTGATTTCAAGTAACTCAACCACGCCGATTGACCATTCTGCTCTACGTACGCTTTCACCTTTCGATAGCCGACGCCGTAGTACGGGTCGGGATCGTCTTCCATCTTGTCGGTGAGGTATTTGGCTTCGATGTTCGACATCTCGCGCAGCACCAGGTACGTGGCGTAGTTGCAGCTCCCTTCGCATAGCGCCTTGTCGTTATGCAGCGGTGCGTTGAGGAATTGCCATACGTGCATCAGTTCATGCGTAACCGCGCTGAGCATTTGCAGGCGCGGCATGCCGTACAGCAGGTAAATATTCATCTTTCGGTTCTTGACCAGCCCGAAAAGAGCTGTGGATTCCCGGTAATCGGTAAAACCTTTGACGGTCTTTTCATCGGACCTTGTGATGCTGGCCAATTCGGCCTGATCCACCAGGATTACGCGAACCGAGGAGGGGTCCACATCGATGCCCAGGAAGCGGAGTTTCACCGCCGCCACTATCAGCAGCGATTCAGCCGCTTCCGATTCAGTTATGGCGCCGGGGGCACATATGCCGCAGAGAATCCGACCGTCCTTCCACGTGCGGCTGCCGACGTTCAACTCCGGCGTGATCAGTCGCTGGCAGAAATCGCACTCCTTGGCTTTCCCCTTGTGGGCGTCGTGGTAGCTGTTCCCCCAGTAATCCTTGAGGTAGTGGCCTTCGATGAACCCGCCGCAATATGCGCACTTCACCGCCACGTCGGTCTGATAACATGATTCGTGATACTTCTGCCCCTCATAAATGACGAATGGCCCGTCGAGTACTTTGCCGCATACGCCGCAGCGGGACGCAATGTGCTCGGTGTAGCATGAATCGTGATATTGCTTTCCTTCGTACTTCGTGAAGGTGCCGTTCAATTTCCCGCCGCAGAAATCGCAACGCAGGGAGTAAAGCTCCTCGTAGCAGGTGCGGTCGTATATCTTGCCGTCTTTGGTGAAGTACTCCTGTCGGCCGATCGCTTTCCGGCAGTGGGCGCACGAAAAGTGCTCCGGGTGGTACGTTTTGCCTTCGGCGGTCACCCAATTACCAGTGGTAATCGGTTTGCCGCACCCGGCGCAGACAAGTTTCTGTGCCGTGGCTGAGATACCGATGCCCAGGAGCAGGAGGGCGACAAGAATGGTCAGGTTGATTGCCCGGCAAGCGGCCGCATGATGAGAGCGCGAGAAACGAGTATCCATGTTCCTACCGTATACTGCCGAATCGTTACGTCGTTCCAGAACCGAGAAATCAGCATACGCTGTTTAATGGTAACTTGCCAACCGGATTTGCATTCCCTACTTTCGCCTTGGGAGATCACCTAGCTATGAAATTCGGATTGGTAGTAAACCTGCAGCGACCCGGCGCCTTGAACGCCATTCAGTCCTGTCTCCACTGGGGGAAGAAGCACGGTCATGCCATGATCCTCTGCGACGAGGTCCGGCCGGTAATTGGCACCTCGGGCAAGTACCTTTCGCGCGACAAAATTGCCGCCAAAGTCGACGTCATGATCTCCATGGGCGGTGACGGGACAATGCTGGCTACGGCGCGAGCGGTCGGTTCTACTGGCACACCCATTCTCGGGATCAATCTGGGCTCGCTTGGCTTCCTGACCCAGCAGACTCCGGTCGAACTGGAGTCGGCGTTGGAGACTATCGTGGCCGGCCGACACACCCTTCAGGAACGTATGCTTCTTCGTGCCCAGGTGGGGAAAGATAAGTCGCGATTGAAGACGCCGTATGCGCTGAATGACGTCGTCATCAATAACGGAGATATCAGCCGGGTGCTCGATATCACCATGTCGGTCAATGGGGAGGACGTCGTCACCTATGTCGCCGACGGACTCGTTATTGCCACCCCCACCGGATCAACGGCCTACAATCTGGCGGTCGGGGGACCCATCCTGCACCCGAGCATCGAAGCCATCATTGCGTCGCCGATTGCTCCCTTCTCGCTCACGACCCGGCCGATGATCCTCTCAGCCAATGATCTGCTGGAGGTTATTATACAGTCCAAGGGGCGCGAAGCAAACCTCACCCTTGACGGACAAATCATGGTGCCCGTGCAGAACGGGGAGAAGGTCTCGGTCCGCCGTGCTGAATTTCGGACGCGCTTTGTCGAGCTGCCCGACGGCACTTTCTTCAAGGTGCTGCGAAACAAACTGAATTGGGGACTTCGTCCCGGCTCTTGATTGCCGAAAAAGAACTTGCCCCACTGGAACGGATAAAATAGTATGTCACCGCGCGCGGGAGTAACTCAGTTGGTAGAGTCACAGCCTTCCAAGCTGTTGGTCGCGGGTTCGAGTCCCGTCTCCCGCTTTTCATTTTCACGGATCGTATAGAACATGCACTACCGTCTGTTCGTCGCTTTCATCCTCACCGCCCTTCTCTGCTCGATCGGGTGTATTCAGCGCAAAACGGAGAAGATCACCAAGAAGGACTCGCCGGTCACGGCGGAACTGACGTCTGCGTTGAATGACCTGACCAGTTATATACATGACCGTCCTACTGATACCAGTCAGATCAACGCCTATGCTCGACAGCTTCGCCTGCGCGTCTACAAGTTTTTGGCTCAGGCGCTGATTGTTGAGCCTGCCGATCTCTACCGTGCGGCCTACTTGATTCAGGCCGGTGATCTTACTCCTGATGCCGACCGTTTTCTGCTGGCCCGGCAGTTGGCGATCGAATGCGCCGAGCATGGTCATCAGAACGGGAAGCTCTTGGCGGCAATCTGCTTGGATCGATACTTGGTGGCGGCGGGGCAGCCTCAGAAATACGGCACACAATACACCCTCAGCGCCACCGGCTGGCCACTCATCTGCCCCTATGACACGTTAACCACTGATTCCGAACGAGTTGCGTGGAATGTACCACCACTCGATTCACTGAAAGCCAATCCGTTGCTCCTGTCTAATCGCCTATAACTGGGGAGCTTAGGCGGAATGACGCGTTGAAGGGATCATTTCCTGCCCCCTACAATTAATAACCTGTCTCCTTGCCTCGAATGGCGCTCGGGGCGGCTCGCCGCAGATTGGGGAAAATCCTGTAAGATTCGACTTGACAGTGATTTGGTCGCCGATATATTTAGGGCTCGCCTAACGGGCGTGGTATGTCTTTTTTTGTCGGTGACTTACGCCGCAAGAAATTTAGACTGCCCAGATAGCTCAGTTGGTAGAGCACATCCTTGGTAAGGATGAGGTCACCAGTTCGATCCTGGTTCTGGGCTTATGATTTTTTAGAGGAGTCGAGGTCGCGATGGCGAAGGAGAAATTTGTACGGAAGAAGCCGCACGTAAACGTGGGAACGATTGGTCACGTGGACCATGGGAAGACGACGTTGACGGCGGCGATCACGATGGTGATGTCGCGCAAGCATGACGGGGCGGTGCGGACGTTTGATTCGATTGACAACGCTCCGGAAGAGCGGGAGCGTGGGATCACGATCGCGACGGCGCACGTGGAGTACGAGTCGGATAATCGTCACTATGCGCACGTGGACTGTCCGGGTCACGCGGATTATGTGAAGAACATGATCACGGGAGCGGCGCAGATGGACGGGGCGATCGTGGTGGTGTCGGCGTCGGACGGTCCGATGCCGCAGACGCGGGAGCACATTTTGTTGGCGCGTCAGGTGGGGGTGCCGTACATCATCGTGTTCATGAATAAAGTGGATATGGTGGACGATCCGGAGTTGCTGGATCTGGTGGAGCTTGGAAGTGCGCGATTTGTTGACGACCTACAAGTTTCCGGGCGACGACATCCCGGTGATTCGGGGATCGGCGTTGCAGGCGATGTCGGCGGGGTTGAATCCGGCGATCAAGATGGATGATCCGGCGTTCAAGTGCGATTATCGATCTGGTGGCGGCGTGCGACACGTACATCCCGTCGCCGAAGCGGGAGACGGACAAGCCGTTTTTGATGCCGGTGGAGGATGTGTTTTCGATCACGGGTCGCGGGACGGTGGGTACGGGTCGTGTGGAGCGCGGGGTGATCAAGTCGGGTGAGGAAGTGGAAGTGGTCGGTATTCGCGACACGCGCAAGACGGTGGTGACGGGGGTGGAGATGTTCCGGAAGCTGCTGGATCAGGCGCAGGCGGGTGACAACGTGGGTTTGCTGCTTCGCGGGGTGGAGAAGGACGATCTGGAGCGGGGGATGGTGTTGGCGACGCCGGGATCGGTGACGCCGCACAAGAAGTTCAAGGCGGAAGTGTACATATTGACGAAGGAAGAGGGTGGTCGTCACACGCCGTTCTTCAACGGGTATCGTCCGCAGTTTTATTTTCGGACGACGGACGTGACGGGGGTGGCGCAGTTGCCGGCGGGGGTGGAGATGGTGATGCCGGGTGACAACGTGACGATGGAGATCGAGTTGATCACGCCGATCGCGATGGAGAAGGAATTACGCTTTGCGATTCGCGAGGGTGGCCGCACGGTCGGCGCCGGCGTCATCGCGCGAAATTGTGGAATAAACGTTTTTGGCTTGATGGTGGATAATGCCCAGAGATAGAATTACACTGGCCTGCGGTGAATGTAAGCGCCGCAATTACGATACGATGAAGAACAAACGTCTGCATCCGGACCGGGTGGAGTACACGCAAGTATTGTCCGTTCTGCAACAAGCATACGATGCACAAGGAGACCCGGTAAGCCAACTATAGGCCAGTAGCTCCAATGGTAGAGCGCCGGTCTCCAAAACCGGATGTTGGGGGTTCGAGTCCCTCCTGGCCTGCCAAATGATAAAGGTGCCCGGTGCAGGAAAAGATAAAGAAGTACTTGAAAGAGACGATCGCCGAGCTTCGCAAGATGACCTGGCCGACGCAGGGACGAGCTGATCGGTTCGACATCGTCACGATCGTCGTGTCACTTGATTGTGGCGGTCTTTATCGGGATCGTCGATCGCATCCTCGTCTGCGGCGTGTCACGATCATCTTTGGCGGCGGGTCAGGGGGGATAAGCAGTGACGCTTGCGCTGGTACGTCGCACACACCTATTCGGGTCACGAACAGAAGGCCAAGACGGTATCTGGAGTCGGCTATTGTCAATGCCGGGCTGCAGGAGAAGTTCGGTCAGATTCTGATTCCGACCGAACAGGTGACGGAGATGAAGCAGGGGAAGCGGGCGACTTCGACCAAGAAGTTCCTGCCCAGCTACATCCTTATCGAGATGGACCTCGACAAGGAGACGCAGAACCTGGTCGTCAACACGCCGGGAATCACCAATTTCGTCGGCGCCGGCGGCAAGCCGCAGCCGCTGCGCGAGGAAGAAGTCGAGCGCATTGTCGGGCAGATCGACCGCAGCCGCACCGAAGAAGTCTCCGAAATTCCGTTCCAGGCCGGCGATCCGGTGAAGGTGAACGACGGTCCGTTTATGGATTTCTCCGGCACCGTCAGCGAAGTGAATATGGAACGTCGAAAGGTCAAAGTGATGGTTTCGATCTTCGGTCGTCCGACGCCGGTCGAGCTTGATTTCCTCCAGGTGGAGCTGGTCAAAGCCGAAGAGCTAAGTGAAGTATTACATTTGATTGGAGAATAGAGCAACGTGGCAAAGAAAGATCACAGCATTACGTCAAGCTTCAGATTCCCGCCGGTCAGGCCAATCCGGCTCCGCCGGTCGGTCCGGCGCTCGGTCAGCGCGGCGTGAATATCATGGAGTTCTGCAAGGCGTTTAACGCCCGCACGCAGGGCGGCAGCGGCATGTCTGACTCCGGTGATCATCACCGTGTACACCGACAAGTCGTTTACGTTTATCACCAAGACGCCGCCGGCGTCGACGCTGCTCAAGAAGGCGGCCAAGATCCAAAGCGGCTCGAAGGTCCCGAACAAGGACAAGGTCGGACGGGTGACCAACGATCAGGTGCAAGGAGATCGCAGCAACTAAAGATGGATGATCTGAATGCAGCGTCGCTCGAGGCGGCGATGTCGATGGTCGAGGGAACCGCCCGCTCGATGGGTATCGAAGTCATAGATAACGGCCTACAGCGCTATTCGTTAGCACCTGGACGGCATGTCGCCGCGACCAGGGAGAATAGGAGTGTATGAAACATTCGAAGAAGTATCAGGCTTTTCGCGAGAAGGTCGACCGGCGCAAACGGTACCCGCTGCACGGAGGCGGTGAAGCTCCTCAAAGAAAACCACTACGCCAAGTTCGACGAATCGGTCGAAGTGGCCGTGCGTCTCGGGGTGAACCCAAGCACGCCGACCAGATGGTTCGTGGAACGGTGGCGCTGCCGCACGGCACCGGTAAGTCGGTCCGGGTGGCGGTCTTTGCGCCAGGGTGACAAGGCGCCAGGAGGCCCGCGATGCCGGCGCCGATTTTGTCGGGGCCGAAGATCTGGCCGAAAAAGTCAAAGGGGGCTGGACCGATTTCGATGTGGCGGTCGCCACCCCGGACATGATGCGCGTGCTCGGGCAGTTGGGTAAGATTCTCGGCCCGCGCGGTCTTATGCCGAATCCGAAGACCGGCACGGTGACGATGGACGTCTCCACAAACGGTCAAGGAACTGAAGGGCGGCCGAATCGAATTCCGCATCGACAAGCAGGCCAATATCGCCGTGTCGGTCGGCAAGATTGTCGTTCGGAGAAGCAGCAGATAGTCGAAAATGTCAATGCATTCATCGACGCCATCATGCGCGCCAAGCCGGCGACGGCCAAGGGGCCGTATCTGCTCGTCGGCGTCGATCTGTTCGACGATGAGCCCGGGCATCAAGCTCGATCACGACGAGCTGATCGCTGAGCTCGAAGAAGTAAGCCAGGGAGGAGAGAGTACATGCCGAAACCGGAAAAAGTAGAAGCCGTCGCCGAGATGAAGGAGCTCTTCGAGCAGGCCGAGTCCTTCTTCGTCACCGACTATCAGGGTCTGAATGTCGCCGACATCACCGTGCTGCGCACGCAATCTGCGCAAGAGGAATGTCCGCTACATGGTCGCCAAAAACACGCTGCTCAGACCGAGCGGCCAACGAAGCCGGCACGACCGGGCCTCGAGAAGTACTTCAAGGGTCCGACTGCGGTCGCGTTTGCGCTCAACGATCCGCCGGTCGCCGCCAAAATCCTGAACGATTCGTTCAAGGAAAAGCAGCTTCCTCGGATCAAAGCGTTCGTCGTCAGACGAGCAGATCCATGGTCCGGACGCCATCGGTCGGCTGGCCGATCTGCCGTCGCGCGAAGTGCTCCTGTCGATGTCGTCGGCAGCTGTCGAGGCTCCGCTCCAGCAGCTGTGTCAGCACGCGTCGACGGCTTCTTCAGCCGAGCTGGTCGGACCGTCGATGCCCTGGCGGAGAAGCGAAAGGGAGCGGCCAGTGAGGAATAAGAGAGACGATGATAGCGGCTCTCCCGGCCCATGCTTCTAAACGGTTCGTCTCACCGTTTGGGCTGGAAGCCGCCCCGATAGAAACGACGAAAGTGTAAGCTGAACAATATAGTAGAGAGGTTAGTACCGTGTCTAACGTAGCAATTAACGAAATTGTTGACAAGATCGCCGGGTTGAGCGCGATGGATCTGGCCGACTTGTCCAAGGCCATCCAGGACAAGTTTGGCGTGACGGCCGCCGCTCCGATGGCGATGATGCCGGGATGATGCCCGGTGGCGGTGCCGCCGCCGCCCCGGCCGAAGAGCAGACCGAATTTGCCGTCATGCTGACCGGCTGCCGGCGACAAGAAGATCCAGGTGATCAAGGTCGTGCGCGAGCTGACCAGCCTCGGTCTGAAGGAAGCCAAGGACCTGGTTGAAGCGCCCCGGCCAAGGTGAAAGAAGGCATCTCCAAGGAAGAGGCCGACGCCGCCAAGGCGAAGCTTGAAGAAGTCGGCGCACCGTCGAAATCAAGTAAGTTCCGACTTCGCTGCCCGGCCGGGAACCATTGGACTTCCCGGCCGGTTAAGCATGTCTAGTGCGAGGAGTGTCTTTCAATTCCCGTTGTCGTTCTTTGATATTGGTGTGATTGACTGCACGAATCGGCTCCCCATCAGCGACGATGCTGGGGAGACAATGAAATAGATGACAGGATCACCAGACGTCATAAATTATCAATTGTGTGGCGGAGTCGCTCCCGCGGCAGAGTCGCTGTGCCGTGGGTGTTCTTTCTTTGTAGGAGGGTACTCCTTTGGCCCAATCAGAAGGTATCGCCGGTCAGATTCACTTACGCGTCCATTCCGGACGCGACCGAGATGCCGAATTTCCTGGAGGTCCAGCTCAAGTCATACGAGGAGTTCCTCCAGGCCAACGTGCCTCCGCACAAGCGCGCGCTGAAGGGTCTGCAGCAGATCTTCACGGAGATCTTTCCGGTTACCGACATCCACGAGAACTACTCTCTCGAGTACGTCAGTTTCCATCTCGGCCCGACCCGCTACAGCATCGACGAATGCCGCGAGCGCAACATGACCTTTGCCGCGCCGCTCAAAGTGACCATGCGCCTGATCTCCCGTCAGGGTGAAGGAGAGCAGAAGGCAGTCAAGGACATCATCGAACAGGATGTGTATCTGGGCGAACTGCCGCTCATCACCGAATGGGGCACGTTTATCATCAACGGCGCCGAGCGCGTCATCGTCAGCCAGCTCCACCGCTCGCCGGGCGTGTTCTTCGATGAAGAAATTCACCCCAACGGCAAGAAGTTGTTTTCGGCCCGCGTCATTCCGTATCGCGGCAGCTGGGTGGAGTTCAGCCTGGACATCAACGATATCATGTGGGTCTACATCGACTCCAAGCGGAAGATGCTCCGTCACCACGCTCCTGCGGGCGATCGGCATCTCCACCGATGAAGACATCATCGATCCAGTTCTACGAGACCGACCAAGCTGATCCTGTCCGGCAAGAAGGCCAAGGATGTCGAAGGCAGCTTTCTCGGCCGAAACCGTCATCAACAAGGAGACCGGCGAAGTGCTCTATCAGGTCGGCGAGCCGCTGACTGAAGAAGTCATCGACAAGACTCGAAGATGCCGGTTACAAATCGGTTCGATCAGTTCCGGCCGGACGAGAAGCGCAAATTCATCCACGTGATTCTCAACACGCTGGCCAAGGACCCGACCAAGTCGCGCGAAGAAGCGCTGATACAAACTGTACTCTCTGCTTCGTCCGGGCGAGCCGCCGACCCTCGAGATGGCCGAAGCGCTGCTGGACAAGCTGTTTTTCAACAACAAGCGGTACGACCTCGGCGAAGTCGGCCGGTACATGATCAACCAGCGCCTGGGGCTGGACGATTCCGCTCGACCAGACGGTGTTCGACCAGAAGGATTTCATCGCGATCACCAAGTACTTGATCGACTTGCGCAACGAAGAAGGTTTCACCGACGATATCGATCACCTTGGCAATCGCCGCGCCCGCACGGTCGGCGAACTGCTCGCCAATCTGTTCTCGGTCGGTTTGTCGCGTGTGGCCCGCACGATTCGCGAGCGGCTGTCGCTGAAGGATCAGGAAAACGTCACGCCGCAGCTGCTGGTCAACGCCCGCACCGTGTCGTCGGTGATCGAGACGCTTCTTCGGGTCGTCGCAGTTGTCCCAGTTCATGGACCAGACCAACCCGCTGTCCGAACTGACCCACAAGCGCCGTCTGTCGGCGCTCGGTCCGGGCGGTCTGACGCGTGAGCGCGCCGGATTCGAAGTCCGCGACGTGCACCACACGCACTACGGCCGCATGTGTCCGATTGAGACCCCGGAAGGACCGAACATCGGTCTGATCACCTCGATGGCGACGTTTGCCCGCATCAACAAGTACGGCTTCCTTGAGACGCCGTATCGCAAAGTGGTCAAAGGGCAAAGTCACCGAGGAAATCCAGTATCTGTCGGCCGACGAAGAAGACCGGTACTTCATCGCCCAGTCAAACGAGCAACTCGACAAAGAGCGGCAAGTTTGTCAGCGAGTACGTGACGGCACGCCGTCGCTCCGACTATCCGCTGGTGAAAGCGGAAGAAGTCCAGTACATGGATGTTTCGCCGCGCCAGATCGTGTCGGTGGCCGCGTCGCTGATTCCGTTCCTGGAGCACGACGACGCCAACCGCGCGCTGATGGGCTCGAACATGCAGCGCCAGGCGGTGCCGCTTCTGCGCACCGAAGCGCCGATGGTCGGCACCGGCATGGAACGCAAGGTGGCGGTCGACGCCGGTGCGGTGATTCGCGCCCGCCGACCCGGTACGGTCGTCTATGTCGACGCCGAGCAGGTGATCGTGCGTCCGGCGGTGAAAGTGAAGCCGGGCCGACTTGGGCTATTTTGAAGATGACGAATACACGCTGACCAAGTATCGCCGCTCCAACCAGGATACCTGTATCAGCTATCGCCCGATGGTGAAGCTGGGTCAGGAGGTGAAGGAGGGCGACACGCTGGCCGACGGTCCGGCGGTGGACAAGGGCGAGCTGGCGCTCGGGCACAACGCGCTGGTGGCGTTCATGCCGTGGCGCGGCTACAACTACGAAGACGCTATCATTCTCTCTGAGCGTCTGGTCGTTCGAGGACATTTTCACCTCGATCCATATCGAGGAATACGAATTGCAGGTCCGCGATACCAAGCGCGGCTCCGAAGAAATCACCCGCGAAATTCCCGAACGTCTCGGAAGAGGCGCTGCTCAATCTCGACGAGCAGGGCATTGTCCGCGTCGGCGCCGAAGTCGAGGCCGGCGATATTCTGGTCGGCAAGGTGACCCCGAAGGGCGAAACCGAGCTGTCTCCTGAGGAGCGGCTCTTGCGAGCGATCTTCGGGGAGAAGGCCGGCGACGTACGCGACGCCTCTTTGAAGGCGCCGCCCGGCATGAAGGGTGTCGTGATCAAGACCCGCGTCTTCTCGCGCAAGGAGCGCACGGAAGCGGCCAAGAAGCAGGAAAAGAACGAAATCGCCGCCGTCAAGAAGCTCTTTGACAAGAAGATCTGCGATATCACCAAGCTGCGCAATCAGCGGCTCGGCGAGCTGCTGGACGGGCAGACGTCGCAACTCGGTTCGTTCGGTGGTCGACAACTCGGTGCTCATTCGCACCGGCCATAAGTACAAAGCCGAATTCTTCGAGAGCTTCGATATCGACAACGCCATCGCTCCGGACGGCTGGAGCCAGGACGATCGACGAACAAGCAGGTCGACAGCGTCGTTGACCGAGGCGGCCGAGCTGATCCGTCAGAAGACCGCCGAGATGGACGTTGAGATCGACAAGATCCAGCGCGGCGCGGAACTTCCGCCCGGCGTCAAGCAGCTCGTGAAGGTGACGATTGCGATTCGTCGCAAGATCTCGGTCGGTGACAAGATGGCCGGACGTCACGGCAACAAGGGCGTGGTGTCGAAGATCGTGCCGATCGAGGACATGCCGTTCATGGCGGACGGCAACACCGATCGACATGATTCTCAATCCGCTCGGTGTACCGTCGCGTATGAATGTCGGTCAGATTCTCGAGACACACCTCGGATGGGCCGCGATGAAAATCGGCGAGTACGATGTCGACGCCGGTGTTTGACGGTGCCACGATCGATGATATCAGAGCAAAACTGCGTCGAGGCCGGCCTTCCGGAAACCGGTAAGCTGCAGCTCTTCGACGGTCGCACGGGCGACACGTTTCGACAATCCGATCACGGTCGGCTACATGTACATGTTGAAGCTGTCGCACCTGGTTGATGATAAGATCCATGCCCGGTCGATTGGCCCGTACTCGCTGGTCACGCAGCAGCCGCTGGGTGGCAAGGCGCAGTTCGGCGGCCAGCGCTTCGGCGAAATGGAAGTCTGGGCGCTCGAAGCCTACGGCGCCGCCTACACGCTGCAGGAAATGCTGACGGTCAAGTCCGACGATGTCACCGGTCGCAGTCGCGTGTACGAAGCGATTGTGAAGGGTGAGAATCCGCCGGAGCCGGGATATCCCGAGGCCTTCAATGTTCTGATAAAGGAACTTCAGGCGCTCGGCCTGGATGTCAAGCTGATCGAGAAGTAGGCGCGTAGTTTGGGAAGTAATCCGGCCGGAGTTCGCTCGCGGCCGGACAACGATAAAAGGAGTAAGCCGTGGCTGATGCATTCGCAAAAAATCCGGGAGCGCAGAAGAAACCGTCCGATTTCGCGGCCATTCAGATTCAGATCGCGTCGCCGGAAGTGATCCTGTCCTGGTCGTATGGCGAAGTGACCAAGCCGGAGACGATCAATTACCGGTCGTTCAAGCCGGAGCGTGATGGATTGTTCTGCGAGCGGATCTTCGGACCGGTCAAGGACTGGGAATGTAACTGCGGCAAGTACAAACGAATCCGGTTCCGGGGAATCGTCTGCGACCGCTGCGGTGTGGAAGTAACGCAGTCGAAGGTGCGGCGCGAGCGGATGGGCCATATCGAACTGGCCGTGCCGGTTTCGCACATCTGGTATTTCAAGTCGCTGCCGTCGCGTATCGGCCACATGCTCGATCTGTCCATTCGCGAGCTGGAAAAGATTCTCTATTACGAATCGTACATCATGATCGATCCGGGGAACTCCTCATACGAAAAGGGCGACGTCATCTCCGAAGAGGAATTCAACGAACTCGAAGAGGCCGGCAAGCAGTTTTCGGCCAAGATGGGCGCCGACGCCGTGCGCATACTACTCAAGGAGATCGACATCGATGAGATGGTGGCCGACCTGCGCGCCAAGGTGAAGGTCGAGACCTCCGCCCAGCGCAAGAAGGACCTGCTCAAACGGCTGCGCATTTTCGAATCGTTCCGCCAGTCGAATAATCGTCCGGACTGGATGATCATGAATATCATTCCGGTCATTCCGCCCGATCTTCGTCCGCTGGTGCCGCTCGAAGGCGGTCGCTTCGCGACCTCCGATCTGAACGATCTGTATCGTCGCGTCATCAACCGCAACAACCGCTTGAAAAAGCTTATCGAAATTCAGGCGCCGGAAGTCATTTTGCGCAACGAAAAGCGCATGCTTCAGGAAGCGGTCGACGCCCTGTTCGACAACGGCCGCCGGACGCACTCGGTGCGCGGCGACTCCAAGCGCCCGCTCAAGTCGCTTTCCGACTTGCTCAAAGGGAAGCAGGGGCGTTTCCGCCAGAATCTGCTCGGAAAGCGCGTCGACTATTCCGGCCGTTCGGTGATCGTGGTCGGCCCGGAGCTCAAGCTGCACCAGTGCGGCCTGCCGAAGAACATGGCCCTCGAGCTGTTCAAGCCGTTCATTATCATGAAGCTTGAAGAGAAAGGGTATGTCCAGACCGTCAAGTCGGCCAAGAAGCTGGTGGAGAAAGAGCGTCCGGAGGTCTGGGACATTCTCGAGGAGATCATCGAAGATCATCCGGTGATGCTGAACCGCGCTCCCACGCTGCACCGTCTGGGTATCCAGGCGTTTTACCCGGTGCTGGTCGAGGGCAAGGCGATTCGTCTGCACCCGCTCGTTTGCGCGGCGTTCAACGCCGACTTCGACGGTGACCAGATGGCCGTCCACGTTCCGCTTGTCGTTCGAGGCGCAGCTGGAAGCGCGCGTGCTTATGCTGTCCACCAACAATATTCTCGTGCCGTCGTCGGGTCGACCGATCGCCATCCCGTCGCAGGATATCGTGCTGGGCTGTTATTATCTGACCAAGTCGCGGGCCGGCGAGCAGGGCGAAGGAGCGAAGTTTTATTGCATCGACGAGGCGCTGGCCGCGTATGACAACGGTCTGGTCAAGCTGCACGCGCTGATTCATGTCCGCATGGACGGTCAGCTCGTGAAGACGACGCCGGGCCGGCTGATTTTCAACGCCATCCTGCCGAAGAAGTTTCCGTATTTCAATGAGGTCGCCATCAAGGGAAAGCTTGAAGATATCGTTTCCCGGACCTTCTGGCTGTTTGGTCAGAGCGAGTCGATCAATTTGCTCGACCGGATGAAGCAAACCGGCTTCGAATACGCCACCCGGGCGGGTGTGACGGTCTCGATCGACGATCTGGTTGTCCCCGAAGAGAAGCACCAGATGATCGAAGAGGCACAGAAAGAAATCACCAAGATTCAGAAGCGGTACGAGAAGGGCGTTATCACCAACGGCGAGCGGTACAACCAGGTGATCGATACCTGGACTCGCACCACCAACGAGGTGTCGGAAGTGATGTTCAACAACCTGGCCGCCCAGAATCAGGGTTTCAATCCGATCTTCATGATGGCCGACTCCGGCGCTCGTGGTTCGAAGGAACAGATTCGCCAGCTGGCCGGCATGCGCGGTCTGATGGCCAAGCCGCAGAAGAAGATCACCGGCGGCATCGGTGAAATCATCGAAACACCGGTTATTTCCAACTTCCGCGAAGGTCTGTCGGTGCAGGAGTACTTCATCTCCACGCACGGCGCTCGCAAGGGTCTGGCCGATACGGCGTTGAAGACCGCCGACGCCGGCTACCTGACGCGCCGTCTGGTTGACGTCGCTCAGGACGTCATCATCCGCGAAATCGACTGCGGAACGATTCTCGGGCTGGACGTCGCCGCCCTGAAAGAAGGCGAAGAAGTCATCGAGTCGCTGCGTGACCGTATTCTGGGTCGCGTGGCGCTGGAAGATATTTATCGACCCGATTACCGAACAGTTGATCGTCGCAGCCGGTCAGGAAATCAAAGAAGCTGAGGCGATAGCGGTCGAAGAGTCGGGTATTGAAACGGTCCGCATCCGTTCGGTGCTGACGTGCGAATCCAAGTACGGCGTGTGTGCCCAGTGTTACGGCCGAAATCTGGCCAGCATGAAAATGGTCGATATCGGCGAGGCGGTCGGGGTGATCGCCGCGCAGTCGATCGGCGAGCCGGGTACTCAGCTCACGCTCCGTACGTTCCACATCGGTGGTACGGCGGCGCGTATCGCCGAACAGTCCCGCGTGGAGTCAAAGTACGACGGTACGATCAAGCTCGATCAATGTCGAATCGGTCAATCGGCCGGACGGCACGGAAATAATCACCAGTCGCGACGGCGCCGGTGAAGCCCACATGGTCGACGCCAAGGGGCGCATCCGCACCCGTCTCAAACTGCCGTATGGCGCCCACCTGCTGGTCAAGGATGGCCAGGAAATCAAGAAGGGCGACATCCTCTTTGAGTGGGATCCGTACACCGGCAACCATTCTGACCAAGTACTCCGGTAAGGTCCGGTTCAAAGACATTATCAAGGACATCACCTACCGCGAGGAGATCGACGATCAGACCGGTCTCGATTCAGCAGAAGATTATCGACACCGAGACAAGACGCTGTTCCCGACGGTTCAAATTGAGGGCGAGCAGCGGAAAGGTTCTCGAGAACATATCGCATTCCGACCGACGCGCAGCTTGCAGATCCAGGACGGCCAGACGGTTGAGGCTGGTGATACGCTGGTCAAGAATGCCGCGGTACATCTCGCAAGTTCACGCGATATCACCGGCGGTCTGCCGCGCGTGGCTGAGCTGTTCGAAGCTCGTCGCCCGGCACGACCCGGCGGTCATCTCCGAAGTCGACGGTATGGTGGAATTCGGCAAGACCGTCCGCGGCCAGCAGCAGGTGATCGTCAAGGGTGAAGAAGAGGAAACCCGCGAGTACCTGGTCCCGCACGGCAAGCACATGATGGTGCACGACAGCGACTATGTCCACGCCGGCGATCGGCTGTGCGAAGGTTCGGTCGATCCGCACGACATTCTGCGCGATTCTCGGTCGCGTATGCCGTGCAGGAATACCTGGTGAACGAAATCCAGGAAGTCTACCGTCTGCAGGGTGTGAAGATCAACGACAAGCACATCGAAATCATTGTCCGCCAGATGCTGCAGAAGGTCATGGTGGAGTCGGTCGGCGATACCAACTTCCTCGAAGGGGAGAAGGTCGACAAGACCAAGTTCCTCGAAGAGAATGCGCGCGTGATCGCCGAAGGTGGTGATCCGGCCACCTCCAGCCCTCTGCTGTTGGGGATTACCCGGGCCTCGCTGTCGACCGAGAGCTTCATTTCGGCGGCGTCGTTCCAGGAGACCACCCGGGTTCTGACCGAGGCTGCCATATCCGGCAAGGTCGATTACCTGTTGGGGCTCAAGGAGAACGTCATCATCGGCCATCTGATCCCGGCCGGGACCGGCATCGAGAAATATCGGACCACCAGACCGGAATACGAGGGCGAAGAGCCGGGTGAAGAGGAGATCGAGGTACACGTCGAAGCCAGCAACGTAGCGGACATTTTTAAAGAAAACGCTTGACAGCGACCAGCGTTACGAGTAAATTGCGAGTCTCTTTTTATGTGCTTTCGCTTGACTCGTTATTGATGTGATAGAGGAGTATTTGTGCCGACGATTAGTCAGTTGATCCGTAAGGGACGCATAGAGATAGTCGAAAAGACCAAGACCCCGGCGTTGCAGGAATCGCCCGCAGAAGCGCGGTGTCTGCACCCGTGTGTATACGTCGACCCCGAAGAAGCCGAATTCGGCCCTTCGGAAAGTGGCTCGCGTGCGCCTGACCAATCAGATTGAAGTAACGGCCTATATTCCCGGTGAAGGACACAATCTGCAGGAGCACTCGATCGTGCTCATTCGCGGCGGTCGTGTTAAAGATCTCCCGGGTGTGCGGTATCATATCATCCGCGGGACCATGGACACCTCCGGCGTAAATGATCGTCGGAAGAGCCGTTCCAAGTACGGCGCCAAGCGGCCCAAAGGTTAAGTGGTAGGGAAGTAGTATGTCGAGACGAATTTCGACCGAGAAGCGCGAGACGCAACCGGATTTCAAGTATGGCGATCGACTGATTTCGCAGTTTATCGCATGCATGATGCAATCGGGAAAGCGGTCCACGGCGGAGCGCATTCTGTATTCGGCCATCGGTTCCATGGAGAAGAAGTCCGGCCAGAGCGGCCTGGACATGTTTCATAAGGCGGTGAACAACGTGAAGCCGGTGCTCGAGGTCAAGTCTCGTCGCGTCGGTGGCGCCAACTACCAGGTGCCGGTTGAAGTCCGGGCCGACCGCCGTACTGCGCTGGCGATTCGCTGGATCCTGACCTATTCCAGTGCGCGCAGCGAGAAGTCGATGGCGGACAAGCTGGCTGCGGAGTTTCTGTCGGCTGCCAACAACGAAGGCGCTTCAATTAAGAAGAAGGAGGATACTCACAAGATGGCTGAGGCCAATAAGGCCTTCGCGCATTTCAAATGGTAACCACGTGTCGTTAGCGCGGTCGCAACCCTGCGACTGAAACCGCAACCTCAAGTATTCATAGGTATCCATTGCGCGCCAGTGTGTTTAGGTAACTGAGAAGACATTAGCCCCGCTCTCTTCCTACCCTGCTGATTGGAAAGATTCGGGCTGGCGCTTCTCACCGGCAACAGCACCACTTTCTTGTAAGTATCAGTTAGGGATTTTTTATGTCCGGCGAGGTTCAACTCCAAAAGATTCGAAATATTGGGATCATGGCCCATATCGATGCGGGGAAGACTACCACGACCGAACGCATCCTCTTTTACACCGGCAAGACCCATAAGTTGGGTGAAGTTCATGAGGGCGCGGCCACCATGGACTGGATGGAGCAGGAAAAGGAGCGAGGCATTACGATCACGTCGGCGGCCACGACCTGTTTCTGGCGCGGCCATACCATCAATATCATCGATACTCCCGGTCACGTCGATTTCACGGTCGAAGTGGAGCGGTCGTTGCGGGTTCTGGACGGCGCCGTGGCACTGTTTTGCGCCGTCGGCGGCGTCGAGCCGCAGTCTGAGACTGTCTGGCGCCAGGCCGACAAGTACGGCGTGCCGCGTATTGCCTATATCAACAAGATGGATCGCGTGGGCGCCAGTTTCGCCGGTACGCTTCAGATGATGAATGAGCGCCTCGGCTCGAATTGCGTGGCGATTTGCGTTCCGGCCGGCGAAGGCGACCTCTTCTGCCGGCATTATCGATCTGATGACCATGACGTTCCGGGTGTTCCACGAGGATTCGCACGGGACGACGTACGATGACCTTCGCTGTTCCGGACGATATGATGGAGACGGCCAATCAGTATCGGGAGAAGATGCTGGAGGCGGTGGCCGATTTTGACGACCATCTCCTCGAGCAATTTCTGCACGATCGAGCCGCTCGATCCGGCTCGACGTCATGGCCGCGGTTCGCAAGGCTACCATTGCCAACAAGATGGTGCCGGTGATCTGCGGTTCGTCGTTTAAGAACAAGGGCGTCCAGAAGCTGCTGGATTCAATTATTGATTTTCTCCCTTCGCCGCTGGACATGCCCCCGGTCAAGGGCACGACAGTTGACAATCCTGAAAAGCATGATCGAGCGTCAATCGTCGCCCGACCAGCCGACCTCGGCGCTCGCATTCAAGATTATGACCGACCCATATGTCGGTCGCTTGACGTACGTCCGCGTGTATTCCGGCAAGATTGACGCCGGATCGTACCTGCTCAATCCGACCAGCGACGTGAAAGAGCGCATCGCGCGCCTCCTGCGCATGCATGCGAACAAGCGCGAAGATATCAAGACGGCCTACGCCGGAGATATCGTGGCGGTGATCGGTCTGTCGCAAGACGACGACCGGCGACACTCTGTGCGATCTCGAAGCATCCGATCGTACTCGAGCGGATGTCGTTCCCGGAACCGGTGGTGATGGTCTCGATCGAACCGAAGACCAAGGCCGACCAGGACAAGCTGACTGACGGCTCTGATCAAGCTGGCGGAAGAAGACCCGACGTTTCTGGTTCGCCAGGATGATGAAACCGGTCAGACGATCATCAGCGGTATGGGTGAACTTGCACCTGGAGATCCTGGTCGATCGCCTGATGCGCGAGTTCGGCGTGGTGCGCGACGGTGGGTCGTCCGTCGGTCGCCTACAAGGAAACCATCACGCGCGCAGTCGAGTGCGAAGGAAAATTTGTCCGCCAGTCCGGCGGCAAGGGCCAGTATGGTCACGTGTACATGCGCATGCGGCCGACCACGGACGGCACCGAATTTCATTTTGAAAACAAGATCGTCGGCGGAACGTCCCGAGAGAATATATTCCGGCGATCGAAAAAGGTGTCAAGGAAGCCATGGAGAATGGCATTCTGGCCGGCTACCCGATGACCGGCATTCATGTGCGAAGTGTACGACGGTTCGTACCACGAAGTGGACTCCAGCGAAATGGCGTTCAAGATCGCCGGTTCGATGGCGCTTCCAGGACGGCGCCAAGAAGGCCGGCACCAATCCTTCTGGAACCGATTATGGATGTCGAAGTGGTGGTGCCGGAAGCGTACATGGGAGCGGTCGTGGGCGATTTGAATTCGCGCCGCGGCAAGATCAACGGTATGGTGCCGCGCGGCGAACTCCAGGTGATCGCCGTCAGCGTTCCGCTCTCGGAGATGTTCGGTTACGCCAACACGCTGCGCAATATCTCGCAGGGCCGCGCGGTCTTCTACGATGGAGTTCGCGAAGTACGCGCAGGTCCCGGCGGAAGTGTCCAAGAAGATGTTGGAAAAAGTAGGTTTGTCATAAGTTAGAGGAGTCTGAGGTCGCGATGGCGAAGGAGAAATTTGTACGGAACGAAGCCGCACGTGAACGTGGGGACGATTGGTCACGTGGACCATGGGAAGACGACGTTGACGGCGGCGATCACGATGGTGATGTCGCGGAAGATGGCGGGTCGCGGTGCGGACGTTTGATTCGATTGACAACGCTCCGGAAGAGCGGGAGCGTGGGATCACGATCGCGACGGCGCACGTGGAGTACGAGTCGGACAAGCGTCACTATGCGCACGTGGACTGTCCGGGTCACGCGGATTATGTGAAGAACATGATCACGGGAGCGGCGCAGATGGACGGGGCGATCCTGGTGGTGTCGGCGTCGGACGGTCCGATGCCACAGACGCGGGAGCACATTCTGTTGGCTCGTCAGGTGGGTGTGCCGTACATCATCGTGTTCATGAATAAAGTGGACATGGTGGACGATCCGGAGTTGCTGGATCTGGTGGAGCTGGAAGTGCGCGACCTGTTGACGACGTACAAGTTCCCGGGCGACGACATACCGGTGATTCGGGGTTCGGCGTTGCAGGCGATGACGGCGGGGTCGAATCCGGCGATCAAGATGGATGATCCGGCGTTCAAGTGCGATCTATCGATCTGGTGGCGGCGTGCGACACGTACATCCCGTCGCCGAAGCGTGAGACGGACAAGCCGTTTTTGATGCCGGTGGAGGACGTGTTTTCGATCACGGGTCGCGGGACGGTGGGGACGGGTCGTGTGGAGCGCGGGATGATCAAGTCGGGCGAGGAAGTGGAAGTGGTCGGTATTCGCGACACGCGCAAGACGGTGGTGACGGGGGTGGAGATGTTCCGGAAGCTGCTGGATCAGGCGCAGGCGGGTGACAACGTGGGTTTGCTGCTTCGCGGGGTGGAGAAGGACGATCTGGAGCGGGGGATGGTGTTGGCGAAGCCGGGATCGGTGACGCCGCACAAGAAGTTCAAGGCGGAAGTGTACATATTGACGAAGGAAGAGGGTGGTCGTCACACGCCGTTCTTCAACGGGTATCGTCCGCAGTTTTATTTTCGGACGACGGACGTGACGGGGATCGCGCATCTGCCGGCGGGCGTGGAGATGGTGATGCCGGGTGACAACGTGCACGATGGAGATCGAGTTGATCACGCCGATCGCGATGGAGAAGGAATTGCGCTTTGCGATTCGCGAGGGTGGCCGCACGGTCGGCGCCGGCGTCATCGCGGAAATTGTGGAATAAGCGAAAGGCGTACACGGGACGCATATGCAAAAGATTCGAATTCGCCTCAAAGCCTACGATCACTACTCGCTCGATCGGTCCACCAAGGAGATCGCGCGGACGGTGGTCCGCACCGGGGCGCGGATCGTCGGCCCGGTGCCGCTTCCGACGAAGCGCACGGTGTACACGGTACTTCGCTCGCCGCACGTCGACAAGAAGTCGCGCGAGCAGTTCGAGACCCGCGTGCACAAGCGTTTGATCGACATTTATGACTCGACCCCGCAGACGGTGGACGCGCTGATGAAGCTCGATCTGCCGGCGGGTGTGGACGTGGAGATCAAGACCTGATAGGACGGGTGTCATGAAAGAGATACTGGGAAAGAAAATTGGCATGACCCGCGTCTTTCGCGAGAACGGCGAAGCGGTTCCAGTGACGGTGATCGAAGCCGGTCCGTGTCCGGTGGTGGCCAAGCGCACCGCGGAAAAGCACGGGTACGCGGCGTATCAGGTCGGTTTTGGCGCGCGCACGAAAGAATCGCACGAACAAGCCGATGGCGGGAATTTTCGCCAAGGCGAATATGACCCGACTCGCAATTCTTCGCGAGATCCGCTTTGACGAGAGCGATCTGGAGATCGGCGCTCTGCTCAAAGTGGAGATCTTCAAGGAGGGCGAGCAGGTCGATGTCACCGGTATTTCGCGCGGTCTCGGCTTTGCCGGGTGTGATGAAGCGCCACAATTTCGGCGGCGGTCCGATGACCCACGGTCAGTCCGACCGCCAGCGCGCTCCCGGTTCAGTCGGCTCTTCGTCGTATCCGTCGCGCGTCTTCAAGGGCCATGCGCATGGCCGGCCGGATGGGCCGGGACAAGGTCACGACCCTGAATCTGGAGGTGGTCCGGGTGATGGAAGATCAGAATTTGCTGCTGGTGAAGGGTGCCGTTCCGGGGCATCGCGGTTCACTGGTGAAGGTTCGCACAACCAATCGCGGTCGGAAGTAGGTAGATGACCATGACTGTGAAAGTTTACAATCAGGATGGCGCTGAGGTCGGCACCGTCGAGCTCAAGCCGGAAGTCTTCGGCATCGAGCCGAACGAGGCGGTGGTCCATCAGTACCTTGTCAACTATCCTCGCCCGTCAGCGTCAGGGAACGGCCAAGACGAAGACGCGCCACGAGGTGTCGCGGCGGCGGCAAGAAGCCGTGGCGTCAGAAGGGCACCGGTCGCGCTCGCGCCGGGTACGACCCGTTCGCCGCTGTGGCGTGGGCGGCGGCACGGTCTTCGGGCCGAAGCCGCGCAGCTATGGCTCGAACATGCCCAAGCAGATGAAGCGTCTGGCGATCCAATCGATCTTCTCCGACAAGGCGCGGAAGGAGCGGATCAGTCGTCGTCGATCGAGATCGAATTGGGCGAGATCAAGACCAAGAAGGTTGTCGACCATGCTCGTCCAAGCTCGAACTGAGCGGACAAGAAGTGCCTGATCCTCGATGAGGGGAAGAACGAGAAGTTGATGCTGTCGTGCCGCAATATTCCGACGGTGGCGTATCGCCGCGCCGCGCTGGCCAACGGCTACGAGCTGCTCAACGCCGATTACCTGCTGCTGACCCAAGGCCGGGCTGGAGAAAGTGCAGGAGGTGTTCGCATGAAAGGTGATCCGCGTCAAATTATCAAGACGCATATTCAGACCGAACGCTCGACCATGCTGCAAAGAGCAGAATAACGAATATGTGTTCGAGGTCGACAAGCGCGCCGACAAGTACACCATCAAGGACGCGGTCGAAAAGGCGTTCAAGGTGAAAGTCGATTCGAGTTCGGACGATGATTGTCCCGGGCAAAGTGAAGCGCCTGGGCCGGTTCGAGGGGAAGACCCCGACCTGGAAAAAGGCGATCGTTCGTCTGAAGAAAGGCGCAGGTAATCTCGATCTTTGAGAATGTCTAAGCAAGGTGTATGACCTATGGCTATTAAGAAATTTCGTCCGGTAACGCCCTCGCTGCGGTTTCGCACCGTCCCGACGTTTGAGGAAATCACGTCGACCATTCCGGAAAAGTCCCTGCTCGAGCCGCTGCGCAAGAGCGGCGGTCGCAACAACAAGGGACGCGTGACGGCCTTTCAGCGCGGCGGCGGCCACAAGCGTTTTTACCGCATGGTCGATTTCAAGCGCGACAAGCGCGATATTCCGGCCCGCGTGGCGTCGATCGAATACGATCCGAACCGTTCGGCCCGTATCGCCCTGCTGCATTATGTCGACGGCGAGAAGCGCTACATCCTGGCGCCCCATGATCTCAAGGTCGAACGACATGATCATGTCCGGCGACGAAGCGGAGATCAAGCTCGGCAACGCCATGCCGTTGTCGCGCATGCCGCTTGGCACGAACGTGCACAACGTCGAGATGCGCCCGGGCAAGGGCGGCGCAGATGGCGCGTTCGGCCGGTTCGATGGTCCAGGTGGTGGCCAAAGAAGGCGATAAAGTTACGTCTGAAGATGCCGTCAGGCGAAATGCGCACGGTGCCGGCCATCTGCTACGCGACGATCGGCCAGGTGTCGAATCTCGATCACAAGAATATCGTGCTCGGCAAGGCCGGGGCCTCGCGCTGGCGCGGCCGCCGTCCGTCGGTTCGCGGCGTGGCCATGAACCCGATCGATCACCCGATGGGTGGTGGTGAAGGCCGCACCTCGGGCGGTCGTCATCCCTGTGACCCCGTGGGGCAAGCCGACCAAGGGATACAAGACACGGTCGAAGCGGAAATCGCTCGACGCATCTGGTTGAAGATCGTCGGAAGAAGAAATAAATCGGAGTGAGTAATGATATGCCCCGTTCACTGAAAAAAGGTCCGTTCATTGATGACCATCTGCTGCAAGAAGGTGGAGACGCTGAATGCCGCGGCGACAAGAAGGTCATCAAGACCTGGTCGCGGCGCTCGACGATCAGTCCGGAATTTGTCGGGCACACCTTCGCCGTCCACAACGGGAACAAGTTCATTCCGATTTACGTGTCGGAGAACATGGTCGGGCACAAGCTGGGTGAGTTTGCGCCGACGCGGACGTTCCGGGGTCATCGGGGGCAAAGTCGTCGAGCGGACCTCGGCAGTGAAAGGCGCGTAAGGAGAGGTATGCCGGTTCAAGCAACAGCTCGTCTGAGATACGTCAGTATCCCGCCGCGCAAGATGCGCCTGGTCGCTGACCTGGTTCGAAGGCATGCCGATCGAGAAGGCGCTGGATATTCTGAATTTTACGCCGCGTATCGCGGCGTATCACCATGGCCAAGACGCTGAAGTCGGCGGCGGCCAACGCGCTTTCGCTGGAAGGTACCGATCACCTGCATCCGGAAGACCTGTTTGTCAAGAACGGTCACGGTCGATCCCGGCCCGTCGGCCAAGCGGATTCGCTTCCAGTCGATGGGACGCGTGTTTCGGTATCGCAAGCACCATCTGTCATCTGACGGTGGTTCTGCAGGAACGTCCGACGAAGAAGGTAGCTCCGGCGGCGGCGGGCAAGCCGGGTGAGAGCCGCCACGGCCAAGGCCGCCCCGGTCGACGGAAGACGAAAGCCGCCCCGAAGAAGACGACGGCCAAGAAGACCACGAAGAAGGCGACTTCGACCGAAGGAGACCAAGACTCCGGCGAAGAAGAGTAAGACTAAGGAGTAATGGTTTGGGACAGAAGACCAATCCGATCGGTTTGCGCCTCGGGATCATCAGGTCCTGGAACAGCCGGTGGTATGCTCCGCATCGCATGATTGCGGATCTGGTGCACGAAGATCATGCTGATCAAGCGCTACATCAACCGGCGTCTGGACAATGCGGGTATTTCGAATGTCTAGATCTCCCGCGCCCCGAAGAAAGTTACGGTGGATATTCTCACCGCCCGCCCCGGTATCGTTATCGGTCGTCGCGGCGCCGAAGTGGACAAGCTGCGCGAAGAGCTGCAGCTGCTGACCAAGAAGGATATCCTGCTGAATATCGTCGAGGTGCGAAAACCGGAACTCGATGCCAAGCTGGTGGCCGACTCGATCGCCCGCCAGCTCGAGGGTCGCGTCTCGTTCCGCCGCGCCATGAAGAAGTCGCTGGCCGGCCACCATGAAGATGGGCGCCGAGGGCATTCAAGATTCAGTGCGGCGGACGTCTTGGCGGCGCTGAAATCGCCCGCACGGAGAAGTACTGGAAGGTCGCGTGCCGCTTCACACGTTGCGCGCTGATATCGATTATGCCCAATCGACCGCTCATCACCACCTATGGCTACGATCGGCGTCAAGGTCTGGATCTGCCGCGGTGAGAGTTCTCGAGGTTGGCCAGTTCAACCAGCCTGAGGAAGCCAAGCAGAGCGATGCCGCAGCCAGAGGGTCCGGCGCCGCAGCGCCGTCCGCGCGACGATGATCGTCGTGGCGGTCCCGGTGGCGCGTGGTCGGCGTCATCAGCGTCCGCGCGGGCGAGTTCGTCGGCGACGGTCCGGGTGGGCCGGCCCGATCGCAGGGTCAGGATAATCGCGAGGGCGGTACGCCGCCGCGGGCGACGTCGACCGGAGCGCCCGGCGCGTCCCGGAAGGATCAACGGGCGGTGAGCCCCGAAATCGGAGTAAGGCGTCCTGGAGTAATGGAGTTAGATAGGATATGTTACAGCCTAAGAGGACAAAATATCGCAAAGCCCAGCGCGGTCGGATGACCGGCAAAGCGACCGACCGGTAGCTGCCGTCAGTTTCGGCGAATTCGGTCTGAAAGCGCTCGAACCGTGCTGGCTCACCAATCGGCAGATTGAAGCGGCTCGTGTGGCGCTGACGCGTCATCTGAAGCGCGGCGGTAAGATTGTTTATTCGCGTATTTCCCGGACAAGCCGGTCACCAAGAAGCCGGCCGAAACCCGCATGGGTAAGGGAAAGGGTGCGCCGGAATACTGGGTCGCCGTGATGAAGCCGGGCCGCATCTTGTTTGAAATCGAAGGCGTACCGGAACCGCTGGCCCGCGACGCCATGAAACTGGCGGCGAACAAGCTGCCGCTGAAGACCAAGTTTGTGTCGCGGCACGAGACGGAGAGCGGTGTAACGATGAAGATGACGACCATTACGGGAAATGACACGCGACGGAGTTGATCAGCAAGCGCAACGACCTTCAGGACGAATTGTTCAACCTGAAGATGCGCAAGTCGATCAAGCCGCTGGAGAATCCGCTGCGCTTGCGCACGATTCGGCCGGGAGATCGGTCAGATCATGACGATCCTGAGCGAGGACGACAAGGGCCTCCGCAGACTCGCGGAAAGCAAGACCATCCATCCTGGGCGAGACGCACAAGAAGAAGTAAGGCATGTTACGGAGTTGACTGATGGCTGAAACGCGCCGAACGAAATCGACGCAAGGTTCGTCTGGGACGGTGGTCTCGGACAAGATGAACAAGAGTATTGTCGTGCGGATCGATCGGACAATGAAGCACCCGCTGTATCAGAAGACCGGTGAAGACCTTCACCAAGTTGTACGCTCATGACGAGAAGAATGAGGCCCGGGTCGGCGATCTGGTGCGGGTGATGGAGACGCGGCCGCTGTCCAAGCTGAAACGCTGGCGGCTGGTGGAAATCGTGGAGAAGGCGAAGTAGGCACTCCCGCGGCGCGGCGAGAAAGGCAGAGAGATATGATTCAGGAATTCACGGTACTGTCGGTGGCCGACAATTCGGGCGCCAAGCGCGCGATGTGTTTCCGCATTCTCGGCAGTCGGAAGAAATACGCCTCGATCGGCGACATCATCGTGGTGGCGGTCAAGGAAGCGATTCCCGGCGGCACCGTGAAGAAGTCCGAAGTGTGCAAGGCGGTCGTGGTGCGGACGACGACGGAAGTGCGTCGCAAAGACGGTTCTCTGATCCGGTTTTCGGACAACGCGGCGGTCATCATCAACGATCAGAAGGAACCGCGCGGAACGCGTATTTTCGGCCCGGTGGCCCGCGAACTGCGCGACAAGCAGTTCATGAAAATCGTTTCCCTGGCGCCGGAAGTGATCTGACGGAGGATTCTGAAGAATATGCGCATCAGAAAGGGTGACACCGTACTCGTGATCGACCGGCAGGACAAGGGCAAGACCGGCCGGGTGCTGTGGGTCGATACCGACAAGAACCGTGTGCTCGTCGAAGGGATCAACAAGAGGAAGAAACATCAGCGGCCGACCCAGAAGAATCCCAAGGGCGGTATCGTGACGATGGAAACGGCGGTTCACATCAGCAATGTGGCGCTGTTTGTGAACGTTGACGGCAAGCACGAAGCCGACCCGGATCACGCACGAAGGTGATCGCACGAAGATGGTCGCAAGACGCGGGTCCGGATCGCTAAGGTGACCGGCGAGCAGATCTGAAGGGCGATGCGATTATGACCAGATTGAAGGAAAAGTACTGACCAGGAAGTGGTGCCGAAGCTGATGAAGCAGAATAATTACCGTTCCGTCATGCAGGTGCCGCGGATCACCAAGATCACGGTCAATATGGGCCTCGGTGAAGCGACGCAGAACGCCAAGGTGCTGGACGTGGCGGCCGGAGATCTGTCGACGATCACCGGCCAGAAGGCCGTTGATCACCAAGGCGCGCAAGAGCATCTCGAATTTCAAACTGCGCCAGGGTTCGGGTATCGGCTGCGATGGTCACGCTGCGCCGCGAGCGCATGTACGAGTTTCTTGATCGTCTGATCAACGTCGCCATGCCGCGCATTCGCGATTTCCGCGGCGTCAGCCCGAAGTCATTTGACGGTCGCGGCAATTACAATCTGGGCTTGCGCGAGCAGTTGATCTTTCCGGAAATCGACTACGATAAAATTGACAAAGTTCGCGGGATGACCATATCCATTACCACCACGGCGCAGGACCGATGATGAGGCCCGCCAGTTGCTGGCCGAAATGGGCATGCCGTTCCGTAAGTAGGAGATCGATGGCCAAGAAGTGTTTGATTGAGAAGCAGAAGACGCACGCCGAAGTTTGCGGTGCGTAAGTACAGCCGCTGCCGCCGCTGCGGGCGGCCGCACGCCTACCTGCGCCGCTTCGGTCTCTGCCGTATTTGTTTTCGGCAGATGGCCCTCGCCGGCGATTTGCCGGGTGTGGTGAAGGCCAGTTGGTAAGAATATTCGCATCGCGTTTGGGAGTAGTGTAGCATGAGCATGACAGATCCGATCGCTGATCTGTTGACCCGGATTCGCAACGCGTCGAAAGCCAAGAAACCGGCGGTCGACGTTCCGGCGTCCAAGGTAAAGCGACAGATCATTGAGATCCTCAGGGAAACAATTTCGTTCGCGATATCGTCGAACTGCCCGACAACAAGCAGGGCATCCTCCGGGTTTACCTGCGGTACAGTCAGGGAGACGTTCCGATCATCAAGGGACTGGAACGGATGTCGTCGCCCGGATTGCACAAATATCTGGATGCCGAGCAGGTTCGTCTGACGACGTTCAATACGCGCGGTATCGCAATCATCTCGACCTCGTCGGGGATCATGACCAACTTCGAAGCCGCCAAACGTCGAATCGGCGGCGAGATCATGCTGAGATGCTGGTAAGGTAGGAACGATATGTCGCGCGTAGGCAAAAAACCGGTACCCATTCCGGATAAGACGAAGGTGCAAATCAACGGTCGGCACGTGACCGTCACCGGCCCCAAGGGCACACTGCAGATGGATATACATCCGGATATGACAGTGGCCATGGAGCACAACACGGTGGTAGTGACGCGGCCGACGGACGAGAAAAAGCATCGTGCCCTGCACGGTCTGACCCGCGCCCTGGTCGCCAACATGGTGACGGGTGTAAACGAGGGATACAAGCGAGAACTGGAAATGGTCGGCGTCGGGTACCGCGCGGAAATACGCGGCAAGTCGCTGGTATTGAGTCTGGGCTATTCCCATCCGATCGTGCTCCTGCCGCCGGCAGGAATACATATTACGGTCGAGCCCAAAGAATCCAAGATTCGCGTCGAGGGCATCGATAAGGAACTGGTCGGCTCCACCGCGGCGAAGATTCGTTCGTTCCGCAAGCCGGAACCCTACAAAGGCAAGGGTGTCCGGTATCTGGGTGAAGTCGTTCGCACCAAGGCCGGGAAGACCGCCGGTTGAGTTAAGGACTGCGTGCTATGGCTGTTAAGACTGTGGAAAGATTTCGTAAGGCCGAGCGCCGCCGTCGGCGGGTTCGCGCTAAAGTGTTTGGCACGACCGCGTGTCCGCGCCTGACCGTGTACAAGTCGCTCAATAACGTGATGGCGCAGATCGTCGACGACGAAAAGATGATCACGCTGGTCGGTGTGGCTTCCAATTCCAAGGCGATGGAAGGCGCGATTGACGACAAGGAGAACAAGACGGCCGCGGCCAAGAAGGTCGGGAAAAAGATCGCCGAGTTGGCCAAGGCCAAGGGGATCGAGAGCGTGGTGTTCGATCGCAACGTCAATCGGTATCATGGCCGGGTAAAAGCGGTCGCCGACGGCGCGCGCGAAGGTGGATTGAAGTTCTAGGACGAGCAATTTTTCGATTTGGCAATAGAGGTAGCGATTGGCGAAATTTGAAATGGACAACCTCGAGTTCGAGGAAAAAGTAATCTCGGTCAATCGAGTCGCCAAAGTGGTAAAGGGTGGACGTCGCTTCAGTTTTACCGCTCTGGTAACGGTCGGTGATCGACGGGGCAAGGTCGGCATCGGTCTGGGCAAAGCCTCGGAAGTCTCCGATGCGATTCGTAAGGGGACCGAAGCCGCTCGTCGGAGCATGAAACCGGTCAACCTGGTCAATGGAACGATTCCGCACCGTATCGACGGTGAGTATGGCGCGACCAAAGTGGTCATGCGCCCGGCTTCGCCCGGTACCGGTGTGATTGCCGGCGGCGCCGTGCGCGCGGTACTGGAATCGCTGGGCGTACAGGACATTTTGACCAAAGTACTGGGCAGCCGCAATCCGAACAACGTCGTCAAGGCGACGCTGGACGGTTTGACGAGTCTGCGCACCCGAGATCAGGAAGAAGCATTCAGACAGACCGTCTGATGCTCTGGTGAGGACAGAAATGGCCAAAGTGAAAGTTACACAGACGCGCAGTACGATAGACTGCAATGAGCCGCAGAAGCGGACGATCAAGGCGCTTGGTCTGGGCAAAATCCGTCGAAGTGTCATACACGAAGATACGCCGCAGATTCGCGGCATGATCCGTGCCGTTATCCATCTGGTCAAGGTTGAACCGGTTGCGTAATGGTTACGGGATGTTGAAAGGGAACCCATGCAGCTTCACACGCTAAAACCAACACCTGGCTCCAAGAAAGACCGCAAACGGGTCGGGCGTGGCGCGGGCAGCGGTCGGGGCGAAACGTCCGGGCGCGGCCATAAAGGCGCCGGGCGCGCAGCGGCTTCAAACGGAAAATCGGCCACGAAGGCGGGCAGATGCCGTTGCATCGTCGTCTGCCGAAATTTGGCTTCACAAATATTTTCCGCCAGCCGGTCCAGGTCGTGAACGTGTCCGATCTGGCTCGCTGCAATGCGAATGAGATTACCACCGAGACGCTCCTGGCGGCCGGTTTGATTTCCCATGCCGCGGAGCCGGTCAAGATCCTCGGCAACGGTTCGGTTGACAAAGCTTACACGGTCAAGGCTGCCGCATTTTCCAAGTCGGCAATTCAGAAGATTGAAGCTGCCGGCGGAAAAACTGAGGTGCTTCAGTGATAGAAACTTTCCGCTCCATATTCAAGGTGGAGGAGCTGCGGCGGCGCATATTCTTTACGCTTGCCCTGCTCGTCGTATATCGCATCGGTGGCCATATTCCGACGCCCGGTGTCGACGGATCGATCATCGCGCAGTTTTTTAATCAGTCGCAGTCGATTTTCGGACTGCTCGATATGTTCGCCGGCGGTGCCTTCGCCAAGGCGACCATTTTCGCCATGGGTATCATGCCCTACATCTCCGCGTCGATTATGCTCCAGTTGCTCGGCGCGGTGGTGCCCGTATCTGCAGCGTCTGCAGCGCGAAGGTGAAGAAGGGCGGCGCAAGATCACGCAGTACACGCGCTACCTGACCGTGTTGATCGCGGCCCTGCAGGCCTGGGCGACGGCCGGATTTCTGATTTCGATCAATTTCAACGGCATGCAGGCCGTGCACATGGCGCCGAGCGCCTTTATTCCGCTCACGATGCTGACGTTCACCTGCGGCACGATCTTTATCATGTGGCTGGGTGAGCAGATCACCGAGCGTGGCATCGGCAACGGTATTTCGTTGATCATCTTCATCGGCATCATCGCGCGCTTCCCGGAAGCGATTATCGAGGAAGTCCAGTATGTGCTGGTCGGGACCCGTGAATTCTGGGTCGAACTGATCATGGTCGCGGCGATGATCCTGGTGATCATGGCGGTCATCATGATGACGCGCGCTCAGCGCCGCATTCCGGTGCAGTACCCGCGCAAGGTGGTCGGACGTCGCGTGTTCGGCGGTGCGACGACGCACCTGCCGCTGTCGGTGAACTCGGCCGGCGTTATCCCGATCATTTTCGCGCAGTCGATCATGTTTCTCCCGTCGACGGTCGCCCAGTTGTTTCCGACGACGGAATGGCTGCAGAATCTGGTCTCGATCGGTCTTCGCCCCGGCGGCTGGTGGTACAGCATCATTTACGGGCTGATCATCGTTTTCTTCGCTTACTTCTATACCGCGATCGTTTTCAATCCGATTGAGATCGCGGATAATATGCGTAAGAACGGCGGGTTCATTCCCGGCATTCGCCCGGGGAAGAACACGGCGGATTATATTGAGAAAGTCCTCACCCGGATCACGCTTCCGGGTGCGCTGTTCTTCGCCGCGATCGCCATTCTTCCCTGGGTGCTGATCGGGCAGCTCAACGTTCAGTTCTTTTTCGGCGGCACGGGTCTGCTGATTGTTGTGGGTGTCGCCCTTGACACGCTGCAACAGATCGAGTCGCACCTCTTGATGCGTCATTATGACGGATTCCTGAAGAAGGGACGCATCAAAGGGAGATCGATGTAATGAATTTGATTTTTCTCGGCCCGCCCGGATCAGGAAAAGGAACTCAGGCAAAGCGCCTGGCCGAGAAACTCGGCTTGGCGCATCTGTCCACCGGGGATGTCCTGCGGGAATCTGTTCGTCAGGGGACGGAGCTGGGCATCAAGGCCGAGGGGTATATGAAGCGGGGCGAGCTGGTCCCCGACAAGCTGATTATCGAATTGATCGAGAACCGGGTCAAGACCGGTGATCTCGAGGATGGGTTCATTCTGGACGGTTTTCCGCGCACCATTCCGCAGGCGCAGAGCCTTCAGACGATGTTTGCGGGAAACAATATTGTGCTCGACCGAGCGATACTGTTCCGCGTTTCGGACGAAGAGGTGGTGCGTCGCCTGTCCGGACGATGGTACTGCCCGCGCTGCAATTCGGGGTACAATTACCCGTCGCACATGCCCAAATCCGAGGGGCGGTGTGACAACGACGGGACGTCGCTGGCCCGTCGAGCTGACGATGAAGAAGGGGTGGTTCGAAACCGGCTGGAAGTCTACAAAAAGCAGACTCAGCCGATCGAGGACTACTATCGTAGTGAAGCGATTCTGACGGAAATCGAAGCCGAGGACTCGCCGGAAAGTGTTTTTCAGAAGCTCCTGCGGGTGGCCTCGTAGGAAACTGTGGCTGTGATAGTGTTGAAGACGACCGAAGAAATAGAAATTATGCGCCGGGCCGGAAGGATAGTCGGTGCGGTGCTCGATCTGGTTGAGGAGACCATCGAGCCGGGCCTGACCACGAGCCAGCTCGACATGCTGATCGAGGACTACATTCGGTCGCACGGCGCGATCCCGGCGTTCAAGAACTACCACGGGTATCCGGCCTCAGCCTGTATTTCGATCGATGATGAAGTTGTTCATGGCATTCCGGGTAATCGGAAGATTCAGGCCGGGGACATCGTTTCGGTCGATGTCGGGGCGATTGTCGATGACTATTATGGCGACGGCGCCCGGACCTTTCCGGTGGGCGAGGTCAGTCAGGCGAAGACGCAGTTGATGGAATGGACCTACAAGTGCCTGCTGGCCGGTATTGACAAAGCGCGGAAAGGTAATAAATTAGGGGAAATTTCCGCAGCCGTGCAGCAGACTGCTGAGAGTAAAGGTTACGGGGTAGTGCGTCAACTCGTGGGCCATGGCATTGGTCGAAAGATGCACGAGGAACCCCAGGTGCCGAACTTTGGTTCCCCAACGGAAGGTCCGGTGCTGAAACCCGGCATGGTCCTGGCGATCGAACCCATGATCAATATGGGGACGTACGACGTCAAGACGATGCCTGACGGCTGGACCATCGTTACGGCTGACGGACTCCCGTCGGCCCATTTCGAGCACACCGTCGCGATTACGGAGAATGGGCCGGAGATACTGACCCTCTCGTAAACTGTAGGAGACTATGGCCAAAGAAGAGACCATTACTGTTGAAGGGAAAGTTATTGAGCCGTTACCGAACGCGATGTTTCGGGTCGAGCTCGACAATGGTCACGTGGTCTTGGCGCACATCTCGGGGAAGATGCGAATGCATTTCATAAAGATTCTTCCGGGCGACAAAGTGACCCTGGAATTGTCGCCCTACGATTTAACCCGCGGTCGCATCACGTACCGCTACAAATAAGCGTACTGGAGAGAAGTAGTCGTCATGAAAGTCAGATCGGCCATCAAGAAGCGGTGCGAACACTGCAAAGTCATCAAGCGTCGCGGCGTGCTGCGGGTGATCTGTTCGAAGAACCCCAGTCACAAGCAGCGTCAGGGTTAAGCAGAAACGTGTTGTTTTGGAATAAAGGAGTAGTGCGTTGGCTCGTATAGCCGGAATCGACCTGCCCAAAGATAAGCGCATCGACGTTGCGCTCAGGTACATTTACGGGATCGGCCCGGTAACCTCCAATCAGATATTGGATAAGACCGGCGTCAGCCCGGAGTACGCGGGTAAACAAATTGACCGACGATGAAGTGGCCAAGTTGCGCGGTGTGATCGAGAATGAATACACCGTCGAGGGCTCTTTGCGCGGTGAAATTTCGATGAACATCAAACGGTTGATCGATATCGGCAGCTATCGTGGTTTGCGCCATCGTCGCGGCTTGCCGGTGCGCGGTCAACGGACGAAGACCAATGCGCGGACCCGTAAAGGACCGCGCAAGTCGATCGGCGGTCTGAAGAAGAAGGGACCGGCCAAGGCCTGATGTTGCCAAATGATGATTGTGGTATAGAGGAATATTGTGGCTGAACCAAAGAAGAAACGCACTAAGAAGAAAATGTCCCGCGTCGATGCGAACGGCGATCGTTCACATCAAGGCGACGTTTAATAACACGCAGGTGACGGTTGCCGACAACAACGGCAATACGATTTCCTGGGCGTCGTCCGGCAAGGCCGGTTTCAAGGGATCCAAGAAGTCAACGCCGTTTGCGGCGCAGTTGGCCGCGTCGAGCGCGGCTCGCGAGGCGATGGATCTTGGCCTGCGTCGGGTGGAAGTCTGGGTGAAGGGACCGGGCGGCGGCCGCGAGGCGGCGATTCGTTCGCTGGCGGCGGCCGGGCTGGAGATCACGCTGATTCGTGACGTTACGCCGATTCCGCACAACGGTTGCCGTCCGCCCAAGCGTCGTCGCGTATAACTTGACTGTTTGTTGTATTTGGCATAGAGGAGAATGAATGGCTCGGTATCGTGAGGCCGTTTGCAGATTGTGTCGCCGTGAAGGCGAGAAGCTTTTCCTGAAGGGACAGCGGTGTCTGACGGACAAGTGCGCCATTGAGCGCCGTCAGTACGCCCCCGGCCAGCATGGTCAGGGGATGCGTCGCAAGTTGTCCGCTTACGGGATTCAGCTGCGGGAAAAGCAGAAGGTTCGCCGTTTGTACGGCATGTTGGAAACGCAGTTCCACAACTACTTTGAAAGGGCGAGCGGCAGAACCGGCGTCACGGGCGAATTGCTCGTGCAGATGCTGGAATTGCGTCTCGACAACTGGTCTACCGGCTGGGTTTCGCGGCGTCGCGCAAGGCGGCGCGCCAGTTGGTCAGACACCGTCACATTCTGGTGAACGGGCACATTGTGGATATCCCGTCGTATCAGGTGAAGCCGCACGAGCTCATCAGGGTAAAGGACAAGTCCAAGAACCTGGACCTGATTCACGGATCGTTGAAGATGAATCGCGGCGGCGATCTAGCCTGGCTTCGCGTGAACAAGGCGTCACTGGAAGGCGAGCTTCTGGAAATACCGAAGCGCATGGACATCCCGCTGACCGCCAACGAGCAGCTTTATCGTCGAGTTGTATTCCAAGTAGTCGTCAACAGTCCTGAGGGAGGACGAGGAAGAATATGAAGTGGAAACCGTTAACGATGCCGAAGGAAGTGGTCAACGACCAGTCCTCCGCATCGGAACACTATTCTCGATTTACCGTTGAGCCGCTGGAACGCGGTTACGGCGCAACGCTGGGCAACTGCCTGCGCCGTGTCCTCTTGTCGTCAATTCAGGGAGGCGCGCCGGTCGGGATTCGCATCAAGGGCGCCCTGCATGAATTCGCCACGATCCCCGGCCTGTACGAGGATGTGACCAATATCGTGCTGAATGTCAAAGGCATGATCGTGCGCATGCACGCCGACGACATGCGGACCCTGCGGTTCAAGACCAATCAGAAGGGTCGTATCACGGCCGGCAGTTTTTCGGCCGATTCGGAAGTTGAGATTCTCAATCCGGAACTGCCGATCTGCGAGCTGACCGACGATATCGATTTTGAAATGGAAATCGACGTCGATTCCGGTCGCGGCTACAGTCTGGCTGAGTCGAACAAACGTCCGGAAGCCCCCGTGGGCACCGTCTTTGTCGATTCGCTTTTCTCGCCGGTCACCAAAGTTTCGTACCAGGTGGAGAACACGCGCGTCGGACAGAAGACCGACTACGATCGTCTGATTCTGGAGATCACTACGAACGGCGCCATCAAGCCGGAAGACGCGCTTTCCTACGCCGCAAAGCTGGTGAAGGACCACCTGCAATTGTTCATCCATATGGATGAGAACATCATGGTCGAGGAGCTGCCCAAGGAAGACGAGGAAGTGCTTCGCATCCGGGGACTGCTCAAGACGCGGGTGGATGAGCTGGAGCTTTCGGTCCGGTCGTCGAATTGCCTGCGTGCGGCCAATATCCAGACGTTGGAAGAATTAGTGCAGAAGTCCGAGGCCGAGATGCTCAAATTTCGCAACTTCGGTCGTAAGTCATTGAATGAAATCGGTTCGCTGCTCGAGTCCATGGACCTGCATTTCGGCATGGATATTTCCAAGTTTATTGAGCCGGCAGCCAAAAAATAGCGAGTAGAGCAACGACATGGGACATCAAGACAAAGTTGTCAAACTGGGTCGGACCCGGGCGCACCGTGATGCAATGCTGGCCAATATGGCCATGTCGTTGTTCATACACCGGGTGATCAAAACGACTGATGCGAAGGCCAAGGCCCTCCGGCCCGTGGTCGATCGTCTGATTTCGACCGCCAAGAAGAACACGCTGGCGTCCAAGCGCGAAGTCGCTAAGACCGTGCGTGACAAAGAAGTGTTCAAGAAACTGTACAAGGATATTCTTCCGGCCATGGGCGAACGAAGCTCAGGGTTTACGCGCGTAGTCAAGCTGGGAGTCCGTCGAGGCGACGGCGCCCTGATGGCGGTGGTGGAGCTTCTGACCCCTCGTCCGGTCGAAGAACCGGTGACCGACAAGAAGGGGAAAAAGGAAAAGAAGCCTCTTACCAAGGCGTCCTTGTCCTCCAAGGCCGGAAAACCGAAGAAGACAAAGCCGACCGACAAACGGGTCGCTAAGGCCTGACCTTTTCGGAAAGAGATGAATCCAAACCCCGCTTTCGGCGGGGTTTTTCTTTTCCTCCCACTTGCTCCGCTCGCTGGACCGGTATTATATAACCGGTATACCGGCAACAGGGAGGGACTCTTCCAACGTCGTTTCCTGGCCTTCACGCTGTGCAGCATACGGGATAGGGGAATTTGATGGAACAACCCAAGAGCGGTGGTATGTCGAAAGGGTGCCTGATCGGCCTGATCGTGGCTGGCGGGCTGCTCGTTTTGGTGATCATTCTGATGGTCACTTGCTATCTCAATCGAGACGACCTGGCAAAATTCGTCTCCGACCAGAGCGTTACGCGCATGAAGACGGAGATCGGCACGATGGCGGGTCCGGGTGTTGATTCGGCCAGGTTTAATGTGCTGGCCGACGCGTTTTCCGCGAAGCTGAAGACGGAGCCATTTGATGAAATCCGGTTTGCCGGATTCGTCACGGCCGTGCAGAATTACCCGAAGATGGCCGAGGACAAGGTGCTTGATTCGATGGAAGTTATGGAACTGGCTCACGCCATGATCACGTACTTCCCTGACCTGGGCACTTATTGGACGCCTTCACAACCGGTGGATACAACCGCTGCAATGCCGGATTCCGCGAAAGCCGGAGTCTCTGATACAGTCGTGAAAGACGCCGGCTCCGGTCAGTAGCGGTCGAGCAAATTTAAGCAGCGAGTTTGCGAGTGGATGCCCTCACACCCATTGCGGTCATCATAGGCGCTTATCTGTTGGGTTCGGTCCCCTTTGGACTGCTCGTTGCCCGAAGCTTTGGCGTTAGCGATATCCGCTCCCTCGGCTCGGGGAATATCGGCGCGACCAACGTGATGCGTGTGCTCGGGCCGAAGGCGGGCGTATGGGTGTACATCCTGGATATAGCCAAGGGCGTGCTCTCGGTTCTCGTTGCCCGATATGTGGAACAGTCTTTCTTGCCCCCAGACATATTTCGTGTTCTGGTCGGGTTGTCGGCGGTCATCGGGCATGTGTTTCCCGTTTATCTCGGATTCAAGGGGGGAAAGGGAGTGAATACGGCGTTTGGCGTCGTTTTGACACTACTACCGCTTCATTCGTTAATAGCCTTTGGTGTGTTCGTGATAACTGTGACAATTTCGAGATTTATCTCACTTGGTTCAATCATGGCCGCCTTCGTCTTGTTCGCGAGTGTGTTGTTTCAGAAGTTGATTTTGAATCAATCGATCGCGAATGTATACCTCTGGTTGACAGCGGCAATTGCCCTGCTCGTCGTCTTTACCCATCGTGCCAACATCAGCCGACTCCGGGCCGGGACCGAGAGTCGATTCTCTTTTTCGTCAACGACGAGCAAGGCGGGCCGGCATGAATGAACGGGTTACGATTCTCGGTGCCGGCTCATGGGGAATGGCGATCGCCCGGCTCTTGCACGCGAATGGTTGCGCGGTGAATCTGTGGGAATACGATCCGCCCGTCTATCGCAAACTCGAAACGGACAGATCGGTGCCGACGCGACTCGATGGATTCCGAATCCCTGACGGCGTGCATATTGCGAACAATCTGAATGAGGCGGTGAGGGACTGCACATTACTCGTGATAGCCATCCCGGCGCAGTTTGTCCGTGACTCGCTGCGCCAACTCAAGTCCTCGCCGAAACATGTGCAGGGGATAGTCAATCTCGCCAAAGGGATCGAATTGGGAACCCTGCAGAGGATGTCCGAGGTGATTCATCACACGACTGATATCGCCTACGAGAAAATCGCCACATTGTCCGGTCCGTCACACGCCGAGGAGGTCATTAAGGACATGCCCACCACGGTCGTGGTCGCCGGATACGCCCAGTCGTTCGTGGCGCAGGTGCAAGCGACGTTCAGTTCCGGCAGTTTCCGTGTCTATACATCGAATGACCTTGTTGGCGTCGAACTGGGCGGTGCGCTCAAGAACATTATTGCGATTGCGGCCGGCATTGCGGATGGACTCGGGTTCGGCGACAACACCAAGGGGGCGCTCATGACCCGCGGGCTGGCCGAGATCACTCGCCTGGGGCTGGCCATGGGGGCGCGCGCGGAGACGTTCGCGGGTCTCTCGGGTCTGGGAGATCTGATTACGACATGTATATCGCAGCACAGCCGCAATCGGTATGTCGGCGAAAAAATCGGACGGGGAGAGACATTACAGCATATATTGTCGGGGATGACCATGGTAGCCGAAGGGGTGGCTACGGCATCGGCCGCGCTGGCGTTGTCGCGACAGCAATCGGTGGAGATGCCGATTACCGCGGAGATTTGCCAGGTGCTTTTCGAAGGGAAGCGGCCGACCGAGGCGGTGGAGCGGCTCATGGGACGGACACTCAAAGCGGAAATCTGGCAGTAAGCAGTATGGCAGAGGGCCCGGCCATGCATCATAAGAGTGGTGAAGACGACAAGCGGTATTACTCGATCAGCGAAGTAGCGCGAATGACCGGTCTGGAGCCGTACGTGCTCCGGTACTGGGAGAAGGGAATTCCCGACCCTTGCATCCCCGCAAGAATCGCGGGGGCAGCCGGTTGTACACGTCGAGTGACATCGAGGTAATCAATCGGATCAACCATCTGCGGACCAAGGAGAAGCTGACTATTGCCGGCGCGAGGACCAAGCTGATGATGAAGCGTCCCAGCGAAGAGAAGACGGTGATGGTCAATCAGGCGCGGTCCCAGACCGCTGCTCGGGAAAATCCGGAAGGACGTCGAGGACCTGCTCAAACTTTTCTCTTGAATTTCGGCGCCATTAGGTCGATTTTTCGGTTACCCCAAGGGGGGGAGCATGCATAGTTGTCGGAGCGTAGCGCAGTTGGCTAGCGCACTCGCTTGGGGTGCGAGAGGTCGGCCGTTCGAATCGGCTCGCTCCGACCATTTTTTTTGAAGCAGCTATGATATCCCAGGTCAAATGGATGGACGAGTCCACTGTTTTCCGATCCCAATCGACCCTGGTGGCTGTGCCGGCCTACAAAGCGGCCCAATACCTCCCCGAGCTCATCACCCGGCTTCGCAAGTTCGTCTGCAACGAAAATCTACTATTCATTAACGACGGGTCACCCGATGAAACCTCGGATATTCTCAGGCGAGAGGGCGTGGCCAATATCACTTTCCCGCAGAACAGAGGTAAGGGGGCGGCGCTCAAAGCGGCCTACGATTATGGCGTAAAGCATGGCTACCGGTCGGTGCTGACAATCGACGCCGATCTCCAGCATCTTCCAGAGGAAATCCCGCAATTTTACGCCTATGATGATGGCAACACAATCGTGATGGGAACGCGGAAGATCGAGTTCAAGACGATGCCGTTTTCGCGGTGGCTCACGAATAATCTGACCTCGATCATCATATCAGCCTTTTCGTCCCAGCGCGTTCGCGACAGCCAGTCCGGATTTCGATTGTTTCCGACCAGTGCGCTGCGGGCTATTCCCTTGTCGACGGTGAAATACGATCTTGAGTCTGAGATCCTGTTCAAGGCCGGAGCGCTCGGTTGTCGGGTCGTGGAAGTGCCGATCACGGTGATCTACGAGGGTTCGCACTCCTACATCAATCCGTTGAAAGACACGCTTCGGTTTATCCGCCAAATCTGGAAGCGAATCTGGGCCTGAGTGAATCGCCTTCGCCGCACGAGGTGGCGCCGATTGACTTTTTCGCCGCATCACCCTAAACTATTCTTCTCATGACTTCACGAAGACATTCGCTCGCAAAGCTCCGCGTCCTGTTGACCAACGACGATGGGTATCATGCCGATGGTATCACGACGCTCTTCCGGGTGTTGTCACGCAAATACGATGTCTATCTGGTAGCGCCCGATCGCGAGCAATCGGCCTCGTCACACTCCCTCACGCTCAACCGTCCCCTGCGAGTCCGAAAGATCGACAGCCATCGGTTTACGACCGACGGCACGCCGACCGACTGCGTCATGTTGGCGGTACACCTGTTGTTTAAGGGGAAGAAACCCGATTTGATCGTGTCAGGCATCAACCACGGCGGGAATATGGGGGACGACGTTACCTACTCCGGTACGGTGGCAGCGGCGATCGAAGGGGCGATCCTCAAAGTTCCGTCGCTGGCGGTATCTATGGCCCAGTATCGGCCCGGGATGTCGTTTGTTAGCGCGGCCAGGTTTGTCGCGCGCCTGATTGCCAGGTATCCCAGTCTCGGTTTGGAGACGAACACGCTCCTGAATGTCAATTTCCCGGCCGACGACGGCAGCCCATACAAGGCGTTTGAAATCACCCGGCAGGGGATCCGCCATTACCGCGACATCGTGATTCGCAAGACCGACCCGCGCGGGACGCCGTACTATTGGATCGGCGGGCGGCCCATGTGGCGGAGCACCAAGGGGTCGGATTTCAATGCCATCGACCGGGGAGTGGTGTCGATTACACCCATGAAGCTCGATTACACGGATGAGGATGCGTTGGAGCGGCTGCGCGGGCTCCCCGGATCGCTCTGATGCCCGGTGATCCCCAAACCCCGGTGTTCATGGCGAGGGCGAATAATTCTTGCCCAAAGGCTTTGGGGTATTGACTTTCGGTGGCTTGTCGATATACTATCTGTTCGCCGAAAACGACATCGGGGCGTGGCGCAGTTGGTAGCGCGCTTGGTTCGGGACTAAGAGGTCGCTGGTTCAAATCCAGTCGCCCCGATTTTGTTAAGCTGTTCAGAGCCTCATCCGGCGCCGGTTTTCCGTCTTATTACATACACGGCAGGTCAGGATAAATCAATGGCAGCAGAACGCACACTGTATGTCGCGGTCATAGGTGCCGGCAAGTGTTCCAAGAAACTCCGGGATATGGCAGCGGTGGTAGGTAAGTACGTCGCCGAGCACGGTGGCGTCATCGTCTGCGGCGGGCTGGGCGGTATCATGGAAGGGGCGGCCCAGGGGGCGAAGGAGGGGGGAGGCACTACGATCGGCATCCTGCCGACCGACAATCGGGCCGACGCCAATCCATACATCGATCACGCCATTCCGACGGGTTTGGGTGAAGCGCGAAACATCATTGTCGTCCGCACGGCCGACGTCGTCATAGCGTTTCCGGGTAAATATGGGACCCTTTCCGAGATGGCCTTTGCGCTGCTGGCGGAAAAACCGGTGATTTCGATTTCCGCCTGGAAGCTGGGCGACGACATTCGGTATTGCGAGGATCCACTCGAAGCGGCCAAATTGGCGATGGAACTCGCCCTGCAGTCAGCATGAATCAGGTGGGGGCACACATCGTCGTCTCCGGCCTTGTGCAAGGAGTCGGCTTCCGCTATTATTGCCTGCGTAACGCGGCTCAGCTCGGATTGACCGGATGGGTGAGGAATCAGCCGGACGGCTCGGTGGCTGTCCATGCCGAGGGGAACCGCGGCCAAATTGAAGCATTGATAGAGGTTCTCAAAGTGGGGCCACGAAACGCGGCGGTGCGCGATCTCCAGATTCGCTGGGAGGTATACACCGGCAAGTACTCGTCCTTCAGCCTAGCCCACTAAACACCGTATGGAACAACTCAAGAAGTACATTCGCGAAATCCCGGACCACCCGAAGCCGGGGATACTGTTTTACGACGTTACGACGCTCTTCCAGAATCCAGAGGGGCTTGAGTTGACGCTCGACGCCATGGAGCAATATGTGGCGTCGAAACGGGCCACCAAGATCGTCGGCATCGAAGCGCGCGGGTTTGTGCTCGGTGGCGCCCTTGCGGATCGTCTGCACCTGGGTTTCGTCCCGGCCCGCAAACGGGGGAAACTTCCGTACAAGACGATTGCGGAGTCTTATGCGCTGGAGTACGGCACCGATATCGTCGAGATTCACCAGGACGCTATTGTGGCAGGTGAACGGGTGGTTATCGTGGACGATTTGTTGGCGACCGGCGGCACGATGACCGCGGTTTGCCGGCTGGTGGAACGTCTTCAGGGGGAAGTGGTCGGTATCTCGACGGTGATCGGGTTGACCTTCTTGCCGTTCGCAGAAGCCCTATCGGGGTACGATGTTAGCTACCTGATTTCGTACGATTCCGAGTAGAATGCTTGCCTAAGTCCGACGCGCACGGTAGAATACAGGATAGTCTCAGATTGCCCCCGTAGCTCAGTTGGATAGAGCAGCAGTTTCCTAAACTGCGTGCCGCAGGTTCAATTCCTGCCGGGGGTATATTCTTGTCGGCGAGGGGGTCGCCAACTTATTTATCTAAAAGGGGATAGAGACGTCAATCGGGTGGGAAAAGCGGTTGACAGACACGGTTGTCGCCACTATATTTTTGCGTTTTGGGCGGGTAATCCGTCTTGATGAATAGGTATGTTACGGTTCTTCATCATAAGGAGTTGGGCAGGATGAAAGGGTTGTTGGGCAAACTGGGGTTCGTCGTGCTATTTGTAGCGTCATCGGCCATGGCGCAAATTGAGCATCAATCGAATTCTTTTCAATATTCCTCAGACATATAACTACACGGGCGGGGGGGCGCGCGCTACCGGTATGGGTGGGGCGTTTCTGGGGATATCCGATGACGTTTCGGCGGTGACCTGGAATCCGGCCGGCCTGTATGGCGATAGAGAAGCCGACGCTGGGCCTCTCGTACAACGGTTTCTCGCCGCGCGGCGACTACAAGGCGCTGGGGCAGACGTTTAAGCAGGATCGGTCCTTCAGCAATTTGGCGATGGCCAGCTTTGCGTCGCCGATTCGTGTCAAAGGGCATCCGTTCGTTGCGTCGCTGAGCTACACGCAGAACTGGGATGAGTATGACAACGGCGGATTCACGACAAACATCAGAATTGATCCGGACATTGCGGATAAGTTCGATACGGTCGACCAGTTCATCACTGTGCTGAGCGATTATTACACGCACGTGAACACGGTGAACATAGGATTCGGAACGCAAATCAAACAAGATTTGCAGTTCGGTTTTGCCGCAAATGTCTACACAGGTGCCGGCCAAGGAACCTACCATCTGAACGTGATCCGACCCGTCTGGCCCAATCCGCTTGATAACGGGATTCAGAGTGTTTCCGAACAGTACGACAGCACCAGGACCGACTCTGCTACGTATTCCGGAATCAACTTTACCCTCGGGTTTAAGTTGGTGAAGCCGAAGTTCACGGCCGGCTTGATTGTGCGGACACCTTTCTCGCTCAAACAGATGGTCGATCAAACGGATGCGAGGCAGCTGACAATTCAGGGGCTGGTCTTTGACGATGCCACCCAGACGGCCTACCACGACAATTTGCTGACGAAGATCTCAATGCCGCTGACGATTGGCGCCGGTGTCGGCTATAAGCTCAAGGAGAATCTTCTTGTGGGTCTGGACGCCGAAATCCGGTCGTTTAGTGACGCCAAGATCAAAGTGCGGGATTCGATCGTAATCATTCCGGGCGCCAAGGATGAGGAATACTACACGGAGTACACCACCGATTTCCGCAATGTCTTTACCGTTCGCGGCGGAGCCGAGTATCTGTGGAATACAAATACCAGTATCTTCCCGGTGGTACCGCTTCGGGTAGGCGCGGCGTATGTGCCGATTCCGGCCCCGAAATATGACGCCAGCGGTTCGGCGCAGACCGCCTCGGGGATGAACTTCTCGCTGGGCACGGGTGCGCAGTGGTCGCAGATAAAGCTGGATCTGGCCTACCAATATCAGACGTTGACCCGGGAATACGCAAATTACGGGGCGAAACTGGAAGGCAAGAGCCATCGTTTCCAGTTAAGTTTCAGCGGCATTTTCTAGCCGGAGTGACCGGACTACAGAATACTCAGCACCCTCCGCGGCGCGACCTGGCCGACAGGCTAAGTGAACGGAGGGCGCTGCCGACAAGATGAGCAAGACCCACGATCCGTTGGGCGCCGACGCGACAAGGAGAGAGATCGATGCAGAGCAAAGTAAAACTGACCAAGCGACAGATTAAAGAAGACAAGTTTGCCACGTTCGTGCTTTCCTCCAAATCAAAGGTGATGGAGAATTGGCAGTTTTACGCGATAGGTGCGGCCGCGGTTGTGCTGATAATCGCTGTGGCCATTTACTGGGGCAGCTCACAGACCTCGACCAAGAGCGAAGCCGGCGGCAAGCTGGCGCAGGCACTTATCGACTACCGGACAGGGAACACGCAGGTCGCCATTCTGTCGCTCAATCAAATCGTCGACGATTATTCCAGTGATGACGCTGCCGAGCAGGCGACTTTCCTGCTGGGGCGGCTCAACTACTCGCAGAAGAATTACGCCGAGGCCACGCGGTATTACACGAAGTATCTGGACACGTTCAAGGCCGACAAGTACCGCCGTGCCGGAGCCATTGGCGGCATAGCCGCCTGCCTGGAGAATCAAGGACAATACGCTGAGGCCGCCGCAAAATTCTCGGAGGCGGTAACTGAGGACCCGGACGGAGCGATGGCGGGTGAACATTTGTTGGGCGCAATGCGCAATTATCTCGCGGCTGGAGATGTTACCAATGCCAAGACTCGTCTGGATACGCTGGACGCGAAACTCAAGGGAACCGACCTGGCGTTGCGTGCCGACCGCTTGTTTGCGGAGAAAGCTCCTGCGCAGGCCGGCAGCTAAGCATTGGCCACTGAAAAGCCGATTCGCATTGCCATACTCTGGCACATGCATCAGCCCAACTATCGCGAGCCGAACTCCCGTCGGCTGGCGATGCCATGGGTACGACTCCATGCTATAAAAGACTATCTCGACATGCCGCTGTTGGCGGAGCGGTATGAGAAGGTCAAAGTTACCTTCAACCTTGTTCCGTCACTGCTGGATCAGCTCGATCTCTATCTCGACGGGGGCAGTGACCGTCATCTGGAACTGACCCGGCTCAGGGCCGACGATCTCGACGTAGCCGCCAAACTCGAAATTATCGGTAGTTTCTTCACGGCGAACCCGGCACAGATGATCGGGCCGCACCCCCGGTACAAAGAACTGTACGATAAGGCGCGTCAGAACACCATCCATGGCACGAATCTGGCGGCGCTGTATTCATCATCAGAAATCCGCGACCTTCAGGTTTGGTCCAATCTCGCCTGGGTTGACCCGGAATTCCGTCGTGAGCCGGTCATCAAGGGGTTATTTGCGAAAGGGCGGCACTTCACCGAGGAGGACAAGCAGGCGCTGCTCGACTGGCAGCTCAAGTTAATCTCGCGCATCGTGCCGACCTATCGCCGGCTAGCTGACGAAGGGCGCATTGAAGTTTCATTTACGCCCTATTATCACCCCATTCTGCCCCTGCTTTGCGACACCAGTGCCGCTCTGGAGGCGCTTCCCAGCATGCGCTTACCCAACACCCGGTTTGTCCATCCGGAAGATGCCGAGAAGCAGATTCAGATGTCGATGGAGAAATACGAGCGCATCTTCGGCCGTCGAATGGTGGGGATGTGGCCGTCGGAGGGGTCAGTCAGCGAAGCGGCACTGAATATTGCCCTGCGGCTCGGAATCCAGTGGGTGGCGACTGATGAGGAAATACTCACGCAGTCACTGGCGAAATCCGGGCTGGAGCGCTCGTCGAATCCGCTCCACACCGTCTACGAGTACGGGCCGGGGCTGAAGATGTTCTTCCGGGATCACGGTCTTTCCGATCGGATTGGCTTTGTCTATTCCAGTTGGCCGGCGGAACGTTCGGTGGCCGACTTCGTGGAGCACCTTTGTAGTCTCCGGGAATATCTCTATCCCATGATTGACAAAGTCGTCGTGCCGATCATTCTCGACGGGGAAAACGCCTGGGAGTACTTCCCGGATGACGGCAATGAATTCCTGGATAAGTTGTATCGGAGTCTTAACGACGATCCGCGCATCCAATTGGTGACGATGAGTGAGGCTGCGGCGATGACGCCGGCTCGTCCGTTGCCGTCGGTGTACGCCGGGTCGTGGATCAATCACAACTTCAAAATCTGGATCGGCCATTCCGAAGACAACCAGGCCTGGGACCTGTTGAGCCGTGCTCGCCAGGTGCTGGTTGAGTTCGAGCAGACGCATCCCGGGTATTCACCCGAACGGCTGAAGGTGGCCTGGGACCAGATTTATGTCGCCGAGGGGTCTGACTGGAACTGGTGGTTTGGCGAAGAGCATCGGGGTGGATCAAACGAAGAGTTCGACAAGATTTTCCGCCGCCACTTGGCGGCCGTGTACGAAATGCTCGGACTCGAGATTCCGTTCGAGTTACTTCGACCCATTTACGGCGGCAGCATTGAATCGTTTACCATTCTTCCGGTGGACATGGTGACGGCGGAAATCGACGGTCGGCTGTCGCACTTTTATGAGTGGACGGGCGCAGGTTATTATGACTGCCTCAAAGCGGGCGGGGCGATGCATCGGGTCGAGCGATATCTGTCAGGAATCTACTTCGGCTACGATCACGAGCGGGTCTATCTGCGCGTCGATGTCCAAAGCCAACGCGGCCTGGCCGGGTTGGCCCGGCCGAAAATCGATATCAAAATGGCAACTCCGCAGCCGCTGGTAATCAGCGCCGACCTAAGTCAGCGGGGAACGTCGGCACAACTGCCCCAGAAATACACGCTTGCATTTGACGAGTTGCTGGAGTTGGCGGTTGAGCGGTCGTACATATGGCCGGAGGGTTTCGGGCCGCTGACCATCGCGGTCTCCCTGATGGACGGCGAGAAGAAAATGGAATCCTGGCCGGAGGATGCGCCGATCATCTTGCAGGTGCCCGAGCGGCACAAAGAGCTCTTCTGGCCGTCCTGGTAGCAGGAAAGGACTGGTGCACATATGGCGGAATCGTTTTTTCATGATCACGGCACGGAAGCGCCGGTAGACGCTGACGCCGCCGGAAACCAGCCGGAACAACAAGCGGCAAAAGAGGGAGCCCGGCCTGAAGCATCGACCGAAGAAGACGCCAAGATTGCTGCAATCATGGCCTATGTTCCGTTTCTCTGCTTCATTCCATTGCTCAACATGCGGGAGAATAAGGAAGCACAGTTCCACGCCCGACAAGGCGTGATCCTGTTCTTATTGGAACTGCTGGCCGGACTGCTGCTTATTGACGGTATTGCGGATTTTGTGTTCAAGGCGGTGCTCGTGGCGGCAGTAGCGCTCTCGATAGCTGGCGTCTATTTTGCGCTGCAAGGGAAGAAACTTCGTCTGCCGGTGATCAGTGACCTGGCGGACAAAACAAAGTTGTAAGGAAACGTATGAGACGAATATTCGTGCTTTGTCTAGTTTGTCTGGTGGTATGGTCGTGTGCCACCACCGGGCCGGGGGGGAAGCAATCGTTTATTCTTATTCCCACGGGACAGGAAGTCGAGATCGGCAGGGGGATGGCAGCCGAAATCGACAAGACCGAGAAGAAATTGGCCGACTCATCGTGGCAGAAATATCTGGCTGAAGTGGGACAGAAAGTGGTGGCGGTTTCCGACCGGAAGGATTTGCAGTATTCGTTTACGGTCATCGAGTCGGACCAGGTGAATGCCTTTGCGGGGCCGGGCGGGTTTGTTTATTTCTATACCGGTCTGCTCCGCGAGATGCAGTCTGAAGGGGAATTGGCGGCAGTATTGGCGCATGAGATTTCCCATGTTGTCGGGCGGCACAGCGTGAAGCAGATTCAGACGGCCATGGGGGCCGGCCTGGCGTATCAGCTGGTATTCGGTGACAGCGATAAGAAGGCGCTCTCCACGGCTGTGGCGATCGGGTTGAATCTGGCGATGTCGGGGTATTCTCGCGACGCGGAGCGTGAGGCGGACAGGTTCGGCGTCGAGTACATGGTGAAAGCGGGGTATGACCCGCAGGGAATGACGGCGATGTTTAATACGCTCGCTCGTTTAGGTGGTGGATCGGGCGGCAGCGATATTTTTGAGAGTCTGTCCAGTACCCATCCGGACACGCAAGAGCGGATTGCGAATACCAAAGCGCAGATTGCCAATATGGGGACTCTGCCGGCGGGACTCAAGGTGAATAAGGATCGCTATCAGCAGATGGTCAAGCGCCTGCCTCCGGCGGCGAGAAAGTAAGGTCAGGCTCCCTGTGAGCCTGACGTAGGGCCTGCCAACTGTGGCTCATGCTTCGACTCCGCTCAGCATGACGCTTCGCGACGAGTGATTATTCCTCACCATCAGTTTCCTCGTCATCCGCACCCTCCAGCTCGACATACCAACCTTCGTATTCGACCCCCGTGCGGGCGGCGATATCGAGGCAGAGATCGGACATGGCGTTGAGGGCGGACAGAGCGGGGACGAAGGTGCGAGTGGCGTCGACGGTGAATTGATTGTCTTCGTCGCCATCCGGATCGTCGGTGAGATAAGCTTCTTCGAACCCGGATTCAAGGAGGAGGTCGGCGAGGGCCTCGGCTTGATGTTGCGAGTCGGTGCTGAAGGCACAGAAGATTTCCACCGGCTCGCTGATATTGACGCCTTCGTTCACGAGCTCGGCGAGCATCTTTTCGTTTTCGGCGTAGTGCCAGGCGGAGAGTTTCATAGGGGGGAATCCAAACCTCACCTCGAGCGGGGTTGAGCTACCGTGACGCGCAGCAAAGCAGTGGCACAATAATTCAACCCCATCGTCAGGGGCACGAGGCCCCTGACCTATTTCTTCAAATACTTATCCATCCACTTGAGAATCCAGTTGAGGCGGGCGCGGCGACGGTCGGGGCGGCCGTGGCGAGAGAGGCCGTGCGGTTCCTCCGGGAAACGGACGAACTCAACCGTCTTGCCCAACAGCTTCAGTTTCGCAAACATCTGCTCGGCCTGCTCGATGCCACAGCGCAAATCCTGTTCGTTGTGCAGAATCAACACCGGCGTGCGGACCTTGTCCATGTGATAGATCGGCGAGCACTTGATGTAATTCGCCATGTTGGTCCAGGGGAAGCCGTTGAACTCACGATCGAGCGAATAGCCGAAATCGGATGAACCCACAAACGACACCAGATCGACCACCGAGCGCTGGGTGACCGCCGCCCGGAAGCGATGGGTGTGAGCAATCACCCAGTTGGTCATATAGCCGCCGTACGATCCGCCGGTAATGCCCATTCGTTTCTTGTCATTATACCGCTGCTTCTCGAGCCAGTCGGTGGCCGCCATGCAATCTTTGTAGTCGAGATCACCCCAGCCGCCGGAGATGGCATCAGCCCAGGTTTCGCCCCTACCCGCGCCGCCGCGCGGGTTGGTGTAGAGCACGACATAGCCGGTGGCCGCCAGAAACTGCATTTCATGGAAAAACGTATTGGCGTATTGGACACGCGGGCCGCCGTGAACCTCGAGAATCGACGGATACTTCTTGTTCGGGTTGAAATCGGGCGGGGTCAGACAGCCAGCCGGTAACCTCGGTGCCGTCAAACGATTTGATCGAGACGACTTTGGTCCTGCCCAGTTTGACCTCGGAGCGGAGGAACGGGTTCAGGTCAGTGAGGACCTTTGTCTTTTTCTCGCCGCCATACTGCGAGGGGAAAGCCATAACATCGCCCGGGTTGGTCAGGTCGGCGTAGATGATGGCGGCGGTGTTGCCACGGCCGTTCATCGAGAGTCCTCGAACGTGACAATCGCCCTTGAAAATGCGGGTCGGCTTGCCGCCGCCGCGCGGGACGTAGTACAGATTAGTGCTGCCGTCGTCGGACGATAAAAAGAACAGCCGCCGGCTATCGCCCGACCAGAAGAGGGTGGCCGACTCGTGGACATCCGAAGTGTCGGTGATGGACTGATCTTGAGCCATCCGGTCAAAGTTGCGGAGGAGGTTTTTGGCCGAGCCCTTGCTGCCGAGATTAACGAGCCAGACGTGGCGATTGCGCACGCCCCACGGATCGTTGGGATCGTCGTGACCGATATAGGCGATGTACTTGCCGTCGGGCGAGAATTTCGGCGTCGCAATCGGGCCATACGGTGTCGGAATCAGTTTCTCCTTGCCGCCGGCGAACGGAATCATGAAAAGGTCATCATAGAGCGCATCCATATCAGGATCGCGGCGGCGATTCGAAATGTAGCAAACCCATTTGCCGTCGGGAGAGAGCGCGGGGGAGTGATTGTCGCGGTTGCCTGAGGTCAGTTTTCGCAGTTTGGCGCTCTCGAGATCCAACGCGTAGACCTGAAAGGTATCTTTGGGGAGGAAGCCGAGGCCGTCGAGGCGGTACCAGAGCCGGGTAATGTGGCGGTAGACGGGCGGCTCTTTCTTCTTCTTCTCATCTTCAATGAAGTGCGAGTCGTTGTACCGGAGGCCGAAGACGAGCTGTTTGCCGTCCGGATGCCAAAGGAGGTCGCCGATGGCGGCGTCAAGTTCGATGATCTTGCGTTCCGAGCCGCCTTCGACGGGCATGACGTAGAGGGCGGTTTTCTTGTCGCGCACGGAAACGAACGCCAGTTGGCGGCCGTCAGGCGACCAGGCCGGTCGCTGATCGTTCTGATCGCCGAAGGTGAATTGACGGGGGATACCGGAGCGCAAATCGCAAAGGTAGATGTTTTGAAAGTAGCTGTTTTCCTTTTCGTCCATGCGCTCGACCGTGTAGGCGACCCTGGACTCGTCCGGAGAGAGGGCCAGGCCGGTGACAATGCGCAGATTGAACAAGTCGGCGTCGGTGATTTTGCGCCGTTTGGAGATTCGTCGAGTATGGGTAGCCATGGGAACGATCCTTCCTGGTAGCTAACTTGTTGATCCACAAGGATAATACAAAGCGGGATGGAGGGCCACAAGTTAAATTGGGACTGTCCGATAATGTGGAGTGAATAGAGCCGAGTAAGCTTTGATGGAATTGAAAATTGCTTTTGCAATTTTGGACAAAACGTCTAAATTAGCGGGAGCATAATGCGCCGTATACTGTTATATCTCAGCAGTACTGAAGAAGATATGAAGTTGGCACCTCGGGAAGGTGACGTCAAGGAGGTTTTCAGTTGGAAGTCCTGACCCTTATAGACAAGGTTAAAAACTACGACGGAAAGCGACCGGCCAAGCTCAAGCCGAATCAGCCGCTGGAAGAGTACTCGGGGAAGACGCCGGACGAATTGCGGAACATGCTACGCACGATGCTCAAGGCTCGTCGCGTCGAGCGCGAGGAGAAGCTGTTATTGCGCAAGGGGTACAACCGGTTCTTTATCGGCTGCGGCGGCAAGGAACTCATCGATGTCTGTCTGGCCGACGCCTTCCGCCCGAATGATCCGATGTTGCGGCTATTATCGCAACAAGGCGTTCGATCTGTACCGGGGCTCGACACTGTGGGACAAGATGCTCGAGGCGATCGGCGATCCCCGGTCGCGCAATCAGCGGACAGCAGATTCCGGCCCATCCCGGCTATCCTGATCTGGCCATCATTCCGCAGGCCTCGCCGACCGGCGCGCACGCTCTGGAAGCCTCCGGGTTGGCCGAAGCGATTGCTGCATCCAGTGACCGATTTCCCAACAGGCGCCGATTCCCGGTGGTGCGTATCCTGCGCGATGCGGTGACGTTCTGCTGTATCGGCGAAGGGTCGACCTCCGAAGCCGAGTTCGCTCGTGCCGTCTTTTACACGGCGTTTTACAAGACCCGTTCGATTTTTGCGATCTACAATTGTGGCTGGGCTATTTCAGTGTCGGTGGAGGAGCAGTTCCCCGAAGGGGATCCGACCACACCGTTTGAAGGGTATCAGCGGTTTGGGCTGAAAATCATGCACGTCGACGGTACTGAAGTCAAAGAAATGCTGGCCAAGGCGCAGGAAGCGGAAGCCTACGCTCGCTCCGGTCAGGGCCCGGTGCTGATGGAAGTGTCAGCGTCACGCGCGAAGGCTCGCATTCCGGCTCCGACGACCAGTCGTTCTACATGGATCCGGTCGAGCAGGACTGGCATACCTATAACGACTGCATTCTCAAGACCTGCAATACGTTTATCGAAGATGGCATTATCACGCCGAACGAGATCGGCGAGATTTGGGATGAACTCGATAAGGAGGTGACCGAGTTGTCGCAGAAGGCAGTGGCCGACGTTCACACCGAAGACGACCGAGTTCGTGAAGAGTCTGGTCTGACGTACGATTTTGAAGAGGCCAAGAAGACGTGGAAGAAATACCGGGATGCCTCGCAAGATCGATCGGGCCGAGCAAGTTCAAAGAATATCATCACAAGGGGTATTTCGCGACTCCGGAACTGCCGGAAAATATCGGCCCGATGACGATGCGGTTCGCGATCAATTACCAGCTCTTTGATCTGTTCGGGTTGACCGAAGACGTCCTGCTGTTCGGCGAGGATGTGGCCGATTTCTCCGGTCACATGATCGAAGAAAAGGAAAAGCAGGCCAAGCTGAAGGGGAAGGGGGGCGTCTTCCTCGTTTCCAAGAATCTTCAGCGTGAATTCGGCAATGACCGGTGTTTCAATACACCGCTGGATGAGGCCGGCATTCTCGGCCGGGCGGCCGGCCACTGTCTACCAGGGGCGTCGCCCGATGCCGGAAATTCAGTTCCTGGACTACATGTCGCCTGCGTATCAGATACTCAAGGACAAGATCGCCACGACTTACCAGCGTTCCGGCGGACTGTTCAGGATGCCGATGGTGATCCGCACAACTTACGGCGGCTACAAGCAGGGGGCCGGAGCCTTCTGGCATTCCGAAGGCAATCTCGGCACCTGGATGAATATCCCCGGTCTTTTGATCGCTGTTCCGTCGAACGCCTACGATGCGGCCGGCTTGCTGAAGACCGCGTGGGCGAGTGACGATCCGGTGCTCTTCTGCGAATCGGTTGCGCTTTACAATCGCCGTGACTGGGAAGGAGTGCCGATTGAGACGAATTATCCGCCGATATCGATGAACTGATTCCGTTCGGTGTGGCCAAAGTCTACCATGAGGATCACACTGATATCGGCATCATCACTTACGGTGCGACTTTCCAGATGTGTCGCAAAGCGGCGGAAGTGCTCAAGGAAAAGGGCATTCACGTTCGCATCGTCGATCTCCGTACGGTCAAGCCGATGGACGAAGCGACCATTTTGCAGACCGCCAAGGATTGTGGCAAGGTGATGGTGGTCACTGAGGATCGGTTCCTCGGCGGTTCGGCGGCCACGATTGCATCGGTGATCACCAGCGGAGAAGGGCTCTTCCATCTGGAGGCGCCGATCAAGCTGGTGACCGCCATTGACGCTCGAGTGGCCTATGGCGTCGACGGCGACGAAGCATGTTTGCCGACAGTCGGGAAGATCGTGGCGGCGTGCGAAGAGCTTCACGATCGCTACTAAATCCATCTTGTTTACCGATGATGACACGCCATTGGTGGAGACGCCAGTGGCGTTTTTCTTTTGATCAAAAGGCCTTGCATGGCACTCAGAGGACAGAGTACTTTATAGGAACCTCACACGACCAAGGCCCCTGGACCAGGGATGGCCGTCACTCGAGGTTCACAGGGGGAAATTCGGCAATCGATTTTGGAGGTCAGTATGAAACGCGTTGCTCTGCTGTCGGCATTGGTTGTCTGCTTGCTGGCGATAGGCTGCTCGGACGGGCCGATGTCGCCGGTCGTCGCTGACTCACAGACGCCGGCCTCAAGCCTGACGGCGTTGGGGTGGCCAGACAATATGGCTGGTGAGGATCTCAATCCAGCACTCGCGACGGCGAATTGGATGCCCGACGATTCGCTCTGGAAATACGACGTCATCATGGTAACAATTGTCTGGGGAAATGCCCTGTCGACCTCGGTGTATCCGAATCCAAACGCACCGCTGGTGGAGTGGAGCGGGGGGTTATGGATCAACGGTGTGGTCTACCTTGATCCGCGGATGCTGATTTCGTTTGAACCGGGCCAAGACTCGCTTTTGGTGGGAAACGTTCACCCGCAGATCGGGTGGATTTCGTATACCAAGGGGGACATCGACGGGATCACGTTCGCCATGTACGTCGATCGAACAGTCGTGTACGTCGTCGAACCGGAACTGCATTTCGAGACCGTACAGACAAATATCGCCTGGTCGCTGTCGCGGTTGTACTGTTTCGACAGCCTATACGTCGTCAACAACACCAACCTGGTCGCGATACACTCGCGTCGAGTTGAACAGACCTGCATGCAGGGATTGATTGCCGGGGACTGGATCAAGGCGGATGCCTCACACGGCACTTTCGAGGGCATCTGGGGTGGGCCGGCGAGCAATCTGCAGGGGCAGTTGAACGGAAGATTCTGGACCACCGATGAGGGCGATCGTTTGCTGGACGGGGAGTGGATAGACCCGGTGGCGAATGTGGTCGGGGCCATGAAGGGACGATGGGAATATCTTGATCCTACCATGTGTCCGCTCTGCGGCGAGGGTCACGGATACCTCAAGGGCACGGTGACATTTCCGGAGGCCACTCGTTTGCCGATTCGACTGGTCGGAGAGTTTGGGCAGTTTGGCGCCGTGACCGACACCCTGCCTATTCGAGGGAGGTGGCAGACAGTCTGCAACACCGCCTCAGTCAGTTACACCGATTGACAGATAACATTAGAGATCGTCGAGCGCCTGGTCAGTCCCGGGCGCTTTTTGTTAGGCGCTCGAACCATTGCCGGACACGCCGGTGATCGGCGGCGGAGAGCACGTACCAACCACCGACGGAGCCTGCGGCGGCTACCACGACCATTCCCCCAATCAAGAGTGGCCACGTGGTCAGTGAAATCAAACTTCGTACCAAGACTGCCGCACCACCGGCCAACACAACCGCCCAGAACGTTGTTCGGATCGAGATGGTCAGAATGAATCGGAAGGGAATGTCGACTGTCTTGGATAAGAGATAGGGAAAGACAATCGTATAGAGTATGAATTGCGGTATGACGGTCGCGAGCGCCATACCCATCGGTCCCATTTTTCCGATCAGAAGCGTCGCCAGGGCGACTTTCATAACAGCTTCAACGGCGAGTACTCGCAGGAGGATGTTGTGTTTTCCGATGCCGAACAGAATGGAGTTGCCGATTATCTGCGGAATAAAGACGGCGGAACCGAGCGCCAAAACAGCCAACACAGGTGCGGATTCGGCGAAGGCGTCGGGGAGCCACAGGTGCACGAACGGTCCGGCAAAGGCGATCACACCGACCATGAGCACTACGGCCAGATACGTCAAATAGGACAGTCCGCGCGTGTAGACGCCGCGAACAGCCGCCAGATCGCCCTGCGATTCAAGTTGTGAAATAGTGGCTGTGAGAGGATTGGCGACGGCGTTGATCAGGTTACGAGCCTGGTTGATCACTTGCATAGCTGGGCTGAAAATTCCTGCGGCTGCTGCCGATGAAAACAGACCGAGCAGAATAGCATCGCTATTGAAGATCACCATCCAGAGAGCGGTGATCCCAAGAGCCGTTCGACCGTAATCCCAAAGCTCGCGTGCCGCGGCCCGGTCGGCCAGACCGGGGCTGAAGGTGACCTGGGGAAAAGTGTGGCGGAGCCAGATGATGGATACGACCGAGCGGGCGGCACTTGCGCCGAGAATAATCGCAGCCAGCGCGGCGAGCCCGCTGCCGCGAGAGAGCGCCAGAACCATCAATGCTGTGCGCACGAGTTCTTCGCACAGTTGAAGCACGTTGCTGACGTCATACCGTTGAAAGGCGCCTAAGCTGTTGGCGAACGGAAACAGCCAGAGTCGAAGCGCCATGTAGGCCCCGAGAAGAAGCAGCGCCTGACGGCCTTCCTCTCTAAGCAGCGGATCAGCGATCTTAAAATACTGGAAGCCGAATGTTGTCACGGCCCAGGCAGCCAACAGCACCAGCGCACCCAGCAGAGCGTAGAGCAGGGAAGAAGTGTTGAGCAGGCGGTTTACCTGTGGGAAATCATCGAGACCGAGGGCACGCGAGATCAACCGGACCAGCGCCCGTTCAAGGCCGAAATCCAAGAGCGAAAGGTAGGTTACGGTTTGAAGCGCGATAACCCAGACGCCATACCGTTGATCTCCCAATGCGGACGTGACGTAGGGCACGAAGAACAGGGCGACCGCGAGGCGGACGGCATAGAGAGTCCATGAGGAGAAAATATTGCGTTCAAGTTGGGCACGCAGCGATCGCACGGGGAAATCCTTGTTGTTTCGAATGTTTGGGGAGTATAATGTTGAGAACCATGAGCAGCAACGTCAATTCATTCGCGAGAAATGCCGGTCAACTTTGCCGGTTTCTATTATTTATCGTCGGTTTGTGCTGGATGCAACTCGATCCGGCCGTCGCGGCAGAGCGGCCGTCACTGTTGGGAATCAGCCCCGCGTTTCCGCTTTCAGCCCCGGATTCGACGTTAGCCTCGGCCTACCGTGACAGCCGGCCAGACTGGCAATCGAGAATTTTTGTTGAGATAGACTCCCTTGGAGAAGCGACGGCCGTGACGATGGACTCCACCATCGATTCTACGGTGGCGCAGACGATTCGCGGACGACTGCTGGCGTTACGGTATGCCCCCGGGATGATAGACAGTATGCCGCAGAGGCAGACACTGGTGGTCAGTCTCACTTGTTTTCCCAGGTCGCGCATGGTCAGCCTCCGTTTCCCGCTGGATACGACCGGCTCACTTTCGGACCATGAACTGCTGGTGGAGACCGCGAAAGCGAACGGTGTGGTGCCGGCAGGCATCAAGCAATTTCCCTCATTCCATTCCACCTTCAAACGTGAAGATTCCCTTGCCATGTATCCGTACGTACTGCTGGAGGTGAAGCTTGATACGCTGGGACGACCGCGCGGAGTGACCGTAGTTCGATCTACGCATCCGGCTTTTACCCAGCAGATAGCATCGGCGGCTTATTGGGCCAAATACACTCCGGCACGAGCAGGGAAGAAGGCGGTGCGTTCGGTCAACTGGCTGCTGGTGTCTTTCTTTCCCCTCGCGAGATATCCGACGTCAGTCCTCACGTCGAAAAGCAAAAGCAAGCTTCCCCTGCTCGACCAGTTGGGGCTTAGACTCTATCCAGACACGCTCGGGCTGTTGAGCGCGCCGATCGTACACGGGAGACAGGAACTGCGGGTGACAGCTCCCGGCATCCACAAGATTGCCTACGGAAATATTGGCGTCATGCTCAGGGTGGATACTTCGGGAGTGATGACCGCCACGAGAATTGGCGATACCCGAGCCGCGTTAGTGAACGACGTCAATGCGGGGTTACGTCGGTTTCGATTCTACCCAGCCATGGACTTCTCGGGCCAGCCCTGCGGTTATAATGGATTTGCCATTCTGGTGTTTGACGGTAGTACGGAAATACGAATAACGAAATCATGGTTACCGGACATCCCGGCGAAGGGAAAGCGGTAACCCATTGACTGGTCAAGCAGTTAGTCCAATACGCTGAATTGGTCCTTAGTTGTCCACGCATAATGTGCGTCGGTCAACAAGACAAGAACGCCGCCCGCGGGCTCTTTTATTCCAGTCAATCACTTGTCCCGCAACTATTTAATGTCGATCGCCCGTCCGGCTACCCTATCTGGGCACAACGGTTGTGTCTTGATAAGTGGCTGAAGCGGCGGCGGATAACGTGCGCTGTGAGGTCGTAGTTGGGAAGAAAAGGGGAATGCGCATGTATAATGTTCAGAAGTCGGAGTCAATTGAGCAGGTGGCGCGGTGTTTGGATGTCTGCGCGGGAGTGATAATGGTCATTGCGGGCGTGTATATCGAGCTGACCTTCGGAGACCTCTTCTCGTCTTCGGCGAACGTTCTCCTGATGGGGAGCACGTCGGCGATCGCGACGATGCAGATGATGTGGCGCAATGTTCTGATCATGCAGAGGGGAGATGCTCTCGCTTCGCTCTAAGCGACGGAGGAAATTTGGGCTTGACTTTAGTGACTGACAATATATTTTGGCACTTTCGTTTAGGATGGGAAATGTATAACTCAAAAGTCGCACGTCTCTCCGGTCCGCTCCTGGTTTTTCTCACATGTTTAGTAGTATTGTCTGCGGCCACCGTGAGCGCTCAGGACGTCAAACCGGAAATCCAGTCAGCCTTGTCATCGGGTGATACGGCCAAAGCTGTGGAATTGTTGCAGCAGCAGACGGTCGAAGACAAGACTTACCACATGAATTACTACCTTTTGGGTCGCATTGCCTTCAATAGGGGCGAGCTGGAGAAGGCTAAGAAGAATTTCGCCGAGGCACTTGACCGCAAGAGCAAGCACTACGAGTCCATGTACTATCTTGGCCGGACGTATCTTGAGCTCGGACTGGTGGACAGCGCTCAGATTCTGATGGAAGAGGGGCGCAAGAAGGTTCGCGAAAAACACCTCAAGGGCATGTTTGAGAACGGCTACGGCCTGGTCATGATGGCCGCGAAAGATTTTGCCGAAGCGGACAAAGCGTTTCGCCAGGCTCTGGTTTCCGACTCTACGAACGCCGAATACCATATTAATCTGGGTGACGCCAATTTTGGGCAAGGGGTGCCGTCGCTTGCGGCGTCGTCGTACGAATCTGCGCTGAAGCTTGATACGGCGTCGGGCGAGGTGTACTATCATTGGGCGGAAGCATGCCTGGAGATGAAAGATTATCAATGCGCGATTGAGAAGTTGCGCATTGTGCTGCAGAAAGACTCGACGCACGCAGGCGCCTGGATGCGCGCCGGCGGCATCTTCTTCAAGGCGGCGCAATCCAGTAAGACGCGCGAAGACCGTGGCGCTCGCTTCAAAGAGACGATTGGCGCCTACAAGAAGTATCTCGAGTTGTCAGGAGCCAAGCCGGATTCCGCGAGTGTCCGCGCCTACTTTGAACTGGCCATGGCCTATTCCAATCTGGCCGGATACGAAGACGCGGTTGGGTATTTCGAACAAGTCCTTGCGATTCCTTACGAGCCGCGCGACATCTATTTCCATTATGGCAAAGCGCTGTGGGGGATCAAGCAGTATGACAGAGCAACGGAGATGCTGCAAAAGCATCAGCAATGGGTATCGCAGCAAGGCCCCACCTATCAGTCGAATATCGGGGAAGACGAATTCTATCAGTTGTTGGGCGACACGTATTTCTATCGCAATCCTCGTGACTACGCCAACGCCATTACGTATTACCAAAAATCGCTTGACCTCAACGCCAATCAAAAACGGCTGTTGCAGAACACAGGCATCGCCTACCAGTTCATGAAGAGCTATGCGCAGGCTCTGGGTTACTATGAGAAGCGCATCGCGCTGGGGATCGATTCGACATCGGCGGATGTGTACAAGAACGCCGGTTCCTGCGCCTACATCCTGGCCGGCAGCAAGGCCACCGGTGATGATCTTGGCCTCGATGACGAGGAAGGCGACACGGCCGGCATGGGCGCGGTGCAGCAGGCGGCGGCCGCTACGGCGGTCAACACCAATCGGAATTACTACGAAGTGGCCGTAGAGTACTTCAGCAAATTCCTGGAATATCAGCCTAAAGATCTGAAGGTACTGAATCTGGTGGGCAGCATCTACCTCGGTCAGATGAAGGATTGTCAAAAGGGCCTGGCGGCGTATGAACGCTTGTTGCAGGTGGATCCGGGGAACTGTGTGGCCAGGAAATCCCTCGGTGTCGCTTACCTGGTAGAGATCTGCACCAAGAATTATTCCCGGGCGCTGGGGTATTTCAACGACGCATACGCCTGTCTTGCCAAGAGCGGCGGCGGATGTGGCGATGTGGAATTGATGCTGTATATTGCGCAGTGCTACCATCTTCGGGCGGCTGAAAAGGGCGCCGAAAAAGCGCAGTCGACTTCTGATTTCAAGAATGCCAACGACTGGTACAACAAAGTGTTGAAGTGTGAGCCGGGGAATTCCGTGGCCAAAAAGGGTCGCGACGATACCCAGTTCGAATTCTGATAGATGATGTCGGTTTGATTGCTGAGACGGGAGACTACATGACGGCTGATACGAATAAGGAAGCCAGGACCGGACGGATCTCGGAAGACGACCGTCTGCACTACATCGGCTTCGAAGTCTTTCCCGGAAAGCCGAAAGATTTGTTTCGCTCCGATGCTGAGAAAGAACAGTTGGTTCAGCAGGTAAAGGCGAAGCGGTCCAAGGGCGAGATTCTTCGGGAGCAGTGCACACTGCTCGAGGAGCGACTCTCGAAAACAGAGAAGTACGTGCTGAGCGTTGCCTGCGTGGTGGCGTTTCTGGCTCTCTTCCTGCCCTGGTATTCGGCCTATCGGGAGACAGTGACGGCGGCGGCGCCTACCTCGACTTCGCAGTCGAGTTCACCGCAGGCCGGGACAACCACGAATGACGATGAAGGCGAACTGATCACCGCCGGTGTTGCGCGCACGAAGGTGACCCGCGTATACGAAACGCTCACGGGGGTCGGCTCTCTGGTGGCGATCGGCTCGGTGGGCGGGTACTTGTTTTCATCCGGCTTCGGGTTGATGCTGACGGCCATCCTGATGCTTGTCTACACGCTCACCTGCGTTGCGCTGCCGGCCTATACGTTGTACTGTCTCTGGACGATCAAAGGAACGTCGGCCGATGACGTGGCGGTAAAACTGAAGAATGTTCTTAAGTACAGCTGGGCGCCGGTAGGTCTGTTGGGGCTGGTGATCGTCCTGTCGTTCCTGGGCGCAAGTTACGGTTTTGACGCCAGCAAGAGTTTCACGAGCATCGGTACCAGTTACGGTATCGGCGCGCTGGTCAGTACCTTGTCGTACGGTTTGCCGGTGTCACTGGCCGGATTTCTATTGTTGGCATTAAAGGGTGTTGAGATTTAATACGTCTATATAAGAGATAAGAGGAGTGGGTTTGTGGTTAAACAGACGCTTTTCATCACGATCAACGCGATAGTCGCTTTCGCGATCGGCTTTGGTCTGTGGTACGGCGTGTTCCGTACCTCTGAGAATTCGATTGTTCACTCGATGTACAAGGGCGGCCCGCTGGTGGCTATCCTGGTCGGCGTGCTCTTCATGCTGCTGGTGTTTGTTATCGAGCGATACCTGTCCCTGTACAAGGTGGCCAAGGGCAAAAGCTCGGTGCAGGTCTTCTTCAAGAAGCTCATCACCCTGTTGCAGAACGACGATTTTGACGGTGCCCTGGCGGCCTGCGACAAGCAGCGCGGCACCACTGCCAACGTCCTGCGCGCCGGTATCGAACGGTATCGCGATCTGCGCGGTGACAAGTCGATGGACGCGGAAAAGCGCATCCAGCTGACCCAGGCGGCCATCGAAGAAGCCAACGCGCTGGAAGGTCCGCTCCTTGAGCGCAACCTGATCGCCCTGTCGACCATCGCCTCGATCGCCACCATGATCGGTCTGTTGGGTACGACGATCGGTATGATCCGCGCCTTCGCGGCCACCGGTAACGTCGAAGGCGGCGTCATCGACGCCACCCAGCTGGCGACCGGTATTTCCGAGGCGCTGGTGAACACGGCCGGCGGGCTGATTTCCGGTATTCTCGGAATCTTCTTCTACAACTTCTTTGTTAATAAGGTGGACGCGTTCAACTACACGACGGACGAAGCCACCTTTGAAGTGATGCAGCTGTTGAAGGCGAAAGAAGGCAAGTAAGTATGGGGATCAAGAAGAAACGGCGGGTTTCGATTCGCATCGACATGACGCCGATGGTCGATATCGCCTTTCTGTTGCTGATCTTCTATATGGCGACCACGCAGTTCAAACCACCGGAAGCGCGGGCGGTGGAACTGCCGAAGTCGCATTCGCAGATCGAATTGCCGGACAAGGACATTATCAATATCACGGTCACCAAGCAGGATTCGATCTACGTCGACTATATCGAGAAGGTGAAGATGAACCTCGATGGCCAGGATGTCGAAACGACCGGCCGTCGGGTTCGCACCACCGACGCCTACGGGGTGGCGAATGAGATCAACCGTGCGCGCGCGAAGAACTATCAAGGCGCTGGTCGTCATCAAAGGCGACCGCGGAGCCTCATTCGGCACCATGCAGGCGGTGATGAAACAGATGCAGGAGAACAGCCTCGAGCGGTTCCTCATTATCACGGATAATGAATCGGACGCCAAAAAGGGGTAAGTCGGGCGGAACCACCAGTGAGTTTCGCGGCCCGTTTCGGGCGCGGCTCACGAAGGGAGAGTGATCAGAGATGGCCGGCGATGTTGTAGAACGACAAGCAAAAGGGCATAAGAAGGGTTTACGACGTCCCAAGCGCCGCGTGTCGATCCGTATCGACATGACGCCGATGGTCGATATTGCGTTTCTGCTGCTGATTTTCTATATGGTGTCGACTGTGTTCGCGATGCCTCAGGCGATGGAAATCAACCTCCCGCCGAAAGAACAGAAGGATCCCATCGAGATCAAGGAATCCAACCTGCTCACTATTCGCGTTGACGGTGAAGGCCGGTACTGGTGGAACTTGAAGCAGCCGACCGCGGACAATCTGCCTCAGCTTGTTCCCAGCTACAAAGAGCAAGCCGGACTCGGTGGCGTACGCGTACAATTCGGATTCACTGCGCAGTCTGCTCGTCACCCAGAACCGGGCCAATGACAAGCTGAACACGCTGATCCTTATCAATGCGAAAGCGAAGTACGACGATCTGGTGAACATCCTTGACGAAATCGATGTCATCGAACGTTCATGGAACGCTTATACCGCCGATCAGAAGAAGATCAAAGTTGAGCAGCTTTCCGAAAGAGGATAAGTTCTCCTACCGGTATGCGGTCGGTGACTGGGAGGCTCGCGACGATAAGATCATGGGCGAGGCTGTGACGGCCGCGCAACTGAAAGGGGAGTTGAGGTAATGGCAAACCACATCAATGCCGCCCTGTACTCGCCGTACGGTGCGTATGAACTGAAGGCGAAGTACCAGCGGAATTTCCTGATGGCGACCGCCTCGATGGTGGCGTTCGTCATCCTCTTTCTGATCGTCGTTTGGGGCATCTATGCGATGAACAAAGAAGATACTACGGTCATCCCCAGCACAGTCATCAAGACGATCGCGGAACTGGGCCCGCCGCCGACGGTGGCCAAGCGTCCGCCGCAGGTACAGGTCCAACAGCCAAATGTGGCCGTGCCAAAAGTCGGTATTCCGGTCCCGGTGGCTGACGAACAGGCAATGGACGACGACGTGGTGCTGGCGACCAAGGAAGAGCTGGCTGATATCGTGGCTCCGGACATTTCCGCCGGCGATGCGAGCGGTGATATCACGGTCGACATCACCGCAGAGGAATATCTTCCGGCGCCGGACGAGTTTGTGGCGGTGGAAATCCAGCCGGAGATGATTCATGAGGCGACGCCGGAATATCCGCGACTGGCCAAACAGGCCCAGCTGGAGGGTGTCGTGTGGGTAAAGGCGCTGGTTGATAAAGATGGAAACGTACGAGACGTCGCAAATCGGCCAAGACGTCGGGCACGCCGTCCCTTGACGAGGCGGCGGTAAAGGCGGGATGCCTATTCGAACAAGTTCAAGCCGGCTATTCAAAACGGCCGTCCAGTCGCAATTTGGGTGACCTACAAAGTTGATTTCAAGCTCAACGCCGGTGGCTGAGAAGGACGAGCTTTCTCGTTGTGAGGGCGGCACCGAACGGTGTCGCCTTTTTTGTAATTATCGGGCAATGCGTTGCAGGACTTATAGTAAGTGCCGCTTGATGTAGTCGATCAGATTGCTGCGGTCAATCGTTTCCTGAAATCCCTCGGCTGACAGCCATTCCTCCCGGTCGCTCGTCTGTTGTGCCTTTTCAGCGCCGGCGGCCAGATTCTTGACTGTCACCTTGCCGGTGTCGAACTCGTTGGAGCCGGCGATCACGGCGAAGGGGATGCCGACCTTGTCGCCGTACTTGACCTGCTTTGACAGGTTCTTTGTATCGCCGACGAATATCTCGGCCGGAATGCCCGCCGCCCTCAATTCCATGACCATCTTGAGGTAGTCCGGAATTCTATCGCGATCCATCGTGGTGACGAGCACCTTCGACGTCGAGGATTCCAATCTGAGGGCCTTCAACTGAAGAAGGGCGGCAAGAAGTCTATCGACGCCAATTGATGTCCCTACGGCCGGTATAGAGCGTCCCAGGAACCTGTCCACGAGATTGTCGTACCGTCCGCCGCTGAATACCGAGCCGAATTCGGGTAAGATCGAGCAGAGTGGTCTCAAAAACCGGACCAGTATAGTAGCCTAACCCGCGGACGATGGTCAGGTCGACGGAAGCTCTCTCCTTGGAGACTCCCAGAGCATTCAGAAGGACCTGAATCTGCCGCAGTTCGTCGATGCCCTGCCGGGCTGTATCGAAATTGCCGAGCAAGTGGTCGGCCTGATCGAGCGGGTCGTTGTCGGGGTGAGCGGCCATGTCCAGAAAGGTCTCGAGTTTGGAGATTTGAGCAGACTCCAGATTGAGTCCGGCGATCTTGTCACCGGAGGCATCAGTTCGGCCGGGGCCGAGTTCGAGCAGAACCGCCTGTTTGCCCTGTTTCTCCAGTTTGTCGATCACGCGCATAACGTCGGCGCCACGTTCGGCGGGAATGCCGGCATACTCCACCAGACCATTGAGAATCTTCCGATCGGAGTAGCGCACGCGGAAATTGCGGACGGCCAGATGCTCCAGAGTGACGACCATGGCGGCGATGATTTCGGCGTCGGCGAGCAGATTCTGAGTGCCGACGATGTCGAAATCGAACTGCATGAATTCGCGGAATCGGCCCGGTCCGGGTTTGTCGACGCGCCAGACATTGCCGTACTGGTAGCGGCGGAACGGCAGCGGCAAATCCGGATGCATGGCGACGAACCGAGCGAGGGAGAGCGTGAATTCGTAACGGAGGGACATGTCGACGTCGTCGGGTCCCTTGAAGCCAAACAGCTCGGCCAGTGAATCCTGGGAGTAGTGTGAGCCGAGGAGTGTTTCGGCGAATTCAAGGGCGGCTGTCTGCAAAGGCAGAAAGCCCATGAGTTCCGCGGAGGCGCGGATCTTGCCGAGCATGTTCTCGCGGGCGATTTGTTCCTGCGGCGGATAGTCGCGAAAGCCTTTGAGCAGCTGCGGGGTGACGCGATTTGGTTTTTGTTTGGCCATACGAAGTTGATTTGTTCTCCAATTATCGGGGATAATGTACGGCTTTTTTGGGACCGGCAAAGCGGTTTTTGGGTTTCGGTTCTGCTTGCGTCGCGCCCGGTTTGGCGGCAGATTGGGGCAAATTTGGTCAATGGGAGTAAGGGAGTTATGCGGCGAGTATGTCTGTTGTCATGTGGGCTTGCGATCGTGCTGGCGGTTTCGGTGTCGGCCCAGCCGAGTGATCGCGACGCCCTGGAGAAGAAGGCTCTAGCTTTTGCGCAGAGCTTCTTTGAAGATCGCTTCGACGACGTGCAAAAGATGTTTGACGATCGGATGCGAGCAGCGCTGTCCAAGGACAAGTTCGAGGAGGTGCGCGAATCGGTCGTAGGGCAGTTTGGCTCATTCAACGGATTGCTGGGCGTCCGCTTTGAAAAGATGAATGTGTATGACATCGTGTATGTCACCTGCCAATTTGCGCAGGATCGGCTGGATGCCAAAGTTGTGTTCGACACGGCCCGTCAGGTGAGCGGGTTGTTTTTTGTGCCGCCGCCTCCCACCGAGGAGTACCAGCTTCCTGTCTACGCCCGGCCATCGAGCTTCCGCGATACAACCGTCACGTTGAATAAGGGGACGGCGCTCGAACTTGAGGGGACATTGTCGGTGCCGCAGGCCGGTGGTCCGTTTCCGTGTGTGATATTGGTTCACGGGTCCGGGCCGAATGATCGTGATGAAACGTTGGGAGCGCAAAAGCCGTTCAAGGACATTGCGTCGGGGCTGGCTTCGCAGGGTATCGCGGTGTTACGCTACGACAAGCGAACGCGGATTCACGCCGATCTGGCGGCCGCCGATTCCAATTTCACGGTGAAGGAAGAGACAATCGACGATGCCGTGGAGGCCGTCCGGTTGGCGCGGGAGTGTCCCTTGATAGACGGCGCAAAGGTTTTCGTCCTGGGACATTCGCTCGGGGCAATGGTGATGCCGCGTATCGCCGAGCGGCTGCCTGAAGCGGCCGGGTTCATCCTGTTAGCGGCGCCGAATCGGTCACTCGAGGAAGTGTATCTCACCCAGACGGAGTACATCGTAATGCTGGACGGCAAGATGTCCGGGGCCGACAGCGCGAGCATGAAGGCAGTGGCGGAAGCGGTGGGCAGCGTGCGAGGACTGAAGGTCGGAGGGCCGGCACTTCCGCGAGATTCTCTGTTAGGCTCGCCGATGTCATACTGGCTTGATCTGCAAGCATACGTTCCGGCGCAGATGGCCGAATCTATTACCAAGCCGATATTCCTGCTGCAGGGCGACCGTGACTACCAGGTTACGAAGGTCGATTTCTCCGCCTGGCAGAAGGCGCTCAAGGGCAAAACCAATGCCACTCTGAAATTGTACCCCCGGCTGAATCACCTGTTTGTGGAAGGGGATGCGAAATCGTCTCCGGCCGACTACAATCGTCCGGGCAATGTCGCCCAGGTGGTCGTCGACGACGTAGCCGGCTGGATAAAGGCGCATTGACATTCGCATGACATTGTGACCTGATTTTGTCGATGATTGTAACGGTGAGACGGCAATTCGTTGACTTGAGTCAAGGCCGATACGCGGGCAACGTCCGATCATTGGTGATGAAAGGACATGGCCTATGGCGACCCTGACGATGCTCGACACCGAAACGCGAAAATTGATCCCGGCGAAAGTATGCGCCACCGATTCGGTCCAGAAGTGGCGTTTCTACAGCCAGCTTTTCTCCGTCGGCATCAATTTCTGGATCGGCGTCCAGTTTTTCCTGTTTGTCCGTTACTGCGAGAGCGGGGGAATAGGCTGGAATGTCGGCCGTCCGCCGGGGGTTGAAGGCTGGCTGCCGATCGGTGCGCTGGTTTCGCTTCGCTACTGGTGGGAGACCGGAATAGTAAATAACGTCCATCCGGCAGGACTTATCATTTTCGCCGTCATTTTGTTGACGGCATTCATCTTCAAGAAGGGCTTCTGTTCCTGGATATGTCCGATTGGGTTCGTATCGGAGATGCTGGGCGCCGTGGGCGACCGTATTTGGCGCCGGCGGATACTTCCTCCCAAGTGGCTTGACTGGCCGCTCCGCTCCCTTAAGTACATCATTTTCGGCTTATTCATCTACGCCGTGTTCATCAGCATGAATTCCGCGGCGATCAAGTCCTTTCTCTTTTCGGAGTACAACACGGTGGCCGACGTACTCATGCTCAAGTTCTTCACCGATATCAGCCTGTTGGCACTGGCGGTGATCGGAGCACTCGTCCTGCTCTCGCTCGTGGTGCGCGGCTTCTGGTGCCGTTATCTCTGCCCGTACGGCGCTCTGCTCGGTGTCGCCAGTCTGCTCTCACCCACGCGAATCGCACGCCGGCAATCATCCTGTATCGATTGCACCGCGTGCCGCCGGTCCTGCCCGTCATTTATCAAGGTAGACCAGGTGGCGCAGGTCAATTCGGACGAGTGTTCCGGGTGCATGGCCTGCGTGGACGGCTGCCCGGTCAAGAAGACGCTCCAAGTGGCGGTGATTCGACGCCGATGGACTATCTCGGCTCGGGCGTGGGCGATTTCCCTGCTTATCTTCTTCTGGGGTTCACTGCTCGCCTTCAAGGTGTTTGGACCGTGGGATAACGATGTCGCGACCGAGCGATATATTCAAATGATGGACGGGGTCAACAAAGGGCAGTATCTTCACCCGTAGGTGCATTATGGCCAGGAAACAAACAGCATCATTTTTCGACGCCTATGCGCACGAATATGACCATCTGACCGCGGCTGCTTCGCGCGAGACGGTTCATCGCAAGGAAGTGGAGGCCATCGTGGCGCGTTTTCAGCCGACCAGGGTGCTCGATGCCGGCTGCGCCACCGGATTGACAACCCGGCTGTTTGCGGCGGCGGGTGTGAAGGCTGTCGGGCTTGACCGATCGGCGCCAATTCTGGCGGAAGCGCGGCGGATTGCCGCCGAACAAGGGGTGGCAGTCGAGTTTGTGGAAGGTCAATTTGAGAAGCTGCCGAAGTCGTTTGACAGTCAGTTTGATCTGATCGTCTGCCTGGCCAACAGCATTGCCGGCGTGAATACGGAAGCGGCGCTGTTACGCAGCCTGAAGAGTTTTTATCGCTCCGTGTCGCCGGGGGGGAGGCTCGTGCTTCAGATGTTGAATTACGCGGTGGTTCGTGAAGGCGAAATCCGTCCGGTTCGCGTGACGGAGTACAACAATATCGTGTACGCTCGTTATCAAGAACGGATTGGCCGAAAAATCATTTTGCACATTATTCGAATTGATCGCGATCAGGCACCGCCGTCGCTGGAGGTTTTTGTACATGCCAGCGACAATTTCGCTCCCCCCCAGGTCCTGAAAGCCGTTCGTGCGGCGGGTTTCGCCAAGGTTGGTCGTTTCGCTGACCTGGCGCTTACCGAGCCATTCCAGCCGTCCTCTCGCGACCTGGTCATTGTGGCGAACCGACCCGTTCGCTAGGGTGACCGATTCTGTTTGACAACCGCAGGCGGATGTCTATCTTCTCACAATTCGTATGAGAATACTGCACTACATAGTCATCGGCCTGTTGTCATCTCCCGCTTTCGGACAGACCCCCATATCAACTCCTCCGGTCAAATCCGTTATTGACTATCGTCCAATAGGCGAGATGCGCATCTGGACGTTTGTCTCCCGCGACAGCACGCTGGGGAGACTCATCTCCGTGGTAAGAGAAACCAAGAATGTCAATGGGCGCGAGGGGGTGGTAATTCAACAGGAGATGGCGCTGGATATGTCCAAGATCGGCGGTGTGCCGATGGCCAAGTCGAGCGGTCACCGCTGGATTGCGCTTGATGGCGGCTATCTCGGCGAAGAGACGAAATTGATTTCGGAGGACCAAACCAACGACGTCAGGCTGGAGGTCGACGGAAAGCGCCTTACCGGCTATTTCACACGCGGCGACGACAAGGTGGAACAGGACATAGCCTGGCCCGGAAATCGTTTTGTCATCGATCCGTATTTTGCCGACGAGATGGAGTTATTCCTGGCCCGCCGTGGTTTGAAGGTGGGTGAGACATTTGCGGATACGGTATTTTCGGCCCAGACATTGCTCTTCTCCTCTGTAGCTGGGGAGGTTCGGGATTTCATTTACACTGAGTTGTACAAGGGGCGCTTTGATTCGGTCTTTGTCATTCAGATGACCCAGCCGGAGGTACAGACGCTTCTGGTCACTCGCGACTTTCGGCTGCTCAGAATGGATTTCACTGAGCACGGGAGACTACGGGCCTATTTGGATCGAGTAGCCATGCCGCAGGCCGATGTGGCAAAGACAACTCCAGTGGCAAGACCGCTGACGACAATCGAAAAGGTTATGCGTCTGGCTCATTGGGGCGTATATCTCCTTCTGAGCGCCGTAATCCTGTGGCTCTTTGCGCGTCGCCGAATTCGTTTCCTGCCCAACTGGGTGGGACTTCTGGGTGGCGGTCTCATCTATGTTCTGGTGATTTTTCTTCAGACACCGCTACAAACTTGGCTGATCACCAAGTTGGTTTCCCCGACGGCGAGCAGCGGAATAATCCTGCTTGGAGGGGTATTGCCCAGCCTGGTCGCCGGGTTCTTTCAGGAAGGGGTCATTCTCGCCCTCTTGCAGCAAATTGCCCGTCAGTTTCAATTGCCGCGTTTCCGGATGCCCGTGATTGGAGCGTTTGTCGGAGCCGGCTTTGCCATTTTTGAGGCGCTCTATCTCACCGTGCCCGGACCACTCATTGGCGGGCAGCTTGTTGAGCGGTCATTTTTGCTGCTGTTTCATATTTCTGCCGGTTATCTGATGGGGTATTTGCTCGCCTTGCGCTGGAAGGTATGGGGCGGATGGACAGCACTGGCGGTGGCGAATTCTCTGATTCGATTCTTGCCGATGCTGATCTTACAGCGACTCGTGAGTATCGAACTGCTGCATTTGTTTGCGATCGTTATTTCGCTGGCCGTGGCGGCCGGGGCTGTGCTCATCACGCGAAAGCAGTTGCCGGCGCCCGAGGCGGGTTCGGCCTCAGGGGCAGGCGCCGAGAATCCTTTAACTTGACTTCATCGCAAGTGCCGTCTATGTTTACGCGCGAATTGTGATCTGAAAGGACTTGACGCGCTTCGTCTCATTGTTAACCATTTCGAGTGCCCATAGTTAGCCCCTATTATGCCCGCACACCAAGCCTATGCCGGGATTGATATTGGCGGCACCAATATCAAGTACGGTTTAATCGATCCAAACGGAAAGGTGCTCTTCAAGGAGCAGCGTCCCACCCTTGTCGAAAAGGGTGCCGAACCGTTGATGCACCTGGTGGCCAACATCTCGGAGTCGTTGCTTTACTTTGCGGCTGAAGAAGACTATGAGATTCGCTGGCTGGGCGTGGGTACGCCTGGGGCGGTGGACGCGAAGTCCGGGAAAGTAATCGGATTGTCGCCTCAAATTGCCGGCTGGCAGGGAATGGAGATCGGCCAGATTCTGAAGGAACGGCTCAATCTCCCGGTTCTGGTGGACAACGACGTCAATGCCATGGCTTTGGGCGAAGCACGCTTTGGCGCCGGCATAGGCTATCGGTCCGTGGTCTGTGCTGCCGTCGGCACAGGTGTCGGTGGTGGGATCATTCTGGAAGGTCGGCTCTGGCGTGGGTTCAGTCATACCGCCGGTGAGATCGGTCATACGGCGATCAATTTCGAGGGTCCGTCCTGTCGCTGTGGCCAGAAGGGATGCGTGGAGGTATATTGCTCGTCTCAGGCGATTATCGCCCGAATGGGTGCTCGACTGAAGCGGGGAATGACGTCGACGTTCGAGGAAGTGCTTGACGGCAATCTTGACAACTTGAGTATTAAGAAGATCTTTCAGGCCGCCAAGAAGGGCGACCCAGCAGCCCGCGAAGTGATCGAAGAATCGGCCGACTATCTGGCCATTGGGCTGGCAAATGCGGTAAACCTTTTGAACCCCGATATCGTAGTAGTTGGAGGCGGCGTGGCCGAAGGTGGAGGTGGGTTTGTCGAAGCGGTGGCCGCCGGGATTCGCAAGCGAGCATTGGAATCGGCCACCAAAGATCTCCGGGTGACGCGGGCGACTCTGGGTAATGACGCCGGTTTTATCGGGGCAAGTATATTAGGTGAAGTGCGAGGATAATGTGAATACACCAGAAAATGCGCTTGCGTCGCGCCGGCCGGTGACGTTTTACATTGCCAGTTGGTATGGCCTGATCGTCGCGTGGATGTTCATGTTGTACGGCGGCGTGAAGATGATCCTTGGCATGCTTGATCACTCGTACGAAGGCATGGGAGAGTTGCTGATCTTCCTGCTTATCGGCATACTCATGTTCCTGACCGTCTCCGGGTTGCGTATGCTCAAAGAGTGGGGATGGTATGGGCAACTGGTGGTCAACGGCTTGATAATTATCCTGGCGCTGTTCGGACTCAAGCAGATGGGAAACGTGATTTTGCTGGTATTTTCCGCGGCAGCCATGGCCGCGCTTCTGGCTCCTCCGACCAAGGCGCTCTTTTTCCCACGGCCGTAAAACGGCCTTGACATCACGGCAAAAGTCGGTAATTTGCCCAGCCTACATTTGACTGATCCCTGGCGCCCTAGCTCAGTTGGTAGAGCAACGGACTGAAAATCCGTGTGTCCGCGGTTCGACCCCGCGGGGCGCCATTTTTTTATTTCTGCCGACAGGCCCTAATCGAATCAGCGATTCTGCCGATCATTGTCGGTAGGAGTCCGATTCAGTGTTACCATTGACCCACGAAGAGATTATCCGGCTGAAGGAGCATATTGATATGCTTGAAAACGAGCGGGGAGAGAGTCTCCCCGAGCATTTGCTCATGCGTATCCTGGCCGATCACATCGAGCGGCTGGAGGATCGGGTCGAGAATCTCGAGGGTAAGCTGCACGACATCCTCCATATCCTTCGAAAGAAATAACCCCTTTTCACGTAGCCAGCAGTGAACCGCCGAATCGCCCCTGGTGCCGGCCGTTTCGGCTTGTGCCTCGACGCGGCGTCAGTATATTCACCTCATCAAGTCCACAAACTGACTCAGGAGTGGGAGGCATGAAGAAGCGCGCGCTCATTGTCATGGCGGATGGATTCGAGGATATGGAGGGGGTGGCCTCGATTGATGTGCTCAATCGCGCGGAGGTCGAGGTGATCATCGCCGGTCTGTGCCCGGGTCCGATAAAGGCGGCTTACGGCACGACGGTCGTGCCGCATGTGACTATCGACGATTTGCCCGACCAGCTGTTCGATGGAATCATCTTCCCGGGTGGGCGGCGCAACGCTACGGCGCTGGCAGCTCATGCTCGTATAGCGGAGATGGCCCGCCGGCATCACGCGGCCGGGAAAATGGTCGCCGCGATCTGCGCGGCGCCGAGCCATGTACTGGCCGAGGCGGCCAATCTGGTACGCGGAAAACGGGCTACCGGCGATCCTGCTTTTAGTGAAAGGCTGGCCGCCTGCGGGGCAATCGTCACTGATGAATTGGTGACGGTCGATGGAAACATGGTAACCGGCATGGGACCGGGTGCGGCAATGCCCTTTGCGCTGATGCTGGCCGAGTACTTGGTGGGCCGAGAGACGGCCGACGGCTTTGCCCGGAAATGGCGCGTGAGTCGCTGATTTGCCACGGGGCAATTTGCATTCGGGGGCAATTTATTCTTGCTCTCGCGGGGCGGTAGTTTCACTTTGAAAACGTCGGCCAATTATAATTTCTATGCTATACCTGCCGACATTGGTGGTACGTAGGTACTCACGGCCAAAGGAGCCTGCATGGCGTTGCGCGTCTGCTATTACGAAGATGAGAAATACACTCAGTTTCTCCCGTTAACGTACGTTCGACCGGTCTACTTGTTACGTGCCGGGATCGTCCCGCTTTTCCGTCGCATCGAACGGGTCCTGCCGGACGCGGAGATTTCGCTTCTTGCCCGGGAGCAAGTCGCACCTCTGGTGGCGGATCAGTTACGCGACTATCCGGTAAACATCATCAAACGTGAAGATGGTCAGGACGTACTGTTTCTGAACGGGAGAATACGTGATTTCGGGGAACTGGTTGACCAGGTGACAAGGGCGCGAATCTCAACTGTCTTTACGCATGGCGATGAAATTGTCGCAGTGCTTTTGAGGTCAGACGTACTCGGTCGCATCTCGCGCATGGCAACTCCCGAAATGTACCTGGAGCGGTATGCCTCGGAAAAGAAGGACATCCCTGACCTTGCCACGACAGCCACGCTCTATAATTTCTGCTGGGACATCATGGCCGATATCGAGCGGGAGATATCCGCTGACTTTCGAATGATCAAAGCGGAGTTTGACCAGGAAGGTGAACGGACTGTCCATGACGGCGCCTTCATTGTCAACAAGGCGGCCGTTCGCCTCGGCGATGGAGTGGAGATTCTACCCGGCGCGGTGATTGATGCTTCCAAGGGGCCGGTCATCATAGGTCAGAACACGAGAGTGGATCCGCACGCGGCGATCTTCGGTCCCTGCTTTGTCGGCCCCAATACGGTTGTCGCCGCCGGAAAGATCGCGGCCTCCTCCATAGGTCATACCTGTCGGGTTGGCGGCGAGGTAGAGGAAACGGTCTTTCAGTCCTATGTAAACAAGTGGCATGCCGGGTTTGTCGGGCACAGCTATGTTGGGTCGTGGGTCAATTTCGGCGCCATGACAACAAACAGTGACCTGAAGAACAACTATTCAACTATCAGATTGACGGTGAACGGCAAAGCGGTCGATTCCGGAGCGATCAAAGTCGGATCGTTCATAGGCGACCACACCAAATTCGGCATCGGTACCCTGTTGAACACTGGGATATCCATAGGTGTCTGCTGCAACATCTTTGGTGGCAGTCTGGTGGCCGACAAGGAAGTGCCGTCGTTTTCCTGGGGGGCAACCGGCCAATACGAGCCGTACCAGATTGAGAAGGCGCTGGAGACTGCTGAGCGCACGACCGGGCGCAGAAACGTCTTGCTGACCGATCATGAAAAGTCCGTACTTCGGGCCGTTTTTGAGAAGCAGGAGTCAAGTGCGGGCATAATTACTTGGTAGGGAAAATCTTACCGGTCGTGTGACGCCGACGAACGCTTGACAACGGCAAAGCCGCCGTCTATTTTGGTTTTTTTCAGGAGAGGACGATGCCTGAGCTTCGCAAAGACCCGATTATCGGACGCTGGGTGATCATTTCGACCGAACGCGGCAAGCGTCCGTCGTCGTTAAGTTCTGTTCCGCCCAAGTCGACTGCCCAACTCTGTCCGTTCTGCCCGGGCAACGAGAATTTCACTCCTCCGGAGGTGCTGGCGTATCGTCAGCCGGCGACCGAGCCCAATCGGCCCGGGTGGCGGTTGCGAGTCATTTCCAACAAATACCCGGCGCTGGTGATTGAGGGCGCGCTGACACGCGAGCCAAAAGGCATTTATGATCGTATGCACGGCATCGGGGCGCACGAAGTCATTATCGAAACACCCGAACACGCCAAAGATCTTACCGACATGTCCGATTACGAAGTGCGCGACGTACTCTGGGCGTACCGTGAACGGATGATCGACCTTGAACGTGACCGTCGGTTCAAATACATTCTGATCTTCAAAAATCATGGCGAGATGGCCGGGGCTTCGCTGGAGCATTCCCATTCCCAGCTCATCGCCACGCCGATCATTCCTAAACGAGTGGTGGAAGAGATCGAGGGAGCGAAGAAGTATTTCGATTTCAAAGAGCGATGTATTTTCTGTGATATCGTTCGTCAGGAGATTTCCGAGTACGAGCGGATCGTAAAGGACCATGACGCCTTCATATCGTTCCAGCCGTTTGCATCGCGCTTTCCCTTTGAAACCTGGATTATACCGAAAACACACCAGTCGAGTTTTCTCGAGATGAGCGATGCGGAGTATCTCATACTGGCGCGCTGTCTCAAGGATACGCTCTGGCGGATTAAACTGGCGCTGAATAATCCTCCGTTCAATTTTATCCTGCATACGCGGCCTATTCCCCGCGATACACACGAATACTTCCATTGGCACTTCGAAATTATTCCGAAGCTGACCAAGGTGGCCGGCTTTGAATGGGGTTCCGGGTTCTATATTAACCCGACGGCTCCCGAAGAGGCCGCGAGCTTTTTGAGGAGTATCGATCCGGCGGCCAAAAAGGCTGGCGGCCTACCCAATGTCTCAGGCGAAAATGGGTGATATAAAAATTCTTATTGTTTCTCCCGAAGCCGGGCCGTTCGCTCGCACGGGAGGCTTGGGCGACGTTATCGCCGCCCTGCCGAAGGCTCTGGCGGCAATGGGGGCCGACGTAAAGCTCATGCTTCCGCACTATCGGCAGATTGACGGTGAGCAGTACCGGCTCGATGAAATGCCCTCCCCGGGTGTACTCAGGATCGGCGGAGCGCCGAAGCCGATCTCGGTGGCGACCTATCGTGAATCGAAATCACGGGTGGAAGTCTACTTCATTGGCGGCGGAGACTACTTCGATCGCTCAGGGCTATACGTCGACAAAGCGACCGGGAAAGACTTTGTCGACAACGACGAGCGATATGCCTTCTTCACTCGTGCGGCATTGGAGACGGTCAAGAAGCTGAACTGGCGGCCGGATGTCATCCATATTCAGGACTGGCAGACCGCCTTGATTCCGGCATGGCTGAAGACTGCCTATGCAACCGATCCGTTCTTCCAGGGTGTGAAAAGCGTATTGACGATTCACAATCTGGGATACCAGGGGATATTTCCGATGGGGCAGTTCGCGCCGTTGGGACTCCCCGAGAAGTACATGTACGCCGTGACCGGTCCGTTTGAATTTTTCGGCAAGGTGAATTTCCTTAAAGGGGGGATCGTATTGGCGGACAAGATCACGGCCGTCTCACCGCGCTACGCCCAGGAAATTACGTTGTCGGATGAATTTGGATTCGGCCTGGAAGGCGTGCTTCGCGATCGGGCGAGCGATTTGACGGGCATACTCAACGGCGTCGACTACGCCGTATGGTCACCCGCCAAGGATAAGCGGATTCCGTATAAGTTCAACCTCAAGAATCTTTCGGGCAAACGTCGGACAAAGATCGATCTCCTCGGCCGGGCTAAATTGCCTATTCGCGAAACCGCCCCGCTCATCGGGATCATCTCTCGTTTGACGGATCAGAAGGGCTGGGATCTGATTGCCGAGGCCGCGGACGGGTTATTCGGACTCAATCTTCAGATGGTGGTGCTGGGCGTCGGCGAAAAGAAGTACGAAGCACTGCTGGAGAAACTTCAGCGCCAATATCCGGATCGGCTGAAGGTCTATTTGAATTTCGATGATACGCTGGCTCATCAGATTGAAGCTGCGGCTGACATGTTTCTTATGCCGAGCAAATACGAGCCCTGCGGCCTGAACCAGCTGTATTCGCTCCGCTACGGCACCGTACCGATCGTTCATCGCGTCGGCGGTCTGGCGGACACAGTGGACGATTTTGATCCGGCCACCGGTGCAGGCACCGGATTTGTCTTCGACCAGTACACGCCCGAGGCGATGCTTGAGGCGATTCGCCGAGCGCTCGCGCTCTACAAGCGCAAGAGAGTTTGGTCGAGGCTGATGAAGGCCGGCATGACACGGGACTTCTCGTGGGAGAATTCGGCGCGTCAATATCTTGAGTTATTCCGGCAAACAGCCGGGAAGTAACGAGACATCAGGAATAATCACACTTTGAAGCAGCTTCGCGGTGACATCCTGTGGGCGCTGCCGGCGATAGCGTTGTACGCTGCCCTGACGTGGACGTTGAATTTCACGCAGGACGACGCGTACATCAGCTACCGGTACGTGGCGAATTTTCTGGCGGGGCATGGCTTGGTCTGGAATGTTGGGGAGCGGGTGGAGGGGTTCACGAATTTTGGGTGGGTGGTGTGGCAGATTTTGTGGGGTGGGCTTGGGAGTCAGCTACATTGCGGTGTCGAAGGTGACGGGGGTGGTGCTGGGCGGTTTGACGGTATTTTTCGGGTTCAAGCTGGCGCGGCAGGTCTTTTCCCAGCCCTCGCAGGTGTGGTATGCGGTGGTGGCGGTATTGCTGGTGGGGGCGAATGCGAGTCTGGCGTACTGGTCACCGGCGGGTCTGGAGACGTCGGCGTTTGTGTTTAGCGCGACGTTGTGTCTGTATTTTTATATTCGTCGGAGCTGGTTGTTGATTGCGAGCATGCTGTGGGTAGTGTGGTTGCGTCCGGACGGAGCGGTGGTGTGCGGGTTGGTGGTGTTGATCGAGGCGCTGGTGGAGCGGCGGGTGCCGAAATTCACGTTGTTGTCGGTGGTGATGGCCTTTGTGCTGTCGCTGCCGCTGGTGGGATTCAAGATATCGTATTATGGGGGAATCTTACCCAATCCCTTCTATGCGAAAACCAGTTTGTCGTTGGAGCAGTTGTGGAACGGTCTGGAGTACGCTCGGATGTTTGCCCGGGACTATGGGTTCTGGGGGATCGGTTTCGTCGTGGCGGCCGTTTTCTATCGCCGTTTAAATGCTGCTGCTCGCGCGCTCTTCTGGTTTGGCCTGGGATTCAGCCTGTACATCGTATTCATCGGCGGTGATGTTCTGAAAGTGCATCGCTTTTTCCTGCCGCTGGTCCTTCCGTCAGCTATAGTATCTTCCGTTGCCATCTTCCTGCTGCTGCAGAAGGTTCGCTCGCGTGTCCTGCACTTGGGTGTCCTTGGCCTGGTGACTCTCGGATTGATGGGGCTGACCTGGTCTCTGCCCCGGCCAACCGTTTTGAGATATAATTTCGCCGAGAAATCGCTCACTCACAGCATGTTCTTCATGGCCGAACAAATGCGAGCGTATGATTCGACGTCGTTTTCGGTGGCCACGCCGACGATCGGGAGTCTTGGCTATGCCCTGTTGGGGCATGATGTCATCGATATGCTTGGCCTCACGGATTCGACCATCGCTCGACATCCCGAACCGCCGATTCCCGGAATGCAGACGACCTGGAAGGAGGCTAATCTCAACACTCCGTACCTCCTTCAGAAGGGTCCTGACTACATACTGTTTTCTACCGGCATCAAGCCGTCGGCGCCGGCGGAACGCGCCCTCTATCTTTACCGCCAGTTTCTGGATGCCTACCGGATTATCAGCTGGCCGTACGTTGGACCCGAGCCGAATGCCACCGCGTATGAGAACGGCGTCTACAAAAAGATGCATCCAATCACGGGGGACGTTGTGCGTCGCTATTCGTTAGCCTGGGTCGAAGAACTGCGGGACGGGATGCAGGTTTTCAATTATGAGCCCCAGGAAGGACTGGGACACTTTCAGAAGTCAGTCGACTTATTGCCGGATTCTCCGTATGTTTACTCAATGTACTTTGCGGCTTCCTGCCTTATGTCGCTCAAGCGATATGACGAGGCTTTCCGACTACTGAACGACATTCTGGCTCGCGATTCGCTCGTGCCATACGTTCACCAGCAGATGCTCTGGGGGGCTGCAAAGCGAAACGACACCGCCGCGATAGCGCTCCACCAGCGATGGCTCCTGCGTCTGAGTCCCTGGGTCTTTCGCCGTGACTTGATGATAAATGAACAGATGATCAAGCTGGGTCGTCATCCTTGATAAACGCCTGCCTCGTGAAAGACAGAATTCATCCTGGCCGCCGGAAAGAGATGAATTAATAATATGAAGAGAGCATCACCTTCCCGTACCCGGAAAGACTCCCCCAAGGGTGTTGCGGACTGGGCAAAGAATCATCTCACTGACATTCTCCTGGCCCTGCCGGCGTTGGGACTGTTTGGCTATTTCGTCTGGACGTTGAATTTCACGCAGGACGACGCGTACATCAGCTACCGGTACGTGGCGAATTTTCTGGCGGGGCATGGCTTGGTCTGGAATGTTGGGGAGCGGGTGGAGGGGTTCACGAATTTTGGGTGGGTGGTGTGGCAGATTTTGTGGGGTGGGCTGGGAATCAGTTACATCGCGGTGTCGAAGGTGACGGGTGTGGTGCTGGGGGGGATGACGGTCTATTTCGGGTTCAAGCTGGCGCGTCAGGTATTTTCCCAGCCCTCTCAGGTGTGGTATGCGGTGGTGGCGGTATTGCTGGTGGGGGCGAATGCGAGTCTGGCGTACTGGTCACCGGCGGGTCTGGAGACGTCGGCGTTTGTGTTTAGCGCGACGTTGTGTCTGTATTTTTATATTCGTCGGAGCTGGTTGTTGATTGCGAGCATGCTGTGGGTAGTGTGGTTGCGTCCGGACGGAGCGGTGGTGTGCGGGTTGGTGGTGTTGATCGAGGCGCTGGTGGAGCGGCGGGTGCCGAAATTCACGTTGTTGTCGGTGGTGATGGCCTTTGTGCTGTCGCTGCCGCTGGTGGGATTCAAGTTGTCGTATTATGGGGGAATCTTACCCAATCCCTTCTATGCGAAAACCAGTTTCACGGTGGATCAGTTGGCAGTGGGGGGAGCCTACGTATGGAAGTTTGCCCGACACTACGCCTTTTACGGCATCGGTTTTCTGGCGGCCGCCCTGTTTTATCGTCGACTCAATGATGCTGCCCGCGCGATCTTCTGGTTTGGCGTGGGATTCACGGCTTACATCATTGTCATAGGTGGCGACGTACTCTATGTGCACCGATTCCTCCTGCCGGTGGTTATCCCGACAGCCGTCGTGACAATAGCGTCCTTGTATCTGGGGCTCAGTTTCCTCCGATCGAGTGGACTGAAGTATCTTATGCTCGGCATCGTCGCGACCGTTCTACTGGCGTTAACCTGGTGGGGTCCCAAGGCCGAAGTGCAGCGGTACAATAATGCCGAAAAGTCGTTCACGGCCAAAATGCAATTTACGGCCGAGCAGATGCTACAGACGGATTCCAGCAATTTCTCAGTCGCGGTACCGACGATCGGGCTATTCGGTTATACCCTTCTCGGCCACGACATCATCGACATGGTCGGTCTGACCGATTCGACAATCGCGCGCTACTCGGAGCCGCCGATTCCCGGAATGCAGACAACGTGGAAAGAACAGAAACACAATTCCCGATATCTGCTGACGCGAGGGCCCGATTACATAGTGTTTTCGACCGGGGCCAAACCGTCAGCTCCAGCGGAGCGGGCACTTCTCCTCTATCCTGCGTTCATGAATGCCTATCGTACCGTCGGCTGGTATGCGGGAGATCCGAACAACCCAGCGCGCGGCGTGATCAATCCGGCATACAAAAAGGTGCGGCCCATCAAGCCCGAGGAATTGGAGCCGACCTATCCGGTCGCGTATGTCCAGTACTACAAAACGGGACTTGATCGCTACACACAGCGCAAATGGGCGGAAGCGATTCCGTATCTGGATTCAGCCATGCAAGTGTCGCCCGACCCGGATTACGTGTATATCAAGTACTACAAAGCGTTTTGCCTGATGATGCAGAACCGGTTTGAGGAAGGATACGTGCTGTGCAACCAGATCGTGGCTCAGGATTCGACCGTCTATGAAGCGCATAAAGAGCTGTTCCTGATGGACACCGAAATGGGGAATACCGCCAAGGCGGCGATTCATGAACGGTGGCTTGAGAAACTGGTCCCCTGGTTTGTGCCTCGGTTACGAGCGTTCAACCGATCCTAGTCGAGCAAGGTAGAGCAGACCCGGGACGTGACCCAAAATGAGTTGACAACCGTCCCGGTCCGCGTATATTAGAAGCCGTCTTAAAAAGTCGTTAAAGCGGGAATAGCTCAGTTGGTAGAGCACCACCTTGCCAAGGTGGCTGTCGCGAGTTCGAGTCTCGTTTCCCGCTTTTTATTCTTGGGCGCCATAGCCAAGTGGTAAGGCAGAGGTCTGCAAAACCTTTATTCTCCAGTTCGAATCTGGATGGCGCCTCTTTTTTTCTCCCCTGATTATTCCCGTCCGTAGAAAAGACTTTCCTGAGTCTGGGTACCATCAATTTCGAACGCTTAAGACGAGTCAAGAAAGATGCCACCGAAACAGGTCGATCGGAATCTTCACTATCCTGTATATCTATTTTAATTTCAACGATTTCTGGGCTTTAGATTCTCGGCACTTTGTGAAAAAAATAGTAAATCAGGCCTTGATTAGTCCTGTATAATTGCATATATTGGTCGGCAACAGGAATGATCGCCGCATCTTATAAACGAGGAGGTTTGACCATGGCGATGAAAATTACCGAAGAATGCACCGCTTGCGGTCTTTGTTTGCCGGAGTGCCCGACGAATTCGATTTCGGAAGGTGATATCTATCTGATCGACGCGGCTAGCTGCAATGAGTGTTCTGATCAGAGCGATGGCCCGCATTGCCAGGCTGTGTGTCCCGTCGACTGCATCATAAAAGCGTAGCATTATTGCTAAATGCTTCCATGAAGATGGGCTGTCACGAGTTTCGTGACGGCCTTTTTTGTGCCGTTGGGGAGCGAGACGGGCGTGGCGGGCAAAAAAAAGAGGGCGCTACTCTGGTTGGGTAGAGGGGGCTAGGAAACTACCCAGGGACAGCAGAGAGTCACCCTCGTCAGTCGTAAAAATGTATGGCCGCTTCCACGTTGTCAAGTGCGATATTGAGCGATCGATCAGAGACGACAAGATCGTTCTCACTGATTTTTATCGACCTAATAGCGGACGACTTTAACGGGTACGGTGACAAATAGGGGTTCACGTGCACCGCGAACCGCGAGCATCACCCGGACATTCGTGTTGTACGTTCCGGCTGCAAGTTTCTCTCGTGGAACAACTTCAAAGTCCACTTTACCGCCCTTTGGGGCGCTGGGGTGGATAACGCGAACTGTCACCAGACTGTCATACGACTCGATTGCCGATACTTCCATCAACGAGGCAGCCGGGTTGATGATGCTGAAGATGCGCGATTTCTGCGGCGGCAGAAAAAACAACGAAATCGGTTCCGGCTTGATGCCGTAAAGCCACTGGCCCACCGTTGCAAGATAGTAAACCTGAAGAGGACTGTTGCCTCTTTCCGTCGTATACACACTGAGCAGCTTGCTGATTCGGCCGTAGAAATTAGTCGTCTCGAATATTACGCGCACCACGGCCGTGTCGTTTGGCCCGGCGAGCGAGTCGACCAAAATGACGGTGGTGCAGCCACAGTCGGAGCGAGCGGAGTCGATCCTGATCGGCGTGCTGCCGACGTTGACGAATTTGAAATCATGAGTGACGAAGAATTCAATCGCCACGGCGCCGAAGTCATAGGTATGCTCAACCGGCACCAGCGTGGCGCCGGCAGAGGCGAAGATGGCCACTACACATATGGCACAGAGGGTCAGTATTCGTTGGATCATTCGCGTGTGCATCAGTCAACCGTCTCAACTTTTGGCAGGTATCCTTGCGAGCGCATCCAGGCATCATTATAACATTTGCTCAAATACCTGATCCCGGCATCGGCGAAGATGCCGATGATGAGTGCTTCCGGGCCCAGACGGCGGGCAATATGGGCCATCGCGAAGGCCACGGCCCCGGACGATCCGCCGCCGGAGATTCCCTCGCGAATGGCGATCTCACGTGCGCGCAGAAATGAGTCCCGGTCGGACACCGTCACTACTTCGTCGACCAGCTGGGGATGCAGCGCTTCGGTAATCACGTCCGAACCGATACCCTCGACCTTGTACGCCGTTCCTTCAACTTCCTTGCGATCGCGAATCCAGTCGGCAAAGATCGAGCCCTCCGGGATCAACTGCGATTGCGCGAACAGCCGGGTTCTTCTCTTTCAGAAATCGTGCCGTACCGGAGAACGTCCCGCCGGTGCCAATCCCGGCGACGAAATGGGTAATCTTTCCTTCGGTGTTTTCCCAGATCTCAGGTCCGGTTGAGACGTAGTGGGCTTCGACATTGTCCTGGCTGTTGTATTGATCCAGGTCAAAATAGCCGTGTTCCTTGGCGAGACGACGGGCCACCATATAGCATCCCTTTGGGTCGTGGTGACCGGCCTCGGTAGGCGTAATAATCACTTTGGCGCCGAACGACTTGATAAGATCAACTTTCTCCTGGCTGGTCTTTTCCGGGGTGACCAAAATCGCTTTGAGGCCATATTGGCAGGCGATCATGGCGAGGGATGAACCGGTATTGCCGGAGGTGTTGTCGATGACGGTATCGCCAGGTTTCACCTTGCCTTGGGCGACTGCTTTGGCGATGATATGTTTGACCATCCGATCCTTCACCGAGCCGGTCGGATTGTAGCATTCCAATTTCACATAGCACTTCGGGCCGGGATCAGGAATGCCGGTCCGCAACCGGACCAACGGGGTATTGCCGACCAGGTCCAGAACGTTTTCGTAGGCGCGCATGCAATCTCCTTTTGAGTCACAGATGTTATACAATCCTGGCCGGCAATTCAAGACTTTAATTCAGACTCCCTGCGGGGGTCTTTTATGTTGACAGTTTCCCTCTGATCGTATATCAAGGGCGCGTGTTCCCGGGGGTAGGGAACGGAACAAAAGGAATACTCATGTCACGAATTTACATAGCCATACTCCTCCTGGCCATTACGTCCGGATGCTCCGACAAGCAGAAGGAGGCCGACCGGCTGGCCGCCGAGGTTAAGGCGATGGCCGCCAGCGACAGCACCAAGGATACCTTGGCAGCAGCCGCCGATACCGGGGTGATCGACACCCAGATAGTACCGCCAGAGACGACAGTCGAATCTGTGCCAACCAGTGACGCCGAATTGGCACAAAATCAGACGTTGGATTCGCCAGTATCATCGCCTGACACGGCCGCCGCTCAGGATACCACGCCGCAAGCCACGGAGACACCGGTCGATACGGCTGCTATTTCACCAGGCATGCCGCCTCGCCCGGCCGATGACGGCTTCGTAGTGCAAATCGCAAGCACAGTGGATGCGAACGAAGCCAAAGAGACAGTGGCTCGATTCGTCGAATTTGGCTATCCGGCCTTCCCGCAAGCGGCTCAGGTCGAGGGTACGGTGTGGTATCGGGTGCGCATCGGCCCGTATCCCACCACGCGGGAAGCTGGTAACGTTCTGGCGGAGCTGAATCAGAAGTACCAGGTATCCGGCTGGATCGCCAAACACCACTAGGGTCAGAGTTGCGACAAAACAAAAGGGCCGGTAAGACCGGCCCTTCTTCATCCTATCTGTAACTCCTGCTTACATTTCCTTTTTCGGTTCCAGTCCCTTCAAGTGGGTGTCCAGGAAAGCGACCTGACGGCGGTACTCGGTTATGACATTGGGTCGCTTCGAAGCGCCGTGTCCCTCGTCAACGAAAAAGAGCGAATCGACCACACCGTGGTTGGCGTTTATGGCCGCAGCCATCTGGCGAGCCTCGTCGATTGGCACTCTCGGGTCGTTGGCTCCGTGGATGAGCAGCAGCGGCGTCTTTATCTGGTCGGCCTTGTGAATGGGGGAGATCGACCTCAGGAAGAGGCTGTCGGCGAGTGGACCATATTCCGCTTCACGCAGCTTCCGGCGATAGGCCGCGGTGTTCTTCAGGAAAGTCTCGTAATTGGCAATGCCGACACTGCTAATCGCCGCCGAGAACATGTCCGGGTAATCGGTGATCATCCCTAAAACGACATATCCGCCGTACGAACCTCCGCGAATAGCGATCTTTCCGGGTGCCGTGTAACCGTTTTGAATGAGCCATTCCACGGCGGCGCGGTAGTCTTTGAGTGAATTCTTGCGATTCTTATAGTTGTCGAGCGCCAGGAATGACCGGCCATACCCTGACGATCCGCGCGGATTCGGCGCGAGAATGCCATAGCCGTTCAGCATGAAATACTGCAAATTTCGTTGGAATGAAGGCTGGAATTGGCTCTCAGGGCCGCCGTGGGCGTCGACGATGAAAGGAATCGGCTCACCCGGTTTATAGTTTGGGGGCAAATAGAGAAAGGCGGAAATTTCAAGCGAATCAAAGCTTCTAAAACGAATCAGTTGCGGCTCGGTGAATAGAGTGCGATCGATGCCGGCGTAACTTGAAAAAGTGAGTTGTGTCAGCTCCTTGGTAGCGGGAACCCAACGCCAGACATCGCTGGTCCTGGTTGGGCTGTTGAATGAGAGGTAGACCCGACCCTCGGAATCAAAGGCACCGCCGCCGATCATGCCGTCGAGCTTGGGCAATGGAAGTTCGACTTTGCTTTCGACTTCGCGCAGCTTCAGGCGGTTGTACCCGTCCTCATTGACGAGTGCCGCGATGTACTTGTAGTCTCGAGAAATCGCTATGCTCTCAAGATCCCACTTCGGGTCAAGCCAGCCGTCGTTGATGAATTCAACGGCGGTCGACCCAAGCCGAAGCCGGGCCAACTGCAGCCGCCCGTCCGGATTATCATTGCAGACCATCATGATGGTCTTGTTGTCCGGCATCAGGACCGGAGAGTCGTAGATCACATCAGCGGTGTCTTTCGTAATCTGCTCGCACTTTCGTGTCTTGGCATCGACCAGGAATAGGTCCTGGTCGACATTGGCATTGGCCCGCGTGAGAATGAAACGAGCTCCGTCCTGTGACAGATTCACCACGTAAAGTGAGCCGTGCACGCCGGTGGTGTCGCCAAGTATCTTGGTAGACTGACCGGTGGCGACATCCATGCTGTAGATCTTGAAATTGGTGAGGTCCTCTTCGTTGGAACTGTAATAAAATGATCGGTCGTCCTTGGCCCAGTTGATGGAGATATAGCGGGCTTTCGGATTGTTGGTCAGTTGGTAAGTACGCCCCGTCTCGTTATTCATCAGAAAGAGCTGAGAATTCTCTGATCCGCCGATCGATGCCCCGACGACCGATAGGTCCGCGCCCCAGTTCGGAACAAAGAAATCTATGCCGTCCTCAAACGTCGTCAGTTGATACGGCCAGCCACCCTCTATCAGCCGGTAGACTTGAGGTGCGCCTGACAGTGAGGAAGTGAAATAGACCGCCTTGCCGTCCCACGAAACTGCCGTGAAGCTGGCCGCACCGATCTGCATGAAGGTGGTAATATCGGGGAGAGTAGCCTTGGTGTCCAAAACGGTGGTCGGCGTGATCGGCTTGTCCTGTGCGACGGTTGAGCCGAGTGCAATAAAAATGGTCAGAAAACAGCAAGTTATCGTACGTCTGGTGACGCTGTACATCCCGAGCTCCTTGTTCTGAGAATTTCTTTTCTGAGTGGATGATAAATGCAAATGGCCACCGGGACAACCGGAAAGATTGGCCGGCGGGAGCAGGGCAGGTCATGGAAAATAAACCGAGTGGCCGTCTCCGAAAATGCTGCTATTTTGGATTACGGGCGTGTAACCGCAAAGAAAGGATGGAAATATGGCCGGGCAGAACTCACACCGGGCTCATGACGAGCGCACTTTTGAAGAGGAAATCAAGGTTTCCGGCGAACAACTCGTCGAGACAGTCAAGAAACTCGTTCACGAAGCCAACATTCGGCGCATTACCATCAAGAATGAGACGGGGGAGACAATCATGGAAATTCCGCTCAGCGTTGCGTCGGTGGGTGCCCTTCTGGTACCAGTGATCGCCGCCCTCGGCGCCGTGGCTGCTCTGGTGACCAATTGCACTATCGTGGTTGAAAAAAGGAAGTAATCCGGATTAGTGAGCGCCGGCGACGGACGCACGGGACTGCTCATCCAGAATCGATTTGATCCAGTAGATAGCCTTGGGAATGGCCTTCTGCACTACCGTACTCAGGGGGGCTCCAAAGCTGTAGTTCTCACCTTCAATCCCGAGGATCAGGCAGGTCTGCGGCAGTTTGCCCATGACGCGAGCCAGCTCCACTGCTTCCGCCACCCCGATTTGATGGGTGGAGGCGCCGAACAATTCCACGGGAGCCGCTTTCTCAGAGACGTCAAAGCACCGTACGACGCCCGGTTCTCCACCAGAGTACATGGCGTCGATGATAACGACAATACGTGCGTCCTCCAGCAATTCCAGGAGTCGAGTCCCATCATTGTCGACACAATGGACGTCGGCAAGTCCGGGATATTCTGCCTGAATTGACCTGGCCAACTGAACGCCAACGGCGTCGTCGCCGCGATCGCAGTTTCCGACGCCGATTATTCGAACGGGAATCTTGGTGTCACTGGACATGTCTAGTCTCGGTCCAGTTTGACCTTCAGCGCATGAGTAGCGCAGGAAATGCAGGGGTCATAATTTCGCACAGCCTGCTCGCACAGCCAGGTCAATTTGTCGTCGGGCAAATCGGTGCGACTCGGGACAATCTGCCTGAGATCTTCTTCGATCGTCCTGAGATTCTGCGAGGTCGGAGGGACAATCTTGGAATTAAGGATGAATCCCTGCGCATCGATGGCGTACCGATGATAGAGCATGCCTCTGGGGGCTTCGGACGCGCCGCACCCGGTAGCTGCTTTTGGCGTTACCTCGATGGCAGGCGGGTCGGGCTCGACATAGTCATTGATGAGCCGAATCGATTCATCACAAGCGAAGACGGTCTCAACGGCGCGGACGAGTATGCTCTTGAACGGATTGTTACATGTCTTGCCCAGTCCGGCCTGTTTGGCGGCGTCTTTGGCGACATCCGGCAGGTGATCGAAATTCAGCGCGTATCGGGCGAGCGGTCCGACGTGATAGTTGCCCCTGTTCTTATGCTGTGAATGCAGGGCGTTGGAGTGCTGTATGTGTTCCTCGAGGAAATGCGATTCGTATTCGTTCACCGCAATATCCAGACCCTTGGACGAAACGATTCGCCCTTCGGTAATCGGATACTCTTTCGGATGTCGCAGCGAGACGAATTCATAATCGTACTCGTATTCCGGAAACGTTAATGTTGACAGAAATTTGCATGCCTTGTAGGCTTCGTCGCGCGCCCATTTGAGCCGTTCGACGCAGGGGAGAAGCTCAGCCTTGCGAGGTGCGCGATAGAAGCCGCCGACGCGGACATTGACCGGGTGGATTTCGCGCCCGCCGACACCAATCATGATATCGTTGCCAAGCTTCTTGAGCTTGAGGGCCATGTTGACGATGTCGGGATGATCCTTCGCCAGTTGGATGGCGTCTTCGTATCCCAGGAAGTCGGGTGCGTGAAGCATGAAAACATGAAGGGCGTGGCTTTCGATCCATTCGCCGCAGTAGAGCAGACGGCGCAGTGCCCGGATCTGGCCGTCGACGGTCACGCCGCAGGCCTGCTCCATAGCCTGCACCGAACTGGTCTGATAGGCGACAGGGCAGATGCCGCAGATACGAGCAGTTATATCAGGAGCCTCGGTGAACTTGCGGCCGCGGAGAAATGCCTCAAAAAAACGCGGTGGTTCAAAGATGTCGACGCGAACCTCTACGACTTCCTGGTCCTTGACTTTGACATATATGCCGCCCTCGCCTTCGACGCGAGCGAGGAAATCGACTTTTACGGTCTTAGCTTTTTTCATGGGCTTCACTCTCTTTGCGGAACGACTCCGCGTAGGCATTGAAGCTGCGATAGGAGCGGATCAGCGCGTCATCGTCCGCACCCATTTGCTTCCAGCGCTCGCTGAGCGAACGCGGATTCGGCGTTTCTTTCGGGCCAAAGCAGCCATAGCAGCCACGGTGAAAGCCCGGACACAGGGCTCCGCAGCCGGCGTACGTCACCGGGCCCAGGCAGGGCGTACCATGGGCCACCATGACGCAGACTTGCCCCTTGAGCTTGCACTCAACACAGACTGAGTGTGTCGGCGTATTTGGTCGGCGGCCATGGAGGAGGGCATTGATGACTTCCAACAGCTGGTATTTGTTGATCGGACAGCCGCGCAACTCGTAGTCGACAAAAACATGATCACGGATCGGTGTCGATTTGCCCAGCGTCTCGATATATTCCGGGTGTGCATACACCATCGGAATGAACGTGTTTACGTCTTTAAAATTACGCAGCGCTTGAATCCCACCCGCCGTGGCACAGGCCCCGATCGTGATCAGTAACGTCGACATGCGGCGCACTTTGTGGATTCGCTCTGCGTCGTGGGGCGTGGTGATCGACCCTTCCACCAGAGAGACATCGTACGGTCCCTTTTGAACGGCCCGTGAAGCCTCCGGGAAGTTGGCGATTTCGATGACTTCCGCCACCTTCAGCAGCTCGTCTTCGCAGTCAAGCAGGGAAAGCTGGCAGCCATCACAGGAAGCGAATTTCCACACCGCCACTCGAGGTCTCTTACGAACTCTTGTGCTCATATCTCGTACCTGCTCAACAGGTCCTTAATGGCGGCGTAATTGTACACCGGACCGTCTTTGCAGACAAACAACGGCCCGAATTGACAGTGGCCGCAGTGGCCGACGCCGCACTTCATGTTTCGTTCCATTGACAGATAAATGCCGTTGTCCGGGACGCCGCGTTTCTGAAGTTCCGCTACGCTGTACGTCATCATGATCTCCGGGCCGCAAATCATGGCGATGGTGTTTTTCGGGTCGAACGGAGCCTTGGGCACAAGAGTCGTTACAACACCGACATTCCCCCGCCAATGAGCAATGGCCCGGTCGACGGTCACGAAGACTTCGATGTCAAAGCGCGAGCGCCACTGAGCCAACTCGGACCGGTAGAGGATATCCTCCGGGCTGCGCGTGCCGTAGAGCAGGACAACCTTGCCGAATTTCTTGCGGTGGTTTAACACCCGGTACAGGGCGGGACGAAGCGGTGCCAGCCCAATGCCGCCGGCGAGAAAAACAACGTCGTTGCCTTCGGCTTCCTCAAGCGGCCAGGGAGTCCCATACGGGCCGCGCACGCCGATGATTGCACCCGGCTTGAGAGCGCGCATGGCCCGGGTAACCGCGCCCACCTCGCGCGTCGTGTGCACGAGCGGGTGGTGACGATCCGGGTCACCACTGATGGAAATCGGGACCTCACCTACGCCGAATACATACAGCATGTTAAACTGTCCGGGTCGGTAGGGCGGGATTTCGCCGCTGAGCGGCTCCAGCTCCATCGTGAATGTATCCGCCGTGTTCTTGTGCACGCGCGCAAGCGTGTACAAGTGAGGCAGCATCGGATTGGCTATCTCCGGGACAGCCTCATATACGCTTAGAGTCTTTGGCATACATATCCACCAACTGCAGGCGCGTGGCCCGCAGATGCTTTTGGATCACATCTCCGAGTCGTTTCATAATCTCGTAACCGAGGGCAGGGTCATTGTCACATTTGGTACGCAGACACTTGCCGTCAATCTGGATGCAACGGAGCAGAGTCACCGCCCGGGCGTCAATCTGCCAGTGATACGGCGGCATCAACCAGCTCCACCCGAGCACTTCACCGTCGGACAGCGTCTGAATCGTGACACTGCCGCGATTGCCGGCCGGCACATCCAGCGCCAGTGTACCGCTTCGGATGAAGATGAATTTGTCGGCCTCCTGTCCGGCACGAAAGACAAACTCCCCTTCGTCATACTTCGCGTTGGACGCACAACCAACCAGCGTCTGGACGAAGTCTTCCCGCATCCCCTCGATGAACGGATGTTCTCTCAGATAAGGCTCAAGTGTTTGCATCGACTGGCTCCTTTGCCCTGACCGTCGTATTTCGCTGATGTTCTGTCTGGCGAATTGCCCGGACCTCTTCTGTGATATCTATTCCCACCGGACACCAGGTTATGCACCGGCCGCAGCCGACACACCCCATGGAACCGAACTGATCAACCCAGTTGGCCAATTTGTGCATTAACCAGTGACGATACCGTCCGCGCGCGGAAGGGCGAACACTGCCGCCATGAATATAGGAGAAGTCAACTGTGAAGCAGGAATCCCACCGCTTGCTTCGCGATCCGATCGACCCCGTGAGATCGGTTGTATCTTCGACCGTGGTGCAGAAACAGGTCGGACAGACCAGCGTACAATTCGCACAGGTAAGACAGCGTTTCTCGACGTCCTGCCAGCGCGGATGACCCGCATTACGCTGCAGCATTTCCTTAAGCCCTTCGGTCTCGACCCGCCGTCCCATACTATCTCGTGCGATGGCCGTCAACTGTTCAATGTTCTCGGCTTCTTCTTTTGTCGCCTTGCGGGTGGGGAGCTTGGCCGCGATTTCGCCGCCCAGGGTCGAACCAATCTCGACCAGAAAGTAGTGCGACTCACCCGAATGCACTTCGGTAAGACAGAGGTCATAACTGCCCTTGGCACGCGGACCCGTCTCCATGCTAGTGCAAAAGCAGGTACCACCGGCGCGCGTGCAATTGACGGCCACGAAGAACGACGCATTGCGGCGGGCGGCATAGGCCGGATCCACATATTCGCTGTGCATCAACACACGGTCCTGAATGGCGATCGCCGCGACTTCGCACGGTCGAACGCCGATGAATGCTTGTTTGGGCGCCTGAATGGGCTGCGGTTTCAGGGTGAAGCCGCGTTCGGTCTGATGTGCCTCAAAGAGTGTGGAGGTCGGTTCGTGAAGAAACCGCTTCCATGATGTGCTGGCGACGGTGCAGCCGAAGACCACCGGATCATCAGTCTTGGTCACCAGGTAAGTACCCGCTTCCTGATCGTCATGATAGCCGGCAGGCAATTCGTCCGCTGTGGCGAGCGTCGTGTATACCAAGGCCCGGTCCCGGATTGTGGGGCCGATGACAGTGTAACCGGCTTTGTGCAAGGCATCAAACAGAGCGGTCAGATCGCTCCGCTTCAGAACTTTTATCGGACTGATATTAGAGTCGGTTTTTTCCATAATTGCCATCCGCAGACTCAGTCGTCCCCCTTTTCAAACCTAACCTACTCCTAATTATCGACAAATATGCAAAGTAGTTTGCACAAGTCAAGCGTGATTTGAGATTTTTTTCACATTCTCAAACATGATGACGATGGGATATTTATGAGGTAAGCTATTGCGATATAGTTTACTATAATTGTTCGATTTATTGTATTGATTATGCACATTTTGGTGATAATTAGCCTATTCCGTTACCGGGTAGAGAGTAACACCGTTCCGAGGACTAGGTGCTGTGGCACTCATGGTCGCGGCAGCTGCATTTCATATGGCTTGACAGACAATGAAATAACCGGGTATTGTGGCCCTGCCGAGAGCCCTCTCACTGTCACTTACTTGGCGTTGAGTTCATGAAGCAAGTACTAGTCAAGAACGGCGAAATCGTTGTGGAAAGCGTCCCGCCCCCGGCGGCGGTTCCCGGGCATCTGCTTGTTCGGGTTCACTACTCACTGATAAGTACCGGAACGGAAATGAGCGTGGTGGCGACCTCGTCGGCGTCGCTACTGGACCGAATCCGAAAGAAGCCGGAACTCATTCGCAAAGGTCTGGACTCCATAAAGGAAAAGGGGCTAACCGAGACGCTTCGGATCGCCACTGGCGGCGGATCACTTGGCCAACCCTTGGGCTACAGCGCAGCGGGGAAGATTGTCGAGGTTGGCGATGGTGTCAGTGAATTCCGGGCTGGCGACTTGGTGGCCTGTGCGGGTGCCGGGATGGCCAATCATGCGGAACTAATCTCCGTACCGCGAAACCTGACTGTCCGGATTCCCGAAGGGGTTAGCGTGAAGCAGGCGTCGTCTGTCACCCTGGGAGCGATAGCGATGCAGGGTTTGCGGCAGGCCGAACCTCGGTTGGGTGAAATTGTCATGGTCAGCGGCCTCGGATTGATTGGACTGCTGACGGTCCAGATGTTGAGGGCCAACGGTTGCCGCGTGATCGGTCTGGACATCGACCCAGAAAGATTGGCCCTTGCGAGCGAATTAGGGGCCGAGGCGACAATCAACGCCACGGATGACAATCTGGTGGAAAGGGCGCTTTCACTCAGCGATGGGATGGGAGTGGATACCAGCATTATCACGGCGGCCACGGAGAGCGACGCACCGCTCAATCTGGCGATGAAGTACACGCGCCGCAAAGGCAAGGTGGTGGTCGTCGGGGCAGTAGGCCTCAACCTGAACCGATCTCCCTTCTATGAAAAGGAAATCGACCTGCGCATTTCCTGTTCGTATGGCCCCGGGCGTTACGACGCGAGCTATGAACTGCAAGGACTGGATTATCCCTATGCCTACGTTCGGTGGACGGAAAACCGCAATATGGAGGCCTATCTTCAACTCGTCGCCGCTGGCAAGATTAATGTCAACCGGTTGGCGCAGAGAGAGTATGAGATCGAGCAAGCGCCTGAAGCATATCGCGTGCTGAGCGAAGCCAGCGAAAAGCCTTTGGCGGTCTTGCTAAGATACGAGCAGGAAGCACCGCCCCAATTCTCATCCCGGGTCGAAATTGCTCATCCTTCAGCTACTCCGAAGGCGGGAGTGATTTCGGTCGGGCTGATCGGCGCCGGCGCGTTTGCGGTAAATTCGCTGCTTCCGAATCTGCAGAGCCTGTCAGACAGATTTCGACTCCATGCCGTGGTCAGCCAAAACGGGTTGAAGGCAAAGGAAGCGGCCGGCCGATTCGGGGCGAAATACGCGACGAGCGATGTCCGTCAACTCCTGGCCGATCCGGAAATCGATACGATCTTCATCGCCACCCGGCACGATTCGCACGCCGAACTTGCCGCGAGCGCACTCGACGCGGGGAAAGCGGTCTTTCTTGAAAAACCGATGGCACTTGATGGCGACGGCCTGCAGGCTCTTTCCGCTGCCATCGGGCGCTCCGACAGGCCGTTTACGACCGGCTTCAATCGACGCTTTTCGCCGTTATGCGCACAGATACGCGATTTGGTGAGCAAGCGCTCGGGACCCCTGATTGTCACTTATCAGATGAACGCCGGTTTCATCCCACCTGACCATTGGACCCAGTCGCCAGCGGGTGGAGGACGCAACATTGGAGAGGCGTGTCACATCTACGATCTGTTTGGTTCCCTGACTAATTCGACGGTGCGCTCCATATCCGCTGACGGTATTGGCCTGGTATCGGAACGGCATCGGAGAAACGACAATTTCGTGGCGACGATCGTGTTCGACGATGGCTCGGTATGCACCCTGACTTATACGGCATTGGGCAATCCCACCTTCCCGAAGGAGCAGATGACGGTCTTCTGCGACAATCAGGTTTTGACGCTTAATGACTACCGCGAGCTCACTCTGTGGTCGGGAGCGGCGAGAGTCACCAAATTGCCCCATCAGGATAAGGGGCATCTGGCGTTATTGCGTCAATTTGCCGAGGGGATAAAGAAGGGAGAGAGGTTTGTCATTCCGGTTGCGCAAATCGCGCAAGCTACGGAAATCAGCTTCGAGGTGGAGCGACTTCTCACCAGGTAATCGTCACTCCTCAGGCCGCATTTCGCAGGACAATTGCCAGGCATAAGACCGTTCGTCCGAATTGTCGGTGACGATGTGGATGGTCGTGTTTTGTTCGATCCGTCCGTACGATTCAGAGTACTTGGTCTCCTGAATCTCAAATCTGTCCGGTCTCCAACCGAGAGTGAGTTTCACTCGCCACCTTCCGCTGGAAATGACCGCCTCCTGCTCATTAAGAATTTCACATTTCGCCGTCGGATCCAGCGGGAGATGCCACTCAAGCACATGCCCCAAACTTTCGAGAAATCGATCATTCACGGAGACGCACTCGTGCGGCTTATCGAGCTCGATGGTCCGCATGTGGACGACCGGTGACGGCAATCGGTTGTATCCGTAATGACAGGCGGACAGTCGATCAGTGTCATCGTTGGTAGTCCACGAGAGCACTTTGGGAAAATCGCTCGGGATCATGCGGAACGGATTGTCGGCAGGAAATTCATTGATCTCGCGACCATCAATTTGAACAGTGTTGTGACAGGCTGTTGACCGAAACCGATTGCGGACAGCCATCGATCGTGAATACCCCCCGGTCCCCGGATCAACAATTACCCGGGAGTCCCCGACAGAGAGAGTGAAGCTCAGCGTATCGTTGTGCGCGTGCGCGCCCACGCCGTTGAGACCGACATTTCCGCAATCGACAAGGCAGTGGATATTTCTACTGCGCATGACGTAGATACCGCTTACCGGAAACGGCGTGCTTTTTGGCGGGGCCGGCGAGACTTCTGCCGTCCGCGCCGTTTTGCCCACGGGCAGCAACCAGTCTGCTTCTTCGATTGAATCGTACGCCCGAGCAAACGTGGCATTGTCCGGGAAAAGTCGGGCCGCCAAGGCGAGCAGGTAGTGGTGATCATTCATGGGCCGCGTAAATGGGCTGACGATAGTATGGAGTCGGCCGTTGTCATTGTCCCCGATTTGAGGCACCAGTCCGTGGACCGGCGTGTACGCCGCTACGAACTCGAAAGCCCTCTCCAGGTGGCACCAGGTCTCGTAAGCCAAATCAAGCCCGTTGGCCCTCAGGAGCAGAGCGGGTATAGTGATCAGTTCGAGCGCAAGACGGTGGTATGGAATCGAAGCCTCAAAGGAAACTCCGTCTGCCTGTAACTGCCTCCATATCTGCTTCTCCAGTTCCCGGCGTGCGAAAGACAGCCACTGCGACGAGTCCGGAAACTCGGGAAACAGTACACCCAGATAGATGAGTCCGGCCAGATCGGCCAGGTAATGATTATTGGTGTTGTTGGGGTGACGTTCCAGATTCTGATCGATGAACCTGCCGTGGGTTTCCAGACTGGCAAGAAACCGTCGCACGAAGGTACTATCGAGACGATCGTCGTGTCGAACCAGTTGCCACCAGTAGGTCCAGTTGCACGCGCGGATGGCGACGTCCATCGCGCACAGCCAATTTGGTCCATGGTAAACGGGATTCTTATCCAGCCAATCGATGAGCATGTCCTGCGCGGCCCGCAGATTCCGTAAGTCGTTTGTCAGTCGCAGAGCGATGCCGAGAGACGGCAGGTATTGAAAGCGCGAGAGTTCCCAGACCCATTTGATGTCGGCGCCAACATCTCCTCGCATCGAGAGGTCGCCGACGAATCGAAGTGGCCAACGGAATCCGCTCACGGCGTCTCGGTGCCAATCGATGGCGTTGCCCAGAGCGATAATACCCGAGCCGAGGAGGTCCACCTCATGATTGCAGACCCGGTCGGCATAGGCAATCAGCCGTCCGTAATATGGTAGCAAGGGCAAGTCGGAGGGATCAACGAAGAACGCCGGCCGGGGCCCGACGCGAATGGACCGTATCTGTTCAGCGGACCACTGGGCTGCACGCCGACGCTCGCGCCGTTGTTCAGACTTGGCGCCGCATAATCGAGCATACCAGTCATGCACATACTCGGACGTACGATAGACAATCGCATCCGGGCGTCTTAGTGCGTTGAAGAAGCGTTGCTTGCCAGTCAAACCTGTATAACCCTCAGACTGAGTATATTCCACTGCCCTTATCCGAGCAACAAAAGACGAGGAACCAAAAGCGGCCATTTGGCTTTATAGGTAACGACTAGTCTGAATAGCATTGACACATACGTTCGAATTTGAGATCAATAACTATGAAGCCACCAGCCGGCGAACGGTTGGGGCCACGAAGGAGGATCAGTGCCAATACGCAAAGCAACAGCCGTTTGGGAAGGGACATTTCCACAGGGCAGCGGAAGAATCACGCTTGACAGCGGAACATTTAACGGCAAGTACTCATTCGGTACCCGTTTCGGCGGCGATCCGGGGACCAATCCGGAGGAATTGATAGCGGCCGCACATGCAGGCTGCTTCTCGATGGCTCTGGCGGCCGGACTTACGAAGGCAGGTTACGCTCCGCGCTTCATCGAGACGGTGGCGAAGGTGGATCTCCAGCAGGTCGATGGTGGTTTTGGAATCGTCAAAATTGGCCTGTCGAGTGCGGCCAACGTCCCCGATATCTCTGACGCCGAATTTCAGAAGCTTGCCGCAGACACGAAGGCCGGCTGCCCGGTTTCAAAGGCATTGGCAGCGGTCGAAATCACTCTGGACGCCCACCTGACCAAGTAGCCTGATGACCGTCGGCTGGTTACCGCTTATTAATGACAGCAGGGTGGGGTGTTCGTTGTCATCTTCGGAGTCAGATCCGGGCTGATGTATTTGATGCCCAGCCCCATTCCGCGCAGGATCAATAGCGAGCCAAGAATGATCGCGAATACGGGCAGTGCTCTGATGAGTACTGTCCGTACACGCACCGGTAAGAGCCTCCCGAATAGCGACGTGGCGAGCATCAGCGGTATTGTCCCCAGTCCGAAGAAGAACATGTAGAGTGAGGCTCCCTGCGCGCTCCCGGTCGTCGCTGACGCTGCGAGTCCCACATAGACGAAGCCGCATGGCAAGAGACCGTTGAGCAAGCCGATCCCGAAAAGCGAGAGCTGGGAACTTGACTGGAGCCGGCCACGCAACTTGCCGGTGACAAACTTGGTGATGCCGGACGAAAGTCCGAAAGGCAGAACTCGCGCAAACCACTTCGAGGGGAGAATGACCATCAACAGTATGATGATGCCCGACAGGATCGACAGCGTTTGCTGGGTGCCGAGTATCGCGACTGATTTACCGGCGAGTCCGATGACTGCCCCCATGGCGGCATAGGTTATTGCCCGACCAAGATTATACAGCAATCTACTGCTTACTAGTCGCAGACGAGACGGATATTTCCCGGGTAGAGCCAGGGCCAACGGTCCGCACATGCCGACACAGTGCACACTCCCGAGGAATCCGACTACCAAGGCACTCCACCATTCCATACATTACTCGACAATAAAGGTCTGTTCCTGATAATACGCACTATCCAGATAACGCCATTTCATCTTGGCATTCCACTTGCCCTTTGGCAGACTCGACATGTCCGCACGCTGAATCCCGTCGACTCCCAAAGCAAGTGTCACCGTCCGATCGTACGACGAATTGGATGGTCGAAACAGGACTACTTCGCCAGAGACCTCCTGCGGGCGGAAGGACGACGGGAACGCGACGACGAGAGCATTTCCAGCGTGATCGTAGGCAATTGTAGGCGGTTGTGCCAGCGTCGATACCCGCTCCATTTCGTCAATTCGCCCCTGATGCGCGATTCCTCGCTCGTAGTATTGCTTGTCGACCAGGTCGAAGCGCTGATACGACGCAAAGCCGACGCACGCAAGAATAAACACGACAAAGCCGCCAAAGAGCACCGCCACAAAATAACCCCAGCGACTATCTCTCTCAGTCGTCGTCATGATCGTGCTCCTTTTCTTCCTTGTGCTGTCCCGGCGTCGGGGAGGAGAAGGTTGTGCGAATCGTCTCCAGTCGATCGGCGCCGCTGTACACGCCGATGTGCATCAGGCGCGACGATGTGAGGGCCTGGTTGCCGGGCACGGTAATGATGAACACCGATTCGCCGCTACCGCCGGCGGTCACATCTAGTCTCGGGCCGACCACTTCCAGTTTACCCGGCCCATCGTCGATTTTCAGTTCAATCGGCAGTTCCCGGCCGGATTTGTTTATGACGCGCACAGTGTAGAGATTGCGGATGGATCCGTTTTCAAGTTCCTGGTACAGGCTGCCGGAGGCCCGTAGAATCGTCGTCTGAGTGTCACTGCGAAACGCCAGAAGTGTCGACATCAACACCAGCAGGGCGGCCAGGATAACCGAGTAGATTTTGACGCGTCCGGACAGGCGGAATTTCTGTCCATGGGCGATCGTATTGTACGACGAATACCGGATCAAACCTTTTGGCAGGCTCATGCGGTCCATGACCCTGTCGCAGGCGTCGATGCAGGCCGTGCAGTTGACGCATTCCAGTTGGGTGCCGTTCCGGATGTCGATACCGGTGGGGCAGACCTTGACGCAGGCCGCGCAATCGATACAATGGCCGCGCTGTGAGAAATCGTCTGTTTCTGGGCCGGTGCACGCGGCTCGCCGCGACGAAAGTCGTAGGCGACGACTATCGAGTTGTTGTCGAGGAGCACCGACTGCAAGCGTCCATAGGGACAGACGAGCGTGCAGGCCTGCTCGCGAAACCAGGCAAAGACCCAGTAGAACGACGAGTGAAAAGACGATCATGATGAACAAGCCGGTCAGATGCTCGGCTCGGCGGATCGGTGATTATTGCTCAGTGAGTTGATCGATGCCGATGAAGTAGGCGAGAAACGTGTTACCGATGACGAAGGCAATCGCAAAGAAGATAAGCTGCTTGCCCCTTTTTCAGGAATCTTGGACGACAGTCCACGGCGCGCGAGCCAGTTCACGCTGGCGAGGTCCGTTGCCCTCGATCGAGATATTCAATCTTGCGATAGACCATTTCGAGGAAGATCGTTTGCGGGCAGGCCCAGCCGCAGAAGAGACGTCCGAATGCCGCCGTGAACAAAATGATGAAGACGACGAGCAGAATGACGCCCAGGACGAACAGATAGAAATCCTGCGGCCAGAAAGTCGACTCCGAAAATGAAGAACTTGCGATTCAGGATGTCAAATAGAAGAAACGGATGACCGCCCACGCGGATGAACGGTGCTCCGAAAAGGAACGCCAGAAGGAGCACAGCCACCCAGGTTCGAGCCGTGTGAAATCGACCGTGCGGCTTGTTGGGATAGACCCACACTCCGGCGACCGGTCTTGTCGATGGTGGCAAGGTTGTCGCGAAAGGAATTGTCGTTCTCGTAGCTCTCCTTCGCCATTCAGCCTACTTCGGAATCTCCGTCACCAGATCCCCTGAGGGGCCTTTGGATCTCGGCGGGTTGGTACCTCGCATACTCAGGACAAAACTGGCCACCTGAAGAATCTGCTCGGGTTTGAGCTCAGTTCGCCAGGCCACCATGCCTTTCGTCGGATAGCCGAACTTGATGCTCTTCACGACATTGGTCATGCCGGCGCCGTGAATCCAGTAATCGTCGGTCAAGATTCGGTCCGATCAAACCCTGCGCCAACGGGCCGTGGCACGAAATGCAGTTCTTGGTGAATATCGCATTGCCAGCTTCGATCGCCTGTCCGATCGGTTAAGGGCCACGTAGGTCGTAGTGTCCGACTCACGCGTCTCGGTGGCTCCGCCGAGTTTGAGCTTTTTCATACCTGCCGGCGCTCGAGCTGGAGATCACGTTGCGGGTTAGCATACGGCGCATGATATTGAGGCAGTACTCCGAAATACTGGTTCTCTGACGGGTGTGAACGCACATATAGCGGGTTCATTTCCTTCAGGTACTCGTCTCCGCTCAAGTAGCCGATCCCGAATACGTGGAAGTACAGCATATAGAGCACGGCGAAGATGATCGAGAAGTAGAACAACCACACCCACCAGCGTGGGAGGTCGTTGTCCAGCTCCGAATGCCGTCATAATCATGATCGAGCAAGGTATCACGCATTTCAGCCATGACGATCGATCCTCCTGCGTGGTCCGAGCCGGCATCCAGCGGAAGCCGCTCGGCTTCGCTGAATCGTCCGCTTATCCAATCGGATAGCCCAGATAATAACGGCGGAAAACGCCAGCACAAATACGATCAGTGAGATCAGGGGAAAGACGTCGAATTCCCTCGATTGAACTCAATACTTCACTCAACACGATTGCACCTCACATCCCCGCCTGAGTAGGCGGCTTCACTTTGATGTCGGTTCCCAGCCTCTGCAGGTAGGCAATCAGCGCGATGATCTCCTTGTCGGCTGTCGCCTCGATCCCGGTCTGCTTCAGATTGGCCACAATCTGCCTGCGCCTGCGTAGTGAGGTCGGCGTTGGCGCGCTGGTCATACCCGACGGGATACGGCACGCCCAGCGCCTGCATCGCGCGAATCTTGGCGACCGGTGACTGGCGGTGTCGAGCGTCCGGGTCAGCAGCCACGGGAATGGCGGCATGATCGATCCGGGCGACATGGACTCCGGATCGCGCATGTGATTGATAGTGCCAGGCATCGGGATATTTGCCACCTTCCCGCATCAGATCCGGTCCGGTCCGCTTTGAGCCCCACTGGAAGGGATGGTCGTAGACATACTCGCCCGCCTTGGAATATTCTCCGTAGCGCTCGGTTTCGGATCGGAACGGACGAATGAGTTGCGAATGGCAGGTATAGCATCCCTCGGATACGTAAATGTCGCGCCCCTGCAGTTCCAGCGGAGTATATGGCTTGACAGCGGCAATGGTCGGGATATTCGATTCGACCAAGAAAGGTCGGCACCATCTGCACGATCGCCGCCAATCAGAATCGCGATCGTCGACAGGATCAGGAACTGCACCGGCTTTCGTTCGAGCAAGCGATGCCAAGTCTTATCGTGGCCGGTAGGTGAACATAGTTCGGCTTCAGCGCCGGGGCTTGGGCCATTTCATTCGGCGGCAAACGTACCCAGCTTGGTCGTCTTGAACAAATTGTAGGCCATCACCAGTACGCCGATCAAGGAAGAGCAGCGCCACCAATGACCCGAATCGATATACATCGGAATAATCTGCAGGACTGTCTCGAGGAAATTCGGATACTGCAGGAATCCATCCGGCGTAAATTGCTTCCACATCAAGCCCTGGGTGATCCCCGCAAAGTAGAGCGGGAAGGGCATAGACGATGATGCCCAGCAGGCCGATCCAGAAATGGAAATTGGCCAGTTTGTCTGAATACAGCTTCGCGTTCCAGAGTCGCGGAATCAGCCAGTACAGCATACCGAAAGGTCAGGAATCCGTTCCAGCCGAGGGCGCCGACATGCACGTGGGCGATTGTCCAGTCGGTGAAATGCGAGAGCGCATTCACGCTCTTGATCGAAAGCGTCGGTCCTTCGAAGGTCGCCATCCCGTAGGCCGTCACGGCCACCACCATGAACTTCAGCACGGCATCTTCACGCACTTTGTCCCAGGCGCCGCGCAGGGTCAGCAGACCGTTGAGCATGCCGCCCCATGACGGCGCGATCAGCATGATCGAAAACACCGTGCCCAACGACTGCGCCCAGTCCGGCAGGGACGAATAGAGCAAGGTGATGCGGGCCGGCCCAGATGTAAATGAATATCAGCGCCCAGAAATGAATGATCGAAAGCCGATACGAGAAGACCGGTCGATTGGCCGCTTTGGGCAGGAAGTAGTACATCAAGCCCAGATACGGCGTGGTCAGGAAGAAGGCGACCGCGTTGTGACCGTACCACCATTGCACCAGCGCATCCTGCACGCCGGCGTACACCGGGTAGCTTTTCATGAACGATACCGGCAGCTCGATCGAATTGACGACGTGCAGCACGGTCACCGTCACCCAGGTGGCGATATAGAACCAGATCGCGACATACATGTGGCGTTCGCGCCGTTTGAGTATGGTGCCGAACATATTGATGCCGAAGATGATCCAGACCAGGGCGATCAGCGATGTCAATCGGCCATTCCAGCTCCGCGTACTCCTTGCTGGTAGTGAATCCGACCGGCAGGCTAATCGCCGCCGCGACGATGATCAGCTGCCAGCCCCAGAAATGTACCCAGGACAAGGTGTCGTTCCACATTCGGGCTTTGCAGAGTCGTTGCAGGGAGTAGTAGACGCCCATGAAAATGCCGTTGCCGACAAAGGCAAAGATGACGGCATTGGTGTGAACCGGGCGAATGTGGCTGAACGTCGTGTAGGGAATCCCGAGATTCAGCTTCGGCCAGACCAATTGCGAGGCCGCCAACAGCCCGACCAGCATGCCGACCGCGCCCCAAATGACCGTCGCCCAGGCAAAGTACCTGACGACCTGATTGTCGTAGTGAAAGGTCTCAAGTAGTTGATCCGTCTTCGGCGGATGCTCGTCTTGCTTCATACGCTATTCTTTCTTCCTTCGACTATCTTCAAACAGCATTCGAATTTTTGGAGTGTAGGTGTCGTCGTACTGGCCGCGGCGGACGGCATAGATGAAGGCCACCAGAAATCCGAGCGCGACCAGCAGCGATGCTCCCATGATGACAAAGAGTACCGCCATCAGGCCAATCCTTCCCGACGCGCCTGCCAGCGCGTACCGAGCGTGGCGACCAGAACGACCGTCACCGAACTTACGGGCATCAGAATGGCCGAGACCAACGGCGTCAGATGCCCGGAGGCAGCGAATCCCAGACCAACGATATTGTATATGATCGAAATGATGAAACTGAAGATGATGATCAGCCGGCTGCGACGTGCGAAGCTAAAGAATCTCGGCAATTTGTCTATGGCCGCCGAACTGACAATCACGTCAGACGCCGGCGTAAACGTGCTGCCTTCTGCGGCAACGGCTATCCCTACATCAGACTGCCGCAGTGCTCCGGCATCGTTCAGCCCGTCACCCAGCATGGCTACCCGGATACCTTTTGCCTGTTTCTTGGCGACATAGTCGAGTTTGTCGTCGGGAGATTGGTCAAAGCGGAGTACGCTGTTGCCGCCGAGAAGTCGTTCAAAGCGGGACCGTTCGCGGGATGTGTCTCCGGAAACCAGTGACAATTCATACATCCGGGCCAGTTGGTGCAGCATTTCCTGCAGCCCTGTCCGTTCAACTGAGGTGACAACGAACCGGCCGCGGTATTTTCCGTCTAAAGCAAAGTGGACGCTGCTGCCGAGGGAATCGTCGTCATGCGAATCAACCGACTGATGGCAATGTATCGTCGCCCACGCCTTTCGTCCCAGAGCGACTTCCGAATTGGCGATCGTTGCGATGAGCCCTTGTCCGGTGACTTCTTCAAATGAGGTGACTGAGGCAAATACCTGATCGCCTCCAAGTTCGGCCAGGCGTCGGCTCAATGGGTGTGTCGAATGGCGGGCCACGGACGCCACGAGGCAGGATTCGGCGGACGTGAGAGGCCCCTCGACTCCCTCAAAGTGAATGTGGCCGGTGGTGGTTAATGTCCCGGTCTTGTCGAAGACGATAGCATCGATGCCGGCCAGTCGTTCGACCGTATCCGTGTTCTTGACATAAAACTCATGGCGGCCCAGAATACGAAGAGCGGTGCCGAGTACGAAGGGCGAAGCAAGCGCCAGGGCACACGGGCAAGCCACGATGAGCACGGAGACGACCGCGAGCGTCATCCGGGTCGGGTCAACAAGCGCCCAGTAGCCGGCAGTCAGCAGTGCAATCGTGAGCACGCCGAAGGTGAAATACCTGCTTGCGCCGTTCGCCAGGGACTCAATGCGAGAGGGGCGTCCCTTGGTAAACGAAACATGATTCCACAACCTGGTGAGATAGCTTTGTTCGATCGCCTTGGTCACGAGGATATCGATGGCGGCGCCGACCTGCCGTCCCCCGGCATAAATCCTCTCACCCTTTCTGCGATTCACCAAGTCCGACTCGCCCGTGACGAAACTGTAGTCGATCTGGCTCTCACCATCGAGCAGGACGCCATCGGCCGGAATCAGTTCACGGTTGCGAATCACGATTGTATCTCCAATCACTAATTGTGGCAACGGAACTGACTCTTCGCCGGCGGTCGTCTTGCGTATCACGCTGACGGGGAAATACGATTTATAGTCCCGTTCAAAAGACAATGCCTCGTAACTCTTCTGTTGAAAGAGCCGTCCGAGCAGCAGGAAAAAAACCAGGCCGGAAAATGAATCAAGGTACCCTGGTCCGATTCCGGAGAACACTTCGTACGCGCTTCGAACGAACAGGGCGAGAAAACCGAGAGCTATCGGTACATCGATATTCAGCGTCCGCTGCTTCAGCCCCATCCAGGCGGAGACAAAGAAATCTTGAGCGGAATAGAGAAGCACCGGCAGGGCCAGACCGAGCGACACCATGCCGAAGAGCCAAGGGTACTCGGTTCCGGCCAAAGGCAGTGAGCTGAGGTAACCCGGGAAGGCCAGGAGCATGATATTCCCGAAGGCGAAGCCGGCGACGCCAATCCGCGTATATAACCCCCGACGAGAAGGCTTCGTGACCGGGCCGCCGAGAGAATCGAGATTGATGACCGGTTCGTACCCCAGCGATGCCAGTAGTTCCACGACCGCACGCAGGGTCGTCTTCCGGCTGTCCAGAACCAGCATCAACTCGCGGCGAGGAAAGTGCACGGTGGCGCGGCCGACACCCGAATTCAGGGAATGAAGGTTCTCGAGGAGCCACACACACGCCGAGCAGTGCATCTGAGGGATGATAAGAGTTAAGCGGACGATCCGACCGTCATCGTAATCGACCAGTCGCTCCCTTACCAGGGGATCGTCGAGATAGGCGAATCTTTCCCCCGATTCCGCCGTTGGGCGGATTCCCGGACGAGCGGACTCCCGGGCATAGTAAGCGTCCAGGTGATTCTCGTGCAGAATCTGCCAGACGGCGCGGCAGCCTGAGCAACAGAAGGACAACTCCCCGACAGCAGTGTCCAGATCACGACAGGAGTCCCCACAATGGGCACACTGGACCGCCTGTCGCGGAATTTGTTCAGCTGTTACTGTCGTCGCCAAAATACCACCAGGTTGGTTGCCGGTTGTGGTCTATGCGTGCCCATTTTACCCATTTTCCTCGGCCGAATATATCGGCTAAGTATCATCCGGGCAAGGCAAAGGTAGAACAAATTGTGAAAAAAGTCACAGAAAAATGTACTGCGAAGTATGGGATATTTGGGCGGACGGATTGGTCTGTAGCATTCGGCAATTCAGGCCGTCCAATTCAAAGGGCACGGCTTGACAAGAATGCTGCGTACCGGCCTGCCCGAATCTTGGTCGAGGGCGCTCATATATGCAGACAGCCCGCCCAGGGGCGGAGGAAGCTGTGATCACGATGAACTGTCACCACCTTTGCCAAGGAGCGATCATGAATCGATTTCCGCCTTTGCGCCTCCTGGCGGTAGTAATCGTCCCACTTGCCGCCGCCGGTCTCATATCTTGTTCCGGGAGCGACAGCCCGACCGGACCGGGCGGAGGAGGAACCACTCCTCCCAACACTGTCAACATCTCCGGCAACGATTTCTCACCGGCCGACAAGACCATAGCCGTCGGCACGAAAATCACCTGGGTCAATAAGGATGGCGTCAACCACACCGTCACCAGCGACAACGGCGCCTTCACGTCTTCCGGCACACTTGCTCACAACGCGACGTACGAGTTCACGTTCACGACGCCGGGGACCTATCCGTATCATTGTGCCATACACGCTGCGATGAAGGACACGATCACGGTGACCCCGTAATCGACTTCCACCCATCGGCACAGTAACGAGAAGGACAATCGCGTACGAACGGCAACGCGTTGTCCTTCTTTGTGTTCGCCTCAATCGGTCGGCGATTTGGGACGGCGGGCGATACTCCCAACAACTTTTCTACAAAAATACTTGACAAGAGCGATCCATCTTAGTATTTAACCGACAAGTTAATTAACCGGGTGGTGTAATACGCATGATGACTGATCGTCTCAGCACAACTTTTGCGGCTCTGGCCGATCCGACGCGACGAGCGATTCTCGCCAGCCTGACTCGTGGTCAGTCCTCGGTCCAGCAATTGGCCGGTCCCTTCCGCATGAGTTTACCGGCAGTTTCCAAGCACCTAAAGGTGTTGGAACGTGCCGGCCTGATAGAACGCGGCCGTGAGGCCCAGTGGCGGCCGTGCCGATTGCAGGCGGGACCGCTCAAAGACGCTTCCGATTGGATAGAGCATTACCGGTGCTTCTGGGAAGAGAGTCTGGACCGGCTTGAAATCTACTTGCAGGAGATTCAGCGGCAGGAGAAAACGGCAGGCCCCACGAGCCGTCGCAAGGTGAGCAATTCCGTCAGACGGAGAGGCATGAAAACAGACGGACGCCGGAAGTGATGGTCAATGAGAAGAGTCGCCAAAGCGGCGGAGCCAGTCGGTGGTGCGTTTGAATGCACCGGATGAAAACAGGCAAGAAAGAACTTTCGATATCTCAGGAGTTGAACATGAGCACAAAGAATTCCGCCCCGGAGACAGTGGCCGACCGTGAAATCGTTATCTCGCGTCTGATAGGTGCCCCGCGCGAACTGGTTTTCGAGGCCTGGACCGATCCAAAACACATTATCAAATGGTGGGGACCGCGAGGCTTCACCCATACCTTTCAAGAAATCTCCGTCAAGCCGGGCGGAGTGTGGCGATTCATCATGCACGGTCCCGACAGCGTCGATTACCCCAATTACATTGTGTTCGACGAAATCGTCAAACCGGAGCTTATCACCTACACTCATGGCGGCACCAAGGAGGGGGATGATGTCCATTTCAAAGCCACCATTACCTTTGTCGCGCAAGGTAACAAAACCCGACTCACCCTGCGTATGCTGTTCGGCACAGCGGCTGAACGCGAACAAGTTGTGAGAGTGTACAAGGCGATCGAGGGCGGCAACCAGCACGTGGATCGGCTCGAAGAACATCTGGCCGGCATGATTGCGGGAGAGCCATTTGTGGTGTCGCGGACATTCGACGCACCGCGCGGACTGGTCTGGAAAGCCTGCACCGAGCCTGAGCGAATGAGACAGTGGTTTGGCCCCAAGGGGTTTGAAGGCACGGTTGCGAAGATGGATTTCCGGGTGGGAGGCTGGTATCACTATTGTCTCCGCTCGCCCGATGGGAGCGACTTGTGGGGAAGGTTCACCTATCGGCATATTCAGAAGCCGGAGTTGATCATATTCGTCAGTTCGTTCTCGGATAAGAATCGAGGGCTGACTCGTCATCCGATGGCGCCGACCTGGCCGGCCGAAATGCTGTCGACTTTCACTCTGACAGAAAAAGGGGGGAAGACGACGTTCACCGTGTCTTGGACGCCAATCAATGCCACTGCCGAGGAACTCAATGCCTTCCGCGAAGGGTTCAATAGTATGAAACAGGGTTGGGCCGGCACGATGGAACGGTTTACTGAGTACCTGACCCACGAAAAGGGAAAGTGAGGCTGAATTTGGCTGAATCTTCAATATTTGCGAAATGGCAAGCGTGGGCTCCGCAGCAATTGAGCCTGCTCAGGATAGTCGCCGCGTACATGTTCATGCTGGCCGGGACGTCGAAGTTGTTCGCCTTTCCGGTCGGCATGCCGCCCAACGGCGACACGGCGCAACTGCTGACCCAAGTGGGGATAGGCGGAGCGCTAGAGGTGTTTGGCGGCGCCCTGCTGCTGCTCGGGCTGTATACTCGCCCGGTGGCGTTTATTCTGGCGGGGGAGATGGCGGTGGCCTATTTCCAGTTTCATGCCCCGGGGAGCTTTTGGCCGACAGTTAACGGGGGAGTCTCCGCCGTGATCTATTGTTTTGTCTGGCTGTATATCTCGGCCGCGGGGGCGGGGCCGTGGAGTGTGGATGCGTGGCGAGTCCGGTGACAGAGCTTCGGCGCCTGAACCGACGGTTTGAACCAGGAGCATGCTGCTTGAGATTGCTCGGCTGTTTTTGGTCCGACCAGGCCAAAGGTGCATATAAAGCTGAACACAGTTTTACCTTGGAGTCGTTTTGAACAAAGTCGCGAAGGTAACGATCTCCTTTTGGATCATGAAGATCTGTGCGACTACTCTGGGAGAGACCGCCGGGGACCTCTTCTCAATGACCATGAACCTGGGCTATGCCATCAGCTCGATGATTCTCATCGGAGTGTTCATTGTCAGCCTCGTTTCACAGGTCCGAGCTCGCCGGTTTCATCCGGTCCTCTTTTGGATTGTGATCCTGACTACCAGCACAGCCGGTACGACAATGTCGGATTTTATGGATCGTACGCTCGGGCTGGGATATGCAAATGGCGCACTAATCCTTGTGTCATGTCTGCTTGCGGTTCTGGCTGCCTGGCGCCTGAGCGAAAAGACAATATCGGTCAACAGCATTCAATCCACCAGGGCGGAGCTTTTCTACTGGGCGGCCATTCTTGTATCGAATACCCTGGGCACAGCCCTGGGCGATTTTCTAGCCGACAATTCCGGGCTCGGCTTCCTGGGTGGCGCGGTCCTTATCGCCGGACTGCTTGGCCTGGTAGTTATGGCAACCTACTTCACCCGACTCGATCGAGTCATGTTGTTCTGGGTTGCCTTCGTCCTGACCCGTCCATTCGGTGCGACTTTCGGCGACCTCCTGACGAAGGGCACGGAAAGGGGTGGTCTCGGATTCGGTACGATCGGATCATCAGCCGTACTTGCATGCCTATTGGCCGCGTTTATAATCTACTCGAAAATGACTGTAGATCGTGTGCCGTCTCACACTGAATTGGAAGCCTAGTTGCGCAGAGGACCAGTGTGAACCCGTCGTAGTCACAAATCGGTCACGCAGCTATTTCTTTGCCAACTGATCGTCGTTGGTTCTTCCGATAGTTCCAGCCATCTGATCCAGTCTCGCCTCCATCTTTTCAAGCCGCGCCTTCAACTCAACATTCTCCTCGCTAACTTTCGCAAGCTCCGCTGTCCGCTTTTCGAGTGCCTGGACAGCGATCATCAGGATCCCTGCTTCGTCCCCGGAATTGATGGTGACAGAGTCACCGACTTGACCCATGGAGTCATGGCCGAACGCGGCAAAGAACTCCTGCGCCATCGGGCCGTAGTGGCGGAATGTGGTCGGATCGTTGTTCTTGTAGTTCCAGCTGGTGATGCCGAAATTGCTGATCTTGCGAAGAACCTCCTCGCCGTCTACCGCACGGAAGTTCTCTTTCTGGTTGCGGTCGGACGTGAAGGTATAAGCGACCTGGCCTTCGATTTTGGTGACGCTAGTGTTTCCGATTCGAACTTTGTTGCTGGCATTTACACTCGCCCCATAGCCAATAACAGTGGCATTGGTCAGTCCATCTGACGCAACATTGGCGGCAAATCCAATTGCTGTGTTATATGAGCCAGAAATATTGCCGTATAGCGCAAGGGCTCCGTAGCCGGTATTACCGGTGCCGCCCACGTTTGCTATGAGCGCGGAAGCACCGCAGGCGGTGTTGGACGAACTAGTGTTGTTCTGAAGTGAACCATCTCCAAGGGCACTGTTGCGGCCACCGTTGACGTTGCTATGGAGCGCATGGTTCCCGATGCCAGTATTGCCGCTACCGACAGTATTGTTCAGGAGTGCTTGGAAACCGACGGCCGTGTTGCTGCCACCGTTGTTGTAGAGCAATGCCTGAAAGCCGACGGCCGAATTGTTGAGGCCATTGGTGTTGGAAAAGAGTGTTTGGAAGCCACAGGCGGTATTGCTGTCACCCACCGTGTTGCTGTAGAGGGCGTCCTTTCCAAAAGCGGCGTTGTACTTACCGGTCGTGTTGTTGAGAAGGGCATTGTGGCCGCTGGCGGTGTTTCCATTACCGGTGATGTTGGAAGAAAGGGCGTTGAATCCGGTGCTGGTGTTCCAATTTCCGCTTGTGTTCAGATGCTGGGCGTTTACTCCTGTCATAGTGTTCTCAGTACCGCTCATCGTCAGGTTCCCGGCATTCAGACCAATTGCGGTATTACCAGAACCGAAATTCTGAACGAACGGAACCCCCCCCTTCAGAATATTTCCTGTCGTTGCGGTCGAATTGTCCAGGTTCAGATTGCCCGTGACGCTGCCGCCGGTGGTTCCGTCGATCGTGCTCACCCGGTTTGCATACGGCACCGTGACGAGGCGGGTACGCGGAGTCAGCTCCGGGTCGGCCCCAACTCTTACTCCCAGATAGCGCGTTGTACCGTTGAAAACGGTATCCTTGACGGGAGTCACGGTTCCAAGCAGGACAGCAAAGAGGCCGTCGGAGGTGGTTACCGACTGTGTCTCCGTCCATTTGCCGGCGCCGCCCGAGGGCGCGTCGTAAATGGTGAATGTAACTGAGTAGGTGGCATTGGGCACTGCTGTGCCGCCGGCATTGGTCAGGCGCCCCTGATAGTTGATGAGTTGTGGTGTGGCGGCGTAGACACTAGAAACGCACAACACCACGGCAACGCAAAGGGCCTTCGCGAAATAGTTCATTGACCCGAACCTCTACAGCAAAAAGTTGTTCGCTTTTCGAAGGAAATGGACTATGAGTATCGATGTGCTCTACAATATAAGCGATTTGTTCAGGATTCCAACGTCAAAGGGGCGAGGTACTGGCGGGCCGGTGTGCGATCACTCAGGGCCGGTTCCAGTGTATGGCCAAGACTTTGGCAACAAAGCGCTTGAGCCGAATTGTAGTGGTGGGCGCCCGGGACTATTAGTCTCTTGCACCCTTCTCCAAATGAGTGTAACTTATTGACTTGTCTGTCATTGCCGGAGTGGTGGAATTGGTAGACACCAGGGACTTAAAATCCCTTGTTCCGAGAGGGACGTACCGGTTCGAGTCCGGTCTCCGGCACTTATTTCGACTAAAATGAAAAGCCCCGCCTCAACGGAGACGGGGCTTCTTCAACACTAGACGATTCCTAATCCTTCTTCAGAGCCGCAAGTTGCGTCGCCGGCGGAGCTCCTGCTCCGTTGGGATCACCAGTCGTGATGTAGTTCAAGGCTGATTTGAGCAAGCCCAGAGCATATTCGGTGTTATGAATCCCTTCCGAACGATCTTCCTTGATGAACATGTAATTATAAACCGCGCCCGTTGAGTCGCGGTGCTTCACGATCTTGTCCGCCTTCGGAGCGTAGGTCGAGTCGAGCAAATCGGCCGCCAGAAGCGCCTCACCCAGAGCATCAAAATACGTATTGGTGGAGTCCTGAGCGTATTCGAAATTCAGGTCCTCAACCTCACCGGCATGACACAGTGGCTTATTGCAGCCAGACAGATTCTGTTCTTCGCCTTCAAACGTCTCCTCAGCCATCCGCCAGGTGTGACCGCCCACGGCGTTACCAAGAGACGGAGACATGTGGCAGTCTACGCAGCCGTCAGCCGCGACATTGCTGTGCGCCGAATTGCTGTAGGTGTAATCGGCATACTCATAGCCGCCGGTGCCTTCAAGCATATCGCCCGGGTTGCTGTGGTGCGGCCCGAAACGGGAGCTCAGCTTGACGCTGTCGGCGACATAGGTGTTGACATTGCGGCGACTGTGATGGCAGTTGGCGCAGAGATTGCCCATGCCATGATCGAACACAACGCCGTTTTCAAGTGTGTATGGTGCCACAGTGCGCAGGGCCAGAGTACCGGTTGTGTGCGGAGCGTGGCAGGTGAAGCAGCCAATGCCGGAATAGTGACTAGAGTCAGTGCCGGTGCCGGCAAGGTAGGCCAGAAATCCTTCACCCGTATGGCAACGTTCGCAGGAGCGGTCGCCAGCCAAAGAGTTAATGATCGCCGTCTCACCAATACCGTGTTTTGACGTCGCCCACTGGGCCTGAGCGGCTGACATCGTCAGATCGTTGTCCCCATGACACGTCATACACTGGTCGGCACCGGTGAAATCGGTGGTGTTGTCGACGATTTCATTCGTCACTTTGCGTTCGCAGCCGCCGCCGGCGATCAGCGCCAGCAGGGCCACAAGCACGAAAATGAAAGTTAGGTATCTCATCAGTCTCTCCTTAGAACTGTATGTCCTTAATCAAATTTACTTCTACGATATTGCCCGTGTAATACTGATCGGTGAAATGGAAGTCGTCGAAATTGTAAACGTTGTACCGAACCTCAAGATGATGCTCCGGCCGAAACGTCCACACGGCGCCGAAATCCAGATTCGACTTCTCGATATCGTTGTCGCGGCGACTGCGATAGTAGGAAGCGCCAAAATCTAGCGTCACCGGACCGATCGCCCGGGGATATACGTGACCGCTGAGCATGTGGTCCTGGAATTCGTAGCTGATCTGGTCGGAACGATTCTCGAACTTGCCCACGTAGTAGGTGTATGAGGCTTCCAGGCGTCCCCACTCACTGCGTACCAGGCCGAGTGTGCCCGAAAGAGCGTCGTAATCGACCTTGCTCGTCAGGTCCTTGTTCTCGCGCGTCCGGCTGATCCAACGGGCCGTCAGATCGCCCCAGCGGGCATCGCGGTACTGCGCCATGACGCGGTGACGGTTGTCGTCCTGTTGGCCGGCGAAAGCCGACCCTTCATCGTTTTCGCGATTGCGTGTCGTGATGCGAGCAGTCAGGAGGAGACGTTCGGTCGGTCTGAGCCAACCGTCGGCCAGATACCCAGTAGAGGTCGTCTTGTCGACATAATTGTCAGCCAGGTAGTTCTCATAGCCGACCCGAAGTCCGCCGACGCGCGCGAAGTTCTTACCGATCGAGATCGTATTGAGAATGTGATCGGCCGAACGATCGCGGTAGACGTGGTCGAGCATGCCCCAGAGGAAGCGGTAATCGACGGTGATCTCCGGCTTCAGATAGAGCTTGGCGCCGGCCCACGACTGTTTGGTCTTCAGTTCGCTCTCGGGATCGCGGTAGTCGGTCTGGTCCTTGCGATAGCTGTAGCCGGCCGACAGGAGCAGATTCCGATAGCGGGGAAGAGGGGCTGAGCCGGTTAGCGTAAACTGATCAGCCTTGCGATCGGCGTCGGCCGTCGATTTGTCGTTGAAGCCGAAATGGCGATAGTCGGCACGCAGTGTCCCATAGTTACAGAAGGCGGCGGCACCAACCGAAAAGTTGCTGTGGGAATAGTCCGTACTTCTAACGACTGTGTCTTCGGCCGACGGCAGGACATTGTAATCAGTGCCGTGCTTGGCGGTCGTGCCAAAACCTCCGAAGACTTCTACGTACTTCACCGGCCGGATAGTGGCATTAACGGTCGTCGTGCGACGACGGGTGAAGTTGTTGCCGTTATAGTCATAGATTCGGCGATATTGATTATTGGTGACATTCAAGCCGAACAGGCCGGGTTTGTGGAAACCGGCCCGCAGATTGCGGTTATTCAGGGTGATATTGCGCAGGTCGGCGTCGACCGCCATGCCGTTATCCAACTGATAACGCCAGTCGACCAGCGAGATTCCCACACCTTCGTAGAAATTAAACGTTTCCTGGTTTACACCGAGATTGCCCTCTTCGTCGGCCCAGTGGTACCCGACCGACACGCCTCCAGCGCCGGAGGCCGCCAATGCGACACCGGAAGAAGCCACCACGGCCGCCAGGAGTGCAATCACGATAAGATAGTAGCGTTTCATGATTTCCTCCTCACTGTACACCGTGGCACCAGCAACTGCTGCCAAACCGAGCCGAGAGGTTCGGATCGAGCAGGTTGCCGCTTGTGAATGATCCATGCACGTCCGTGTGACAGGTCATGCAATCCATATTCGCATACTGGCCGCTGTGGGCGGTCTGATGGGTCGGCACCACATGACACTGGCGACAAACCAGATTTTCCGGCTGGCGAAGCAGATGATCGTTCGCGCTACCGTGAGGCGTGTGGCATTCCACGCAACCGTCACCGTCCACCGAATGTGAGCTCATCGGACCGTGCTCGTACAGGAACGGTCCAGCCACCTGCGGATGGCAGCTCTGGCAAACCCGGTTGAGACCAAGCTCGACCGGGAGATCGTTTCTCCGGGCAAACTGGTGGCAGGACAAGCAGGTCATTGCGCCCTGGAGGACCGGATGGTTGGTCGCTTTGTGGAAATCGGCCCGTGTCGTCTCGTGACACGGCATGCAGAATTCGGCCCGGTCGTCCAGCAGCAGGTCCTTGTGACCGCCGTGGACCTTGTGGCACGAATTGCAGTTGAGTCTTAATGATGTGTGCGGGTCGAACCCAAAGTCGTCCATCTCCCGATGATTGACGTGGCAGGTACCGCACAGCGTGCTCACGGAATCGTTGGGCAGGCGCCCGGGATTTCCGATGTTCTCCGCTGAGGGATCCTCCACGTGCACGGCCGCGTTGCTGTGGCAACTGCGGCAGGCTACGGTTGTGGCTGGACTTTTCATCTGAGAGCTCAACCGATGAGCCGTAGCGGTCAGTGTCGAGTCCAGACCTGAGTGACACCCTATACAGGTTTCATCATCAGGCCCGGCCATAGCCGGCGCCTCCTGCGCCAACACTGGCAACCCGAACACACAGACCAGACCACAGATGATCAGAAGTAGTCGTAGGCCCCGTGAATTCATTCCTTACCTCGTTATGGACAATATAATTGTCATATCTTTGTCATTTCTCTCTTGTCTATATCGTAATCAGGATCAAATCTCTACATAAAAAAAGAGATTTTTTTCACAAATTCAGTCCGCTATTACGGTACGAAATAGTATCGATCGCGTAGAGAGTTAATATGTTGCGATGCAACCAATAAGCGCAATGACGTAGATTGAAATACTCCACGCTTCATGTCAATCATCGACTAGCGGATTACCACTAAATAGGGCGGACAGGGATACGAACCAACAATCTATGGAGGGCGGCACCAGGCAGCAATGAACCGTTCAATCAAAGATCTTTCCGGGGTTCAGGATGTTGGCAGGATCAAACTGACGTTTGATTCCACGCATCAGAGCGACCGATTCACCATGTTCGGCCGCAAACAGATCCTTGTGGCCAAGCCCGATACCATGTTCGCCGGAAATGGTGCCGTCAACTTCTATCGTTTTTCTGATGATTTCATTATTAGCGGCCATGGTCTTTTCCCACGATGCTGGGTCGTTCGGGTCGGCCAACATGAGGGCGTGCAGGATTCCCAACCCGACGTGACCGAAGGTAAACATTGGAATCTTCTGGCGATCACCCAATTCATGGCAGAAGGCAACCATTTCGGGAAGTTTCGAAATGGGGAAAGCTACGTCGTTGCGAACAATTACCCAGCCGGCGCGGGCATGTTTGATGGCATCGGTCGCCCAGTGCCTGATTTCCCAGGGTTTCTGTCCTTCGGCAAGCTGGATGGCCGAAGCTCCTCGCTCGTTGCAGATTTCGTCCGCCAGAGCGCCATTCGAATCGAGCACGGGCTTTGGCCCGTGGAATTCGAGAAAGAGGGACGGTGCTTCGCGAAGGCCATATCCCTTCAACTGATTGAGGGCCGCCATCAAATTGCGATCGAGAAACTCAATCGCGGCTATGTCAATACCGTAGCGCCGAATTTCGGAGACCGCCTGAGCGGCTGACAATTCAGTCGGAAAGACGTAGGCTGTTTGGAGGCGATCTTCCGGGAGCCCGGCGAGTCGCATCGTGATTGACGTTATAATTGCGAGGGTTCCTTCAGAGCCGGAGACGAGATCGATGAGATTGTAGCCGGAGGATCGTTTGACCGCCCGATTGCCGAGGCGAATCTTGTCGCCTGTACCTGTCACGACCTCCAGCGACAACACGTATTCGCGCGTACCGCCATACTTGACCGAATAGATACCGCTGGCATTGGTAGAGACCATGCCGCCGATCGTAGCGACGTCGCCTGATCCTCCCGGAGAAGGCGGGAAGAACAGGCCGTCACGCTTAAGCTGCGCATTGAGGTTATCGTAAATGATTCCGGGTTCCACTTGAATCTGGAGATCCTCAGGCCAGTAATTGAGAATCTTAGTCATGCGCGACAGGTCGAGCACAATTCCGCCCGGAACTGGAATGGTCGAGCCTTCCAGAGCGCTTCCGGCGCCCCGGGCAGTGATGGGGATTCGATTCTCGCCGCAGTAGCGAATTATGCGCTGGACCTCGTCTGCACTCTGCACCCAGACTACCGCAACCGGCAGGACAGCCGCGAGAGTCGATTCGTCGTGCGAGGCTACAGCCAATTGATCGGCCTGAGCTGATACTTGATTGGCAGGAACGATTGACCGCAATTGCTCTACTAGACCCATGTCCGCCGATCCCCGGTAGTTAAGCGTATAGTCCGCGAAGTTCAGCCGCTTTGGCGACGCGTTCGATGGCCACGATGAAGGCCGCCGTGCGCATCGGCACTTTGTACTTCTGAGACGTTTCAAGCACGGTGGCGAATGACGTTTCCATCATCCGCTGCAAATCCTCCATGACCCGCTCGGCCGTCCAGTAGTAGCCCATTCGATTCTGTACCCACTCCAGATAGGAAACGCCCACGCCGCCCGCATTGCAGAGTATATCCGGAATGATGAAAGTCCCTTTCTTGTCGAGTATGTCATCAGCCTCGGGTGTGCACGGACCGTTGGCGCACTCGGCTATAAGTCGTGCCTTAATCCTTGCCGCGTTGTCTTTTGTTATCTGATTCTCGAGCGCGGCCGGGATGAGAATATCAACTGGCAGTTCCAGCAGTTTCATCGGGTCATCGAGCTTCTGGACGTCGGCGCTCTTCTCAAAGCCCTTCAAAGTGCGATTCTTCTGGATGTGCGTGATGGCTTCTGTGGGATCAATCCCTTTCGGATTATAGAAGGCACCGTCGATATCTGAGATCGCTTGAATGGTACACCCCTCCTCGTGAAGGAGGACGGCCGAAAACGATCCGGCGTTGCCGAATCCCTGGACGGCGACGCTGGCATTGGCCAGGTTCATCTTGAGATGGGCAGCTGCCCGGATGACGCAGAACACCATGCCTTGGGCCGTAGCCGAACCGCGACCAGCTGACCCGCCCAGCTCCAACGGCTTGCCCGTGACCACCGCCGGGATATAGTCCCCGCCGTGATGCATAGAATAGGTGTCCATAAACCAGGCCATGATCTGGGGGTTCGTGTTGACGTCGGGAGCCGGGATATCGCGATCCGGCCCGAACAGGTCATTTAGTTCAGCGAAATATCGGCGCGACAAGCGTTCGAGTTCTGCGGTCGATAACTTGCTCGGGTCGACGACGATCCCTCCTTTGCCGCCGCCCATAGGTATGCCGATGGTGGCGCACTTGAACGTCATCCAGAAAGCCAGCGCCTTCACTTCGTCCAGCGTTACCTGCGGATGAAAGCGCACGCCTCCCTTCGCCGGTCCCCGCGCCACACTATGCTGCACGCGCAGTCCGTGGAAGACTTGAATTCGGCCGTCGTCCATTCTCACTGGCAGCTTTACCATTGTCACTCGGCGGGGCTGGCGGATCAATGCGAGTTGGTCGTCGGACAGCTTGATGAATTTGGCGGCGCGATCGAACTGGGCGAGTGCATTATCGAATGCGGAGACATTAGCGCTCAGGTGTGACGTCGTGGTGGCGTGAGCACCGTTCATGCGTTGGTCGGGATTGGGCCGAGGCATTGCTTCTGTCCTTTCGTCACTATTTCAAAACACATCTATCCTGATTCGGGCAACCGAATCAATCGGTCGGCCAAGAAGATATGCAATTGGCGGGTGACAGGCAAAGAAGATTGTTGGGCAGCGGATCGAATCGGACGTTTAGGCGCGATTGGGGGACTTGCGACGATCACGGAGGTAGTTGGAGCCGGGCCGTTGCTTGACCGCCTTCTTGACTTCCGCCAGAATGCGTGACAGCTCCCCTACGTGAGCAAATTTGCCTCGCTCGTGACAGACGACGGCAATCGAAATGGTCAGAATCGGGTACTGCTCGACGTCGCCTTTGCGGTTAACCGTCGTTATGAATCCGCGATCCCGATCGACCTGGTCGTATCGGTAGGGGATAAAAGCATCAAAGCACTTGATTATCCAACGGCAGACGTCATCGACAATGTCGTGAGGAATGACATAAATGAAGTCGTCGCCCGCGATATGACCGACAAATCCTTCGCGGCAGAGATCAAAGACCACGTCACGAATGATCTTTCCGGTCAGTTTGATGATGCGGTCGCCGTGTGCGTAGCCGTAGTAGTCGTTGAAGGCCTTAAAATTGTCCAGATCGGCATAACAGACGGCAAACTCTGACTGCATCTCCATCTGACGGAGAATCTCCTGCTCAATCATGGTCGGCCCGGGGAGCCGGGTGGAGGGATTAAGGGAGACATCGCGATTGCTGCGCGAGATTACTCGTTGCACGCGTACCTGCACCAGCTTTTCGATCCATTCTCCGTAGATGAAATCTTCGACACCGTGCTCGTATGCCGCCACGACATGGTTGGTCGGCGGATCCGGGTGATAGATGATAACCGGAATGATGGCAAGGAAGACGTTATCCTTGATCTGTCGGACCAGCTCGATGGACGGGAGGGTCTCGGTTTTGCTAGGCGACGACGATGGTACTTACCGGGTAGCGCTGACAGATTCTAACTAGGGATTCGAACGACTCAAAGTAGTGGAATGATACCGGCAGGTCCTTGAAGAACTTGCGCAGATGGAAGTCGAAATTCACCCCATGCTGCCGCAAGGCAATATGGATCGCAGCCTTAGCCGGTCGATTGGCCCCGTCCGTGGCCGGCCAATTCTCGAGGGTGATACTTTCGATGTTCTGCAAGCAGGTACTCTCGGTCAATCCGTGTATATATCTCTGTTGTCGATATATCGGCATGCCCGAGCATTTCTTGTACCATTCTTAGATCTGCCCCTCCTTCAAGGAGATGCGTGGCGAAAGAGTGGCGAAAAGTATGGGGCGTCACCCTCTTTGTCATGCCGGCCCGCAAAACCACCCTTTTGACTGTCTTCCATAGGCCAACGCGGGAAAATCGCTTCCCGGAACGGTTGGTGATTACCTCCTCCACCCCTGACCGGCCGGATTCCTTTCTGATTTCCAGATAATGCTTTACAGCCTCTGTGGCCAACTCGCCCATTGGTACCAGGCGTTGCTTGTCACCCTTGCCGATTACCCTCAAAAAACCAGCCTCGAATTCAATGTCTGAGATTCGAAGATTTATCAGTTCCGACAACCGCAAACCGCTTCCGTAGAGCAGTTCGATAATGGCGCGGTTGCGCTTGCCGTCTTTCTCATCCTGAGCCGCTGTGCTGATAATGGCGTCTATTTCGGCGGGCGAGAGGTAGTCGGGATGATAGCGCGAGATTCGCGGGGCGCGGTAGGCCGCAGCCGGATTGTCTGACACTCGCTTGGTCGTGGACAAATAGCCGAAAAACTGACGGACGCTGGAAATCTTGCGTGCCAGCGTCGTTGGCTTTCGACCCTCACGAGTAAGGGCGCCGAAATAGCCCGATACCGTTGAAGCGGAAATCGACTTGACAGTCTTGGCCTGACAGGCGGACGCAAAGGCGGCCAAGTCCGCCCGGTAGGCCGTCACGGTGTTATTAGATAACCCGCGTTCGAGTTTCAGGTGGGTCAGGAACTCCTCAATCGTGAGATCGAGCTCGGTCTTGTCGGCATTATTGGCCATGGGCGATAGCCAACACCGCGGGCACACGGTACCCGGCCTTAATGAGTTCGCGACGAGCCTCCAGCACCGTTGCGCCCGTCGTCACCACATCGTCGACTAGAATGATGGTCGAGACGTCTTTGATCGCGTCTGATCTGAAGACACCATGCACATTTCTTTCGCGAGCGATCAGACTTGACCGCGACTGCGGCCGTCGGTGTTTGGTCCGCCAGAGAATATCTATATTTACGGCGATGTCCAGCTGATCGGAAAGGGCGTTGGCAAACACGATGGCCTGATTGTAACCCCGGTAGTACTCGCGGCCAGGATGGAGCGGTATCGGCACCAGTGCATCTGCCCGGTGGAGCGAAATCTTGTCGGCGAAGGTGGCCGTTAATTCGGTTGCCAACCAATCCGACGGTGAGATTATCCCCGAGAACTTATAGGCCACCACCAGTTCTTTCAGGGGGCCGGAATAATCACCGAAGGCATAAAGCAATACCCCGCCATCCTGGCAGTAGGTGCATTTGGGCTGATCAAGTGGAGACAGGCAAGTGAGACAAGTCGGCGACGAGTAGTGCTGAATGCGTTTCCGGCAGGCATCACAAATGGAACCGCCGCCTGTGACTACGTCGTCACATCCCAGGCACAACGGCGGAAACGCGAAATCAACCAGGTGATGAATGAAGCTGTCGTGACCAACAACCCAGGGCGACATGTCCGTAATCAACGGTGAGTTTGCTTGGGCTTCAAGCTAAAATCCGGGGGGGCCGCCCAAGGATCGATCAGCCACCCACTTCCTTCAGGTAATTCCTGGCCGCGTCGGCCGCCGTACCGTTGGGGTCTATCTCGAGGTATTTCTTCCAGTAGTAGCGGGCCGAATCGGGCTTCTGGCTCTGGTAAAAGACAAGGCCCAGATTAAAATGTGCTATGGAATGCTTTGGGTCATTGGCCAGGACTCTCTTAAACTCCTCAATAGCTCGGTCCGGCATACCCATGCCATGCAGACAGGCACCGTAATCAGTGCGGACATCAGCCGAGGTGCTATCGATGGCCAGAGCTCTACGGTATGCTTCGGCGGCCACCGGATAATTTCCATGATCCATCTCGGTGTTCCCTGTCATGACCAGGCTATTATAGTCTGTCGGAAGATTCGTCAGGGCGGCTCCCATTTCGCCACTCTGCGCCGGTTGTGGGGAAGGGGTCGCCGTGGTAGGCGGATGATCTTCACCGGTTTGCGGCTGTGGAGGATTCACCGGTGTTCGAAAGATGAAATAGAGCACGGTTACAACCAGCAGTGTGCCCAGGATTATCACTAAATCTCGGACGCCGTTACCGTTGGCTCTGGTCGTCCGCTTTTCGGGCGCCGCGCCGGCAGTTCTGGCAGTTGAGGTCCCGACGGGGGCGCCGCATTCGGGACAGAACTTGGCAGGTTCGGCAATGACAGCCCGACATTTTGGGCAGGTAGTAGCCATAGTAGATTCGATGCCTCCTTTAATGCGAGTCCAATATAGACGGGCAGCCCATCGCACAGCAACCAATTTCGAAAGAATCGTCGCTTGAAAATCGGCTGACAAGACCGGTCAAATCGCCTATATTGACACCCGAATCGAAAGCAGGAAAGGACTACCATGCGGCGACTCACCTTCGGGCTCATAGTTCTAAGCGCGCTGTGGCCGATCTTCTCATCCGGCGCCTACACTATAACCGAATCTGCCATCGACACACATATTCGGGTGTTGGCATCGGATTCTCTTGAAGGTCGAGAAGTCGGTGAGCCAGGCGAATGGAAGGCAGCTCAATACATCATCGGGCAATTCCAGGCCGCCGGACTTCAGCCCGCCGGGGAGAATGGCTTCCTGCAGAGCTTCGAGTTCACCAAGAAGATCGATTTTGGTCCCAAGAACCGTCTAGTGGTGAACGGCACGCCGCTGGCGATCAACGAAGAATACCTCCCGCTGAGTCAGTCAGCCAACACGTCTTTCAGCTTCGATCAGGTGATCCCTGTAGATTACGGCATCACTACTGAGGACAGCAGCTACAATGATTACGGCGGCAAAGACGTGGCCGGCAAGGCAGTGCTTATTAAGCGGTTCACTCCGGATGCCGGTGCCAATCCTCATGTGGATTTTTCGAAGTACGAATCGCTGACCGACAAGATTCTTAACGCCGTCAATCACCGGGCGGCGGGCGTGTTCATCGTTACGCCGTCGGACAAAGACGATACGCTTATCAATCTCGGTGTCACGCACGTCACTCCCAAGGACATCCCGATCGTTATGCTTCGCCGCAAAGGGCTGGCAAAACTAGGCATCGATTCGGTCGCGCTCGGCTCCTTCCGGGCCGACGGTGAGGTGGAACTGGTGCGCGTCCACGACACGGGGTATAACGTGATCGGGACTATCCCCGGGACATCTGACACAACCATTATCATTGGTGCTCATTACGATCATCTCGGCTGGGGAGGTCCAAGTTCCCGATACACTGAAAAGGAAAAGGCGATTCATCACGGCGCCGACGATAATGGCTCGGGCGACGCCGGGTTGCTTGAGCTCGCGCGCTATTTTGCGGACAAGAGAAGCAGCCTGAAATATACCTTCACGTTTGTCGCCTTCTCCGGAGAAGAAGCCGGCATTCTCGGTTCGAGCGCCTTCGTCAAGCACGCTGGATTTAATCCGAAGCTGGTTCGCATGATGCTCAACATGGATATGATTGGGCGTCTCAAGGATCAGGAAAACGGACTGGCAGTCTTTGGCACCGGTACGGCCGCGGAATTCAAAGCGTACTTCGATTCGCTGAAGGTAGATAATATGAAGATTACTTTCCGTGAGCCGGGCACCGGACCGTCCGATCACACGGCGTTTTACAACAGTGAAATCCCGGTGCTGCACTTCTTCACAGGTGCCCACGACGATTACCATAAACCGTCAGACACGCCTGAAAAGATCGATCTGACCGGCGTCAAAAATGTGGCCATGCTGGTTGCCGATATCGCCACTCATTTCGACCAATTCCCTGCGCACATGACTTTCCAGAAGACAGTTGATCCGGATGCCGGCAAACGGCGTTCTGCGTATTCGGTCACCCTTGGCATCATGCCGGACTATGTGGCCGAGGTGAAGGGTGTCAAGGTGGACGGAGTCTCGCCCGATCGACCGGGCGAGCGAGCGGGTATCCTGAAGGGGGATGTCATCGTGAAAATGGGCCAGTACACCATCGACGATATCTATGCCTATATGAGTGCTCTCGGCAAGTTCCGCAAAGGTGACACAACGACCGTAGTCGTCCAGCGAGGGGCGGACTCGGTGGATTTGAAGGTCGAATTCAAATAGACGTAAGCAAGACGGCCGGTGAGGGGTGTGCCTCGCCGGCCGTTACTTCACCTACATCAGCTCGGGAATCAATCCAATCCGGCCGGTTTCAGATTCTCCTTCGAGAACATTTTCTCCATTTCCGCATCAGTGAAGACACCATCCTTCCGGATCAATTTTCCGTCGAACCAGATTTCTCCGCCGCCGTAGTCGGGGCGCTGAATCAACACCATATCCCAGTGAATGGCCGACTGATTGCCGTTGTAGGCCTCATCGTAACACTGGCCGGGGGTGAAATGAAAGGAACCGGCGATCTTCTCGTCGAAAAGCGTGTCCTTCATGGGGTGCAGGATGAACGGATTGACGCCGATGGCAAATTCACCGATATAGCGCGACCCTTCATCGGTATCCAGCACCTTGTTGAGCTTGTCGACATTCGCATCTGCCGTCGCCTTGATGATCTTCCCCTTCTCGAAAGTGAGCGTAACGTCGTTGTATACAATTCCCTGGTAAAGAGTCGGCGTGTTGAACTTGACCGTACCGTAAACGGAGTCCTTGATCGGGGCTGTGTACACTTCTCCGTCCGGAATATTTCGGTGCCCGTCGCATTTTATGCACGGAATGCCCTTGAGCGAGAACTTGAGATCGGTTCCCGGCGACTTGATGTGCACCTGGTCGGTCCTGCTCATCAGGTCGAACAGCTTGTCTTGCGCTTTGGACATCTTGGCGTAGTCCGCACAACAGACGTCAAAGTAGAACTCTTCAAACGCCTCTTGAGACGTTTGCGCTAATTGTGCCATGGCGTTGTTGGGATAGCGAAGTACCACCCACCGCGTCCGTTTGACCCGCTCCTCCAGGTGCACCGGCTTGTAGAACAGGGTATTGTGCATGTCGATCTGCTTCTGATCGATGTCAGCCAGGTCGAACGGATTATCCGAACCGCGGAGGCCGATGTAGGCGTTGGCCTTTTGCATCAACTGCAGGTGAAGTTCCGCCTGACTCTTCATCTGGTCGGCGGTCGCGGTGCGCACCCACTGGCGGATCAGTGACTCGTCGTTGTAGTACCAGAAGGTTACGACGCCCTTTTCGGTGGCATAGCGAATGACCTGTTTGCCCAGCTCGAGAGTTTCTTTACCTTTCACTTCCAGATAAAGAATCTCACCCTTCTTCATTGCAAGGGAATAGTCAATTAGCTGTCGGGCAAGGATTTCGTTCCGCTTGTCTCTCATCGGTAACTCCTTAGTCGTTGTTCAATTCTTTGCGTCGAAGATACTCATTCTTCGTTTGGAAGGCAACCCAGCCTCTTGCCGCTTTCCTTACCGATGGAGCGAACTGCCGGACGGTCGTGCTGTTATACAGGAGTGAATTTGAACGAGATTAGAATAGGGACCTCGGGATTCTCTTACAAAGACTGGCTGGGGAATTTCTATCCGCAATTCTGCCCCCAGGCGGACTTTTTGAAATATTATACCTCGCGTTTCGATACCGTCGAGCTTGACGTCACCTTCTATCGCATTCCATCCGAAGCGGCCATTAAGAAATGGTATGTCACGGCACCCGAGAGCTTTGTTTTCGCGGCGAAATTTCCGCAGACCGTGACTCACGAGGGCACGCCGAAAAGCCGCATTGAATTCGCCCTCCAGTTTGTTCAGGCAATGCGCGGCCTCAAAGAGAAACTGGGCCCGCTGCTGCTGCAATTTCCTTACGGTTTCAAACCGACTGAGCTGCCTCTCCTGGAACAGATTCTTGATGCTCTGCCCACGGACTTGCAACTTTGTGTTGAGATCCGCAACCGTGCCTGGCTGCAGGAGTCGTTCTATGCGATGCTCCGCAAGCGGGGAATTGCGCTCTGCCTGGTTGAACATCCGTGGATGCCGCACTACAACGTGAAGACGGCGGATTTCCAATACGTCCGCTTCCTCGGAGATCACAAAACTCTGACCGAGGACTTTTCCTATGTTCGCGATCCGAAGGAGGATGTCATGCGCTACTGGCGCGACATATTGGCTTCGTACCGCGAAGGAGGAGGGGCGAGCTATGTATATTTCAACAACCACTTCACCGGTCATGCACCGACTAACGCCTTTCGGCTGATGGAACTCCTGGCAGCCGGTCTATGACCACACTTGTGGCGCTGATCAGGTATCGCTATACTCCATTCGATTCTCTATGAGGAAGTGACGTCTCATGAGCAAGTATCTTGATGTAGCGATGGCTGCTATTCGCGAAGCTGAGAAGATAACCCTTCATTACTACAACCATCCGCCTTCTGTTTCGCTGAAGAAAGACCGGACGCCGGTCACGGTCGCAGATCGGAAGGCCGAGAAGGCGATCGTCTCGATCATTCGTAAGAAATTCCCCGAGCATCAGTTTCTGGGTGAGGAGTACGGTCGTACCGGGCGTGGTGAGTTTCTCTGGATCATCGATCCCATTGACGGTACCAGGAACTTCATCGCGGGGATTCCGCTCTGGGGGACGTTGATCGCGCTTATGCATCGGGAGGAAATGATACTGGGCATCTCCAACGTGCCATTGATGCGCGAGATATTGTGGGCGGAACGGGGCAAGGGAGCCTTTCTCAACGGCAAACGTGTACATGTGTCGAAAATCCGCAGATTGAAAGACGCCATGGCGTCGACCGGCTCGTACAAATCCTTTGCTCAGGCCGGACACGAACAGGGTCTCATCCGATTGTTAAAGGCGACCAAGCGCCAGCGGGCCTTCGGCGATCTCTGGCCGTATCACCTGCTGGCCTCCGGGCGTCTGGACATTGTGACCGAGGCAAAAATCAAAGTGGTCGATGTCGCTCCCTTCGCCGCCATCCTGAAAGAAGCCGGCGGCGAGATTTCAGATTTGGGCGGAGGTCCCGTTCGCCCGGGCATCCGGTCGGTGGTCGCCAGCAATGGGATTCTCCATGATCGTACGCTCGCCTATTTCCGCAGCCCGCAACTCATTGTCCGTTAATTGAATAGCTCAAGCGCAGACTTTCGCTCAAGGGCTCAACAAATTTCGTGGCCCGCCGATACCATGATTGACCTCACGAGGACCTCGGTCCTCGAGTTATGGCATATTGAGGTAGCCGTCAAATTGGGCTGGAAAGAAGTGGAACAAACCATAGTTGAGAAGGGGCGGATGGAATGAGTCTAGAAACAACCACGAAGACAGAGCACGCCGGGAATCTGAATTCCGACGAGCTGCAGTTGGTATCGTTCAACATCGGCTCAGAGGAGTTTGGCGTTGATATTCTCAAGGTTCAGGAAATCAACCGGATGGTTGAGATCACGCGCGTCCCGCAGGCGCCCCACTACGTCGAGGGTGTCATCAATCTGCGCGGCAAAGTGATCCCGATTGTCGATTTGCGCAAAAGGTTCAATCTTGAATTGAAAGAGCACGACAAGAACACTCGCATTGTCGTCGTCGACATCGGTGGCACGATCATGGGGATGATTGTTGATGCGGTGAGCGAAGTCTTGCGCCTGCCGGCCAGCACGATCGAGGCCCCGCCGGAAATCGTCACCGGAGTAAATTCCGAGTATATTAAGGGTGTAGCTAAGCTCAAAGATCGCCTCCTCATCTTCCTCGACCTGTCCAGAGTCATCGATGTTGAGCAAATGCAGGCGGTTGCCTGACACCATTGACCGGGTAATACTGAGGGTTGGCTCTGCCAGCCCTCTTTTTTTTGCGCGGCCGCGACTTTCTTCGAACTCATCTACATCGTATATTTGCGGTGCACAGTTCACCTGCATTTGACGTCACTCGGAGGACACATGCCGCAACCTATCGTTTATGTCGAAATCGGCGCCACCGACGTCGTTCGCGCTGCCGATTTCTACATCTCCGCCTTCCAGTGGGAGTTTACCGACCGCTCCCAGGTGGCCTATTCGACTTTTACCACCGGCGACGGAATCGGAGGTGGAATCTATCGGACGAAGGAAATGAAACCTCCGGGCGGAATCGTCTTGTACGTACTCGTGCCGGACATTGACGCCGCACTCGCCGCGGTCGTTCAGCACGGTGGGCGTGTCGTCGTTCCCAGATCGGACATTCCCGGAACCGGTTGGTACGGTCATTTCCACGATCCGTTCGGCAATTTGCTCGGCCTATTCACGCCGCGACCTTGATGGATGATCGTATGCCCTCTCGAATCAATTTTCTTTACTCGAATATCGGTCGTGGGCATCCGTTCTATCTTGATGGCATTCTGGAATCGCTTATCCGCCGGGGCTCAATCAGTCTGGTGAAGGGGCAAACGGACGTCTTCGAAGTGTCCCGCGGACTCTCCCGACGCTCCTGGCAGGCGGCGCGATGGCTGTACCGCGAAGGGTCTTCGGGCGGAGCGCTTGGTCACCTGTATGCCCGTTTGCGCCAGGCCGGCGATTACAACCGGGGCGGCTTGGGGATGCATATCATGGGCCGTGATATCCGAAGAGTATATTCGGCGGATTCAGCGCCGATCCTGGTCGACCACCCTTTGTTGGTAGGTATTCTGCGTGGTCGCGGCGATCTGCTCTATCAGCACGGCGAGCAGGTAGCGCCGAGAGAAGCCATCGTCGCCGGTGCTTCGATGATCTTCGTCCCTTCGGAAGAAGTTGCCCGGGCTTTTCTCCACGCCGGCTACTCCGAAGAACAGCTATTCATTTCCGGACTGTGCATCGAGCCCACCTTGGCGAGGCAGGCCGAAGGTTCGTTTCAGAGCCGAATGACCCGACTCGAGAGTCGGACGCCGTTGACCGGGGCAATGTATTCTTCGGGAGCGGAACCACCGGCTCACATCGCCGCAATCTGCAACGCCTGTCTGTCGGTGGTGCAAGAGGGAGGGCGGGCAGTTGTTTTTGCCAGGGAAGACGGCAAATTGCTGACGCGACTGTCAGGCGTTCTGCGGGCACAGGGTCTGGAAGATTTCTCCATCAGATCGACCGACTTCCTGCCGCAAGTTTTGCCGCCTATCCTGATCGCCATTTTCAACTCGCCGCGTGAAGAGACTGCGTTGACCAGCCGTCTCTTTCCTGCCTTCGACTATTTCGTTGCCCCCTCTCATGAACGAACCAACTGGGCTCTTGGTCTGGGACTGCCGATGTTTGTGCTGACTCCTACAATAGGGGAATTCGCCCGACTCAACCTCGATTTATTGCGCAACGCAGCCGTTGGCGAAGCACTCTCTGAGAATCTCCCTCCGGCAACCCTTGGCGTGGCATTGCGGCATTACCGGCGTGAGGGTCAGCTGCGTCGCATGGCTGAGGCCGGCTGGGGCAGGCGACGAATCGACGGATTCCCCGCTATCGCTGATTTCCTCGTAAATCGATACGCATAGCGGGTCGACGATCCAAATCAGTTGAATCCGCATAGTGGCCGACCTATATTGCTCACTCTATGTGGAATCGCGTCACCGGGTTCGTCCGCCAGTATGATCGCAACCTTTGGATACTGGTGTTTGGCTGGTTTGTCGCCGCTCTCGGCTTCTCGTCATCAGTCCCATTTCTTGCCATCTATTTCCACAGTCAATTGGGGCTGTCCACTTCGCAGATTGGGATCTTTTTCGCCGCGATGGCCATCATCAGGTCGTTCTTCATGCTGGTAGGGGGAGAGCTATCGGATCGATTTGGCCGTCATAAGCTGCTCGTGAGTGCTCAGTTCCTGCGAGCCATGTCCTTCGCGGCGTTAGGAGTGGTGATATACCTCAACATGGGGTTCTGGACCATCTGTGCAATCTGGACGGTCGAAGCCGTTTGCGGCTCACTCTTCATGCCGTCCATGAACGGACTGGTGTCCGATCTTCTCCCGCCTGAACGTCGCCTGTACGGATACGCGCTCGCCCGCTCGGCCGCCAACCTCGGCTGGGCAGTCGGACCCGCGATAGGCGGATTTTTGGCCAAGACGTCCTACTCCTCACTGTTCTTTGTCTCGGCGGGAGCAGCTCTGGCGTCGGCCCTGGTCTTTCGGTTCTTCTTCAAACCGCCGCCAATGATCATCACTCCGGATCGTTTCAAACTGTCGGACCTTGTGGCTATCCGGGAGGACAAACACCTGGCCACACATGCCTTCCTGACCTTTCTGCTGACCCTGGTCATGGCACAGTTAATCGCACCATTTTCATTATATACGGTCGAGATCCGGGGCATGACGGAATCAGACCTTGGCATGCTCTTCACGCTAAATGGGTTGCTGGTGGTGTTGTTGCAGATACCCGTCACCCGTCTCTTGCGCAACCAGCGGCTGACAGACCAACTAGCATGGGGGGGACTGTTGTATTTTGTCGGCTACGGCATCGCCGGCTTCTTCGAGCCGTTCTGGCCGTATGTCTTCGTTATCATGCTCATCACCATGGGCGAGGTGACTTTGTCGCCCCCCAGCATGACGCTAACGGCCAACCTGGCGCCGCCGGGCCGCATCGGTCGATACATGGGCATTCGCGGATTCTGTGATACGGCAGGATGGTCATTGGGGCCGTTGTATGGAGGCGTGTTTCTTGATTATTTCGCTGATCGTCTGCCTGTCGCGTGGATGCTCATTGCATCGCTGGCGTTGGTGTCCGCTTTGGGATACTTCTGGTTCGGGCGCTTTCTTCCGGCGGCACTCAATAGGCACGATTGACGTCACATGATGATGACGAACTTGCCAATCTGAGTTCGCGTTGCCGATTCAACCACATAGTAGTAGATGCCGCTGACAATCGACTGCGTGTTGCGGGAGATCAGGTCCCAGGTGTCATGCATCGATTCAGGACCACCGCCCGGAAAGTCGTGATGCACTTCATCGACCAGGTCTCCGTCCAGCGTGAAAATAGAGATCTTGCACACGGCCGGCAAGTTGGCAAAGTGAATTCGTCGGGCACGTTCGACATACTCGTTTCGCTTCCGATTCTCGAAACCGAGCGAATCGTATCGGCTGTCAAGCGTGTACGGATTGGGGTAGACATAGACGTCGAGATTCTCGCTTTCAACGACGTCCGACGGTGTTTGCGGGTATTCACGGATTGAATTGTCGAGCGGGGGAGTTTCCAGCGGAGCCAGGCCGGCGATCGGTGAACCGAAATCGAAGACCGTGACTGAAGCTATGTAACTGATCGTCGGGAGCAAATTGTCAGCCACGTATTCATATTCGTAGTACTTTGGTAACGGTTCGCCGTGTTCGGTGGTAATCTGGTCGGTCGTCCAGTTGGCCGGATCCCTTCCCTGATTGACGGCGTCAGGAAACGCGCGATGGATACCGTTGGGCGTCCGAAGATCGGATTGGTTAAACCCGTTCGGTTCGAAGTAGAAAGCCGAATCACCGACATAGAGGGGAGAGGAGCGAGGATAATCATCGGGGCTGAATGAATCTCCGTATATCTGCTTTAACGAGGTGAGGGTGAATGGGATGTTCAACAGCACCCATTGCGGCGTGACGCCCGCTGATTGCTTCCAGTAGTACCGGTTGAAATTCTCATAATCGTACGACGTCAATAACGTGAAACTGGCGTCACGATCGTCCAGCGCCAGGTACACGCGGTATCCCTCAAAGTCAATCAGGTTCAGGAAAGGATCGGGGGTATTTTCGCTGTAAAACCCGTTCCAGCGAATGTGCAACTTGCCGAGCGACGGCACGACCTTCAGTTTCGGTGCCGGCGGTGGTCCCGCACCCTTGAAATCCGGGACGTTGTCACCTTCCGTCCAGAAAGTGTCCACCCCGTTCAGCAGGCGAAATTTCCCCCGGTATCCGTCTCTGTCGGTGTCCACGCCCGGATTGTCGTAGATCCATGATGCCCATCGAGCGTTGAGAGCGAGGTTGGAGAAATCGAGTTCGTTGTAAAAGGCTCGTGGATTGTTGGAGTCCCAATAGGTGGTGAAGTCCGACGGATTCACGTGCAAGTTCCGTCCGCCCACCCAGGCAAACGACACCGGAAGGTTCTGGCCGGGCTCAATGTCAAACGGCCCGAAACTCAATAGGTATCGCGTATCAAACCCGTCGGCAATAACGCTCGCCGTGCCTGGTGGTGACATGAAGCCCTCGAACGAGTGATCCTGGGCGGTGAACAGGAGGTCATAGTCGAACTCCGGGTGGGACATCAGGTAGTACTTGTTGCGGTCGCCCTGAGGCGTTCCCAGTCCTGATCCGATCGCGCGAAAGGGTCGCTCGTTCGTTCCGCGCATCCGGGGACCGAAATCCAGCGCCGGATCAGAATAATTGGTTATCCACCAGTTGAAGGAGTAGGTGAGCGAATCGGCAGGAGTCCGGACAACGCGTGTCGCCATGACGTCCCGACCGGACCGATAATCCCACGCCCCGCCCGTGGGGTCACCATCGTTGTCGGCGTGCCACGCCATGTTTACGGTATCGAGAAAGGCGGCATCCTCCGGCGACGGAAACGTGGATCGAAAACCAACGATATCGTCCTCCCAATGATCTGAGTCACGATTGCTGATGTGCCAGACATCACCATCGACCCAGATCCCGATATACACATCGTCCAATCGCTCGGAGCCGGAGTTGCGGATGCCGTAATCGAAGAGGACGAAATCATCGGCATAATCGTAGCTCCAGGCCATAGATCGCTGACTGATCTCGATGCCGAGCGGTCTGTGTGATCGACGATCCGTGTCGTCCTGCCCTACCAGTGTCGGGTCGGTGAAGGTATCGGTGTACATGCACGAGATGTCCTGCTCCGAATACGCCGCCGAGGAATAGAGGGGACTGTTCAAGTCGATTGATTGGTAGGTGAAGCCGGTGTCGGGCGACCAGAATTCTGCGGTGGCGTAGTAATCCTCTGAACCACACGAAACCAGCGTGTCCTTGCCGACCACCGCCCCGATCCAGAAAGCGCCGACCCAGAGATAGACGATGTCACTGTTCTTGGGATAGCGGCAGGACCAGGCCGTCTGATTAGTTAGGGGATCGGTGATGCCGTCGCCGAACGTGCCAAAAGTACCGTTGTTGCCTACGACCAGTTCTACGTTGCCTCGGTTGTGGACGGCATACTTGAGGCGTGGCGGAGCAGCCGCCAGCCGTTGCGCCTGACGTACGGCGGCGAGCTGTTTGAAGTCGTCCGACGCTTCGCGGGCTTCAAGAGCAGAAAATCCAGTGGATACTAATAGGGCCGCTGTCAGCAATAGACAGCGGCCCGAATGGCAATAGTTCATAGGTTACATGATGACGATCAGCTTACCAATCTGCGTACGCCCCTTGTCGTCTTCTACCGTCCAGAAGTATATCCCGGATACGATCAATTGTGTATTGCGGGTGATCAAATCCCACGTGTCGTGGTTGGCTTCGGGATTGTTGGGGTCGACGTCGTGAGTCACCTCGTCCACCAAGTCACCGTCGAGTGAGAAAATGCGAATAGTGCACTTGGGCGGGAGATTGGCGAAATGCACACGGCGCAGGCGGTCAGGTTCGACAGAACCAACACTGGCATCCTTTTCCCGGCCCTCATACCCTTCTTCGAGATAATTCCCGTCGATACGATACGGGTTGGGATAGACGTATACATCCAAATCCTTGCCGGCCAGCGATACTGACGATTCCAGAGCGTACGTGATGGACGGCTGGAAAGACACCTGGGTTTCCAGGCTCTTCAACCCCGACTGCGGGGAGCCAAAGTCAAAAGCCGTCACGTTGACGTAGTACTCAACGGTGGGCAGGAGATTCGGTATGGTATACTCATACATGAAGTACTTCAGGTACTTGGTACCGTTCTCCTCGTAAACCTCATCCGGACTGGCCACAGAATCCGGATTCAGAGAACTTGGATACGGTGGATAGAGGAAACATCTTCTCAATCCCCGTAGTAGGCTGGTCTTCGTTCGCAAAGCGGCTTCGATTGTAATCCTGCGGTTCAAAGTAGAAGGCAGAATCGCCCAGGCGATACGGACTAACCCGGCTGTACACCAGCGGATCCCACGTCGTCTCCTCACCGTCAGGCGCATACAGGGCGCGCAACGAGTCGAGGGTAAACGGGATGTCCAGCAACACCCATTCGCCTGCGGTACCTGACGCGGGATCGAAGATGAATTTGTTGAAATCCTCGCGATCGTACGACTGGGCCAGCGTGTAACTTGATGAGCGGTAGTCGCGACCGTAATACACGCGGTACCCTTCGAAATCAAGCTGGTGGGAGAAGGCGTCACGAGTCGCCTCTGACCGCGCACCATACCATCGGACGGTGATCCTTCCTACTTCCGGAACCACCCAGTGCGCCGGAGCCGGGGGCGGCGAAGCGCCCTTGAAATCCGGTACGCCATCACCCTTGTACCAAGTTGTATCCGCCCGGGTATAGACCCAATGGCCCTGATCATTCAAGATGGAATCCATGACGCAAATGTGGTATTCACCAGCATATCCGTTGGAGTCGGTATCGACTCCCGGATTATCATAAATCCACCCTGCCCAGGCGGCATTCAGGCCAAGATCGGTGAAGTGAAGGTTCGAATAGAAAGCCTGTGGATTGTACGTCTCGCACTCCAAGTTCTGGATATTGCTGACGTCGGTGTGCAGGCCGAACCCCGCCAGGTAGGCCAGTGAAATCGGCAGACTCTGACCCGGCTCGATATCGAACGGCCCAAACGACAAGAGATACCGTGTGTCATACCCGTTGGACAAGTCGCACGCGACCTGCTGAGGCGGGTAAACCCACTGTGTATCCAGCGGTGAAATCTGAGCAGTATATGCCTGGTCAAAATCAAACTCACCATTGCGCATGTACCAGTATTTGTTGCGGTCGCCTTCCGGCGTCCCCTGTCCGCCGGTGCTCAAATCCCGAAATGTTTTCCGTCCTTGTGGACCAAAATCGCGTCGAGCATCGGAATTTGAAATCCACCAGTTGAAAGAGACCTTCGGCGAATCGGCCGGCGTCCGCACAATGCGGGTTGCCGTTATGTGCGGCACCTGCATTGACGGCGAGAGACCGAGATCACCGTCGTTATCGGCGATCCAGGCTATGTCTACGATGTCGTTGAAAGGACATTGGGCCGGTGCGTATGACGCCGGCATGGAGCGGATGAAACCGCAAATGTCGTCCTGCGCTCCTTCATCCTGGTTGACCAGGGCGAACACGTCAGCGTCGACATACAATCCCATGTAGACGGCGTTGAGGCGTTCCGTCCCCATATTCCGGATTCGGAAGTCAAATAGTACAAAGTCCTCCGCATAGGAATACGACCAGGCATATGAATTCTGCGAGACTTCAACGAAGAGCGGCCTGTGTCCCCGGTGATCGATAACGTCCGGCCTCGTTCCGTTGCAAGCCGTGCAGGTATCAAAGAAGGTGGACACGTAGTCCTGTTCGGAGATGGCACCCTCGTACTCCGGCTTGGCCGGATCGGTAATTGAGCGATACTGCATGGCGCCGAGCGCTCCCGCTTCCGGATACAGCTCCGTGCTCTGAGTCCAGCCGTCTTCAGCCACCGACACGAGGGTATCCCGCCCGACCACAGCGCCGATCCATACGGCGCCCGCAAAGCAGTACTTGGTATTGGAGCCTTTGGGATATTCGCAGCTCTTCACCGTTTCGCCGGTGAATGCGTCCGAAGCGCCCGCGGCACCCTCAGTATATCCGTACGTGCCGTTATTCGATACGGCCATCACGATCCTGCCGACGTTGTGCTCCGCCACCATCAGGTTCGGCGCCAGTGCAGAACGATCTATCGGTCGGCCATCAGAATCCTTGGACAAGCGGCCAAACGCAGAAGCCGCCAGGAGCAAGACCAATCCAATGCGTAGCCCCACCTTACCAACTGACATATTCACGAGACCCTCACTTCTTGAGACCCAAAACTTCCCAGTCCAGTGCGAACCATGTGGTCTGTTCGCTGTATGCGTATGCGTTACCCGCGGCCTTCACCTGCCGCGGCGAAAACCAATTCTAAACCTAAGAAAATGCGATAAACAGGGCAAGCCTTTTCACCCCGTCCCCATCAATAGACGCTCCAGCGTCAAAGGATGTGGAGTCGATACACTCCCATTTCTTTGGCGTTAACAAGATCAAAATACTGCGCAAAATCACCCATCAACGATGCCGAGTGAGATGTCCGAACTTTGGCTTAACCGAATGCCACACAACAAAAAAGCCGCCGCCTGGACACAGGCGGCGGCTTCGAGTGGCGTCTCCACTCGGTTCTAAATTACATGACGACTACCAGCTTACCGATCTGGGTGTTTCCCTTGTCGTCCTCGACGGTCCAATAATAAATGCCGGAGACGATCAATTGTGTATTGCGGGTGATCAAATCCCAGGTGTCGTGGTTGGCTTCGGGATCGTTGGCATCGACATCATGAATCACTTCGTCCACCAGGTCGCCGTCCAGTGAAAAAATGCGAATGGTGCACTTGGGCGGAAGGTTGGCAAAGTGTACGCGACGCAGCCGGTCGCGCTCGGCCGTGCCCACGCCGGCATCACGTTCCCGACCCTCGAACCCTTCTTCCAGGTACTTCCCGTCGATGCGATACGGGTTGGGATAGACGTACACGTTCAGGTCTTTGCCGGCCAGCGCCGTGTTCGATTCCAAGGCGTAGGTGATGGAGGGGTTGAACGTCACCTGAGTCTCCAGACTCTTCAAGCCCGACTGCGGCGATCCGAAGTCAAAGGCGGTCACATTCACATAGTACTCCACTGTCGGCAGCAGATTGTCGATCGTATACTCATACATGAAGTACTTCAGATACTTCTTGCCGTTCTCTTCATACACTTCGTCCGGGCTGTCTACCGAATCGACATCGAGTGAACTCGGAAAGGCCGCGTGCGGAAACATCTTGACAATTTCGGTGAGCGGCTGATCTTCGTTGCCGAAACGGCTCCGGTTGTAATCCTGCGGCTCGAAATAGAAGGCGGAATCGCCGAGACGATACGGATTGACCCGGCTGTACACCAGCGGATTCCAGGTCGTCTCCTCGCCGGGAGGCGCGTAGAGGGCGCGCAGAGAATCCAGGGTAAAAGGAATATCCAGCAGCACCCAGTCACCTGAGGTCCCCGCTGTGGGATCGAAGATGAACTTGTTGAAGTCTTCCCGGTCATACGACTGGCCCAGCGTGTAACTTGAGGCACGGTAGTCGCGACCATAATAGACACGGTATCCTTCGAAATCGAATTGTCGAGAAAACGCATCTCGCGTCTCCTCAGAGCGCACACCATTCCAGCGAACCGTAATCTTACCCACCTCGGGAATCACCCAATGCTCGGGAGCGGGCGGTGGGGAGGCACCCCTGAAGTCCGGCACACCGTCTCCCCGATACCAAGTCGTGTCGGATCGGGTGATAATCCAGCCGCCTTCCGGGTTGGGGATAGAATCAAAATTACAGACATGGAAATCGCCGGCGTACCCATTCGAATCCGAATCTACTCCCGGATTGTCATAAATCCAACTGGCCCAGGCGGCGTTGAGACCCAGGTCGGTGAAATCCAAATTCGCATAGTACTGTTGCGGGTTGTAATTGTCCTGAAGATTACCCAGATTGGTTTCATCGGTGTGGAGATTCATACCGCCGACGTAAGCCAGGGAGATTGGAAGGCTTTGACCCGGCTCGATGTCGAAAGGACCGAAGGAGAGCAGGTATCGCGTATCGTAACCGTCGGACAAATCCGGCGCCACCTGCTGGGGAGGATATTGCCACTGCGTGTCAAGCGGGAGAATCTGTCGAGTAAACACTTGATCGTAATCAAACTCGCCGTTGCTCAGGAACCAGTACTTGTTGCGATCTCCTTCCGGCGTTCCCTGACCGCCGGTACCGAGGTCGCGGTATGTTTTCCGACCCTGCGGCCCGAAATCCCGTCGCGCATCACCGTTGGAAATCCACCAGTTGAAGGAGACTTTCAGAGATTCTGAGGGTGTTCTCACAATTCGTGTAGCAGTGACATTTGGCACCTGCAGCGAAGTTGTCTGCGTCAAATCGCCGTCATTGTCGGCGATCCAGGCGATGTTCACGGTGTCGTTGAACGGGCACTGTGCCGGCGCGTAGGAGGCCGGCATGGAACGAATGAATCCGCACACGTCGTCATCATACCCTTCGGTGTTAATACGTGCGTGCACGTCGGCGTCCACATAGATGCCCATATAGACGTCATTCAGCCGCCGGGTATTGATATTCTGAACAGAGAAGTCGAAAAGAACAAAGTCCTCGGCATACGAATATGACCAGGCGTAGGAGTTCTGGGTCACCTTGAGGCCGATGGGCCGGTGGGGGCGATTGTCAACCTTGTCGGTGGATACCCCGGAGCAATTAATGCACGTGTCATAATAAACGGCGAGGTAGTCTTCTTCGGAAATTGCGCCCTCATACACGTCCGGCTTGGACGGATCGGTGATCGATCGATATTGCAGGCCGACAATATCGTCCGGAAACAGCTCCTGGCCGCCAGTCCAGCCGTCTGCCGCCTGCGAAACAAGCGTATCGCGGCCCACTACGGCGCCAATCCAGACCGCCCCGACAAACAGGTATCTTGAGGGGGAGTCCTTGGGATAGGCACAGGATTGGATAATTTCGCCGGTGAAACAGTCATTGTTCGAAGGCGTATACCCATCGCCAAAGGTGCCGTTATTCACCACCATCAGTTCGATCTTGCCGACATTGTGGCCGGCCATACAAAGCGCAGGGGCAGCCATGCCGCTATGCTCGGCACGATAATCGTAAGTGGCAGCATACCGGGCCCAGCCGGAAGAGGCTGCAAGAGAGAGGCTTACGGCGGCAAGTAGGGGTACCGCAAGACTACGTCGAATGTGCACTTAGGTCCTCCAATCTCTGTCTAAGCGTCGCCAGTATATAGCCTTAGGACGCACAAGTCAAGCTGACTGATTAAGCCCTGGTGAGAAATTTCCTCAATTTCCTGAACAAAAAAGGGCCACCTTCTCAGGTGACCCTCGTCTGAATCCCGCAAAAGAAGCTTACAGTTTGTCCGGTTTCTGGAAAGCCGTCGGACTCACCGGTGCGTTAATCTGGAAATCCGAATAGCTGATTGTGCCGACTTTCTGCCCGCCCATCGTACGACTCATAGTCATGGGGAGCTTGAGGCCCTGCACATCCTTGAGATCTGAATATACTTCCAGAATGGTTCCCTCACCCATGGGTGACTCACCGACAAAGCTCTTGCCGACCAGCAGATTGGTTTGACTGTTGATCGCCAAACGGCACAGCTGCTTGCCGTTCTTGTCGACGATGGCCACGAAGTTGACGTCAACGCCGTCAAGATTGCCCACGCCGTCAAACACCGGCTGATAAACCGGCTTGTCGGCCTGCATGAACAGGTTGATCATGTTTCGGGCACTCTCCTCGTCATCCTTAGTCAGATCATCCTCAGTCTTAACAATCGGCTGCGGATTGCCCGGTTGGCTGCGCCAGCCGGATTTCTGGTCCCGAACGTCGTACATCTTCTGTCCCATCATTGAGACCACCTGCATGCTCAGGTTGGGGAGGATGCGCGACTCCTCGAAATCCAGCGGAAAGTCCCCCTGGGGAGTGCTCAGGACATACTTTCCTTTGCTGACGATCGACTTCACTTTCTTAAACGCGGCGACACCGCCGTGAGCTGCCGCCGATTTGGCGAGCAGTTCCTGGCCCTTGGCCAGATTCTCAGGCGTCATGGCCAATGCGCGTTGTTCCTCACCGGACGGTATGGTCACGTCGATGGTCTCGACATCGCCCAAGCCGAGTTGGTCGAGTGGCACGTCAAAATCCTTGGCATTCCCCACAATTAGCACTTGGAGAGCATCCGGGCGCAAGTGTGCCTTGGCTGCTGCCATGATGGATTGCGGCGATGTCTTCTCGATCTTGCTGCGGACCTGCAGATTGAAGTCCGCCGGCAGATTGTAGAAATCGTAATTGAGGAGACGATTAATCACTTCGGCCTTTGAGTCAAACTGGAAGACGAATGAGTTCAGGTATCCATCTTTCGCCATCCGCATCTCTTCCGGCGTGGGTGGATCTGTTTGCATGCTTTGGATCTGCTTGATAATTTCGCGAACTGCCTTGGCCGTGGTGGCCGATTTGGTCGAAGCGAAATTGTAGAAGATTCCGGGATACGCCACCTGGGCCGAGTAGACGCCGAAGACCGCATAGGCGAGGCCTTCCTTGGAACGCACGTTCTGGAACAACCGGGTCGCGAATGAGCCGGCGCCCAGAACGTTGTTCATCATGATCAGGTCCGCATAATCAGGGTCGGTCTGTCGACCGCCAATGTGACCGATATAGATCTTCGACTGATTGATGTCGGCCTTGTCCACGTATAGCACCCGTTTCGGGAACTTGTAATCGACGGTCGGCGGAGGGGGGACGGTGACATTGCCACGCTGCCAGCCACCGAAGTACTTTTTGACCTTCTCAATTATGGTCGCTTTGTCGATGTCGCCCCAAATTGCCAACTGGACGTTTTCGGGGTGAAACCACTGGGCGTGATAATTGACCAGGTCATCACGGGTAATTGCGGCGATGGTCTTGTACTCGGTGTGCCGCGCATAAACCGACGTCGGTCCGTAGATGGCCTTCGAGAATTCCCGGGCGCCAATATCCTCGGCATCGTCGTTGCGACGGGAAATCGCTGATCGCTGTTCGATTTTGGCCAGATCCAGCTTATCCGGATCAAAAACCGGCCGTTGGAGGACATCCGCCAGTACCTCGAGACCAAGGTCGGTATAATCGGTCAGGACGAACATCGAGCCGCTGGCAAACAGCAGACCGATTGAAGTCTCGACGCTGGCGCCGACACTTTCGAGTTGCTTGTCGATTTCATCACCGGTCCACTTCTGCGTGCCGCCGGTGCGCATAACGGCTCCCGTTATACCCGCCAATCCGATCTTGTCGGCGGGATCCAGATAGGAACCGCAATTGATGCGGGCTGCTGCCTGGACAGTCGGGAGACTGTGATCCTCCAGCAGATACAGACGTATTCCGTTATCGAGCGTAACCTTCTGAACGTCCGGAATAACCGGCTGTTTCGCCGGGGGAAACTTGGCAATGATCTTGTCGACGTCCTGTGCGGAGGCAGTCGCGATAAATGCCGCAATGAGCAGCAATGCCACACTGCCAAGCCATAGCGATACTCGTTTCATAGCATCCTTTCTCATTAGCTCTTGGCCGTGTTCATCATAATTACCACACGGTTCTTGTGGGTCAGGTACTCTTTGGCCACGCGTTGAATATCCTGCGGCGTGACCGCGTTAATACGATTGAGTTCGTTGAACATTTCCCGCCAGTCACCCCAATAGGTCTGGAAAATGCCCAGCTGGAGAGCCAGACCCTGGTTGCCGCGAAGCTGGGCGATGAAGGACGCTTTGGCGCGCGCACGAATCTTCTCCACCTCTTCCATGGGCAGAAGTTCGTTCTGTGTCTTTTCGACAGCGGCGAAGATCTCCTTCTCACACTCTTCGTTTGTCTTGCCGGCAGCGGGAATTGCCAGAACGATTGTCATCGCGGGGTATTTGTCCCCCGGATAACCGTTAAAAGCACCAACCTGTACGGCCATCTTCTTTTCTTTCACCAGCGTGCTGTACAAAAGCGACGTGCGTCCACTGGCCAGGTAATCCGATAGCGCCTGCAAAGCGGGGCGGTCGGGATGGGTCACTTCGGGCGTGTGCCACCCAACCATATATACCGGTTGGGAGGGGTCTTCAAGCATCGAACGCCGTTCCCCGGATTGGGGCGGTTCAACGGTGGCAATGCGCTCCGGTGCCGGGCGGTACGGAATGCGTCCGAAGTACTTCTCAGCCAGGGCAATGATCTCAGTGGTGTTGACATCGCCCACTACGGCCACTACCAGATTTGAAGGACCATAATATTTGTCGAAGAACGTTTTGGCTTCGGCCCGGGAATAATACTGGATGTCCGACATATGTCCGACGCCGGAAATGCCGTAGGGATGGGCCGAAAAGGCGACCCCGTCGAATTCCTCGAACATCTTGCCGAACGGATTCGACTCCACGCGCATGCGACGCTCTTCGGCGACGACGTCCCGCTCCTTGTACATCTCCCGAAAGACCGGATTGAGGAAGCGCTCGGATTCCAGCGCCATCCACAGTTCCGCCTTATTGCTCGGAAGGCTGTAGAAATAGGCCGTGATGTCATTCGCGGTGAAAGCGTTCAGATCCTCGCCCCCTTCACGATCAATCACTTGCCCAAAGGCGTTTGGTTCGACCAACTGATACGACGCTTCCCGGGCGGCCTCGTACTTCTTCGTCAAGTCGGCAATTTTCGCGGAATCGGCAAAGCGGCCCCGGTTGCGCTCGGCTCGGAGCTGCATAAAAAGCGTGTCCTCAAACTCTATTGCCTTTTTTTCCTTTGGGTAATCTTTCGAACCCAGGGTCGTGGTGCCCTTGAAAGCCAGATGCTCAAACATATGGGCGAGGCCGGTGTAGCCCTTAGGGTCGTCGACCGATCCGACATTGGCAACGGTCACAAAAGACGCCACCGGAGCGTCATGTTGCTCCAGTACCAGAACCGTCAGTCCGTTCTTCAGCCGGTGCTCAGTAACAGAGCTTTCAAGCTTCGTAAAATCGAAGCCATTGGCGACCGAGACACCCAGCACCGCAATTAGCGTCAGCAGGCGCAGTGTCCGCTTGATCATGAGTTACCTCCATGGTTTGTAAGATCTATTTAAATGGTCAACTGCCGCGAATTAAAGCTCTGCGGTGTCTAAAGTCAAGTGGGGCAAATACATTGAGCTTCACCGGGAAGAATGCTTCTGGAAATGGGTATTCAGAACAGGAAATAGAATCTCAAGGCTAAGGAGAACTGCTATGAAACCCGTCCTGATCGCAACAGCAATGGCCCTCGCGAGCCTCGTGTTCGCGGCCGTCGTCTCGGCTAAAGTCGGGACAATCCACGTATTTGTCACTGATGCCGTTTCCGGCTCCCCGTTGGAGAACGCCGTGGTGACGCTTGAAAACGCCCCCGGATCGGCCATCTCCGATGCTTCCGGTTTGGCCGTCCTCCACACGCCAAAAGCGGGGCGGTACGTCGTGCGTGTTACTCACGGCAACTATAAACTGAATGCAACCGCAACCGTCGAGCTCACGTTAGATCGAATTGCCACCATACACGTGAAACTCACGCCGCTGAAGGACAAGAGCAACGGAAACTACGAGGACAAGCTGAACACTGCAAGTCATCAGGCGACCGGTGTGACGACGGATTCCCAAAGCACCTCCGAGTCCGTTCTGAAATCGGGCCAGTCCCTGCGCGATGCCCCGTCGGCCATATCATCCGACAATACCCCCGGCGTCCAAGCCGATTCGTATATCGATACTCGGATGGAGAAGCGAATTATGGCGGGGCAGTCCAACATGCCAATGCCGAGCCTCGATCGCTATAATCGACAATACAGCGAGCCAGAACTACCCCCCTTCGACATGTACTTCCGTGAATATGGTACTCACGGTTTCGTAGATCCGCGTCGTGACGCCCAGTCGACCTTTGGCCTGGATGTCGATGACGCCTCATACACCCTGGTGCGGCGTTATCTGACCGAGGGTAACATTCCGCCGGCTGAAGCCGTGCGCGTGGAAGAGTTCGTGAACCACTTTGACTATGGGTACAACTCTCCCGATGATGGTACCTTTCGCATTTTTTCGGAACTCACTCCCTCACCATTCCGCGATGGCGTGTGGATGCTGAAACTTGGTATCAAGGCACGCGAGGTATCAGACTGGCAACGGAAGCCGGCGCGGCTGGTCGTCGTCATCGACGAATCCGGTTCGATGGGCTACGATACGCGCCTGCAGTTGGTCAAGCGGTCGGTGGAAATCCTGGCTCGTCAGCTTGATCGCGACGACAGGATTGCGATCGTGGCCTATCGGGACAACGCGCGAATTGTGCTGCGTTGGACCCGTGCCGATCGGATCAATGATGTTGTTTCGGCGATTGGGCGTATCCATCCGGGGGGATCGACGAATGTGGCCGCCGGGCTGGAGATCGCCTACCGGCTGGCTGGGGAGCAATATTCCGCCGAGGCCATCAACCGCATCGTTCTGTTCTCTGACGGCGTTGCCAATGTCGGCCCGACGTCAGCCGACGCTATTATGCGGTGCGTCTCCGACCAGGCGCGGCGTGGAATCAATCTGTCGACTTTCGGGGTCGGCATGGGAAATTACAACGATGCGCTGTTGGAGCAATTGGCCATCAAGGGAAACGGCAGGTACGCCTACCTCAACAATTCCGACGAGGTAGAGAAGCAACTGGCCGATCAATTCACCAGCGCGCTGCAGGTGGTCGCGCGCGATGCGAAAATCCAGGTGACCTTCGACCCGAGCCAGGTCGCGGCCTATCGATTGATCGGCTACGAGAACCGCAACATCGCCGATGAAAAATTCCGAGATCGTCGCCAGGACGGTGGCGAAATCGGTGCCGGGCACGAAGTAACTGCGCTCTACGAACTGGTTGTCGACAAGCGCCACAAGGGACAGGTATTGGCCGATGTCTCCTTGCGGTGGAACGATGTTGACCGTCACGAAGTCATCGAAATCAATCGTGAGATTGCCTGGTCCGATGGAAGCAGAAGCTATCAGCAAAGTCGCCCTGAACTGAAGCTGGCGATAGTCGTTGCCGAGTTTGCACTCGCGCTAAAGGGATCCGACTACAGTACGGTCAATTTCGAAGAAATCAGCCGTCAGGCGCAGGCGATCGTGCGAGCGATGCCGAACGAGCAGACGCGCGAACTGGCCGACCTTGTCTCTCGTGCCGGCGCGATGTACGACTATCACGCCGACGACCGTGATGATGATCGCCGGTACGGTGACTACAAACGGTAGTTCCCTCTTAGACTCTCATTATATGCAAAGGGTCGGCGGACAGAGTGTCCGCCGACCCACATTTACATACCGTCGGTAGTTTAGACTACCACCAGGTAATCAGTTTCGGTTTTTTCACGTGCAAGAGGCTTTCGTTTTTCGGAATGACGCGCGCCGTTATGCCGAATCGTCCGGATTCCTGACAAGTGACCTCGCCGGTGTAGCCGTAGATGCCGTCTTCGGCGTTACCCAGATGGCCATTGCTTCCGAATACCGTTCCTGCCCGCTCCGGATCGAGCAATTGCTCCTGTGAATTGAGTCGACCGGAGATAATCTCGACGCGGACGTCGTCCGGTGTCAGCGAGCCAAGCTTTACCTTCATTGAAACCGGGACTTTTTGGCCGACCTGCACGGTTGCACCCAGATCGGGCACATCCAGATCGGTTATGGCGATGCTGTTCCAGCTGTTGCTGACCCGGTCGAGCCAGCCGGATATCTTCTTATTGAGGTCATAGTCGTTTTCACGGAGGCGGACCGACTGCTTGATCGCCGGGATATAAAACGCGTTGGTGTAATCCATCAACATGCGTTGCGCGGAAAACCGCTGGCCGGCCATCTGAATGGATCCCTTCATCCGGGCGATCCAGCGCTCGGGCAGATCAATGTCGTTTCGTTCATAGAAGGCGGGGATGACCTCGCGTTCCAGCGTATTGTAGAGATTCTCGGCGTCCAGTTGATTCTGGTACTGGACGTTGTCGTATTCCTCGCCGTTGCCGATCTTGAAGCCGTAGTCGTCATTGTAGGCTTCCGCCCACCAGCCGTCGAGTATCGACAAATTCAGCGCACCGTTGAGCGCCGCTTTCATGCCGGACGTCCCGGAGGCTTCTTCGGGTCGGCGGGGATTATTGAGCCAGACGTCAGCGCCCTGGACGAGATACCGCGCGACGTTGATATCGTAATCCTCAAGGAAGATGATCCGGTTGCGGAACCTCTTCTCGTTGGCGAAGCTCAACAACAACTTGATAATCTCTTTCCCGGGGTTGTCGAGCGGGTGCGCCTTGCCCGAGACGATCAGTTGCACCGGGCGCTGCTCATCGTTGAGGATTCTATCGAGGCGGTCGATATCAGCAAAAATCAGCGCACCGCGCTTGTACGTGGAAAAGCGGCGTGCAAACCCGATCGTCAGTGTACCCGGATCGAGCACCGTATCAGCGCGCTGGACTTCCAATTGAGACGCCCCTCGCCGCAGGAGCTGGTTTTTGAGGCGTTTGCGGGCGAAGAAGACGAGTCGTTCCCGCCGCTTGTTATGTACGCGCCAGAGCTCGACATCCGGAATACGCTCGACTTTCTCCCACACTTCCGGGGCGCCGGGACGTTCCACGTAACGTGGGCCAAAATACGATTCGTACAGTTCATTGACATCATGCGAGATCCACGTCGCCGGATGCACACCATTGGTGATGGCTCGAATCGGCACTTCGTCCTTCGGCAAATTCGGCCAGATATTGTGCCACATTTCGCGCGATACTTTTCCGTGCAATTCGGAAACACCGTTGCAAAGGGCGGCCGTCTTCAGCGCCGCCACCGTCATGCCGAACTGCTCGGTTTCATCGGTCGGATTGATGCGACCGATACCCAGGAATTCCTCCCAGGTGAGACCGAGCTGACGCACCATATCACCCAGATACCGGTGCACCAGCACCGATTCGAACTTTTCATTTCCGGCCGGCACCGGCGTGTGGGTCGTGAAGATCGTGGTCGACCAGATGAAATGCACGGCCTCCTTGAATGATAATCCGTGCTCCTGAGTCAGGATGCGCAGCCGCTCCAGATTGAGGAACCACGAGTGCCCTTCATTCGAGTGAAAGATCGCCGGTTTGATGCCCAGAGCCCGCAAAGCGCGTACGCCGCCTATGCCGAGGACGATCTCCTGGCGAATACGCATATCCTTGTCGCCGCCGTAAAGCACGGACGTAATCTCGCGTCCCTTGGAGGAATTTTCCGGAATATTGGTGTCCAGAAGGTAGAGCGGCGTCAGCCCGACGGTCACTTTCCAAATGGCGATCTGCACCGGGATATTGTCCAGTTGCACCATGACCTTGATCGGTTCGCCTTTGTCATTGAGCGCCGGTTGTACCGGCATATGGTACCAGTCGTTTTCTTCGTAGCGCTCCTGCTGCCAGCCGTCGGGGGAGAGCATCTGGCGGAAATAGCCGTATCGGTACAGCAGCCCGACCGCCACCATCGGCAGGCCGAGATCGGAAGCGGATTTCAGCGTGTCACCCGACAACACGCCAAGCCCGCCGGAGTAGACGGGCAGACCCGTGTCCAGACCATATTCGAGAGAGAAATAGACGATGGGGCGATTCTCATACTCACCGTACTTGTAGTGAAACCATTTCTTACGGTGCAAGTAATCCTGAAATCGGGTGTACACTTTGTCGAGAGCGTTCAGGAAAGCCTCGTCTTTGGAGGCCTTGAGCAGCAGATGCTGCGGTAGGCGGGAGAGCATTTCGACCGGATTCTGCCCCGATTTTTCCCACATGTCGGAATCAAGCCTTATGAACAATTTGACAATGTCCCAATTCCACGAATACCAAAGATTGTTCGCCATTTCCTGAAGAGCTTTTATTCGCGGAGGGAGATTTGGCAGGACCAGCAATTGTTTGACGCGCATACGAAAATTACCCCGGTTTCTTCCTTGAACCCATAGAGAGCCCTGGTGTTCTCTCTATATCGACCGTGATCGCAAAGAGCTTATGTGGCCGGGCAAGTCAGTCCCTAAAAGGGGGCGGAATCTTTTTCCAATCTGCTTGTCCCGCTAAGCACGTTTCGGCTTTCGCCGATACCAGTGAAGGGTTCAGTATATACCGAGGGGCGACATTTTTGTACTACAATTTTCAGACCTTTTAGCGTAAGATAGGGATATGCCAAAAACACGTAAGCGCGTAGGAATCCTGACCGGCGGTGGCGACTGTCCCGGTCTTAACGCGGTGATAAACGCCGTCGTCAAAGCAGCCACGATCGATTATGAGATGGAAGTGATCGGTTTCCTTGATGGTTACGAGGGACTCGTCGAGAATCGCTTCAAGGTGCTCGGTCTCGCTGATGTGTCGGGTATCCTGTCTCTTGGGGGCACCATTCTGGGTACCTCAAACCGTGCGGATCCATTCCACTACCCCGTCCTTCAAGGCGACGATTTCGTGTATATGGACCGCTCCTCGCAGGCCATACTCAACTACGAGGCCTTGGGGCTCGACGCTCTGATCGCGGTTGGCGGTGACGGTACCATGGCTGCATCAGCCCAGATGGCCGAGAAGGGCATTCCAATCGTAGGTGTGCCCAAGACCATCGATAATGACTTGTACGGTACGGACCAGACTTTTGGTTATGATTCGGCGTTGGCGATAGCTACGGAGGCAGTTGATCGCATCCACACCACTGCTCAGGCCCATCACCGGGTGATGATTATAGAAGTAATGGGGCGGTACGCCGGTTGGCTGGCGCTTGGCGCCGGATTGGCCGGGGGAGGAGATATCATTCTGCTTCCGGAAATTCCGTATGACATCGATGCGGTCTGCGCCAAAGTGCGCGGTCGAACGGCGCGGGGAAAGACCTTCTCGATAATTGTCGTGGGCGAAGGGGCCAAGCCTATCGGCGGCAGTATGGTCGTTGCCCGCCGGGTGAAAAATTCGCCTGACGCTATCCGTTTGGGTGGCATTTCCAATGAGTTAGCCAAGCAACTTGAAGCAATACTTAATATCGAATGTCGGGTGACCATTCTCGGCCACCTTTTGCGCGGTGGATCTCCAACCGCTTATGATCGCATCCTCGCGACCCGTTTCGGCTACGAAGCAATAGGCCGTGTCGCATCCGGTGCATTCGGTCAGATGGTTGCGCTTCACGGAACTGAAATCGGCTCGGTACCAATTGCGTCGGTGGCCGGTAAATTCCGTCGCGTCACCCCAGACCATCCGTGGGTTAAGGTAGCCAACGGTATCGGTCTGAGCTTGGGTGTGCCGGCCGAACATTCGCTGGATCAGTATTTCAACGAATCAATCTTTGGCACAGACAAGGCCAAGGCGTGATTGATCGTGGTGCGTTTCGACGTTCGGGCATCACTCATTACCATGGAAGGTAACCAACTGTGATTCAACTGGGGTTTCATGGGGCCGCCGGCACGGTAACGGGCTCCAAATATCTTATCGAGACCAACGGGCGCAGAGTTCTCATTGATTGCGGAATGTTCCAGGGATCGCGGGAGCTGCGCCAACTCAACTGGACCGATCCGCCGGTCAATCCGAAATTACTCAATGCCATTGTCCTGACTCACGCGCACATCGATCACATCGGCTATCTGCCGCGACTGGTGGCCCGCGGATATCAGGGACCGGTGTACGCAACTGCCCCCACGATTGATATCGCGGCCATTTCTCTGCTTGATACGGCCAATCTCCAGATGGAAGATGCTGAATATCGCAACAAGAAGAAATTGACCCGCCACGAAGTCGCCCTTCCGCTGTTCACCGACGACGACGCCGAGAGAGCCCTGAAGCTGTTCGAACCAGTGCCGTTTAACGAGTGGATCAGCATCGACGAGGCGATACGCTTTCGCTATCATATCGCCGGCCACATTCTTGGGGCAGCGGGGGTCGAAGTCGAACTGAATGACGAGGGTCGCACGCGAACGGTCTTTTTTTCCGGAGATGTCGGCAGGTATGGCAATCCGCTGACGGTCGATCCGTCGGAACCCCCAGCCTGCGATTATCTGGTATGTGAATCGACCTATGGGGGGAAGATTCATCCTCCGGAAGACCCGCACACCATCTTCGCCGACCTGATCAATCAGGTGATCCGGGAAAAGGGCGTGCTGCTGATACCGGCGTTTGCCATTGGGCGTACGCAGCAGGTGCTCTTTCTGATCCACGACCTGATCGAGCACAAGCGAATTCCACCCATCGACGTGCATGTTGATTCGCCGATGGCCGTTTCCGCTACTGATATCTACTGTAAGTACCACAACCTGCATTCCGTGGATCTGAATCGGCTGGGCGGGCCCAACTGCGTGTTGAACGGAAGTAACGTCCAGTTTCACAAGACAAAGAAGTCGTCCCAGGAACTCAATGATCTTAAGGGGCCGGCCGTCATCATCTCCGCCAGCGGGATGTTGACAGGGGGAAGAATTCTTCACCACTTGCTCAATCGCCTTGACGATGAGAAGACCACCGTGGCCCTGGTCGGTTTCCAGGCCCAGGGCACGCTCGGTCGCAAACTTCTGGATGGTGAGAAAGCGGTATATATTCACAAGACATTTAAGCCGGTCAATGCGCGGATTGTCTCATTGTCCGGCATGTCGGCCCACGCCGATTATCAGGAATTGCTGCATTGGCTGGAGCCCATTCAAACGCCGCCTCGCACAGTGTTCGTAACTCACGGCGAGCCGGATCAGTCGGAAGCTATGGTCGGACACCTGAGCCACGAGCGACAGTGGACCTGCTATCGGCCGCAATTGGGCGAAACGATCGAACTCAAATAGGAACCAGACATGGTCAAACCGGCCAAGCGCCTCAATAAGAAGAAAATGATCCAGCGACTCAAGGAGTCGCCCGCATATCGAATCGCATACAAGGACCTCGATTTCATGGCGCTCGAGGATCTGCGTCCGGCGCGCGTTCACCTTGAGTTGATGAAACCGGAATTGCATTTGCGGGCGCAAAACATCGGCTCCACCATCGTGGTCTTTGGCGGCACTCGTATTCGGGAACCTCGCGAAGCCCAGGCCACGGTGCGCTCCCTCAAGACAAAACTGCGCCGGAACCCTCACGACGAAGAAGTTCGACGCGAACTCGCTACCGCTCAGAGTGTGCTCGAGAAGTCGCGTTACTACGATGAGGCCCGTCGGTTCGGTCAGATTGTGTCGTCGGAGACACAGAAACAGGGCAGGCCGGAATATGTAATCGTGACGGGCGGCGGTCCCGGTATCATGGAGGCCGCCAATCGCGGCGCCTGGGATGTCAATGCAAAATCAATCGGCCTGAACATCACCCTGCCGCACGAACAGGAGCCGAACCCGTACATCTCTCCGGAGCTCTGCCTGCAATTCCATTACTTTGCTCTGCGCAAATTCCACTTCATGCTTCGAGCCAAGGCGCTCGTCGCTTTCCCCGGCGGGTATGGTACCCTCGATGAACTATTCGAGGCGTTAACCCTGGTGCAGACGGGCAAAGTCCCACCTCTGCCGATCGTCCTGTTCGGCGAATCATACTGGCGCAAAGCCGTCAACTTCGACTTTCTGGTGAAAGAAGGGACGATCAACCCCGAGGACATCAAGCTTTTTGTCTTTGCCGATCGGGCAGAAGACGCCTGGAATTACATTAAATACTTCTACAAAGCCGGCACCAACGGCACGAACCAATCGAAATAGCCGGTTACTTCAGCATGAAGCCGCGCTTCTGCAGGAATTCCTTCATGTGTGCTCGAATTGTCGACGGCGTGTCGTCCGCCATGCGGCGAGCGGTATGCTCCGACCATGAATAAGTGCCGGTGAATTCGGGGTACAACTCCGGCCTCACCGGTCGTCCGGCCAAGTGACCGCCCTCGGCGATGGTCCGATCATACTCGCCAATTGCTTCGGCAAATCTGTCGGTACAATATTTCTCCCGGCACCAGACCGCCTCGAGGGGAAGCCGTGGCTTTGTCTTGCCCGGCTTGAGGGGGTGCCCGATTGACATACCCATCACCGGATAAACGAGTTCCGGTGCCGCAGTCAATCTGCAGACCTCGTCGGGCCGGTTGCGAATTGACCCAACCATGACTCCGCCCAAGCCGATCGCCTGCGCCGCTTGCAGCGCCCGCCCGGCGGCAAGTGCCGTGTCTACCGTGGCTATGATCATCGCCTCCGTCCAACCACCTTCAAACGGATACCCGCGCCGCTCATTGAGTCCCTTCAACCGAAACAAATCGGCGCAGAAGATGAGGAAGAGGGGACAATCGATCACATGTTGCTGGTTCCCGCACCATTCGGCTATACGTGCTTTTGATTGCTGATTCCGCACAGCGATTACCGAGTACGCCTGCATATTCGACGAGGTCGGCGACCGCTGGCCGGTGGAAACGATTAATCGCTCCTGTTCTTCAGTGACCGGCTCATCGGTAAATTGGCGTACGGAGACGTGACTCCTGAGAAATTCAAGTATGTGACTCATTGGTCCCTCAAAAAAAGAAGCCGATTCACTTGTTCATGAATCGGCTTGAATATACGGCCGCACAGCGGCATGTCAATCCGGGCTACTGATCGGAGTAGCTTTTCGGAGCTCTTTTGGCAGCCTGAATCTGGCGGACCACTTCTTTGAAATGTGCCTGGCTCATGCCATCAACGCCGGCAGTAGCCGCTTTTGATGCCGCTTGCTCAATGAGGTCGAGATCGTTTGCCGCGAGCGTACGAGCGTCAAACGGATATACGCCCGGCGCGCTGAGGTAGATGTCAATCAGCCGCTGGAGATGAATCAACTGGAGCGGACGGCGATAATCGTTGACGTTTGCAGGAGTGAAAGCTTCACCCCAGATCGCTTTCCGCAAATCCGTGAACATGTCAAACATGGTGAACTTCTCTTCGCCCGGCTTGAATTTTTCCAGATTGTTCACCAAACGACCGGTGACCTGGGGACTGTACAGGCGGGAGATCGCGAGGTACTGAAAATTAGCCACGATCTGATGCATGGGATAATCGAGCGACGGGACATTGTAATACGCACCGTCGAAATCGGGCATCCGTTCCGGCTGAAGTTTGTTCAGCAGATTGGTGGGCAGATCATACGCATTGGCCGCGAAGAGATTGGTTTTCAGAAATTCAATCGCCCGGCGCTGATCGGCCGCCGCGACGACTTCGAACGGCATGGCTGCGTCTTTGTCGCCGATGTGACTTCGACTTTGGTAGATACCACCGACGTATTTCGAGGCCGTCAGGGCGCCTTCGTTAAATGAGCGCCAGCCGGATTGGAACACCTGGAACAGCTTGCGATACGAATTGCCCGGAACATCAAACTTCTTGATTGATTCGGACCACAACTGGCGGGTGAGATTTACTTTGTGTTCGGCGTATTTGAGAGGATCACTGCCCAGGTCGTGAAGGTTGGCCAGCGGGTCAATAGCCTTAGTTCCCCAGCCAAACGTGTCCTCGTCGGTGAGATAGCGCAATCCGGTCTCTCCGGAGCGAGAGGCAATCTCCTGTAATTTCGGCAATTCCTCTTCGGATGTCTTGGCACCGAAATCGGAATAGGCGTATTCGACGATCCAATCGTCGCACGGCCCGGGGGTCGACGCATAAAATTCGCCCTGCGTCTTGCCGTGATCCGCGATGTTCGGTCCCGAGTAATCCATCACGGTGCCGATAGTCCCATTCTTCTTCGTGAACTCCCGATCCGACAACTGTTCCAGCGTGTAAATCGTCGAGGCCTTGAAGTTGTGACGGAATCCAAGCGTATGACCAACTTCGTGCGCCACCAATTCCACGATATAGGCGTGCACGTATTCCTTCGTCAGCGAATCCTTGTTGATGTAGTCTCCGGTCGCCTCAAGGTAGGCCAGCCCGAAGCCGGCATCGGCCGCTCCTTCTTCACCATAACTGCAAAAGTGCGGGTCGCGCCGCGCTCGCTCCAGCAGGTCGCCGGGATCGGTCGGATCATCCGCCTTGCCGTCGAATGCGATTGGACGAATGAAATTGCTGGAGGTGTTATACATGAAACGGATGAAGTCTGCGGAAACGCGGATGTCCGCGTCATAAATCTGCCCGGTAAACGGATTGGTGCGGTCGGGGCCGACAGCGTAGCCGCCGCCCGGTTGGATGATCCAATTGACCGTGTTGTACCGAACGTCGGCCGGATCCCAGGTGGCGGTATCGGGCATCTGCTTCGCCACGACGGCGTTCCGAAAACCGATCTTCTCGAAGGACGGATTCCAGAACTCAATGCCCTCGGCGAAGGCGTCGCGGTACTCCGGCGGAACGGTGTTGCTCACCCAGTAGACGATCGGCTCAACCGGTTCCGAAATGCGTGCATCCGGGTTTTTCTTCTTCAGATTCCAGCGTTCCACATAGTACTTGTAGGGCGTGGGCTGGTCATTCGTCGAGTAATCTTCAAACATGGTGACAAAGTGCCCCACCCGATCATCGGCCAGCCGGGGAACGTAATCTGTCTGCGGAAGGCTGGAGAGCGAATAATGCAGTCCATGGTAGAAGCTGTAGGAGTTCTGAAACGTACTGCCGTCTTGTGGTTTGTTGCTCCGGAAATGCAGGCGGACGTCGATCTCGGAATTTTGCGGGAACGATTTGATAACGTCAAAGTAGCTGTTCGAGCGATCAAAATTTATTCCCGTTTGCCCTTGTTGACCGAGGAAGAAACCGAGATTCTCGGCGTCGCTGATGAATATTGCCGAAGCGTCGATGAGTACCGCCTTGTTCGAATCGTCAGGCTTGGACATCACTTTGGTCGACGCCACGAGGCCATCCGAAATTGCGTTCGCCAGGGCCTTCCGAAGCGATGACGTGGAGTCTACTCTGAAGCGGAGGTTCTTTTCCATCATCATGATGGTTTTCCCGACGCGCTTGAAATAGAACGGATATGTCTCACCCATGCTGGCGTTGTCGGTATATGACCCGTCGCCCGCCACACGCGTCTCGCCACAGAGGAAAATCGGCCCGAATTGATCAGGTTTGATCGCCATCAGGACGCTGTTGTCGAGAGTGTCACGATAAAACGTAAAGAGCCCTTGAACGGCGACCTTGTCTTTGATCAGATCCTTAAACGGCTTTTCGTCGTCCTTGCCGGATGGAGGTTTTCTGTCCTGAGCTGTGGTGCTGCCCTGGATGCCTTTGGGGCCGTATTTCAATCGGCCGGCGTTGGCATTGCCGCCTATAGTGACCAACGCGGCCAGCAGCGGAACGGCAATGCGATAAATAACGGGTTGCATAAGTACTCCTCTATTCACGATTCGATGATTGGTATTTCGGAAAAAGCCATGACAGGGCGAAGCGCCCGAAGGAAAAGCGTCGGGGAGAGGCCCAAGTGCTTCGGATCATGTCGGTATAGACGTTTGTCAAAACGATTTTGTTGCAGAAATGTGAATCTCTTCGGCAGTGCAGACTCAGCGGCAGCAACCCGCCCCGACTCGTTCGGTGCCCCGCACCCGCGGGGGCTAATTGTCGGCGCCATACCGGCGGCCAACATACCAGTCGAGGGGCTGAAAGTCAAAAGGTTATTGCTTACCGATCTTGAATCTGGTTGGACCGGGAGATTACGAGCCCTGTATGGAGCCGCGCATCGGCACAAAGCGGACTTGGTACAGCGACTCTCTTTTCAATTCGTGAGGCGTTTTATTTACGACGACGAGTTCCTGAAGCTCGGTTCCGGGTACCAGGATTGGCGCGATCATACGCCCGTTAACAGCCAACTGCTCGATGAGCGCAGGTGGCAACCGGGGAGCGGCGGCCGTCAACATGATAGCATCGAAGGGAGCTTGATCGGGCCAACCCAAGTTGCCGTCACCGTTCATGAAGACGATATTGGAATAACCATGTGCGGCAAGAACGCGCTTCGCCGCCGACTGTAGATCGCTAACCACCTCGATGGTAAAGACTTTAGCCGCGAATTCGGCCAACACTGCCGTTTGATATCCGCACCCGGTTCCGATCTCCAGAACCCGATCCGAAGACCTTAACTTCAAATGCTCGGTCATCGACGCGACGATGTACGGTTGTGAGATTGTCTGACCGTGCCCGATCGGCAGGGGATAGTCTTCGTAGGCGTGTGCTCGCTCCTCGGGCGGCACGAATTCATGTCTTGGGATGCGGCGCATTGCCTCCAGGACGCCTCGATCCCGGACATCGCGACCGAAAATCTGCACATCCACCATGCGGGCCCGCTTGGCAGCGTAGTCGCTTTCAGGCGGGCGGCTGTGCTCACCCACTGGCTCGTCTCCAATCAGCCCGTCGCCCCGTTACTGGCAGCATGGGTCGGGGCCGAGAAGGAATAGGTACGAAATCATCCAGGTCAGATCGGATATATCAACCGAGTGATCGCAATCTATCGCCCCCGCCAGCAGGGGCTGCGTCAGCGTTCCGCCGAGAAACATGAAAGTGATCATCGACGTGAGATCGCCAATGTCAACGGTATGTGTACCGTCCAGATCACCGCAGGTGAAATTGTACCAGGTGAATGTCTGAGTCGGCGAATATGCCGACTCGAAGCCGGCCGAATCACTTGCCTTTACCCGCCAGTAGTACAGTCTGCCGCTGGCCAATTCCGTCGTGGCCAGAGTCGCGGAATCCGTGAAAACGTCCTGAAGGAACGTTGTGAAATCGGTGAAATTCGAATTCTTCGACACATGAACGTGGTAGTATTCGGGTGCACTCTCGATACTTGATGATACGGCCGCAGACCAGTCCAGGACAATGGCGGCGCCACCGAGTTCTGTGCCGTTAGTCGGCGCCAACGGTACCGGCGTGGCCGGCACTTCCGTATCGAGGACAAAGGTCGCCCGTGTCGACCAGGCGCTGGCATTTCCCGCCTTGTCGGATCGACGCGCCTGCCAGTACCAGCGACCATCGGGCAATATCTGAGGAGTGCCGAACTGCAAGGGGACGATTGAGTCAAAGACAATCGGGTCCCCTGCGAAGGTCGAATCCGGCGACAATTGTACGGTCACGAATTCGGGCGCCACCTTCGGCGTTGTTCCGTTACTCACCAACGACATCTGGAACGGCTTTATCGTGACATAACCGCCGGTGGGAGAGTCCGGCGTCACTCCCTTCGGAGCGATATTGTCCACACCGATCTTGCGAATGACGCGCGGGAGGGCAGATGAATCGGCACCGACATACGCCCGTACCGCCCAATAATAGACGCCGTCGCTTAGGGAATCCACCAAAGGCATGGCGAATGTCGTACCCTGGATACCGCCATATGTGCGCACGAGGGTGGTCATCGCCGCGTCGGTGGCAATCTGCACGCTGAACGAATCGCCAATACCCTGCCACTCGAATGAATAGATGCGGGAAGGAGCATACACAATCGTGTCCGGCGACAACAGCGTTGGAGTGGGCGATGAATTGGCGACATAAATGTTAACCGTGTCGCCGACTTCGAGGCCACCGGTACTGTGAGCCTTGACTTCTACCCGACTGGTCGAACCAGACGGCACCTCGCTAGGAATCGAGATGGTGACCGAGAAAGTTGAGTCAAGACCCGGTCCGAGGGGCATGAAATAGGTCACTGGCGATATGGTCCAGGCTGAATCGCTGGCGACATTGACGATCACGTTATCCGTCGAATTGCCGAGATTTGCAATTGTCACCGGTATTGTCAGACTGGATGGCGAATCCACCGTATCTTCGTCAACGCTATTTACCGCGAGACCGTACAGTCGCTTCGTCAATACGCGTGAAGTGGCCGAACTTGCGAAGATGCTGTCGGTCATACTGGTAATTCGACAGGTAATCGCCTCACTCTGCCCGTACGTTGAATTCGACGGCACAGTAACGACCGCGTTGATCATTGCGGAGTCATTGGACGACAGGAGCACAACGGTATCCGCCACGATCCCCATCCAACCGACCGAATCCGTCAGCCTGACCCTAATTGAATCCGGCGAGCCGAGATTTTTCACCCAGAAGGGAACGAGTATGATCTCCCCCGGCATCACAGTGGTGTCGGGGAGGTCGGTAACTGCCAGCGCGTGATACTGGCCCGGCGTGTGGATACCGTCCGGCGTGAAGACCAGGGAAAACCGTTGCGGGCCCTGGGGAACATTGTAACCCGTCACTTTGGCCCGCCAGAGCCCGGCGGTCGGGCTATTCAGCTCCACCGTTTCAACATTGTTCAGATGGTCGGCGGTTCGAGTCGCCGGCAGCGCCGGCGCCGCGGCGCTCATTACCCACGGCGACCATTCGACGCCGTTGGGATCGATCAAGCGCAAATCAAGATCGTTGACCAGCGTCACGCCTGAAAAGGAAGTGGCTCCCGGATCGTCCCACGCCAGAGTGACTCGAATTCTGGTTGCCCCTGAAGGCACCGTCAGATCGTAGAAAGTCGCCGAGCCGGTTGCCATCGAGCCTTTAACATACGAGGGCTCACCGGCTGACACTTTCGTCACGGCCGCTAGGGCGTCGACCCGGCCGTAACCATACTGGAAGTCCGGTCCGATATTTCCCAGATCAGTAGCCGAGTTGATAAGCAGCGCCTTGACTGTAGAAGGGAGAAGCGTGTCATTTGGGAACAGTTGATCGTGTCGTTGCATGACCAATGCGATCACGCCGGACACGGCAGGCGCCGACATCGACGTCCCGCACATCACGGTATATCCTGAAACTTGCTTACAGCTGGTGACGCCGAAGTCGCTTGAACTCTGACAACCGGGGCCGACCACATCCGGCTTGAGACGACCGTCGTCTGTCGGACCCCAGGACGAGAATGATGTCATCGAACTGTTGTTGGAGTTGACCGCCCCTACCGTGATTACGTTTTTAGCCGAAGCCAGCGGATCCGTTGTGTTATAGCTCCAGCCGAGCGAACCGCAATACGAAGAGCTGTTACCGCGTTGGTTCCCGGCCGACCAGACGGCGACAATCGGTGCACCGGCGTCGCCTCTGACGATATTGTCAATGGTCCCGCTGATCGCCCAGTAATTCCCCATGACCGATTCGCACGACGATTGGCTGGCAGGATCGCCTGGGCCGTAACCCCATGAATTCTGAGACACCCGGGCAGCATAACCGGCAATCGCGTTCTGGTAATCGTTGAAGGCCTCGGAGCCGGAACCGAACCATTGCTTAGTGAGCATTTGTGCGCCGGGCGCCATCCCCCGATAGGTACCCGAGGAGCCGGCCCCTGACCCCATGACGGTTCCGGCCACGTGGGTCGCGTGCGTGGAGAGCGCAGACGCATCAGTCTGAATCAGTCGCCCGCCGAAATCACCGTGCGTGGCGTCGGCACGGCCGCCATCCCACTGGGCCAGCATCACTCCGCTGCCATCAAGGTTGTACGGTGCCGCTTGGACCGCGTCGGCGTTGATATTCTGTCGACTTGAATTGTTATCCTCAATCGGCTCCGGCAGAGCCGGCTCCACGAAGAAGACTTGTTCAAGTTGAGGTAATTCAGCCACCTGGCCGATCGGGACGACTACGTCGATTGAGTGGGTCGTCGGTTCTACGCCGATTACCCGGGCCTGATGTGAGCCTTCCATCAGCTTGACGGCGGCACTCAGCGGCTCGTCACGGTGAAAGGCGACGGTCAATTGAATGCTGTCACCTGCCCGCGCCGCCCAGGGCGCATCACTTGGATCCCGCAAAACAGGCGAGAGCTTGTAGTCCGGCTGAATAAAATCCACCCAGCGGATACCGTGGCGCCGCATGACTTCGGTAGAAAGTCCGCTGGTGGCTCGGACTGTGTAGGCATAATTGGGTACGTATTGCAGCAATTCAATGCCGTCGTCGGCAAGTTGCGATTTCTGATCGTCCGACAACGGTCCGTCAAACTGCACAAGGAAGTGCTTGTTGTCGGTAGCAGCGGCGGCCATTGGCAAGGCGCGCATGATGCCAGTGCGAATCGTCCCACTGCTGAGATACAGAGAGTAGTCTGGTTGTGCCTGCGATGGCAATGAGCACAGCATCATTGCGACAATAGTAAGCGAGCAAATTCGTATATTACGCATACACGTGCGAGCCCTGAAGTAGTAGGTTGACATGGTCACCGAGTCTTTGCCCTAAGATAATGGACACAAACGACCTGTCAATTCTTATCTTGTTGTGCCCAAAAGAATTATGTCTACTTAACCGAACCAATACCTGTCCCTTTCCGTCAATTATTGCTATTATCGGGTAAAGGTAGGAAGCTTTGATTGTATGCCCAGGAATTTCTGGCTTTTCAAGACTGAACCAAGTGTCTATTCAATTGACCACCTCCGCGCTTTGCCGGGTCAATCAACCGCCTGGGAGGGGGTGAGGAACTACCAGGCACGAAATCTCATTCGCGATAAGGTCCATGTCGGTGACGGGGTTCTGTTCTACCATAGTAGTGCGGCCGTGCTTGGCGTTGCCGGAACCTGTACTGTTGTCCGGAATGCCTATCCCGACCTGTCGGCGAGCCAACCTCAGAGTCCGTACTTCGACCCGAAGCATACCGATGAGCGGCCGATATGGTATGTCGTCGACGTACAATTGGTCGAGCGATTCGACAGAATTCTCACCTTAGCGGAACTGAAGTCGACCCGCGGTCTGGAAGAGATGATGGTCTGCCGGCGAGGTGCCAGGTTATCAATTCAGCCTGTTCGCCCCGAGGAGTGGAAGCTCATCCTAAGACTAGCCGGGAAGAGGTGAAAACACTACCTGACCAGGAGCATTTTTCTCGAAAGCGTTCCTGAGTCTGCGGTGAGCTGGTAGAGGTAGATGCCGCTGGACACCTGCTGACCGAAATCATCTCGTCCGTCCCACGTGATCGCACAGGGCCCGGCCGGCCGGGTCGACTCTATGAGTTGACGAACCCGCTGACCTCGCGCATTAAATACGGCCAGACGAACTGAACTCTTTGTCGGCAGCTCAAAAGTGATGACGGTAGACGGATTGAACGGATTTGGATAGTTCTGGTTCAGTTCAAGCCGGGTGGGGAGATGCTCACCGCCCGTTTCTTCAGCGCTTGTAGCGCTCTCGACAATCTGGTTGGCGGAGAATTCCGAGCTGTTGCCGTTCAGGTCAGTGGCAACCGCAGTCAGAGTATCGCCTTCTACAACGTTAGTGAGCGTTACCGAATAGGCGCCTGTGTTATCCGCATATGTCGAGGCTACCCATAACCTGCCCTCACCTTTGCCGCCCGGGTCGGGGGAGGCGAGATATACGTCGATCAACGCCATCGGCGCCGAAGTCCCGCGCGCTTCGGTTGCGGTTGTGCTGGCAATAGTGGGGGCCGGCATGCTGCGCTGTGCCCTGTCCCGTGTGACAATACCCAGCGAATCATTCCCGAGAATCTCATTGTAACGGATCAGCACGGCATAGCTCTCGGCTCCGGAGACCACTATGCCGTGCCCGCGATTGAACGCAATGCGATTTCCGCACTCGGCCCGGTCGCCGCCGATACTACAATTGCGCGCACCGTCTGTCACGCAAATACCAATTCCCCTATTCGGAATCTTGAGATTGCCGTCGTAACCGACTCCGACATAATTGCCCTGGATGATATTGTCGCTCGTTCCCGCGCCGAACAGGTGAATTCCTCTGCCAAACTCGGCCACGACCGTATCAGTGCCGTTTCCGGAAATAACATTCCGTTCCGGTGCCGTGGTGCCGCCGATCAAATTGTGACGGGCCCCGTTTCCGATCGCGACACCGGTCGATTGATTCCTCATGCGTGCGCTGGCCGTCACGTCGAGTCCGATAACATTTCCGCTGACTCGATTATAAGTCGTCCCTTCATCAGAGATGAAGACACCGACCCCAAGCGGAAACACGTCGTCGCGATTGCCCGAGATTGTGTTGCCGCTCCCCGCGAGGCTTCCACCGATCAGATTGTGAGAAGCACCGTTGAAAATTCCCACGCCGGCGGCATTCGAAATCGGCGAGGCTCCATTCATCGAGGGTCCAATCATATTTCCAGAAACTGCATTGTCATCGGTGCCGGGATCGGTCAACCGGACGCCGTATCCTGCATTGCCGCTGATGACGTTCATCTCACTGGAGGCGGTCCCGCCGATCTGTGTATGTGACGCCCCGTTGCTGACCGTAATCCCGTCACCCTCAATCCAGCCATTGTATCGGTAGCCGAAACCCGTTCGATCGCTGCCGACATAGTTGTTCGTAATCGTCGTGAACATCGTGCCCGAACCGCTGACAAGAATGCCGGACAGCCCGTTGCCGGATACAATGTTGCGGGACGATGGCTCAGCCGTCCCCACCTGGGTATATTGAGCGCCGTTGGTGATGACAATGCCGTGCCCCATGTTGGGTGCGAGCAGATTTCCCGAGGCCTGCAATCCGATAATGTTGCCCAGGAGCTGAGTCGAATCGGTTCCCGATCCTTCGATGACGATGCCATCTCCGGAATTATACGAGACGACATTGCCTTCGCCGGTATTCGGCCCGCCAATAATCGTACCGCGCGCCCCGGCAACTATGTGGATTCCCCCGAGTAGATTCCCAGGTCCATTCGTACCGCTCAAATCCGGACCGATACGATTGCCGGCGACAGTGTTGGCGTTTCCGCGATCGATCTCGACCCCCCATGTGAGATTACCGCTGATCAGATTCGGTTTGCCTGAACCGCCAATGTTATTGTGATGCGCCCCTTCCGAAACTCGAACTCCAATCTGATTTCCGTCGACAAATGTCCCCGGTACTCCGATGCCGATCCAGTTGTTCGTGAGAGCGTTGCCCGACGCCCCCTGGCCGGTAATCAGAATCGCCCCGCCGTCCGATACCTCCGTGCCGTTTTTCAGGAAGATACAACTATCGATCACGTTGTCCCGGCCGGTGATCACAATGCCGTACCGTCGAGCTCGATGCACCGAAAATCCCGTGATGCCGTTGTCATCCCCGGCGAGGCCGATCGCAGACTCATACATTGCCAGTTCCAGCGCATCGATCACCGTCCCTTCACCGTGGATCGTCGTGCTGTCGCCGACTACGGTGAGCCTGCCGAGGGTGAGCTTGATCGTCGCGATATCCGCCCGACAGTAGATTGTATCTACAGCGGGGTTGGCATCGGCCTCCTCGATGGCTGCGCGAAGAGTACAATGTCCCGCCGCGTCTTCACACACGCCGTCCCCGACGACATCATCATGAGTGTCATCGCTGGAATTTATCTCGAAACGCGCCGACCGTGCGGAATCGGCGAAAATGGTCGCGCAAACGAGCAGCCATGCACAGTAACGGAGAACCGCGCAGGTGAGGAATTGGCGGCGAGGAGTTGTCATTTCAACAAAAGCATCTTTCGCGTAACCGCCTGGCCCCCAGATTCCAGGCGATAGAAATATATGCCGGTCGCAACCGGACGTGAGAACTGATCCATACCATGCCAGAAAGAAGTGTGAGCCCCGGCCGTCTGCGGTCCGTCAACCAATCGCGCCACCTCCTGCCCCAACAGGTTCAGGATCGACAGCGACACGGTACCGTCTGAAGGAAGAACGTAGTCGATGGTCGTCGAGGGGTTGAACGGATTTGGATAGTTCGGAGCCAACACGATTTGAGACGGGAGGGATGACGAATGATCATTCGTCTCCGTCGGGATGCGCAGATCATAAACGTTGAGGGTGTGACCACCCGAAGTAAAGAGAAGGTCATTCACGGCCACCAACATTGTGCCGGCCCGACCACCTCTATCGAGCAATAGCGGTAGCTGGTCGTCCCCGGGGGCGGGACGTTCAAAGATGCCGATACCCTCGTCGCCGATGCTGTACATCCGGTCCGATCCGAAGGCCACCTGACGGATATCGAGCGGAGGAAGTTCTGTGTGTATCGGTACGTCCGCAGCCGAGAGATCCACAGTAGCCACGCGATCGCCCGAAAGCGCATAAAGGTACTTGGTGACATCGTCGTAGACGAGTGAAGTAACATTGCGCGCCACTCCCCAGGTCGCCTTGTTTTCCAGCCCATCGTTTGAGTTCCGGCGGTAGATGTACAGCTGACCCTTGTTGGTGGCCACCGCCACCCACTCTCGGGCACACACCGCGGCCGTGATGATTCCTTGCACAATGATGTTCGCCAATGGCTCGATCAACAAGGTATCCGATAACGAATACAGCGTGGCTCGAGTCCCGCCCCAGGTGAGCACAGTGTACTTGTCGTTGACGGAAAACTGATTTGCGGCGAACCCTTTCACCTTGGTTGTGTCGACGTCCAGATAGTTATCCAGGAACAGCGAATCGAATTGATACCGGGAGAGGAAGATGGCCCCAACCGTGGGGAAGAAGCACAAAAGTCGCCCCATACTGTTGTCAAGTGAGGTGGCGCTTTTAAGCGGGACAAATAGTGACGTGTCCAGTTCCGGTTCACCGGTTGGGCCGACCGCGTAGATTTCAACCGGCCGACCGATCTGGCTCACATACAAACGATTATCAAAAAACTCGAGGTCTGTAATCGTCTGCGGCCCGGCATACGCCGGCTTCGGAGTGGTCGAAATATAAATCTGGTCCAGAGCCAGGTGTTGCAGGAAACCGCGATAATCGGAATAGAGCAGAACAATCGAGGTACCGGCCGCGAACATGTCCGGTTGGCCGCTGGCGTTGAAGGAGCTCTCCACCGGCGCGTGTGTAACATGTCGATCCTTGCGACTCACGATGTCCATTACCGGAGCGGCCGGATCAATCGCCACAACAAGCGAATCAATAGTCAGAATCACTCTGGGGGCGATCGACAACGCTATCGTATCGGCGGAAAAGTCAGGTCGGACAAGCAACAACTCTTTTCTTGCGGCCAGTCCGATGAGAATAGTCGTGTCGGTGATACAGAAGCGCGATGCTTGAAAGGGGATCCAGACGACATCGCGCAATTCACCGAAATCCGCACCGGACACATCATAACGAAGTATGCCGTTATAATCGTCCAATACATACAGCGTATCAGCTCGACACTCGACTTGAATTGCATGGATAGCGGAAAAGTCGGAGTCGGCCGCTTGCGGGTGGGCATATTGCGTGAGCCGATAACGCCGCACGCCCTCGAAGCCCATGGCGCAGTAAAGACTCTGGCCGTGAAGCGCAAAATCCGTGTAGGGAACGCCGATATCTATCTGCCCGGCCAGCGTCAGAGTCGGCAAATCACCGATGTTGATGACATACAGCACGTCACTTTTTGTCCGCACCATCAACATATTCCCGAACCGCTTCAATTGAGTTGGCGCAGAATTGAGAAATAAGTGATCTATCTGGGCATACTGACCAGTGGTCGGATCGGCCAGGGCGAGTGCCAATCCATCGTCGGTCGTTCCGATGAGAAAGGAATCCACGACCAGCACACAGCGGAATGATCCCCAGAGCAGGCTGTAATCCGGATCCGTTGGCACGGCACCCTGAGAGCCGCTCACCGCACAGAGGCTGATCAATATGGCGACCAGGCCTTTCATTTGACCAGCACCATCTTTCGTGCCGACGTGTAGCTGCCCGCCTGAAGTTGATAAAAGTATACACCGGAGGCGATAGACGACCCGTCGAGGGTCACCGTATAACTACCCGCGCTCCGTTCCTCATTGACAAGGCACTTCACCTGTTGTCCGAGGATGTTGAAGACGTCGAGCTTCACCATGGTTCGTCTCGGTACGGAAAAAGAAATGGCGGTCGTCGGGTTGAACGGATTGGGATAGTTCTGCTCCAGTGCAAAGGCAGCGGGGAGTGCGTCTCCGGGGTCGGGAGTGTCGGTGGGGATGGCCGGGTCAACGTATTGGAGGCTGTTGCGCGTATCCATGAACAGCCGAGCGGCGTTCTTGCCGCCGTGTGACGGAGCATTGAAATTCCAGACGTACACCACACCGGATTCGCTGACCAGGACAAGTTCTACGAGCCCGTCGCCATCCATATCGTCAACGAGCGGCGTATACGGAGTCGAAAATACTCCCCTGGTTTCCGCGGGAGTCGCCACCGGCCACCCCGGCAGCAGGTTCATCTGGTGATCGAAAATGAAGATCTTTTCGGTGCCGGTGCCGGGCAGAATGTAACCCGACCGCATGATGAGTTCCGGTCGCCCATCGCCAGTGAGGTCGGCCGCGATCGGCGAACTCAGCGTCACACCAACGCGAATCGCCTCCCCAAATGGCCGGCCGCCTTTCACGACATATGGCGATCCGTCCGCTCTGAATATGTACACCACTCCGACATCGTACTCAAAGAAGCTGCAGATGACCTCTGGCGACCCATCTCCATCCAGGTCCGCCGCGGTAGGATAATTTCCTCTCCAACCGCCGACCTCCGGCAACTGGATCGGGAATCCGGGAACGGCGAACCGTCCCAGCGTCTTTGCCCAGATGGTTCGGACGCCAAGGGAGTCATAACCGGTGGTAACAATCTCAGGCAATTGGTCCTGCGTCAAGTCGACCAGGACGGTGCCGTAAACTCCGGAAGCTTCAATCTGTATCGGACTGGCCGCCTTGAAAGCCGGCTGCCCAGTGCGCGAATCATAGATCCCCACACCGCCGCGCGGGATGAGCGACGAATAGCTGGCGATGACTTCGTTGTAACCGTCGCCATTGAGATCCGCTGAGACGACGTTGTTTCCGCCCCAGAAGTATGATGGTGTCTCATACGGATTGATCGCCGCAAACCATCCCTCGAGTGAGTAAAAGTATGGCTGCCCGTTAAACTGATAGGCACACACATTTCCGCTTCCATCCATGCACATAACCACCGAATCGGCCGTCGGGCTGAGACGTCCCACCGACACAGTGGCGTTTCCAAGGCCGCTGGATCCCATTTCCCGCATGATAGGCCAGCCCGCCGCCGAACTGCCGTCATACTTGATCGCCTCTATGGTCGCATCGGTGGCAACGAGGATCTCATCGAGTCCGTCGTGATCCACATCATATATCGCCGCAACACCGCGACAGTCCAGGTCAAATAAGGTCGGAAACCCGGTGACCGGACTACCGTCGCCGTGAAATACATTGATACCCTGCACCGTGCCGACAATAATCTCCTTAACGCCGTCGTGATCCAGATCGGCCACAACCGGACTAAGACATCCGCGCCCGGTCAAGGGCTGTGGCCATCCCGACGCAAAGGCGCTGTTGATGTGCACAACCACAGTGTCGGCCAGCGTCTCCGCGCCGTAGTAACCGGTCAGAACTATGTCATAGTCTCCGCTGTCCAGTCCCGATGCTTCCCATGAAAAGGCCAGCGAATCGAAGTATTCCCCCGTGGACTGCATCAGCGTTGATTGCGTTGACGACGCCGTGAAGTAGGATAACGTCGTCGAATCGATATCCGGACCATAGGCGGTAATGTATATCGGTATGTGGAAATTGAATTCCTGGCCACTGGTCGGTGCAACAATGAGCAACTGTCTGTTGGGCACATAGGTAAACGTTACCGTCGAATAGTTGCCCAGCGCATCCGTGACACGCAGAGTCACGTGGCCGGCTAGTTCAGGTTTCTCAAAAACTGTCGCCAACGAATCGACGGGCAGCGCCGCTCCCTCGGCGAGCGGCAACCAGGTTTCAGGAGCCGCGGCCGTCGAATATTCCAGCTTCCAGTAGCCCGCATATCCGTGAATTGCCGCCAGGCGGACTTGAGTCGCGCTGCCGTGACGGGATTGTTTGGTCGGCGAGACAATGGAAATCCCCCCGTCCTGCAGGAGATCCAAAGAACGGGCAATATTGAGATAGCCGCTGCCGGAAATCGTGTCGGGTCCCGGAAGATAGGAGCTGTCGTCGCGCGGATCGATCATGTCGGTAGCGCCCGCCTTCAGCACCGACTCCAGTCGACTGATGGACAGGTCGGGCCGGATTCCCAACACCAAGGCAGCAGCTCCGCATACAGTCGGTGCGGCCATCGACGTGCCATCTGACAGGTAATACAGCGAATCCGCTCCGATAATCCGCACGCCCGGTTCACCAGCTGCGGCGTACATGTCGGTCCCGGCGGCCCGCAGCGACAGGATGTCAAGTCCCGGCGCCACAATGTCAATGTGTGCTCCGAAAGTTGAGAAACTGGTCATAAATCCGCGCGAATCGCCGGCTCCAACTGTGAAGACACTCGGAATCGCCGCCGGATACCAGCGCGTATTGTCGCCGGTATTTCCGGCCGCTACGACTACCATGACGCCGTTGATCCGGGCAAACTCGACGGCATCGGACAGTATGACCGACTCGTACGGAGTGCCCCAGCTGATATTGATGATCTGAGCTCCGGCATTCACCGCGTAGACGATTCCGGCCGCCCCCACTGCGGTGGTAGCATTGGGTCGAATCTTGACGGCCATGATGCAGGCTTCCGGCGCCACGCCGACGATTCCCCGGCCGTTGGCCGCCGCGGCAATGATGCCCGCGATATGCGTTCCGTGACCCGATATATCGGACGGATCATTGTCGCCAACAATATTGGTGATGGACGAAGTGTTGCCGGAGACGTCGTACCCCAGAGTATCGTCGACATAACCGTTGCGATCGTCGTCGATGCCGTTGCGCGGAATCTCGTCGGGATTCGACCAGAATTGACCTTGCAGCTCCGGATGGGTAGGGTCGACGCCGGTGTCAATATCGGCCACGACGACTCTGGTCGAAGCGGCCGGCGCTGATCCATAAAGCGGATACCGGCCGAGATCCATGCCGGCGACACCTGTTTTGAGAATGAGCTTATCGTTATTCGTGCCCGGTTTTCGGTCGATGCCGAGATACTCCTGACCGCTGTTATGAAGATACCACTGATTCGTAAACAGCGAGTCGGTCGGCACATCGAAGAACTCGAGCCAGTACTCCGGCTCTACTACTTCCACGTTCGCCGGCCCCAGTCGGGTTCGCAGTTGCTCGGCAGTGAGGGAAGTGTCGGTCGAAACAAACCGATAGTATCGTTCCCAAATCTGACCGCCCAGCTTGGCATCGGTGACCGCCGTCGAGACTCGCTCCAGACTCTGGTTCGCCGTCAGGGATTGGGTCACCACCTCGGCCCGAACACCTTCTACTAAACGCACCAAGTAGACCCCGGGGAGTCGTCCGCTTTGCGCCTGAGTTGGACCGTATAGAAGTGCGCCGAGTAGCACCAGAGAGAAGATAGGTATCATCGAATGAATTTGCTCGGCCGGCTTGCGTTTTTGCTGCATACGCCCTTCCAGTGTCTATGTCTGATCATAGACGCGGCAACAGGGCCATTTGTCCAAGCTCGTCTTGGCCTGAAATTTGGACCAAATCGCCAAATGCAATCGGCGTGGGGAATCTATTTCCGTCCGGATCAGGCGGGTAACCCAACAGGGATACCCGCCGATCACACTTATCCGCAGGTCAACAGCGATCCACCGAGGAACATGTAGGCGATCAGCACAGTCAGATCGCCGATATCAAGGCTACCGACTCCATCCACGTTTGCCGAGGCTTCATTGGGAGGTGTCGGGCCGTTCAGGAAAAGAAAGGACACAAGATACGTCAGATCACTGATATCGGGGCCTATTCCGTTGTTGTCTACGTCGCCCGGGCGACACGTAATCACGTAGCCGTCCACCAGTGTCGGCAAATACTCTCCGGCATGTGTCCAATGCGTGGGGAAAAACCCGCTGAAGCTAGTCACCTTAACCTCGTTAGTGACCCCCTTAGGGGCGCTCGACGGAACCTTCAGGAAAAACTTGAGTACGGGTCCGCTCCCCGGAGGTAGCGCTCCACCTGGGCCGGTCGTGAAATCGTAGGTGTACGTATACCGTTTGTTCCCGACATCCAGACCGGAAAGCACCTTTGCATAGCCGCTGGTGCGAAGACCGGCATCGGAAACTGAATCCAAGGTCATATTCAGTGGGCCCGCGAAGGTGAATGGCAGCATCAACCCGGTCAACGGCAAGTGGTTGTCGGCAGTTATGGAAATCTGCACATGCTGTCCCGGAGTTGCCTGCACATGGGACGTGATCAACGTATCCATGTACGCTGACACGGCGCCATCCTTTTGCGTAGAGAAGGGACCGTCAGTCGTCTGAGCCGTGCAGGTGACGGTGTAATATCCAGGCGCAATGTATTCGTGGGTCGGATTCTGATCTGTGGAAGTGCCGCCGTCGCCAAAATCCCAGAGCCAACCCGTTGCCGTGCGCGGCGTGCTGCCGGCAAAACTGACCGTGATCGGTACGGGGCCAAACGCGTTGGCGGCAGTAAACGTCACGCCGTACATCCAACTCTGAAGTTCAGTATTCGTCCAACAGTGCATGCGACCGGATTGCTGAGCCGAAAATTCGGAATAGCATGATGACGGAGCATAACCCATGTAATTCTGCGGGTCAGTGGGACCCCAGAGTTGACCGCTGCACGGATCGGTTCCCCCCGGCCCGCCACAGCTGTAATTGGTGGGCGTCGGATCGGTATCAGAGCACCAGTCCCAGACCGCGTCGCGATTGGAAGCGCCCGGTGATTCGTAACACGATCCACACTGGGTGGCTTCGCTTACGCCCGCCTGCGTGTGCAGAAGGCCGAGACAATGGCCGGTCTCGTGCGTGAGCGTGCCAAAATCGTAAGGGGCGAACATGACCCGGGCCATGACAATACCGCCGGTGCTCAACAGAGCGTCGACGTCCCACGGGAAGTTTCCGTACGAATAGGTCACCGTCTGCCCGTTTATTACGTCGGTATTGCTGTACACTACATACACGTTCATTTGCGAATCAGGCTTCACGGCGAGATTGGCCTTCATCGACTCACCTTCATTCCGCGACGTGATCACTCGGAAATTCGTTGAGTTGTCGTACTTCCAGGAGTACTCGAACTGGATTCGATACGGAAGGTAATCGGCATTCATCGTATCCATGGCATTCGCCAGATCAGCCGGTGTACACGCCGCACCGCTGCCGTCATCATTTCGCAGGATGTGGAAGAACACCCGAAAGTAGGTGATCGGATCCGACGGACCCGGGATGTACGAATCGCGCATCGCCGCACCGTCGCATGGTCCCTCGGGAGCGCAAGCGGCCGCATCAGTCGCTCCATGCGGGGCCATCATGCGATCAGCCAGCCAGAATTCTTCCGTTCGGCACCAACTTGACCCGCGGGCCGGTATGGAATCCGACTGCGCGCGTACCGTCTCGCCAACAACAATTAGTAACGCCGCTGAAAGCACCGTGACGGCAACTACTTTTGGCAAGCTATTGATCAGCTTCCCCAATAGTGTGCTCTCTCTCATGTCCGTCCTTTCCAATTTTCTGAATTTCAGAATTTGCAGTCAATGGCAAGTCAAGGGTGAGGGTACTCCAGTTCAAATATATGGAACTATGCAAAAAAGGCAAGGCAAAATTCGGGATAATTGCTTGTCCCCCAAATCGTAAGCCCTCCTCGATGGTGTTTTTTTGCTTTACATGGACGCCCACCCGCCGCTCTATTGTCGGCGATTACTTAGAACGGCAAGAAGATACATTTGCATTCACTTATGGAGGGCTCCAAATGATCGATTTGAGCGCAAAAACTGCGATTATCACCGGTGGATCGCGGGGCATTGGCGCGGCCACCGCTCGCCTTTTCGCCCAGTTCGGATGCCGAGTCCTCATCGACTACCATACCAACGAGGCGGCAGCAGCGGAAACCGTGCGCCAAATACGACAGCTTGGTCAGACGGCCGAGACTTTTCGTGCCGACGTATCAAATCTAGTTCAGTGTCAAGCCTTGGCCAAACGCTGCATTAAACTTTGGGGTCAGATAGATATCCTGGTCAACAACGCCGGCATCTGGGAAGAGGCCCGGATCGAGACCTTGACGGAGGTACAGCTTCGCAAAATGGTTGACTGCAATCTGTTCGGCCTGTTCTTCCCAACCATGGCGGTTGTGCCGCACATGATAAAGAGGCAATCAGGAATCATCGTCAACATTTCGTCCACCGCCGGACAGAGGGGAGAGACAAATCATTCTCATTACGCGGCCACCAAAGGAGCAGTGATCAGCGCCACAAAATCCTGGGCGACAGAATTGATCGACGACAACATACGGGTGAATTGCGTTGCCCCGGGATGGGTGGATACCGAAATGAGCGAAGAGGCACTTAACTCTCCCGATCGAGACCGCCATCTGCGTCTCATACCTCTGGGCCGCCCCGCCACCCCTGACGAAATAGCCAATGCGGTGCTCTATCTTGCTTCGGACGCTTCTTCTTTCGTCGTTGGCGAGATTCTCAATGTCAATGGCGGCGCGGTTCTCTGCGGATGATGCACATAATGATAACCCCCGCGCCATGCCGCGTGGGGGTTAACCAATTCGAATACGTCCGGCGGAACTGCGCCTTCCTATCCCTCCGTTTGAAGACTCAATTCAGATCGGGGTCTTTGAGCTCAATCGATGTGATCGGTCCAAAATCATCGAGCGGCTTCTCGAACTCAGACGGTTTTCCGACTACCACGTAGGTCATCGCCGAAGGCGTAAGGTATTTCTGCGCGGCCACCTTGATGTCGTCCTGCGTGACTTTCCGATAGTTGTCCAGGTATGAGGCGTAAAAGTCAGGTGGCCAGCCATCATATTCCAGGGCCATCAGATTGCGCACAATTTTGCCGGCATTATCGAAGTTGAATACCAGCCGGTTGGTCGCTGCATCCCTGGCCTCCTGCAGTTCCTGATCCGTCACACCCTGATCATGTATCTTGGCGATTTCTTCGGAAATGATCGCAATCGCTTTGTGCGCGGTTGCCGCCTTGGTCTGACAGAACGCGTTGAAGGTGCCGAAGTCGCGCTGATCAACATCGAATTGTGATCCCGTCCGATAGGCCAGCCCTTCATCCGATCGAACTCGCGACGTAAGTCTCGACGTAAACGACCCGCCGCCGAGTATATAATTGAGCAACTGGATGGCATAGCGATCCGGATTATCACGCTTGATGCCCAATTGTCCAATCATGATATAGGCCTGATTGATCTCTTTGGGCACTAGGTAAACGCCCGGATGCTGGGCAACCTGCACCGGGGGAGTAACCATAGGGGCCGCGGCTGATCTCGGCCAATCTCCGAAAACCTGCTTTAGCTGCGCGAGGACATCCGCTTTGGAGAAGTCACCGGAGATACCCAGCATGATGTTGTTCGGGTGGAAGTAACGGGCGTGATAGTCATTCAGGTCCTGAACCGTCACCGCCTTGATCGTCGACCAATCCATAACCCGGCCGTACGGATGATCGCCATACAGGATATTGGAGAACGTTCGTCCCACCACGCCATTCGGCTCGTCATTGCGCCGCTTGATCATGTTTTTGACGTCGTTCTTCGCCAGATCGAGCTTGTCCTGCGGAAAGGCTGGATGTCGAAGCAGGTCGGCGAGCAGCGTCAGACCGATCACCCGATCCTTTGCCATTACGCCCAGCGTCGCCGAACCGCTTTCCATCCCGATTCGAGTTTCAAGGGTGCCGCCCATGAATTCCATGAGATTGTTGAGCGAGTCGCCTGATACGGTCGTCGTCCCGCCGGTACGCATCACCGTCCCGACCAGGTCCGAAAGTCCCGTCTTTTCAGACGCGTCGGCGATGGCACCGCAGCGAATCATGGCCTGGACATTGAATACCGGCAGGCGATGATCTTCGTACAGGTAGATCACCATCCCGTTGTCCAGCACGATCCGCTCGACATCTTTTCCGACCTGCGGAATGGTCAGGGAGATGGGGGAGGCGGACAACTTGGTGATGATCTTCGAGCCCGGCGATTTGGCAACATCGCCCTGGGCCGCGGTCGATATCGCCAGCGCGGTGATGATACCCATTGTTACTATGTATTTTTTCATGTTTCTTTTCTCCCTGCTCAATTGGGGCGTCCCACGGGTGCGGAGGCGGGCTGCTCGGCGACCCGTTCCTTTGTCCCGGCCGTCTTGACAATGTACGCTACCGTACGATTACGCTTCACCAGATACTGGGTGACCACGCGCTTCACATCGTCCGCAGTGACTCTCTTCACCGCCTCATTCCGGTCGATGAACGTGCGCCAGTTACCCGATGCGCTCTCACTTGATGCCAGGCGCATGGCCAGGCCATTGTTCGATTCCAGTGATCGGGTGAACTGTGCGTCAATCTGATTGCGGACCTTCTGCAGTTCCCACTCTGTCACCGGTTCAGTCTTCAACCGTTCAATTTCGGCGTAGATTGCCTCTTCAAGCTCGCCCACAGTATGAGTACCGTAGGGAGTGAGCTGGCAATAAAACGTACTAGGATAACGGGCGTAGTCGACGTCGGCCGACGCATTGCCAAGTTTCTTTTCCCGAATATTGTGATAGAATCGGCTGGTGCGACCGTTGGACAACAAAGCGGCCGCAACCTGTAGGGCCGGAAGATCCGGATGTCCCATAGCCGGCGTTGCCCAGGTAACGAAGGCCATGGGATTGGCGTCGTATTCGACTTCGATGCGACGTTCTCCCATGTGCGGGGCGTCGACGGTGACCACGGGCTTGGGCAGAGGTTGAGGGGGGATGGCGGCAAAGTACCGGTCGCAGAGTTTGAACACTTCCTCAGCATTGACATCTCCGACAATCGCCGCGACGGCATTTGAGGGCGAATAGTGGGAGCGAAAATAATCTTCGACGTCCTCACGCAGGACGGTGTGTAGATCGCTCATCCAACCGACAACCGGCCATTTATACGGTGAGGCCCAGAAAGTCGCTGCCGACACGGCCTCGTCCAGTCGACCGCGCGCCTGATTCTCCACGCTCAGTCGTCGCTCTTCCATGACGACATCGCGCTCGGAATAGAACTCGCGCAGAACGAGATTGGCCAGGCGGTCGCTTTCCAGAAATGCCCACAGCTCCAGCCGATTTTTGGGCAACGACACGTAGTATTGTGTGCCGTCATTTCCGGTCGACGCGTTTAGGCCCGTGCCGCCGTTTTGCAGGTACGTCGACCAAAGCTCATCTTTGATCACGTACTTCTTCTCCTCTGCCTGGACGTCAGCAATCTTCTGCCGAAGCGCTTTGTAGTTCGTCGAATCGGGCGCTCCCTGATTGGCCGCCAGAAATGCCTGTTCGGCGTACATCAGGTGCGCGAGCGAATCTATCCGCTTCATTAACGGCACCTCGGCCGTGTAATCGCTCGTGCCAATGATTTTGGTCCCCTTGAACAGCATATGCTCAAGCAGATGAGACGTGCCGGTGATGCCGGGGTGCTCGTCCACCGATCCGGTGTTGAATCGAATGATGGACGAAAAGACAGGCGCCGAATGGTTTTCCAGCACCAAAATGCGCATGCCGTTCTTCAATGTGTGCTTCTTGACATCGAGCTGCACGGAGCCGGTTTGAGCCGCCGCACCGGTGATCAGAAGGAACAACACGCTGAACGTGATTCCCAATGGCTGCAGTCGCACAGATTCTCTCCTTTTCTGTGATGGTAGGTCAACCACGATATGTGACGAGGCTTTGGTCATCTTGTTTCTGTCGCCCAATATCACTCGTCCTGGGCCGACTCGCAAGTGACTATTGCGAACCGCCCGAACATTCAGTGGCGCTCGCTCGTTGAATCCGAAGGCGGGTTGCGCGATGCGATCACAAACGGAGATTGCAAAATGGCCCCGCAGGTCATATATTGCATTGTCCAATATGCAAATATCATCGAAGTGTGCTCGATGGCATTCGGCAAATCGATAAGCGCTGCCATCTTTTGGGTTGCGTTCGGCGTCACTGGTGCCTGGTCCGCCGACGATCTCTCAACCATTGCCCGCGAGCCTGATCAATTGCCCTACGAGCTTAACTGCCGCCGCTACGAGACGCAACCGCTGGGCTGGCACGAATGTGCGGACGTCGATGGAGACGGTCAGCGCGAATACCTTTGCGGGTACTCCCGTCCCGGCGACAACTGCTCTTTCTCGAGTGCCGTCCTCTGCTATACGTCGCTTTACAAAGTTGAATTCAGATCCCAGTACAACGGACCGTTCATGACTTCCAAGATCTGGAACCACTTCTTGATGGATTTGGACGGAATTCCGGGTGATGAGGTCATCCTGATCAAGACCCAGCGCGACTCGATCATCATGGAAATTCTCTCCTACGGGAAAGATCTTGAGGTGAGAGATACAACCCTTGTCATCGCCGCTGTCGGGCGGAATCTTCCCTCGCCCGGCGCATGGCAGGCAGTCCATTGCACCCCCCTGGCGAGCATCGATCTTAACCATGATGGCTTCCCGGACCTGCTCTACAGTCGAACAGCAAAGCCGGATAGCGCCTTTGAGCGCGCCGTTGTCGCGTATGATCTGAAGAACCAACGTCCGCTCTGGAATTTCAGCCTTGGCGATCAGACCAACCGCGATCAGTTCCATGTGCTCCCAGTTCGCGGTGGAGATACGCTGCTCGTGTTCGGTGTCCTGTCGACCGGCAACAGGTACAAGTCATTTAATGGCTTCGACAGTCGCATCTCGTATCTGGTGGCGCTCGACCGGACCGGCAGAGAGCGATGGCGGAAGGAAGTAGGCGGGATATTCTTCTATACTGAGTGTGAAGCGGCCGACTTGAATCGCGACGGCTGGTCGGACATTATAGCCACCGTCCAGCCCCTGGGTGATTCGGTGCCGATGATTACTCTTCAGGCGTACGATGCGCTGAGTGGCGATCTAATCGCAAAGTCACAAGCCATCCCGGCTGTTCGAGCACAACTCTTCGTCCGGGAAGACTCATCGACGCGCCCCCTTCTGATTGGCAACTTCTGTGACGGCACCGTTACCACGGTGTTTCGGTTCAACTCCAATATAAGTTTCAATGCGGCCTGCCGTGGCGCGTCCGCCTTTGCCGTCGACGACATGAACGCCGACGGCGAGATCGACATCGCCGCATTCGCCGAGGCCGGCCGAATCGCCGTGCTCAACGAGGCGCTCCACGTCGTCGCCTTTGGACCCGTCGACGTTCGCTACGATCCGCCGCAGTCTCGGCCGGTAAAGCCCTTTCTGTTGTACAGCAAGAACTACCTGCTCATGCAAGTCGAGATGACAAAGCGACCACTGCTCGTTGTTCTGTGGGCTAAATATGAGTGGCTGGTCATCGGGTTCCTCTGCCTGTCGTTTGTTCTGGCTGTGGTATTCCGGGTCCAGTTGCGCCGCATGTATCTTGATGTCGCCGGCGTCCCCGGACTGGATCGCGTCGATTCACTCGTATTAGTTATCAGCCGTACGGGTAACCTGCTTTACTGCAATCATCACGCTTTGAAGGATAGACTCATTGGATCCGATAATTCCACGCACCGACCACTTGCCGCGTCTGGCCTGATTGATTTCCCCGGACTGCTGGAATTGTTGGATCGGTCTCTCGACCCGCTCTTTACGCCGGTCACCGAGCAGCTAAGCGTACAATCGTCTGACGGGCCGCTGCGGCTCAGTGTGGCCATCTATCCACGACTGGATCGCAGCCGGAAGTACGACGGCAAGATTGTTGTTATCGAGAATATCACCAATAAAGCCGACTGGCAGAGGAAGGTTGTCCTGGGTGATGCCGCTCAACGATGGATGCACAAGCTCAAAGGCAACCTGGCTACGGCCCGCATACAGCTGGACAATCTCCGCGAAGACAAGCGACTGGCCGCCATATCAGGTGATCCTGTACTCGACGGCTATCTCAAACAGATCAGCGAGAACCTGGAACAAACCGCACAGACGGCCCGCAAGGTTCTTCGGTTCACGTCGATCGGCCCACCAATCCGCACGGCCGTAGATCTGAACGTACTGGTGTGTGAGGCCCTTTCAATCTTTGAGATATGCCACCAACAGCGCATCGCTGTCGTCAAATCACTACAGGCCGATCTGCCGACCGTACGGGTGGACGCCTCTCAATTCGGCGAGGTTCTGGATAACTTGTTGTCCAATGCCGCCTTGGCCATCCAAGGTCAAGGAAGCGTCATGGTCTCAACTCAATTGGCAAGTAACTTGCCAAGCGGTAAGAAGAGATCAGCCGTGGAACTGTGGGTGGCCGATACAGGCGTGGGCGTCGGGGCTGACGATATCACCAGAATCTTCACTCCCGGTTTCAGCAGGCGAAACAGCACTGGTGTCGGATTGGCCCTGGTAAAAGAGGTGGTTGAGAGTCATGGCGGCTCTATCACAGTCGAAAGTGAACTCGGAAAGGGAACTCGCTTCCGAATCCGTGTTCCCCTGGAGGATTGATCGCATGCACGAACCCGACACAGAAAAACCCACCGTCCTGGTGGCGGATAACGACGCTTCGTTCGCGCAGGCATTCGCTCAAATGCTCCAGCTCCGAGGGTATGTCACTCGGATCATCACCGATGCCGGTGAGGTTGTCGACCGGGTAAATTCGGAAACGTATGACCTCCTGACTCTGGACCTGGACTGGGGGCGCGACGACCTGAACGGATTGGACTTGTTGCGTAGTGTGCTGTCTGTCGACCCATTGTTACCGATCATTGTGCTCACCGAACACGCCTCGATCGGGTCAGCGGTCGAAGCTACACGAGGTGGCGCGTTTGATTACCTGGAGAAAATCGGGGATCGGGAGAAGACTTTATTGACGGTCCGCAATGCGATTGATTCGGGACGACTTCGTCGGGAGAATCGTACCTTTCTGAGGGAAATAAAGAACAAGTATGAACTGGTCGGATGCAGTGCGGCCATGGCGGAAGTCAAGGAGCAGATACGCAAAGTAGCTCCCACTAGTTCTGCGGTCCTGATTTGCGGTGAGAGCGGCACAGGCAAAGAACTTGTCGCCCGTCAGATTCACTACGCCAGCACGAGGCGAGAACGAAATTTCGTGACTTTCGATGCCGGTAAGACGACCGATGAACTTGTTGACAGCGAACTCTTCGGACACTGCCGCGGCGCGTTTACCGGCGCGCTACAGGATCGGCAGGGTTTGATCAGTGACGCCGAAGGGGGAACCCTGTTCCTCGATGAGATTTCCAACGCCTCGCTTGAGCTGCAGAAGAAGCTGCTGCGCGTCCTGCAGGAGAGGGAGTATCGCAGAGTAGGGGAGAACCCGTGGCGCAAATGCAACATTCGTCTCATCGTCGCCAGCAATCGCAATCTCCCGGAGCTGGTCGCTCAAGGCAACTTCCGCGAAGATCTCTACTATCGACTCAAAGTCTTCGAGATAACCGTACCACCGCTGCGGACACGAAAAGACGACATTGCCCCCTTGGTGAAGCACTTCACGGCAATGAAGTCAGTTCACGAATTCGGCAGAGAACTGCAACTCCCCGCTGACGCAATAAACCTGTTCCTTGACGGAAACTGGCCGGGCAACGTGCGAGAACTGGCCAACACCATCGAAAAAATCATCGTGCTTTCAGGTGGAGGACAGATCGGGGTGGCCGACGTTAGTGAAGCACTTGGTGCGAAGCCAGTCCAGCAGGAGAACGAACTGACGTCCCTTAACGACATGACCCGGGAGTTCAAACGTCAATGTCTGATCAAAGCGATAAACCTGGCTGACGGCAAGGTTGCGAAAGCGGCCGATATTCTCCAAATAGACCGCACTCACCTGTATAAGCTGCTTCACGAGTATCATCTCAAGGAATTCATCTGAACGGCGGGCCCATGATGTTGCTACAGCGCAACATGCCACCCAGCAGCGGTTGCCAAATGGAAACAGGCGACCTCCTCGCCGGCGCGCCGCCTGTTCGTTGATTCCTGGTTCAGAGGCTTCTCACCAGCCCTATTGACAGGCGGGCAGAGCCTGGAAGCTGATAAACAGATTGTCGATTAGGTTCGTCAGGTCGCCGATGTCGACCTGGTTGCCTGCGTCCCCGTCGCAATTAGCTTCTTCCTTGCAGCACAACGGCGTGAAACTGATGAACAGATTGTCGATCAGCACCGTCAGGTCGCCGATATCGACGCCATCACCTGCCCCACAGTCAACATTTCCGGTCAGGCCAACACAGCAGCCGGCACCGGCCACTGCGACGTCATCGACGTACCACCCTTCCTCCACCGTGGCGCCGTCGGAGGCAAACCGGAAGGCGACTTGCACCACTCCACTATGGCCGGCCAGATCAAACGTCTCCAGTGTCCACGCCTGTTGGTTTGAAAAACACGGAGTCAGGGGCGCGAAATTGCCGTCCGTCACATCAACCACGCGATATGGGTATCCGCCATCGGGGGTCAATTGCGTCCAGTTGTAACCATCGGAGGAGATCATCACCACGCCGCCGTCCCAGGCTGTCGTGTCATCGAATATTTCGGCGGCCATCCAGTGCCACATCTTCAGTTGCGGATCGCTCGGCAGGAGAAATGGAGGAGAGATGAGCCAGGCGTCCACCATGTTTGCATACGAGCCGCTACCGGCGCCGCCCATTTTCCAGCTCTGCGTGCCTCCGTGGACCCGATTGGTCTCGAGATGCCACTGATCGATGAAGGCCGGTGTTGGCGTCTGGTGTGACCAGTACCCCTGCCCGCTTTCTGCATCCTCAGTCAACCCGGCGGTATTGCCGGCAAACAGCAGGATAGTGTCGGCCGAAGAGTACCCTCCAGCCGCCACGATGTTGAGCGCCACCAGCGCTGTATGCGGATCCGGACATCCTGGAGCAAATTGCAGCCTGAAGGGAGTCAGCGATGTCCCTTCACCCCGCCAGGGGATATCATTGTAATTTGCTGTAGGATTAATAACGGTAACATACGGGTCGGACGACGTCACCGAAACTGAGATACCCGTAGCATCGAGGCCCGTATTACCCAGTGTGACGGTCAGGTCGACAGTTTCGCCGGCCTCAGCGTGCCCATCCCCATTTCCGTTGAATTCGGTCAACGTGCTGGCATGACGCTCCAAGTAGGGTGTGTTGAGAGGGTGCAGGTGAGTCGTCATAGATTCGATATCCGCCGGACAATGATTGTTCGGCTCCCAGTAACAATACAGGCTGTCGAGCACGTACCACGCTGTCGCGGTGCCTCCCCATCCATAGTTCATGTGAAATTCAGGCTTGCCATTGCTGTCGCGCCAGCCGTCGCACACAATTGCGTGTCGGCTGATAGTATACAGAATGACCCGGCTGGCATTGATTTCCTCCTGAATAAGGGAGAACCACCCGGACAAGTCGTGCAGACTGCGGTATTCCTTGCGTGCGTCAGGTGCGTATCTGAAGTAGTTCGTGTATACCTCTGGTGCGATACTCGTATACGCCCCGGAGGCGCAACTTCCGTAATCCATATCAAACGCCACCCCCACTTCGTATGACAACTCAGCCAGCGCCGCCTGCTGTACCGTCGTGCAGCCACCGGGACAGGAATCCGGCATATTGGCCCAGTCATACGGATCGGAGAAATCAGCGGTCAAATCCTGGCTTGGCGTCGAGCCGCCGCAGGAATTGTCGCCTGCCCAGGTGTAGGTGTGACTGCCGACACCCGTCGTCGGCCAATTCCAGTATTTCATGATTTGCGCCGCCGCCGTAGCCACACAGCCGACGACCGTCGTTTTGCCGCTGTCACCCACTGGACACAGGTTATTATAAGGTGCCCGTTGTTTCCAGCCGGTAGTCGTAAGTGGGCCTACTGATGCGAACGGCATCTTCTTGGCGAACATGCGCGCCTTGAATTGGTCATTGCTGATCAGAAGTTCGTCCCAGTGTGCCCGGTGCTGTCTACTGAATACCGCGTCACCGGCAGGCGGTTGCGGCGCCTCGAGACTGCCAAACTGCCGGACATAATCGCCATAAAGGAGCGAGAAGGACTCGCTGATCATGGCAATCACGCCTCCCTCCTGTAAGCTGTCCAGATTCGTCTCGTCCGAATACATCTTCACCGGCGACATTTCCTTGAGGACCGGTACAAGAACAAACCCCCGAGGTGCGATGTCAAACCATCTCGCCACCACCGTGTCGCCCGAGTATATGTCATTGGACGTGATTATTTGCGGATTTGACTCTCCGGCCCAAGCTCCGGTGAATGCCACCTGTTGGGTGAGCCAGTTCTGACAAACCTGCTGCATTTCCTCCTGGGAGGCAACCTCGCCTTTGACACCTGACACTGCTACAAAGGCCAGTGCCAGAAACGCGATCGTTGTCGGCAGGGCATAACTACGGAGAAGTGTGCGCCCGAACTTCATGTATCCTCCACGTGACCGTTTGGTAAGTACTAATATCAAAGTATAGTGAGCACAGAATATGTCAATTACTCTTCGTGATAACGAATACCGGCAGGCCCATTTTTTTGGATAGATATCAGGAGTGCTTTTGTATGGCTTCGGTCTTGGCTCCTCTAACAAATGGAGGGTCGTCACAGGCGGCTGTATAGCAAAAAGGGGCTCATTATTGCTTGCCTGTAAGAATTCCAGATTCGACTTGATCTTTGCGGACCCAACAGGTAGCCTTTAGCACTTAGCCGACGCAAGGTTACCGGAAAATCCGGTGGTCGTTTACCAATCTCGTAAAACATCAAGGCTCGCGCTTGGGCGAACATGGAGGTTATCATGAAAATCACATCGGTTCTGGCGATCACCGCCGCGCTGTTCTGCATAGCATTGCCGGCCATCGCCGATACGACGGTCAAATCGACGGTCGAGAACAAGGGAATGGGTGGCGTCATGGATATGCAGGGGACTCACGAGCTTCTGATCTCCGGCGACAAATCCAAGACTGTCTCGGAAATGAAGATGACCAACAAGGTCATGAAGTTGATGGGGGGCGGGAAGCTTCAACGAACGGCCGAGATCACCCGTCTCGACAAAGAGTTGTTCTGGGATATCGACTTCAAGGAAAAGGAATACACAGAACTGACTTTTGCCGACATGAAAGCCATGTTCGCGAAGGGCGCGCAGGAGGTGCAAAAGGAGAAGGCCAAGCAGGGTAAGAGCGATGCCGACTCTGTCAAGTTTACCACCGAAGTGAAAATCGACAAGACCGGTAAGGTCAAGACTATCGCCGGATATTCTGCCAGTGAGGTGATTGTAACTATGTTGTTTACGGGCACGGATACAACTTCAGGCAAGTCGGAGACGATGAAGATGGAAATGGATCTCTGGCTGGCTAAAGATGTGCCCGGTTATCAGGAATATCAGAACTACCAGCGTTCGCTCGGCGAGAAACTCGGTATGAACAATCAGCAGAAGGGTGGGATGGAACAGGCCCTGAAGGGCTTCGGAGTCGATCCGAAGGTCGTCTACGAGAAGACGAAAGACATCGAGGGTATGCCGCTTTTGAGCATCGTCACAATCCAGCCGGAAGGTCTTGACTCTGTTTTCGCACAGATGGAGGATTCGCTGAAAAAGGCGGAGGCTGAAGACAAAGCGCAGGCGAAAGAAGCGGAAAAACCATCGAACCCAACTGATCTCAAGGGGAAGGGATTGAAGAAGCTGGGTGGGCTATTTGGCAAGAAGAAGGATGCGAAGAAGGAAGAGGCCGCGCCGGCAGAGGGAGACGGTGGTAAATCACCTTATCTGTTCCATATGACGACGACGGTAACTTCGATCACGGCGGATCCGATCCCATCGGCCGAGTTCGAAGTTCCTCAGGGTTTCAGGAAGGCAACGAAGTAGGGAAACGGTCAAAATGCGGTCAGAGAGCAGTTCGTGCGCCAATCGCGTGCCCGGCGCTCGGATTGCGTGAGCGCGATGAGAAGGATATTGTCATTCAGGCAAACCGGCCGGGTCTTTTCTTGAGGGAAACCATAACGGGAAAGGCCATTCGCACTGCGTGAATGGCGGGAATACTGATTTGGCCTTCTGGTGGATGACAATGAAAGAAATACCGGGGGGCAGGTTCGAACTGCCGACTTCCAGTTCCACAGACTGGCGCTCTAACCAGCTGAGCTACCCCGGCATCGCGACCGGCAAAATACCCGTTTGCTTCAGAGTGTCAAGGCTTTTGACTGCGTCGTCGCCGCCCGCGTGCACGGCTAGGTCAATTGGGCAGAACCAGCTTAACGACTACGGTTCTCAGGTGCAACTGCTGCAACCACCACCGGTCCCGCAATTGCCCGATGGCTTACCGGCTGATATCACATAGCCGCTGCCAAACTCTCGGGTGACATAGTCGATATTGATATCCCCCAACTGCGTAATGTACTCATTTACCCGGGGATCAATCCAGGCAATAACCCCGTTCGACTCCAACTTCTCCAAACCGTCGATTGACTCTTCCAGAGCCATTCCCAGCGAGGGGCCGCTTCACCCGAAACCCTGGAAGAAAATGATGAGATTGTTCTTCTTATTGGGTTCGAAATCAAAAACCTTCTTCAATTCTTCACTGGCGCTATCAGTAATGACGAGCATGCGTTATCATCCTTTCTGTCCCTGCCCTGAATATAACAACTTAGATCGCTGACTCGACAAAAAGATTCACCCCAAAACGTGTCATCAAAAATGACCCCTGCCGGCAATTCCGGCCGACAGGGGCTAAGCTGTTACTCGACTTGAGATTTATTGGCAGGAGGGGAGGGGCGTGAAGTTCAAGAAAAGGTTGTCAATCAAAGCCGTGAGATCGCCGATATCGATGTTATTCCCGGCATCGCCGTCGCAGTTTGCCTCCCCCGGGCAGGCAAGCGGCGTGAAGGTGAGAAACAGATTATCGATTAGAGCAGTCAGATCGCCGATATCAACAGCGTCCGAAGAGTCGAAATCCACGTTGCCGACTGTTGCAATACAGCAACTGCCGTCTGTCACCGTGACCTTCACGATTTCGTCATCACTCAAAGCGCCATCCGAGGCCGAAAAAGTAATGAAGAACTCGCCAACCTGGCTGCCGTCCGGAGTGAACGTGAAGTCGCCGGTGCCATCGCCATTATCGGTGAAACCCGCGTTCGCCGGCAATGGGGCCGCCACCAGATTCGGAATGGTACCATCCTGATCACTCGCAGTTATCGTGAATTGAAGTGTATTGCCAATGATCACACTTTTTGAGCCGATTGACGCCAGGACGGGCGGGTGGGGGACGATCACCTCCGTCATTGTGACGCTGGTCGTATAGATGAAATCGCCGGTGTTAAACCCGTTATTGTTGGCGGCGTTGCCGGCCGCATAAAAGGTTATAGCTCCGCTTCCTGCCGTCAACGGGGCCGCCCATTTGACTATCCAGCCGGGCGCCTGATTCGCGACACCGGGATTAGTCCCCGCCGCGGTGTGCTTCACATATTTGCGCCCACTCGGCGGCAAAGATATCTGCGTGCGGAGCGGATCCGCGTTGATCCAATTTCCGACCGGATTATTAGCGGCATCCAGCACGGTCATCTCGAAGCCCCAGCGACTTTGACCGGTTCTGGCGAGATCAATGGTAATATCCACCGTATCTCCGGCCGTATACGTCAACGGCCCGCCTAATGACATTGACCCGCCCGGCGCATTTGCGGGATTGGTAAGGTGGCAATTGGTGCACAACCCTTCTCCGGGTCCTCCTGTCACGGCGTCCGGCGGACCACCAGAAAAAGCCCACGCGACTGTTCCCGTGACGAACACCACAAGGCCGACCGTCGTTACAATTTTGGCTTTCATCGAGCCTCTCCTTTTGGTCTTGATGGCTGTCGCCCGACGAGAGGCGAAGGCCACCACAGGTTAATTTCGGCCCGTGTGCGGCGTCACGGCGAGTATTTGGCAGTAGTCTGGTGATTAGGTCCCTGTTACAGAGAGTGCCTGACCGCTCAATCCGTGCGGCCGGTAACAAAAAAAACCGGTCGACTCTCGGTCAACCGGTTCTCAAAATTTCATCGCACCAAGCAGGAGATTACTGACAGCTCGGCAAAGGCGCAAAAGTAATAAACAGATTGTTGATCAGCGCCGTCAGATCGCCGATGTCGACGTTGTTGCCGGGATCACCGTCGCAATTGGCCTCACTCGCGCAGCAAAGCGGGGCAAACGTGATGAAAAGATTGTTGATGAGCGAGGTCAGGTCGCCGATATCCACCGCGTCGAGCGGCGAACAGTCGACATTGCCAACCGTCGCTATGCAGCACCCGGAGCCGAAGTTCTGCCAGTAACCCGCATTCACTTTGTAACTTGTGGAGGCACTCAATCCGGCCGCCGTCTGGCCGACCGTCGCATTGAGTACGTAGTTCGTCGACGTGCCGCGGTTGCCGCCGGCCGAGATAACCTGCCACTTAATCTGTTCACCGCTGAGAGGGGTACTGACCGCCTCTGCCTCGGGCGGCGCTGCCGTGACCTCCGGCAGAACCGGTTGCTGGTCAGGAGCGAGCGTTTGCCCGGCGGGCGTCGGTAGGACTCCTGACGCTGCAGGCGCAGAAGACGTTGTCGCGGATTTCGGCGTGATTGCCCGGGGGACGGCATTCATGCGCTCGCCCTTCTCCCTGGCGTCAACCATGTTTCCGCCAATCAGGATGGCGACGGCGACAATCGCGACAATGCGTGAGGAGTTGTTCATAGCAATTTGACTCTCCTGGTGATCGTTCGGACTCACGAACCTTAAGCAGGCAAAGCCGGCGTGCCCGGATCGCGTGTCAGTATATGTAGCGCTTCTCTTCAATTGTCTGAACAGTGCTGCCCGGCATCAGTAAGAAATTCACGTGAGTACAGCGGTCGGGCGCACTTGGCGTAGACCTGATAGAATATCGTAAATGGATCAATCTTGTCAAGGATAATATGGAGGCGAGCGGCGCGATAGGGCGGGGAAGAGGCGGCGGTCCAGCTCGGTCGTTGGCATTTGACCTTTTCAGGGGCACCAGCCGGGGGATCAGGAGCGGCCGACAGGGTGTGGGCAGGCGAGATTCCCGCATTAGATATTGTGCCTACATAAATAGAGACAACGAACGGTGGGCTCGATCCAATGTTCGGTTGCGGCCGGCGCACGTGAGCCGTAATCTGTTGTGTGACAATTGGTAATGAGTGAAGTGTGGTCTGCGGAAGGGCATTGGGGTCAGCCGGCCACTACCCGGCACATAATATTCACGCAAAGTGCAGAAAATATGCGAACGGGGACTTGACATGTTCGGGCTAAAGGCGTAGCTTTGAAATCCCGACAGAAAGACAACGCTCAGTATTCCGGAACCATTTGGTATCGAGAGCGTTGGAAAGAGCCGGGGAGTCGTCAGGGGTGACCCGGGCGACGGAAGTGGCTGAAGAAATAAAATGATAGCAGCCCAGAGAAAAAAGACTTGACAGAGGCGAATCGCCAGGTTAGAATACGCGCCTGCCGATAAGCAATGTCGGCAGGTTTTTTTTCGACCAGACACGGATCTTTGACAACTAAATAGCCACGCTGAAGACAAGTGTGGACTTGTCTTTATGTCGCGGGTCCAATGTCGTCGCAAGACGACCTTGTGATCTTTTCAGTAAATTGAATGACGTGTTTATTCATGTCAGAATAAGTAAATGAGCTAAAGAACGAATCTGTAATATTTACGGAGAGTTTGATCCTGGCTCAGAACGAACGCTGGCGGCGTGCTTAATACATGCAAGTCGAACGAGAAAGCCCGGCTTCGGTTGGGTGAGTAAAGTGGCGAACGGGTGAGTAACACGTGGATAATCTGCCTGTACATCTGGGATAATCCTTCGAAAGAAGGCTTAATACCGGATAACATGTGTCGAGTCGGCATCGACTGACTCTTAAAGACGGGGCAACCTGTCGTGAATAGATGAGTCCGCGTCTCATTAGCTTGTTGGCGGGGTAACGGCCCACCAAGGCTACGATGAATAGCCGGCCTGAGAGGGTGATCGGCCACACTGGGACTGAGATACGGCCCAGACTCCTACGGGAGGCAGCAGTAGGGAATATTGCGCAATGGACGAAAGTCTGACGCAGCAACGCCGCGTGGGTGATGAAGGTTTTCGGATTGTAAAACCCTGTCGGTGGGGAAGAAACGTGCAGGTAGTAACTGCCTTGCACCTGACGGTACCCACAGAGGAAGTCCCGGCTAACTCCGTGCCAGCAGCCGCGGTAATACGGAGGGGACAAGCGTTGTTCGGATTTACTGGGCGTAAAGGGCGCGTAGGCGGGCCTTCAAGTCGGATGTGAAATCTCTCGAGCTTAACTCAGAGCCTGCATTTGATACTGTTGGTCTTGAGTACCGGAGAGGAGAGTGGAATTCCAGGTGTAGCGGTGAAATGCGTAGATATCTGGAAGAACACCAGTAGCGAAGGCGGCTCTCTGGACTGATACTGACGCTAAAGCGCGAAGGCTTGGGGAGCAAACAGGATTAGATACCCTGGTAGTCCAAGCGGTAAACTATGGGTACTAGGTGTCGGAGGTATCGACCCCTCCGGTGCCGCAGCTAACGCATTAAGTACCCCGCCTGGGGAGTACGATCGCAAGATTGAAACTCAAAGGAATTGACGGGGGCCCGCACAAGCGGTGGAGTATGTGGTTTAATTCGAAGCAACGCGCAGAACCTTACCTGGGTTTGACATGCACGGGACAGCCGGTGAAAGCCGGCCTCTCTCTTCGGGCGTCCGTGCACAGGTGCTGCATGGCTGTCGTCAGCTCGTGCCGTGAGGTGTTGGGTTAAGTCCCGCAACGAGCGCAACCCTCGTCCATAGTTGCCATCAGGTTACGCTGGGCACTCTATGGAGACTGCCGGTGACAAGCCGGAGGAAGGTGGGGATGACGTCAAGTCCTCATGGCCCTTACATCCAGGGCTACACACGTACTACAATGGCCGGTACAGAAGGTTGCAAGACCGCGAGGTGGAGCTAATCCCCAAAACCGGCCTCAGTTCAGATTGGAGTCTGCAACTCGACTCCATGAAGGTGGAATCGCTAGTAATCGCTGATCAGCAGGCAGCGGTGAATACGTTCCCGGGCCTTGTACACACCGCCCGTCAAGCCACGGAAGTTGGGAGCACCCGAAGTCGTTTGCCTAACCGCAAGGATGGCGACGCCTAAGGTGATACTGACGACTGGGGCTAAGTCGTAACAAGGTAGCCGTAGCGGAAGCTGTGGCTGGATCACCTCCTTTCTAAGGAGCTACGGTGTGATCTCGTCACGCCTTACGGATTGAGGACCTTCCGAGGTCGAGCGACACATTGACGAATTTCCCTTGTCTTCAGTTGGCTATTTACATAAATATATTCGCGCCATCAGGCGAGCATCGGCTCGGTGGCCATTGGGCCTATAGCTCAGTTGGTTAGAGCGCGCGCCTGATAAGCGCGAGGTCAGTGGTTCAACTCCACTTAGGCCCATTTGAAAAATGGGTGCGGGGATGTAGCTCAGTTGGGAGAGCGGTGGCTTTGCAAGCCACAGGTCACCGGTTCGATCCCGGTCATCTCCAGAATATGGACTCCTCGACGCTTGAGGCGGACAGAAAATTTCGTTCCGCTCCGAGCGGAACCAGCTGTTCTTTGACAACTTCATAGTTGGCTTATGTAAAGAAATACGTCACGGGTATCTTCCAACAGGCTGCGCAGACAGCGCAGCAGTGAAGATGCTCTATTTAGGTAATGTAGGTTTTCGATTAAGCTACTAAGAGCACACGGTGGATGCCTTGGCACAGATAGGCGATGAAGGACGTGGTAAGCTGCGATAAGCTCCGTTTAGGTGCAAACAACCTTTGAGACGGAGATCTCCGAATGGGGCAACCCGGCCAGGGTCATGCCTGGTCATCCGGCCGCTGAATACATAGGCGGCGGAAGCAAACGCAGGGAACTGAAACATCTAAGTACCTGTAGGAAAAGAAAACAACTAGTGATTCCCTTAGTAGCGGCGAGCGAACGGGGAACAGCCTAAACCGGTCGGCACGTTAAAACCTGACAGTGTTGTGCCTCCGGGGTCGTGGGAACCGAATGGTCCGATGTCAGTCGGACCAGGAAGTTACAAACCATACTGTATAGATGAATGGTCTGGAAAGATCGGCCAGAGCAGGGTGACAGCCCCGTAATCGAAATGCATGATGGCTTCCGTCGAGTCTCCCAAGTAGGGCGGGACACGTGGAATCCTGTCCGAATCTGCCAGGACCATCTGGTAAGGCTAAATACTCATCTGTGACCGATAGTGAACCAGTACCGTGAGGGAAAGGTGAAAAGTACCCCGAGAGGGGAGTGAAATAGTACCTGAAACCGTGTGCTTACAAGCGGTCGGAGGAAAAGAGTCTCTTCGGAGACGTCTGGACTGACGGCGTGCCTATTGAATAATGATCCGGCGAGTTACTTCTGTGTCGCAAGGGTAAGTGAAACACTCACGCACCCGTAGCGAAAGCGAGTCTGAATAGGGCGATTAGTGGCACGGAGTAGACCCGAAGCCAAGTGATCTATGCATGGTCAGGATGAAAGTTCGGTAAAACGAGCTGGAGGTCCGAACCCACCAGTGTTGAAAAGCTGGGTGATGAACTGTGCATAGGGGTGAAAGGCCAATCAAACTTGGAAATAGCTGGTTCTCCTCGAAATAGCTTTAGGGCTAGCCTCGGATATGAGTTTCGCGGAGGTAGAGCACTGAATGGGCTAGGGGCCCTACAAGGCTACCAAACCCAATCAAACTCCGAATGCCGTAAGATGTTCTCCGGGAGTCAGGCGGTGAGGGATAAGCTTCATCGCCAAAAGGGAAACAACCCAGACCAGCAGCTAAGGTCCCAAATGTATGCTAAGTGGTAAAGGATGTGGAATTACTTAAACAGCTAGGATGTTGGCTTAGAAGCAGCCATCATTTAAAGAGTTCGTAACAGATCACTAGTCTAGTGATTCCGCGCCGATAATTCAAGGGACTATGCATGACACCGAAGCTCTGGGTTCGTCGCAAGAGCGAGCGGTAGGGGAGCATTGTCTGCAGCATCGAAGGTCGATCGCGAGGCTGTGCTGGAGCGTGAGACAAGAGATTATGTCGGAACGAGTAGCGATAATGCAAGACTATAAACTTGCACACCGTAAGCCTAAGGTTTCCTGGGCAAGGCTAAACCTCCCAGGGTTAGTCGGATCCTAAGTCGAGGTCGAAAGGCGTAGACGATGGAAAACAGGCTAAATATTCCTGTACTTGTGGAGAGACGTTTGAGCTATGGGGTGACGCAGAAGTGAAAGGTCAGCCGGCGATGGTTGTGCCGGTCTAAGCCCGTAGATGGGGATCGCAGGTAAATCCACGGTCCTAACATCGAGAGGTGATGGGGTGATCCTAGATCAGAACTGACCCTAAGCAGACTGCCAAGAAAAACCTCTATGCGAGTTGCTCTGCAATCCGTACCGCAATCCGCCACAGGTAGGCGAGGAGAGTATCCTAAGGTGCTCGGGATAACTCATGTTAAGGAACTAGGCAAATTAACTCCGTAACTTCGGGAAAAGGAGTGCCCTGAGTAGGTGACATACCTGCGTATGAAGCCGAAAGTGGCCGCAGAGAAATGGCCGCGATGACTGTTTACTAAAAACACATGTCTCTGCTAAGTCTAATAAGACGACGTATAGGGAGTGATACCTGCCCGGTGCTGGAAGGTTAAAAGGAGATGTCAGCCGCAAGGCGAAGCATTGAATTGAAGCCCCAGTAAACGGCGGCCGTAACTATAACGGTCCTAAGGTAGCGAAATTCCTTGTCGGGTAAATTCCGACCTGCACGAATGGTATAACAATTGCGGCACTGTCTCAACATGGGCCCCGGTGAAACTGTAGCAGCGGTGAAGATGCCGCTTACCCGTATCGGGACGGAAAGACCCCGTGAACCTTTACTATAGCCTGACATTGGTGTTTGGTACCGTGTGTGTAGCATAGGTGGGAGACGTTGAAGCTGGCCCGCTAGGGTCGGTGGAGTCACCGGTGAAATACCACCCTTATGCTATCGGATATCTAACCTCGAGCCCGTATATCGGGCTCAGAGACAGTGTCAGGTGGGTAGTTTAACTGGGGCGGTTGCCTCCCAAATTGTAACGGAGGCGCGCAATGGTTCCCTCAAGCCGGGTGGTAATCGGCTTTAGAGCGTAAAGGTACAAGGGAGCTTAACTGCGAGACCTACAAGTCGAGCAGGTGCGAAAGCAGGTCTTAGTGATCCGGCGGTTGTGTATGGAAATGCCGTCGCTCAACGGATAAAAGGTACTCTGGGGATAACAGGCTTATCTCCTCCGAGAGTTCATATCGACGAGGGGGTTTGGCACCTCGATGTCGGCTCATCACATCCTGGGGCTGGAGAAGGTCCCAAGGGTTTGGCTGTTCGCCAATTAAAGTGGTACGTGAGCTGGGTTTAGAACGTCGTGAGACAGTTCGGTCCCTATCTGATACGGGCGCAGGAAACTTGAGGAGATTTGACCTTAGTACGAGAGGACCGGGTTGAACCAACCTCCGGTGCACCTGTTGTGGCGCCAACTGCATCGCAGGGTAGCTGCGTTGGGAAGGGATAAGTGCTGAAAGCATCTAAGTACCAAGCCCACTCCAAGATAAGATTTCCCAGGCGAAAGCCTCTAAAGACCCCTGGAAGATGACCAGGTTGATAGGTCACAGATGTACGCGCAGCAATACGTTCAGTCGAGTGATACTAATAGGTCGTGCGGCTTAATCGTATAAATTTCTACCTAAGATGATCTCGCTGGAATCGCACCTGTGCAGCCGGTGAGCATGACAGCGGAACGATCCTGATGTTCTTATCAGCTGACCTATGACAAATATTCTCGGTGGCGATAGCGACAGGGTCACACCTGTTCCCATTCCGAACACAGAAGTTAAGCCTGTCAACGTCGATGGTACTGCACCTGAGAGGGTGTGGGAGAGTAGAAAGCTGCCGGGGTAAATAAACCCCTCGATCAGAAATGGTTGAGGGGTTTTTTGTTGAAAACTCTACGGTCGGCCGAAAACGGAAAATCCTGGGTTGGCGCATTCCCATTGCGCAATTTCGCGGGCGAGCCGAGTGGAGTCAAATTCGGATGTCTCGAAGGAAGCGCCCAGCACGCGTGATACGATTGGCGGAGCGACCTCCTGATGCCTGTGATTTCCCATCGAGCCTGTAAGCCCATTCGATAATATCGCCACCAGGTCATGTCCGCAAGACATACTTGCATGGGATCCCACTTCAGAGCTTTCAAAGACATGATTTCGCTCAATACCGTTGCTGCGTTCAACAAAGGCTTCTGTGGACTTAGTTCTTTCAAGTGTTCAATCATTGCTGATACGTCGCACGCGGGTATTGCCCAATTCGAAAAAATGAGAGACTTCCATTTTATCGAAGTCCAAATTGATCTTGTCGCGAAGTGAAAGGTAGCGCATCAGTCCGATCGGATATGCGAGATCGTACAGCACTGCAGCGATACGTTTTTTTGCCCTAGATTCAATTTGCAGGATCTTGTCGAGGCTGCCAAAGTGATTGAGAGTTTTGAGTACTGCACGAGAGCTGAAAAAAAGACCCTCAAGGTCGTGGCCATCCGTATAGATGAGGTTCGGGAGTGAAATCAAAGAGCCATCCAACCTTGAGAAATCGGCATCGGCGATCCCTAATACACCGCGTACATTGCGTTTCTTGATCTCGATAAGAGCAAGAACTAGGTCATTCCTACCCTCTGATGCGAAGATGGATCGCCGCTGGACATGGCAATGGTCACTGAGAACCCTCTTGTCATCTGCGCCTTCTACTAACAAGATGGCGCCCGTCATCGAGCGCCGACTAGTCATTATTTCATTCGCGAGGTAACTTGGAGTAAGGAATTTGCTCACTGGTTGGTCCCTGAAGTTCTACCGCGAGGTCAAATCGGTCATCAATGATCGATGGAAAATGTGTCGCAATGAGGACGCAGAATTGCGAAAGTTTGGTGATCTTTTCGAGATCCGCTAGAAATTGTCTCTGCCAAGTTACATGCAAGGAAATCTCTGGCTCGTCGATTAGAACCAGCGAATCCTGCTTAGCACGAAATAGAAATTCATATAGCATGACCAATTCGTGTTGTTCTCCTGAGGAGAGCTGATGCGCAGATAGCGCCTCCCCGGTATCAAGCTTAAATGAAAACCCTTCCTTACGATTAACATACATTGTCTTGTATAGGAATCGAGAGTTGATACTGTTTAAGAAGGCATCAATCTGCCCCCATAGCCTATTGAAAACGCGGAGCTTAAGCTCCGCATCCTGCGCAAAAACGTCGAGCACGCGAAGTTCTGGGGAGGCGATTTGGCTCAACTCAGGAAGCAGGACCTCCTGTTCCTTGTCAAGCAGTCCCGCCTCAATTAGCTGGGCCCGACGCTCTTCATTCTGGCGCAATCGGAGTAGAATATCTCTTGGCTGTGTCTCCATGTTCCGGTGACTCAGAAGCCGCGTGGGAAAGCTTCGGTCAAGTTTGGCTGAAAATGACGCATATTCAGTCAAAGTGTCCTGAATTTTTTGAGCAAGTTCTCGCGCGTACAACTCTACTGCTAGTTCATCGCTCCTAGATTCGGTGTGAGCAGTGGGCGTCGAAGGCGGCTCTTGCGGTACGCTTAATCGTTGTGTACGGATCATCCTCACGGTTAGAGATTGAGAAAACAACTGAATCCAATCCGGGTAATGGAGGAATCGCGGCCGCGAGCTCGAGTGTTGAAGGACTCGCTCGATCATCTCAAACGTGCTGTATGTTCTCTAGATCGAAGGCTCTGCCAACTTTCTGGTCCTGTACGCCGAATTCCCGGAAACCGTCTTGAAATAGCTCTGTCTAGCTCGTGACGGTTCTCGCCGAAATTTGTTACAAGCCACTCGGACTCGCGGAATTGTTGCGTATTGTTTGAAAATGTGAGGAATTTAGCGTGTTCACGCTCATCTCCTAAGTCAATTTTTGGCGGTCCGTATTGCTCTTTCGCAATTTGCAAAAAACTACCGTCAGAGAATTCAATGCGAAACTTCTCGAAGGGTACTCGGCGAAGGAAATCCATATCTCCGTTGAACAGCCCGTCTATCATCTTTAAGATTGTTGTTTTGCCATAACCATTCGGCGCAAATATCAAGGTGATCCGTTGGCCCTTGGGTATCCTAATTTCGTGATCGAATTTCCCAAAAAGGCCACTTTTACAAACAATCTCGTAATAAGCACTTTGTTACTCCTCACGCTGGCAAATTGACCGACGGATCTTCTTGTAACGTGAAACGGCGGTCGCCTTCCTCAAAGTTACCGCTAAGACTAACTCTCTAGCATTCAACCGTCAAACAAAATCTATCTTGTGTGATGGAGACTCAACCAAGATTTAAGTGCGTGGCATACACCCTCGTATGCCACGAATGGGCTTTTCCTTACTTGGCGGACGAGGGCGTCCGCCACGCACAAACGAGGAACACCATCAAGCAGGAGCGCAGGCGCTGCTGCAATATGGTGTACACCTGCTAGCGATTCCAATCCGACTTCAGCAGGGACATCAAGAAATGGTCATAGAATGTGCCATTCAAACAAAAGTAATCCCGAAGAATGCCTTCCTTCTGAAACCCCAGCCTCTGAAGCAATTTCTCCGAACGAACGTTTTCAGTATAGACTAAACCCTCAATTCGATTCAATCCCATCGCCTCGAAACCGTTTCTAATGACAACCTCGAGCGCCTCGGTCATGATATGCTGCCCCCAGAAGCTGGGATCCAGGTCACAGCCGATCTCTGCGCGGAAATACCGCTTATCCCATTTGTGGAAGCCACAAGTGCCAATTAACTGCGAGTCACTCTTTAGTTCTATGCCCCATCGATTGCGGGTTTTTGATTCCGGATCTCTATAGAAATCAATAATCTCCTGAGCTTGTGAAAGCACAGTTAGAGGCGGCTCATCCATTAGGTATTTGGTAACGCTGGGATCACTCAAGTGGCGAAACACAAAAGCAGCGTCATTCGATGTTAGT